>NZ_JACSQV010000004.1:0-215921 GCF_014836445.1 Cellulomonas avistercoris
CGCCGGGGGGGGGGGGGGCGCGCGGCCCGGGACGTCACACGACCGCTGCCGGGAACCTCTCCCACGCGCGGTGCAGCGCGAGCTGCGCGAGCAGGGTCTCGGCGATGGTCGTCGCGTCGTCGGCGACGAGCACGCCCGGCGCCTGCGGGTCCACGCCCGACGCGTCCAGGACGCCGGCGGCTGACGGCACGGCGGCGACCGACTTGGCGTGCCGGTACGCCTGCTGGACCAGCAGGACGACCCGCGGGTCGACGGCCCCGCCCGGGCCGCCGGCCTTGGCGTCGAAGGACGGCTGCGCGTCCGGCGCCGGGGCCGCGGCACCCAGCAGGACGAGCGCGTCGAACTCCGGCGACGCGGCCGTCAGCCAGGTGCGCTGCGCGACGACGTCGGGACGCGCCGGGTCGAGCGGACCACCGTGCGGCGCCACCACCAGCGGCAGCACCCCCGCGGCGTCGAGCGCGTCCCGGACCGCGGTGAGGACGCCGAGGTCGGTCGTCGGGTCCGCGACGAGCCCCACCACGCGACCGTCGACGGGCCACTGCTTGCCGACCTGCGACAGCGTCGGGCTGGGCTGGACGTCGGGGACCTGCACGGTCGGCTCGGGTGCCGGCAGGCCCAGGCCTGCGGCGACGGTCGCGCACAGCCCGGCGTCGATGTTGGCCAGCGCCAGCAGCTGCCGCTCCTTGACCGCCTGCTCGAAGCACTTGCCGAGCTCGAACGTGTACGCCCGCGCGGTGTGCGCCTGCTCGACCGGCGTCAGGCTGCGCCAGAACATGCGCACCTGGCTGTAGTGGTCGTCGTAGGAGGCGGGCTTCGCGCGCTCCTTGACGCCCTCGGCCACCTTGGCCGGCACGTCGATGAACGCGAGGTCGGCGCCCGCGTGGAACGGGCACCCGCCGTCCAGCGAGTTCGGCTTGTACGGCGCGACGCCGATGTGGTCGGCGGTCTGGTGCATGCCGTCGCGCAGCATGTCGTTGACCGGGGCGTGCGGGCGGTTGATGGGCAGCTGCTCGAAGTTGGGCCCGCCGAGCCGGCTGAGCTGGGTGTCGAGGTACGAGAACAGACGGCCCTGCAGCAGCGGGTCGTCGGTGACGTCGATGCCGCGCA
This sequence comes from Cellulomonas avistercoris, assembly GCF_014836445.1. GTDB lineage: Bacteria > Actinomycetota > Actinomycetes > Actinomycetales > Cellulomonadaceae > Cellulomonas > Cellulomonas avistercoris. Next base: position 1,108 of record NZ_JACSQV010000004.1, read on the forward strand.
CGAGGTGCCCGACGTGGAACGCGACCTGCTCGGTCTCGGCGAAGTAGTTGCGCGGGTTGGCGTCGAGCGTCAGCAGCCCGATCGGCTGCACGGGCGCGAGCTCCTCGGGGACCAGCTTGGTCGGGTCGAGCAGGTCGATGCCCTCGAACACCTGCTCCTCGGTGTCGGGGAACACCTGGACGCCGAGCTCCCACTGCGGGTACGCGCCGTGCTCGATGGCCAGCGCCAGGTCGCGGCGGTGGAAGTCCGGGTCGGTGCCCGCGGTGAGCTGCGCCTCCTCCCACGTCTGGGAGTGCACGCCGAGCTTCGGCTTCCAGTGGAACTTCACCAGCGACGTCGACCCGTCGTCCGCGACGAGCCGGAACGTGTGGACCCCGAAGCCCTCCATCGTGCGGTACGAGCGCGGGATGCCGCGGTCGGACATGTTCCACATGGTGTGGTGCTGCGCCTCGGTGTGCAGCGACACGAAGTCCCAGAACGTGTCGTGCGCCGACTGCGCCTGCGGGATCTCGATGTCCGGGTGCGGCTTCACGGCGTGGATGACGTCGGGGAACTTGATCGCGTCCTGGATGAAGAACACCGGGATGTTGTTGCCGACCAGGTCGAACGTGCCCTCGGACGTGTAGAACTTCGTCGCGAACCCGCGGGTGTCGCGCACGGTGTCCGCCGAGCCGCGTGAGCCGACGACCGTCGAGAACCGGACGAACACCGGCGTCGTGACGTCGGGCTGCAGGAACTGGGCGCACGTCAGCCTCGCGGCCGTCCCGTAGGACTCGAAGCGCCCGTGGGCGGCCGCGCCGCGCGCGTGCACGACGCGCTCGGGGATCCGCTCGTGGTCGAAGTGCGTGATCTTCTCGCGCAGGTGGTGGTCCTGCAGCAGCGTGGGGCCGCGGCGGCCGGCCTTGAGCGAGTGGTCGGTGTCGCGCAGCGGGGCACCGCTGGCGGTGGTGAGGAAGGCGCCCTCCTGCGAGCGGGTCGCGGGGTCGCCGCCCCACGGCCGGCCGGTGGGCGAGACCGCGGCGGGACCGTCGCTCGCGTCCTTGGGGGGTAGGGGCTCGCGCGGTTCGGTGGGCTCCGCCAGGGGTGCGGGTGCGGAGCCCGGGGCGCCGGGCTGGACGGGGTTGTCGGTCACGAGGACGCTCCTGCTGCTCGGGTTCGTCGGCCGCCCGGTGGGACGGCTCGTGCCCGGTCCACTATCGGCGGGACCGGCCGTGTCCGCATCCGCGACCGCGTCCGCGTCCGCGACGGACGTTCGTCCCATGTCTCGTCGCAAGTTTCGAGCCTGACGGCGGCCAACGGTTGCCACGTCGGGCAGCTCGTGGACGAGTTCGCAGCAGCCGTCACCCGTCCATCTGCGAGAACGTCATCCGCGCGGGTGTCAAATCGATTCGATCTACGCTCGAAAGTTGCGATGCCCGCTTTGTCCATTGACGTCCGTCCTGGTGAGGGAGGACCTTTCCTCACCGGTGGAAACCGGACCGTCCACACGAAGGAGAGGGATCGATGACGACCCCACACCAGAGGCACCGCCGCGGGCGTCTCGCCGCCGCAGGCGGCCTCACCGCCGCCGCCGTGATCATCGCGCTCGCGGTGCCCGCCCAGGCCGCCGGCAGCACGCTGCAGGCCGCCGCCGCCGAGACCAACCGGTACTTCGGTACCGCGATGGCCGGCCACTACCTCAACAACTCCGGCACGATGACCATCGTCAACCGTGAGTTCAACATGATCACGGCCGAGAACGAGATGAAGATGGACGCGACGGAGCCGTCGCAGAACCAGTTCAACTTCTCGTCCGGCGACCAGATCGTGAACTGGGCACGTTCCAACGGCAAGCAGGTCCGTGGGCACGCCCTCGCATGGCACTCGCAGCAGCCGGGCTGGATGCAGAACATGTCCGGCACCACCCTGCGCAACGCGATGCTCAACCACGTGACCAGGGTGGCGACCTACTACAAGGGCAAGATCCACAGCTGGGACGTCGTCAACGAGGCCTACGCCGACGGCAGCTCCGGCGGACGTCGCGACTCCAACCTGCAGCGCACCGGCAACGACTGGATCGAGGCCGCGTTCCGCGCCGCCCGCGCCGCCGACCCGAACGCCAAGCTCTGCTACAACGACTACAACACCGACAACTGGTCCCACGCCAAGACGCAGGGCGTCTACAACATGGTCAAGGACTTCAAGGCCCGCGGCGTCCCGATCGACTGCGTCGGCTTCCAGGCGCACTTCAACTCGGGCAACCCGGTCCCGTCGAACTACCACACCACGCTCGGCAACTTCGCCGCCCTCGGCGTCGACGTGCAGATCACCGAGCTCGACATCGAGGGCTCCGGCTCGGGCCAGGCCCAGCAGTTCCAGGGCATCGTCCAGGCCTGCCTCTCGGTCGCCCGCTGCACCGGCATCACGGTGTGGGGCGTCAAGGACAGCGACTCGTGGCGCGCCTCGGGCACGCCGCTGCTGTTCGACGGCTCGGGCAACAAGAAGGCCGCGTACACGTCCACGCTCAACGCGCTGAACGCGGGCGGCGTCCGTGCCACCCCGGGCGGCACCACGACGCAGCCGACGCAGCAGCCGACCTCGCAGCCGACCTCGCAGCCGACGGCCAACCCGACGACGCCCCCGCCCACCAGCGGTGGCACCTGCACGGCGACGTACTCCGAGGGCGAGAAGTGGAGCGACCGCTTCAACGGGGTCGTGACGATCCGCGCCAACGGCAACATCAACAGCTGGACGGCGACGGTCACCACCCGCAGCCCCCAGCGCATCACCGCCACCTGGAGCGGCACCCCGACCTGGCCCTCGGCCAACGTCATGGTGATGCGGCCGAGCGGCAGCGGTGCGCTGGCCAACGGCCAGACCGCCGCGTTCGGCTTCACCGTCCAGCACGGTGGCACCTGGACGTGGCCGACGGTGAGCTGCTCGGCCTCCTGACCGGCTGAGCACGGCTCGACCTACGCAGCGGGCACGGTCCCCTCGGACCGTGCCCGCTGTCACGTCCGGACACCCGCTGGGCGGACTCGGGCGCGTGGCAGGAGACGTAGGCTCGTGAACGTGGCCACCTTCTCCTCCGTAGCGCGTCAGCACGTCCTCCAGGCGATCGAGGAGTACGACCGCCGCGGCGGTGACGACTTCCTCGCGGTGTACGGGTTCGTGCCGCAGGCCGAGTGGACCGTGCAGCACGAGGGCCGCGACTACGACCTGCCGGCCGTCGTCGGGGTCGCCCACCGCTTCGCGACGGGACGCCTCGCGACACCCGACGACCTCAACGGCAGCCTGTCGAGCGCCGCGGCGATCCTGCGCAAGCGCGGCTTCGACGTGACCCAGCCCGGCGGCGGCCCCGTGGCGGCGCCCGTGCGTGCGGCCCGCGCGCCGCAGCGTCGCGCGCCCGCGGCCAAGCCGCGCCGGTCGTCGGCCGAGCCCGAGCGCGTCGCCCCCGTGTGCCCCACCTGCCACATGACGCTCGCCGGCACGGGCAACTGCGACTACTGCGCCTGAGGCGCGACGCCCCGACGCGTCAGCGCGTCGTCCCCCGGACGACGAGCCGCACGGGCATGACCAGGTGCTCCGCCGAGAACTCCTCGCCGGACATGCGGCGGTCCAGCAGCCGCAGCGACTCGGCGACGACGAGGTCCATGCGCGGGTCGACGGTCGTGAGGCCCGGCACGAGGTGCTCGCTGACGTCCAGGTCGTCGAACCCGACCACCTGGACGTGCTCCGGGACGCGCAGGCCGCAGTCGTGCAGGCCCGCCATGACGCCGATCGCGACCTGGTCGGTCACGGCGAAGACGCCGTCGATGTCCAGGCCGTCGGCGAGCGCCGTCCGGATCATCTCGCGGCTCTCCGCCATGGCGAAGTGCGCGGGCGGCAGCACGAGCCGGTCGTCGGCGACGAGGCCGGCGGCGGTGTGCGCGGCGCGCCACCCGGCGGTGCGCACGCCGACCATCCCCGTGTGCGTGGGGTCGACCGTGCCGCCGACGATCGCGATGCGGCGCGCGCCCCGCTCGATGAGGTGCGCGGTGGCGAGCTGCGCGCCCTCGAAGTTGCCGAGCTGGACGTGGTCGCGCCCGGTGGGCATGGGCTCCTCGCCGAGCAGCACGAGCGGCATGTCGCCGTTGAGGCGGGCGACCTCGGAGTCCTTGAGGCCGACGACGGACAGCAGCACGCCGTCGTACATCTGCAGCCGCGCCTGCGAGAGCGCACTGAGCTCGCCCTCGCGGCTGGCGCCCGTCTGCTCGACCACGAGGTGCCGGCCGCCGGGCCGCAGCGCGTCGGTGACCGCGGCGGCGAGCTCGGCGAAGTAGGGGTGGTCGACCCGCGGGATGGACAGCGCGATCGTGCCGCTGCGTCCGGCCCGGAGGCTGCGCGCGGTGAGGTTGACCTGGTAGCCCAGCTCGTCGACCGCCGCGAGCACGCGCTGGCGCGTGGCCTCGCTGACGCGCGGCCGGCCGTTGACGACGTTCGAGACCGTCATGACCGAGACGCCCGAGGCCTTCGCGACGTCCTTGAGTGTGGGCATGTCGCTACCCTACGGACGCGGACCCCCCTGCGGCGCGGGTTCGTGCTTGACATTCGAGAATCCGTGCCCGAAGGTCAGGGTGCGCCGCATGTAACGATAAACATGCCCTCGACGACGAGGGTATGGGCCCTTCGTGACCACGGCGCCCCGCCTGCGGGAGCGTCAACGCCGACGCCCGGCACCGATCACCGAAGGGACCCCCGTGTCTTCCCTGACTGCTGTCATCGACCTCGACCTGCCCGGGCCGACGATCAGCCGCCACGTGTACGGCCACTTCGCCGAGCACCTCGGCCGCTGCATCTACGGCGGCTTCTGGGTCGGCGAGGACTCCGAGGTCCCGAACGTCCGCGGCATCCGCACCGACGTGGTGGAGGCCCTGCGGGGCCTCAGGATCCCGAACCTGCGCTGGCCCGGCGGCTGCTTCGCCGACGACTACCACTGGCGCGACGGGATCGGGCCGCGCGACCAGCGACCCCGCATGGTCAACTCGCACTGGGGCGACGTCGTCGAGGACAACTCGTTCGGCACGCACGAGTTCATGGACCTGTGCGAGATGCTCGGCGCCGAGCCGTACGTCAACGGCAACGTCGGCTCCGGCACGGTCCGGGAGATGAGCGAGTGGGTCGAGTACCTCACGCGCGCCGACGACTCGCCCATGGCCGCGCTGCGCCGTGCCAACGGCCGCGACGAGCCGTGGAAGGTCCCGTTCTTCGGCATCGGCAACGAGCCGTGGGGCTGCGGCGGCAACATGACGGCGGAGCACTACGCCGACCTGGCCCGCCAGTACGCGACGTACGTGCGCAACCACGGCGGCAACACCGTCTACAAGATCGCCGCCGGCGCCAACGCGGAGGACTACGCGTGGACCGAGGCCCTCATGAAGGTCTCGCAGAAGCTCGGCTGCGGGTGCGACCCGCGCGGCTTCTTCCAGGGCATCTCGCTGCACTACTACACGATGTCCGGCGACTGGAGCGTCAAGGGCCACGCGACGGCGTTCGACACCGACGACTGGTACGTCACGATGCGCCGCGCCCACAAGATGGAGGAGCTCGTCCGTGGGCACGCCAACGTCATGGACGCCTACGACCCCGAGCACCGCATCGGCCTCGTCGTCGACGAGTGGGGCACGTGGTGGGACGTCGAGGAGGGGACCAACCCCGGCTTCCTGTACCAGCAGAACACCCTGCGCGACGCGCTGGTCGCGAGCACGCACTTCGACACGTTCCACCGGTACGCGCACCGCATCTCGATGGCGAACATCGCGCAGACCGTCAACGTGCTGCAGGCGATGATCCTCACGGACCCCGACTCGGGTGCGCTCGTCCTGACGCCGACCTACCACGTGTTCGAGATGAACACCGGCCACCACGACGCGTCGTCGCTCGCGGTCCACGTCAAGGGCGAGGTCCCGACGCGTGAGGTCGAGGGCAAGGCCGTGCCGATGCTGTCGATGTCCGCGTCGACCAAGGACGGCACGGCGCTGGTGTCGCTGTCGAACCTCGACGCCGACGCCCCGACGTCCGTCGTGCTCGACCTGCGCGGCGCGGCCGTGACCGGGTTCGACGCCCGCGTGCTGACGGCACCGACCATCCAGACGCACAACAGCCCCGACCATCCGGACGCGGTCGCGCCGGTCGCGCACGGCGGCGTCCGCCGGCACGCGCTCGGCCTCGAGGTCGACCTGCCCGCGCGGTCGTACACCACCGTCCGTCTGGAGCTGGGTCTGTGAGCGCCGCCGACGCGACGGGCACGCTGGCCGTCCACCGCTTGGGGAACCCCGACGCCCCGACGGTCGTCCTGCTCCACGGCGTGACCGACTCCGGGACCACGTGGCCCGACCTCCTCGCGCACTGGGGCGACCGGTACGACGTCCTCGCACCCGACCTGCGGGGGCACGGCTCGTCCCCGCGCTTCACGCCCGAGCAGCTGCCGCAGGCGCCCGAGGTCATGCTGGCCGACGTCGTCGCGCTGCTCGACGCCCAGCCGGGGCCCGTCGCCCTCGTGGGGCACTCGCTCGGCGGGCTGATCGCGCTGCGCGCGGCGCTCGCGCGCCCGGAGCGCGTCCGGGCGCTGGTGGTCGAGGACCCGGCCAGGCCGACCGGCGCACGCACGCCCGACCCCGACTTCTCGGCGATGCTGCTCGGTCACACGCACGTGGTCATCGCGGACCGCGACGCCGAGATCGCGCGCATGCGCCGCGAGACGCCCTGGAGCGAGACCGAGATCCAGGCGTGGGCGGCCACCCGCGCGGACGTCGACCAGGAGTACCTGCGGCTCGGGCTCTTCCTGGGTGACGCGGCCTGGGAGGAGGCGTTCGGTGCCCTGCAGGTGCCGACGCTGCTCGTCCTGCCCGAGGACGCGCCGATGGCACCGCGGCCCGACGGGTTCGACAACCCGCTGGTGCGCACGGTCGTGGTCCCGGGGGCGGGGCACTGCGTGCGCCGCGACCAGCCCGACGCCTACCACGCGGCGGTCGACGCGTTCCTCGAGGAGCACGCGGCCGGCTGACGGCGGGGTGTCGGTGCCGTCTGGCAGCATCGCCGGATGAGCACCGACACCCTGCACCTCGGCGTGCGGGTCGCGCGCCCCGCGGCGGACGTCTACGCGTTCGCGTCCGTGCCGGCCAACCTGCCGCGCTGGGCGCCCGGCCTGGGGACGCAGGTCGAGGAGGCCGACGGGCAGTGGTTCGTCGTGACGCCGCAGGGCCGCGCCCGCGTGACGTTCGCGCCGCGCAACGACCTCGGGGTCCTGGACCACGAGGTCGTGACACCGTCGGGGCTGGTCGTGCACGTGCCGATGCGCGTCGTCGCCGACGGCCCGGACGCGTGCGACGTCGTCTTCACGCTGCGCCGCGCGCCCGGCATGACGGACGCCGAGCTCGCGCGCGACGAGGCCCTGGTGCGCGCCGACCTCGCGCGGCTGCGTGACGTCCTGGAGGACGCGCGCTGACGTCGTGACGCGCGGCGCCCGGCCCGCGGCACCGGTACCGTCGGCTGCCGTGGACGTCGAACCCCAGCAGGCCACCGCCGCCGACGCGCCCGCGATCCACGCGCTGCGCCGCTCGCTCGAGGACTGGATGGCCGCGCGCGGCATCGACCAGTGGCCCGCCGGGTCCGTGCCGGCCGGGCGCATCGCGGCGCAGGTGGCCGACGGTCAGTGGTGGGTGGTCCGCGACGACGCGGGGCTGCTCGGCAGCGTCCGCGTCATCGGCACGGACCCCGAGTACTGGGGCGACGACGACGCGCCCGCGCTGTACGTGCACGGGCTGATGGTCGACCGCCGGGCGTCGGGCACCGGGCTCGGGCGGGCGCTCGTCGAGTGGGCGGGGGAGCGGGCGCGCGCGGCGGGTGCGACGTGGCTGCGGCTCGACCACCGCGCGTCGAACCCGCACCTGGACGACGTGTACCGGGCGTGGGGCTTCGAGCCGGTCGGCGTCACCGACCGCCCGGGGTTCGAGGTGGTGCTGATGCAGCGCGCGGTGGGTCAGGAGCCGTAGCGGGCGGGGTTCGGGACATCAGGTGTCCCGTAGGCCGCCCACGAGCCGCGTCGGTCGGTGAACCTTTTCGTCCTGCCTGTCGTCTTGATGGTGAAGGGCTCCGGACGGGGCGTGGCAGGGGGTGGGAGGAGTGGGAGCGATGAGTCGGAACGCCAAGGTGTGGGCAGGGGTCGGTGCGGTCGCCGTGGTGCTCGCGGTGGTGGCGGTGGTCGTCGGACCAGGCCTGTACGCCGACTGGGGCAACAGCCGGGCCGACGCGGCACCGACGCTCGAGGCGAGCGCGGCCGCGGACCCGGTGGAGGCGACCGACGGCACGTGGACCGTCAGCGACGGGTCCTTCGCCGGCTACCGCCTCGAGGAGGTCCTGCGCGGGCAGGACGTGACGGTCACCGGACGCACCGAGCAGGTCACGGGCACCGTCACCGTCGAGGGCGGCAGCCTCACGGCCGGCGAGATCGAGGTCGACATGGCGAGCATCGCGACCGACCAGCCGCCGCGCGACACGTATTTCCGCGACCAGGCCGTCCAGGTGCGCGACTTCCCGACGGCGACGTTCACGCTCACCGAGCCCGCCGACCTGGGAGACGGTGCGAGCGACGTGCAGCTGACCGGTGACCTGACGATCCGCGACGTGACCCAGCAGGTCACCGTCGACGCGCAGGTCGCAGCCTCGGGTGACACCGTGCAGGTGGTGGGCTCGGTGCCGGTGACGTTCGCGGACTTCGGCATCGAGGCGCCCTCGCTCGGGTTCGTCACCGTCGAGGACACCGGAGCCGTCGAGTTCGACCTGCGGCTGACGGCGTCCTGAGGGCGCGAGGTCCGGGCACGGTCCGACGGCGGAGGTGGCGACGTGACGGGTGAGGTCGACGGTGGTGCCGACGCGCTGCTGCACGCCACGCACGCCGCGCACGCCGCGGCGCTGCACCGTTACGTGGCACGCCTCACCGACCCCGCCCGCGCGCCCGACGTCGTGCAGGAGACCCTGCTGCGGGCGTGGCGGCACCCCGAGGTGCTGACGCGACCCGAGCCGTCGGTGCGGGCCTGGCTGTTCACGGTCGCGCGCAACCTCGTCGTCGACGACGCGCGCAGCGCCCACCGCCGCCACGAGACGCCGTCCGACGCCCCGCCCGAGACGGACGCCGGTGACACGACGCAGGCCGTGCTCGACCGCTGGCTGGTCGCCGACGCGCTCGACGCGCTGTCGCCCGACCACCGCGCGGTCGTCGTCGGCGCCTACTACGGCGGGCGCTCGGTCGCCGAGCTCGCCGCCGAGCACGGCATCCCGCCCGGGACCGTGAAGTCGCGGCTGCACTACGCGCTGCGCGCGCTGCGCCTGGCGCTGCAGGAGAGGGGAGTGACGTCATGAGCACCGACCCGTACCGCGACTGGGACGCCGCGTACGTGCTGGGCGCGCTCGCACCGGCCGAGCGGCGCGAGTTCGAGGAGCACCTGGCCGGGTGCGACGCGTGCCGGGCGGCGGTCGGCGAGCTCGCGGGGATGCCGGCGCTGCTGAGCATGGTGCCGCAGGCGGGTGCGCCGGACGCGCCCGTGGCCGACGTCGTCCCGCTGGCGCGCGTCGCCGAGGCGGCGCGGCAGCGGCGCGGCCGGGGCCGGCTCGCGCTCGCGGGCGCCGCGGCCGCGCTCGTCGTCCTCGCCGGTGCGACGGGTGCGGCGGTGACGGCCGCCACGGCGTCACGCCCGACGGCGGCCGCCTCCAGCCCGGCGGCGGTCGCGGCCGGGGCGCGCACGGTCGCCCTCGCGCCGGTCGGCGGGTCGGGGGTCAGCGCCGACCTCACGCTCGCGCCCGCCCGGTGGGGCACGCGACTCGACTGGACGTGCGCGTACGAGGCGGCCGAGCTGCCCGAGGGCGTGTACGAGCTGGTGCTCGTCGGCCCGGACGGGCAGCGGTCGGTGGTCGCGACGTGGACGAGCACGGGCGAGCGGACCGCGGCCGGCCTGGGGGCGTCGTCGGCGCTGCCGGTGGACGGGATCGCGCGCGTCGAGCTGGGCGTGGTGGGGCTGGACAGTCCGCTGGCGGTCGGCGAGGTGACGGACGCGTAGCCCGGCGGCGTCCTGCGGTCAGTACCGCCAGTGCTGCATGTCGCCCTGGTAGGTCGTGTGGATCCGGGGTGACAGGAGGGTCGACGGCTCGGCGTCGCGCGGTGGCAGGTCGCCCGGCAGCCGCGTCGTGGCGCCCAGCGACGTCGCGTCGTGGAACCGCAGGCCGTCGGGCAGGGGCGTGCGCGTGAGCAGCGACGACCCGTCTCCCGGCAGGCTGAGCGCGAAGCCCCACTCACCGAACGACGGGACGTTGACGCTCAGCGGCACGACCGTGCGTCCCGGGCCGCCCGCCTCGAGCGTCGCGACGACCTGCCAGAACGCGTGCGGCGTGAAGAAGGTCGACGTCGCCTGGGTCGCCAGCACGCCCCCGGGCCGCAGGTGGGCGGCGACCGCCGCGTAGAACTCGACCGAGTACAACTTGGCCACGCGCTCGTTCGACGGGTCCACCAGGTCGACGAGCACGGCGTCGAAGGTCGCGTCGGTCCCGCGCATCCAGCCGAACGCGTCGGCGTTGACCACGGTGACGCGCGGGTCGTCCAGCGACCCCTCGTTGAGGTCGCGGACCAGCCGGTTGTCGCGCGCGAGGTCCGTGACCGCGGGGTCGAGGTCCACCACGACGACCTCCTGCACCGACGGGTAGCGCAGCACCTCGCGCGCGAGCAGCCCGTCACCCCCGCCGAGGACCGCCACCGACGCCGGTGCCGCGACCGACGTCAGCGTCGCGTGCGCGAGGGTCTCGTGGTACCTCGCCTCGTCGGCCGACGAGAACTGCAGCTGGTCGTCGAGGTAGAGCCGCACGTCGCCCTGGTAGTCCGTCACGACGAGCTTCTGGTACCGGGACGTGGTCGCGGCGACCACCGGGTCCTCGTAGAGCCGCGTGCTCAGCGCCGCCTCGACACCCGACGACACCGCGAACACCGCGACCAGCGCGACCAGCGCCGACGACGTCGACCACGTCCACCGCGGGTGGTGGCCCATGCGGGCGAGCATGAACAGCGCGACGCCCACGTTGAGGACCGCGACGGCGAGCGCGGTGCGGACCAGGCCGAGGGTCGGCAGCAGCACGAACGGGAACAGCAGGGACGCCAGCAGCGCCCCGAGGTAGTCCAGCGCCAGCACCTTCGACAGCAGCCCGACCGACGAGTCGCGGCCGTGCTCCTTGAGCAGGGCCACCAGCAGCGGGATCTCGACGCCGATCCCGACGCCGATCGCCAGCGCGAGCAGGACGAACACCGGCCAGTACAGCGACGTCGACCCGTAGGCCCAGAAGAGCACGAGCACCGACGACCCGCCGACCAGGCCGAGCACCAGCTCGTTGCGGACGAACGCGATGCCCGACGGCCCCGGCAGCTGCGGCGCCAGGAGCGAGCCGAGCCCCATGCCGAACAGCGTGACGCCGGTGGCCACCGAGAACGCGACGACCGAGTCGCCGACCAGGTAGGACGCCGCCGTGCCGAGGATGAGCTCGTAGACGATGCCGCCGACCGCGACGAGCAGCGCGGCGGCGAAGACCGTGGGCCGGTCCATCGTCCGCCCGCTCACCGGCGGCGGCGGGTCCGTCACCGGTGCCCGCTCCTCGAGGTCCACGCGCGTCCCGTCAGGAGCCGATGACGCCCGCGATGATGATGCCGATCGCCACCGCGACGCCCGCGATGAGGATGCCGAACGCGACGTTGTGCTCCTCGACCAGCTCGCGGTGCAGGTTCAGCCGGAAGACCTTGTTCACCACCACGATGGTCACGAGCAGCAGGACGATGCCGAGGACCGAGTAGAGGACGGTCGAGAGCAGATCGGTGATCACGCGTGGTTCTCCTTCGTCGTGGTGCGCCAGGGGTGTGCGGACGTGCTCACTTGCCCACGCCGCCGCTGCCGAACACGGACCGCCGCACGCAGTCCTGCTCGGTCGTGGTGCTGCCGTCGGCGGCGACCACGGTGCGCGGCGTGCAGGTCTCGGTCGTGGGGCCGCACGCCCCCGCGAGCCCGAGGACGGCCGTCACGAGCACGGCGGCCACCAGCGCCCCCGCGCCGCGGCGGGGTGCGACGCGGCGGCCGAAGTGGGCCTTCTGACCGGCGGCGTCCAGCACGGTGCCCAGGTAGACGTCGAGCACCCGGTCGTCGAACCGCTCGACCGAGAGCACCACGCCGTCGCCCTTCAGCTCGGCGTACGCGACCTCCTGGCCCAGCTGCAGGTCGTAGGTGAAGCCGCCCGCGAGGTGCCGGATCGTCCCAGCGCCGACCTCGCCGACGACGAGCCGGTGCTGCTGCCCGCCGAACGTCACGGCGACCTGTTGGCCCTCGCGCAGGTGCCGCGGGTCCAGGTCCTCGTGGACCTCCACGGGGCGGTACAGCGTCACCTGGTGGGTGTAGTGGTCGTACTCGACCCAGAAGTCCGTGTTCTCGTACCCGAGGAGCTCCCACTCCTCCCAGTAGTACGTCGTGCGGTCCTCGGGGTCCCACTCGCCGTACACGACGACGCCGTGCGGCAGGGAACGCCACGGCGGCCGGCCGACGAGGTGCTTGCCGAGCCGCATCCGCGCCCGGGGCCGGGTCATGCGTCGTCCATCATGCGGCCCACGACGTCGCCGCCCAGCGCGTCGGCGAGCGCGGCGCGCGTGCGCTCGACGAACCCGTCGGGCGGGCGGCGGCACGTCGTCAGGGTCACGTAGGCGGTCGCGTGCTCGGGCCACGTGTGGACCGCGACGTGGGACTCCGCGAGCAGGATCGCCAGGCTCAGGCCCTGCGGCGTGAAGCGGTGGAGGGCCTCGGCGCCCACGGGGTGGAGCCCCGCGTCGGCGACGAGGTCGAGCAGCGCGGTGCGGACGACGTCGGCGTCGTCGAGGGTCGCGGGACGTGCCGCGGCGACGTCGAACACGTACACGTGGTTGCGGTGCACGCGGCGTCGCGCCTCCCCCTCGTCGTGCGCCGTGGCGCCGTGCGGACAGGGGCGTCAAGGTACCCGAGGCCGCGGGAGCGTGGGGGCTCCCGGCGTGTCGCCGGCCAGGCTGCACACCCTGGGGTGCGGTGGTGCGTCAGGTCGCGAGGGTGCGCGTGGGCACCGGGGTCTCCTCGACGCCGTCGGCGGCCCGCCGGACGCGGAAGGCCTGCGCTCCCGGGGCCTCCGTGACGGCCTCGACCAGGACGCCGTCGCGCCACAGCAGCGCGACGCCGTCGTCGGCCGCGTAGCCGCCGGGCAGCTCGCCGGACGCCACCCACCGCAGGTACGAGTCCCGCCGCCCCGGCTCCGAACGGTAGTGCGGGCACGCCGAGCCCGGCAGCAGGCCGAGCCCGTCGCGCAGCGGTGCGTAGGGGCCGAACGAGTCGGTGCTCGACGCCTCGTACCAGCAGTTCATGCCCGCCGAGATGCCCGCCAGCACCGTGCCGCCGCGCGCGGCCTGCGCCAGCAGCTCCGGCAGGCCGTGCAGGCGCCAGACCGCCAGCAGGTTCGCGGTGGACCCGCCGCCGACGTAGACGACGTCCTGCTCGAGCACGCGCTCGAGGCCGTCCAGCGGGATCGCCTCCTGCGGGCCGTTGCCGAACAGGGCGAGCACCGACGTGCGCGCGCGGCCCTCGAACGCGTCGAGGAACCGCTCGACGTACGACGCGGCGTCCCCGCTCGCGGTCCCGACGAAGCACACGCGCGGGGTGTCCGCGCCGGTCAGCTCGAGGACGAGCTCGTCGAGCGCGCCGGCGCCGGCGACCTCCGGCATCGAGAACCCGCCGCCGCCCATCGTCACGATCGTCCCCCTGCGCGCCACCATGTCTCCGGACCGTAGGGCAGGCGGCGGGGTCGCGTCGCGCGCATTCGCCCCGGCGGTGGTGCGGGACCGGGTACCGTGGGCCGGTCGCGGGGCCCCTGTCCCGCCGCCACCGGCTCAGCCGCGCGTGATCCCGCGGCGGCCGCCCCGCGCGGGTCCACGTCCGGTGGGCGCCGCCCGCACCTCGGAGGATCGATGACGTACGAGCTCGCGCTGTTCGACCTGGACGACACCCTCGCCCCGTCGAAGAGCAAGGTCCACCCCGAGATCGTCGACATGATCGTCGCGCTCACGCGCGTCGCGCAGGTCGGCATCATCTCCGGCGGCCGGTTCGAGCAGTTCGACGCCCAGCTCCTCTCGTCGATCGACGACACCGCGGCCCTGTCGCGGCTGCACGTCCTGCCCACGTGCGGGACCCGCTACCTGGTGCACGACGGCGCCGCGTGGTCCGAGGTCTACAGCGAGCCGCTGACCGACGACGAGTCGGCGCGTGCCGCCGCCGCCGTCGAGAAGTCGGCGCGCGAGCTCGGGCTGTGGGAGGAGAGCACCTGGGGCGACCGCATCGAGCTGCGCGGCAGCCAGGTGACGTTCTCCGCGCTCGGCCAGGAGGCCCCCGTCGACGCGAAGGCCGCCTGGGACCCCGACGGCGCCAAGAAGGAGCGGCTGCGCGCGGCCGTCGCCGAGCAGCTCCCGGACCTCGAGGTCCGCTCCGGCGGCTCGACGTCGGTCGACATCACGCGCAAGGGCATCGACAAGGCGTACGGCGTCAACCGCCTGCTCGCGCGCCTGGGCCTGACGCCCGAGCAGGCCGTGTTCTTCGGCGACCGCCTCGACGAGGGCGGCAACGACTACCCGGTCATCTCGACGGGCGTGCCCTGCGTCGCGGTCGCCGGCTGGGAGGACACGCCCGCCAAGGTCCGCGCGGCCCTCCCGGAGGCATTCGCCTGATCCGTCGCACAGCGTGAGGGGTTGCCGTCGTCCTGCGGCGGCAACCCCTCACGCTCTGCCTGCTGTCAGGCGGGGCCGGTGGTCGTCGGCTCGACCCAGCGCGGGGTTCCGCGGCGGCGCACGGCGTAGCGGTCCGCGACGTGCTCGAGCAGCGCGGCGGGCAGCCGGGAGCCGGCGGCCGTGACGAGGTGCGCGACGTCCACGGGGACGTCGCGGTACTCGTACTCGGCCCAGGCCCCTGCCGAGATGGACGTGAGACGGACCGTCAGGATGCCGGACGCGGCGTCGTGGCGGGCGGTGCGGGGTCGAAGGGCGGGGGGCGTGCGGAGCATTCCTTCACCATGAGCCGTCCGACGCCCTCGTCAGTGGTCAGGAGGTCCCACCCGCGGGCCGGATCGTGTGAGCCGGGGACCCGTCACCCGGCCGAGCAGGGGACGCTGGTGCTCGCGGGGGGCGGGGTGCCGGTCGCGAGGAACCCGTAGACGGTTGTCCCACCGGCCGGCAGGGACCCGTTCCACGACGCGTTCCCGAGCGTGACGGTCGAGCCCGACGTCGTCGCGACCACCGACCACGCCTGCGTGAGCGAGCCGCCGGGCGGGAGGGTGACGACCGTGCTCCAGCGGGAGATCGCCGCCGTCCCGGCCGTGACCTCGACCGCCGCCTGGTAGCCGCCGGGCCACGTGCCCCCGATGGTCAGGACCGCACGGCAGCCGCTCGGTGCCGGCGGCGTCGTGGACGTCGGTGACGGGGTCGGCGTGGGCGAGGGTGTGGGTGTGGGGCTGACGCTCGGGGTGGGCGACGCGGTGGGCGTGGGCGATGCGGTCGGGGTGGCTGACGCGGTGGGCGTCGGCGATGCGGTGGGCGTGGGCCCCTGGCCGAGGTCGAGCGTCCCGAGGAAGTCCGTGAGCTGCGCGGCGATCACGCGGTGGTCCGCGGCCGACGGGTGCCAGTCGCAGCCGCCGTAGTCGAGGCCCTCGTTGCCGTAGTACCAGTAGCGCACCCGGTCGTCGCCCGCGGCGTTGCGCTCGGCGACGACGCGCTGCGCCAGGTCCGGCAGGTCGGTGCCCGTGTGCACGTACGTGCCCGTGACCACGAGGTACGCGTCGTCGCCGTAGCGGTCGCGGAGCGTGTCGAGGAACCCGTGGTACGCCTCGACCCACGCCTCGCGCAGGGACGCCGTGGTCCACGGCTCGCCGCTGCCCACGGCCGTCGAGAAGTCGTTGATGCCCAGGCCGATGACGACGGCGTCGGGGTCCCACCCGGGCGCCGGGTCGCCGGTGGTCGACGCGTCCATGGGCAGCGCCCGGTCGTAGTGCGTCCGGAAGCTCGTGCCCGCGTCGCTGCCGCCGTAGTTGCGCACCATGCCGCGGCCCGAGAACGCGTTGACCTGGTAGTCCGCGCCCAGCGCGCGGGCCGCCAGCGCACCGAAGCTCAGGTCGGTGTTGGTGGTGCGGGTCAGCTGCGTCGACGTGCACTCGCGGGAGGTCGACGTGTTGCCGTACCCGACCGTGTAGGAGTCGCCGATCAGCTCGAGCTGCAGGTCGCGCGGCTCCGGCGCCGACAGGATCGTGCTGCCGGCCGCGGGCACGAAGCCGCCGAACGAGCCGACGGCCCAGGGCGCCTCGGACCTCTTGACGACCCGGACGGTGTGCTCGCCCGCGGCCAGCCCGTCGACCACGTGCGTCACCCGGCCCGGTGCGACGAGCGTGCGCACCGTGCGGCCGTCGATCGCCACGTCGTAGTCGTTCGTCGCGTCGTCGAGGACGATCCCGACGGCCGTCCCGCGGAACCGGCCCTCGAAGTAGACGCCGGGCCAGGCGTGCTGCCACGTGCCACCCGACTCGACCACGCGGCCCGCGGTGTGGACCGTGCCGTCGAGGTCGGCCGCGGACGCCGAGGCGGCCGGCAGCAGGGCGACGCACGCGGCGAGCGCGGTGAGGGCGACGGTGGCACGCAGGGGGCGCACGTGGGGTCCGTTTCGACGTGTGGAGGTCGGCGCCGGCGGCGACGGAACTCCTTGCTACCTCACCCGCTCGGCGGTCGCACGGGCCGAAGCGATTCGCCCCGGTCATCGTTCCGTTCACTCTCCCGGGGGAACCTCATGGTTTTCGCACAGGTTTCTGTCAGAACCGTCATCACGCCCATATCCCACCCGCTACGTTTTGGCCACCGGGCGCTGCGGCCCGCGCGCGACCAGGGGGCACAACGTGGGTGGCAGACGTCTTCAGCATGCGTCGATGCAGGTCATCGGCCGACGGACCATCGTGGGCGTGGTGGCGACCGCGCTGCTCGTCACCCTCGGACTGGTGGCTCCGACACCGGAGGCACGGGCCGACGACGGCCGTCCGAGCGTCGAGGAGCTGCGTGACCGCGCCGAACGGCTCGCACCCGAACGTGACGACGCCACGAAGGCGCTGAAGACCCGCAACGTGCCCGCCGCGCTCAAGCCGGTGCTCGGCTCGATGCTCCTGTCGCGGGCGACGTCGCCCGCGTTCCCGCAGGCGTGGTCGGGCGTCGAGGCCGTCGCTCCCGAGGGTGCCGACACCGCCGAGCGGTCGGGCGACAGCGCCGGTTCGCCCGTCGTGCGCCTCGGCCGCGCGGACGGCCAGGACGCCGCCGCGGCTCCCGCGCAGGTCCCGGTCGAGGTGCTGAGCCGCAGCGCCGCCGAGGACGCCGGCGTCGACGGGTTGCTGCTGCGCCTGGGCGCCGCCCCGACGGCCGACGCGGCCGAGGTGACCGGTGCCTCCCTGCCGAGCGGCGAGGCCGCCACCACCCGGGGCGGGGTCGTGCGCGCGTCCTTCGCGTCGGTCACCGAGCCCCCGCCGGGTGGGAGCGCGTCCCCGTCGACGTCCGCCACGCCGTCCGCGCAGCCGACCACGACCTCGGCACCGACGATCCCGGCCGCCACGCCCGACGCGACCGCCGCGGCGACGCCCGCGCCGACGGTCACGCCGGACGCGACGCCTGCGCCGCCGACCGAGACCCCCGCGGCCCCGGCAGCCGAGGCCCCGCTCGAGGTCGAGGTCGACTACGCGGCGTTCGCGCAGGCCTACGGCGGCGCCTGGGCGTCGCGCCTGCGGCTCGTCACCCTGCCCGACTGCGCCCTGACCACCCCCGACCGTGCCGAGTGCCGTGAGCAGACGCCGCTGGAGTCTCGCAACGACACCACCGCGCGCACGGTCACCGCGGTCGTGCCGACCGCCGCCGGCGTCATGGCGCTGTCCGCGGGCGCGGGCGGCAGCGCGGGCTCGTTCGGCGCGACGCCCCTGGCGCCGTCGTCGTCCTGGCAGGTCTCGGGCCAGACGGGCACGTTCAGCTGGTCGTACCCGCTGCGCGTCCCGCCGGCCGTCGGCGGCCCGGAGCCGGACCTGTCGCTCTCGTACTCCTCCAGCGCGGTGGACGGCAAGGTCGCCTCCACCAACAACCAGTCGTCGTGGATCGGCGAGGGCTGGGACATGGCGACCGGGTTCGTCGAGCGCAAGTACGTCGCCTGCTCGCAGGACCGCGAGGGCGCCGCCAACAACGCGAACCGCGTGACGGGCGACCTGTGCTGGCAGTCGGACAACGCGACCCTCGCGCTCTCGGGTCACTCGAGCGAGCTCGTCAAGGACGCCGCGACGGGCGTGTGGCGGCTCAAGGAGGACGACGGCACGCGCGTCGAGCGCCTCACGGGCGGCTTCAACGACGACAACGACAAGGAGTACTGGAAGGTCACGACGACCGACGGCACGCAGTACTTCTTCGGGCGCGGGCAGCGCTCGGCGACCGACACCACCCCGACGAACTCGGCGTGGTCGGTCCCGGTCTACGGCAACCACCCCGGCGACCCCTGCTACGCGGCGACGTTCGCGGCGTCCGCGTGCCAGCAGACGTGGCGCTGGAACCTCGAGTACATCGTCGACACGTCGGGCAACTCCCTGACGACGACGTACGCGAAGGAGACCAACAACTACGCACGCAACCTCGGCGAGGGCGTCTCGTCGTACGTCCGCGGCGGGTACCCGACGTCGATCGAGTACGGCCAGCGGGCCGGCACCGAGGCGTCCACGCCGGCTCCCCAGCGCGTCGACTTCACGGTCGCCGAGCGGTGCCTGCCGACCTCGGGCGTCACGTGCGCCGAGTCCGTGCTCAGCGCGTCGACGGCCTCCTCGTGGCCGGACGTCCCGGCCGACCTCATCTGCACCTCCACGACGTCGTGCCCGTCGGTCACGTCGCCGTCCTTCTTCACGCGCAAGCGGCTGACGGGCGTCACCACCAAGGTGCGCACGGGCTCGACGTACCAGTCGGTCGACGTGTGGACGCTCGCGCACGCGTTCCCCGACCCCGGCGACTCGACGGACAAGGCGCTGTGGCTCGACCGGATCGGCCACCAGGGCGTCGTCGGCACCGCGATCACGCTGCCGGACGTGCGCTTCTACGGCACGCAGATGGCCAACCGCGTCGACACCCTCGGTGACGCCGGACCGCCGATGAACCGGTACCGCATCAACGCGATCGACAGCGAGACGGGTTCGCGCGTCTCGGTGAACTACACGCCGCGCGACTGCACGACCTCGAGCCTGCCGGCGTCGCCGGAGTCCAACACGCGCCGGTGCTTCCCCGTGCGCTGGCAGCCCGTCGGTACCGGTGGGCCGATCGTCGAGTACTTCCACAAGTACCTCGTCGCCTCGATCGTCGAGAACCCGAACGACGACGGCAGCCTGTCGATCCAGACGGCGTACACGTACCACGGTGACGCCGCCTGGCGGTTCGACGACAACCCGCTGGTCCCGGTCGCGGAGCGGACGTGGAACGAGTTCCGCGGGTACGCCACGGTCGACGTGGTGACCGGTGCGCCGACGGGCCAGCGCTCGATGGCCCGCACGCGCTACTTCCGCGGCATGCACGGCGACAAGCTCGCGTCGGGCGGCACGCGCAGCGTGCTGATCGACGGCATCCCCGACGACGACCGGCTCAACGGGTTCGTCCGCGAGGAGGTCACGTACGACGGCGTCGGCGGCGCGGAGATCACCGGCACGCTGAACACCCCGTGGGTGTCGGCGCCGACGGCGACCGGCGCCGACGGCCTGAAGGCGACGTTCATCGGCATCGGTGCGGTCGAGGAGCGCACGGCGGCCCCCGCGCTCCCCGGCGGCAGGCGCACGACCCGCATCGCGACCACCTACGACGGCACCTACGGGCTGCCGACGCAGGTCGACGACCAGGGCGACGTCGCCCGTGCCGACGACGACCGCTGCACGCGCATCGAGTACGTCCGCAACACGGCCGCGTACATCGTGGCGACGTCGCTGCGCACCGAGGTCGTGTCCGTGGGCTGCGGCGCGACGCCCGCGCGTCCCGCCGACGTCATCAGCGACTCGCGCGCGGCGTACGACGGCCAGGCCGTCGGGGTCGCCCCCACGCGCGGTCTGCTGACGTCGTCGCAGAGCCTGTCGGGCTGGAACGGCTCGACGCCGACCTACCAGACGACCTCCACGGTCACGCACGACGTGCACGGCCGGGCGATCACCTCGACCGACGCGCTGGGCCGCACGTCGACCACGTCGTACACGCCGGCCACGGGCGGGCCCGTCACGGGCACGTCGCAGACGACGCCCGACCCGGACGGATCGGGCCCGAAGGCGGCCATGACGACGTCGACCGTCGTCCACCCCGCCTGGGGCACGCCCACCCAGCAGACCGACCCGAACGGCAAGGTCACCACGGCGACCGTCGACGCGCTCGGCCGCACCACGGCCGTCTGGCTGCCGGGGCGTCCGCAGGCGTCGACGACCGCGAGCATGACGTTCGCGTACACGGTGTCCGCGACCGGTCCCAACACGGTGACCACCAAGTCCCTGACGGCCCGCGGCGGCTACCAGGCGACCGTCGAGCTGTACGACGGCATGCTGCGCCCGCGCCAGACGCAGTCGGTGTCGGCCGCGCGCGGCACGCCCGGGCGCATCGTCACCGACACGGCGTACGACAGCCGCGGGCTCGTGGCGTACGAGAACGGCCCCTGGTTCACCAGCGGCACGCCGAGCTCGACCCTGGTGCGCTCGACGGTCGCCGTCCCGTCACGCACCCGGTACCTGTACGACGGCGCCGGGCGCACGACGGCCGAGATCTTCGACGTCGGCGAGCAGGAGCGCTGGCGCACGACGACGACGTACGAGGGCGACCGCGTCAGCGTCGACCCGCCGGCGGGCACGGTGCCGGAGACGTCGATCACCGACGCGCGCGGACAGCTCGTCGAGCTGCGCCAGTACACCGGGTCGGGACCGGCCGGTGCATACACCGCCGCGACGTTCGAGTACGACCGGGCCGGGCGACGCACGGCGGTCCAGGACGCCGCGGGCAACCGCTGGACGTACACGTACGACGTGCGCGGCCGGCAGATCGCGACGACGGACCCCGACAAGGGTGCGTCGAGCACGACGTACGACGTGGCGGACCAGGTCGTCTCGACCACCGACGCGCGCGGCGTGACGTCCGTGGTGGTCCGTGACCTGCTGGGACGTCCGGTCGAGCAGCGGCTCGGGTCCGCGACCGGCACGGTGCAGGCATCGTGGGTGTACGACACGCTCGCGAAGGGCCAGCTGACGTCGTCGACGCGGCACGTGTCCGGTGCGGCGTACACCACGGCCGTCACCGGCTACGACGACTCCTACCAGCCGCTCGGCCAGCAGGTCGCGATCCCGTCCGTTGAGGGCGCCGTCGCCGGCACCTACACGACGTCGTACGAGTACGCGGTCGACGGGCAGGTCAAGGGCGTCACGCTGCCCGCCGCGGGCGGGCTGGCGGCCGAGAGGGTCGAGACGTTCTTCGACGCGCTGTCGGTGCCCGAGTGGATGGGCGGCAGCGGCGACCACGGCACGTACGTGTCCGGCACGCTCTACGACGTCTACGGCGAGCTGCTGCGGTACTCCGTCGGCAACACGTTCGTCGACTTCGTCAACTACTCCTACGAGACGGGCACGCGACGACTCGCCAAGACGTGGACGCAGCGTGAGGGCGTCGACGGCTACGACCAGGACATCACCTACTCGTACGACGACGCGGGCAACCCGACGTCGGTCGTCGACCGGCCCACCGGCAAGCCCGTCGACGCGCAGTGCTACGGCTACGACGGCCTGCAGCGGCTGAACCGGGCGTGGACGCCCGCGAACGCGAGCTGCACCGCCGCGCCGAGCATCGCCGGGCTGGGCGGCCCCGCGCCGTACTGGCACGAGTACGGGTTCGACACCGTCGGCAACCGCACCAGCGAGGTGCAGAACACCGCCGTCGGCACGACGACCTACGCGTACACGTACCCGGCCCCCGGCCAGCCGCGCCCGCACGGCGTCACCAAGGTGACGGCGACGGGCCCGACGGGCACGACGACCAGCAGCTACGGCTACGACGCCGCGGGCAACACCACCACCCGCAACCGTGCCGGCAAGGCGTCGCAGACGCTGACCTGGGACGCCGACGGCCGGCTGTCGACGGTCACCGAGTCGGGCGTGAACTCTGCCGGGTCGTACGTCTACACACCCGAGGGCGACCGGCTGATCCGGCGCCAGGGCGGCGTCACCACCGTGTACCTGCCCGGCGGGCAGGAGCTCAACCTCACGGTCGCGACCGGCGTGGTGAAGGCGGTCCGCTACTACGCCTTCGGCGGCAACACGGTCGCCGTGCGCACCGGGCCGGACTACAAGGACGTCACGAGCCTCGTCAACGACCCGCACCAGACCGCGGGCCTGTCGATCGCGAACGAGACGCACGTCGTCACCGCCCGGCGCATGGACCCGTACGGCAACCCGCGCGGCGGAGCGGCGCCCACGTGGCCCGGTGACCACGGCTTCCTCAACAAGCCCACCGACACCACGGCGCTCACGCAGGTCGGGGCGCGGTACTACGACGCCGCGATCGGCCGGTTCATCTCGGTCGACCCCGTGATGGACCTGGGCAAGCCGCAGCAGTGGGCCGCGTACACGTACGCGGACAACAACCCGATGACCTTCTGGGACCCCACCGGCATGCTGTCGTGGGGCTCGGCGTGGAAGGCGATCAAGAAGGGCGCCGGCAAGGTCGGCGGGTTCGTCAAGAAGTACCAGGGCGAGATCGTCGGGTTCGCGGTCGGGTCGATCGTGACTGCCGGATGCCTCGTGGCGACCGGTGGTGCCGGCAGCATCGGCTGCATGGCGCTGGGCGGCGCCGCCGGCTCCGCGGCGACCAACCTGTGGAAGTCGAAGGTCCAGAAGACCCAGAAGTTCTCGTGGGGATCGCTGGCGCGGGACACGGCGATCGGTGGTCTCACCGCTGCCGCGGGTGGGGTGGCCGGGCGCCTGGTGATGAAGATCCCGGGCGTGCAGCGGGCGGCGACGGCTGCGGGCAATGCTCTGCGGGGAGCCACCAGGCGACCTACCACCGCGGTGTCCAACCGTGCGTCGAACGTGACGCAGTCCGGGGCGAAGCCGAACGCGGCGCCGCCCGCGGCGAAGCCAAATACGAACGCCGGGTCGAAAGCCGAGCCGCAAGCAGGCAAGGCCGATGCACCGAGCTGCTCGATCAACAGCTTCACGGCCGGGACGCTCGTCCTGATGGCCGACGGCAGCAAGAAGGCGATCAAGGACGTCAAGGTCGGCGACCTCGTGGTGGCCACCGACCCGGCGACCGGCCTGACGGCTCACCGGCCGGTGCTCAACCTGATCCGGCACTCGGGCGAGCACACGATGGTGAAGCTCACGCTGGCCGACGGTACGACGCTCCACGCGACTGCCCGGCACCCGTTCTGGGACGCTGCGAAGCGCAAGTTCGTCGATGCGATCGACCTGAAGCTGGGTCGCAAGGTCCTCGCTGCCGGCGTCGCGATGTCGATCGTCTCGTCGAGCGCCTACGCCGCGGACCTGACGGCGTACAACTTCGAGGTCGACGACCTTCACACGTACTACGTCGGCGATACGCCGGTGCTGGTGCACAACTGCGGTGCTACCCCGGAAAGCGCTGCAGATGCCGCCTTGGCGTCTGGACGCACGACGGGCGCGGCTGCTGAGCTTCGCGTCGGGGACAACGTGTTCATCGACATCTCGGCTGGAACCCGGAGAGCGCTGAATGATTCCGTCCAGGAGGCCCTCGACGCGGTGCCCTTGAAGCAGCGGGCCCCCTGGCATGGTGCCTGCGCTGAGATGGGATGCCTGAGTCAGGCGCTGGACGCAGGCGTTAACCCCGCTGGCGGCGCGAGTCGTGCGGTGGCGATCGGAACGTCACGCCCGGGCCACGGATTGCCGAAGCCAGCCTGCTCGAGTTGCAGAGCCGTACTGGATCGTTTCGGGGTGACATATTGAACGCGGAGAACTATTTGAACAGCGCTGCGCAAATTTCGGCGCAGCAAGGACTGAGCTCGTGGAATGCGCTGATGCGAGTTCTCACGAATCGGCTGGAGGCGATCGAGTTGCCACGAGATCTTCAGCCCGTACTGGAATCAGCGACAGGACACTGGGAAGGGCGTCCATGCGATCTCCTGGGATTAAAGGGTGTGGTCTGGGAGTATCTCAAAGGTATCGAGGCGAAAGACCCGTCGCCTTCAGCCGACTGGGCCGGGGCGCGTGCATTGCTCTGTGTGCTTGAGCCAGACGGGGACGAAGAGACAATGTCGATGACCGCGGAGTGGTTCGCTGATATGGAATCCGTTATAAGTGCGAGGGAATAGCGCGAGCAGTGGTTCGCGTCCGCGGCTCGAATTGCTTTCTATCCCGGTGCAAGTTGGCACGGCACGGCACGGCAATCGGCAGTCGGTTGACGCCGGATGTCTCGGGTCGTCTGCCGAGGCCCGGTGAACGGCGGTAATCCAACAACTCCTGGTGCAACCGGCCACGAGCAACAAGTACAAGAACGGGCGGGTGCGGGCGTTGTGATCGGACGACGAGCAGTAATCGGGTTGCGGACGGCCGCGGTTGCGTTGGTGCTGGCGCTGATGCCCGCGGGACTGGCTCCGGCCGCCGTGGCAGTGGCTCCGGCCGGGGCGACCTCTCCTTCTTCGCTGGCGCCGACGTGCAACGGTGAGGCAGGGGACGAGTCCGCGTCCGCAGCGCTGGCCGCAGCCTGCGACCGTGAGGTCGAGGTCCTCGACGCGCGCAGCGAGTGGGCGTCGACGTTCGCGTTGCCGGACGGGTCGATGCGCCTCGACACGTCGATCGCGGCGGTGCGTACGGACGTGAGCGGGGAGTGGGAGCCGGTCGACTCCTCGGTCGTCGAGGGGGACGGTGGCCTGGTGGTCGCCTCGGCCGTGACGCCCATGACGTTCTCGGACGGGTCCGACGGTGCGCCGCTGGCGCGGATCGAGCGGGATGGGCACGAGGTCGTCTTCGACGCCCCGTTCGACCTGCCGGCCCCGAGCGTGGACGGCTCGCAGGTCACGTACGCCCAGGTCCTGCCCGGTGTCGACCTGGTGGTGACGGTCAACGAGGACGCGACGGGTTTCTCCGAGGTCCTGCGCGTCGAGTCGCCGGAGGCGGCGGCGCACCCGGCGCTGGCAGAGCTCACCTTCGACGTCGAGACGTCGGACGGGATCGAGCTACAGCCCACCGACGGAGCCTTCGTCGCGGCCGATGCGTCTGGCGAGGCCGTCTTCACCAGCCCCGTCCCCACCATGTGGGACTCCAGGGTCGCCATGCCGGGCTGGTCGGGCGTCGGTGCGGCCCCCATGTCCGACGTCGACCCGACCGTGGCGCCCGCGCCCGGGGCCGTCGTCGCACCGATGGCGACCGCCGTGGCAGCCGACACGGTGACCGTCACCCCCGATGCCGACCTCCTGGCCGACCCGGCGACGGCGTGGCCCGTCTTCCTCGACCCGGGCATGAGCGGCTCGCTGAACCAGCGCACCGCAGTGCGCACCGTCGTCGGGACCGCCTACAACTTCGCGGGCGACGAGGGCGTCGGCCTGTGCGACCGCGGCGCCACCACGACGTGCTCGCACACGTTCCGCAGCCGCGTGCTGTGGCAGTTCGCCAGCCTGCAGGGGCTGGGCAACCTCGAGCCGTCCGACGTGCAGAGCGCCGTGTTCGCCGTCACCGGCACCCACTCGTACTCGTGCACCCCGATGCCCGTGACGCTGCACGCCGTCGCCGACTTCGACGCGGGCACCGTCTACCCGGGCGGGGCGTACTGGAAGGCGCTGCAGACCCAGACCATCACGCACCGCGCCGGGTGCGGTGCGGGCAAGGAACCCCGCCGCATCGAGTTCGACGCGACCCAGCAGGCGCGTGACGTGGCCGCGGCGAACACCGGTGTCGCGTCGTTCGGCATGGCTGCCGACGAGGGCTCGATGGCGTCCTGGAAGCGCTACGGCTGGGACGCGAGCTTCTCGGTCACCTACAACCGGCCCCCGGCCGCGCCCGCCAACGCGCGCACGACCGCCCCGGACTCGGCGTGCGTCGTCGGTAACGGCCGGCCGCACGTCCGCTCGACGCAGCCCACACTGCGGGCCGTCCTGGGCGACCCGGACGGTGGCAACGTCCAGGCCCACATCGACATCGTGGACCTCGGCAACGGCGCGCACGTCTGGGACCCGGCGCTCTTCGCGGCGCAGGGCTCCGGTGCCGAGCACGCGCTGCAGGTGCCGGCCAACCTCCTCGTCGACGGGCGCAGCTACCGCTGGAACATCCAGGCGTTCGACGGCCAGGTGGGAGGACCGTGGGTCTCCTGCGAGTTCACCGTCGACCTGACGGCGCCCGTGATGCCCGTCGTCACGCCGGTGACGGGCACCGGCCTGGCCGTCTACGCCGAGGGGCCGACCCTGGCCGGGGGTGTCGGGCACGAGGGGCGGTTCACGTTCGGCAACGGCGGCTCGACGGACGTCGAGTACTACCGGTACACGTTCCTGGGGCAGCAGCAGCGAACCGTGCCCGTCGGGTCCGTCGTGCAGTTCGTGCCCACGGAGGTCGGTAGCCAGACCCTCACCGTCGAGTCGATCGACCGCGCGGGCTGGGTCAGCCCCGCACGCGTGTACCGCTTCACGGTCACGTTCCCCGCGCTGAGCGACGCCTGGCACCTCGACGAGACGAGCGGGACCACCGCCGCCAACGTCAACGGCTCGAACCGCGTCCTGACGTTGTCGTCCGGGACGAGCAACAACGTCGACGGTCTCGGTGCGACGAACTTCGGTCGCCCTGCGGACCGTGCCCTGCAGTTCGACGCCGTGTCCGACGTGGCGCGCACGACGCAGCCGGTGGTGCGGACCGACGGCTCGTACTCGGTCATGGCGACGGTCCGTCTGGACGACGTCGCCGGCACGTACGTCGCGGTCAGCCAGTCGGGCACGCAGACCAGCGGGTTCGCGCTGGGTCACCGCGCCGATCCCGCCTGCCCGGAGGGCACCGGCGGCCACTGCTGGGCGTTCTGGACCACCGGGACCGACTCCGCGTCGGCGACCCCGGTCGTCGTGCGCTCCGACGTGCCCGCGCGTGCCGGGCAGTGGGTGCAGCTGACGGGCATCCGCAACGCCGGCACCGGTCAGCTCGACCTCGCGGTCTGCGCCTACGGGGCGCCTGGAGAGCTCATGACGCCCCAGCCGGTCCTCGCCGGTGTGCTGACCGCACCGACGGGCTGGGCGGCCGGAGGCGCCTTCCAGGTCGGGCGCGGCGGCACGACCGCCGCACCGCAGCACGGGTGGAAGGGTGCGGTGAACCAGGTCCGGACCTACACCGGCCCGCTGACGATCCTCAAGCTGCGCCAGTCCTGCGGCAACGTCGGCACGGTGCTCGCCCCGACGCTCGACGCGCCGCCGGCGTCCGAGCCGGCACCGCCGCCGCCCGCTCCGCTCCCGTCGGTGCAGCCTGGGCAGCCCGGGTTCGAGGCCGCGTACGTGGCGTCGCTGTACCGCGACGTCCTCGGCCGTGAGGCCGGGTACTCGGAGCTGGTCGTGTGGACGTCCGAGTTCAAGAAGGGCGCGTCCCTGCAGGCTGTCGCCCAGGGCATCGCCACGTCGCCCGAGTGGCACCAGAGGTTCGTGGAGCAGCAGTACCAGCTGTTCCTCGGCCGCTCCGCGGACCCGACCGGGATGTCGACCTGGCTGACCGCCTTCTCGCAGGGCAAGGACACGTTCGCGGTCGAGCACGGCATCGTCGCCTCCGCCGAGTACTTCGCCCGCGCGGGGTCGAACGACACGGGCCTCGTCCGGGCGCTCTACCGCGACCTGCTGGGCCGTGAGGCGGGCGCCAGCGAGATCGCCTACTGGCTGGGTCACATCCAGACGTACGGCCGGGGAGCCCTGATCAGGGAGCTCGTGTACACCGACGAGCACGTCAACCGGGTGATCGACCAGCGCTACCGCGAGGTCCTGGGCCGGGGCGTCGACGCCGCCGGCCTCAGCACGTCGGCCGGCGCCCTGCGGAGCGGAGGCACCGTGCAGCAGCTCATCGTGCGGCTGGCCGCGAGCGGCGAGTACCAGAACGGACGGGTGAGGGCGCTGTGAACGGACGACGAGCGGTGACAGGGCTACGGACGGCGGCGGTCGCGTCGGCGATGGCCCTGGTGGCCACCGGGCTGGCACCGGCCGCGTGGTCGGCTGGGACCAGGCCGTCGGCGCCGGCGGGGCCGACTTGCTCCGACGAGGTGGCCGACGAGGGCGCGGCCGTCGCGGTGGCCGTCGAGTGCGATCGGGAGGTCGAGGTCCTCGACGCGCGCAGCGAGTGGGCCACCACGTTCGCGCTGCCGGACGGGTCGATGCGGCTGGACACGTCGATCGCGGCGGTGCGCACGGACGTGAGCGGGGAGTGGGCGCCGGTCGACGCGTCGGTGGTCGAGGGTGAGGGCGGCCTGCAGGTCGCGTCGGCCGTCACGCCGATGACGTTCTCCGACGGGTCGGACGGTGCGCCGCTGGCGCGGATCGAGCGTGACGGGCACGAGGTGGTGTTCGACGCCCCGTTCGACCTGCCCGCCCCGAGCGTGGACGGCTCGCAGGTCACCTACGCCGAGGTCCTGCCGGGCGTCGACCTGGTCGTCACGGTCAACGAGGACGCGACCGGCTTCTCCGAGGTCCTGCGCGTCGAGTCGCCCGAGGCGGCCGCGAACCCGGCTCTGGCGGAGCTGACGTTCGACGTCGAGACGTCCGACGGCATCGACCTGAAGGCGACCGACGGCGGCTTCGTCGCGGCCGACGAGACCGGCGAGCCGGTCTTCACCAGCCCGGTACCGACCATGTGGGACTCGTCCACCGCGGCGCCGGGCTGGACGGGGGCCGCTGCCGCGCCCGACGCCGACGCCGACGCGACGGTCGCGCCCGCGCCGGGAGCGGCCGTCGCGGAGATGGCGAGCACGGTCGCCCCCGAGAGCGTCACCATCACCCCGGACGCCGATCTGCTCAGGGACGCCGGCACGCAGTGGCCCGTCTTCATCGACCCGGGCATCTCGGGACGGCTCCACCACTACACGGCCGTGCGCACCGTCATCGGCAGCGCCTTCAACTACGCGGGTGACGAGGGCGTGGGTCTGTGCGACCGCGGCGCGACGACGACCTGCTCGCACACCTTCCGCTCGCGCGTGCTGTGGATGTTCGCCGATCTGCAGACCGTCGGGAACCTCGAGCCGGGTGACGTCCAGAGCGCCGTGTTCGCCGCCACGGGGACCCACTCGTACTCGTGCACCCCGATGCCCGTGACGCTGCACGCCGTCGCCGACTTCGACGCAGGCACCGTCTACCCGGGCGGTGGCTATTGGAAGGCGCTGCAGACGCAGACCATCACGCACCGCGCGGGGTGCGGTGCGGGCAAGGAGCCGCGTCGTATCGAGTTCGACGCGACCCAGCAGGCACGCGACGTGGCCGCGGCCAACACCGGTGTCGCGTCCTTCGGGATGGCCGCCGACGAGAGCTCCATGGCCTCGTGGAAGCGCTACGCCTGGGACGCGTCCTTCTCCGTCACGTACAACCGTGCGCCGAGCGCACCGGCGAACGCACGGACCACCGCACCGGACACCGGGTGCGTCGTCGGCACCGGGCGCCCCTACATCCGCTACCTCCGCCCCGCGCTGCGGGCCGTCCTCAGCGACCCGGACGGCGGCAACGTCCAGGCGCACATCGACGTCGTCGACCTCGGCACCGGGGCGAAGGTCTGGGACCCGGCCCACTTCGCCGCGCAGGGCTCGGGCGTCGAGCACGCGCTGCAGATCCCGGAGAACGTCCTCAAGGACGGGCGCAGCTACCGGTGGAGCATCCAGGCGTGGGACGGGCAGCAGTTCGGCCCGTCGGCGTCGTGCGAGTTCACGGTCGACCTGACCGCACCGGTGACGCCCGTCGTCACGCCGGTGACGGGGAACAACCTGGCCGTCTACTCGGAGGGCCCGGTCCTGGCCGGCGGGGTCGGCCACGAGGGTCGCTTCACGTTCGCCGACGGCGGCTCGACGGACGTCCAGTACTACCGGTACACGTTCCTCGGTCAGCCGCAGCGGACGGTTCCCGTCGGCTCGACGGTGCCCTTCGTCCCCACCGAGGTCGGTAGCCAGACCCTCACCGTCGAGTCCATCGACCGCGCCGGCTGGGTCAGCCCCGCACGTCTGTACCGCTTCACCGTCAACTTCCCGGCGCTGAGCGACGCCTGGCACCTCGACGAGACGGGCGGCACCACCGCCGCCAACGTGAACGGCTCGACCCGCGTCCTGACACGGTCGAGCGGCACGACCGACGTCGACGGGCTCGGTGCCACGCACTTCGGGCGCACCGCGGACCGCGCGCTGCAGTTCGACGCCGCGTCCGACGCGGCGGTCTCGTCGCAGCCGGTCGTGCGGACCGACGGCTCGTACTCGGTGATGGCAACCGTCCGGCTCGACGACGTGGCCGGCACGTACGTCGCGGTCAGCCAGTCCGGGGCGCAGACCAGCGGGTTCGCGCTGGGTCACCGCGCCGATCCCGAGTGCCCCGAGGGCACCGACGGCCACTGCTGGGCGTTCTGGGCCACCGGGACGGACTCCGCGTCGGCGACGCCCGTCGTCGTGCGCTCCGACGTGCCCGCGCGCGCCGGGCAGTGGGTCCAGCTCACGGGCATCCGCAACGCCGGCACCGGCGAGCTCGACCTCGCGGTCTGTGCGTACGGGGAGCCCGAGGAGCTCATGACGCCCCAGCCGGTCCTCGCCGGGGCGGTGGCCGCACCGACGGGCTGGGCGGCCGGCGGCGCCTTCCAGGTGGGACGCGGCGGCACGACCGCCGCACCGCAGCAGGGGTGGAAGGGTGCGGTGAACCAGGTCCGCACCTACACCGGCCCGCTGACGATCCTCAAGCTGCGCCAGTCGTGCGGCAACGTCGGCACGGTGCTCGCGCCGACCCTCGACGCGCTCCCGGCGTCCGAGCCGCCGCCGCCGGCCCCGGCGCCGCTGCCGCCCGTGAAGCCCGGTCAGCCCGGGTTCAACGCGGCGTACGTGGCGTCGCTCTACCGCGACGTCCTGGGCCGTGAGGCCGAGTACCGCGAGCTCGTGCACTGGGCGTCGAAGATCGACCGCGGCGCGACGCTGTCGGACGTCGCCAACGGCATCGTCGGCTCGGCCGAGTGGCGCCGCACGTTCGTCACGCAGCAGTACGACCTGTTCCTCAGGCGCACGCCCGACGGCGGCGGCCTGAACGCGTGGCTGACCTGGTTCGACCAGGGCAAGGACACCTTCGCGATCGAGCACGGCTTCGTTAGCTCGGCCGAGTACTTCCGGCGCGTCGGCTCGAACGACACCGACCTGACCAAGGCGTTGTACCGCGACCTGCTGGGACGTGAGGCCACGGCGTCCGAGGTCGGCTTCTGGAAGGGACGGATCGCCACGCACGGACGTGCCGCGCTGCTCCAGGAGGTCGTCTACTCCCACGAGCACGTGAACCGCGTGGTCGACCAGCGGTACCAGCAGATGCTGGGTCGGCCGGTCGACGCCGCCGGCCTCAGCATGTCCGCCGACTCCCTGTGGCACGGCGGCACGGTCCAGCAGCTCCTCGTCCGGCTGGCCCTCAGCAACGAGTACAAGAACGGACGTGTGCGAGCGCTGTGAACCGACGACGAGTGGTGACCGGGCTGCGGACGGCGGCCGTCGCGTCGGCGCTGGCGCTGGTGGCGGCCGGGCTGGCCCCGGCCGCCTGGGCCGATGCGCCGGCAGTGCCCGCGTCCCCGGCGCCTGCGACCTGCACCGACGAGGTGGCCGACGAGACCGCGGCCGCGGCGCTCGCCGCGCAGTGCGACCGTGAGGTCGAGGTGCTCGACGCACGCAGCGAGTGGGCGACGACGTACGCGCTGCCGGACGGCACGATGCGCCTCGACACGTCGATCGCGGCCGTGCGCACGGACGCGTCGGGCGAGTGGGAGCCCGTCGACGCGTCCGTCGTCGAGGGCGACGGCGGCCTGGTGGTCGCCTCGGCGGTCACGCCGATGGTGTTCTCCGACGGGTCCGCCGGCCAGCCGCTGGCCCGGATCGAGCGCGACGGCCACGAGCTGACGTTCGACGCACCGTTCGACCTGCCCGAGCCCACCGTCGACGGTGCGCAGGTGACGTACGCCGAGGTCCTGCCCGGTGTCGACCTGGTGCTCACGGTCAACGAGGACGCCACGGGCTTCTCGGAGGTGCTGCGTGTCGAGTCACCCGAGGCGGCCGCGCACCCGGCGCTGGCGGAGCTGACGTTCGACGTCGAGACGTCCGACGGGATCGCGCTGCAGCCCACCGACGGGGCGTTCGTCGCCGCCGACGGGTCGGGTGCGCCGGTGTTCACCAGCCCGGTCCCGACCATGTGGGACTCCAGCACGGTCGCGTCCGTCCCGGGCTGGGGCGGCGGGCCCGACCGGGGCGTCGGCCCGACCGCCGACGAGGTCGACCCGACGGTCGCGCCCGCGCCCGGCGCCGAGGTCGCCGCCATGGTCAGCGAGGTCGACGACGACACGGTGACCATCACCCCGGACGCCGAGCTCGTCGCCGACCCCGCCACCGAGTGGCCCGTCTTCATCGACCCCGGCATCTCCGGGTCGCTGCACCACTACACGGCCGTGCGCACCGCCTTCGGCAGCGCCTATAACTTCGCCGGCGACGAGGGTGTCGGCCTGTGCGACCGCGGCGCGACGAGCACGTGCCCGCAGACGTTCCGCAGCCGCATCCTGTGGCAGTTCGAGGGCCTGCAGGCGCTGGGCAACCTCGAGCCCGGTGACGTGCTCGGCGCCGTCTTCGCCGCGACGGGCACGCACTCGTACTCGTGCACCCCGATGCCCGTGACGTTGTACGCGGTCGCCAACTTCGACCAGAGCACCGTCTACCCCGGCGGCGGGTACTGGCAGCCGTTGCAGACCCACAACATCACGCACCGGGCGGGGTGCGGCGCCGGCAAGGAGCCGCGTCGCATCGAGTTCGACGCGACGTGGCAGGCGCAGGCCGTCGCGTCGGCGAACACCGGCAACGCCTCCTTCGGCATGGCCGCCGACGAGGGCTCGATGATGTCCTGGAAGCGGTACGCCTGGGACGCGTCGTTCTCCGTCACGTACAACCGGCCGCCCGCCGCCGCCCAGAACGCGCGCACGACCGCGCCGTACACGGCGTGCCGCACCGGCGCCGCCCGCCCCGCGCTGCGCAGCGTGACCCCGGTGCTGCGCGCCGTCCTCACGGACCCCGACGGCGGCAACCTGCACGGCCAGTTCGTCGTCGACGACATCGCGACGGGCGCGCGGGTGTGGGGCTCCGGCTGGCTGCCCGCCCAGGGCACCGGCTCGGAGCAGGCCACGGCCGTGCCGTCCGGCGTCCTCGCCGGTGGGCGCGTGTACCGGTGGAGCGTCCTCGGTGGTGACGGCATCACGACCGGCCCCGCCGTCGCGTGCGAGTTCGTGACGGACCTCGCCCCGCCCGTGATCCCGACGGTGACGCCCGTGGCCGACATGCCGGCGGTCTACGCCGAGGACGCGACGCGCGGCGGCATCGGCATCGAGGGTCGGTTCACGCTCGACCCGGGGACGTCCACGGACGTCGCGGCCTTCCGGTACGAGGTCTCCGGCCAGCAGATCCGCACCGTCCCCGCGACCTACCGGACGATCGCCGTCGTGCCCACCACCATCGGCTCGCACACGCTGAAGGTCGAGTCCATCGACAAGGCCGGGTGGGCGAGCCCCGCCCGGGTCTACCGGTTCACGGTCGCGTCCGCGGGCGTGAGCGACGCGTGGGCGTTCGACGAGGAGTCGGGCTCGACCGCCGCGAACCACACGGCCGCGAACCGCCCGCTCACGCTCACCGGTGCCGTGAGCCGCGTCGACGGCCCGCGTGCCGGTGACCGCGCCCTCCAGCTCGCCGGCGGCGCGGCGACGTCCACGACGCCGATCGTGCGCACCGACGGCAGCTACACCGTGATGGCCACGGTCCGGCTGGATCGCGTCGACCGGACCGCGACCGCGGTGAGCCAGGACGGCACGACCGTGAGCGGCTTCGAGCTCGGCCTGCGCGCGGAGGGCGACTGCCCCGAAGGCGTCGGTGACAGCTGCTGGGCTTTCAGCACGCCCGCGTCCGACACGTCGTCGGCCACGGTGGCCGTCGCGGCGTCCGACAAGCCGGCGGTGGCCGGTGAGTGGGTCATGCTCATCGCCGTCCGGGACGTCACGGCCGGCACGCTGCAGCTCGCGGTGTGCTCGCTGGGTGACCGCGAGGCGCCCTTCAGCGAGCCGCCGACGGTGAGCAGTGCCGCGTCCGTGGGGACCCCCGCCACGCTGGGTGCGTTCCGCGTCGGGCACGGCAGGGCCGGCGGCGTACCCGCGCGCCACTGGCCCGGTGCGGTCGCGCAGGTCCGCACCTACACCGGCGTGGTCTCCGTCGAGCGGCTGCGCCTCACGTGCAGCAACCCGACCGCGATCGTCCCGGAGCTCAGCCCGGTGCCCACGCCGCCACCCGCCCCGAGCCCGCTGCCCTCGCCCCCGGCGTACTACCCCGGTTACGCGGGCTCGGTCCACGTCATGCGCGGCGCCGCCTGGTACGTCAACGGGCCCGGCGACCCGTCCGACGCGACCGCCGTCTTCGGCTTCGGCATCGGCACGGACACGCCCGTCGTCGGCGACTGGAACGGTGACGGCGTCGACACCGTCGGCATCTTCCGCGGCTCCGAGTGGAGCCTCAACGACGGCAACGACGGCAGCGCCCCCGAGCGGGTGTTCAACTACGGCGTCGCCAGCGACCGACCCGTCGTCGGCGACTGGAACGGTGACGGCGTCGACACCGTCGGCATCTTCCGGGGCGGGGTCTGGAAC
The DNA here is from genome assembly GCF_014836445.1 of Cellulomonas avistercoris. Lineage (GTDB taxonomy): Bacteria > Actinomycetota > Actinomycetes > Actinomycetales > Cellulomonadaceae > Cellulomonas > Cellulomonas avistercoris. The sequence goes on from NZ_JACSQV010000004.1 coordinate 36,073, forward strand.
CTCAACGACCAGAACGACGGATCGGCGCCGGAGCGGGTCTTCACGTACGGCAACACCGGCGACATCCCGGTGTTCGGCGACTGGAACGGCGACGGCGTCGACACCGTCGGCGTCTTCCGCGGCGGCTGGTGGTACCTCAACGACCAGAACGACTCGTCCGCCCCGGAGCACGTGTTCGGCTACGGCAACGCCGACGACGTGCCCGTGGCGGGGGACTGGAACCGTGACGGCATCGACACCGTGGGCGTCTTCCGGCAGGGGTCCTGGCACCTCAACGACGAGAACGACGGCTCTGCGCCCGAGTACGCCTTCCTGTTCGGCGCTCCGGGGGACATCCCGGCGCGCGGCTCCGGCCTGCGGCGATGACGCCGCGCCCACCCCACCGACCGTCCCGGACCGGGCGAACCGCACGAGGAGACGAGACGACTGTGACGAGCAACGGGGGGCGCACGCGCGCCGCATGGGCCCTGGCGACGGCGGCGGCACTGGCCCTGGCGGGTGCCGCACCCGTCGCGCAGGCGGCCGGACCTCGACCCGCGCCGCCCGCCGCCGCCCCGGCGTGTGCCGACAGCGCACCGGAGGTCGACGCGGCGGGCGCGCTCGCCGCGCGGTGCGACCGCGAGGTGGAGGTCCTGGACGAGCGCAGCGAGTGGGCCACGACCTTCGCGCTGCCGGACGGGTCGATGCGCCTGGACACGTCGATCGCGGCGGTGCGGACCGACGTGAGCGGGGAGTGGGAGCCGGTCGACGCCTCGGTCGTCGAGGGCGACGGCGGCCTGCAGGTCGCGTCGGCCGTGACGCCGATGACGTTCTCCGACGGTTCGGACGGTGCACCGCTGGCGCGCATCGAGCGCGACGGGCACGAGGTCGTCTTCGACGCGCCGTTCGACCTGCCCGCCCCGAGCGTCGACGGCTCGCAGGTCACGTACGACGAGGTCCTGCCCGGGGTCGACCTGGTCGTCACGGTCAACGAGGACGCGACCGGCTTCTCCGAGGTGCTGCGCGTCGAGTCGCCCGAGGCGGCCGCCCACCCGGCGCTGGCCGAGCTGACGTTCGACGTCGAGACCTCCGAGGGCATCGACCTGGAGCAGACGGACGGTGGCTTCGTGGCCGCCGACGAGTCCGGCGAGCCCCTGTTCACCAGCCCTCTCCCCACCATGTGGGACTCGGGCACCGGGCGTCCCGCGCCGTCGTCGTGGCTGGGGGGCCCGGCCCTCGCGGCGAGCGCGACCTCGGACGCCCCGGACCCCGCCGTCGCACCGGCCGCCGGCGCCGACGTCGTCGCGATGGACGCGCAGGTCGCGCCCGACGCCGTGACCATCACGCCGGACGCCGACCTCCTGGCCGACCCCGCCACGCAGTGGCCCGTGTTCATCGACCCGGGCATGTCCGGGTCGCTCAACCAGCGCACCGCGGTGCGCACCGTCGTCGGGACCGCCTACAACTTCGCGGGCGACGAGGGCGTCGGCCTGTGCGACCGCGGCGCCACCACGACGTGCTCGCACACGTTCCGCAGCCGCGTGCTGTGGCAGTTCGCCGGGCTGCAGGCCCTGGGCAACCTCGAGCCGTCCGACGTCCAGAGCGCCGTCTTCGCCGTCACCGGGACGCACTCGTACTCCTGCACGCCGATGCCGGTCACGCTCTACGCCGTCTCCGACTTCGACGCGGGCACCGTCTACCCGGGTGGTGGCTACTGGCAGCCGATCCAGACGCACAACATCACGCACCGCGCGGGCTGCGGTGCGGGCAAGGAGCCGCGGCGCATCGAGTTCGACGCCACGTGGCAGGCGCAGGCCGTCGCCACGGCGAACAGCGGCCTCGCGTCGTTCGGCATCGCCGCTGACGAGGGCTCGATGATGTCCTGGAAGCGTTACGCCTGGGACGCCACCTTCTCGGTCAGCTACAACCGGCCGCCGTCGGCACCCGTGAACGCGCGCACGACCGCACCGGACTCGGCCTGCGTCAGCGGCGCCTTCCGGCCGGCGATCCGCAGCTTCACCCCGGTGCTGCGCGCCGTCCTGCACGACCCCGACGGCGGCAACGTGCACCCCCGGTTCGTCATCGACGACGTCGCGTCGGGCAGCCCGGTCTGGGATACAGGGTGGATGGCCGCCCAGGGTTCGGGTGCCGAGCACGCCGTGCAGGCCGGGGGCAACCTGACCGAGGGCCGGGTCTACCGCTGGAGCGTCTCCGGCGGTGACGGCATCGCGGCGAGTCCCTGGGTCTCGTGCGAGTTCACGATCGACCGCACCCCACCGCCGATGCCCGGCGTCGACGCCGTGGCAGGTCTGCAGGCGACGTACACGAAGGACGCGACGTCCGGCGGTATCGGGCAGCCAGGGCTCTTCCGGTTCTCCGCCGCGGGTGCGACCGACGTCGACCACTACCTGTTCTCCCTGAACAGCCAGGCGCTGAACATGTCGGTGCCGGGCGACACGCCGCAAGCAGTGCTGACGCCAACAGCGGTCGGGACCCAAACGTTGTACGCGCAGGCCGTCGACCGTGCCGGCAACGTCAGCCCCACGCAGACATTCCGGTTCACGGTGGCTCCGGCCGCGATCACCGACGCGTGGCAGCTCGACGAGGCGTCGGGGAGTACTGCCGTCAACGTGGTACAGGGTCGCCCGCCGCTGGCGGTGTCGCCCGGCGTGGCGCGCGTGCCCGGGGTGATCCCCTCGCTCGGTGAGGCCGAGGGTGAGCGTGCGCTGCTCTTCGACGGACCGACGGACACCGCGGGGACCACGACCCCCGTGGTGCGGACGGACTCGTTCTCGGTGACGGCCGTGGTGCGAGCGGACCAGGCGGCACGTGCCGCGACTGCCGTCAGCCAGGACGGGTTCCAGGTCAGCGGTTTCGAGCTCGGACTGTCGGCCAGTGGGTGCCCGACCGGGATGCCGTTGTGCTGGGCGTTCTCCATGCGCTCGGCGGACTCCGACACGGCTCCTCGGGCCGTGGCGACGTCGTCGGCGCCCGTGGTCGCGGGCGAGTGGGTCCAGGTGACGGGTACGCGCAACGCGTCGAGCGGGACGCTGCAGGTGACGGTCTGCACGCTGGGGTCGCTCGAGTCGCCCGGTGACCGGTCACCCGAGGAGGGCGCCGTGGTCACGTCGGGCAGCCGGTGGATGGGCGTGCGCGGCTTCCAGCTCGGCCGCGGGCTGGCCGGGGGTGCCGCAGCGAACACGTGGCTGGGTGCTGTCGGTCAGGTCCGCGTCTACGCGGGAATTGTGTCCATCGAGCGGTTGCGCACCTCGTGCGGCCACACCGAGTCGATCCCCACTCCGTCGGGCACGACGCCGGCGGCACTGCCCGCGGCGAAGAACGCCAGCGGCATCGACCTCGACGGCAACGGCAAGGCCGACGCGTTCTGGAACAGCCCGAACGACGGCCGGTGGCGCGTCTCCTTCGACGGCAAGACGTCCTGGACCGCGATCAACGGCGCCGGCGTCCTGCCGAGCAGCTGGTACCGGTTCGGTGACGTGGACGGCGACGGCCGGGACGACGTCATGCTCGCGCCGCCCGACGGCCGGTGGCTCGTCTCCTACGGCGGGACGACGGCGTGGTCGAGCATCGGCCAGGACCCGAACGCCGCCGGCAACGTCAAGCTCGGCGACCTCAACGGCGACGGCAAGGACGACGTGTTCTGGGCCTGGGCGCACGACGGCAACTGGCGCGTGCAGTACGCCGGCACATCGGGGTGGACCATCATCAACAACGGCGGCGGCTTCGGGACGGAGTCGTACCAGCTCGCCGACGTGAACGGGGACGGCAAGGACGACGTCTTCCTCGCCCACCCCGACGGGCGCTGGCTCGTGTCCTACGGCGGGACGAGCCCCTGGGCGAGCCTCGGACAGGACACGAACGCCGCCGGGAACGTCAAGCTCGGTGACCTCAACGGCGACGGCAAGGCCGACGTGTTCTGGGCCTGGGCGCACGACGGCAACTGGCGCGTGCAGTACACCGGCACGTCGGGCTGGAACATCATCAACAACGGCGGCACCCTCGGGACCGAGCGGTTCCAGCTGGCCGACATGAACGGTGACGGCAAGGACGACGTCTTCCTGTCCAACAGCGACGGCAGGTGGCTCGTCTCGTACGGCGGGACCACCGGCTGGGACCGGATCAACAGCGCCAACGAGGCGCCCGGGCAGGTGCTCGTGCGCTGACGCCCGCCCGCGCCGGGCTGCGGCCCTGGCGCAGCCCACGCCCGCCCCCGCACGGTGACGTGCACGACGAAGAGAAGTGATGACCGTGACGATGGACGTGGGACGGGGCGCTGCCCTGTGGGCGGTGCCGCTGGGCATGGTGCTCGTGGTCGGCGGTGCGGTGCCGGTGGCGCAGGCGGTGGGCCCCGGCGCGCCCGCGGCGGCGGAGTCGTGCGCGGACGAGGCGCCGCAGGTCGACGCCGCGTCGGCGCTGGCGGTGCGGTGCGACCGTGACGTCGAGGTCCTCGACGCGCGCAGCGCGTGGACCACGACGTACGCGCTGCCGGACGGCTCGATGCGCCTGGAGACGTCGATCGCCGCGGTGCGCACGGACGTGTCGGGGCAGTGGGAGCCGGTCGACCCCACGGTCGTGCCGGGGGACGGTGGCTACGGGGTGGCCTCCGCGGTCACACCCATGACGTTCTCCGACGGGTCCGACGGCGCACCGCTCGCGCGCATCGAGCGCGACGGGCACGAGGTGGTGTTCGACGCCCCGTTCGACCTGCCCGCTCCGAGCGTGGACGGCTCGCAGCTGACCTACCCGGAGGTCCTGCCGGGCGTCGACCTGGTCGTCACGGTCGACGAGGACGCCACGGGCTTCTCCGAGGTCCTGCGCGTCGAGTCTCCCGAGGCAGCGGCGAACCCGGCGCTGGCCGAGCTGACGTTCGACGTCGAGACGTCCGACGGCATCGAGCTGGCGGCGGCCGACGGCGGTTTCGTCGTGGCGGACGCGTCCGGTGCGCGCGTCTTCACCAGCCCTCTCCCCACCATGTGGGACTCGAGCGAGGCACGGGCCGTTCCGGGCTGGGACGGTCTCCCGGACCCCGGGGTCGGGACCGGCGCGCAGGAGGTCGACCCGACGGTCGCGCCCGCGCCGGGCGCCGAGGTCGTCGTCATGCCGAGCGACGTCGCGCCCGACGCGGTGACGATCACGCCCGACGCCGAGGTCCTCGCGGAGCCGGGCACGCAGTGGCCCGTCTTCATCGACCCGGGCATCAGCGGGACGCTCCACCACCGCATCGCCGTGCGCACCGAGTTCGGCAACCTCTACAACTTCACCGGCGCGGAGGGGGTCGGCCTGTGCGACGTGCGGGTGATCGCCGACTGCGACCGCACCTACCGGGCCCGCGTCCTGTGGCAGTTCGCCGGCCTGCACGACCTGGCGTCGCTCGACGCCCGCGACGTCAAGCGGGCCACCTTCGCCGTGACCGGGACGCACTCCTACTCGTGCACGCCCATGCCGGTAACGCTGCACGCCGTCTCCGACTTCGACCACACGACGGTGTACCCCGGCGGGGCGTACTGGCAGCCCCTCCAGACGCAGACCATCACGCACCGCCCGGGCTGCGGCGCCGGCAAGGAGCCGCGCCGCATCGAGTTCGACGTCACGAGCGCTGCCGCGTCGACGGCCGGGGGCGACCGGACCACGGCCTCCTTCGGGATGGCCGCCGACGAGGGCTCGATGGCGTCCTGGAAGCGGTACGGCGCCGACGCGACCCTCTCGGTCGAGTTCAACCGGCTCCCGGCCCCGCCGGCAGACCTCTCGATGAGCGAGACGGGTGGTGCCTGCGCGACGGGCGACGGGCGGCCCTTCACGCGGACCGTGACGCCGCAGCTCAACGCGCGGGTGTCCGACCCGGACGGTTCGAACGTCCAGTCCTGGTTCGAGCTGCGCGACCTGACCGCGGGCGGCGCTGTGGTGTGGGGACCGGAGATCCTCCCCGCGCAGGGATCCGGCGCGGGGCACCACGTGCGGGTGCCGGGCGGTCGGCTGCAGGAGAATCGGACGTACCGGTGGGAGGTGCGCGGCCTGGACGACTGGTCCGAGCTCGGGCCGCCGACGGCCTGCGAGTTCACCGTGGACCTCACTCCGCCCCGGATGCCGGCCGTCGCCCCGGTGGAAGGCCGCCCCGCCATGTACCGCGAGGACGCGACGTCGGGCGGTGTCGGGCACCCCGGCCTCCTGCAGTTCTCCGACGCGGGCTCCGGCGACGTCGTCGAGTACCGCTACTCGCTGGCGTCCACGGCCCTCGGCAACCGCGCCCCGGCGAGCACCCCGACCGTGCTCGTCCGACCCCGGCAGGTCGGGACGCAGACGCTGTCGGTCGTGGCCGTCGACCGTGCCGGGTGGACGAGCCCGCGCCGCGACTACCGGTTCAGCGTGGCCTTCCCGGGGCTGAGCAACGCGTGGCGCCTGGACGAGACGGGGACGACGGCTGCCGACCTGGCCGGGTCGGCGCCCCTGACGATCACCGGGACGCCGGGGCGCGGCCCCGGCCTGCCGTCGGACCTGGGTGGTGCCGCCAATGACCGGGCGCTGGTGTTCGACTCCGACGACGACGCGGCGACGGCCGCCGGCCCGGTGGTGGCGACGGACCGGACCTTCTCGGTCTCGGCGTTCGTCCGCCTGGACGACGTCACGCGCGACGCGACCGCCGTGAGCCAGGCGGGTCAGGTGGTCCCGGGGTTCGAGCTGGGACACCGGGTCGGTGCGTCGTGCCCCGAGGAGACGGGCGGGCACTGCTGGGCGTTCTCGATGCCCGGCAGCGACACCGCGGGAGAGGCCGCCGTCGTCACGTCGTCGGTGCCCGTCCGCCAGGGCGCGTGGGCGCACCTGACGGCCACGCGCGACCCCGACGGACGGCTCGGCCTCACCGTGTGCGACATCGGCACGGCCGGAGCGCCCGGTGACCAGAACCCCCTGGCCTCGGAGCCCCAGGCCGGCAAGGGTGCCTGGTCCGCGCTCGGTCGGTTCCGCATCGGGTCGGCGCAGGCCGCCGGTGGCACGGTGCGGGCATGGCGCGGCGCCGTCAGCGAGGTGCGCACCTACGTCGGCGTGCTCACCATCGACAAGCTCCGCACGGCGTGCCGCAACCCGGCGTCCCTCTTCCCCCTGCTGGAGCCTGCTGTCGCGCCGCCCGACACGTACGACGAGGGCGACGCCGAGGTGACGACCTTCACGCTGGTGCCGTACAAGATGGCGTACGACTACCACCTGTACCGCGTGAGCTTCGGGGTGCCCCGGCGCATCACGCCCGAGGAGTGGTCGGCCGCCGGGTTGCCGGGCTACCAGATGAAGGCCGTGGACTACGTCAAGTACCCGTGGTCACCGTCCGTCTACGGCGTCACGTCGTGGCCGTCCGGCAGCAAGGTGGAGCTGCTGACGTACGAGCAGTGGACGACGGCAGGCACCCCGGGCGTGCGGGACGTGGCCTGGGTCGACGGGTCGGACATCTACAAGTCCGCGAGCGCGCCGGAGATCTACGTCAAGGACCCGGCGGGCGCCGTGCACCAGCTCACGCCCCAGGAGTGGGCCGCGACGGGGCACCGCCAACCGCGGATCGTCCCGTGACGCCGGCAGACGTGTCCCGGGTGCGCTGACTGCCGGGGGGGGGGGGGGGGCGGGGGGGGGGCCCCCCCCCCCCCCCCCCGACAGCGTCAGCGGCGCAGTCGGACGACGCCCGCGCTGCCGCCGCCGCGCCGCTCCGGCTCGGCGACGGACAGGAACGTGCCGCGGTCGAGCACCTCGATCGCGGTGGCAGCCCCGATCTCCGGGTTGTCGGCGAACACGTGCCCGAGCGCCTCGAGCCCGGTGCGCGGGAAGGCCGGCTCGGCCTGGATCGACGTCCCGTTGCGGGGTGTCGCGCGCGGCGCGGCGACGGCCTCGTCGAGCGGCATCCCGAGGTCGACGCGGTTCACCAGGGTCTGCAGCACGGTCGTGATGATCGTCGAGCCGCCGGGGGAGCCCAGCGCCAGCAGCGGGCGGCCGTCCTGCAGGACGATCGTCGGGGCCATCGAGCTGCGCGGCCGCTTGCCGGGGCCGGGCAGGTTCGGGTCGGCGCCGCCCTGCGAGTCGGTGAGGCTGAAGTCCGTCAGCTCGTTGTTGAGCAGGAACCCGCGGCCGGGGACGACGATCCCGTTGCCCCCGGTCGACTCGATGGTCAGCGTGTACGCGACCACGTTGCCCCAGCGGTCGGCCGTCGTCAGGTGCGTCGTGGACGTGCCCTCGGGGGTCTCGGCGCTCGGCTCACCCCCGGTCCCGCAGGCGTCGTACGTCCCGTCGGGCGACCCCGGCGCCACGGGCTTGGGCAGCGCCGCCGCGGGGTCGATCAGGCACGCGCGCTCGGCGGCGAAGGCGTCGGACAGCAGCTCCGCGAGCGGGACGTCGACGAACGCCGGGTCGCCGACCCACCGGTTGCGGTCCGCGAACGCGAGGGACGCGGCCTCGACGTAGCGGTGCAGCGCCTGCGTCTCGTCGAGGGCGCCGAGGTCCACGGTCTCGAGGATGTTCAGCGCCTCGCCGACCGTCGACCCGCCGGACGACGGCGGCGCCATCCCGTACACGTCGAGCCCGCGGTAGGTCACCTGCGTCGGGTCGCGGTGGACCACCTCGTACGCCGCGAGGTCGGCCGGTTCCAGCAGCCCGGGCCGCACGACGCGCGCGCTTCCGGGCGCCACGGGCGGCGCCTGCACGGTCTCGACGATCTCCTGCGCGAGCGGCCCGCGGTACAGCGCGTCGACGCCGTCGCGCGCGAGCAGCCGGTACGTGCGCGCCAGGTCGGGGTTGCGGAGCACCGACCCCACGCGCGGCGGCGCACCGCGCGGGAGGAAGAGCGCGGCGGTCGACGGGAAGTCGGCGAACCGGTCGGCGTTCTGCGCGGTCTGGTCCGCGAACGTCCGGTCGACGACGAACCCGCGCTCGGCGACCCGCGTCGCACCCGCCAGCGCCTCCCGCAGGCTCAGCGTCCCCCACGTGTCGAGGGCCGCCTGCCACGTCGCGGGCGTCCCGGGCACGCCGACCGACAGCCCGGACGTGACCGCCTCCTCGAACGCGATGGCGGCGCCGTCCTCGACGAACGCGTCCGGGCCCATCGCGGCCGGAGCGGTCTCGCGGCCGTCGACCGTCTGCACGGTCCCGCTCGCCGCGTCGTACACGACGAGGAACCCGCCGCCGCCGATGCCCGCCGAGTACGGCTCGGTCACGCCCAGCGTCGCGGCCGCGGCCACCGCCGCGTCGACCGCGTTGCCGCCCCGGCGCAGCACGTCCAGACCGACGCGGGTCGCGTCCGGGTCGACGGTCGAGACGGCGCCGCCGGTCCCGACCGCGACGGGGACCTTGGCGGGCGGACGCCCGGGGTGCGGCCCGCCCGGGCCGTGGTGCCCGCCGGGCCCGCCGCGTCCGTCGGGCTCGGCACCGTCGCCGACGTCCGGCGCGTCGGGTGGCGCCGCGCTGCCGGGCAGCGCCCCGGCGCTGAGGGCGAGCGCCGCGACGGCGACGACGAGCGGACGGGCGAGCGTGGACGTGCGCATGGCGGCCCCCTGGTGGTGCGACGTCAGGAGTCCGTCCTACCACCGCATGCGCGCGGCGGCACGGGGTCGCGTGCGCCCGTCAGGACACCTTGCCGCGCAGCAGCCGGTGCCAGTACACCTGCGGCTCCACGTACCGGTCGAACAGGTAGAGCGAGCGCCGCGGCCGCACGAGGTCGGGGAACGGGATGGTCGGCTCCTCGTGCTCGTCGCGGTTGTGCTCGGCCAGCAGCAGCTCGTGCCGTGACGTCGTCACCGGGGCGACCGTGTACCCGTCGTAGTGGCGCAGCGTGCCCCCGACGAGCGCCGCGGGGATGTTGTGGGCGACCACCGGGACCTGCTTGCGCAGCGCGCCGCCGGACGGTGACGTGTCGACCGTGGCGACGTCGCCCAGCGCCCACACCCGGGGGTACGTGCGGTGCTGCAGCGTCTGCGGGTCGACGTCGACGAAGCCGTCGGACCCGGCCGACGCGAGCCCGCTCGCGGCCACCCACGCGGGCGCGCGGTGCGGCGGCGCGACGTACAGGGCGTCGTAGGGCAGCGTGTCCGTCCCGTTCGCGGTGAGCAGGTGCAGGGTCCGCGACCCGGGCTCGACCTGCGCGACGGAGGTGCCGGTGCGGACCCGCACGCCGTAGTCGTCGGCCGCGGCGCGCAGCTCGCGGTCGGCGCGCGCGGTGCCGGCCAGGCGCGAGCCCTCGACCAGCAGGTCGATCGTGATCGTGTCGAGCACCCCGGTCGCGCACCAGTGGCCCGCCGCGAGGAACAGCGGCTTGAGCCCGACGGGCGAGCAGGGCACGTGCCGGTCGGAGATCGCGAAGACCGCACGGCCCGACGTGAGCGACGAGAGCATCTCCCACGTCCCGGGGGCGTGCTCCGGCAGGTAGCTCGTTGACGCGTGGGGTGTCGCGACGGCCTCGCGCATGCCCGGCACGGCGTCCCAGTCGACCTCCGAACCGGGGCACAGCACCAGGTCGCCGTACGCGACGCGCTCGCCGCCGGCGAGCTCCACGACCGACGCGGCGGGGTCGACGGCCGTGACCCGGTCGCGGTACCAGTGCACCCCGCGGGGGACGACGTCGGCCTGCGGCCGGGTCAGGTCGTCGAGCGTCGCGGCACCGCCCGCGACGTACGACAGCAGCGGCCGGTACTGGTGGACCTGCTTCGGTTCGACGAGGGCGACGTCCGGGCACCCCCCGCGCAGCAGCTTGGCCGCGAGCGAGATGCCGGCGTTGCCGCCCCCGACGATGACGACGCGATGGCGCGGGACGTTCATGGGCGCACGCTTCCCTGTGGCTGGAGAACCAGGTCCCGCCACGCTAGGTGACCCGCCCGCGGCGCGCGCGTCGAGGAGCGGGGCGGCCGGGCGGGACGGCGGACGCACGGCCAGCGGTCCGCCGCCGCGCGGCCCGGACGGCCTACCGTGGGGACGTGGAGCAGCACGTGACCAGGGTCGTCGCGCACCGGGGGAGCTCGTGGGTCGCGCCGCAGAACACCCTCGCAGCGTTCGAGTCCGCCGCCCGCGCGGGCGCCGACGCGATCGAGCTCGACGTGCAGCTGACCGCCGACGGGCACGTCGTGGTGATCCACGACGACACGCTCGACGCGACGACGTCCGGGTCGGGCCGGCTCGACGGCACGACGCTCGCCGACGTGCGCGCGCTCGACGCGGGCTCGTGGTTCTCGCCGGCCTACGCCGGGCAGCGCGTGCCGCTGCTCGAGGAGGTCGTCGACCTGCTCTTGCGGCACCCGTCCGTCGACCTGCTGTGCGAGGTCAAGGGCGAGTGGACGGCCGAGCAGGCCGCGCGCGTCACCGGTCCGCTGCGGGACGCGGGCCTGGCGTCGCGCGTCGTGGTGCAGAGCTTCTCGCCGGGCACGGTCGCCGCGCTGCGCGAGGCGGACCCGGACCTGCGGCGGGGGCTGCTGCTGGAGGACGTGCCCGGCGACGTGCTCGACGTGTGCGCCGCGCTCGACGTCGTCATGGCCAACCCGCACGGTCTCGCCGTCCTGCAGGACCCGAGCCTGGTGGCGCGGCTGCACGGCGCCGGCCTGCGGGTCGCGGTGTGGACGCTGAACGAGCCGGCGCACTGGGCCGCGGCCGTCGACCTGGGCGTCGACGAGATCATCACCGACCGCCCGGACCACCTGGCGGGCTGGCTCGCCGCGCGCCGATGACCTGGGTGTGAAGCCTTGCTGCCGGAATCCGGCAGCAACGCTTCACACTCCCGTGCGACTCGCCGTCACGACGCCCGGGCGCGGGCCCGGCGGGCCGTCTCGACCATGCCCGCCCCGAGCGTGAGCAACGCGAGTGCCGCCACGAGAGCCGACGGGCCGCTGCCGCCGGTCGTGGCGAGGCGAGCGGCGGTGGTCCCTGGCTCCCCGCCGTCACCGCTCGCCCCCACGCCGCCCGCCGGACCGACGTAGAGGAAGGTTCTCGACTGCGTGCCGCCGGCGTTGGTGAAGGTGATCGTGGCCTCCCCCGGCGCGCACGGTGGTGTCACGAAGGTCCAGATCCCATGGCCGATGAGCAGGCGCGGCGGACCCGTCGGGGTGAGCCGCGTGCCACACATCTCCATGGTTGCGCGCTCGGGGCTGTACCCGTCCATGAAGAAGTCGATGAAGGTGCCGCCCGCCGTCGGGCCGCTCTCCGGGCCCCATCCGATGATGCGCGGCGGTTGGGGTGCCGGTGTCCCCGGGGCGTCCGTCGGGGACGGCTCGTCGGTCGGCACGTCCTCGGTCGGTGTCGGTGCCGGGCTCGTGACGTCGGTGGGGGACGGTGCCTCGGTCGGCACGTCCTCGGCCGCGGCGGCGTCCGGTCCGGCGGCCTGCGTCGGGGATGCGACGTCGGTCGGGACGACGCCGGTCACGTCGGGCTCCGTGGCCGTGCCGTCGAGCGGGGTCGCGACCGGGCCGGCGTCCGGGCCGGGAGCGCTCGGGCTGCCGGTGGGCACTGCCGTGGCGGGCGCGCCGCCCGCGGCCACCACGACACCCGCGACGGCGAGGGTGACGAGCAACCGGAAGTGGGCGTGCGGACGTGGCGACGTCATCCTCGACATGGGACTGCCCCCAGGGCCGGCCAGTGACCTGTGACCGGCATCACGCACGCGAGGATCGTCCCGTTCTTGGCGTTCCACAAAGCCGGCACCGGCTCGCCGTCACGACGCCCGGGCGCGGGCGCGGCTGGCCGTCTCGATCAGGGCCGTGCCGAGCGTGAGCAATGCGAACGCCGCCAGGAGGGCCGACCGGCCGTCGCCGCCTGTCGTGGCGAGCCTGGTGGCGGTGGCGGCGCTCGTGGTCCCGGGCCCCCCGTCAACCCCCGCACCGCTCGCCGCGCCGACGTAGAGGAAGGTCACCGACTCCGTGCCGTCACGGTTGGTGAAGGTGATCGTGGCTTCCCCCGGCGCGCACGGCGGCGTCACGAAGTGCCAGACCCAGTGGCCGATGAGCAGACCCGGCGGGCCCACCGGGGTCAGCAGCCTTCCACACATCTCCATGGTTCCGGACTCGGGGCTGTACGAGTCCATGATGAACTCGACGACCGTGCCGCCCTCCGTCGGGCCGCTCTGCGGGCCCCACCACAAGCGGATCCGAGGCGGCCAGCGTGGTGTGTACGGGGCCTCGGTGGGAGACGGTTCCTCGCTCGGGGCAGGGGTCGGGCTGGTGGCGTCCGTGGGGGACGGTTCCTCGGTCGGCGTGACCTCGACCGCAGCGGGGGCCGGTCCCGTGGCGTCCGTGGGGGACGCGCCGTCGGTCGGAGCGTCGTCGGTCACGTCGGGCTCCGCGGTCGTGCCGGCCCCCGGGGCCTCCAGGGCGGTGCCGACAGGGGTCGTGTCCGGGACGGGCGAGCTCGGGGTGTCGTCGTCGAGCTGGATCGACGCGAGGCGGTCGGGGGGCAGTGCCGCGGCGGGTGCGCCTCCCGCGGCGACCGCGACCCCGATGACGGCGAGAGCGACGAGCAGCGGGCTGCGCGCGCGTGGACGTGACGACGTCATCCTCGACATGGGACTGCCCCCGGGACCGGCCGGTCACCTGTGACCGACATCACCAATGCGAGCATCGTCCCGTTCTGGGTGTTTCACAAGCCGGCGCCGAGCAGGATCGCACTCTCGCGCCCTTGGGGGCAGGCGTGGGTGGGCTGGATCGACCTCGTGTGAGAGGTCGATCCAGCCCGCTGCCAGAGGTCGATCCGGCTCGTCAGGTCAGGCGCAGGTGGCCGTCAGGCCCTGGCCGTTGCCGGTGCCCTGGAAGCCGAACTCGGTGGTCTGGCCCGCCGCCACGGAGCCGTTCCACGGTGCGTTGGTGAAGCGGACCGTGCCGCTCGACCCGCTGCCGACCGAGTTCCACGAGTTGCTGACGCCCGCGCCGGCCGGCAGCGCGACCGTGGTCGTCCAGCCGTTGAGCGCCGACGAGCCCGCGGTGAGCCGCACGGTCGCGACGAACCCACCGTTCCACTGGTTCAGCGACACGACCGCGGAGCAGCCGCCGGGTGCCGTCGTGGGGCCCGGGGTCGGGGTGGGCGTGACCGTCGGCGTCGGGGTGGGCGTGGGTGTGGGTGTCACCGTCACCGTCGGCGTGGGGGCCGGCGTCGGCGTGGGTGTGACGGTCGGCGTCGGCGTCGGCGTCTGGGTCGGACCAGGGCCGTCCGTGAGCGTCGGCGTCGTCCAGTCCACCCACTGCGACAGGCTGCCCGCCGCGCGGCTCGAGATCCGCATCTGGCCGTTCGGGGTGCCCGTGCCGAGCAGGAACGTCTGGATGTTCTGCGTCAGCGGTGCGCGCCACTCGGGCCGGTTGGCGCAGTGGCTGCCGTCGGCGACGTCGGACCAGTACGTGATGTTGCTGCCCGCGCCGAGCGCCTTGTAGACCTCCGCACCACCGAGCGCCGCGACGCTCGCCGAGCGGGGGCCGAGGTTGGCGATGTGGGGGTTGTCCATGATGAACAGACCGCGCGGGGCGACGAGGCCGACCATCTGGTGGGTGTCGACCGGCAGGTTGTTCGGGTTGCCGGTGGACGACCCGAACGCGTCGCCGAACCACGGCTGCTCGCCGTACGCGCTGCTCAGCGACTGCGCGCCCTCGCCCGGGACACCGCGGAAGATCGGCACACCCGCGGTGCCGGACTCGATGGGCATGGTCAGCGCGATGCGCTGGTCGAAGACGCCGGCGACGAACGCGCCCTTGCCGAAGCGCGAGCAGCCCGTCACGCCGGTCGCGTCGGCCTTGAGGACCGACCCGCCCGACGCCTCGATGACGTCGATGATGCGGCTGACGCCCCACGCCCAGGCCATGAGCAGGCCGGTCTGGCTGGTCGAGCCGTAGATGTCGTAGAACGCGCCCTGCTTGTTGGCGCGGCCGGTGCCCTCCTTGCCGACGACGTACGGGTCGAAGCTGATGACCGCGGCCCCGGCGCTGCGGATGGTCGCGGTGTCCGCGCCGAAACCTCCGTAGACGACGACGGCCGGGTGCGGCCCGTTGCCGCTGGGCAGCGACACGTTGGCCGAGAAGCTGGTGGAGCGGCCGTTGTGCGAGACGTCGACCGTGATCCGGGAGCTGGTGACGCTCCCGGTCACGCTCGACGGCTTGCCCGGCTTCTCGCCGTAGACGTACCGCTCCGCGAGCCGCCGGGTGATCTCCCGCTGGCAGCGCCAGTCGGCCTTGGAGGTGATGCGGGACCCGTCCGGGCGCTTGAAGGGGTCGGGCAGACGCGAGCTCGACTGCGTGGCCGGCAGCGACGGGAAGGTGCAGTCGGCGCCGGCGTTCTCCACCGCCTCGACGAACGGGGCGGCCTGGGCGGGTAGGGGTACGACGACCGCGGCCGCAGCGAGTGCGAGCGACGCGAGGACGACGACGGCAGGGCGGGACTTCGAGCGGCCCGTGGTTCTCACCGGGTCTCTCCCTCCGTGGGGATGGCGGGAGCGGGGCGCTCGGGTCGACGACGGCGGGTGAGCGGCACTGCTCCCAGGGTCGAGCGACACTCTGCAAACGTTTTCCATCGCGGGTCAACGGGCCTAAACCCTTATGCCTCCGCCCCGGGCCTCAGCCCTCCGGCTGACCCGCCAGCAGCCACCGCACCGTGCGCGTCGCACCGTGCCCGGCGGCGCGCGCGGCGGCGACCCGGACCCGCCCGCGGCGCGGGAGCCCCAGCGCGTCGGCCGCCCACCCCGGCAGCGACTCCACGGCGGCGGCGGCCAGGGCCGCGTACCCCGGCCGCAGCGTCCACGGCACGGGTGGCTCCCGCAGCAGGAACTGGGCCGCATCGAGCGCGGCGGGCGTCGCGCGCAGCACGGGGCGGTAGCCCTCGATCGCGTCCCGGAGGTCGGCGACCGTCTCCGGCACGTCGACGGCGCCCAGTGCGCGCCCGACGCGTGCGGTCTGCGCCACGTACTCGTCGGCCCGCGCGGGGCTCAGCGGGTGGGCGCCGTACCGCGTGTGCGCGACGAGGAAGCTCTCGATCTCCGCGACGTGGACCCAGCGCAGCAGGTCCGGGTCGTCGGCCGCGTACGCGATGCCCTCGGGCGTCACGCCGCGCACCCGCGTGTGGATCGTGCGCACGGCGTCGACCGCGGCCTGGGCGTCGTCGGCGGTCCCGAACACGGTGGTGGCCAGGAAGGTGCTCGTGCCCGCGAGGCGGCCCCACGGGTCGTCGCGGAAGTCCGAGTGGCTCGCGACGCCCGCCATCGCGGCCGGGTGCAGCGACTGCAGGAGCAGCGAGCGCAGCCCGCCGACGAACATCGACGCGTCGCCGTGGACGACCCGCACCGCGGCGTCGGGGCCGAACCACCGGGGGCCGGGGCGGCCGTGGATGCGCGTGCGGCTGCGGTGCCCGTGGGGGCCGGCGACACGCAGGAAGAGCGCCTCACCGGAGCGGGCGCGCCAGCGTCGGACGGGGTCGACGAGCGTCACGCCCCCACGGTACGTACCGGTGGACCGGGCTGCGTCCTCCGGGGTCGCCTGGGCGCCGGATCCCGCGGGCGCGCGGCCCCTCGGACCCGTCGACCTGCCCGAACCGTTCCAGCCTGCGGGACAGCCCACCCGATGCTCCCCGATGGGTTCCCCTGCCGGTCGCGGTCGGTGAGGATGGACGCGGACACGCGTCCGATCACGAGGGGGACGACAATGGAGTGCACCCGGACCGACCTGCCCGCCGTCACCATCGCCGCTGTGCGGGCGACGGTGCCGATGTCACGGCTGACGGAGTTCTACGACACCGCCTACGCGTCGGTGACGACTGCGGCCGGGCGTGAGGGGTGGACGCTCGCGGGGCCGGCCTTCGGCTGGTACCACCGGATGCCGACCGACACCGTCGACCTCACGGCCGGCTTCGTGGTCGACGGCGCGGCGCTCGGCACGTCGGAGGACGTCGAGGTGAGCGAGATGCCCGGGGGCGCCGCGCTCGTGCTCATCCACACCGGCCCCTACGACGCGCTGCCCGAGGCGTGGGAGCGGCTCGAGAAGGAGCGCGCCGAGCTCGGCGTCGAGGGCCGCGGCGACTTCTGGGAGGAGTACGTCACCGACCCCGCGCCGGACGGTGACCCCGACCTGAACATCACCCGGCTCGTGCTGCCGCTGCGCGTCGACGCCTGACGCCGGGCGGATCGACTCAGGCCGAGCCGCCGCCGGTCGCTCCCTCGAACAACCCGATCTCGTTGCCGTCGGGGTCGACGAACGACGCCCACCAGCTGGTGTCGTCGATCGGCGTCCTCGGCGCCCGGACCTCACCGCCGAGCTCCGCGACCCGTGCCAGCACCGCGTCGATCGAGTCCACCTCGACGTAGCTGCGGGGCGCGGTGAACCCCTCGCTGCGCGGTGCCAGGCCACCGCCGCTGATCCCGTTCGGGGCCGACCACATCGGGTAGCCCTCGAACCCGGGGACCTCGGCGATCTGCCAGCCGAACAGCGTCCCGTAGAACCGCGACGCCGCCTGCATGTCGCCGACCGGGATGTCGATGTGCGTGATGTCGCCGTGCGCCATGTCCGTGCCTCCGCTCCTGCCGCACCGGCACCACCGGCCCGGGCTGTCCGATCTGTCGCTTTCCAGGCTAGGACCGGGGTCCGACATCCGGCGGTCCGAGGTCCCACCCGGGTGCAGGTGTCAGGCGGCATGCTGTGCGTGCCGATGCAGGAGCGAGGGGTCGCCGGCGGTGTACGTTCGCACCCGCCCGGCACTCCTCCACGGTGTCGGCACCACCACGACCGGGGGGACGGAGGACACGATGCCCGCGCTGCTGCCGCTCCTGCTCCCGGACCCCCGCGACCTGCGCGCGGAGCGCACGCCCGTCGCGCCCGTCCCCTGCGCGGCCCGTCCCGGCACGCCCTTCCGCCATCTCGAGGGGCCGTGCGAGTGCTTCTTCGGCGGTCGCGCGCCCGAGTTCCCGCCGACGGCGGGTGCGCCGGCCTGACGGCACGACCGGTCGTCGGGCCGTCGCCCGACGTCACGACGTCACGACGTCAGGACGGCAGCGACTCCGCGAACCGCACGACCGCCGCGCCGATGCCGGTGCCGAGGGCCGCGACCAGCGCGACGGCCGCGAGCACGAGCGTCGTCACGGCACCCGCCGTGCGCCCCTGCCGCCGCGGCGTGACGTCGGTCGGTCGCGCCGGGTCGACCCAGACGGTCCCGTCGAAGACGTACGGCTGCCCGGGGGCGTGGACGCGGAACACGTGCATCCGGGCGCGCAGCGTCCGGCCGTCCGGCGCGGGGTACTCGACGTCGACGAACTCGCCGCCGGGGCTCGGCGACTCCGACAGCAGCCGCGCGGGCACCTGCACGCGGCGCACACCACGCGCGGCGGCGAGGGCACGGAACCCGAGGACGGCCAGGACGACGGCGAGCACGAGGCTCCCGGCGCAGGCGAGGACGAGGGCCGAGGACGTGGACACGGGCACACGGTAGCGGCCGGCGCCCGTCGGTCCGTGGTCGGCCGTCGGTCACCCCTGCGGCGGGTCCTCCCCGACGAGCCCGTCGATCGCCTCGCGGAACAGGTCCGCGTGACCGAGGTGGCGCGCGTACTCGGCGTTGAGGTCCACCAGGACGCGGCGCCGGTTGGGGTGGACGCCCTCGTCCCACTCGATCGCCGCGGGCTCGTCGAGGCCGCCGTCGGCGGTGACGCGCGTCCACGCCGCGCGGGCCCGCTCGACCGCCTCCTGCCACCAGCGGTACAGGTCGGCGGGGGAGTCGTCGGCGGCGCTGCGCCAGTCGTACCCGGGCCAGTCCTCGGGCGTCGTGCGCTGCCACGGCTTGCCGTAGCCCCCGGCGCCCAGCCAGCGGGCCACGAAGTCGTCCTCGACGAAGGTCATGTGCTTGACCAGGCCGGCGAGGGTCATCTCCGACGGCGGGAAGGCGCGGTGCAGCGCCTCGGCGTCGAGCCCGCCGACCTTCCAGGCGAAGGTGGCGCGCGTGCGCTCGAGCATGAAGAGCGCGAGCTCGACCTCGCCGGCGTCGGGCCCGGGCTCGTCGATGGTCGTGTCCAGCCGTGGGGTCCCCTGGGGGGTGGTGTCGGTCATGCGAGCGACCGTAGGTTGGGTTCCGGACGATCCGCTGCCGGTTCCCGCACGGACGTCCCGGCGGACCGCGCGCAGGGGGCGGCATGACGACCCGCGACACCAGCCCCACCTCGCGCGCCCTGCTGGCGCTCTCCGAGCTGCACGCGCGGCCGGGCCTCACCGCGGCCGACCTGGCCGCCCACCTGGGGGTCTCGGAGCGTGCCGCGCGCCGGTACGTCGCGGTCCTGCGGGAGGCCGGCATCCCCGTGACGTCGGTGCGCGGACCCTACGGCGGCTACCGGGTGGGGCGCGGCGTGCGGCTGCCGCCGCTGGTGTTCGGCGCCGACGAGGCGCTGGGCCTCGTCATGGCGGTGCTGGACGGGCACCACGACGTGCGCGACCGGACCGACCCCGTGGGGTCCGCGCTCGACAAGCTGCTGCGCGCCCTGCCGGAGCCCGTCGCCGCGCAGGCCGCCGTGGTGCGCCGCTCGACGGCGGCCGCGCCGGACCGTGCGGCAGCGCGTCCCGACCCTGCCGTCACCGCGGCCCTCGTGCAGGCGTGCGCGGAGCGCCGGCCCGTGCGCGTGCGGTACCGCTCGGAGTCCGGGCGCGAGTGGGACGCCGACGTCGACGCGTGGTCGGTGGTCGTGCGGCACGGGCGGTGGTACCTCGTGTGCCGGCGGCACGACGGCGACGCCGTGCGCACCTACCGGGTCGACCGGGTGCTCACGGTGCGGGCGCTGCCCGGGACGGCCGCGCCGGCCCCGGCTGTCGACCCCGTCGCCCTGCTGGAGGAGCACCTGGCGCAGGGGTGGGAGTACGACGTCGACGTGCTCGTCGATGCCGCGCACGCAGACGTCGTGCGCCGGCTGCCCGCTGGGCTGGGGCGAGTCGAGCCCGTCGGCCCGACGACGACCCGGCTGGTCGCCACGACGAGCAACCCCGCCTGGTACGCGCAGCAGCTGGCCGCCGTGCCCGTGCCGTTCCGGGTCGTCGGCGGCCCGGAGCTGCGCGCGTGCGTGCGCGAGGTCGGCGCCCGGCTCGTGGCGGCGGCGGACGGCACCGGTCCGACGTCGCCCGGCCCGACCGCCGGCGCCCGCGACGTCACCGGACCCGGAGGTATCACGGACGCGGCAGCCCGCTCCTGAGGGTTCGACGCGGGTGTCGCGTCGTGGAGGAGGTGCGCGTGTTCACACCGTTGCCGACCGACGCCGTGGCCGCGCTGCCCGGGGGGCCGGACCCCGTGCCGTCGGGGACCGTCACCCACCCGGCGCCCGTCCCGGCGCGGCTCGCCGCGCTCGCCGACGCGCTCGTGGACCTCGTTACCGTGCGGCTGACCTCCGCCGCGGACGGGACGACGGGCGCCCGGCACGCGGCGGTCGCCGTGACCCCCCGCACGCCCGACGAGGTCGTGCAGGTCGTCCTCCTCGCCCGCGAGCACGGGGTCCCGGTGGCCGTCCCCGGTGACGGGCACGGCGACGAGGCGTCGCGCGACGGTGCCGTCCTGGTCTCGCCCGTCGCGCTGCTCCACCTGGAGGTGCTGCCCGTGCTGCGACGCGCGCACGCCGGGCCGGGCGTGCGCTGGGGCACGCTCGTGGCGGCGGCCGCGAGGTACGGCCTGGTGCCCGTGGCCGCGGCGGCGCGCGTGACGGTGGTCGGGCAGCTCGTCGGTGCCGACGTCGAGGGGGTCCGGGCGGTCGACGTCGTCACGGCCGACGGCGTGCTGCGGCGCACCTCGCCGACCGACGACGCGGACCTGTTCCGCGCGGTCCACGACGGTGGCCCGCTGCGGCCCGGGCGTCGCGCAGCGGGGGTCGTCGTCGGCGTCGAGCTGGACCTCGTCGAGCGCGGGGCGCGCTGACCGCCGCGTCCACCGGGTCGTCACAGGACCTGCACGCGCACGCGGCGATCTCTCACGCGGAACGGCGCACGGCCGCGGCCGGCGGAACCTACGGTGTCGCCATGAGCGACGCCGGTGAGCCCACCGCCCCGACCGACCCGCCGCCGGCCGGGCCGACGGGGGTCGCGGCGCCGCCGCACCCGCCCTGGCAGGCACCCGCCCTCCCGCCCGCGCCGCCCACGCGGTTCGCGCTCGCTCGCGACGCGTTCTGGGCGGCGCGCACCGTGCCCGCGCCGGTCCCCGTGCTCGCCACCGCCGCGGGCGTCGGCGTGCTCGGGGGCGTGCTGCTCGTGGCCGACCTGCCGGGCCTCGGCGCGGCTCTCGTCGCGCTGGCGGTATGGGGTGCGGCGGTGCCGGCCCTGGTGCGGCGCCGCGCGTGGAACGCGCTCGTGACCGCGGCGCTCGCGGTCGCACTGGTGGCCATGGTCGCGGTGCGCGACGCCGGGTGGGTCCTCGCGCTCTGCGTCGTGGTCGCGGTCCTCGCGGGGATGGTGGCCGCGACGTCGGCGACCAGCGCGCCCGCGGTGCTCCTGAGCCCGCTGACGTGGGCGTCCGGTGCCCTGCGGGCCGTGCCGTGGGTCCGCCGCGGCGTCGGGACGCTCCTGGGCACGCGGCGCGCGCAGCTGCTCGTCGCGCTGCGCAGCGTCGCCGTCACGGTGGTGCTGCTGCTCGTGTTCGGTGCCCTGTTCGCCAGCGCGGACAGCGTCTTCGCGAGCTACCTGCCGAGCTTCGACGTCGGGATGCTGCCCGCGCGCGTGTTCGCCGGTGTGCTCGTCGCGCTCCTCACCGCGTCGCTCGCGCACCTCGCGATCGCGCCGCCCGGCTGGTCCGACCACCGGCTCCCCGAGGGACGTCCTGCGCGCCGCGGCGAGTGGCTGCTGCCGGTCGGCGCGCTGGCGGCCCTCGTCCTGGCGTTCGTGCTCGTCCAGGTGGGCGCCCTGGTCGACGGTCACCGGCACGTGCTCGACACCCTCGGCCTCAGCTACGCGCAGTACGCGCGGCAGGGGTTCGCGCAGCTCGTCGTCGTCACCGCGCTGACCCTGGTCGTCGTGGGCGTCGCCGCCCGCCGTGCGCCGCGCGCGACCCCGCAGGACCGGCTCGTGTCCCGGGTCGCGCTGGGGGTGCTGTGCGTGGGGACGCTCGGCGTCGTCGCCTCCGCGCTGCGGCGCATGGACCTGTACGTCGAGGCGTTCGGGCTGACCCGGCTGCGGCTGCTCGTCCTGGTCGCCGAGGTCGCGCTGGCGGTGATCCTCGTCCTGGTGATGGTGGCCGGGATCCGCTGGCGGGGGACGTGGCTCCCGGTCGCCGTGGTGCAGGTCGTCGCGGTCGCGATGCTGGGGCTCGCGCTGGCCGACCCCGACGCGCAGATCGTGCGGCACAACACGACCGGCGAGGCGCGCGCCCAGCTGGACCTCGGCTACCTGCGCGGGCTGTCCGCGGACGCGGTCCCCGCGCTCGACGCGCTGGACGAGCCCCTGCGGTCGTGCGCGCTCGCGTTCCGTGAGGTCGCGGTGCCGACCGGCGTCGCCGACGCGAACCTGTCACGGTGGCGTGCGGCGTGGGTCCTCGCGTTCGAGGAGCAGGAGGTCGACGTCACCGACAGCGGGACGTGCGCGCAGTGGGACGGTCGCACGCCCTGAGGAGCTCGACGGAGCGGTTCACACGGGTGGGAGCAGGTCCCCGGCGGCCGTGCGCAGCGCGTCGGCGACCGCGTCCAGCGCGTCCGTGCGCAGCGACCACTGCTGCCAGTACAGGGGCACGTCGACCGCGTCGTCGGCGAGCCGCACCAGGCGGCCGGCGCGCTCGTCGTCGTCCGCCTGCTCGCCCGGGAGCATGCCCCACCCGAACCCGAGGCGCACGGCCGCGGCGAAGTCCGCCGACGCGGGGACGCGGTGCCGGGGCGGACGTGCCGGGTCGACGCGCCGCCGGCGCAGCCACCGGTCCTGCAGGCGGTCGTCGGCGTCGAACGTGACGACGGGGGCGACGGCGAGCGCCGCGGCCCGCACGCCCCCGGACGCCGCGTCGTCCCCGAACCACCGGGCCGCGAACGCGGGCGCCGCGAGCGGCCGGTAGCGCATGACGCCCAGCGGCTCGACCCGGCACCCCTGCACCGCCACCGCCTGCGACGTCACGGCACCCATCACGGAGCCGTCGCGCAGCAGCTCGGCCGAGCGCTCCTGGTCCTCGCGGACGACGTGCAGCGCCACGTGGCTCGCGAGCGGGGCGAGCGCCGGGAGCACCCACGTGGTGAGCGAGTCGCCGTTGATCGCGAGGGTCACGTGCGGGACGGCGGCGTCACCGGTCAGGTGCCGGGTGGCGTCGGCGGTGAGCGCGTCGAGCTGGCGGGCCAGGCGGACCAGGGGTTCGCCGGCGGCCGTCGGGCGCACGGGGCGGTCACGGCGCAGCAGGACGGCGCCGGCGGTCTGCTCGAGCGCCTTGATGCGCTGGCTGACGGCCGACGGCGTGACGTGCAGCGCGCGGGCGGCGGCGTCGAACGTGCCGAGGTCGGCCGCGGCCGCCAGCGCGCGCAGCTGGCCCAGGTCCCAGTCGCTCATGCAGCCACGCTAATGCTCCATGCAGAACTTTCGCTGGGCTGACGGCGCGGACCGCCCTACCGTCGTCCCCATGTGGAGCTCTGCGTGGGCCGGCCTCGGCCTCGGGCTGGGTCTGATCGTCGCCATCGGTGCGCAGAACGCGCACGTCCTGCGGTACGGGCTGCGGCGCGAGCGCGTGGGGCTCGTCGTCGCGATCTGCGCGGTCTCCGACGTGCTGCTCATCGCCGCCGGGACCGCCGGGGTGGGGGCGGTCATCGCGTCGAGCCGCACGCTCACGGTCGTCATGACCCTGGCCGGGGCGGCCGTGCTGCTCGCGTACGGCGCGCTCGCGGCGCGGCGCGCGGTCCGCGGGGACGCGGCGCTCGTCGTCGACGCCGCGGACCGGGGTGCGGCCCGCGCGCCGGCGACGGGGGCGGCCGGGGTGGTCGGGGCGGGAGGGCTGGTGGCGGCGACCCTCGCACTGACCTGGCTCAACCCCCATGTCTACCTCGACACCGTGGTGCTGCTCGGGTCGGTCGCGGCGGGGCACGGGGACGCGCGGTGGTGGTTCGCGGCCGGCGCCGCGGTGGGGAGCGTGGTGTGGTTCAGCGCGCTCGGGTACGGCGCGGCGCTGCTGCGGCCCGTGTTCGCCCGGCCGGTGGCGTGGCGCGTGCTCGACGTCGTCATCGCGTGCGTCATGGTCGCCATCGCGGTGGGGCTGGTTGTGGATCTCGTCACATCGTGACCGGGAGCGACGAGTTGTCGACGCTGCGTCGATAAGATGTGGACATAGCGTCAACAAATTGTCCACCGAGAGGTCTCACCCGTGTTCCTCGCACTGCGCGAGCTCGCCTTCGCGCGCACCCGATTCGGCCTGATGGGTGCGGTCGTCGCCCTCATCAGCGTCCTCATGGTCCTGCTCTCCGGTCTGTCGTCCGGTCTCGTGGTCGACGGTGTCTCCGGGCTGCAGCGCAGCCCGCTGGACGCCGTGGCGTTCGAGGCCGGCACCAAGACCGACTCCGCCTTCACCCGCAGCGTCGTGACGTCCGAGCAGCGTGACGCCTGGGCCGCCCAGGACGACGTCGCCGACGCCGAGCTGCTCGGCACCGCCATCGTCAACGCCAAGAACGACGACGGGACGCCGGTCGACCTCACCCTGTTCGGCGTCGAGCCCGGTGGGTTCGTCGAGCCCGCCACGGGCGAGGGCCGTGCCCTCGCCGCCGAGGGCGAGGTCGTGCTGTCCGTCTCCGCCCAGGACGAGGGCGTCGAGCTCGGTGACGTGCTGACGATCGACCGCGTCGGCACCGAGCTCGAGGTGGTCGGCTTCACCACCGACCAGCGCACCTTCGGCCACGTCGACATCGGCTTCCTGCACCTGCGCACCTGGCAGGAGATCCACTCCTCGACCGTGCCCGGTCAGCAGGCCACCCCGGAGGCGTACGACGCCGCGAGCGTCGTCGCGCTGCGCGGGGTCGACGGCAGCCTGCCGGACCTCGCCGCCGGTGACGCCGCGGCGGGGACGACCGCCCGCACGATCACCGAGGCGTACGACTCCTCGCCCGGCTACACCGCCGAGATCACGACGATGCAGCTCATCCAGGGCTTCCTCTACGCCATCTCCGCGCTCGTCGTCGGTGCGTTCTTCACGCTCTGGACGGTGCAGCGCACCCGCGAGCTCGCCGTCATGCGGGCCATGGGCGCCTCGACCCGCTTCCTGCTCGGCGACGGGCTCGCGCAGGCCGCGATCCTGCTGGTCGTGTCCGTCGGCGTCGGTCTGGCCGTCGGCCTCGGCCTCGGCTCGCTGCTCGTCGGGACGGGCATGCCGTTCGAGCTCGAGAGCGGACCCATCACGACCGGTGCGCTGCTGCTGCTGGGCCTCGGCCTGTTCGGCGCCGCCGTCGCGACCGTCCGCATCGCCCGTGTCGACCCCGTGACCGCGCTGGGAGAGAACCGATGACCGCCACCACCACCACCCGTACCGGCCTCGCACTGAGCGACGTCACCCTCACCTTCGGCGACGGGGACAGCCAGGTCGTCGCCCTCGACCACGTCGACCTGACGGTCACCCCGGGGGAGATCGTCGCGATCGTCGGCCCGTCGGGCGCCGGCAAGTCCAGCCTGCTGGCGGTCGCCGGCGGTCTGACGCGACCGACCTCCGGGTCCGTCGACGTCAGCGGGACCGACCTGACCGGCCTGTCGGGTGCCGCCCTGGCGCGCTTCCGCCGCGACAACGTCGGGTTCGTCTTCCAGTCCGGCAACCTCGTGCCTGCGCTGACGGCGATCGACCAGCTGCGGCTGGTCGAGAAGATCACCGGGCGCCGCGCGGTGAAGCCGCCCGAGGAGCTGCTCGCCGCGGTCGGCATGGCCGACCACGCGAAGCGCCGGCCCGGCAAGCTGTCCGGCGGTGAGCGTCAGCGCGTCGGGATCGCCCGCGCGCTGGTCGCCTCCCCGTCGGTCCTGCTGGTCGACGAGCCCACCGCGGCGCTCGACCGGCGCCGCAGCCACGAGATCGTCGAGCTGCTCGCGCGTCAGACGCACGACTTCGGGGTCGCTACGGTGATGGTCACGCACGACCACGACGTGCTCGAGCACTGCGACCGCGTGCTCGAGATGGTGGACGGACGCCTCGCGGCCGTCTGACGAACAGGAGGACGCGTGCCACGCATCACGGCGCGCACGGTGCCCGAGCACCGCGAGGCCCAGCGCCGAGCGATCCTCGACGCGACCCGCGAGCTGCTCGCGGCCGCACCCGACGTCGAGCCCACCTTCGCGGACGTCGCCGCGAAGGCGGGGCTCGCACGTCCGAGCATCTACCACTACTTCGCGTCACGGGAGGAGCTGTTCCGCGCGGTCGTCGTGGACGCCCTGCCGCGCTGGCGCGAGACGATCGCGCAGGCCACGAGCGCGCACGACGACCCCGCGGCCCGCATCGGCGCCTACGCGGACGCCAACCTCTCGCTCGTCGCGGACGGCGAGCACGCCGTCATCAGCGCGCTCGTGTCGTTCGACCCGCGGGCGCTCGCCGACCCGCGGATCGCCCAGATGCACGCCGAGCTGGTCGAGCCGCTCGTCGGCACGCTGCGGGACGCGCAGGTCGAGGACCCGGAGGTCGTCGCGCAGCTCGTCAACGCCGTCGTGCAGCGCGCCGGCGCGATGATCGAGAGCGGCGCGGACGTGCCGACGGTCCGGCGTGCGGTGCGCACGCTGCTGACCTCGACGGTCGCGGCAGGCGCCCCCGACGTCGGGGACGGCCGCGAGGGGGACGGGAACAGACGGGGCTCCTGACGCCGTTGCGACCGGTATGCGAGCCATCACCTACGACCGCTTCGGCGGCAGCGACGTCCTGCAGCTCACCGACCAGCCGGAGCCCAAGGTCAGCTCCGACAGCGTCCTGGTGCGGGTGCGGGCCGCGTCCGTGAACCCGGTGGACTGGAAGATCCGCGCCGGGTACCTCGACCAGATCATCGACACCGAGTTCCCCGCGATCCCGGGGTGGGACGTCGCGGGCGTCGTCGAGCGGCCGGGCCTGGACACCCCGGAGCTGGCGGCCGGCGACGAGGTCTACGGCTACGTCCGCAAGGACTGGCTGCACGGCGGGACGTTCGCCGAGCTGGTCTCGGCGCCCGTCCGGACGCTGGCGCGCAAGCCCGCGTCGCTGAGCTTCGAGGAGGCCGCCGCGGTGCCGCTCGCGGGTCTGACGGCGTACCAGACCATCGAGCGCGTCGGGGTGCGCGACGGGCAGACGGTGCTCGTGCACGCCGCGGCCGGGGGCGTCGGGCAGTTCGCGGTGCAGATCCTGCGGGCCCGGGGGGCGCGCGTCATCGGGACGGCGTCGGCGCGCAACCACGAGCACCTGCGCGGCCTGGGTGCCGAGCCGGTCGAGTACGGCGACGGCCTGGCCGAGCGCGTGCGCGCGCTCGCGCCGCAGGGCGTCGACGTCGTCCTCGACTACGGCTCCGACGACCTGGTGCCGACGACGCGCGCGGTCCTGGCCGACGGCGGCACGGTCGCGTCGATCGTCGACACCGCCGCGCGCGACGAGCTCGGCGGGCACTACGTGTGGGTGCGGCCGAGCACGGCGGACCTCGACGCGCTGACGGCGCTGATCGACGGCGGAGCGGTGAAGGTCGACGTGGCGCAGGTCTTCGACCTCGCGGACGCGGCCGCGGCGCACGACCTCGTGGCCGAGGGGCACGTGCGCGGCAAGGTCGTCGTGCGGGTCTGACCGGCGGGACACGGCTTCTCGATCGAATGGCTTGAGGAATCGATCGTTGATCGATAGATTCCTCTCGTCACCCGATCGAGGAGCCTGTCATGCGCAACCTCACCGTCCTCGCGCTGCGCGTCGTCATCGCGCTCGCGCTCGCCGGGTCCCTGTTCGTCCAGTGCGTCATGGCGCCGCTGCTGTGGATCGACCTCGTCGAGGCGGACGCCCCGCCGGGCGTCCGGGTCCCGTTCGTCGTCATCTTCGTCCTGGGCCTCGTGACGCTGCAGGTGTGCGCGGTCTGCGTATGGCGCCTGCTGACGATGGTGCGGCGCGAGGAGGTCTTCACCCCCGGCGCGTTCCGCTGGGTCGACGTCATCATCGGCGCGATCGCCGCGGCCGCCGTCCTGGTGTTCGGGCTCGCGGTCGTGCTCGCACCGGGGGAGCAGGTCGCGCCCGGCATCGTGCTGCTGATCTGCGGTGCGGCCCTCGTGCTCGGCGGCATCGCGCTGATCGTCCTGCTGCTGCGGATGCTGCTCGCGCAGGCCGTCGACCGCGACCGCGAGGCCCGGCGCCTGCGCGACGAGCTCGACGAGGTGATCTGATGCCGATCGTCGTGGACGTGGACGTCATGCTCGCGCGCCGCAAGATGTCCGTCGGGACGCTCGCCGAGCGCGTGGGCATCACGCCCGCCAACCTCGCGGTGCTCAAGAACGGGCGCGCCAAGGCCGTGCGCTTCACGACCCTGGCCGCGCTGTGCGAGGTGCTCGAGTGCCAGCCGGGCGACCTGCTGCGGTGGGAGCCGCACGGCGAGACCGACGCGACGTAGCCCTGCGTCGGTACCCTCGCCGGGTGGCGGAGGGGCACTCATGGTCGACTACACGGCGCCGGGCGCGTACCAGCGCAGCACCGGCACCTTCTTCACCGTCCTGCAGCGACGCGCGGCGGCGCACGCGTCGGCCGCAGCACCGCGGGGCGGGCGCGTCCTCGACGTCGGCTGCGGGCCGGGCGTGCTCGTGCGGACGCTCGCGCGCCGACGCCCCGACCTGCGCGTCGACGGCGTGGACCTCACGCCGCAGATGGTCGAGCACGCCCGAGCCCTGCTTGCGCGCGCCGGGCTGGCGGACCGCACGCACGTCGTCGCCGGGGACGCCGCCGCGCTGCCTTACCCGGACGCGTCCTTCGACGCCGTGACCTCGACCATGAGCTTCCACCACTGGTCGCCGCTGGGCGTCGCGGTCGGCGAGGTGCTGCGCGTGCTGCGCCCCACGGGCACGGCCTACCTCTACGACGTGGGCGTGGCGCCCTTCGACGGTGTGCGCGCCGCCGTCGCGGGTGTCCCGGGGTGGACGTGCGAGCGGGTGCTCGTACGGGGGATCGTGCTGCCGTCCGTCCTGTACCGGGGGGTGCGGCTGCGGCGCGTCACACCGTGAACAGCACCCGCCCGTCGCCGTCCCGCACGACCGCGCGCGGCGCGTCCGTCACGTCGAGCTCGACGTGCAGCCGGTGCGCACCGTCCGCGGACGTCGAGGTGTACCGGTAGCGGGTGTTCGTCAGCTCGTCGGCGGAGGTCCGGGCGGTGTGCAGCCACGCGTGCTGCCGCCGCAGCGCGACGAGGCCCTGGTGCAGGTGGAGCACGCGCCGCTCGTCGTCGCCGAGGTCGTCGGGCGACGCGGGCAGGGCGGGCCGCACCGCGTCGTCACCGCCCTCGCGGTCCTCCTTGAGGCCCGTCCAGCCCAGCTCGTCGCCGTAGTACACCGACGGCACGCCGCCCACCGTCATGAGCACGACGTGCGCGAGCACCGCCGCCTGCGGGCCGACGCGCGTCGCGATGCGCGTGACGTCGTGGTTGCCGACGAACGTCTGCGGGACGAACGTGTCGAGCAGCGCGGCGTGCCGCGCCAGCGCGTGGTCCAGCTCCCAGAAGTTGCGGTCGAGCAGGCTGCTCCAGATCGCCTTCCACAGCTCGTACTGCGTCACCGAGTCCATGCCGGAGGCCGCGACCACGCCCGCGTAGTCGCCGTGGATGACCTCCCCGACGATCCACGTGTCCGGGTGGTGCTCGCGCACCTGCGGCAGCACGCGCGCCCAGAACTCCGGCGGCACGGTGTACGCGGCGTCGAGGCGCCAGCCGTCGGCACCGCGCGCGAGCCAGTGGGTCATGACGTCGACGACGTACGCCGCCACCGCCGGGTCGTCGTGGTTCAGCGCGACGAGCGCGCGGTGCCCCTCGAAGTCGGCCGTGCGCGGGCCGTCGGGGTGGTCCCAGTCGACGCGCAGGAAGCCCGCGCGCGGGCCGTCGCGACCCTCCGCGAGCACCTGCGCGACCAGCGGGTGCTCGGCGCCGACGTGGTTGAACACGCCGTCGAGCAGCACCCGCAGGCCGCGCTCGTGGGCCGCGGCGACGAGCGCGTCGAAGTCCTCGTCCGTGCCCAGGCGGGGGTCGATGCGCAGGTGGTCCGTGGTGTCGTAGCCGTGGGCCGACGACGCGAACACCGGGCCCAGCAGGACGCCGTTGGTGCCCAGGCGCTGGACGTGGTCGAGCCAGGGGACCAGGCGGTCCAGCCGGTGCGCCGCGGGGTCGACGTCCGGCGTGCGGATCGGCGCCCCGACCGCACCCAGCGGGTAGACGTGCCACCAGATCGCGTGCTCGGTCCAGCCCATGACGCCTCCCCGGTGATCGACTCCGACGTCCGAGGCTAGAGGACCCCGCGGCGCCCGCCCGCCGTCACGTGCGCGGGACGAACGGCAGGATCTGCTCCGCGCCCCCGTCGACCACGAGGCACGACGCCTCGGGCACCTCGAGCCACGCGCCGCGCAGCTCGCCGAGCGGCTCGGAGACGATCAGCCGGGTGTCGTCGGCCAGGCCGCGCAGCGCCGGGTGGTCCGGGTAGTGCTGGCGCAGCACGGAGACGTCGGCGTTGCGGAACAGCGTGCGGCTGCGTCCCTCGGAGGAGTACCGGACGGCCCACATCCGCTGCCCGTCGGTCACCGCGACCGTGCCCTGGAACGGGAAGCCGACGCCGTGCTCCCGGCCCGTCCTCTCGACCAGGCCGACCGCGGCGGCGAGCGCGGCGGGCGGGTCGTCGGTGAGTCCGAAGGTCAGGGCCAGGTGGAAGACCGTCTCGGAGTCGGTCGTGCCGGCGATGTCCGCGAACAGCGACGGGTCGACCTCGAGCTGCAGGTCGCGCTTGAGCTCGGGGAACCGGTCGACGGCCCCGTTGTGCATGAACAGCCAGCCGTCGTGGCGGAACGGGTGGCAGTTGGTCACCTGGACCGCGGAGCCGCTGGTGGCGCGCACGTGCGCGAAGACCGTGCCGGAGCGGACGTGACGCGCGAGCTCCCGCAGGTTCGGGTCGCTCCAGGCCGGCTCGGTGCTGCGGAAGATGCCGGGCTCCGGGGCGTGGCCGTCGTACCAGCCGACGCCGAACCCGTCGCCGTTGGTCGGCTCGGCACCCATCCTGCTGTGCAGGCTCTGCAGCACGAGCGAGTTCGCCGGCTTGTAGAGCAGGTCGTCGAGCGTCACCGGTGCCCCGGAGTACGCCAGCCATCGGCACATGTCGGCCCCCCTCGCCGCGGCCCGCACGTCGCGCGACCCCCCGACCACCTTGCGCCGCCGGGGCGACGGGCGCCAGGGGACCGCGGTCAGTCGCCCAGCCCGGTGCCCACCTGCCGCGCCGCCGCGATCCACGCGTGGTCCGGCGGGACGAGCTTGACCTTGCCCGCGACCTCGGAGAGCGGCACGGGCACAGCCTCGTCACCGCGGGCCGCCACCATGACGCCGAACTCGCCGCGGTCCACGAGGTTCGCGGCAGCCGCACCCAGGCGCGTCGCGAGCAGCCGGTCCGCGGCGCACGGCGTGCCGCCGCGCTGCACGTACCCCAGGATCGTCACGCGCGTCTCGAGGCGGGTCGCCGCCTCGAGCTCGCGCGCGAGCTTGAACGTGTGCTCGCGCTGCGCGTCCTCGACGTGGGCCAGGTGCTTCTTGGCCGCACGTCGCGACTCGGGGGTCTTCGCGGACTTCACGAGGAGCTGCGCGGCCTCGTAGTCGGCGGTGTCCTCGACGTCCCGCGCGCCCTCGGCGACCGCGACGACCGAGAACGACGAGCCGCGGGACATGCGCCGACGGATCGTCTCCGCGACGGCCTCGATCGTGTACGGGATCTCGGGGATGAGGATGATGTCGGCGCCGCCGGCGATCCCCGACGCGAGCGTGAGCCAGCCGGCCCGGTGGCCCATGATCTCCGTGAGGATGATCCGGTGGTGGCTGTGCGCGGTCGAGTGCACGCGGTCCACGGCCTCGGTGGCGATCTCGGTGGCCGTCGCGAACCCGAACGACGTGTCCGTCGCGGCGATGTCGTTGTCGATCGTCTTGGGCAGGTGGATGACGTTCAGCCCAGCGTCGACCAGCCGCATCGCGTTCTTCGCCGTCCCGCCGCCGCCCAGCATGATGAGCGCGTCCAGGCCCAGCTCGCGGTAGTTCTCGACGACCGTCGGCACCATGTCCTGCGGCTCGCCGCCGTCCACGGAGTAGCGGTGGACCTTGTCGCGGCTCGTCCCCAGGATCGTCCCGCCGACCGTGAGGATCCCGGACAGCGCCTTGCCGTCCAGCTCGACGTAGCGGTTCTCGACCAGGCCCGTCACGCCGTCGCGGAACCCGAACAGCTCCATGCCGTGGTGCCCGATCGCGGTCTTGCCGAACCCGCGGATCGCCGCGTTGAGGCCGGGGCTGTCGCCGCCCGCCGTGAGGATCCCGACCCGCTTCGCCCTGGTCCGCGTCATGCCGCCTCCGGTGCCGGGCCGGCGGGGGCCGACCGTGTGCCGACAGTGTCCTGGGCCGCGGGGGTGGCGCACAACGCGGCGTGTCGCAGCCGGGTCGCACGGCGCGCGTCACCGGTACGTCGTGGTGGTGTCGTGCCCGCGTCGCACACGGGTCCCGGCCGCGTCGCACGCGATCGTCCCGGCGTCGTCACGGCGTCACGGCGGCGTGGCGACGCCGTCACGGCCGCCGGAGATCCGGCTGTCCCGGGCACGTCGAGACCCCGCAGCGTGGGCGCGTCAGTGCGGCGCGGTGCGACGGGGTGCGGGACGGGCCGAGTACTGCCCGATGAGCGTCGTCACCCGCAGGCCCGGCGCGATGCCGAGCTCACGCTCGAGCAGCACGCGGTATCTCTCGTACTGGGCGAGGGCCTGGGCGACGTTGCCCTGGCGCAGGTGGATCTCGATCATCAGCTGCTGCGCGCTCTCGCGGAGCGGGTCCTGCTCGATGACGTGCAGCGCGAACGGCAGCGCCTCGGCCACCCGACCGGCCGCGAGCAGACGGCTGGTGACCGCCTCGTACGCCTGCGCCTGGAGCATCTGCAGGCGCGTGCGGTGCAGGTCCAGCCACGGCTCGTCCCAGCCGGGGAGGAGGTCGCGTCCGGCGCCCCGCGGCGTCACGACGCGTTCGACCAGCGAGACGGCACCGGGGGAGATCGACTCGAGCGCCCACGCGGTCACCACGTCGACGTCCACCCGCACCCGGTCGTGCAGCTCGAGGACCGAGCCGTCGACCGCGACGAAGTCCGGCGAGACGTGCTGGAGACGCCACAGGAGCGTGCGCAGGTCCGACGCCGCGCGCGTCGCCTCCTGGTCCGGCCACAGCGCGGCCGCGACCTGCTTGCGGCTCGTGGCACCGTGCAGCGCGAGGTAGGCGAGGCCGCGCTGCACGCTCGACGGGAAGACCAGCAGCGCGCGGCCCGTCCGGGCGCGGAACGCGCCGAGCAGCTGGAGGGTCGGCGGAGCGAGCGCCGGCTCCGCGTCGGCGACGCCTGTCACACGCGTCCGAGGGGGCGCAGGGCGGTCCGGGGCCACGTCGGCCGCTCGTCCTGCCCGCGCACCTGGTCCCTATGCATGGTGCCCCTGCACGCCGCCCCCTGTCAGGTCCCCCGAACCCTGCTCCGGTTGTACCGCATGGCGCCACGCCCTGGGGCGTCGGACACACCGGGCGCGCGTGGGGGAGCGGGTGAGGCTCGCGGCCGTGCCGGCACGCGCAGCAGCGCCCGGCCGACGGGGGGCGTCGACCGGGCGCTGCGGCTCAGGGTTGGTGGGAGCGGCTCAGCTGTGCGGCTTGACCTCGAGCCGGGCGGTCCGGATGTCCGGGGGGACCGCGAGCGCGTGCTTCTGGGCCCAGGACGTCACCTTCGCCTCGAGGTCGTCGAGAGCCTCGGCCTCCTCCCTCGCGGAGTAGTTGTTCCCGATCATGCCGACCTGCGCGGACTTGAACTGCTTGCCCGCCGCGCCGAAGAAGTAGTGGGCGACGAGGTACTTCTTCTTGTCCTTGTTCTTGTTCATGGTGTGCTCCTTCTCGAGGGATTGTTCTCCGGGAGCCGTGCCGACGCGCCCGTGCCTGACGCGCCGGCACGGTGGTCGATCAGGTGAGGTCGACGTGGAAGCTCTGCGTGACGCCGTGGACGCCGTACGCCCCCGTCTGGTCGTTCGACGCGAACTTCACGAACTTCTCGGCCGCGACGGTGCGGCCCAGGACCGCGTCGACGACCGGCCGGACCAGCGTGCCCTCGTCGATCTTGAGCGTGGTCAGGTCGATCGTGCGGGACTGGCCGACGGGGTAGTTGTCGGTCCAGGCCGTGCGCGTGGTCTGGCCGTCGTCGTCGATGTACTCGACCCCGACGGACATGACGAACGCGGCGAGGTTGGTGACGGTGATGCGCTGGACGGCTCGCATGGTGCTCATGGGTGGTCCTCCTGTGGTGGTGGAGCGGCCGGTCCGCGGGCGCGGCCCGGCGGTCGTGCTGGTCGGTCCGGCTCAGGAGCCGGGCTGGATGTCGGCCCACGCGAACGTGTGGCTGAACCGCTGGGCCGAGAACGTGACGAGCTCACCGGCGACCGTGAGCGTCTCGTCGGTGAAGCTCGCCGTGAGATCCAGCCGGGCGGAGAACCCGAGGGCGCCGCCCCCCAGCCGCGTCTCGGTGTGCTGCGGGTCGAGGACGGCCGAGCCCACCGGCCAGCCGGCCAGCGTCGCCGTGACCGACAGGCGCGGGACGCCCAGGTCCGCCGCGACGTCGACCCGCAACGGGCCGATGCCCCAGGACCACTGCGGCAGGGCGAGCACGGCTGCGGCCTGCGTGGCCCCGGGCAGGTGAGTCAGGTCGGCCGGGGCCGTGGGTGCCGGTGCGTCGCCCGGGGACGGTGTGTCGGGTGGCATGAGGTGCTCCTTCGCTGGCAGCTCGCGGATCCGGTCGGACCCACGGCTCGAGGCAACAGCGAGGGGCGCCGCGGACCCGTGGTCGCGGCGACGGCCCGGCGGCACGGGGCCGTCGGGGTGGAGGCTCGGTCGTGCAGGTGCGGCGTGCGCAGGGCGCCGCCGGTGCGTCGGGGTGGCGTCACCCCGCCTCGGGAGGGCGCGCGCTCAGGCGGCGCGCGGCGCGTACATGATGATCGCGACGCCGACGAGGCACACGAGCGCGCCGGTCACGTCCCACCGGTCCGGCCGGAACCCGTCGACGACCATGCCCCACAGCAGCGACCCGGCGACGAACACCCCGCCGTACGCGGCGAGGATCCGCCCGAAGCTCGCGTCGGGCTGCAGCGTCGCGACCGCGCCGTACAGGCCCAGCGCGACGACGCCGAACCCCACCCACACCCAGCCGCGGTGCTCGCGGATGCCCTGCCAGACCAGCCACGCGCCGCCGATCTCCAGCCCGGCGGCCGCGACGAACAGCAGGATCGAGCGCAGGGCGGTCATGGGGGTCCTCTCGTGACGTGGCGGTCCGGCCGGGGACCCACGACGACGCCGACCCCCTCCTGCAGGGGCCCTGCAGGTGCGGTGTTGCAGCCGAGCCCGACCGCCCACATCCTCCCCCACCCCCACCCACCCCCACCCCCACCCACCCCCACCGCCTCCCCCCGGAAGTGGTCGGTCGTGCGCCCACTCGGCGCTCCCGGGCACTCGAACATGACCACTTTCAGGGTGCCGCCGGGGAGGGCGGGGGGTCAGGGGCGGTGGGTGCGGGTGAGGTAGGTCTCGCCCCGGGGGCTCAGGGCGTAGCCGACGTCGAAGCTCTGCGTCAGGCCCAGGGCCTTGAGCTTGCGGACGTCGAGCTTGAACGGGTCGCGCTCGCGGCCCAGCTCGGCGGCCAGGTCGGGGGCGCGCACGTGCGGGCGCCGGCGGATGACGTCGAGCGTCGCGGCCGTCCACGGGCCGTGGCTCGACGCGCGGTCGAGCCGGTCGAGGCGCGCGTCGATCGCGGCGACGTCGGCGTTCGGTCAGGTCGGCGTCGTCGCGCAGCGCCTCGCGCGGGTCCGGCCCGGCCCACGTGAGCCCGACGCGGTACACCGGCCAGCCGGTGGTGTCCGCTGCGGTCGTGCCGGCCGCGGCGCCGGCCACGGGGGTGCGGCCGTACCGCGCGGTGCGGCGCCGCTGCGCGACGGCCTGCGGGTCGAGCAGCCTCAGCAGCGCCGCCGCGTCCGGGAGCCCGGCGGCGTGCGCGTCGGCGTCCGTGAGCGTCGCGGGGTCGACGACGTCGACGGACGTGACCTCGACGACGCCCGCGGGCGTGCGGAACCGGCTGCCGGGGCGCACGTCGGGGCGCTGCCAGCGGCGGAACGCGAGCGTCACCGAGCCGTCGGCGACACCCGCGGCGACCTTCGGCGACAGGAGCACCCACCCAGCGTGCCGGGTGCGGCTCGGTGGGTCGAGGGGTCGACGTGGGCGAGGGCCGTCGCCGTGTCAGTCCGTCGGCGCGCCCCGGCGCCGGTCGGCCACCGCCCACGCGAGGGCCACCGCCCCGGCGGCGAGCACCAGCCAGGGTCCGGCCGTGCGGGCCAGGCCACCGGTCTGGGCCAGGGGCCCCGCGACGTCACCCTGCGCCGCCGCGCCGGCCTGCGCCGCGACGTCGTCCCGCCCCGAGGCGTCGGTCAGGTCGGCGCGCAGCCAGAAGCTGAACGTCTCCTCGCCGACCTCGGCCGCGTTCCCGCTGGTGCTGTCCACGTCGAACGTCAGCGTGACGGGGACCGCGACGGACTCGCCCGGCGCGAGCACCTGCGTGTGGATCGCCGTGTCCTGCCCGGCGAGGCGGGAGGCGGGGATGTCGTTGACGGTGAGGTCGTCGTAGAAGGCGTCCCGGGGCTCGGTGTGCATCCGGGCCTCGACGATCGACACGACGAGCTCGGCGGGCACGGGGCCGTCGTTGCGCACGACCCACTCGCGGGTCGCGTCGAAGCCCGGGGCGATGGTCCTGGTGCCGAACAGCGACCAGGAGCTGGTCTGCTGCTGCTGGTCGGTCGTCACACCCGCCGTCGGGTCGGGCTGGGGGATCCCAGGCACGCCCCCCGAGGTGTCCTCGCCCCCAGCGGGCGTCGTCGGCGTCGCCGTCGGGGCCACTGTCGGCAGCGTCGTCGGCAGGGTCTCAGGGGGGAGGTCGTCCGGCGCGCACCCCACCGGGAGGGTGAGCACGAGCGCGGCCGCGGCCGTCGCGACAAGGACCCGTCGCCTGTTCATCCTCGCGCCTCCTGGGCTCCTGCGGGCGCGCCCGCGGACGTGTCCCCCCACGGTCGCGCGTCCGGGGTGCCCGGCCCGGCCGGCGCTAGGGAAAACCCGACCGCCGGGTCAGGGCTCCGGGCGCACGGACTGCTGCAGGAAGGCCAGCACCGCGGCGACGCGGTTGTTCGCCCCCGGCGGCAGGTCGAGGAGCCGGTAGATGTTGCTCAGGTGCGCCTCCACGGCCTTGGGCGAGATGTTGAGCTCCTCGGCGACGGCGTCGTTGCTGCGGCCCTGCGCCACGAGCTGGAGCACGCGGAACTGCGCGGCGGACAGCCGTGCCAGCGGCGTGTCCGACACCGGGACGGACCGGTCGACCAGCGCGGGGTCGATGACGACCCGCCCGCGCGCGACGGCCACGACCGCCCGCACCAGCTCGCCCGGCTGCGCGGACGAGCGCTTCGACAGGTAGCTCCACGGCGTGGGTGCGTCCGCGCTCACCGAGCGCACCAGCGCGAGCAGGTTGTAGTTGGAGATGAGGAGGATCCGCAGCCGCGGGTCCCGTTGCTGCAACGACCGGCCCAGGGCGATCCCGTTGCCGTCGCCGAGGTCGATGTCGAGGACGGCGACGTCCACCTCGCCCGGACGCACCTCCCGCAGCGCCTCCTCGTGCCCGGCCGCGGTCGCCACGACGTCGATGCCCGGCTGCCCGGCCAGGAGCGCCTGGAGGAGGCCGCGCAGCATCGCCTCGTCCTCCACGACGGCCACGCGCAGCGGGTGGCTGCCGTCGCTCATGGCGCCCTCCCGTCGTCGACCCGGACCGCGAGCGGCACGCTCGCCGTCAGCCGTGCACCGCCGCGGGGTCCGGGCCGGAGCGTGAGGTCGCCGTCGCGCGCGAGCACCCGTGCTCGCACCGCGGCCAGGCCCGAGAGGCGGGGCGGGTCCTCGGTCAGGCCGGACCCGTCGTCGTCGACACGGACCCGGGCGGCGCCGGGTCCGTGCGGGCCGGCGTCGCCGTCCGTGCCCAGCGTGACCCAGATGTTCGCGGCATCGCCGTGGCGCACGGCGTTGACGACGCCCTCCTCCACGACCAGGTACAGCAGCATGCGGTCCGCCGCCGGCAGGCGCTGCCCGACGTACAGCGGCTCGGCACCGGGCTCGTACGCCACGTGCAGGCGGACCGACGGCGGCAGGCGGTCGGCGGCGAGCAGGAGCGCGGTGGGCAGGTCGACGTCCGCCGCGAGCGGGTAGAGGTCGTGCGCGACGGCCCGCACGTCGGACTCGCGGATGTCGTCCAGGGTCGCGGACAGCGCCGTCAGGGACCGGGCGAGGTCCGCCTCGCCGGCGCGCGCGAGCTCGTCGCGGATCTCCTCGATCTCGCGGTTGACCAGGACCATGCGCTGCTGCACGCCGCCGTGCAGCCGCTGCGAGACCTCCCGGCGGACGCGCAGCTCCTCCTGCTCGAGCTGCCGGCGCGCGCGCTCGGCGCGCAGCGCCTCACGGATCCGCAGCCGCTCCTCGGCGCGGATCCGACGTCGGGTGCCGACGACGTACATCGCGGCGCCGATGACGACGGCAGCCTGGCTCGACCCCACGACGGCCTCGGTCACCCCGAACGCCTGTGGCACGCCGTCGGGCAGCGCGAGCGCCACGGCACCGATGCGGGCCAGGCCGATCATCGCGCCCAGCGCCACGGCCAGCACGACCCGCTGCCGCACCGGCCGGCGCAGCACCGGCACCCGCTGCAGGACGGCCCCGGCGACGGCACCGCCCAGCGTCATGGCACCGAAGGCCAGGCCCAGGAGAGGCAGCGAGGTCCTCTCGTCGGGACGCACCGCCTCGCCGCGTCCGGTCGACGTGATGTCGTCGATCGTCCAGGGCAGGACGTCCACGGCGGAGCTGACCGCGAGCATCGTGATGCCCAGCACGACGAGGCGGACGAGCAGGTCCTGCTCGTCCGCCTCGGTGGCACCGCGATCGACCTGCGGCGGGTGGTCGGTCACGCCTCATCGTGGCACCGGGGCCGTACGGGGGCGCGGCGTGCGCCGGGGCGGCGCTGTGCGCCTATGCCCGGACGGCGTGCAGCACCAGGTTCTCGGCGGCGTGCCCGGTCCCGTCGCTGCGCTGCAGGCACGTGATGACGACGAGCCGGTCGCCGCCGTCGGGCAGGGCTCCCCAGATGTCGTGGGACCGCGCGGCCTGCGCCTTGCCGAGCACCTCGGTGCGCTCGACGACGTACGTCACGCCGTCGACCACGAGCTCGGCCCCGGGCTGCACGAGCACGGCCGGGTCGGGGGAGCCCGGCTCGAAGAACGCGTTGCCGGGTGCCCGCCCGGAGCGCACGGCGTGCAGGGCCACGACCAGCGGACGGGTGCCCTGCGGCGTCACGCGGTCCGGGTCGCGCAGCACGAACGCGTCGGTGAACGTGGGCGGGTTGAGCGTGCTGCCCGTGACCGTCATCTCGACGAGCGGCACGTCGAGGCCGTGCGCCGGCGCGACGAAGCGGCCGCCGGTGGCGCGCAGGTCGGCGCCCTCGGCGTCCGGGGTCTCCTCGACGACGACGGGTCGACCGTCGAGGTCGGGCAGCGTCGCCGTGCTGCTGCCGCTCGTGAGCCCCATGACCGCCAGGACGGCGGCTGCCACGAGGGCGGCGCCCGCCACGGTCGTCCGCGCGACGTGCCACGCCCGCCTACGGGCGGGCGGCATCGGGTGCCTCCTCGCGGTCGCGGTGCGGGAGGGCGAACGTGACGACGCCGTATACGACGAGCCCCACGCCCACCGCGGCGGCGACGTACGGGCCCCACGTCCCGTGCGTGACGTGACCGATGAGGGGCACGGTGTACACGACCCGGCCCATGACCTGCTCGGGGACGACAGGCTCGTCGGCGTGCTCGTTGGCGTCGCCCTGGGTGACGAAGCCCGCGACCCCGTCGCTGCCGTGCGTGACGCCGACGACGCGGTGGGTGACCAGGGTGGGGTCGTCCGACACGGGCTGCACGGTCACGACGTCGCCGATGCGCAGGTCGGCCGGATCGGTGGGGCGCACCACCACGAGGTCGCCGGCGGAGATGGTCGGCTCCATCGAGCCGGAGAGCACCGTCAGCGGCACCGCGCCGATCAGGCGGGGCACCACCGCGACGACGGCCGCGAGGAGGAGGAGCGCGACCATGGCCGCGGTGAGGAGCACCGAGCCGACGCCCCGCGCACGGCGCGGGGCATCGACCGGGGCGGTGCCGGCGGAGGGGACGGCCGCCGGCACCTGGTCCGTGGTCACGGGCTCGCCTCGAGGTCCTCGTCGCGCGTGGGGGCGACGTCGTCGGTGGTGGGGCCGCTGCTCGTCGGGTGGGGGGACGGGCTGGGGGCCGCGGGGTCGGGCGCGGGCTCCGGCACGTCGGACGGCGTCGCGGGCACGCCCGCGGCAGCAGCGCTCGAGGACGGCGGCTGGGTGGCAGGCTGCTCCGCCGCGGTCCTCAGCGCATCGCCTGCCGCTGGGCCGTTCCAGTAGAGGTCGGGCAGCGTGAACGGCACCTGGAACGCCGGCTCCGCGCTGGGTGCCCCGGTGGCGTCGGGGGGGTAGAAGGACGCGGCACCGCTGCCGCCGGACAGCAGGAAGCTCGCGGTGGGGGCGTAGTCGTAGTGCACGGCGTGGACCTTGAAGCGGATGGTGATCGAGGTCGCCCCCGCCGGCACCGGCGTCTCCGCGTAGCCGGCCGGCCGGGTCGTGTCGCCCTCGCGGTAGAACAGGTGCCACGTCCGTGCCCTGCCCGTGGCCGTGAACGACTGTTCCCGGTACAGGATCGACGTCGGGGACCCGTCGACCCAGTACTCGTTGTTGCTGCCCTGGAACTGCGCGGCGCTGCCGCTCACCGCCGACCACCCGTGCTCCAGCCCGAGGAAGATCGGCAGCTCGTACTTGCTCAGGTCGAGCGTGACGTCGTAGTAGAACGCCAGAGCGTTCCCCGGCGGCAGCTCGATGGGGTCGAGCGGCGTCTCGGGCTCGATGACGATCGGTGGCTCGTCGGGCGTCGGCGCGGCGACGACGGTCACGCCGGGCAGCTGGACCTCGTCCTGCCACAGGGCGGTGGTCGCGCCGACCTGAGCAGTCGTCACGCCGACGCCCAGGACCGCGGCCAGCGCGGCGGCCGCTGCGGTCGTCGTCCTGCGCGTGAACATGTCGCCTCCCGCGAGGTCGAGGTCGATGGAGCCGCCTCAGGACCGCTGGGTCGCAGCGGTCCGGAGGCGAGGGCGGGGGCCAGGGTCAGCAGCCCTGGTCGCGCGTGGTCAGCTCTGGGACGGCGGGAGCTGCGTCAGGGTCACGGTGAAGTTGCCGGAGTCCCACGCCTGCTCGTCCGTGAGGTCCTGGGCGCCGCTCTGGTAGTCGTCCGCCAGGCGGATGCTCACGGTCAGGGTCGCGGCGTCGCCGGCGGTCGCGGGGGTGAGCACGACCGAGGGGGCGCCGGGGGCCTCGGCCGAGGTGGACTCGGTCAGGACCGTGTCACCGACCTTCCACTCCACGTCGAGCCACTCCGGGACCGCTGCGCCGCTCGTCGTGGCGAGCTCGGCCTTCAGGTAGTCACCGGCGAGCTCCGGGGTGATCGCTGTCTCGCCGACGAGCTCGACGCCTGCCACGAGCTGGATGGTGCCGTCCTCGTCGGCGATCTCGACAGCCGAGCCGTCGGAGATGTCGTTCGCCGTCCAGGTGACGGTCGTCTCGCCTGTCAGATCGAGCTTTCCGCCCGTCACGACGGCGCCGGGCACGGTCGCCTCGTCGCTCCACAGCGCGAAGGTGCCCGCCGTGCCGAGCAGGATCACGGCACCGGCGCCACCCGCGACGAGGGCCTTGGTCCTCTTGTTCATGGGTTGTTCCCTCCTCATACACCGGCGGGACCGTCCCCGCCCGGGTCGGCGGGAGGCGGTCCCGCCCGCGGCGCCCTGGTCAGGGCGTCACGCATCGAGGGTGCGACGCGGGGCGGCCGCGCGGGCGGGCGGGTTAGGGAAAACCCCAGCGGTGGTGCCGCGCGGGCCCGGGATCGGGGGCGGGGGGTGACGAGGGCTGGACTCCGCCGCCTGGGCAGGGCTATCGTATAAGTACCAACTTATGACCTCGCATCCCGCGAGGCGGACGGAGGAGCGATGGCCGGCATCGACGCACTCGAGCAGGCAGGCCTGGTCGCACGCGAGCTGCACCGCGGGGACCGCGGGGGCGCCCCCACGAAGATCGCGGTCGCCCGACGCCTCTACCGCGCCGCCCCGGACGACGTGTGGGAGGCCCTCACCGACCCGCAGCGGCTGCCGCGCTGGTTCGCGCCCGTCACCGGTGACCTGCGCGAGGGCGGCCGCTACCAGGTCCAGGGCAACGCCGGCGGCGTCGTCGAGGAGTGCCGGCAGCCCGAGCGGTTCTCGCTCACCTGGGAGATGGGGGACCAGGTCAGCTGGGTCGAGATCCTGCTCGCCCCGGCCGATGGCGGTACCGAGCTGACCCTGCGGCACGAGATGCACGTCGACCCGCAGTTCTGGGAGCAGTTCGGCCCCGGGGCGGTCGGCGTCGGGTGGGACCTCGCGCTGTGGGGGCTCGCCGCGCACCTCGCGACGGGCGAGGCGATCGCGCAGGGGGTGGGCGAGGAGTGGCCGACGACGCCCGAGGGGCGGGCGTTCGTCGAGCGCGCCGCGTCCGGGTGGGCGCAGGCCGACGCCGCCGACGGACGCGAGACCACGTCGGCGCAGGCGGCGGGGCAGCGGACGTACGGCTTCTACACCGGCACGCCCGTGCCCGAGGGATGAGCGCGGTCCGAGCGGGCGCCGCGCGGGTCGACGTCGTCCTCGCGGCGCTCGCCGAGCCGGTGCGGCGCCGGCTGCTGGAGCACCTCGGCGACGACGAGCGCGCGGCAGGCGAGCTGGTCGCCGCGGCGCACGACGAGTTCGGCATCTCCCAGCCCGCGACGTCCCAGCACCTGCGCGTCCTGCGCGAGGCCGGTGTCGTCGCGGTGCGCGCCGACGGGCCGCGGCGGCTCTACCGGGTCGAGCCGCGGACGCTGAGCGTCGTCGAGGACTGGCTCGCCGCGTTCCTCGACCCGTTCGCGCAGCCGCTCGACGCGCTGGAGACCGAGCTGGCACGCGGCCGGCGGGAGATGCGGCGCCGGGACCCGTCCGCCGGGCAGGTGCCCGAGCAGTCGGCGTCGTGAGCCCTCGTCAGGCCGGGCGCAGGCGCTGGCTGCGCAGCGTCGCCCCGGCCAGCAGCAGCCCCCACACGAGGAACCAGGGCTCCCACAGCGCGGCAGCCGCTCGCCCCACGGCTGCACCAGCGCGAGGGCCAGCACCCCGCCCAGGACCTTCAGCACGAGCGCGACCGCGTTCGCCCTGAGCAGCCCCGGGTCGCGCTCGCGTCCCAGCCGCTCGATCGACCCGCCGAGCGTGTCCAGGCCGAGCGTGCTGCCCGTCGCCCAGACCAGGCTCACCGCGGCGAACGCGAACGCGACCACGACGGCACCCCACGCCACCCAGGCCGGTGGCACCCGGGCCTGCGTCCCGCGTCGTCCGGGCACCGCGTCACCTCACCCCGCCAGGGACTCCCGCAGCGCCCGCACCACGGGCCACGCGGCGGCGGACGTCGAGCCCGCGACCGTCCACGTCAGCCCGGTCGCCGGCTCGTGCGTCGACCAGAACGACACGCCCGAGTCCTCGCCCTCCAGCGTGACGCTGCCGTTGTCGCGCAGCCACAGCCCCAGGCCGTACGTCTCCCCGTCGGCCGGGCCGCCGTCGCCGCCGGGGGCCCGGCGCATGCGCGCGACCAGGTCGTCCGGGACGATCCGCCCGCCCAGCAGCGCGCCCCAGAACCGCTCCATGTCGAGCGTCGTCGTGTACGCGCCGCCGTCGCCGCCGCCGACGACCGGCAGGTGGTGCACGTTGCTGCGCCACTGCCCGTCGACGTGCACGTACCCGACCGCCGCGTCGCCCGGCAGCGCGTCGGAGCGCGGGTAGCCGGTCGACGACATGCCGGCCGGCTCCAGCACGCGCGTGCGCACGAGCTCGTGGAACGGCACGCCGGACGCCCGCTGCGCGAGGATCGACAGCACGACGAACCCGCCGTTGCAGTACGCGAAGTCGGTCCCGGGAGCGAAGACCTGCGGGCGGCCGTCGAGGATCGGCAGGTAGTCCTCGGGGTCGACCAGCGTGTGCACGGGCACGGGCAGCAGGTAGTCGCTGACGTCGGCGTCGTCGTCGAAGTACTCGCCGATCCCCGAGCGGTGGCTCAGCAGCTGCTCGACCGTGACGTCGTCGGCGATGAGCGGCAGGTCGTCGCGCAGCAGCGAGCGGGCCGTCGTGGTCAGGTCCAGCCTGCCGTCGGCGACGAGCGCGAGCACCGCGAGCGCCGTGAAGCCCTTGCAGCCGCTCGCGGTCGCGAAGCGGTGCCGCGGCGTCATCGCGATCCCGAGACGCCGGTCGGCCAGCCCCCACGCGGCGTCCAGCAGCACCTCGGGGGCCGATTCGCCGGGGAGGTCGTCGGGGACGCCCCGCACCACGCGGGCGACGAGGCCCACGTGCTCGTCGGCGTCGCGCGCGACCTCCGCGACCGCCTCGTCCGCGACCTGCAGGAGCACACCGTCGTCACCCATGCCGGCGACAGTACCGACCGTCGCCGGGGAGG
This sequence comes from Cellulomonas avistercoris, assembly GCF_014836445.1. Lineage (GTDB taxonomy): Bacteria > Actinomycetota > Actinomycetes > Actinomycetales > Cellulomonadaceae > Cellulomonas > Cellulomonas avistercoris. Next base: position 80,820 of record NZ_JACSQV010000004.1, read on the forward strand.
GCCCAACGCAGAGGCGCCGGCGGCGCGTGCGACGATCTGGCGTGCCCGCGATCCTCGCCGTCCTGCTCGCGGCCGTGTGCTTCGGGACGACCGGGACCGCGCAGGCGCTCGGGCCGCCGGCCGACCCGGTCGCGCTCGGTGCGGCACGCATCGCGGTCGGAGGGATCGCGCTGGCGCTGGTCGCGGCGTTCGTCGCGCGCGCCCGCCCCGACGCGACGGGGACGGGATCGCACTCTCGCGCTGGGGGGTGGGGGCGCGGGGTTGCTGGATCGCACTCTCGCGCCGGGGGGTGGGGGCGTGCCCGGGCGTGGGGCGTGGGGCTGGGGGCGCTCGGGGTGCTCGCGTACCAGCCGGCGTTCTTCCTCGGGACGGCGCGCAACGGCGTCGCGGTCGGCACGGTCGTCGCGCTCGGCTCGGCACCGGTGCTGACGGGCCTGGCGACGTGGGCGCTGGGCCGTGGACGTCCCGCGCGGTCGTGGCTGGTCGCCACCGGGCTGGCGACCACGGGCGTCGTCGTCCTGGGCCTGGCACCGGGCGACCCGGGCGCGGCGACCAGTGGTGGGCTCGACGCCGTCGGGGTGCTCGCGTCGCTGGGCGCGGGCGCCGCGTACGCGCTGTACACGCTCGCCGGTGGCGCGCTCATCGACACCGGCTGGACGTCCACGACCAGCATGGGCGCGATGTTCGGCGTCGCGGGCGTGCTCAGCCTGGGTGTGCTCGCGGTCGTCGGTACGGGCGGTCTGACGTCGCCCGCGGGGCTTGCGACCGTGCTGTGGCTGGGGCTCGTCACGACGACCGCGGCCTACGTGCTGTTCGGGTACGGGCTCGCGCGGCTCGGGGCGCCGACGGTCGCGACGCTGACCCTCGCGGAGCCGCTGACCGCGACGGTGCTCGGTCTGGCGGTGCTGGGCGAGCGGCTGTCCGGCGGTGCCGTGGCAGGGCTGCTCGTGCTGGCGGTCGGTCTGGTCGTCCTCGCGGTCGGCGCCCGGCCGCGCCCGCGCGCCGCCCGGGTCTGACGAGCGGGCGGCTCCGCCCGAATCCTCCGCCGATGTCGCACTCGTGACGGCGGTGCTACTTTCGGCGGAGCGGGATGCAGACGATGCGGTCTGAGCGGGGGCGCCCAGTGATCCGACCTGACGACGCGCGTGCGCGCACGACATCGCGCGTGCCGCGCTCCGCGCCCGCAGCCACGCCGCCGGGCACCTCACCGACCGGCTCCACCCGCAACCTCGTGCTGGGGACGGTCGGCTTCTTCGTCAACTTCTGGGCGTGGGCGCTCATCAGCCCGCTCGGCTCGGCGTACCGCGACCGGCTCGACCTGACGGGGTTCCAGCAGTCGGCGCTCGTCGCGGTGCCGGTCATCGTAGGGTCGCTCGGGCGCATCCCGGTGGGGGCGCTCACGGACCGCGTCGGGGCGCGCGTCATGTTCCCCGTGGTCAGCATCCTGACGGTGCTGCCGGTGCTGTACGTCGGGTTCGTCGCCGAGAGCTTCGTGGCGATGATCGTCGGCGGGTTCTTCCTGGGGCTGGGCGGCACGGCGTTCGCGATCGGCGTCCCGCTGGTCAACGCCTGGTACCCGCCCGCGCGGCGCGGGACGGCGCTGGGGATCTTCGGCATCGGCATGGGCGGCACCGCGGTGTCGTCGTTCACGACCGTGCGGCTGTCGAACGCCGTGGGCCCCGAGGCGCCGTTCCTCATCGTCGCGGGCGTCCTGACGGTGTACGCGGTGGTCGCGGCGCTGCTGGTGCGCGACGCCCCCGGCCGTACCGCGGCGCGCGGCTCGTTCCTCGCGCGGACGTGGGCGACCGCGAAGCTGCCCGCCACGGGCCAGCTGTCGGTGCTGTACGCCCTCGGCTTCGGGGGGTTCGTCGCGTTCAGCGTGTACCTGCCGACGTACCTGGTCAACGCGTACGGCCTCGAGCAGGAGGACGCGGCGCTGCGCACGGCCGGGTTCGTGGTCCTCGCGGTCGCGATGCGGCCCGTGGGCGGTGCGCTGACCGACCGGTACGACGCGACCAGGGTGCTCGTCGTGTGCTTCCTGGGCGTCGCCGTGCTCGCGGCGGTCGCGGCGGTCGAGCTGCCGCTGGTCCCGGTCGCCACGATCGCCTTCCTGGGTCTCGCGGCGCTGCTCGGCGCGTCCTCGGGGGCCGTCTTCGGGCTGGTGGCGCTGCTGGCGCCCGCCGAGAAGGTCGGTGCCGTGACCGGGCTCGTCGGTGCCGCCGGCGGCCTGGGCGGGTTCGTGCCGCCGCTCGTCATGGGGGCGGTCTACGACAGGACCGGCGACTACACCATCGGCCTGGGGCTGCTGGCCGTCGTCGGGCTGCTCACCGCGTGGTTCACACGCGGCCCCGTCCGCCGCTCCGCACGTGCGGGGCGCGCCCCGGCCTGACCTGCACCAGCACGTCCGCAGGACCCGACCACCCGGAAGGACCTCGCACCGTGACCCTGCAGAACGACCCGCCCCGGCTCGACGGCGACGTGACGGAGGCCCTGCTGCGGACGCGCCGGTTCCTCCACCGGACCGAGGTCTCGGCCGACCTGCGGACGCTCCACGAGATCGGCGGTCGCGACGCGGACACGTTCTACCGGGACCGGTGGAGCCACGACAAGGTCGTGCGCTCGACGCACGGCGTCAACTGCACGGGCTCGTGCTCGTGGAAGGTGTACGTGAAGGACGGCATCATCACGTGGGAGTCGCAGCAGACCGACTACCCGACGGTCGGCCCCGACTCCCCGGAGTACGAGCCGCGGGGGTGCCCGCGCGGCGCCGCGTTCAGCTGGTACACGTACTCGCCCACGCGCGTGCGCTACCCGTACGTGCGCGGCGTGCTGCTCGAGATGTACCGCGAGGCGCGGGCGCGCCTGGGTGACCCGGTGCTCGCGTGGGCGGACGTCGTCGGCGACCCCGTGCGGGCGCAGCGCTACAAGCGGGCCCGCGGCAAGGGCGGCCTGGTGCGCGCGACGTGGGACGAGGCGATCGAGATGGTCGCCGCCGCCCAGGTGCACACGATCAAGGCGTACGGGCCGGACCGCGTCGCCGGGTTCTCGCCGATCCCCGCGATGTCGATGGTGTCGCACGGCGCGGGCGCCCGGTACCACTCGCTCATCGGCGCCCCGATGCTGTCGTTCTACGACTGGTACGCGGACCTGCCGGTGGCCTCGCCGCAGGTCTTCGGGGACCAGACGGACGTCCCGGAGTCGGGTGACTGGTGGGACGCGGGCTACCTCATCATGTGGGGCTCGAACCTGCCGGTGACCCGCACGCCCGACGCGCACTGGATGGCCGAGGCGCGCTACCGCGGCCAGAAGGTGGTCGCGGTCAGCCCCGACTACGCGGACAACGTGAAGTTCGCGGACGAGTGGCTGGCGGTCGCGCCCGGCACCGACGGGGCGCTGGCGATGGCGATGGGCCACGTGACGCTCCGGGAGTTCTTCGTCGACCGGCAGGTCCCGTACTTCACGCACTACGTGCAGCGGTTCACGGACCTGCCGTTCCTCGTGCGCGTCGAGGAGCGCGACGGCCGGTACGTGCCGGGCAAGTTCCTCACCGCGGAGGACCTGCCGGGTGCCGAGGCGCGCACCGAGAACGCCGCGTTCAAGACCGTCCTGCTCGACGCGCGCACGGGCCTGCCCGTCGTGCCCGGCGGGTCGCTCGGCCACCGGTTCGGCGACGAGGGCGTCGGGCGGTGGAACCTCGACGTGGGCGACGTGGAGCCGCAGCTCAGCGCGGGCGGGCCGGTGATCGGCGAGGCCGGGCGCGGCGAGTCGGTGGTCGTCGAGCTGCCCCGCTTCGACGCGCTCGACGGCGCGGCGGCGGTCTCGCGGCGCGGCGTGCCCGTGCGGCGCGTGGGCGAGCACCTGGTGACGACGGTGCTCGACCTGCTGCTCGCGCAGTACGGCGTGGGCCGCGACGGGCTGCCGGGCCAGTGGCCCACGGGGTACGACGACGCGTCGCAGCCGGGGACGCCGGCGTGGCAGGAGCAGTTCACGGGTGTGCCGGCGGCCAAGGCCGAGCGGATCGGCCGCGAGTTCGCCGCCAACGCGGAGGAGTCCCGCGGGCGGTCCATGATCATCATGGGCGCGGGCACCAACCACTGGTTCCACTCCGACACCATCTACCGCACGTTCCTCACGCTGACGACGCTCACGGGCTGCCAGGGCGTCAACGGGGGCGGCTGGGCGCACTACGTCGGCCAGGAGAAGGTGCGCCCGTCGACCGGTCAGCAGATGTACTCGACCGCGAACGACTGGGCGCGCCCGCCGCGCACGATGATCCAGACCGCGTACTGGTACCTGCACACCGACCAGTTCCGGTACGACCCGTTCAGCGCCGACACGCTCACGGCGGCCACGCCGGGCACGGGCGGCGCGTTCACGGGCCTGACCACGGCCGACGTCATCGCCAAGTCCGCGCGCATGGGCTGGATGCCGTCCTACCCGACCTTCGACCGCAACCCCCTGGAGCTCGCGGACGACGCCGCGGCGGCGGGGGTCCCCGTGGGCGAGTACGTGCCGCGCGAGCTGATCGAGGGCCGCCTGCGGTTCGCCGCCGAGGACCCCGACGCGCCGGAGAACTTCCCGCGCGTGCTGACCGTCTGGCGGGCCAACCTGCTCGGCTCGTCCGGCAAGGGCGACGAGTACTTCCTGCACCACCTGCTCGGGACGGACTCGAACCTGCTCGCGACGCAGGCCCCCCCCGACGCCCGCCCGCGCGACGTCGTCTGGCACGACGAGGCACCCACCGGCAAGCTCGACCTGCTGCTCTCGCTCGACTTCCGCATGACGAGCACCACCGTCTACTCCGACGTCGTGCTGCCCGCGGCGACCTGGTACGAGAAGCACGACCTCAACACCACGGACATGCACCCGTTCGTGAACTCCTTCAGCCCGGCGATCGCACCGCCGTGGCAGACGCGCACGGACTTCGAGATCTTCCACACCCTGGCCCGCGAGTTCTCGCGGCAGTCGGTGACGCACCTGGGGGTCCGGCAGGACGTCGTCGCGGTGCCGCTGACGCACGACACGCCCGACGCCATGGCCAACCCGCACGGGCGCGTGCAGGACTGGAAGGCGGGGGAGTGCGACCCGGTGCCGGGGCGCACGATGCCGAAGCTCGTCGTCGTCGAGCGGGACTACCCGGCCGTCGCGGCCAAGCTCGCGACCCTCGGGCCGATCCCCGACACCGCGGGCCTGACGACCAAGGGCGTGACCTTCGACGTCGGCGAGGAGGTCGAGTACCTGCGCCGCAAGAACGGCGTCGCACGCATCCCCGCCGGCGCACCGGGCGCGGTCGCGGACGGCCGGCCGCTGCTGTCGCGCGACGTGCACGCGTGCGAGGCGATCCTCGCGCTGTCCGGGACGACGAACGGGCGGCTCGCGGTGCAGGGCTTCCACACGCTCGAGAAGCGCACGGGCACGCGGATGGCGGACCTTGCGGCCGAGCACGAGGGCAAGCAGGTCACGTTCGCGGACACGCAGGCCGCGCCGACGACCGTCATCACGTCGCCCGAGTGGTCCGGCACCGAGCACGGCGGGCGGCGGTACTCCCCGTTCACGGTCAACGTCGAGCGCCTCAAGCCGTGGCACACCCTGACGGGCCGCCAGCAGTTCTACCTCGACCACGACTGGATGACGGAGCTGGGGGAGGGGCTGCCGGTGTTCCGGCCGCCGCTGAACATGCAGGCCCTGTTCGGCGAGAACGCCGTGGGGGACGTCGGGGCGCTCGGGGTGACCGTCCGCTACCTGACGCCGCACAACAAGTGGTCCATCCACTCCGAGTACCAGGACAACCTGTTCATGCTGTCGCTCTCGCGCGGGGGCCCCGCCATCTGGATGAGCGACCGCGACGCGGCCAAGGTCGGCATCCGCGACAACGACTGGGTCGAGGCCGTCAACCGCAACGGCGTGGTGGTCGCCCGCGCGATCGTCTCGCACCGCATGCCGGAGGGGACGGTGTACATGTACCACGCGCAGGACCGGCTCATCGACGTGCCGCGCAGCGAGCGGACCGGGCGCCGGGGCGGCATCCACAACTCGCTGACCAGGCTGCTCATCAAGCCCAGCCACCTCATCGGCGGTTACGCGCAGCTCGCGTACGCCTTCAACTACCTGGGCCCCACGGGCAACCAGCGCGACGAGGTGACGGTCGTGCGCCGTCGCTCGCAGGAGGTGGAGTACTGATGCGGGGACGACGGCGTACGCAGCGGGGCACGAGCGCAGTGCGGAGGGTGACCCCGTGCGCGTGATGGCCCAGATGGCGATGGTCATGAACCTCGACAAGTGCATCGGGTGCCACACGTGCTCGGTGACCTGCAAGCAGGCGTGGACCAACCGCACGGGCACCGAGTACGTGTGGTTCAACAACGTCGAGACGCGCCCCGGCCAGGGCTACCCGCGGACCTACGAGGACCAGGAGAAGTGGGAGGGCGGCTGGGCGCTGAACAAGCGCGGGCGCCTGCAGCTCAAGGCCGGCGGCCGGCTGCGGAACCTGCTGACGATCTTCGCGAGCCCCAAGCAGCCGTCGATCGACGAGTACTACGAGCCGTGGACGTACGACTACGAGAGCCTGACGAACGCGCCGCTGCAGGAGCACACGCCCGTCGCGCGGCCGAAGTCGCTGCTCAGCGGCAAGGACATGCAGGTCGGGTGGAGCGCCAACTGGGACGACGACCTGGGCGGCGCACCCGAGCTGGCGACCGCCGACCCGATCCTGCAGCGCGTGTCGGACAAGGTGAGGCTCGAGTTCGAGCAGACGTTCATGTTCTACCTGCCGCGGATCTGCGAGCACTGCCTCAACCCGTCGTGCGCCGCGTCGTGCCCGTCCGGTGCGATCTACAAGCGCGCCGAGGACGGCATCGTGCTCGTCGACCAGGACGCGTGCCGCGGCTGGCGCAAGTGCGTGACCGGGTGCCCGTACAAGAAGGTCTACTTCAACCACAAGACCGGCAAGGCCGAGAAGTGCACGTTCTGCTTCCCGCGCATCGAGGTCGGCCTGCCGACCGTGTGCTCCGAGACGTGCGTCGGGCGGCTGCGCTACATCGGGCTCGTCCTGTACGACGCGGACAAGGTGCTCGCCGCGGCGTCCGTCACCGACGAGAAGGACCTGCTCGCCGCGCAGCGCGGGGTGTTCCTCGACCCCGACGACCCGCACGTGCAGCGCGAGGCCGAGCGTGCGGGGATCCCGCACGACTGGGTGCAGGCCGCGCAGCGCTCACCGATCTGGGCGCTCATCAGCACCTACGAGGTCGCCCTGCCGCTGCACCCCGAGTACCGGACGATGCCGATGGTCTGGTACATCCCGCCGCTGTCGCCGGTCGTCGACGTGGTCCAGGAGACCGGCGTCGACTCCGAGGACACCTCGAACCTGTTCGCGGCGATCGACACCCTGCGGATCCCGGTGGAGTACCTCGCGGAGCTGTTCACCGCGGGCGACACCGCGCCGGTCACGGCCGTGCTCAAGCGGCTCGCGGCCATGCGCTCGTACATGCGCGACCTCAACATGGGCCGCTCCGGCGACCCCGCCATCCCGGCGTCGGTCGGCATGGACGAGGCGACGATGTACGAGATGTACCGCCTGCTCGCGCTCGCGAAGTACGACGAGCGGTACGTCGTGCCCGCGGCCCACGCCGAGCAGGCGCACGGCCTCGAGGAGCTCGCCACCGAGTGCAGCCTCGACTACGACGGCGGGCCGGGCATGGGCGGGTCGGGGCCGTTCGGCGAGGGCTCGGGCGGCCAGGACCCCCTCGCCGTCGAGAACTTCCACATGCTCCAGCAGCGGCAGACGACCGACACCGTCGCCGAGCCCGAGAGCCGCAAGGCGCGCGTGAACCTGCTCAACTGGGACGGCAAGAGCGCCCCGGCGGGCATGTTCCCGCCCAAGGCCGACCCGGACGACGGGACGTCGCAGCCCGGGGCGTCCGACGGGGGCCGGCCGTGAGGCGCCTCGCGCGCCGGACCGCCGCGCGCCAGGCGGCGACCCGCGAGACGGCCCTGACGCACCGCATCGCCGCGATGGTCCTCGACTACCCGAGCCCGGAGCTGCTCGCGATGCTGCCCGAGGTGCGTGCCGCCCTCACGACGCTGCCGGAGCGCCTGCGCGAGCCGCTCGCCCAGGTCGTCGACCACCTCGGGTCGCAGCCCCTCGGCGCGCTCGCGGCCGAGTACGTCACGACGTTCGACCTCGCGCGGCGCCGCTCGCCGTACCTGAGCTACTACTCCTACGGCGACACCCGCAAGCGTGGCGTCGCGCTCGTCGAGTACAAGCAGGCCTACCGTGCCGCGGGCTTCGAGCTCGTGTCCGACGAGCTGCCGGACCACGTCGCGGTCGTCCTGGAGTTCGCGTCCACGGGGGACGCCGCGGCCCAGGAGTCCGGGCTGCGCCTGCTGCTCGCGCACCGTGCCGGGCTGGAGCTGCTGCGCCTCGCGCTGCTCGACGCGGGGTCCCCGTGGGCCGGCGCGCTCGTGGCCGTGTGCGCGACGCTCCCGCCGCTGGACGGCGACGACCGCGAGGCCGTCGCGCGCCTCGCCGCGCAGGGGCCGCCCGGCGAGGAGGTCGGTCTCGAGCCGTTCCTGCCGCCGTCGTCCGCCACCGACCCGGGAGCCCGCCGATGACCTCGACCCTGGACGTCCTGCTGTGGGTGGTCGTGCCGTACGTGTGCCTCGCGTTCTTCGTGCTCGGGCACGTCTGGCGCTACCGGTACGACAAGTTCGGGTGGACGACGCGCTCGACGCAGCTGTACGAGCGCCGGCTGCTGCGCTGGGCCAGCCCCCTGTTCCACTTCGGGATCCTCGCGGTGTTCCTCGGGCACGTCATGGGCCTGGGCATCCCCGAGTCGTGGACCGAGGCCGTCGGCATGAGCGACGAGGCGTACCACTTCGTGGCCGTGACGATCGGGGGCGTCGCGGGCTTCTGCACGGTCGTCGGCCTGGTGCTGCTCATCTACCGCCGCCGCACGGTCGGGCCGGTCTTCCGGGCGACGACCCGCATGGACAAGGTCATGTACCTCGTGCTGGCCGTCGTCATCTTCCTCGGCATGTGGAACACGGTCGCGGGCTCGGTGCTCAACCTGGGCGGCGACTACGACTACCGCGAGGGCGTGTCGGTGTGGTTCCGCGGCATCTTCCTGCTGCAGCTGCACCCCGAGCTCATGGCGGACGCGCCGATCGGCTTCCAGCTGCACGGCATGGCCGCGATGCTGCTGTTCGCGCTGTGGCCGTTCACGCGCCTCGTGCACGTGTTCTCAGCACCTGTCGGGTACCTGTGGCGGCCGTACGTCGTGTACCGCGCGCGGCCCGACCGGCTCGGCACCCGCCCGCCGCGGCGGGGGTGGGACCGGGTCGAGCCGCAGGAGCCGTCGCGGCGCTGAGCCCTCCGGTCGGGTGACGGACGGCGCGCGCGGCTCGCGCGGCGCCCGTCGCCCCTAGGGTGTGACCGCGCGCGCCCGCGCCACGCACGCCCACCGCGGAGGACACGCCCGTGACGACCGACAGCACGCCCGCTCCCGCCACCGGCGCCACGTCGCCGCAGGCCGACGCGCCGTCCGGCGCGACCCCGATCTTCGGTGCACCGGCCGCCCCCGGCGACGAGGGCACGCGCGCGCTGCAGCACGACGCACGCCGCCCCCCGCGCTGGTGGGGCAAGGGCCTGGCGATGGCGGTGGTCGCCGTCTTCGTCGGCCTGTTCGCGTGGGACGCGCTCGGGGCGCTGCAGGGGCTGCTGGTCAACCTGCTCATCGCGTTCTTCATCGCGCTCGCGCTCGAGCCGATCGTCGTGTGGCTCGTGCGGCACGGCTGGAAGCGCGGTGGTGCGGCGGCCGTGGCGCTGCTCGGCGGGCTGCTGCTCACGATCGTGGTGTTCGCGCTGTTCGGGAACCTGTTCGTCCAGCAGCTCGTGCAGCTCGTCAAGAACGTGCCGGACCTCTACACCTCCGCGCAGGAGATGGTCGAGGAGCGCTTCGCGGTCGAGGTGCCGGCCGTGGACGACCTCGTGCGCCAGGGCGCCGAGGAGTGGGGCTCGGAGGTCGCGTCGGGGGCGCTGCTCGTGGGGACGACGATCCTCGGCGGCGTGTTCGCGACCCTGACGATCCTGCTCGTCACGTACTACCTGCTGGCGGCGGGCCCGCGCTTCCGTGCGTCGATCTGCCGGTGGCTGACGCCCGGCCGGCAGCAGGAGGTGCTGCGGCTGTGGGAGGTCACGCAGGTCAAGGTCTCCGACTTCATCAACACGCGCATCGTGCTCGCGGCCATCGCGACGGCGGCGACGTTCGCGTTCCTCGCCATCCTGGGGACGCCCTACTCGCTGCCGCTCGCCCTGTTCACGGGTGTCGTCTCGCAGTTCGTCCCGACGATCGGCACGTACATCGGCGGTGCGCTGCCCATCGCGGTCGCGCTCACCTCCCAGGGTGCGCCGCAGGCACTCGGGGTGCTCGCGTTCATCCTCGGCTACCAGCAGGTCGAGAACCTGTGGCTCGCGCCCAAGGTCTCGGCGCGCGCGCTGCAGATGAACGCGGCGGTCTCGTTCGTCGTGGTGCTGGCGTTCGGGGCGGTGTTCGGTGCGCTGGGGGCGTTCCTGGCGCTGCCGATCGCGGCGACCATCCAGGCGGTGGCCAACACGTACGTCCAGCGGCACGAGCTGGTGCGGTCGCACATGCTGCACGACCCGGGCGAGGCGGACCCGGGCGGGGGCGGCGGCGACCCCGCGGGGCGCGGCGACGTGGACAAGGCGCGCGCGGCGGCGCGCGAGGTCGACCGGCGGCGGGACGCCGAGGCCTGATCTGCAGGGCGAGTCCCGCAACATCCGTTGCGCAATGACCATTGCGCAATAGATGTTGCGGGTCTAGCGTTGTGCGTGCCGACCGAGGAGGACGCCATGCACCGCACCACCCGAGGACCCGTCCGTACACCCCGCGAGCCCCGCCGGACCACCCCGTGGGACCGCACCGCCGAGCTGGAGCAGCTGCGCCGCGACCGGCTCCTGGCCGAGGCCCAGCTGCGCACCCGCGTGCTCTGACCGTCGTCGTGGAGGAGATCCGCATGACCGACCCCACGCCCACCACCGAGCTGCGGACCTCCGACCCCGCCGTGCTGCGCGCGCTCGCGCACCCGCTGCGGGTCGAGATCCTCGACCTGCTCGACGACCTGCGCGAGGCCACCGCCAGCCAGGTCGCCGAGCGCACGGGTCAGACGGTCGCCAACTGCTCGTTCCACCTGCGCAGCCTCGCCAAGGCCGGCTACGTCGAGCGGGCCGAGCCGCGCGGGCGCGAGAAGCCGTGGCGCCCGGCCCACCGGTCGCGGCGCCTGGAGCCGGACCCGGCCGACACGACGTCCGTCCGCGACGCCGCGGCGGTCGCGACCCTCGTGATCCAGCGCGAGGCGGCGCGCGCCGTCGACCACTTCGCCGACCCGCGGGCGACCGACCCCGCCCGCGTCCGGACGACCATGCTCAGCACGCAGCGCCTGTGGGCGACGCCCGACGAGCTCGAGGACCTCGCCGCGCGCCTCGCGGGCCTGGCCGACGCGTTCGTGGGCCGGGACGAGGACCCGTCGCTGCGCCCCGAGGGTGCGGTGCTCGCGCGGTTCTTCGGCGTCCTGCACCCCGAGATCGGCGCCGAGGCCGCCGAGGAGGTCGGCGGGGCCACCTCGTCCTGACCGGGCGCGCCGTGCCGCTCCGGCGTCGGTCGGCGACGTCCTCTTGTCGTCCGTGATATGTCGGCGTACCGTTCCGATATATCGCTGACGATCTTGGAGGAACACATGCGCAGCTTCGACCCCACCTCACGACCCGACCGCGAGTGGCGCCGCCCCCGGCGCGGTGCCCGGCCCGGTGACGACGGCACGGAGGGCCGCGACCCGCGCGGCGGCCCCTGGCACGACGACGACGGTGACCACGGCTCCCCGGGCCACGGCCGAGGACGACGCGGTCCGGGCCGCGGCTTCGGCGGCCCCGGCGGTCCCTTCGGCGGCCCGGACGGACCCTTCGGCCCCGCCGGGCCCTTCGGTCCGGGCGGTCCGTTCGGCGGTCCCGGCGGTCCCGGCCGCGGTGGTCCGTTCGGCGGCCCGTTCGGTGCCCGCGGCCGCGGACGGGCCCGCCGCGGCGACGTCCGCGCCGCGATCCTGCAGCTCCTGGCCGAGGCGCCGTCCAACGGCTACGGCCTCATCAAGGCCATCGGGGAGAAGACGGGCGGCCTGTGGCGACCGAGCCCCGGCTCGGTCTACCCCACGCTCCAGCAGCTCACGGACGAGGGGCTCGTCGTGCCCACCGACGCGGGCAGCGCCCGCACCGAGTACACGCTGACCGACGAGGGACGCGCGTACGTCGAGAGCCACCCCGACGAGCTGTCGGCCGCCTGGGGCCCCGCCGCCCAGCGCTGGGAGGAGCACGGCGACCTCATCGGCGCCGCCGGCAAGCTGTTCGGCGTGCTGCGGCAGGTCGGTGCCGAGGGCACGCCGGCGCAGCGCGAGCGGACCGTCGAGAAGCTCGACGAGCTCCGCCGCGAGCTCTACCGCATGCTCGGCGAGTGAGCCGAGCCGCGCGGCGGCTCAGCCGGCGTCGTGCAGCAGCGCGAGGACCTCGCGCAGCGCCGCGGCGTCCACCTGACCGGGCGCGCTCGCGGGCCCGACGCTGCCGAACGTCATCGCCGAGCCGAACACCCCGCCCGCGAGGCGCGTGACCAGCCCGAGCCCGCCCATCGCGACGGTCACGACGGGACGGTCCGCGTCACGCGCGAACGCGCGTGTCGCGGTCAGCAGCGCGAGGACGTCGTCGGGGTCCCGCGGCATCACCGCGACCTTGCAGACGTCGGCCCCGGCGTCGCGCTGACGGCGAAGGACCGCGACGATCTCGGCCGCCGACGGTGTCCCCGCGAAGTCGTGGTGGGACACCACGACGGCGAGCCCCGCGGCCTGCGCGTGCGACACGAGGTCGGCCACGCCCGGCGTCGCGAGCTCGACGTCGACCGCGTCCGCGCCGTGCGGACCGTCCGGACCGGCGGCCCCGGCCGTCACGGCGTCGAGGACCGCGCGGTACGCGGCGTCGTCGGCGGCCTGCGCACCGCCCTCCCGCGCGGAGCGGAACGTCGCGAGCAGCGGGACGTCCGTGGGCAGCGCGGCGCGGACGGCCGCCACCGCGGTGCGCACCAGCGCCGGCTCCCGGGCCGAGCCGGTGAGGTGGTCCAGGCGCAGCTCGACGACGTCCGCGGCCCCGGCGGGCAGGGCCCGCGCGGCGTCGGCCGCGGCGTCGGGCGTCCGTGCCACGATCGGGACGCACACCTGCGGCCGCCCCGCGCCCAGGGTCGTCCCGCGCAGCCGCAGCACGCCGTCGCTCGTCGTCATGCGCCGATTGTCGCCGCATCGCGCCGCGCGCGCGCCGCGCGTCCGGGTGCCGTCGCTCAGGTGGTCGGCCGGGCGGGGAAGGTCGCCCACACGTGCTTGCCCGACGCGTCCGCCCACCAGCCGACGTCGGACGACAGGCGGCGCGCGATCTGCAGGCCGAACCCGCCCTCGCCGGGCTCGCGGCCCGCCGCGACGAACGGTGCGTGCGTGGCGTCGCCGTCCGACACCACGACGAGCACCTCGTGCCCGTCGAGCAGCAGCTGGACCTGCGCCGGTGCGCGGCCGTGCGCCAGCGCGTTGGTCGCGAGCTCCGAGGTGACGAGCACGACGTTGTCCCGTGCGGTCTCGGCGTCGTCCGACGGTGCCACCGAGGCGGCGAGCTGGTCGCGCAGGTCGCCGCGCATGTCGCGCAGCTGGTGGGCCTCCTCGAGCACCCAGCGGCGCACCGGGACGTACGCGGCGGAGGGCCGGGTGGCGGGCAGCGCGCGCTCGGGAGCCACGTGCGCGAGCGCGTGGTCAGGCGGGAGCGTCGCGGGCGGCAGCGGTGCGTGACCGCCCGGCGAGCCGACCCGGTCGTGGCTGCCGGGAGACGTGAACTGGTGCTCGTCCGTCATGTCCCGGCCCCCTCTCCCCGTCCTGCTCCGATGCGCACCACGTGCGCGGCATGCGTCCCGTACCTGGCATCCCCGCCACGGTAGGCGTCCGTACGCGATCCCACCACCGAGGGAGCGCCTCCCCAGCGGACCACGCGGACGGGTGTCCAGGGGCGTCGGGGTGCACGGCGCACGACGCGCGGCGCCCCCGCGGACCGCCCGACCGGGCAGAGGGTACTCGCTGTCGGTGGGCGTCGGTACCGTCGCGACGACGCACCGGTGCGGTCCCGGCGCGCGCGTGGGAGGAGGACGGCGATGAGGCTCGGGTTCGTGGGCAGCTTCGGCACGGTGCACGAGGTGGTCGACCTGGCGGTCGACGCCGAGCAGCACGGCTGGGACGGGTTCTTCACGTGGGACGGCGTGGACCTCGAGGGCATGGACGCGTGGGACCCGTGGGCGGTGCTCGCCGCGGCCGCCGTGCGCACGCAGCGCGTCACGCTGGGCGCGCTGGTGTTCGCGCTGCCGCGCCGGCGGCCGTGGGTGTTCGCCAAGCAGGCGGTCACGGTCGACCACCTCTCCGGGGGCCGGCTCGTGGTGCCCGTGGGCCTCGGCGTGCCGATGGACCGTGCGGTCGCGGGGGTCAGCGGCGAGGCCACCACGCTCCGGGAGCGTGCCGAGCGGCTCGACGACGCGCTCGCGGTCCTCGACCGGTCCTTCGGCGGCGAGCGGTTCGACGTCGAGGGCACGCACCTGCGCGTCGACGGCCTCCAGCTGCGGCCCGTGCCGGTCGAGCGGCCCGACGGGCGCACGCGCATCCCGCTGTGGGTCGTCGGCTCGTTCCCCTCCGAGCGCTCGATGGGACGTGCGGTCCGCTACGACGGCGTCGTCCCGCAGCACCGGGGCGAGCGCGCGGAGGACCCGTTCGACCCGGACGACGTCGCCGCGGTCGTCGCCTGGGTGAAGGAGCACCGTCCCGCCGACGCCGGCCCCTTCGACGTCGTGCTGCACGGCGCCCTGCCCGCCGACCGCGGCGCGGCCCGCGAGCGGCTGGCGGCCCTGGCCGAGGCGGGGGCCACGTGGTTCGTCGACGCGCTGTGGGACCCGGCCACCGCGACGCCCGAGGCGCTGCGCGCGCGGGTGCGCCAGGGGCCTCCCACGTGACGCTCCGGGGGCCGCACCGGGCACGGCCGCCCTCAGCCGGTGGGGCGCGCCGGGCGGGACATGGGGTAGATGTGCGGTCCCGCGGGCGCCAGCGGGACCACGTCGTGCGCGTCGGTGTAGCCGCGACGCTGGTAGTAGCCGACGTTGGTCTCGTTGGTCGTCTCGAGGTACGACGGGGCGCCCAGCTCGTCGACGTCGGCGAGGAACCGGCGCAGCAGCACGCTGCCCCGTCCCTCGCGCTGCAGGTCCGGCCGCACGCCGAAGGCCTCGACGTACCAGCTGTCCGCCGGCACGCCGCGCGACGTCAGCTCGCCGAAGCGGATGATGCCGGGGCTGTGCTCGCGCGTGCAGGTCGCGATGCGGGTGACCCGGCCGGCCTGCCGCAGCCAGCGCCGCAGCGTCATCGGGTAGGTGCCCGGGGGGTACATGGCCAGGACGCCCGTGACCTCGTCGCCGAGCTTCGTGGCCAGGACCCGCCCGTGGCGCAGGCCGTCGGCGAGGGTCATCCGGTAGACCTGGGTGAGCTCGCGCTCGCGGCGCGCCGCCACGGGGAAGAGGTGCGCGTAGCCCGGGTCGTCCGCGAGGGCCGCGGCGAGCACCGCGGCGGCCTGCACGCGGTCGCGTGGGTCGAGCGGTCCCACCGTGTCGGGCGGGTCGACGCGTGGCGTCCCCGTCGGCCGTCCCCCAGCGTCCATGGGGGCATGTTCACCCGGACGTGCGTCCAGATGCAACCGGTAGCAGCGGAATCGCCCGGTCCGCGCACCGCACCACCCGCTACGGGTGAGCGCGCACGTGTGGGGAGGACGAGTGAAGATCACCACGGAAGTCCCACGCGGCAGCCCGGCAGGGTGACAGGCTCGGCTCGTCCCCACCTCGTGGCGCCACGACGTCGTGCGTGCCCGCAGCGCTGAGGTCGACGGCGACGCGGGGGACCAGGACAGGAGGCCACGACGGTGGGTACGACGCGAAGGACGGGGTGGGCGCGCGCCCGCCGGTGGACGACGACCGGCGTGCTCGCCGCCCTGGCGACCGCGGCCCTGACGGCCTGCAGCCCCGGCGCCCCGGACGCGCGCCCGGCCGCCGAGGCCCTGGCGACCGCGCTGGAGACCGGCGACTTCACGGCCGTGCCGCTCGCACCGGACGCGCCGTCCGCGCAGGAGCTGAGCACCACCCGGGCGGCCGTCGTCGAGGGCCTGGCCGAGGCGGCCGCGAGCGTCGAGGTGGGGGACGTGACGCTCGCGGACGACGAGCTGACCGCGACCGCGCCCCTGACCGTCACCTGGGACGTGCCCTGGACGGACGAGGACTGGACGTACACCGCGACCGCGCAGCTGGTGCGCGACGAGCAGGACGACGAGCAGCCGTGGCGCGCGCGCTGGGCGCTGCCGCTGCTCGCACCCGACCTCACCGCGGACGAGCGCCTGACCGTCTCCCGGCGGGCGGCCGAGCGCGGTGCCGTGCTCGGCCAGGGGGACGTCCCGCTCGTCGAGAAGCGACCCGTGTCCCGCATCGGCGTCGACAAGCAGCAGGCCGCCGCGGGCCAGGTCGACACCGACGCCGCGGCCCGGGCCCTCGCGGGCGCCCTGGGCACGGACCCGGAGGCGTACGCGCAGAAGGTCGCGGCCGCCGGCCCCCAGGCGTTCGTCGAGGCCATCGTCGTGCGGTCCGGCGACGCCGGGTACGACGTGGCGGCGCTCGACGCGCTGCCGGGCGTCGGCGTCATCCCGGACGAGCTGCCGCTGGCGCTGACCCGCACGTTCGCACGCGCGATCCTCGGGACCGTCGGTGACGCGACCGCGGAGATCGTCGAGGCCTCGCAGGGCGCCGTCGCCGTGGGGGACCGGGCCGGGCTCTCGGGCCTGCAGCGGCAGTACGACGCGCAGCTGCGCGGCACCCCGGGCGTCGTCGTGTCCGCCGAGGCGCAGGAGACGGGTGCCGAGCGCGTGCTGCTCGACGTCCCGCCGGTCGCGGGCGAGCCGCTGCGCACGACCCTCGACCCGGTGCTGCAGCAGCGCGCCGAGCAGGTGCTCGCGGGCGTCGTGCCGGCGTCCGCGGTCGTCGCGCTGCGTCCGTCGACGGGTGAGGTGCTCGCCGCCGCGAGCGGGCCGGGCAGCGAGGGCCTGTCGACCGCGACCGTCGGCCAGTACGCGCCGGGGTCGACGTTCAAGGTGGTCAGCGCGCTCGCGTACCTGCGCGGCGGGCTGACGCCGGACTCGACCGTGAGCTGCCTGCCGTCGATCACGGTCGACGGCCGCACGTTCCAGAACTTCCCCGGCTACCCGGCCGCGGCCCTCGGTGACGTGCCGTTCCGGACGGCGTTCGCGAACTCGTGCAACACGGCGTTCATCGGCGCCCGCGACCTCGCGGGCGACGGCGCGCTGCTCGCCGCGGCGCGTTCGCTCGGCCTGGAGCCGGCGGTCGACCTCGGGTTCCCGGCTTTCCTCGGGACCGTGCCGGACGACGCGACGTCGACCGCGCACGCGGCGTCGGTGATCGGGCAGGGCGAGGTGCTCGCCTCGCCGCTCGGCATGGCGACGGTCGCCGCGTCGGTGGGCGCCTCCCGCACGGTCGTCCCGTACCTGGTGACCCCCGCGGCCGAGGCGGGCACGGACGACGCGGCGGCGACGGACGACGCGACGGAGGAGACGGACGGGGCGACGGACGACGCGACGGACGGCGAGGACCTGCCGCCCGCGGCGCCGCTCACGGCCGAGGAGGCCGCGGCCCTGCAGGCGATGATGCGGGCCGTCGTCACGGAGGGCGGGGCCGGGTTCCTGTCCGACGTGCCGGGCGAGCCCGTGCTCGCCAAGACGGGCACCGCGCAGTTCGGCCAGGACGCGGACCTGCGCAACCACGCCTGGATGATCGCCGTGCAGGGGGACCTGGCGGTCGCGCTGTTCGTCGGCGAGGGGGACTACGGTTCGACGACGGCCGGTCCGCTGCTCGAGGCGTTCCTGGCCGGTTGAGCCAGGGACTGCGCCCGCAGGACGACGACGTCAGGAGCGACGCATGACCGCACGCCACGTGCCGGGAGGACCGGGCTGGATGCGCCCGTTGCCCGGGACGGGCCTGACCGTCAGCGCGCTCGCGCTCGGCGGCAGCCCGCTGGGGAGCATGCCGGAGAACTACGGGCACGACGTGTCGCCCGAGCGCGGCATCGACACCGTGCGGGCCGTGCTCGGCAGCGACATCCGGTTCGTCGACACGTCCAACGGCTACTCGGGCGGCGAGAGCGAGCGCCGCATCGGTGCGGCCCTCACCGCGGCGGGGGGCGTCCCGCCGGGCTACGTCATCGCCACCAAGGTCGACCCGGAGGGCGCCGACTACTCGGGTGAGCGCGTGCGGCGTTCGGTCCTCGAGTCGCGCGCCCGCCTGGGGCTGGACCACCTGCCGCTCGTGCACCTGCACGACCCGGAGTTCCACGAGTTCGACGACATCACCGGCCCCGACGGTGCGGTCGAGGCGCTGGTCGAGCTGCGCGAGTCCGGCGCGGTCGGTGCCATCGGGCTCGCGGGCGGGCGCGTGCAGGAGATGGCGCGCTACCTCGCGCTCGGCGTGTTCGACGTGCTCCTCGTGCACAACCGCTGGACCCTCGTCGACCGGTCCGCCGGTGCGCTCATCACCGAGGCCCGCGCGCAGGGCATGGGCGTGCTCAACGCCGCCGTGTACGGCGGCGGGATCCTGGCGCGCGGGCCGGGTGCCCCCGCGACCTACGGGTACCGTCCCGCGCCGCCGCAGCTCCTCGAGGCGGTGGGGGCGATGCGCCGCGTCTGCGCGGAGCACGGCACCGACCTGACGACCGCCGCGCTGCAGTTCTCGCTGCGCGACGAGCAGGTCGCGTCGACCGTCGTCGGCATGTCGCGTCCCGAGCGCGTCGCCCAGACGCTCGCCGCCGCGGCCGCGGACCTGCCCGACGAGCTGTTCGACGAGCTCGAGACCCTCGTGCCGCCGTCCGGCACCTGGCTCGACGCGCCGTTCGACACCTGACCTCGCGTCACCCGCGCGCCCCGTCGGCCGGTGCCGGACGCGTGTCGACTACCCTCACCGAGGACGTGGACGCGCGCACCGCGCGTCGGGGACGGAGCACGGCATGACCGACGGGGGCAGCGGGGCGACCGCCCGGCCGGGGCCCGCCGCACCCACGGGCGGGGCGTCGACGGTCGACCTCGACACGTGCGCGGACGAGCCGATCCGGGTCCCCGGGTCGGTGCAGCCGCACGGCGTGCTGCTCGCGGTCTCCGAGCCGGACCTGGTGGTGCGTCAGGTGTCGGCCAACCTCGCGGACCTGACGGGCGTTGCGGTGGCGGACGCCGTCGGCGTGCCCCTGGCGGACGTCGTCGGCACCGCCGCGGCCGACGCGCTGCGTGCGCACGTGCGCACGTTCGGCGACCTGCGGGCCCGCAACCCGGTGTCCGTCGAGCTGCCCGGGCGGGACCACCCGGTGGTCGCGGACGCGATCCTGCACCGGGTGGCCACCGGCGGACGGCCCCTGCTGGTCGTCGAGCTGGAGGCGGCGGACGGCCCTCGCCCCTTCTCGTTCCCTAACACCTACCAGGCCGTGCGCGGTGCGCTCGAGCGGCTCAACCGCGCGGGCACGCTCGAGCAGCTCTACGACGTCGCCGCGCAGGAGGTCCGCACCCTGACGGGCTTCGACCGCGTGATGGTCTACCGGTTCGACGCCGAGCACAACGGTGAGGTCGTCGCCGAGGCCCGCCGCGCGGACCTCAACGCGTTCCTCGGGCTGCACTACCCGGCCTCGGACATCCCGGCGCAGGCACGCGCGCTGTACGAGACCAACTGGGTGCGGCTCATCGCCGACGTCGCCTACACGCCGGCGCCCCTGGTCCCCGTGGTCGACGAGCTGTCCGGCCAGCCGCTGGACCTCACGCACGCGGTGCTGCGCAGCGTCTCGCCCATGCACCTGGAGTACCTCGGCAACATGGGCGTGCGGGCGTCGATGTCGATCTCGCTGCTGCGCGACGGCCGCCTGTGGGGTCTCATCGCGTGCCACCACTACTCGGGTGCGCACGCGGTGCCGTACGGCGTGCGCGCGGCGGCGGAGTTCCTCGGGTCGGCGCTGTCGCTGCGGCTCGTCGCGCGCGCGCAGGACCGCGAGCTCGAGCGCGAGCTCGCCGCGCAGGCCGAGATCGCGGACGTCCTGCGGGTCGCGCGCGACCCCGACCGCGGCCTGGCCGAGGCGCTCGCGGCGGACCACCCCGGGCTCCTGGGGGTCGTCCCGGCGCACGGCCTGGTCGTCGTGGCCGACGGCCGGACGGCCACGGCGGGCGACGTGCCCGGCGACGTCGACGCGCTGCGCGCCTGGGTGCAGGAGCAGCCCGAGCCCGTGACCGTCCGCACGGCCCTGGGCGTGAGCGACCCGGCGCTGGCGGCGGCCCTGCCCGACGTCGCGGGCCTCCTGGCAGTCCGGCTGCCCGACGACCAGCTGGTCGTCTGGCTGCGCCACGAGCACGTGCGGGACATCTACTGGGGCGGCGACCCGCACAACAAGGCGATCGCGCGTCGCGAGGGTGACGACGTCCGGCTGAGCCCGCGCAAGTCCTTCGACCGGTGGCGCGAGGAGGTGCGCGGGCGGTGCGAGCCGTGGGCGCCCGAGCACGTGCGCGCCGTCGAGGACCTGCGCAGCCGCCTGCTCGAGGTCATCATCGTGCGCAACCGCTGGCAGATGGCCGCGGCGCACGCCGTGCAGCTCTCGCTGCTGCCGCGTGACCTGCCGACGGTCCCGGGCTGGGCGCTGCAGGCGCGCTACGTGCCGGCGGCCGGCGGGCGGGTCGGCGGCGACTGGTACGACGCGCTCGAGCTCCCGGACGGGCGGTTCGCGGTCGCGGTCGGTGACGTCGCGGGGCACGGGCTGGGTGCGGCCGCCGCCATGGGGCAGCTGCGCAACGCCCTGCGCGCGTACCTCATGCGCTGCGCGGACGTGCGCGAGGCGCTGGTCGACCTCGACGAGCTCGCGCGCCGCACGATGCCGGAGGACATGGCCACGGTCGTCGTGGTCGTCGTCGACCCCCTGACGGGCGACGCGAGCGTGGGCGCCGCCGGGCACCCCCGCCCGCTGCTGCTGCGGGCCGACGGCGACGCCACGCTCCTGCCGCTGCGGGTGGACCGGCCCGTGGGCGTGGGGTCGGGCGACCCGCAGGTCGTGGACCTGCACCTGGAGCCGGGCGGTGGGATCGTGCTCTACAGCGACGGCCTGGTGGACTCGCGCACGACGGCGCTCGCGGCCGGCATCGAGCGGTTGATGCAGCACTTCGACCGCCCGGACCCCACCGTGCCGGTGGACATCGACGAGGTCGTCGCGGACTGCTCCGACCCGGACTCGAAGGACGACATGACGCTGCTGCTGCTGTGCCGGGACGTCGACCTGCCCGCGGGGGCCCGACCGTGAGCCTGCGGCGGGCCGCGGCCCGCGGGTTCTGGCGGGTCAGCCGGTGGACGCTGCGCACCGAGCGGGTCCCGCGCGACGGCACGGGCATCATCATCGGCGCCCCGCACACGTCGAACTGGGACTTCGTGATCATGTTGGCGATCGCGTGGGAGGCGGGGCTGCCGTTCCGGTGGCTCGGCAAGCACACGCTGTTCCAGGGGCCGGCGGGGCCGCTGATGCGTGCCCTGGGCGGCATCCCGGTGGACCGTCGCGACCCCGCGGGCCTCGTCGACGACCTCGTGGCGCGCATGGCCGCGGGCGAGCGCTTCTACCTCGTCGTGACCCCGGAGGGCTCGCGCTCGGGCTCGGGGTGGAAGTCGGGCTTCTACCGCATCGCGCGGGCGGCGGGCCTGACGGTCACGCTCGGCTACGTGGACCGCACGACGATGACCGCGGGTCTGGGCCCCACGCTCACGCTGACCGGCGACGTGCGCGCGGACATGGACGCGGTGCGCGCGTTCTACGCCGACAAGTCCGGCTTCGTGCCCGCGCGGCGCACCGAGCCGCGGCTGCGGGACGAGGCCGCTCCGGATGCGGACCCGGCGGACCCGGCCTAGCGTCTCTCCCTGTCACCGACGAAGGGAAATCCCATGGGTCTGGACGACAAGATCAAGAACTCCGCGCAGGAGACCAGCGGCAAGGCCAAGGAAGCCCTCGGCAAGGCCACGGGCGACGAGGAGCGCGAGGCGGAGGGCAAGGCCGACCAGTCCTCGGCCAACCTCAAGCAGGCCGGCGAGAACGTCAAGGACGCCTTCCGCTGACCTGTCCTGCCGCACGTCGCAGGAGTGCCGACGGCACCTCGGGACGCCCCCGCACCGACCACGGTGCGGGGGCGTCCTGCTGCGCGGGGGGCGTGCGCTCACCCGAACGGGCGCGCCGCAGGGCGTGGCGGCGCGCGACACGCCCGTCGGGAGGGTTCTGCGTACCCGCCGACCGGGTGAATTGGGCTCCTGTCCAGGACAGGTGACCCGGATCACTTCCGTTCCAGGTGAGAGCCGTCTAATGTCTGACTTGTCAGCGAAACGGCAAACCCTCCGCAAGGGGGGGACGCAAAGCCACGGGACCCACGAGGTCAGCCGGGCTACCGAACGAAGGGGTTCGTCATGGACCAGCGCAACTCGGCCGCAGAGCCGCACGAGGTTCGCCCTCAGGTCATCCCGCTCGGACGTTGGGCAGCGATCGCCGCCCGCCTCGAGGCCTCGGTGATGGTCCCCGCGCAGCGCGACGCGCTCGCCGCCTGAACCACCCGTCCCACCTCTCCGGCGCATCCTCGTCGGTCCGTCGCGGCGTCGCGACGGCCGGCACCGACGCACGGCACGGCCCCCGCCACCCCCCGGTGCGGGGGCCGTGGTGCGCGCGGGGTCGCCCCACGTCGCGCGGGTCGGTCAGAGCTCGCCGTCGCGCGTCAGGTAGCGCATCGCAAGCCAGCCGAGCGGGATGCGCAGCCAGAACGTCAGCAGGCGGAAGAGCAGCGCGACGGTCCCGGCGACGCCGGGGTTGACGCCGGCGATGGTCGACAGCCCGAGCGCGAGCGCGCCCTCGACGGTCCCGATGCCGCCCGGCGTCGGGATGACGGACCCGGCCGTGTTGCCCGTGAGGAACACGAGGGCCACCTGCACGAGCGACGCCTTCTGGCCGAGCGCCGCGAGCGTCGCGTCGAACGCGAGCACGTAACCCATGGTCATGAGCACGTTGCCGCCGAGGGCGAGCGCGAGGCGCCACGGCTGCCCGATGACCTCGATGAGCCGCGGCAGCGTCTGGCGGACCGTGGGGCCGATCCTGCGCTGCGCCCACGTCCGCACGCCGGGGAAGAGCAGGGCGATGCCGACGGCCGCGGCGACGACGCCGAGCACGATCAGCGCCGCCGGCGGGACCGAGAACGACGCGGGTGACTGCACGCCCGACGTCACGGTCAGCACGAGCAGCAGCAGCAGCGTCGTGACGAACTGGCTGACCTGGACGAGCGCGACGGTCGCACCCGCGAGCGACGCGCTGACGCCGCGCCGCGTCAGCATGCGCAGGTTGAGCGCGGCCGGCCCGATGCCGGCGGGCGCCGCGAGCGCGACGAACGTCGCGGCGGTCTGCACGAGCGTCGCGCGCCAGATCGGCAGGCGCACGGGCGAGAACGCGACGAAGGCCAGGGCCGCGCCGAGGAGCGTGACGAGGCCCAGCGCGAACGCGAGGGCCGAGTACCGCCAGTCGCTCGCCGCGAGCACGGGCCCGATCTGCGAGACGTTGACGGACGCCAGCACCGCGAAGACCGCGACGATCGTCAGGACGATGGTCAGCAGCGTGCGGGCGCCGAACCGCACCAGCTGCTCGGGCTGCACGTCGGCCTCGGGCAGGCGCGCGACGAGCGCGGAGCGCAGCTCGGCGAGGACCTCCTTGTGGGCGCGCATCTCCTCGCGCGTGCGCCGGGGGAGCGCGACGGTCTGCAGCAGCGGGCCGATCGCCTGGATGTCGGCCGCCGGCAGCATCTCGGCGGCGGAGCCGACCGCGCGTCCCGCGCCCACGCGCAGCGCGAGCAGCGCGATGAGCTGCATGGTGTCCATGCGCCGCGCCAGGTCGGACGACGCGACGTCGCCCTGCTCCCAGGCGGTGATCCACACGCGCGGTGCGTCGGGCCGCCGCTCGACGAGGATGGCGTCGGACGTCAGGGCGCGGTGCGCGATGCCGGCCGCGTGCGCGAGGCTCAGCTGCTCCCAGATCGCGTGCAGGACCTCGTCGTCGATGTCCTGCGTGGGGACGTCGGACAGCGGCACCGCGGCGTCCGTGCTCTCCTGCAGCAGGAGCATCGAGTCCTCGGCCTCGGCGATGCTCAGCAGCTGCGGCGTGCGGACCCCGGCGGCACGTGCGGCGTAGGACAGCAGGGCGGCGCGCTCGGTGGCCCGGCGCAGCGAGAGCGCCGAACGGCCCTCGAGCCCGCGCAGCCGCAGGCTGCGCCACAGGCGCGTGAGCATGCCGACGACCTGGCGGTCGCCGTCGAAGACGATGAGGTCGAGGTGGCGCCCGTCGTCGGTGGCGACGTCGTAGACCCGGTCGCCCGACGCCTCCACGAGCGCCCGCTGCGACGGCGTGGGGGCCGGCAGCATGGCGAGCGCGTCGACCGTGGCGGGCGTGCGGTCCGCCTCGATGACGGGGTCGGGCACGCGCACGACGGTCGCGGGCTCCACGCCCGCGCGTCGGATGCCTGCCAGCAGCGCGCTGCCGTACGCGCGCTCGGGGTCGACGCCGCCCAGGTACCGCACGCCGAGCCCGGCGACCCGACCCACGAGGAGCGCCAGGCCGAGGCCCGCGAGCGAGACGGCCGCGGTGATGACGACGACACCCGTCGTGAGCCACAGCAGGTTCCACGACCACGCGACGCTGCGTCGCCGGCTGCGCGGCCCGGCGACCGTGAGCAGGGCCGTGAGCATGGCCGTGTACTCGGGGATCGTCAGGGTCCACTGGCCGCCCAGGCGCACCGACAGCCCCTGCACGAGCTCGTCGGAGCCGAAGGTGAGGAAGACCCAGTACAGCGCCGCGACGAGCAGCATGGCGGCGACCGCGGCGGCGACGGCCTGCAGCAGCTGGCGCCCGAGGCGTCGCAGCGCGAGCTCGGTGAGCACGGCGATGGGCACGACCACCGTGGTGATGCCGACCAGCACGTTGACGGGCACGAACAGGATGCGCCGCAGCAGGGTCGCGAACCCCTGCACGTCCTCGGCGACGCCCGTGGTGGTGTTCTGGGCGTACGTCGCGAGGATGACGACGAGGACGGCGAGAACGGCCGTCAGCGTCAGGGCGAGCAGGTCGCTGGGGCGGTGCACGCGTGACGGGCGGACGTCCTGCACGTCGACGCGCGAACGCACGGCGCGGACGGTGCCGGTGGTGGTCCCGGCGGGGGTGGTCCCCGTGGCCGTGGGCGGCCCCGTGGTCGTGGGCGTCCCCGTGGCCGTGGTGGTCCCCGTGGACGTCGGGCCGGGCGCCGGTGCCGCGCCCCCCTCGGGGTCACCGCCGGCACCGTCGGGTGCCGATGGTGACGAGAAGGACATGAGGTCGAGTCTAGGCAGCGAGGTCCGCGCGGCTCGTCCTCCTCGCGGTGGGTCGTGCGCGCGGCGCCTCATCCTCGGGAGTCAACATCTGTTGACAGATCCGTGGTCCGTCGTCAACATGGGTTGACGCCAGGAAGCAGCGCGAGGAGCACCGATGACCCAGGAGGAGACCGACATGACCGCACTGGTCGCCCGTGCCGAGGACGACGACCCGCTGGGCGCGCTTCTCGCGCTGCACCGGCTGCGCACCGAGGTGGACCGCCGCGAGGCCGTCGCCGTCCGCCGCGCCCGCGCCGCCGGCGTCCCGTGGGCCGCGATCGCCACCATGCTCGGCGTCAGCAAGCAGGCCGTGCACCGCAAGTACGGCGGCCGCCGCCGCGACACCTGACCGCCCCCGCGCACCCGCCCCGCCCCGCCCCGCCCCCGTCCGCGAGAGAGCGATCCGGTCACCCCTCGGCGCGCTTGCCGCGCCGCGCGCGACGCCGCGCGCTACGTTCGCCTCAGGGATGCCGGTGCGCGACCCCGCGGCGCCGGCCCACCCCAGAGCCCACGGCTCGGCGAGGAGACCACGATGGCCGACGACGTCACCACCGCCATGGCACGGACGCTGAACAGGGCGTGGTGGCTGCCCGTGCTGCGCGGTCTGCTGCTGCTCGTCCTCGGCCTGCTGCTCATGGCGCAGCCCGCGGCCTCGGTGCAGGCGATCGTGTGGCTCTTCGGCATCTTCGCGGTGGTCGACGGCGTCGTGTCGGTCGCGCTCGGCCTGGTCGACCGGGGTGCCCCGGGGTGGACGTGGTGGGTCGTCGAGGGGCTCGCCGGGATCGCCGTCGGCGCCGCCGTCGTCCTGTGGCCCCAGCCGACGGTCCGGGTGCTGTTCTTCCTGCTCGCCGCGTGGCTGCTCGTCCTCGGCGTCGTGTCGATCCTCGGTGCCGTCGCGCAGTCGCGGTCGCGCAGCGCGGGGTGGCACTGGCCGCTCGCGTTCGGGCTCGTGTGCACGCTGTTCGCGCTGCTGCTCATCGCGCGCCCGCAGACCGCGCTCGCGGTGTTCGGCGTGCTGCTGGGGCTGTTCGCGTTCGTCGGCGGGGCCCTCAACGTGGTCAGCGGCTTCGCGGTGCGCCAGGTCGCGCGCGACCTGGCGAGCATCCCGCGCGCCTGACCCGCGTCACGTGACGCCGAGGCTCTCGAGCCACTCCTCGGGCAGGAGGGCGTAGCCGACGAAGGCCACGACGTCGAGCGCGGTGTGCGCGACGACGAGGGGCATGACGCGCCGTCGTCGGCGGTAGTACTCCGCGAACACGACGCCCATGACGACGTTGCCCACGAACGGCCCCCACCCCTGGTACAGGTGGTAGGAGCCGCGCAGCAGCGCGCTGGCGGCGATGATCGCCGGGGTGCTCCACCGCAGCTCGCGCAGCCGCTCCATGAGGTACCCGACGGCGACGACCTCCTCGAGCAGCGCGTTCTGCAGCGCCGCGAGGATCAGGACGGGCACGGTCCACCACGCCGCGTCGAGCGCCGACGCCTGCACCTCGACCGTGATCCCGAGCGCGCGCCCCGCGACGTACAGGCCGAGCCCGGGGATCCCGATGAGGGCGGCCAGGCCGACGCCGACGCCCAGGTCCCGCCACGGCCGGGTGCGGTCCAGCCCCAGGCGCCGGACGGCTGACCGCCCGTTGCCCGACAGCAGGTACAGCGCCAGCGCGACGGGCAGCAGCGCGAACCCGATGGACAGCAGCTGGTACGTCAGGTCCAGGTAGGGGCGCGGCGACTGGCTCGCGTTGAGGGTCGTCGTCTGCTCGGCGAGCGGCGGACCGGCCGTGAGCCTCGCGATCAGCGACACCACCGCGTAGACGGCGGACTTCCCGAGCGACAGGCCGAGGACGATCCAGACCTCCGCGGTGAGCCGCCGGGCGACCGCGCGCTCACCGGGCGGGGGCGCCGCCGCGGGCCGGCCGGCGGCCGGTGTGCCTGCGTCGTCGGCGCGCTCCTCCACCGTCCGTCCCATTCCCGCAGGCTACGTCGGCGCGGCCCGACCGTGCCCGAGGAGCGTGGTCGGCGTGGAGGTCTTGACGGATGGTCCGCGACAGAGCAAAGTGGTTTGCAAAGCAAAGTCGATCACCCGGAGGACACCATGGAACGGCGCGAGCCGCACGACCCCGGCGAACCGGCGTACCCCGCCGACGTCGACGACGCCCCGCCCGACCCCCGCTCCGGGCTCGCGATCGTCGCCGCCCAGCGCCGGAAGGTCCGCGACTCCGACGTCGACGACCGCCTCCTGTTCGGCGTGTGGGGCGTCGCCTGGCTCGTCGGGTACGCCGCGCAGTGGTGGACCGCGACCACGTCGCCCACCCGGACGGCCACCGGCCAGGGCGGGCTCGTGTTCGCCGCCGTCGCCGTCGCCGCGCTCGTGGTCACCCTCGTGCACGTCGCGCGGGCCACGCACGGCGTCGCCGGCACCAGCAAGCAGGTCGGCATGATGTACGGCTGGGCGTGGACCATCGGGTTCGTCGGCCAGGGTCTGCTCGTCGCCGGGGTCGTGGGCGCGGGCGGGAACCCCGAGGTCATCGCGATCGTCGCCAACGGCGCGGCGTGCCTCGTGGTGGGCCTGCTGTACATGGCCGGGGGCGCGCTCTGGCAGCAGCTGTCGCTGTACCTCATCGGCGCGTGGATGATCGCGACCGCCGCGGCTGCGAGCCTGGTCACGATGCCGACCGGGTACCTCGTCATGGCCCTCGCGGGAGGGGGCGGCATGCTCGTCGCCGCCGTGCTCGCCGCGCTGCACCGGCGGCGCGCGTGAGCGAGGTCGACCTCGACCCGGTCATCCACTCGGCGTCCCGGCTGCGGGTCGTCGCCACCCTCGCCGCCCTCGAGCGCGGCGACCGCGTCTCCTTCCCCCGGTTGCAGAAGCTGCTCGACATGACGGCCGGCAACCTGTCCACGCACCTGCGTCGCCTCGAGGAGGCCGGGTACGTCACGCAGACCAAGACGCACGTCGGGCGTACGCCCGCGACGTACGTGGAGCTCAGCACCGCCGGACGTCTCGCGTTCGAGCGCTACACCCACACGCTGACCCAGCTGCTCAAGGGAGCGCAGGAATGACCACCCCGCCCGCACCTCCCGTGCTCGTCGAGCACGTCACGCGCCGCTTCGGCGCCGTCACGGCCCTCGACGACGTCAGCCTGCGCGTCGACGCGGGCGAGATCGTCGGCCTCCTCGGCCCCAACGGGGCCGGCAAGACGACCCTCCTGTCGCTGGTCACGGGCCTGCGCACGCCCGACGCGGGCACCGTCCGCGTGTTCGGCGGCGACCCTCGCGACCCCGCGTCGCGCACGTCCCTCGGCACGACGCCGCAGGAGACGGGCCTGCCGGACACCCTCAAGGTGCGCGAGGTCGTCGACTTCGTCGCCGGGCACTACGCCGACCCCATGCCGCGGGCCGAGGTGCTCGCACGGTTCGGCCTGACCGCGATGGCCGAGCGCCAGACCGGGGCCCTGTCCGGCGGGCAGAAGCGCCGCCTCGCGGTGGCGCTGTCGCTCGTCGGACGTCCGCGGCTCGTGCTGCTCGACGAGCCGACCACCGGGCTCGACGTCGAGGCGCGGCACGTGCTGTGGCAGGCGCTGCGCGACTACCACGCCGACGGCGCCACGGTCATCGTGACCAGCCACTACCTCGAGGAGATCGAGGCGCTCGCCGAACGCGTCGTGGTGGTGGGGGAGGGTCGCGTCCTGGCAGACGACAGCCTGGCGCGCGTGCTCGACCTCGTCGCCGTGCGCCGCGTCTCGCTCACGCTCGCGTCCGGGGGCGGCGACGACCTGGTCGGTCTGCCGGGGCTCCAGGACGTCACCGACGGCACCGCCGTGCCCGGCGGGACGCGCGTCACCCTCGTCGCGTCCGACGCCGACGCGCTCGTCCGCGCGCTCGTGGAGCGGTCCGTGCCGTTCGCCGACCTGGAGGTGCGCGGGGCCTCGCTCGAGGAGGCCTTCCTGTCGCTCACGTCGCACGCCGAGGACGCGGGCGCCGAGCCCGTCGGCACCGCACCTGCCGGCACCGCACCCGCCGGCACCGCACCTGCCGGCACCGTCCCGCCCGCCGGCACCACCCAGCCCGCACCCGAGGTGACCCGATGACCACCACCGCCGCCCACCGCGCCGCGTCCGGCGCCGCCCTGCGCCCGTGGGCGTCGCTCGCCCGGCTGCACGCGCGCTACCAGTTCCTCGAGACCGTGCGCGTCCCGATCGCCGTCATCGGCAACCTGCTGTTCCCCGGTCTCGCGCTGGTGTTCTTCGTCGTCCCGCAGGACGCGATCACGTCCCACCCGCTGGCCTCGCTGGCCGCGATCGCGCAGCTCGGCACGTTCGCCATCATGTCGGCGTGCCTGTTCACGCACGGTGCGGGCGTCGCCGAGGACCGCGCCCAGCCGTTCGACGCGTTCGTCCGCACGCTCCCCGCGCGCCCCGGCCCGCGGCTCGCCGGGCGCGTGCTCAACGGGCTGCTGTGGTCGTACATCGCGCTCGTCCCGCTCGTGGTGATCGGCGCCCTCCTGACGGCCGCGACCCTGACACCGCTGCGCGCGCTCGGCGCCGCCGCCATGGTCGTCGCGGTCGCCGTGCCGTTCACGCTGCTCGGCCTGGCCATCGGCTACTCGATGTCCACCAAGGCGGCGCTCGCGGTCGTGCAGTGCGTGCTGTTCCCGCTGGCGTTCGCGGGCGGGCTGTTCATGCCCCCCGAGGTCTTCCCCGGCTGGCTCGACGCGATCTCGCAGGGCCTGCCGTCACGTGCCGCGCGGGACCTCGTCGTCCAGGTGACGACGGGCGTCGAGGGCAGCGCCTTCGCCCTGCCCGTCCTGCTCGCGTGGACCGCGATCCTCGCGGCCCTGGCGGTCGCCGCCGTCCGCCGCGACGAGGGCCGCCGCTTCCGCTGACCCCACCCCCGCCCACCACCCACCCCCCTTCGCCGAGCGCGGTACTCCAGCGCCGAGCGCGGTACCTACGTGTGCCGCGCTCGGCCGTGGAGTACCGCGCTCGGCGAGGGGTGGGGGTGGGGTGGGGTCAGGGGGTGGTGGGGGGGCGGCCGCGGCGGGGTGGGGCGGCAGCCGTCGACGGCATGCGGCCCGCGTCCTTGAGCGCGCGGCGCAGCAGCAGGTCGATCTGGGCGTTGACGCTGCGCAGGTCGTCGGCCGCCCACCGGGCGAGCGCGTCGTGCACCGCGGGGTCGAGCCGCAGCAGGACCTGCCGGCGCTCACGGCGCACGGGTGCGGCGTCACCCGACGCCGCACCCTCGCCCCCCACCGGCCCGTCCTCGTTCACGCGTACAGGCTGCCCGTGTTGATGACGGGTGTCGCGCGGGACTCCCCGCAGAGGACGACGAGCAGGTTCGACACCATCGCGGCGCGCCGCTCGTCGTCCAGCGTGACGATGCCGTCCGCCTCGAGGCGACCCAGCGCGCCCTCGACCATCGACACCGCGCCCTCGACGATCCGCTCGCGGGCCGCGATGATCGCGCCCGCCTGCTGGCGCTGCAGCATCGCCTGGGCGATCTCGGGTGCGTAGGCGAGGTTGGAGATGCGGGCCTCGACGACCTCGATGCCGGCGATGACGACGCGCGCCGCGACCTCGGCCGCGATCTCCCCCGACACGACGTCGGTGGCGCCGCGCAGCGAGTTCTCGCCGTCGTCGGCGTGGTCGTAGGGGTGCGACATCGCGACGTGCCGCAGCGCCGACTCGGACTGCACGCGCACGAAGTCGACGTAGTCCTCGACCGCGAAGGTGGCCTTGGCGGTGTCCGCGACCTGCCACACGATGATGGAGGCGATGTTGATGGGGTTGCCGTCGGCGTCGTTGACCTTGAGCTCGCTGGTCTCGAAGTTGCGCACGCGCACCGAGACGTTCTTGCGCGTGGTGAGCGGCACGGTCAGGACCAGGCCGGTGCGGCGGATGGTGCCGATGTAGCGGCCGAAGAACTGCACGACGCGCGTCTGCCCGGGGCTGATGACGGCGATCCCCGTGAACAGCACGATGCCGAGCACGATCAGTCCAACGCCGAGGAGGCCCCATGCGTCGGCGCCGGTGGCGTCGGCGTGGATGAACAGCGGGATCGAGCCGCCCAGCGCCCCGAGCGCCAGGAGCAGGACGACGAGCCCCGGCCCGGCGCCGACGGCCCAGGCGTCGCGCTCGGCGACGTCGACGCGCGCGCCGGCGTGCCCGACGGGACGTCCGCTCGGGTCGCCGCCGACGGACTCCTGCGGTGGGACGGTGTCGGGCATGGTGAGCCTCCGGGGGATCGAGCGCTCGCGCGCTATCAATGTGATAGCACATTATCACGCCCACCCCGTCCCCGCCCCGTCCCGTCCCCGCCCCCGAGCGCGCCACAGAACTGCCGAGCGCGGTACTCGTAGGTACCGCGCTCGCCAGTCGAGTACCGCGCTCGGGGGGTACGGGGGGCCTGGGTGGGTCAGGTGAAGCGGCGCAGGCGGAGGCTGTTGGTCACCACCAGGACCGACGAGAACGCCATCGCCGCACCCGCGATCATCGGGTTCAGCAGGCCCAGGGCCGCCAGCGGGATGGCCGCGACGTTGTACGCGAACGCCCAGAACAGGTTCTGCCGGATGATCCGCAGCGTGCGCCGCGACAGCCGGATCGCCTGCGGCGCCGACGCGAGGTCGCCCCGGACGAGCGTGAGGTCCGCCGCCTCGATCGCGACGTCCGTGCCCGTGCCCATCGCCAGGCCCAGGTCCGCGGTCGCGAGCGCCGCGGCGTCGTTGACGCCGTCGCCGACCATCGCGACGCGCGCGCCGCCGGCCTGCAGCCGCTCGACGACCGCGACCTTCTCGTCCGGCATGACCTGCGCGACCACGTCCTGCTCGGCGATGCCCACGGTGCGGGCCGTCGCGAGCGCGGCGCCCCGGTTGTCGCCCGTGAGCAGCACCGGCCGCAGCCCGAGCGCGCGCAGCTCGGCGATCGCCCCGGTCGACGTCGGCTTCACGGGGTCCCGCAGCACGAGGACGCCGCGCGCGCGGCCGTCCCACGCGGCGACGACGGCCGTCGCACCGTCCGCCTCCGCCGCGGCGACCGCGTCGGCGACCTCGTCGGTCCGCACGCCCTGCTCGTCGAGCCAGCCGAGCCGCCCGACGAGCACGCGGCGCGCGAGCCCGAGCCCGCTGTGCGCGGTGCGGACCACGCCGCTGACCCCGCGGCCGGCGTCGGCACGGAACTCCCGCACCTCGTCGGCCCCGATCGCGACGCCGTCGGCGCCGACAGCCACGTCGGCCGTGACCGCAGCCTGCCCGCCGTCTGAGCCGGATTGCTCTCTCGCGGGGGTGGGGGTGGGCGGGGTGGCCGCGATGGCGCGGGCGACCGGGTGCTCCGAGAGCTGCTCGACGGCCGCGGCGAGGCGGTGCACCTCGTGCGCGTCCTCGCCCGGGGCCGGCACGACGTCGACGAGCGCCATGCGCCCGGCCGTGACGGTCCCGGTCTTGTCGAGCACGACGGTGTCGACGCGCCGCGTCTGCTCCAGGATCTCGGGACCCTTGATGAGGATGCCGAGCTGGGCGCCACGGCCCGTGCCGACGAGCAGCGCGGTCGGCGTGGCCAGGCCCAGGGCGCAGGGGCACGCGATGATCAGCACCGCGACGGCCGCCGTGAACGCCGCCTGCACGCCGCCGCCCGTGGCGAGCCACACGACGAGCGTGCCGAGCGCGATCACCAGCACGACGGGCACGAAGACCGCGGAGATCCGGTCGGCGAGCCGCTGCACGGGCGCCTTGCCGGTCTGCGCGCGGGCGACGAGCCGGCCGATCTGCGCCAGGCGCGTCTCCTCGCCGACGTGCGACGCGCGCACGACGAGGTGGCCGCCCGTGTTGAGCGTCGCCCCCGTGACCTCGTCGCCGGGTCCGACGTCCACGGGGACGGGCTCGCCGGTCAGCAGCGAGGTGTCGACGGCGCTGGTGCCGGACACCACGACCCCGTCGGTGGCGATCTTCTCGCCCGGCCGCACGGCGAACTCGTCGCCGACGGCGAGCCGGCTCACCGGCACGCGTCGCTCGACGCGGCGCCCGTCGGGGCCCGTCACGAGCAGCGCGACGTCCTTGGCACCCAGGTCGAGCAGCGCGCGCAGGGCGTCACCGGCCCGGCGGCGCGAGCGGTGCTCGGCGTACCGGCCGGCCAGCAGGAACGTCGTGACGACGGCTGCGACCTCGAAGTACAGCTCGGGCACGGCCGTGCCGTGGCCGGCCCCCGCGGCGGGGAAGAGGGTCGGCGTCATGCGCATGCCGAGCTCGCCCGCACCGCCCAGGAGCAGCGCCCACAGCGACCAGGCGGTCGCGGCGACGACGCCGATCGAGACGAGCGTGTCCATGGTCGACGCGCCGTGCCGTGCCGCGCGGTAGGCGGCGCGGTGGAAGGGCCACGCGGCCCACGTCGCGACGGGCAGGGCGAGAGCCGCGACCAGCCACTGCCAGCCGCGGAACTGCGTCGCCGGGACCATGCTGAGCACGAGCACCGGCACGGTGAGCACGGCCGCGACGCGCAGGCGTCGACGCAGGTCGGTGCCGCGCGTGTCGTCGGGTGCCGACGTGTCGTCGTCGGGGTCGTGCTCCATGCCGGCGTGCTGCATGCCGGACAGCGCGTGCGCGAGGTCGTCGTGCCCCGCGTGGTCGGCGCCGTGCTCGCCGGCGTGGCCGTCGGTGCCCGGGTGGGCGTGGCCGTCGTGCGTCGCCGGCGCGCCGGCCCCGGGGCGCGTGAGCGGGCGCGCGTCGTACCCCGCGGCCTGCACGGCGGCGACCAGCGCGTCGACGTCGGGTGCGGGCGCGTCGTCCGTCGCGGTGACGTCGACGTGCGCGGTCTCGAGCGCGAGGTTCACGGTCGCACGGGCGCCCGGGACGCGGTTGAGCCGCTTCTCGACGCGCGCGACGCACGACGCGCACGTCATGCCCTCGATGGCCAGGTCGATGCCCGCGGCGGTCACGCCGTCGGGGGCTCGACGGGCGGCGTCGGCGCTCACAGGAGCGACCGTCCCGGGGTCACGGCGTACCCCGCCTCGGTGACGGCGGCCGCGACGGCCGCGGTGTCCAGCGGCGCGTCGGACGTGACCGTGACGGGCGACGAGCCACCCGTCACGAGCTCCACGGCGACGTCCGTGACGCCGGGCAGCGCCGACAGCTCCTCGGTGACCGCGTTCACGCAGTGGCCGCAGGTCATGCCGTCGACGCGGAAGGTGGTGGTGCTCATGGGGGTGCTCCTTCGGTTCTCGGTGGTCCGGCGGCGGCGGGGGCCCGCGCGAGGCGCGGCGGGCGGCCGGGGCGACCGGGAGTGGGGGCGGCTCTCCTCGTGGGGGTGGGAGCCGCCCGGGGTCAGCTCCGGACGAGTCGTGCGATGGCCGCCGACGCCTCGCGGACCTTCTCGGCCCCTGCCTCGGGGGACTGCCGGGCCGCGTCGACGACGCAGTGCCCGAGGTGGTCCTCCACGAGGCCGATGCCGACGGCCTGCAGGGCCTTCGTCACGGCCGCGATCTGGGTGAGGACGTCGATGCAGTAGACGTCCTCGTCGACCATGCGGGCGATGCCGCGGACCTGGCCCTCGACGCGACGCAGCCGGCGCAGGTACTCCTCCTTGGCGGGGGAGTAGCCGGGAGCGGCGCCGTCGGGGGCCGCGTCCGTGGCGTGCGTGCGGACGTCGGTGGCGGGGTGCGGGGCTGCGGGCATCACGCTCATGGGAACAGGGTACCCCCCCGGGGTATTCCGACCTCACCCGCCCGGTGCACCCCGCCTGCACGTGGCAGCACGCGGCGCAGGGGAGAATCGGCGCATGCGTGTCTCGGCGAAGGCGGACTATGCGGTGCGGGCGTGCGCCGAGCTGGCGAGCAGGCCGGGCGGTGAGTCCGTCCCGAGCGACGTGCTGGCCGCCGGCCAGGGCATCCCGACCAGCTTCCTCGAGCGGATCATGGGCGACCTGCGGCGCGGCGGTGTCGTGACGAGCGTGCGCGGCCGCTCCGGCGGCTACCTCCTGGCCCGCGGGGCGGACGAGATCACGCTCGCCGACGTGATCCGCGCGGTCGACGGCCCGCTGGTGACCGTGCGGGACGTGCGCCCGCCGGGCCTGACGTACGAGGGCTCCGCGACCGCGCTGCTCGAGGTGTGGGTCGCGCTGCGGACGGCGGTGCGCGACGTGCTCGACGTCGTGACGCTGGCCGACGTCGTGGCCCGGGAGCTCCCCGAGTCGGTGCACGTGCTGGCCGCACGCGAGGACGCGTGGGAGAACCCGTGACGGGGACGGGCTCCTCGCGGGCGGCGGCTCTCGGCTTACGAGACGGTGTCTCAGGATACGGGAAGCTCTTGTAACCCGAGCACTCGGATCGGAATTATCAGCGTGGTACGGATATCCGTCCGTGCGCGCTCGACTTCCGACCTCCCGGCCCCGTGCCGGGCCCTCCCGAGGTGGTCCACGTGCCCACGATCGTCCTGCTCGCCCTCGTCGGGCTCGCCGCCCAGCTCGTCGACGGAAGCCTGGGCATGGCCTACGGCGTGACGTCGTCGACGCTGCTGCTGGCGATCGGCACCAACCCGGCTGCCGCGTCCGCCACCGTCCACCTCGCGGAGATCGGCACGACGCTCGCGTCGGGCGTCTCGCACTGGAAGTTCGGCAACGTCGACTGGAAGGTCGTCCTGCGCGTGGGCGTCCCCGGCGCGGTCGGCGCGTTCGCCGGTGCGACGTTCCTGTCGAACCTGTCGACCGACGCGGCCAAGCCCGTCATGTCGCTGATCCTGCTGGCGCTCGGCCTCTACCTGCTGATCCGCTTCACGCTCAAGGGGCTGCGCACCGACCGCCAGGGTCTGCCCCTGCGCAAGCGGTTCCTCACGCCGCTGGGCCTCGTCGCCGGCTTCGTCGACGCGACCGGCGGCGGCGGCTGGGGCCCCGTGGGCACGCCCGCCCTGCTCGCGAGCGGCCGGCTCGAGCCGCGCAAGGTCGTCGGGTCGATCGACACCTCCGAGTTCCTCGTCGCGATCGCCGCGAGCCTCGGCTTCCTGTTCGCGATCGGCTCGCAGGGCGTCGACTTCACCTGGGTGCTCGCGCTGCTGATCGGCGGCCTCGTCGCCGCCCCCATCGCCGCGTGGCTCGTCCGCAAGGTCCCGGGCCGTGTGCTCGGCTCGGCCGTCGGCGGCGTCATCGTGCTCACCAACGCCCGCACGATCCTGCGCTCCGACTGGGTCGGGGTCGGCGACACGCCCACCGAGGGTCTCGTCCTGGGCGCCATCGCGCTCGTCTGGATCGCCGCGATCACGTGGTCCGTCCGCGCCTACCGCAACGACCTGGCCGCCGGCCGCGGTGACGTCGCCGCCGTGGGCCACGGCCCGGCCGACCCTGCCGGGACGTCCGACGACGCCGCGGCGCTGGCCGACGTGACCCCGGTCCCGCCGACCCGCTGACGCACCGCCATCCGTCCGTCCCCTGGACGGACGCACATCGAGACCGGGCCGGGTCGTCGTCCCACCGTGGGAGGACGACCCGGCCCGGTCTCGTGCGTCAGGCGCGCGTCACTCCGGGGGGCGGGCCTGTGCGGCCGCCTGGGCCGCCGTCGGCAGGGCCTCGATGACGCGGTCCAGCACGGTCTCGTCGTGCGCGGCGGAGACGAACCACGCCTCGAACGGCGACGGCGGCGCGAGCACGCCCGCGTCGAGCAGCGCGTGGAAGAACGGCGCGTACCGCCAGTGCTCCGAGGCCTGCACGGCCGCGTAGTCCCGCGCGCCCTGGGACGCCGCGTGCTCGCCGAACACCACGCTGAACAGGCTCCCGGCCCACTGCAGCGCGTGCGGCACGTCCGCGTCCGCGAGCGCACCGGTCACCGCACGACGCAGGTGCGCCGCCGCGGCGTCCACGCGCGCGTAGACCTCGGCGTCCGCGAGCCGCAGCGTCGCCAGGCCCGCGGCCGTGGCCACCGGGTTCCCGGACAGCGTGCCCGCCTGGTAGACCGGCCCGAGCGGTGCGAGCTGCTCCATGATGTCGGCGCGACCCGCGACCGCCGCCACGGGCAGCCCGCCGCCGATGACCTTGCCGAACGTCAGCAGGTCCGGGGCCCACTGCTCCGAGGCGCCCTCCAGGCCCCACCAGCCGGCGCGGCCGACGCGGAAGCCCGTGAGCACCTCGTCCTGGATGAGCACGGCGTCGTGGTGCTGCGTGATGCGGCGCAGCTCGCGGTTGAAGCCCGGCAGCGGCGGCACGACGCCCATGTTGGCGGGCGCGGCCTCGGTGATGACGGCGGCGATGGTCGAGCCGTGCTCGTCGAACGCGGCCTGCAGCGCCTCGACGTCGTTGTACGGCACGACGATGGTCTCGGCGGCGACGGCCGCGGTGACCCCGGCCGACCCGGGCAGCGCGAGCGTCGCGACGCCCGAGCCCGCCTGCGCCAGCAGGGAGTCGACGTGCCCGTGGTAGCAGCCGGCGAACTTCACGATCTTGTCGCGACCGGTCCACGCGCGGGCCAGCCGCAGCGCGGTCATCACGGCCTCGGTGCCGGTCGAGACCAGGCGCACGCGCTCGGCGACGGGCACGCGCTCGCGGATCTCGTCGACGAGCTCGACCTCGGTCGTCGTCGGCGCGCCGAAGCCCAGCCCGCGTGCGGCCGCCTGCTGCACCGCCTCGACCACCTGCGGGTGCGCGTGCCCCACCAGCGCGGGACCCCACGACCCGACGAGGTCGACGTAGTCACGGCCCTCGACGTCGCGGACGTACGCACCGCGCGCGGAGGCGAGGAAGCGCGGCGTGCCGCCGACCGACCCGAACGCGCGCACGGGCGAGTTGACGCCCCCGGGGATCACGGAGGTGGCGTGCACGAAGGCCTCCGAGCTGGTGGCCGTCCAGGCCGGGGCCTGCCCCAGCACGACCGTGTCGTCCTCCACCTGCGTCATCACCGCTCCTCCGCCAGCCACCCGGCCAGCTCCGTCGCCCAGTACGTCAGGATGGCATCGGCACCGGCGCGACGGATGCTGAGCACGGACTCCGTGACAGCACTCCGACGGCCGATCCACCCCCGCGCGGACGCCGCCTCGATCATGGCGTACTCGCCGGACACCTGGTACGCCCAGACGGGCACGGGTGTGGACGCGGCGACGTCCGCGAGCACGTCCAGGTACGACATCGCGGGCTTGACCATGACGACGTCGGCGCCCTCGGCCACGTCGATCGCGACCTCCCGCGCCGCCTCGCGCCGGTTCGCCGGGTCCATCTGGTAGGTGCGCCGGTCGCCGTCGAGCTGCGACTCGACCGCCTCGCGGAACGGCCCGTAGAACGCAGACGCGTACTTCGCCGCGTACGCGAGGACCGCGACCTCGTGGTGCCCCGCCGCGTCCAGCGCGTCCCGCACGACGCCCGTCTGGCCGTCCATCATGCCGCTGAGGCCCACGAGGTGGGCGCCGGCCTGCGCCTGCGCGAGCGCCATCGCGGCGTACCGCTCCAGGGTCGCGTCGTTGTCGACCGTGCCGTCCGCGGTCAGGACGCCGCAGTGGCCGTGGTCG
Organism: Cellulomonas avistercoris; assembly: GCF_014836445.1. Taxonomy (GTDB): domain Bacteria; phylum Actinomycetota; class Actinomycetes; order Actinomycetales; family Cellulomonadaceae; genus Cellulomonas; species Cellulomonas avistercoris. The sequence goes on from NZ_JACSQV010000004.1 coordinate 119,886, forward strand.
GTGAACTCGTCGAGGCACAGGTCGGCCTGCACGACGAGCGCCTCGCCGACCTCGGCGACGACGTCCGCGATCGCGACGTTGAGGATGCCGTCGGGGTCGGTGGCCCCGGTCCCGGTCGCGTCGCGGTGCGCCGGGACGCCGAACAGCATGATCCCGCCGATCCCGGCCTCGGCCGCGCGCACCGCCTCCCGGCGCAGCGAGTCGCGCGTGTGCTGCAGCACCCCGGGCATCGACGTCAGCGCGTGCGGCTCGTCGAGGCCCTCGCGGACGAAGACCGGCAGGACGAGGTCGGCCGGGTGCAGACGGGTCTGCGCGGTCAGGCGGCGCAGCGCGGGGGTCCGGCGCAGGCGGCGCGGACGCAGCCGGCCGGGGGAGGGGGTGGTCACGGTGTGTCCTCCGTGGGGGTGGGGGGAGTGCCGGGAGTCGCGCCCGTGCGTGCGACGTGGTCGGCCAGCGCGTCGACGAGCCCGGCGAGGGTCTGGCGGCCGGCGACCGCGTCGACCCGCAGGCCGCGGCGGTCCGCTTCGGCCTGCGTGCTGGGCCCGATGACGACGACGCGGGTCGCGGGCGGGGGCGGGCCCAGGTGGTCGAGCAGGGCGCGCACGGTGCTGGCCGACGTGAGCAGCACCGCGTGCACGTCGCCGGCGGCCCACGCGCGGGCGACCTGCGGGTCCGGGGGGCCGGCGGGCACCGTGCGGTAGACGACCGGGTCGTCGACGGACCAGCCGGCGGCCGTGAGTCCGTCGGCGAGCGTGCCGGCGGCGAGGTCGCCGCGCGGGAAGAGCGCACGGGGGGCGGTCGGGTCGGCGGCGACGAGGGCGGCGACGAGGTCCACGGCCGTCGAGCGGACCGGCGGCACGACGTCCACGGGCACGCCCAGCGCCTCGAGAGCGCGCGCGGTTCCCGGGCCGACCGCCGCGACCCGCACGCCCGTCCGCGCGACGAGGGCCGCGAGCCCGTCGTCGTGCGCGGCGGCGCGCTCGGCCAGCACCGCCACGGCGGCCTGGCTGGTCACCGTGAGCCACGCGTACCAGCCGGCGCCGAGCGCGAGCAGGGCGTCGTCGAGCGGCGTGAGGTCGTCGAGCGGGACGGTCCGCACGAGCGGCACGACGAGCGGCTCGGCACCGACCGCGAGCAGCGCCATCGCCGCGGGACTCACGGCCGCCACCCCCAGGTGGTGAGAGAGCGATCCGGTTGCGGGCAGGGACCTCGGGCCGCTACTGGATTGCTCTCTCGCGGCCTCAGGGGAGGGGTGGGGTCGGCCGTCGGGTCGGTGAGAGAGCGATCCGGTTGCTGTGGGGGTGGTGCCGTCGTGACCGGATTGCTCTCTCGCGGCCAGGGGGGTGGGGGGGTGGGGGGTGGGGGTGGGGTCGAGGGGAGGGCGGGGGACCAGGACGCGCCAGCCGGTGAGGGGGCCCGTGGGGACGGCGGGGGCCTCGGGTCCGGCGGCGCTCACCGGACGTCCCCGAGCGGGGCGAGGTCGGCGGCGCCGGCCGCGAGCAGGTCCTCGGCGAGGCGACGGCCCAGGGCGTCGGCCTCGGCGTCGTCGGCGGCGGGACCGCGGGCGGCGAGGCGCAGCACGCGCGAGCCGTCGACCGCGGCGACCACGGCGTCGAGCACGAGCGTCCCGGTCGCGTCGTCGAGACGGCCCCACGCACCGATGGGTGCCGCGCAGCCGGCCTCGAGGCGGGCCAGCACGGCGCGCTCGGCGACGACGGCACGACGCGTCGGGGCGTCGTCGAGGGCGCGCAGCGCGTCCGCGAGGGGCGTGTCGCCCGACGCGTCGCCCGTGCGCACCTCGACGGCGAGCGCGCCCTGGCCCGGCGCGGGCGCGAGGACGTCGGGGTCGAACCACTCGCTCACGGCGTCGAGGCGCCCCAGGCGGGCCAGCCCCGCGGCGGCCAGGACGACCGCGTCGAGGTCGCCGCGCGGCGCGTCGGTGGCGACCCCGGGGTGCGGGGCGTCGGGGCCGACGTGCGGCCCGTCCGCGACCGTGGTGGGGTCGAGCCCGCGCACGCGGCCCAGGCGGGTGCCGACGTTGCCGCGGATGTCCACGACGTCCAGGTCCGGCCGCAGCGCCCGCAGCTGCGCGGCGCGGCGCGGCGACCCGGTCCCGACGCGGGCGCCGGCGGGCAGCGTGGCCAGCGTGAGGCCGTCGCGGGCGCACAGGGCGTCGCGCGCGTCGGCGCGGGGCGGGACGGCGGCGATCACCAGACCGTCGGCGGGGCCGGTCGGCAGGTCCTTGAGGGAGTGGACCGCGACGTCGCAGCGGCCGTCGAGCAGCGCGTCGCGCAGCGCGGTGACGAAGACCCCCGTGCCGCCGAGGGTCGCCAGGGACGCCCGGACGCGGTCGCCCTGCGTCCGCACGCGGACGGTCTCGACCGTGAGGTCGGCGAGGGCGGCGAGCGCGTCCGCGACGTGGCCGGTCTGCGTGAGGGCCAGGGCGCTCGCGCGCGTGCCGATGCGCACCTGCTGAGGCATGCGTCCAGTGTCGTCGCCGGGCGCGCGGATGTCGAAACAGCCGGCCGCCGCGGGAGTTCCCGCAGGTGAGGGAGGAATATGCCCCGGCGCATCGTTCTGACGAATTGTCAGAATGTCATCCTGCCCGCCGGGAATCGTGAGCCACGTCATTCCCGCGCCGCAATTCTGACGTGCCGTCATCTCGTTTGTCGAGAGCGTCGGACGCGATCGGCGCGGTCCGGCCGGCGGCGCGCTCAGGACGCGTCGGGACGGGCGTCGGCGAGCAGCGCACGCGCCGCCGCCCGTGCGTCGGGGACCACCGAGGCGAGCCCGTTGCCCGCCGACCAGGCCCCGCACACCGCGACCCCCGGCATCGCCTCGACGGCCTGCCGCACCGCGGCCACCGCCGCCCGGTGCCCGGCGCTCGGGCGGGGCAGCGACTGCGTCCACCGCACGACCGCCGACCCGTGCAGCGCGTCGCGACCCAGCGGCACGCCGAGCAGCGTCGCGGCGTCCCGCAGCGCGAGGTCGACGAGCGCGTCACCCGTCGGCAGGACGTCGCCGCGCGCCTCGTCGCCCGCGCGCCCGTACGACAGCCGCACGACGTGCCGGCCCGCCCCTGCCGCCCGCGCGACCCAGCCCCACTTGGCGCTCGCGTGCGTGAGGGCCTTGGCGCGCACGTCGTCGGTGCCCCGCCCCACGAGGACGCCCGTGCCGCGCGGCGCGGCGTCCAGCGCGGGCTCGTCGAGCACCAGCGTGACGAGCGTGACGGGTGCCCCGTCGTCGAGCCGCACGTCGCGCAGGTCCGCACCGTCGAGCCCGTCGAGGAGACCCGCGGCGCCCGGCGTGGCCAGGACCAGGCGCTGCGTGCGCAGGTCGCGCGACGGCCGCGGCGGGTCGTGGCGGTCCCGCGTCCCGAGCGCGAGGGTGCCGTCCGCCGCGCGGGTCACCGACTCGGCGCGGGTGCGGGTCAGCACCACGCCGCCGTGCGCGGTGACGTCGGCGACGAGCGCGTCGACCAGCCGGTGCACACCGCCCGCGACGCCCTCGACCGCGGTGCCCGCCGGGGCCGACGCCCGCAGCCGGCGCACCGCCCGCGCGAGCGACCCGCCGGACGCGGCGAGCGCCTCGCGCAGCCCCGGCGCGGCCGCCTCCACCGCGAGGTCGTCGGGGTCGGCCGCGTGCACGCCGCCGACGACGGGCTGCACCAGCCGCGTCACCACCGCGTCGCCCATGCGGGCGCGCACCAGGGCGCCGAGCGTCGGGGCGTCGGCGCCCACGCGCGCGGGCAGGACGAGGTCGAGCGCGGCCCGCGCGGCACCCGCCGTGCCGAGCGTGCGCCGCACGTCGGGCGCCAGCGGGTAGGCCGGCACGCCCAGCAGCCCGGTGCGCGGCAACGGGCCGTCGCCGCTGGTCAGGTGCGTCCAGGCACCCCGTGGCTCGGGCGCCACGACGTCGTCCCCGAGGCCCAGCTCGCCCAGCAGCGCGGCCACCGAGCCGCCGCGCGTCGCGTAGGAGTCGGCGCCCGCGTCGAGCCGCAGGCCCGCGACGTCGTGCCCGCGGACCGCGCCGCCGGGGGCCTCGCGCTCGTCGAGCACGAGCGTGCGCAGGCCCGCGCGCGCCAGCTCGCGCGCCGCGACGAGCCCCGCGACACCCGCCCCGACGACGACGGCCTCCCACCCCGACGAGCCCGTGCCCGCCGGGTCGGGGCCCTGCGCGACGTCCCGGCTCACAACGTGTGGACCAGCTGCACGAGCCGTGTCAGCACGGCCGGGTCCGTGTCCGGCGGCACGCCGTGGCCGAGGTTCACGACGTGCCCCGGCGCCGCCGCGCCGCGGCGGACGACGTCGCGCACGTGCGCCTCGAGGACGTCCCAGGGCGCAGCCAGCAGCGCGGGGTCGACGTTGCCCTGCAGCGGTGTCGCGCCACCGAGCCGCGCCGACGCCTCGTCGAGCGGCACGCGGTAGTCGACGCCCATGACGTCGGCGCCGGCGTCGCGCATCGCGACGAGCAGCTCGCCCGTCGCGACGCCGAAGTGCACGGTCCGCACGCCCAGCGCGCTCGCCTGCGCGAGCACGCGCGCCGACGCGGGCGCGCAGTGCGCCGCGTAGTCGGCCAGCGACAGCGCGCCGGCCCATGAGTCGAACAGCTGCGCCGCGCTGGCACCCGCCGTGACCTGCGCGGCGAGGAACGCGCCCGTCACCTCGGCCGTCCAGTCCATGAGCGCGGACCACGCGGCCGGGTCGGCGTGCATGAGGCGGCGCGCGGCGAGGTGGTCGCGCGACGGCCCGCCCTCGACCAGGTACGCGGCGAGCGTGAAGGGCGCGCCCGCGAACCCGACGAGCGGCGTGCGGTCGAGCTGCGCGACGGTCCGCTCGACGCCCGCGGTGACCGGTGCGAGGCGCGCGGCGTCCAGCGGGCCGAGGTCGCGCAGGCGCGCGACGTCGTCGAGCGTGCGCACGGGCGAGGCGATCACGGGGCCCGTGCCGGGCACGATCTCGACGTCGACGCCGACCAGCTTGAGCGGCACGACGATGTCGGAGAAGAAGACCGCGGCGTCGACGCCGTGGCGGCGCACGGGCTGCAGCGTGATCTCGGAGGCCAGGTCCGGGTCGAGGCACGCGTCGAGCATCGCGGTGCCGGCGCGCGACGCGCGGTACTCGGGGAGCGACCGTCCGGCCTGGCGCATGAACCAGACCGGAAGACGCTCGGGACGGGTCCCGGAATACGCCGTCACCAGCGCGGAATCACCGGTGCGGCCGTCGAGGAGCGGATGGTGTGGGGTAAGACTCACACCTCGGATTGTGCCGGACATTTCCCGGGATGATTCAATCGGTTCCCGTGGTGCTCCTGTCTCTCGTCGCGAGCCACCACTCCCTCGACCTGACCGTGCTGGAGCGTCTGCAGTCGGACGTCCACGCCGTGGGCAGGGAGCTCGTCGCCGCGACCAACGCCGTGACCGGTGCCGTCGTCCTCGCGACGTGCAACCGGTTCGAGCTGTACCTGGACGTCGACGACACCGCCCACACCCCCCGCGCCCGCCACGCCGTCGCGCAGGCCGTCGCCTCCCGCTCGGGCTACAGCGTCGACGACGTGGCCGAGCAGCTGCACCCGCTCGTCGGCGCCGACGCGAGCGAGCACCTGTTCGCGGTCGCCGCGGGGCTCGACTCGATGGTCGTGGGGGAGCGTGAGATCGCCGGCCAGGTGCGCCGGGCCCTGACCACCGCGCGCCGCGACGGCACGACGACGTCCACGCTCGAGGCGCTCTTCCAGGCCGCCTCGCGGGCCTCGCGCGCGGTCGAGAAGTCGACGGGCCTGGGCTCCACGGGCCGGTCGGTCGTCGGGGTCGCGCTCGACCTCGCCGCACGCACCCTCCCGCAGGCCGACGGCGAGGTCGACTGGTCGGCCGTGCGCTGCGTGCTGGTCGGCACCGGCTCCTACGCCGGGGCCAGCCTCGCCGCCCTCAAGGCCCGGGGTGTGCGCGACGTGCGCGTGTTCTCGCCCAGCGGGCGGGCTGCGCCGTTCGCGTCCGCGCGCGGGGTCCGGGCGCTGCCGGCCGGGGCCGACCTCCTCGCCGAGGTCGCACGGACCGACCTCGTCGTCGCGTGCTCCGGTGCGGCGGGTGCCGTGCTCGGCGTCGAGGCGCTCGCCGCCGTGCGCCGCGGGTCGCCGCAGCCGCTCACGGTCGTCGACCTCGCGCTGCGCCACGACGTCGACCCCGACGTCCGCACCCTGCCCGGCGTCGCCCTCGTGACGCTGCAGTCCGTCGCCGACCACGCCCCGGCGGAGCACGCCGCGCTGGGCCACGCGCGGGAGGTCGTGCTCCGGGCGGCCGAGGACTTCGAGGCGGACCGGCGCGTGCGGGAGTGGGACCCCGCCGTCCTCGCGGAGCGCACCCGCGTCCTGGGCGGGCTCGAGGCCGCGCTGGACGCCCTGCCGCCGTCCGATCGCGACGAGACGCGCGCCCGCTCGCTGCGGCGGCGCACGCGCTCGCTGCTGCACGGTCCCACCGTCGCCGCCCGGGCCGCGGCGCGGGTCGGGGACGCCGCCGGCTACGCCCACGCGCTCGCGGACCTCGCCGCGATCGACGTCCCGGACGTCGCTCCGGCACCTGCCTGACGTCCCCCGGACCGCGGCGCTCTCGCCGCGCGGGCCGGGCAGGGTCGACGTAGCGTCGTCCGGGCACCATCCGGCACGCAACGGAGGAGACCTCATGGCCACGATCGACGAGACCATCGACGTCGACGTCCCTGTCCGTACCGCGTACGACCAGTGGACGCAGTTCGAGGAGTTCCCGCACTTCATGAACGGCGTCGAGGAGATCAAGCAGATCAGCGACACGCTGACGCGCTGGACGACCAGCATCGCGGGCGTCGACCGCGAGTTCGACGCCGCGATCCTCGAGCAGCAGCCCGACGTCGTCGTCGCGTGGGCGAGCGTCGACGGCACGACGCACGCCGGCCGCGTGACGTTCGAGCCGCTCGGGCCCGGCTCGACGCGGGTCACGACGCACATCGAGTGGGAGCCCGAGGGCTTCCGCGAGAAGGTCGGAGCCGCGATCGGCGCCGACGACCGGCAGGTGAAGAAGGACCTGCACCGCTTCAAGGAGTTCATCGAGGGGCGCCGCACCGAGACGGGCGCCTGGCGCGGGGCCGTGCACGGCGGCCACCCCACCGACTGAGCGCGTAACGGATCGCTCTCTCGCCGCAGGGGTGGGGGTGGGTGGACCCACCCCCCAGGTGGTGAGAGAGCGATCCGGTCGGCCGGTCAGGTGCGCAGCTGCCGGGCCAGCGCGTCGGGGTCGGTGGTCGGGCGCTCGCACACGAAGCCCCGGCACGCGTAGGCCGCGGCCCGCCCGTCGACGAGCGGGCGGTCGCGCAGGAGCGTCGGGGCCTCGTCGCCGAGGTCGGCAGGGTCGCCGACGGCCACGACCAGACCCGGAGCGGGCGACGCGAGCGCCGCCCGGTGCAGCGCCGCAGCCGCCGGGTCGCCGGACGGGCCGACGACGGCCACCTCGCGCGGGCCGTCGAGCAGCGCCTCCGCGGTCGCCAGCGCCCAGCCCGTCGCGCGCGGGTAGCGCGCGGCCAGCCGCAGCGGGTCCCGCAGGGCTGCGAGGGCGGCCTCGCGCAGCGCGAGGTCACCGGTCAGGGCGCCGAGCGTGACGAGCGCTGCCGCGGCGGCCGGCGGTCCCGCGGGTGTGGGCCCGTCGGTGGGGTCCTGCGGGCGGCGCAGCGCACCCAGGACGGGGTCCGTCTCGTCGTCGGCGGTGTCGAAGAGGCTGCCGTCGTCGTCGCGGAAGTGCGCGAGGACGGTCGTGAGCAGCCGCTGCGCCCGTGCGGTCCACGCGTGCTCCCCCGTCGCGGCCGCGAGCGCGAGGTACCCCTCGGCGACGTCGGCGTAGTCCTCCAGCACTCCCGGCGCGTTGCCGGCGACGCCGTCGCGCGACGTCCGCACGAGCCGGTCGCCGCCGCCGGCGTCGGTGCGCGTGTGCAGGTCGGCGAGCAGGGTCGCGCACCGGCGGGCGGCGTCGAGCCAGTCGGGGCGGTCGAGCAGCGCGCCGGCCTCGGCCAGGGCGGCGACCGCCAGCCCGTTCCACGCCGAGACGACCTTGTCGTCGCGGGCCGGACGGACGCGCGCCTCGCGGGCGTCGCGCAGGCGGTCGCGCACCGCGGCGAACCGCGCGTCGTCGTCCGGGTCGCGCCGCCGCTGCAGGACGGACGCCCCGTGCTCGAAGGTCCCCTCGCCGGTGACCGCGAGGACGTCGGCCGCCCACGTGCCGTCGTCGTCGCCCAGCACGTCCCGGAGCTGCCCGGGGGTCCACGCGTAGAACGCGCCCTCGCGGCCCTCGCTGTCGGCGTCGAGGGCCGAGGCGAACCCACGCTCGGGCGTGCGCAGGTCGGCCAGCAGCCAGTCGGCGGTCTCCTCGACGACGCGACGGGCCAGCGGGTCGCCCGTCAGCCGCCACGCGTGCAGGTACACGCGCAGCAGCAGCGCGTTGTCGTAGAGCATCTTCTCGAAGTGGGGGACGGTCCACGTCGCGTCGACGGAGTACCGCGCGAATCCGCCGGCGAGCTGGTCGTACATGCCGCCGCGGGCCATCGCGTCGAGCGTGGCGCGCGTCATCGCCAGGGCGTCGGCGTCGCCCGTGCGCGCGTGGTGGCGCAGCAGCCACTCGAGCACCATCGACGGCGGGAACTTGGGTGCGCCGCCGAAGCCGCCGTCGCGCTCGTCGAACGTCGCGCTCAGGGCCCCTAGTGCGCGCGCGACGACCCGCTCGTCCACCAGGTCGCCGCCCGTGGGCCCGTCGCCGCCGGGGACCGGTCGCTGCCCCAGGGCGTCGGCGATGGTGCCGGCGCTGCTCAGGACCTCCTCGCGGCGCGTGGTCCACGCCGCGGCGACGGCGGCCAGCACCTCGGGGAACGACGCCATGTGCTGCACGCGCCGCGGGGGGAAGTAGGTGCCGCAGAAGAACGGGCGCCCGTCGGGCGTGGTGACGACCGTCATGGGCCACCCGCCGCTGCCCGTCATCGCCTGCGTGGCGGCCATGTACACGGCGTCGACGTCGGGCCGCTCCTCGCGGTCGACCTTGACGCAGACGAAGTGCTCGTTCATGAAGGCGGCCGTCGCGGCGTCCTCGAACGACTCGTGCGCCATGACGTGGCACCAGTGGCAGGCCGCGTAGCCGACCGACAGCAGGACGGGCACGTCGCGGCGGCGGGCCTCGGCGAACGCGTCGTCGCCCCACTCCCACCAGTCGACGGGGTTGTCGGCGTGCTGCAGCAGGTACGGGCTCGTGACGCTCGCGAGTCGGTTCGGCACAGGTCCAGCCTGGGTCAGGAGGGCCGGAGCAGCGAACCGGGGAGCCCGACGGCCGCGGGCGCGCGCCGAGCACGACACGTTTCGCCCGGTCAGACGCAAGAAAAAGCGCACCGGGCCTGGTCGGGGGGGAGGACCAGGCCCGGTGCGGTCTGTGGGCCGACCCTTGCGGGCCGACCGGGGGACCGGGGCTCTCCGGGGAGTGCCGCTCGGGTTCGTGCCGGTATGTCTGGAGATGCTACGCGAACGTGACGCTCTGCGGGTGAAAATTCACCGACCAGATCTACGAATGTGCCCAGTGCCGCTGCTGCGCCGCCGGACCGGGTGCCCACGTGTGCGGGACGACCTGGTTGGTCTCGATGTCGGTGAGCTCGGCGGCGTAGACGATCGCCTCGTACACGCCGGCCTCGACGCGCTCCAGGTGCAGGCGCTCGGCACGCTCGATGTCGTCGCCCAGGTGCGAGATGCGGGCCACGACGTAGCGTTGGGCGTCCTGCCACTGGTCGACCACGCGGACCGACAGGCCGTTCCAGCGGGCCGTCAGGTCGAGCTCGAACAGCTCGGTGACGTCCTCGCGGGCCACCCGCCGGTACCAGCGGCCCGACGGCGACTGGTGGAAGCCGGTCTCCGCGAGCGGCGGGTTGGCGAGCGCGAGCACGACCGTGTGCCCGCCGTCCACCACGTCCGCCTCCAGGTAGGCGCCGTGCCACTTCGCGACCGGCCCGACGCACCGCGACAGCGACGCGAGCGCCGGACGAGGCGCACCGAGCTGCGTGACGGTCCACCCCGTGCCCACGTCGCCGTAGCGCGCGAGGAGCGTCGATGTGCCGTCGTCGTGCACCCGGATCAGCTCGGCGCCCGGGGGGATGCGGGAGTGCCGCAGCCACCAGAGCGGGACGATGTACCCCGGGACGTCGCGGTACTGCAGCTGCGGCGAGGACTCGAACCGCAGGATGTCGATGGAGCGGTCGTACGGGCTGAACGGCGAGCCGGGGTAGCCCAGGCCGTGCACCTCGAAGAGCTGGGCGGGGGTGGTCGCGAACGCGACGTCCTCTGCGCGGACCACGTAACCGGCGATGCGGTCGTGACCCTGCGTGAGATGGGCGTGCGCCAGCGACGGTGTGATCGCCTTCTGCATCAGTGTCACGTTGGGCTTCCTTGCCGGATCGGACTGAAGGGGAGGATTCCGACGACGCCGACGATTCTGACCCGATCCAGGGCACATGTCCAGGTATCGAAACGTATCGACAGGAACCGCTCCCACCGCAGGGCGGGCAATTAGGCCGAACGAGTGACGCGTTCGGGGGACGTTGCCGCCCCGATCCGGACGAACCGGACAGCAGGCTACTCCAGGTGGGCGACCAGCGCGGACGCCATTCCGGTGTACGTTGCGGGCGAGAGGTTGCGCAGCCGCTCCGTCACGTCGGCCGGCAGGCCCAGCGAGTCGACGAAGGACCGCATGTCCTCGGCCGTCAGCCGGCGCCCGCGCGTCAGCTCCTTGAGCCGCTCGTACGGGTTGTCCATGCCGGCGACGCCCGCGACCGACGCCGCGCGCATGGCCGACTGCACGGCCTCGCCCAGCACCTCCCAGTTGGCGTCGAGCTCGCGCGCCAGCATCGCGACGTCCACCGACAGGGCCCGCAGACCCCGGCGCACGTTGTCGATCGCGAGCAGCGAGTGCCCGAACGCGGGGCCGATGTTGCGCTGCGTCGTGGAGTCCGTCAGGTCGCGCTGCAGGCGGCTGGTGACCAGCGTCGCGGCCAGCGTGTCGAGCAGCGCGGACGAGATCTCGAGGTTCGCCTCGGCGTTCTCGAAGCGGATCGGGTTGACCTTGTGCGGCATGGTCGACGAGCCCGTCGCCCCCGCGACCGGGATCTGCGTGAAGACGCCGCGGCTGATGTACGTCCACACGTCGGTGGCCAGGTTGTGCAGCACCCGGTTGAAGCGCGCGACGTCCGCGTACAGCTCGGCCTGCCAGTCGTGCGACTCGATCTGCGTGGTCAGCGGGTTCCACGTCAGGCCCAGGTGCTCGACGAACGTGCGCGACACCATCTGCCAGTCCGCGTCCGGGACGGCCGCGAGGTGCGCGCCGTACGTGCCCGTCGCGCCGTTGAGCTTGCCCAGGTACTCGTCCGACGCGATGCGGCGCAGCTGACGGCGCAGGCGGTGCGCGAGGACCGCGAGCTCCTTGCCCAGGGTCGTCGGCGTCGCCGGCTGCCCGTGGGTCAGCGCGAGCATGGGGACGTCCGCGTGCTCCGCGGCCAGCGCTGCGACCTCGTCCGTCAGCGCGACGGCTGCGGGGAACCACACCTCGTGCACCGCGCCGCGCACCATCAGCGCGTACGACAGGTTGTTGACGTCCTCGCTCGTGAGCGCGAAGTGCACGAGCTCGCCCACCTGCGGCAGCACGGTGTCGGCACGCAGCGCGTCCGGTGCGGCGGCGATGCGGCGCTTGAGGAAGTACTCGACGGCCTTCACGTCGTGCACCGTCGTCCGCTCGATCTCCGCGAGCTCGGCGATCTCGCCCGCGCCGAACGTCGCGACGACGTCGCGCAGGTACTGCTGCTCGTCGGGTGCCAGCTCCGGGGCGCCCGGCACGACCGCGTGCGACGTCAGGTGGATGACCCACTCGACCTCGACCTCGACGCGCGCGCGGTTGAGCGCCGCCTCCGACAGGTGGTCGACGAGCGGCGCGACCGCCGGGCGGTAGCGCCCGTCGAGCGGGCCCAGCGCGATGGCGGGGGTGACGTCGGCGAGGGGGACGCGGGCGGGGGAGGCGTCGTCGAGCGGCATGGGGTCAGTGTTTCAGAGGGCGGCGGCGAGGTGCGCGGGGCGTCCGGAAGGGTGGTGAGCGCGTCGTTCGCGGGGGCGCGCTGGGCCGGAAGGGTGGCGACACTGCTCCGATCTGCCCGGATCGCGCCCGTAAGAGTGGATTATTCGTGAACGTCGGCGACTCGAGTTGCGACGGCGACCGGCGAGTGGGGCGAGGAGTGCCCCGGGGAGGCCGGCGCGGCCACGACGACCTCGACGTACGACTCGGCGAACCGCCTGGTCTCGACGTCCGGCGGCAACGGCGACGCATGGCGGTACGACGCGTTCGGGCGCACGACCGCGATGCCGACGGCCGACGGGTCGGCCGTGGCGAGCACGGGGTACTTCGTGAACGACCTGGTCGCCTCGCAGGAGGTGCCGGGTGTCGAGAAGGCCGCATGGACCCTGGACCCGCTGCAGCGGTTCTCGACGCAGTCGACGTCCGCGTGGGTGAACGAGGCGTGGGCGAGCTCGACCGAGCAGGTCATCCACTACGACGGCGACGGTGATGAGCCGGGCTGGATCGTGGAGGACGCGACCCAGCCGGACAAGGTCACGCGGTGGGTCGAGGGTGCTGACGGGCAAGTGGCCGTGCAGACCTCTGCCACCGGGGACCAGGTGCTGCAGCTGGTCAACCTGCACGGGGACGTGGTCGGGACGATCCCGATCGACGAGGATGCACCGCACCCGGCGTGGCAGGACCTGAGGTACACGTCGTACGACGAGTTCGGGAACCCCGAGGCGTTGACCGGCGGGTCCGCGTCGCAGACGCCGCCGGCCAGGTATGGGTGGCTGGGTGCTGCCCAGCGCTCGGCGGACACCCCGGCCGGGGTCCTGCTGATGGGCGTGCGTCTGTACCACCCCGGGATCGGACGGTTCCTGCAGGTCGATCCCGTGGCCGGCGGGTCGGCGAACGCGTACGACTACTGCAACGCCGACCCGGTGAACTGCACGGACCTGGGCGGGACGATCGCCTGGGGCAGGGTGCTGGGTGCGGTGGCAGTCTTTGGGGAAGTGGCCTCCATGATCCCTGGGCCTGTAGGCGTCGCGGCCGGGGGGATCGCAGCAACCGCGTACCTGTTGAAGGGTGACCACAAGGCTGCGGCGTGGGCTGCGGCCGGTGCTGCTGCCGCTCTCGTGGGAGCGGGTGCCGCCGTGAGGGTGGCAAGGGGCATCAAGCGAGCCAATACGCTCGTTGAAGGTGGTCAGCGGGTCAAGAACACGCTCCAGAAGGGAAAGTTCCTCGGATACCGGCCAAGTGGAAAATTCACCCGAGCGGCTGATCGCCAGGCACGCGCGGCAGCCGTCGGTAGGCCATGCTCCGTGTGCGGGGTCAAGATGGAGCGGAGTGCGCGATCAGTCAAGGGAAAGCCCAAGAACATGAGGCAGGTAGAGCAGGACCACATTCAGGCGAGGTCCCGTGGCGGTAACAATTCGCCATGGAATCGACGTGAGATATGCGCCAGATGCAACAACGGCAAGGGGGCAAAATAGGATGTTCGGCATCGGTTCGGCACGCACGCCGCGCTCGAAGGAGGTGGTGACGACTTCCGCCGAGGTCCTCGAGGTTGGACGTACCGTGACGTTCGTGGCGCGGCGGAGTGGCAGCTGGGTGTACCTTTCCGGCCACGAGACCGACGACTCGGAACCTCTGGCGGTGCACTTCAGCCATCTGGCAGGTGTCGATCCCGGCCTGGTCACGTTGCGTCTGCGAAGGTGCCACTACGCCTTGAGGTACGACGCGGGAGCCCCGTGGCACGCCTTCGGGCCCGTCGAGGACGACGAGATGGACCGGCTCCTGGAGACGGGCGTTGTCGACGCACAACGAGCAGACATCGTCGCTGGGTCGGGGGACGGCGCCTGATGAGGTGTCGCGGCTGACGAGGTCGGTGACGGGCGAGTCGACGGCCGTCCGATGCCCGGTGGCACCGTCGCGTCACGCGAAGTTGAATGATGTAGCAAAGCCACGAGGATGCTGCTGGGGGGAGTGCCGGGAGGCAAACTTGAATCCAGGGCGAATCAAGTGGAGACGTTCTGATGAGGCACGCGCCCCGTCGTCATGTTCTGGTGCGGGCGCCCCGTCACGCCTGCGACGTCCTGGAGCGCCTGTTTCCATCGCCAGCAGACGCGGGGCGGAGAGAGATTTTGGCGGACCGGCCGCTATCACCGAATCAGGCGAGCGGGTGCCGATCACGCAGGGCGGGCCCCGTCCCCATCGGGCGCAGCAGGCGGGCGGCGGCGGCGGCGGCGAACAGCCTTCTTCTCATCCTCGCGTCGACACCGTCACCGTGAACTTCGGGTCCCGCCCGACCTGCCGCGTCGGGCCCACGAGCTGCTCGAGCGTCGGCCGGTAGTGCAGGTGGGAGTTCCACACCGCCCACAGCTCGCCGCCCGGGCGCAGGACGCGTGCCGCGTCCGCGAACAGCGTGCGCGCCACCGCGGGCGCCACCGCGGCGCCGACGTGGAACGGCGGGTTGAGCAGCACGAGGTCGACGCTCGCGTCGGGGAGCCCCGCGGTCCCGAGGGCGCGCGTCACGGTCACCCGGTCGGCGACGCCGTTCGCCTCGACGGTCGCGCGCGCGGACGCGACCGCGGCGGCGGACTCGTCGGTCGCGACCACCGTCAGGCCGGGTCGCGACCGGGCGAGCGCGACCGCCAGGACGCCCGTGCCGCACCCGAGGTCGACGGCGGTGCCCGTCGTCCGCGGGACCTCGTCGAGGTGGGCGAGCAGCGCGCGCGTCCCGATGTCGATGCCCGTGCCCGCGAACGCGCCGCCGTGCGCGCACACCACCAGGCCGTCGTGCTCGGCCCGCTCGGGCCACCGCCGCACCGGACGCTCGTCAGCCGGGCGCGGCGTCGAGGCGACGAGCAGCCGCGACTTCTGCCGCGCGAGCCGCGCCTCGACCACGGCGAGGTACCGCCGCAGGACGTCGTTCATCGCGGTCGTCATGTGCTTGACCCGCCCGCCGGCCACGACGACGACCGACGGGTCCGCGTGCTCCGCGACGAGCGCCGCGATCTCGTCGAGCGCGTCCAGGGAGCGCGGCAGCTGCAGCAGGACGACCCGCGCGCCGGCGACGAGGTCGCGCGTCAGCCCGTGCGACGTGAACCCCGCGAGGCCGAGCCGCTCGGCGTTGGCGTGCAGCGCCCGCTCGCCCGTCAGCCGGTCCTGGTGGACGCGGACGCCCGTGACGCCGTGCCGGGCGATCGCCCCGAGGGTCAGCGCGCCGTACCGGTCGCCGATCACGACGACGGTCCCGTCGGCGGCACCGGCGAGCAGGGGAGCCGCCTCGTCGAGGACCAGCCGGTCGCTCGCGTCGACCGCGAAGAGGTTCGGTGCCTCGAGGTCGGGATACCGGCGCAGGTCGTCGAGCACGTCGTTCACGGCAGCCACCTGGTCACGCCTCGAGGCTAACAACGCCCCGAGCCCCCACCCCCACCCCGCCGACGCCACCCCCCAACCCCCTCCCCGGTGGGAAGTGGTCACGAATCCGGCCGGGTGGCCCTCCTGTGGTCACTTACGTGCCCACTTCCCGGGGGGCGGGGTGCTCGCGTGGGCGCGGGGTGCTCGCCCGGCGCGGTGGCCTGTGCGGAGCACCGGCACCCCGGTAGCCTGGCGCCCCGTCGATCCCCCACGACGCGTCCCCGCGCCGGGGACCGCACCGAGGAGCCCTGTGCCGGCACGTCGTACCAGCGTGGCCACCGTCCTCGCCGCGCTGCTGGTCGTCGTCGGGGTGCTGGGCGCGGCGCTGAGCGGTCCGCTGTCGCTCGAGGCGCGGTCGGGGCCCGACCCGACGTGGTCCCCGCCGCCCGGTCCCACGATCACCTCGTCGGTGACGCCCCCGCCCTCGGACGACTACCTGGACGACCCCACGCCGCCCGCGGGGCTCGTCTGGCTGGTCCGCGCCGTGCAGACCCTCGTGGTCCTGGCCATCCTGACCGGCATCGCGCTGCTGCTGCGGCGCGCGTTGCGCGGCTGGCGGCTCGACCACGCCGAGGACCCGGGGGACGACGTCGAGCCCGGTGACGAGGCCGGGGACGAGCTGAGCGACACGGCCGTCGAGGTGCTGCGCGAGGGCGTGCGGGCGGCGACGCGCGCGCTCGAGGACGACGTCCCGCCGGGTGATGCCGTGATCGGCGCGTGGGTCGCGGTCGAGACCGCGGCGGCGCGCACCGGCGTCGTCCGCGACCGTGCCGAGACGGCCAGCGAGTTCGCGGTGCGCGTGCTCGGCGCGACGCGCGCGGACCCGGCCGCGACGCGTGAGCTGCTGGCCCTGTACCTCGCGGCACGGTTCGGTGCGCAGGGCGTCGACGCCGACGACGTGGGCCTCGCGCGGGACCTGCTGGCGGTCGTCGCGCGGGGCCTCGTGCCGCGTGCCGACGACGCCGCCGACCCCGAGCCGGGACCCGACCCCGACCGGCACGACGACGGGCCCACGCCGTGACCCGCGTGCGCGCCGCGGCCCGGGCCGTGCGGGCGGTCGTGTGGCGTCCCCTCGCGGGTGGCGCCGCGGTCGGCGTCGTCGTGTGGGCGCTCGGCATGAGGGCGTCGTCGGCGGTCGTGGTCGCCCTCGCGGCCGCGACGCTCGTCGCCGTCCTGCAGCGCGTCGACGGCGCCACCGAACCACGTCCCACGCGCCGGCGTCACGAGGCGCTCGACGGGGCCCGCGGCGAGGTGCTCGACCTCGCGTGGACCATGGTCGGGCGTGACGGCCGCGCCGGTGAGCGCGCGCTGCGCCGGTTGCGGGAGGCCGGCGCACGACGCGTCGCCCGGCACGGCCTCGACCTGCACGACCCCGACCAGGCCGACGCCGTCACGGCGCTGATCGGCGCCCGGGCGCGCGCGACGCTCACCCGCCGGACGCACCCCCTGCCGACCGTCCGCGACCTCGTCCACACCCTCGACGTCCTGGAGCACCTGGGCGCCACCCGCTCACGCCCCGCGACGCCGCGACCCGACCCCGAGCCCGCGCCCGCCCCCGACCCGAGGAGCCCCCGATGACGTCGACCCCCGAGCCGCTGCCCGTCGCCGAGGTCGCGCGCAGCGGCAGCGCCGTCCTCGACGAGGTCGCCACGGCGGTCGTCGGCATGCGTCAGCCGCTGCGCGTCGCGCTCGCGGCGCTGCTGGCCGGCGGGCACGTGCTGTTCGAGGACGTCCCCGGGCTCGGCAAGACGCTCGCGGCGCGCAGCCTCGCCACGGCCCTCGGCCTGGACTTCCGCCGCATCCAGTGCACCCCGGACCTGCTGCCGTCCGACGTCACGGGCTCCAGCGTCTTCGACCCCGCGACGTCCGAGTTCGAGTTCCGCCCCGGTCCGATCTTCACGGGTCTGCTGCTCGCCGACGAGATCAACCGCACCGCCCCCAAGACGCAGTCGGCGCTGCTCGAGGCGATGGCCGAGCGGCAGGTCAGCGTGGACGGGACGACGCACCTGCTGCCCGCACCGTTCCACGTCGTCGCCACGTCGAACCCCGTGGAGTACGAGGGGACGTACCCGCTGCCCGAGGCGCAGCTCGACCGGTTCATGGTGCGCCTGGCCGTCGGGTACCCCGAGCGGGCGTCCGAGGTCGACGTGCTGGCGCGGCGCCTCGCGCGCCGCCAGGAGGGCGCGTCGGTGCGGCAGGTCGTCGACGTGCCGACGCTGCTGGCCATGCAGGCGGGCGTCGAGGCCGTCGCGGTGGACGGCGACGTGCTCGCGTACTGCGTGGACCTCGCCGGCGCGACGCGCACGCACCGGGCCGTCGAGGTCGGGGCGTCGCCGCGCGGGTCGCAGGCGCTCGTCCTCGTCGCACGCGCGCTCGCGGTGCTCGACGGGCGGGACTTCGTCGCGCCCGAGGACGTCAAGGCCGTCGCCGCCCCCGCGCTCGCGCACCGCCTGTCCCTGACGCCGCAGGCGTGGGCGGCGGGGCTGGCACCCGAGGCGGTCGTGCAGGAGGTGCTCGCGCAGGTCGCCGGGCCGACGACGGCACGCCGCGCGTGAGCGTGCCCGAGCCGCCGCCCGCGCGGCCGCCGACGTGGGGGTCGCACGTCCCCGCCCCCGCCGACCCGGGTGCCGGGCCGTGGTCGCCCGCGCTGGCCGTCACGTGCGCGTCCGCCGCGTGCCTCGTGCTGCTCGTCGTCGGCGTCCTCGCGGCCCGGCCCGACGTGGCCGTGCTCGGTGCCGCGCCCCTGGTCCTCGCGGTGCGGGCGCTGCGGGGGCGGCCGTCGACGGCGACGACGGCACGGTTCGAGGCGGGCGACGACGACGACCCCGACGCCCTCGGACGGGCCGGTCGGCTGCGCGCGACCCTGGTCGTCGAGGGCCCCGGCCCGTGGGCGGCGGTCACCACGACGCGGCAGGGCCGCACGGGCGCCGACGTGCTCGTGCGCGTCGACGGCACGCGGCGCCTGCCCGTCGTCGCGCGCACGGTGCGCACCGGGCCGCAGGAGGTCGCGTCGGCCGACGTGCAGGGCGTGGGCCCCGACGGCGCGTCCGTCGCCGAGCCGACGCCGACCGTGACCCGCTCGACGGTGGTGCTGCCCGTGACCACGCCGCTGCTGGACCTGCCGCTGCCCCCGCGGCTGCGCGGCCTGACCGGCCCGCACGAGTCGCGCCGGCCCGGCGAGGGCGGCGGGCTGCGCGACGTGCACCCGTGGGTCCCCGGCGACCGGCTGCGCCGTATCGACTGGCGCGTCACGGCGCGGCGCTCGCCGGACCTGCGCGAGCTGTACGTGCGGCGCGAGCACGCGCAGGCCGAGGCCGTCGTGATGCTCGTCGTCGACTCCCGCGACGACCTGGGCCCCGACCCGCGGACCTGGCGCGGGTCAGTGGCCCCGCGCGCGCAGGACGCCACGTCCCTGGACCGCGCCCGGCAGGCCGCGGCGTCCCTGGCCCGCGCCTACCTCGAGCGCGGCGACCGCGTCGGGCTCGACGACCTCGGCGTGCGCCGCCGGCCCGTCGCGCCCGGTGGCGGACGCCGCCAGCTCGACCGCATCCGGCACGCGCTCGCGCTGACGGCCCCCGAGGGCGAGCCGACCGCCCGGCTGCGGCCGCCGCGGCTGCCGTCGGGCGCGCTCGTCGTGGTGTTCTCGACGTTCCTCGACGACGAGTCGGCGGCCGTCGCCGCACGCTGGCGCACCGCGGGCCACCGCGTGGTCGCCGTCGACGTGCTGCCCCGCCTGCGCGCGTCCGGGCTGTACGACCGTGAGCGGCTCGCGCTGCGCATGATGACCCTGACGCGCGAGGACCGCATGGCCGAGCTGGCCGACCAGGACGTCGAGCTCGTGACGTGGCGCGACCAGCCGGCCGTGGCGCTGCGCGTGCTCGCGCGGCGTGCCCGGCGGCACGCGGGGGCGGGGGTGCCGCGATGAGCGCGAGGTTCGGCACCGAGGGGTTCGGGGCGTGGGTGCTGGACCGGCTCGGACCGGCCGCGCGGGCGCCACGACGGGGCGGTGAGCCGCCGGAGGTCGACGTGGTCACGTGGCCGGCCGTGTCCGCCGTGACCGTCCGGGCGGCGCTCGCGCTCGTCGGTGTCGCGGCCGTGGTCGTCGCGGCGACGATGCCGGGGCGGGTCGTGCCCCTCGAGGTCCTGGTCGCGATGGTGGCCGTGGGGGTGCTGCCCGCGGTGCTGCCGCGCTGGCCGGTGGCCGCCGTGGTCGTGCTGGTCGTGGGCGTGCGGGTGCTCGTCGCCGACCCCGCGCCGCCGCTGGTCCTGGCGGCGCTCGTGCTGCTGGTCCACGCGCTGCTGCGGCTCGCGGCGGTCGCGGCGCGCACGACGTGGCGCACGCGCGTCGAGCTCGCGGTGCTGGGGGACGACCTGCGCGCGGCGCTCGTCGTGCAGGGGGCCGCGCAGGTGCTCGCGCTGCTGGCCGGGGCGGTGGCGGCGGGCGCCGACGGCGGCGCGTGGCGGTTCGCCGGGCTGGCGGCGGTCGTCGGGCTGTCGGTCCTGGCGCTCGCGCGCCCCGCGCGGCCGTGGTGGCGCGCGCGGCCCGACCGGCTGGGGTGACGGGGCGGCGCGCGAGCCGACCACAGCCGCTCCCGTCCGCGGGCTCGTCCCCAGATCCGACCGCGCTGCGCCCGTCGCTGACGCTCCGTCCCTAGCGTCGGGGCCATGTCGACCACTGCCATCGCCGCCGCGCTCGCGGACGTGCGCGCCCAGGTCGGGGCAGCGCAGGTCGCGGTGGTGCGCGCGGGCACGGCGACGTGGGCGGGCGACGCGGCCGACGCGGCCGAGGCACGCCGCCACGACCTGCTGACGGACCTGCGGCGGTGCCTCGACGCGCTGGACGCGGCGGACCGCCTGGTGGACGCCGCCCGGCAGGCCGAGCAGCGGTGCGTCCCGGGGAGGGTGGCGCCGCTCGGGGTCCGGAGCGTGGCGTGGGTGTGAGGGACGGGCGCTCGCTCACGCTCGGCGGCGGGCGGCCCGTGGTCGTCGACGCGGCCGAGCTGGTCGTCGCCGCGCAGCGGCTGCGGGCCGCGCGCGACGGGCTCGACGTCGCGGACGCCCGGCTGCGGGCCGCGGCGTGGCAGGCCGTGACGCTCGCGGGCGACGTGCCGGAGGCGGGTGCGCTGCTCGACGCGCTCGAGGCCCTCCGGGACGCGCGGTGGGGGCCGCGCGCCCTCGCGCAGGGCACGGGGGACCTGGCCGCGCGGACGCGTGACGCCGCCGCGGCCTACGACCTCGCGGAGAGCGACGCGCAGGCCCGGTGGGCGGGCGTCGTCGGGCTGCTCGGGCTCGTCGTGGGCACCGGACCGTTCGGGGCGGCGCTGCTCGGCAGCGCGGCGGTGGCGGTGGCGGTCGGGGACCTGCTGCTGGACGAGGCGCGGCAGCTCGCGGTCGACCCGTTCGGCGCGTTGTCGCCGGGGGAGGTGCGCGACGACCTCGACCGGCTGGCGTCGGTGCCGCAGCGCGTCGTCACCGACGGGCGCGGTGCCGTCGTGCTGCAGCTGCTCGCGGCCGCGCTGGGCTCGATGACGGGCGCGTACGGGCCGCACCTCGACCCGGTACGGCGGTTCTCGGCGCACGTCGCGGGCGTGCTCCCGGCGCGCGACGTGCGGCTGGTGCCACGCACCGACCCGCCGGACCTCCCCGCACCGCGCGGCGTCGAGGGCCTGGTCGACCTCGTCGCGCGCACGTACGACGACGGCACCCCGACGGGGGAGCCGGGGACGCCGCTCGCGACGCTCACCGTGCAGCGCCTCGACCACGCCGACGGCACGCGCTCGTGGGTCGTGGCCGTGCCCGGCACCCGGGCGGCGGGCCTGACGGGCGCCGTGCCGACGGACAACGGCACCAACCTCGCGCTCGAGGGCGGCGTGCCCGACGTCATGACCCGTGCCGTCGTCGCGGCGATGGGCGAGGCGGGGATCGGCGCCGACGAGCCCGTCGCGCTGGTCGGGCACAGCCAGGGCGGGATGGTCGCGACCAGCGTCGCGGCGGCGACCGCGGGGACGTACGCGGTGCGGCTCGTCGTCACCGCCGGGTCGCCCGACGTCCCGGCGGTCCCGCCCCCCGGCGTCGCGACCGTCACGCTGCGCCACCGTGAGGACGCCGTCACGGTCCTCGACGGGAAGGTCGGCGAGCGCGGGGGACCGCGCACGCTGTCGGTGGTGCGGGACCTCGCCGCCACGGGCGGCCCACCGCGGCCGTCGTTCACCGAGGCGCACGCGGTCGCGGGCTACGTGCGGACGGGTGCTCTCGTCGACGACGCGCTCGGCGACGTGCCCGCCGACGACCCGGTGCGTCGCGCGCTCACCGACGTCCTGGGCGAGCGGCGTGCCAGCGCGACGACGACGCAGGTCACCGTCGCGGTGGGGCCGCCGCCGGACCTCGTCGCGCCCGCGACGCCGACGGTCGCGCGACCGCTCGCCGCGGCGCCCGCCGCACCGCTCGCCGCACCCCTCGCGGCGCAGCCGGCGGGGGGGGGGGGCCGGGCCCGGTCGATCAGCCGTTCTTCTCGGCGAAGCGCTTCTGCGCGGCGTTCACGACGTCGAGGTACTGCTGCATGTTCTTGCCCTCGAGCTCCGTGACGTACGCGTCCCACTCGGACAGCGGGCGCTGACCGAGGATGAACGCGGCCGTGTTCTGGAAGACGTGGTCCTTGAGGGCCGTCTGCCACAGCGAGACCTGCTCGCGCTCGAGCTCGTCCAGCGGCGCGGGCGGTGCGACGACCGCCGGCTCCTTGTCGCTCATCGACTCGACGAACTCCACGACCTCGGGGCGGAGCATCGAGCGGTCGAGCTCGTCGGACGAGCCGTGCTCGAGCATCCAGACGCCGTTGTGGTAGCCGAAGTCGACGTTGAGCGCCTTGGGCGCCCCCGGGTTCAGGCCGTTCTGGTCGATGTCCGCCGCGAGGACGCGCTTGTCGCCCTCCCGCGTGAACGTCTCGCCCTCGACGCCCCACTTGGCGAACTCGAGGCCCTCGTCGGAGTAGAACAGCCAGTCGAGGAACTGGAGCATCGCGAGGAAGTCGTCCTCCTCGGCGGCCGAGGCCGCGAGCATCACGCCGCTGATCAGGCGCTGGCCGGCCAGCACGTCACCGGCGGGGCCCGCGGGCACCCGGATCATGACGACCTCGCCGGCGGTGCCGACCTCGGTCATGGCCGTGCGGACCTTGAGGATCTCCTGGTCGTTCGTCAGCTGGGCGAACGTCTGGCCCGACGCCAGCTTCTGGATCGCCTGGTCGTCCTCCTGCGTGAGGCTCTCCGGGTCCATCAGGCCGTCGGCGATGAGCCCGTTGTAGTACTCGAGCAGGTCGCGGTACTCGTCCATGGCGCCCGTGTACACGAACTCCTCGGCGTCCTCGTCCCACCAGGTGCCCTCGCCGAAGCCCCAGCCCGCAGCCGTGCCGAAGTTCGACGCGGCCACG
The DNA here is from genome assembly GCF_014836445.1 of Cellulomonas avistercoris. Classification (GTDB taxonomy): domain Bacteria; phylum Actinomycetota; class Actinomycetes; order Actinomycetales; family Cellulomonadaceae; genus Cellulomonas; species Cellulomonas avistercoris. Next base: position 142,820 of record NZ_JACSQV010000004.1, read on the forward strand.
TTGAGCGTCGCCTCGAGCGGGCCGTTGGCCGACCAGCGGTCGGACAGCGGGTAGCGGTCGGGGTAGGCCGCCTTGACCTTGGCCAGGTCGGCCGCGAACTCGTCGAACGTCTCCGGCTGCAGGCTCAGGCCCAGCTGCTCCCAGACGTCCTTGCGCACGGCGTAGGAGTAGGACGGGCGGACCGACTCACGCAGGCCCGGCAGGACGTAGTACTTGCCGTCCTCCTGGCGCATGCGGTCGATGTCGGTCTGCAGGTCCCACTTCTCGACCTTGTCGAGGAAGTGCGGCATGTTCTCGACGTAGTCGCTGACGGGCAGGATCGCGCCGCCGGCGACGAAGGCCGACTCCTGGCCCGGGTACGTCACCGAGATGATGTCCTTGGCGTTGCCCGCACCGATCGCGATCGACTGCGCCTGCTGCCAGTCGGACAGCGGGGCGGTCTGGATGTCGAACGTGACGTTCTGGTTCTCCTTGAACTTCGTGAGGATGTCCCAGTCGTCCTTGATCGGGTAGTTCGGGTGGTCGCGGTACATCAGACCGAACTCGACCGGCTCGGTGGCCTTGAAGGTCGTCCCGACCTCGAAGTCCTCCATGGCACCGACCTGGCCCAGCTCGCTGGCCTCGGGGGTCTCGGCCGCGTCGTCGTCCGTGCCGCCCGAGCAGGCCGCCAGGGCCAGCGCGAGGGTCGCGGCGGTCGCGGCGAGCGCGAGGGGCCGCTTCTTCGTCGTCCTCATCATTCTCCTTCGGTGGAACGTCGTCGTCCTGCATCCGTGGAAGTGCACCGCTGTCCGGCGAGGACCGCGGGGGCTGGGGAGGTGCTGGTCACTGCTTGACGGAGCCGAGCATCACGCCCGACACGAAGTACCTCTGCACGAAGGGGTAGAGGCACACGATCGGCAGGACGGTGAGCAGCATCGTCACCGCCTTGACGTTCGCCGCGATCTGCGTCGCCTCGGCCGAGCCGGCGGCGCCGTCCACGCTCGTGGCACCCGCGATGAGGTTCCGCAGGTACACCGTGACGGGGTACAGCTCGCGGTGGTCCATGTAGAGGAACGCGGCGAACCACGAGTTCCAGAAGGAGACCGAGTAGAAGAGCACCATGGTCGCGATGACCGCCTTGCTCAGCGGCAGCACGATGCGCCAGAGCTTGCCGTAGGTGCTCAGGCCGTCGATCTCCGCGGCCTCCTCCAGCTCGGTGGAGAAGTTCTCGAAGAACGACTTCATGACGAGCAGGTTGAAGACGCTGATCGCGTTGGGCAGCGCGATCGCCCACACCGTGTTGCGCAGCCCGAGCTCGTTGATGAGCACGTAGTTCGGGATGAGGCCGCCGTTGAAGAACATGGTGAACACGGCGATGCCGATGAAGACCTTGCGGCCCTTGAGGTGGTACTTGGAGATCGCGTAGGCGAACGTCGTGGTGAACACCATGGCGACGAGCGTCGCGACGACCGTGTAGTACACGGTGTTCTGGTAGTTGCGCCAGAACATCGAGTCGCTCATGACGAGGTTGAACGTCGTGACGTTGAACCCCTTGGGCCACAGGTTCACCTCGCCGGCGTTGATGTACGACTCGGAGCTGAACGCCTGGGCCAGCAGGTTGATGAACGGGTACAGCGTGACGCCCGCGATGACGACCAGCAGGGTCGCGTTGACGGCCCGGAAGACGCGGTAGCCGCGCGTGTCCTTGACGGTGCGGGTGGCGTAGACGGTCGGCTTCGACAGCTGCTCGTCCAGGTGCGTGACGTTCTCGGCGGTCACCACAGGGAGGCTCCGACCACTCGGCGCGAGATCGCGTTGGCGGACAGGACGAGGGTCAGCCCGATGATCGCCTCGAACAGGCCGATCGCCGTCGCGTAGGAGAACTGGCTGGACCCGATGCCGACGCGGTACAGGTACGTCGCGATGACGTCCGCGGTCGGGTACAGCAAGGGGTTGTACAGGAGCAGGATCTTCTCGAACCCGACCGCCATGAACGACCCGATGTTGAGGATGAGCAGCACGACCATCGTGGGCCGGATGCCGGGCAGCGTGACGTGCCACGTCTGGCGCCAGCGGTTGGCCCCGTCGATGCGCGCCGCCTCGTAGAGCTGCGGGTCGATGGTCGACAGCGCCGCGAGGTAGAGGATCGTGCCCCAGCCGACCGTCTGCCAGATCTCCGAGGAGATGTAGATGGTCCGGAACCACTCCGGCAGCTGCATGAACCCGATCGCGTCACCGCCGACGGCGGTGATGATCTGGTTGATCGTGCCCCGCATGGCCGTGAGCTGGAAGACCAGGCCCGCGACGATGACGATCGACATGAAGTGCGGCAGGTAGGAGATCGTCTGGATGACCCGCTTGAACCGCTGCGACCTGAGCTCGTTGAGCATGAGCGCCAGCACGATCGGCAGCGGGAAGATGATGACGAGGCTCAGGACGCCCAGGACCAGCGTGTTCTGGAAGACGTTCCAGAAGGTGGGGTCCTGGATGAACATCCGCACGTAGTGCAGACCCACCCACTCCTCGCCGAAGATCGAGCCGCCGGGGCGGAACCGGCGGAACGCGATGACGTTCCCGAACATCGGGACGTAGCGGAAGATCGCGAAGAACAGGAGCGGCAGGACGAGCAGCGAGTAGAGCTGCCAGTCGCGGCGGAGCGCGCGCCGCCAGGTCCGGTGCCCGCCGCGCCGCTTGCGCGCCGCGCGGTCCGGGGGCGTGTGCGACCCGTCCGCGCCGCGTGCGGCGACCGCCGGGGCCGGGTCGTGGGCGAGGGCTGCCTGTGCGGCGCCCCCGCCGACGGTCACACCGTCCGTGGACATGCGTTCACCACCCTTCGGAGGTGAGGAGCACCGCACGGGTGCTCGGGTGGTGGTGGCCGTGGCCGTGCGGCGACGGACCGGGCTGCGCCGGGTGCACGTGCTGCTGCTGCGCCTGCATCGATCTCCACGCCCTCGTGGCCGAAACGTCTCGACGGGCCATCCCGTCGGGGTGATGGCCGACACGTTAGGCAAACGTTTGCGGTGGCGTCAACCCGCGTGACCGAAACGAGACCCGTGGCGACCGGGGGGGACCATCCGGACGTATGCCCGCGGGGGCGCGGCGCCGCCCGGACGGGTGCTACGGTCAGTCCCGAAACTTGCGAGCCCGTCCCGGGCGCGTCGTCGGTCCCGGCCGGCTGCGTCGCGGGCCCCTGGTCAGAGGAGACCATCGTGGCCACGTCCAGCGGCACCACCCGAACGGTCACGATCGCGGAGATCGCCGCGCTCGCCGGTGTCTCCGTCCCCACCGTGTCGAAGGTCCTCAACGGCCGCGCCGACGTGGCCGCGGGCACCCGCGCACGCGTCGAGGCGATCCTCGAGGAGCACAGCTACCGACGCCGCCGCGGGCGCGGCTCGGGCGACCCGAACCTCATCGACCTGGTCTTCCACCACATCGACAACGCGTGGGCGCAGGAGGTCATCAAGGGCGTCGAGGACGCCGCGGCCGCGCACCGCGTGGGCGTCGTGCTCTCGGAGCTCGGCGGCTCCCACCGGCCGCAGCAGGAGCTCATCGACGACATCCTCGCGCGGCGCCCCCTGGGCGTGCTGCTCGTGCTGTCGAGCCTCGACGCGACGCAGCGCCACCAGCTCGAGTCCCGCTCCATCCCGTTCGTCGTCGTCGACACCTGGGGCGAGCCGCCCGCCGGCGTGCCGACCGTCGGCTCGAACAACTGGAACGGCGGCCTGATCGCCACGCGGCACCTGCTCTCGCTCGGTCACCGGCGCATCGCCGTGATCGCGGGCCCGTCCGACGTGCTGTGCTCGCGCGCACGCGTCGACGGCTACCGCAGCGCGCTCGACGAGGCGGGCATCCGCGCCGACCCGTCGTTCGTCCGCTGGGGCGACTTCCACGTCGACGGCGGGTACAAGCACGGGCTCGAGCTGCTGTCCCGCCCCGACCGCCCGACCGCGATCTTCGCCGGGTCGGACTACCAGAGCCTCGGCGTCATGCGCGCCGTGCGCGAGCTCGGCCTGTCGATCCCCGAGGACGTCTCGGTCGTCGGGTACGACGACATCCCGCTCGCGCAGTGGCTCGGCCCGTCGCTCACGACCGTGCGCCAGCCGCTGCGCGAGATGGCCGGCACGGCGACCGAGATGGTGCTCAGCCTGGCCGCCGGGCAGCAGCCCGCGAACCTGCGGATCGACCTCGCGACCGAGCTCGTCGTGCGCGAGTCGACGGCACCCGCACCGGCGGGGACCGTCTAGGTCTCCCCCACGACGGCGGCACGTCCCGGCTGCAGCACGACCTGACGGCGCTCGGCGGAGCCGTGCGCCCGCACGTCGACGACGAGCGCCCGGTCCGCCTCGAGCACCGCGCGCACGACGCGCCCGTCGCGCCACGTCAGGTCCGCCAGGCGCAGCCCGCCGCGCAGCCGCGGGCCCCGCACGCGCCCCGCGGGCCAGCCTGCGGGCAGCGCCGGCAGCAGGTGGACCTCGCGCACCCCGTCGGGACCGCGCCGGTGGGCCTGCACGAGCGCCTCGGCGACGCCCGCCGTGAACCCCAGGTTGCCGTCGATCTGGAACGGCGGGTGCGCGCACAGCAGCGAGCGGTAGACGCCCCCGCGGGCGGGCCCGTCACCGGCGGACGGGTCCGCGTCGACGGGGTGCAGGAAGGCCGTGACCAGCGCCGCGACGCCGTCGGCGTCCCGCAGCCGCGCCCGCAGCGCGAGCCGCCACGCGAGCGACCAGCCCGTCGAGTCGGGCCCGCGCGCGTCGAGCGTGCGACGCGCGGCGGCCGCGAGCGCCGGTGCGGAGTCCGGGTCGATCGACGTCCCGGGGAACACGCGGTACAGGTGCGACTGGTGGCGGTGCTCGGGCTCGGCGTCGGGCACGTCGGTGCGCCACTCGGCGAGCCGGCCGTCGGGTGCGGCGCGCTCGGTCGGCAGCCGCTCGAGCGCACCGTCGACGGCCGCGCGCAGGCCCTCGTCGTGGTCGCCGGCCACGTGCGCGAGCCGGCGGACCTGCTCCAGCAGGTCGCGGACGATCGCGAGGTCCGACGTCGTCGACACCGACACGGCGGCGGCACGGCCGTCGGGCAGCAGGTAGTGGTTCTCCGGGCTCGTGGCGGGCGACGTGCCCAGCGTGCCGTCGGGCAGCTCGACGAGCAGGTCGAGCTGCGCGAGCGCGGCACCCCGCACCACCGGCCAGTGCCGGCGCAGGGCGTCGTCGTCGCCCGTCCAGTCGTGGTGGTCGACGACGTGCCGGGCCAGCCACGCGCCGCCGAGCGCCCAGCTCGACCAGCTCGCGGAGTCGTGGCCACGGCCCGTCGGGCCCGTGAAGCACCACGGGTCGCTGTTGTGGTGGGCGACCCAGCCGCGCACGCCGTAGAGCGTCCGTGCGGTGGCCCGGCCCGCCACGGCCAGCCGGTCGAGCCAGGCCAGCAGCGGCTCGTGGCACTCGGCGAGGTCACCGACGAGGGTGGGCCAGTAGTTCATCTCGGTGTTGATGTTGATCGTGTAGTTCGAGCTCCACGGCGGTCGCACGCTCGCGTTCCAGATGCCCTGGAGGTTGAGCGGCAGGGTGCCCGGGCGCGACCCCGCCACCGTCAGGTAGCGCCCGTGCTGGAACGCGAGCACCGCGAGGTGCGGGTCCGGCTCGCCGCGCGCGTGCCAGGCCAGGCGCGCGTCGAGCGGCAGGTCCGGGACCGCGGCGTCCAGGTCGAGGGACACGCGTCCCATCAGTGCCGCGTGGTCGGCGACGTGACGCGCGGCGATGCCGTCGACGTCCGCGAGCGCGTGCCGGAGCCCGGCGAGCGCGTCCGCCGCGACGCGGGCGCGGTCGCCGTGCAGCGTGCCCGTCGCGACGTCGTGGTCGGTGGCGGTCGTCAGGACGACGCGCAGACGACCCGCACCGCGGACGCGGACCGCACCGTCGACGACCTCGACGGACGCGGCGTCGTCGGCCAGCACCGCGAGCGCGACGGCCGCGTGCACGGACCGCCCGCCGTACCGCACCGGGTCGGGGCCGGGGACCCAGTCGGGCAGCACGTGCGACGGCATGTCGAGCGTCGCGAGCACGGTGGCGGTGCCCGGACCGCCGTCCGGCGCGTCGACGCGCGCCGGCGCGTCCGCCCACGGGTGCCGCGACGCGAGCCGCACCCACGCCTCGGCCCCGTCGGACGCCGTGCGGGTGGCGGAGCGCTCGAGCAGCAGCGCCCGGTCCGGGTGGCTCACGAGGACGTCCTGGCGCCACGGCACGTCGGTCGCGGAGGTCCAGGTCGTCGTCACCACGCCGCGCGCCAGGTCCAGGGTGCGGCGGTAGCCGGCGTCGCCCGCGGCGGCGGGGTGCGTCAGGACCACGTCGACCAGCGGCTGGTACGCCTGGACCCAGCCGCTCTGCAGGCGCGCGAGCTCGGCCTCGGCCCCCAGGGGGTCACCCTCCGCGAGCAGCCGCCGCGCACGGCGCACGACACCCGGCGCACCATCCGGGCCCAGCGGCCCCACGGGCTCGACGGGGCCGTCGAGCGGCGCACCCGACCAGCACGTGTCGTCGTTGACCTGCAGCAGCTCGTCGCCCGTGCCGCCGTGCACCATCGCGCCGATCCGCCCGTTGCCGACGGGGAACGCGTCGGTCCACGTGCGCGCCGGCTCGTCGAGCCGCAGCAGCAGCGGGACCTCGACGGCCTCGTCGCCCCTGTCGGCACCCACCCGGTCCACGTCGTCCGTCACGACCACACCCAACCACGGTGGCAGGATCGTCCGGTGCACGTCGCCTTCTTCGAGCCCCGCATCCCCGGCAACACCGGCAGCGCCATCCGCCTGTGCGCGGGCACGGGGGCGACCCTGCACCTCGTCGAGCCTCTGGGGTTCGAGCTGACGGAGGCCCGCCTGCGGCGCGCCGGCCTGGACTACCACGACCTCGCGCACGTCGTCGTGCACCCCGGGCTCGACGACCTGCTGGCCGCCGTGCCGACGTCGCGCGTGTGGGCGTTCACGACGCACGCCACGCGCCGCTACACCGACGTCGACTGGCGCGACGACGACGTCCTGCTGTTCGGCCCCGAGCCGACAGGCCTGCCGCCGCACGTCCTGGCCCACCCGCGCGTCGAGGACCAGCTGCGCATCCCGATGCTGCCGGGACGCCGCTCGATGAACCTGTCGAACGCGGCCGCCGTCGCGGCGTACGAGGCGTGGCGCGTGCTGGGGTTCCCCGGCGGCGTGTGACGCGCCGGGGTGCGGCCCTGGGCGACGCACGGGCCGCGCGCTGGGAGCATCGAGGCATGTTCACCACCCGCCCGGTGCTGACCGGGACGTTCGGCATGGTCGCCTCGACGCACTGGCTGGCCAGCGCGGTCGGCATGCGCACGCTCGAGGCCGGCGGCAACGCGTTCGACGCGGCCGCTGCGGCGGGGTTCACGCTGTCGGTCGTCGAGCCGCACCTCAACGGCCCGGGCGGTGACGCACCGCTGCTGGGGCACCGCGCCGCGGACGGGCACACGTTCGTCGTGTGCGGGCAGGGCGTGGTGCCCGCGCTGGCGACGACCGACGCGTACCGCGCGCTGGGCGTCGAGGAGGTGCCGGGGACCGGGCACCTGGCGGCCGTCGTGCCCGGGGCGTTCGGTGCGTGGCTCGACCTGCTGGCGCGCTACGGCACGCTGCCGCTGGCCGACGTGCTCGGCCCCGCGATCGGCTACGCGCGCGACGGGTACCCGCTGGTCGCGGCCGGCGCCCGCACGGTCGCGACCGTCGCGGACATGTTCCGTGCGCACTGGCCGACGAGCGCGCAGGTGTACCTGCCCGGCGGCGTGGCCCCCACGGCCGGCGGCCGGTTCCGCAACCCGGACCTCGCGCGCACGTTCGAGCGGCTGCTGGCGGAGGCGGCCGCGGCGGGGCCGGGCCGCGAGGCGCAGATCGAGGGCGCGCGCCGGGCCTTCTACGAGGGCTTCGTCGCCGAGGCGGTCGACGCGTTCGTCGCGGGCACGCCCGTGCTCGACGCGACGGGCCGCGCGCACACGGGGTTCCTGCGCGGCGCCGATCTCGCCGCGTGGCACGCGGCCGAGGAGCCGACGGTGGCCGTGCCGTTCGCGGGCATCGAGGTGCACAAGACCGGACCGTGGGGACAGGGGCCGGTGCTGCTGCAGCAGCTGCGGATGCTCGAGGCGCTCGGCGTCGAGGACCTGGTCCGCGACGTCGTGGCACGTCCGGGACGCGAGGCCGAGGACGACGGCCCCCTGGCCGAGCTCGTGCACGTCGTCGTCGAGGTCGCCAAGCTCGCGTTCGCGGACCGTGACGCCTGGTACGGCGACAGCGGGGACGTGCCGCTGGACGCGCTGCTGTCGAGCGCCTACGCCGCGCGGCGGGCGCGCCTGGTCGGGGCGGGCGCCGACGACGGCTACCGGCCCGGCGACCCGGACGGGCGCGCGCCGCGCCTGCCACGCGCGCTCGTGGCGGCGCGCGCCGCGGCCGACGCGGGCGGCCCCGGGCCGCGCGGGCCTGCGCCGGCCGGTCTCGGCGAGCCGACCGTGTCGCGCACGGGGCTGAGCCCGGGCGACACGTGCCACGTCGACGTGGTCGACCGCTGGGGCAACCAGGTGTCCGCGACGCCGTCGGGCGGGTGGCTGCAGTCGAGCCCCGTGGTGCCGGGCCTGGGCTTCGCGCTGCCGACGCGCGCGCAGATGTGCTGGGTGGAGGACGGGCTGCCGGCGAGCCTGGTGCCGGGGCGTCGCCCACGGACGACCCTGAGCCCGGCCATGGTGCTCGGGGCCGGCCACGGGTTCGCGTTCGGCACCCCGGGCGGCGACCAGCAGGACCAGTGGCCGGTGCCCTTCCTGCTGCGGCACCTGCTCGGCGGCATGGACCTGCAGGCGGCCATCGACGCCCCGACCTGGCACTCGTCGCACGTGCACGGCTCGTTCCAGCCGCGCACGCACACGCCGCGCGGGGTGGCCGTCGAGTCGCGGCTCGGGACAGGTGTGCTCGGGGCCCTGGCCGCGCGCGGTCACGCGGTCGAGGACGCGGGACCGTGGACGCTGGGCCGGCTGAGCGCGGCGGGCGTTGCGCCGGACGGGTGGTTGCGGGCGGCCGCGAACGCCCGCGGGCAGCAGGGGTACGCCGCGGGACGCTGACGCGCGACGGCGGCCGATCCGGCCGTGACCTGCTCGTGACCTGCGAGGTCACAGGCGGGCCGCCGCGGCGATGACTTTCATGTGAACGCTCAACATCCGGACGAAACAGACATCCGATGTCTCGGCCTGTCACAGCCCTCATCATGAGGGTTCTATGAGGAATTGACCGCCAGGACGATTCAGACATCGGAGCACAGCTACCTTCGGAACATGCCCTACGACGTCGTGGATGCGCATCTGCAGGTCTGGGACCCCGAGTCGGTCCACTACCCGTGGATGGCGCAGGACCCCAACCTCCTGCACCGCACCTACCGAGTCCGCGACCTCGACGGAGCACTGGACGAGCACCACGTGGACGGCGTGGTGCTCGTCCAGTCCGCCGACAACCGCGCGGACAGCGAGCACCTGCTCTTCCAGGCGCTGTGCTCGCCCCACGTGCTCGGCGTCGTCGCGTGGGTGCCGCTGGACGCCCCCGACGAGGCGGCCGCACAGCTCGACCAGTGGCGCGTCGAGCCCATCGTCGGCATCAGCCACCACGTCGACCGCGAGGACGACACGCGCTGGCTCCTGGGCGACCGCGTCGACGAGGGCCTCACGCTGCTGACCGAGCGCCGGCTCGTCCTCGACCTGCCGGCCACGACGCCCGAGCTGCTGAGGCACGTCGCGACCGTCGCGGACCGGCACCCCAAGCTCACGGTGGTCGTCGACCACCTGGGGTCGCCGCCGCTCGCCGCGCTGCGGGCCGGCGACACCGCGACGTGGCAGCGCTGGACGGCCGCGCTGGAGATCGCCGCCGAGGCGCCCAACGTCGTCGCCAAGCTCGCCGGGCTCGGTCGCGCCGCCGGCCCCGGCTGGACGGTCGACGACGTGCGCCCGGCCGTCGACCACGCCCTGGCCACGTTCGGGCCCGAGCGCCTCATGGCCGGCAGCGACTGGCCCACCGCGCTCGACGCGCACGGCTCCTGGGACGAGGTGTGGGGCGGTCTGCGCGCGACGCTGACCGGCCTCGACGAGGCCGCCGTCGCCCGCGTCATGGGCCGCACCGCGGTCGAGACCTACGGCATCCCCCCGCTCGTCCCCGAGCGCTGACACCCCGCACCACCCCGACCGCCGCGGCGGACGACGACGGAGACGAGCTCGTGTCACGCACCCAGGACGTCGTCGAGGACGTCCAGCGCCTCATCCTCGACGGCGGTCTGCGCCCGGGAGACCGGCTGCCCGCCGAGAAGGAGCTCGCGTCCGAGCTGGGCGTCTCCCGCGGGTCGCTGCGCGAGGGGGTGCGCGCGCTCGTCGTCCTCGGGATCCTCGAGGCGCGGCACGGCGACGGCACCTACGTCACCGCGCTCGACCCCGCGACGCTGCTCGCGCCCGTCGGCTTCCTCGCGGACCTGCCGGGCGACCACGCGCCCCTGCACGCCGTGCGCGCGATGCTCGAGACCGAGGCCGCGGGCCTCGCCGCCCTGCACGTGACGGCCGCGCACGTCGCCCGGGCCCGCGCCGCGCTCGACGACATGGCCCGCGCCCTGGTCGAACCGCGCCCCGAGCCCGCGCGGCTCGCCGCCGCCGACCTCGCGTTCCACCGCACCGTCGCGGAGGCGTCCGGCAACCCGGTGCTCGCGGCCCTGCTCGACGCGCTCGCCGGCGAGGGCCCGCGGCGGCAGGTCTGGGACGAGATGCACGAGCTCGCCGGCGACCGGACCCTGGAGGAGCACGACGCGATCCTCGCCGCCGTCACGGCACGCGACCCGGACCGCGCGCGGCTGCGCATGGCCATGCACATGGTCGCCGTCGAGGACCTGCTGGCGACCACGAGCACCGACGGTCCCGCACCGCGCCGCCGCAACCTCGCCGAGGCGGCACCCGCGCGCTGAGCCGCGCCGCCGGTCAGCCCGTGCGCGCGTCGGTCGCCAGGCCGCAGGCGGTGCGCACGTAGTCGTACAGCGCACCGCGCAGCGCGTCCGACGCCGCGACGTAGAACAGGGGCTGCTCGACGTCGTCGACGACCGTCCGCACGCCGAGCACGGTGCCCCGCTTGTCCTCGGCGATCGCGTGCAGGTCGCAGCGGGCCGGCACGGTGGAGAGCACCAGCCGTCCGTCGACCGGCGGTGCCGCCGAGTCGACGTCCACCACCCACTGCCCCGTCGAGCCCAGCGGCCGCAGCAGCGTCGTGGACTGCACCGACACGATCCGCACGCGGGGACCGCCCGGCACGGGCTCGACGAGCAGCGTCACGTCCGCCACCGGGGCGCCGTCGACGTCCCGCACGGCGAGCCCGTCCGCGACCGTCACACGTAGACCGGCCGCGGCGGCCACGGCCGCGCAGTCCTCGCCGTGGATGCGCCGCAGGTCGTCGGTCTCGTCCGTGGGGGTCACGGTGACGGTGCCGGTGCGACCGTCGGCGGTCGTCACGTCGAGCTCGACGCGCGCCTCCGGGTCGTCACCGGCCGCGGGACCGCACGCGGTCGCACCGAGCGGCACCCGCACGCGCCGCATGCTGCCCGCGTCGACGTCGCGGCCGGCCGCGGTCTCCCCCGACACGAACGCGCTGGTCAGGCGAGCGCGCGTGATGCTGACGTCGACGGGACCCGTGTTGCGGACCTGCAGCTCCACGAGCCGTGCCACGCGGTCGCTCCGGGCCTGCGCGACCTCGACGTCGAACGTGACGGACGCCGGCAGCGGACCGCGCGAGGGCGCCGACGGGTTCTCGACGCCCGACTCGGCTGTCGGCCCGACGGTCGCCGGCGAGGCGTCCCCGACGCCGCACGCCGCGAGCGCCAGCACCCCGACGACGACCAGCCCGACCACGGGGCCGCCGACCCCGGACGCGCGCCTGTCACCGGCCATGCCCGAGCGTCGCACGTCAGGCGTGCCTGCGGGACCCCCCTGCGCGAGAGAGCAGTCCCGTCACCCGTGGGCGCGCGAGAGAGCAGTCCCGTCACCGCACCCCGACGGATCCGGTCAGCTCGCCGCGCGCGCGGCCGACCCCGTCACCCGGACGGGTGCGCGCGGGCACGTCGCCCCACGGGCTCCGGGCCCGGATGTGCGAGCATCGGCGACCATGTCGATCCACCCGCTGCTCGCCGACCTGCTGCGCACCGTGACGGACTGGGACTCCTGGGCCGCAGGCACCGCGACGCTGTCCGCCGGGTACGAGCTGCCCGACGTCCACGTCGAGGACCTCGCGGTCGACGGGCCGCACGGGCCCGTCGCGGTGCGGCTGTACCGGCCGGCCGCCCGCCCGGCGTCGGGGGCCGGGCTGGTGTGGGCGCACGGCGGCGGCTTCGCGTACGGCGACCTGGACATGTGCGAGGCGCACGTGGTGTCCGCGGAGCTCGCGGCACGGCACGGCATCGTCGTCGCGTCGGTCGGCTACCGGCTCGCGACGCCCGGCGCGGGCTACCCGATCCCGCTCGACGACGTCCACGCGGCGTGGACCTGGTTCGTCCGCGAGGCGCCGGCGCTCGGCGTGACGCGGCTGGGGCTCGGCGGTGCGTCGGCGGGCGCGGCCCTCACCGGAGGCGTCGCCGTGCGCGTGCGCGACCGCGGCACGCGCGCACCGGACGCGCTGCTCCTGGCCTACCCCGGCATGCACTTCCCGTCCCCCGCGCTGCCCGACGAGCAGGTCGACGACCTGCGCCGGCTGCCGCGCGGCATCCGGTTCCTGCCCTCGCCGATGCTCGACATGACGCGCACGTACCTGGGCCGCCTGTCCGGGTTCCCGGCGGAGGCGATGGCGGGCAACGGGGACGTCGCAGGACTGCCGCCGACGTCGGTGGTGGTGAGCGAGGTCGACGACCTGCGGCCGTCGGGCGAGATGTTCCTGCTCCAGCTGCAGGATGCGGGCGTCCCCACGCGCGCGATGGTCGCCGCGGGCATGCTGCACGGGCACCTCGACATCCCGCCCGTGCCGGACCTGCCGGCGATCGGCGAGTCGATCGACTTCCTCGCCCACGCCCTCGTCACGGACTGACCGCCCGCGCCCACAGGGGTGACGGGATTGCTCTCTCGCGGGGAGGGGGGCGGTCAGGCCCGGGGGGCGGCGACGGGCTGGGGGGCGGGGGCGGGGGCCGCCTCGCGGCGGGCGTACGCGCTGCGCGGCAGGCCGTAGGCGAGGTCGACGGCGGTCTCGAGCGCCTCGTCGAGGTCGAGGCGGTGCTCGACGACGAGCCGTGCGAGGAAGCCCGCGTCGATGCGACGCGACAGGTCGTGCCGGGCGGGGATGGACAGGAACGCCCGGGTGTCGTCGACGAAGCCGGTGGTGTTGGCGAACCCGGCCGTGTCGGTGACCGCCTCCCGGAACCGGCGCATGCCGTCGGGCGTGTCGAGGAACCACCAGGGCGCCCCCAGGCGCAGCGCCGGGTACACGCCCGCCAGCGGCGCGAGCTCGCGGCTGAACGTGTCCTCGTCGAGGGTGAACACCACGAGGCGCAGGCCCGGGTGGTGCCCGAAGGCCGTCAGGAGCGGGCGCAGCGCGTGGACGTACTCGGTCGCGACGGGGATGTCGTAGCCGACGTCGTGCCCGCGGGACGCCATGACGTGCGGGTCGTGGTCGCGCAGCGCACCGGGGTGCAGCTGCATGACCAGACCGTCCTGGGTCGACATGCGCGCCATCTCGAACAGCATGTGGGCGGAGAAGGCCCGCGCCGCCGCCGGGTCCACGTCGCCGCGCAGCGCCGAGGCGAAGACGGCCGACGCGTCGGTCTCGGACATCGGCGTGGTGTCGGCCAGGACGTGGCCGTGGTCGGTCGCGCGCGCGCCCGCCTCGACGAACGCCCAGCGGCGCGCCTCGAGGGCCCGCAGGAAGTCCCGGTACGACCCGACGGGGATCCCGGCCCGCTCCCCCAGCAGCGCCACGTCGTCGGCCCAGCCCGCGCGGTCGACGTGCAGCACCGCGTCGGGCCGGAAGGTCGGCACGATGCGCTCGCCCCAGCCGCGGGCGGCGAGGTCGGCGTGGTCGGCCAGGTCCGCCGACGCCGGGTCGGTGGTCGCGATGATCTCGATGCCGAACCGGTCGAGCAGGGCCAGCGGGCGGAACCCCGGCTCGCGCAGGCGCTCGGCGATCGTGTCGTAGGCGGCGTCCGCGGTGGCCGCCGAGAGCCGCTCGGTCACGCCGAGCACGTCGACCAGCACGTGCTCCATCCAGAAGCGCGTCGGCGTCCCGCGGAAGAGGTGCCAGTGGGCGGCGAACGTCCGCCAGATCTCGCGCGGGTCGGTCTCGACCGGCCCGCCGTCGCGTCGCGGCAGGCCCAGCGCGTCGTGCGGGACGCCCTGCGAGACGAGCATGCGCACGAGGTAGTGGTCGGGCACGACGAGCAGCGAGGCGGGGTCGCCGAAGGCCTCGTCGCGCGCCAGGACGCCCGCGTCGACGTGGCCGTGCATCGAGACGATCGGCAGGTGCGCCGTCGCCTCGAGGATCTGCCGGGCGACCGGTCGGGTCACGGGATCGGCCGGCAGGGCGCGGTCGGGGTGCAGCGCCCAGCCGGGAGCAGCGGCTGCGGGGTCGGGCATGGGGATCCTCCAGCGCCGGGCCGCGGCAGCGCGGCGGGGCGCTGCGGCGGTGCGGACGACGGGGGTCGCCCACCTCGGTGAATACGTTTGCAGGGCGACCCTGCCACCCGTCCGGCACAGACGCAAGGACGATCAGTCCCTGTTGCCCGCGCCCCGCCAAGCGTGATGAAATCGCTTTCATCTCATGTCCGCCCGCGCCCTCCGGCGTGCGGCACCCGACGCGACAGGAGCACCCATGGCCGTCACGCTGCGCGACGTCGCACGTGCCGCCGGCGTCTCCGCCGCGACCGCCTCGCGCGCGCTGTCCGCGCCCGACCTCGTCGCCCCCGAGCGCCGTGAGCTCGTGCGCCGCGTGGCCCGCGAGCTCGGCTACCGGCCCAACCGCGCGGCACGCGAGCTCATCACCGGCCGCAGCGGCTACCTCTGCCTGCTCGTCCCGGACCTGGAGAACCCTTTCTTCGCGGCCGTGGCCAAGGCCGTGCAGTCGCGCGCCCGCGCGTCCGGCCACGCGGTCGTCATCGCGGACGCGGAGGAGGACCCGCGGCTCGAGGCCGAGCTCGTCGCGCAGCTCGGCGCGCAGGCCGACGGCGTCCTGCTGTGCTCACCCCGCATGTCGGACGACGACCTCATGACGGTGGCCGCCGGCGCCCGGCCCGTGCTGCTGGTCAACCGCGAGGGCGCCGGGCTGCCCTCGGTCGTCGTCGACAACCGCGACGGCGTGCGGCAGGCCGTGCGGCACCTGCACGCGCTCGGCCACCGCCGGGTCGCGTACGCCGGCGGTCCCGCCGGGTCGTGGTCCGACGCCCGCCGTCGCGACGGGCTCCAGGCGCTCGGGCCCGACGTCGAGGTGGTCGACCTCGGGGCGCACCCGCCGGCGTTCGCGGGCGGAGTCGCCGCCGCCGACCTCGTGCTCGCGAGCGGTGCCACGGCCGTGCTGGCGCACAACGACCTCATGGCGCTCGGCCTCGTCGACCGGCTGCGCGCCCGGGGTGTGCGGGTCCCCGACGACGTGTCGGTGGTCGGGTTCGACGACGTCCCCGTCGCGACCCTCGTCACCCCCGCGCTCACGACGGTCGCGATGCCCCTGGCACGCCTGGGCCGCACCGCCGTCGACCTGCTCCTCGGCCCGCGCGAGCCCGCGGCCCCGACCACCGTCCTGCCCGTCGAGCTCGTGGTGCGCGGCACCACCGCACCACCCCCCGACACCTCGGAGCCCTGATGACCCTGCCCCGCCTGTCCGCCGCCACCTGGGCGGACCGCGTCGCCCGCGGCCTGCCCGACGAGGTCCGGGGGCCCGCCGTCGACCCCGCCGCGATGACGATCGGCCAGGTGCACCTCGGCATCGGCGCCTTCCACCGCGCCCACCAGGCCGTGTGCGCCGAGGACGCGGCCGCCGCGACCGGCGAGACCGGGTGGGGGCTGCTCGGCGTCACGCAGCGCAGCGCGCGCGTCGCCGACCAGCTGGGCCCGCAGGACGGCCTGTACGGCGTGCTGACGACCGGTGCGGACGCCACGTCGCTGCGGGTGGTCGGCGCCGTGCGCGGCGTCGCCTTCCCGGGCCGTGACACACCCCTCGTGCTGGACACCGTCGCGGCGCCGACGACGCACGTCGTGACCCTGACGGTCACCGAGAAGGGCTACCGGCGCGCGGCCGACGGCCGGCTCGACACCGCGGCGCACGACGTGGCCGCCGACCTGGCCTCCGCGGCGGTCGAGCTCCGTCGCGACGACGAGGCGGCGACGCTGACCCCCATCGGGTTGCTCGTGCGCGGGCTCGTCCGGCGGCACCGCACGTCGCGCGCGCCCCTGACCGTCGTGAGCTGCGACAACCTCGCCGACAACGGTGCCGTGCTCGCGGGCCTGGTCACCGAGGCCCTGTCCGCCGTGCCCGGGTCGGACGACGTCGCCGGGTGGGTCGCCTCCTCGGTGCGGTTCCCCTCCAGCATGGTCGACCGGATCGTGCCCGCGACGAGCGCTGCCCACCGCGCCGAGGCCGAGGCGCTGCTGGGGCTGCACGACGAGGGCCTCGTCGCGGGCGAGCCGTACTTCCAGTGGGTCGTCGAGGACACCTTCGCCGGCCCGCGGCCCGCCTGGGAGCGCGCCGGTGCGACGTTCACCCACGACGTCGCGCCCTTCGAGCGGGCCAAGCTGCGCATCCTCAACGCGGCGCACTCGACGCTGGCGTACCACGGGGCGCTGCGCGGGTACGCGACCATCGCCGAGGCCGTCGCGGACCCGGACCTGGAGGCGCTCGTCCGTGCGCTCGTCGACGAGGACGTGCTGCCGACGCTGGTCGCACCCGACGGCCTGGACCTGGCGGCCTACCGCGACGAGGTGCTGCACCGCTTCGCCAACCCCCGCACCGGGCACACGACCCTGCAGGTCGCGATGGACGGGTCCCAGAAGCTGCCCGTGCGGCTGCTGGGGACCGTCGCCGACCGGCTCGCGGCCGGTGCCGTGCCGCACGCGGCGGCGCGCGCGGTGGCGGGCTGGGTGGCCTACCTGCGCGCGACGGCGACCGGCGAGCTGGTCGTGGCCGGCCGCCGCGTGACGCTCGACGACCCGCTGGCCGCCCTCCTGGCCGACGCGGTGACCGGCCCCGACCCCGCCGACCGGGTCCTCGCGCTGCGCGAGGTCTTCCCCGAGCAGGTCGCGGCGTCGACCACGTTCCGCGACGCGGTGCGCGCGGAGCTGCGCGACCTGACCCCGGCAGCGGCCGTGCGCTGACGAGCCGCGGCGGCTCCGCGCGTCCGCGACACAGCCCGCATCCAGGAACCTCGCTGAAAAGGGGCCGAAAACGGGGCACACCGGACCCCCGGTTGCTGGTTCACTACTCGCCGTGACCACGCGAACCCTCCGCTTCCTGACCGCCCCCGTCCTCGCCGTCGCGCTCGCGGCCGCCCTGACGGGCTGCGGCGTCCTCGACTCCGTCCTCGGTGACGACCCCGCACCCGCGCAGCGTGACGAGCCGGGCGGCGAGATCACCGCGTCGGCCGAGGCCGACGTCTTCTCGCTGCAGCTCGGCGACTGCTTCGACTACGCCGCCGTCGCCGAGGCGACCGAGGTCTCCTCGGTGTCGACCCTGCCCTGCGGCGACCCGCACGACGCGGAGATCTACGCCGAGACCACCCTCACCGAGGAGCAGTTCCAGGCCGACCTGGCCCTGACGAACGCCGGGGACACCGAGACCCCGACGGTCGCCGACCAGTTCTGCTACGACGCCTTCGCGGGCTTCGTCGGCAAGGCCTACGAGGAGTCCGCGCTCGACTACACCCTCTTCTCGCCGTCCGAGGCGGGCTGGGAGCAGGGCGACGACGTCGTCCAGTGCATCGTCCTGCACCCGGACGGCGGGTTCACGGGGTCGATGCGCGACTCCACGCTCTGACCTCGGCGGCCGCCGCCGCCGACCACCCGCGTCACCCTGCCCGACGGCGTCGCGCGTCCGCGCGCCGGTCACCTCCGGGCAGGGTGACGCACCGCACAGCCGGTTCCCAGGTCTTCATCCCGTCCCGCACCCCCGATCGGTCGGGGACGCGTGCGCGGCGCTGGTTCACTACTCGCCGTGAACACGCGATCCTCCCGCTTCCTGACCGCCCCCGTCCTGGCCGTCACCCTCGCCGCCGCCCTCACGGGCTGCGGCGCGCTCGACTCCGTCCTGGGCGACGGCGCCGCGCCCGCGCAGCGCGACGAGCCGGGCGGCGAGATCACCGCGTCGGCCGAGGCCGACGTCTTCTCGCTGCAGCTCGGCGACTGCTTCGACTACGCCGCCCTGTCCGAGGCGACGTCGATCTCGTCGGTGTC
The DNA here is from genome assembly GCF_014836445.1 of Cellulomonas avistercoris. Taxonomy (GTDB): domain Bacteria; phylum Actinomycetota; class Actinomycetes; order Actinomycetales; family Cellulomonadaceae; genus Cellulomonas; species Cellulomonas avistercoris. The sequence goes on from NZ_JACSQV010000004.1 coordinate 161,210, forward strand.
GACCATCCCGTGCGGCGACCCGCACGACGCGGAGATCTACGCCGAGACCACCCTCACCGAGGAGCAGTTCCGGTCCGACCTGGCCCTGACGGAGGCCGGCGACACCACGAGCCCGACCGTCGCCGAGCAGTTCTGCTACGACGCCTTCGCGGGCTTCGTCGGCACGTCCTACGAGGAGTCGCTGCTCGACTACACGCTCTTCTCCCCCTCCGAGGAGGGCTGGGAGCAGGGTGACGACGTCGTCCAGTGCATCCTCCTGCACCCCGACGCCGACTTCACGGGGTCGATGCGCGACTCCGTCCTCTGACGCCGGACGTCCCCCGGCCGCTTTCCGGCGCGCCGGGGGTGTCCTGGCCGTCGAGCACACCCAGACCCGCCAGCACCTCGTGCTCGACGCGCCGGGCCCCGGCGCCGAGGGCCGCCGGGTGCCGCGGGTGCGGGTCGTCCACGACGTGACGGACGGCGACGTGCGCGGGCCGGTCCGACAGCCGCACGACCTCGTCCGCGAGCGTCACGGCCTCGCGCACGTCGTGCGTCACCATGACGACGGTCCAGCGGTGCGCTGCCCACGTCGCGGCGAGCCACCGCTGCAGGTGCAGCCGGGTGAGGGCGTCGAGCGCACCGAACGGCTCGTCCAGCAGCAGGAGATCACGGCCCTGCACGACCGTGCGGGCCAGCGCGGCCCGCTGACGCAGCCCTCCGGACAGCTCCGAGGGGCGCGCGTCGGCGTGGTCGGCGAGGCCGAACCCGCTCAACAGGTCCCGCACGCGCGCCCGGGCCTCGCGGCGGCGCAGCCCCTGCACCTGGAGCCCGAGGGCGACGTTGTCGACGACCGTGCGCCACTCCAGCAGCAGGTCGTCCTGGGCCATCCACGCGGCGTGGCCCGTCGTGCCCGTGACGTCGCGCCCGTCGAGCAGCACCCGCCCGCGGTCGGGGCGCCGCAGCCCCGCGACGACGCCCAGCAGCGTGCTCTTGCCACACCCGGACGGGCCGACGACGCACGTGAAGGAGCCGCGCGGGACGTGCAGGTCGACGCCCGCCAGGACGGGCCGCGGCCCGCCGGGCGCGGGCAGCGCGAGGTGCACGTCGCGGACCTGCAGCAGCGCGTCACGCACGACGCACCCGCCGCGGCCGCGCCCACGGCACGACGAGGCGCTCGACGCCGCACGTCAGCGCGTACAGCGCGAGCGTGAGCGCGGCGCACACCCCGACCGCGGCGAGCACGAGGTCCGTCCGGAACGCCGCGCGCTGCATCGTCATGTACGTCCCCAGGCCCTGCACGGCGCCCGCGTACTCCGCGACGACGGCGCCGACCACCGCGTACGTCACGGCGATGCGCAGGGCCGTGAAGAAGCGCGGCATCGCGGCGGGCAGGCGCACGTGCACGAACTCCTGCCGGCGGCTCGCACCCATCGTCGCCAGCAGCGCCGAGGCGCCGGGGCCCGCCGCGGCGAACCCCTCGACGAGGCCCAGCGCGACGGGGAAGAAGGTCACGAGCGTCACGACGAGGACCTTGGGGGCCAAGCCGAACCCGAACCACAGCACGAGCAGCGGCGCGACGACGAGCACGGGGACGGTCTGCGACGCGACGAGCAGCGGCACGACCCCCGCGCGCAGGCGCGGGAGCCGGTCGAGCGTCACGGCGAGCGCTCCCGCGACCGCCACCGAGACCGCGAACCCCACGAGCGTCACCGTGAGCGTCGCGCCCGCGTGCCCCGCCAGGGCCTCGCGGTGGGTCCACGCCTGCTGCGCGACCCGCGCCGGCGACGGCAGCAGCCGGGGTGCCACGCCGCCCGTCGCGACGACGACCTGCCACGCGGCCAGCAGCGCGAGGACGCCCAGGCCCACCGGGACCAGCCGCCCGGGCGTGCCTGTCACGACGCACCGCCGAGGTCCACGTGGTACGTCGCCCAGTCCGGGCGGCGCGTCAGCGGCTCACCGTCCGGGCCGCTGAGCAGCCCCTGGTCGAACAGGAAGTCGCCGTACCCGGCGAGCTGCGCGGTGTCGATGCCGCCGACCGTGCCGTCGTCGGCCCGCATGTAGTCGCGCGCGAGCAGGCGCTGGCTCACCACGACCATGCCCGGATCGGTGAACGCGTCGGGGTGCGCGGCGACGAGGATCTCCGCGGCCTCGTCGGGGTGGTCCGCCGCGTAGGCGTAGCCCCGGCGCAGCGCGTCGACGAACGCGGCCGCGGCCTGCGGCTCCTCGGCCACCCAGGACCGCCGGGCGTCGACCAGCACGGCGTACGCGTCGGGGAACCCGTAGTCGGTGTACCGGAAGTACCGCAGCGGCGTGCCGAGCCGCTGCGCCTCGAGCCCCTCCCACGCGACGAACGGGATCGCGACGTCGGCCTCACCCGCATACAGCGCGGCGTACGCGCTGGTCCCCAGCGTGACCGACGTGAGGTCGCCGCGGCCGCCGTCGGCGCGGATCACCGCCTGCAGCAGCGGCACCTCCGCCGGGCCGCCGAACCCGGCGTAGACGCGCCCGTCGAGGTCGCGCGGTCGGGTGATCGTCGCGTCGTCGGCGCGCACGCCGATCGCCGACGCCCAGTGCTGCAGCGGCGCGAGCACCGCGACCACGTCGGCACCGGCCGCCTGCGCGAGGACCGAGTCGCCGTGGAAGCTGATGCCCGCCTCGGCGGCGCCGGCGTCGATCAGCGCGTCGGGCTGGACGTCGGTGTACGGCAGCACCTGGACGTCGAGGCCCGCGTCGTCGAACCAGCCCTTCGCGAGGGCCACCTCGAGGCCCGTGTGGTTGGTGTTGGGGGTCCAGTCGAGCGCGAACCGCACGACCGTGCGGTCGGCCGCGGCGGCCGTGCCGGGGCCGTCGGTGCAGGCGGCCGACGCGAGTGCGACGGCGAGGAGGGTGGCGAGGAGGGCGGCGAGGCGGGCGACGGTCGGAGCGGGACGGGAACGGGGCACGGGGGTCTCCGGGAGGGCCGAGGTGGGGTGTGCGGGCACGGCGCAGCGACGCACGGCGCTGCGACGCCCACGGGTGTGGGGACGTGCGGGTGCCGGTGCGACCGGGTGCGGGGCAGGGACGCGGCGGCGTCAGGTGGCGGCGGGCCCCCGGCGTCGGTGCGGGTGGGCGTGCAGCGGCGGACGCATGGGAGACATGCGCGACATCCCTTCGCTAGTGCGACCTAGATCAGGTTCGACGGGTGTGATCTCAGCCGCTGGTGCGGCACCCCGTGTCACGACGCGTCGACCCTAGCCACGCCCGTCGCGCACGTCGCGGGCCCGTCCGCACTGTGGTCCGCCGGCCGCCACGCCGCCACGGGCCGGCGGGCTCCGGACGCACGACGACCCCCGACCGGGTGCCCGGTCGGGGGGGGGTCGTGCCCGTGGTGCCGCGGGCGTCCCGCGGCGGCGTGCTCAGCCGAGCGGGCCGTACAGCGCGGGCGACGTGCGCGCCCGCGTGGTCTGCTCGAAGTCGTACGCGAGACCCAGGAGCGTGGCCTCGTCGAACGCGCGGCCGACGAGCTCGAGGTTGACCCCCGCGCCCGTGATCGTGGCGTCGGCCTCGGTCGCCTGCCCCATCGGCACCGTCACGGCGGGCAGGCCCGAGTTGGGGCTCAGCCGCATGTTGGTGCTGTGGGTGCCGTACGGCGTGCCGCTCGGGTACGCCATGGCGTCGAGGTCGAGGTCGTCGAGCAGCTGGGTGACGAACGCGCGCCCGTTGGCGAGCGCCCGGGTGTGCGAGCCCTGCGGACCCGCCCACGCCTCGTACCGCTCGTCCGTGACGGCGGCCCGCTGCAGATACGTGCTCCGGCGGGACGTCACGTAGTGGCCGCCCGCGAGGATGTCCTCGATCGTGCGGGCCTGCACCGCGGGCGACAGGTGCCGCTCGACGTACTCGGCGAGGTCCCGACGGAACTCGTCGGTGCTGCCGCTCGGCTCGGCGAGCACCGCGTTGAGCTCCGCGGACGACGGCACCTCGACGAGCGTGGCGCCGCGCGCCTCGAGCGCCGCACGGGCCTGCGCCCACAGCCGCACCGTCGTGCGGTTGGTGCCGATCATCGACGGCAGGTACCCGATGCGGGCCCCGTCGAGCGCGTCGGCGTCCAGCGCCGTGGTGTACGACTCCGGGACGAGCCCCGCCTGCGAGGCCGTCACCGGGTCCGCGTCGTCGACGCCCACGACGGCGTCGAGCGCGACCGCCGCGTCGAGCACCGAGCGCGTCATCGGCCCGCCGGTGTCCTGGCTGAGCGCGAGCGGGATGATCCCGTCGCGGCTCGCGAGGCCGACCGTCGGCCGCACGCCCACGAGCTGGTTGTACGACGACGGCACGCGGATCGACCCACCGGTGTCCGTGCCGAAACCGATGCCGGCGAGGTTCGCCGCGATCGCGGCCCCGGTGCCGCCGCTCGAGCCGCCCGCGCTGCGCGACGTGGCGTACGGGCTGGCGATGCGCACGGTGCCACCCACCGGCAGCCCGGCGGAGTACTCGGAGACGAACCCGTACGCGAACTCGTCGAGACCCGCCTTGGCCAGGACCACCGCGCCGGCCTCGCGCAGGCCCGCGACCATCGTCGCGTCCGTCGTCGTCCGGTTGTCCTGCCAGCAGCCGCAGCCGCCGGTGGTGGGCATGTCGAGCGTGTCGTAGTTGTCCTTCACGGCCACCGGCACGCCGAGCAGGGGACTGGTCATGCCGTGCGCGGCCCGCTCGGCGTCCGCGGCGGCGGCCGCGGCGAGCGCGACGTCGCTGACGGCGATGATCGAGCTCAGCGGGCGCCCCCCCGCCGCGGGGTCGACGAGCGTGTCGTCGTACGCCGTGATCCGGTCGAGGTAGGCCTGCGTGATCTCCACGGACGTCGTGACGCCCGCGTTCATCGCGGCCTGCATGTCCAGGACGCTCGCCTCGACGAGCTCGAACGGGCCGTCGTCGTACACCATGCGCTGGGAGACCTGGACGAGGTCGGTGAGCGTGAGCGTGCCGTCGCCGTCCACGTCGGCGACCGCGACCTGCGCCCAGCCGGCCGAGCCGGCGGTCGCACCGAGGTGCGCGGCGACGACGTCGAGGTCGGCCGTGGTGACCTGACGGTCGCCGGTGAGGTCGAGCTCGGTGAGGTACGGGACGAGGAAGGCACCGCCGGCGGCGGGTGACGGGGCGGTCGGGGCGGCGGTCGCGGGTGCCGCGACGACACCCGCCAGGGCGAGGGCGCCCGTCACCGTGACGGCGGTGACGCTGCGGCGCAGCTGCGGTCGGTCCACGGGTCGGCTCCTGCGGTTCGGGTCGGTCGGGGCGGTGCCGCGGCGGCTCATCGGGCGGCCGCCGTCCGGCGGCGCACGAGGAACGCACCGAGCGCGACCGCACCGAGCGCGACTGCCAGCAGCCCGCCGACCTGGGCACCGGTCGCGCTCAGGGCACCGGTCCGCGGGGCGGACGCCGCGGCGGCCGGCGTCGCGGACGGCGACGGCACGGGAGCGGTGGCCTCGGGCGTGGCCGCGGGCGGCGTCGGGGTCGTCGTGGGGTCGGGCGTCGTCGTGGGCGTCGGCGCGGGCGTCGGTGCGGCATCGACCACGACGGCGACGGACGTCACGTCCGCGGTGGCGACCGTGGCCCCGTCGGAGCCGACGAGCGTCAGGCCCGACAGCGTGACCGTCGCGGTGCCGCCGGCGAGCGTGCGCAGGCGCACCGTCGTGGCGACCGTGCCCGCCAGGCCCGGGGACGCGCCGAGGCGGCTGTGCCGCACCGTCACCGAGCCGGTGCCGCTCGCGACGTCGTCGAAGCCGCCGTCGGGCGCGTCGGTCACGGAGTCGAACGCGAGGAGCGCGGGGTCGAAGGTGAGCGTCGCCTCGTACGCGTACAGGTCCGCGACGTCGAGCAGGTCCAGCCGGACGTCGACCGTCGCCCCGGCCGTCAGGGACCCCGCGGGGACGCTCAGCGTGGCCTCGTCGACGGTGGGTGCGGCGGCGGCGGGGACGGCCGTCAGGAGCGTGAGACCGAGGACGGCGAGGGCGGCGTGCAGGGCACGTCGCCTCGGCCTCGACCCGGGGGTGCGGTCGCGCATGGGGCGGTGTTCCTTCCGAGCAGACGGCACGCACCGGTGGAACGGTGCGTGCCGTGAGAAGCGCCCCCTGCGCTCCCGCAGGCTCGCAGCGCGATGTTTCGCGTCCGTTGCCATCGCGTTGCCACCCGGGCGCCCGGGCGGCGCGCAGGTCACGATCACGTGGCGCGTCCGGACAACCCGGACGGACCGCCCGGCGGGACCGCCCCGCGGACGTCCCGCGGTGGCCCCGTGCGAGGATCGCGCCGTGACACCGCGCGCCCCGTCGGTCCCGGTGCGGCGGACGCGCTGATGTCCGCCGTCCTCGCCGCGCTGGGCACGATGGGCGCCGTCGTCGGGCTCGGCTGGGCGCTGGGCCGCTGGCGCGTGCTCGGCGAGCGTGCGGCGCCGGTGCTGGCGCGCGTCGTCTTCGCCGTCGCGACGCCCGCGCTCCTCGTCTCGACCGTCGCGCACGCCGACCTGCACCTGCTCGCGTCACGCACGGCCCTCGTCACGTGGGTGAGCACGACGGCGGTGGCCGTGCTGGCCGTCGTCGTCCTGCGCCTGGTGTGGCACCGGCCCGCCGCCGACGTCACGGTCGGCACGCTCGCGTCCTCGTACGTCAACGCGGGCAACATCGGCCTGCCGCTGGCCGTCTACCTGCTCGACGACCCCGTCGCGGTCGTCCCCACGCTGCTCTTCCAGCTCCTGGTCCTGGCACCCGTCGCGTTCGCCGTCCTCGACGCCCGGCCCACCCCGCCCCTGGAGCCCCGCCCCGGTGGCGCCCCGGCCCCCGCGCCGGGCGGGCGCGTCCCGCTCGCGATGCGCGTCGAGACGGTCGTGCGGCGCACGCTGAGCAACCCGATCATCCTGGCCACGCTCACCGGGCTCGTGCTCGCGGCGCTCCCGTGGTCGCTGCCCGAGGTCGCCCTGCAGCCGTTCGCACTGGTCGGCGCCGCGGCCGCACCGCTCGCGCTCATCACGTTCGGCATGTCGCTCGCGGTGCCGCGCACGACCGGCGGGGCGGCGCCGCGGCGCGACCTCGCCCTGGCCGTCGGGCTGCGGTCGGTCGTCCACCCGGTCCTGACGTGGGGCGTCGGGAACGCGCTCGGGCTGCCGGCCCCCGCGCTGCTGGCGGTCGTCGCGATGGCCGCGCTGCCGACCGCGCAGAACGTGCTGGTCTACGCGATGCGGTACCGCCACGGCGAGGCCCTCGCTCGCGACACGGGCCTGGCAACCACCATCCTGTGCGTCCCGGTGCTGCTGGTGGTCGCGGCGACGCTCGGCTGACCCCTCGAGACCGGCCTGGGTCGTCGACCCGGCGCGGGAGGACGACCCAGCGCGGTCTCGCCGTCCGGCCGTCCCACGTCGAGGTCAGGCGCTGCGGCGGGGGCGCGCGCGGACGTGCATGCGCTCGCCCTGCGGCCCGTAGAGGGCGAGCACCTCGACCGGGCTGTCGGACACGTTGCCCAGCCAGTGCGGGACGCGCGTGTCGAACTCGGCGGCCTCGCCCGCGACGAGGTCGAGCGACCTGCCCCCGAGCACCAGGCGCAGCGTGCCGCTCAGGACGTAGAGCCACTCGTAGCCCTCGTGGACCCGCGGCTCGCCGACCTCGGCCGGTGTGCGCGGCGGGTACTCGAGCCGGTACGCGTGGGGGCCCTCGCCGCGGCGGCTGAGCGGGACGTACGTGACGCCGTGGCGCACCGTCGGGTGCGGCGCGACCCGGGGGTCGTCGCCTGCCGGCACGTCGACCAGCTCGTCGATCGTCACCTCGTGGAACCGTGCGAGGGGCAGCAGCAGCTCGAGCGTCGGACGGCGCAGCGCGGACTCCAGGCGCGACAGCGTGCTGACGGAGATGCCGGTGACGCCCGCGACGTCGGCGAGCGTGGCCCCCCGGTGCTCGCGCAGCGCGCGCAGCCGCGGTCCGACCGTTCCCAGCACCTCGTCGAGGTCGTCCATGCGCCCATTTGCCACCTCGGCAACAGCACTTGTCAACTCGGAGCGGTTCCCGCACGCTCGGAGCATGCCGATCGAGACCGCCTCCCCCGTCGACGTCCTCGTGCTCGGCGGCGGTGCCGCCGGGCTCTCCGCCGCCCTGTGCCTCGGCCGCTCGCGTCGCAGCGTGCGCGTCCTGGACGCCGGCGAGCCCCGCAACGCGTCGTCGCCGCACGCCCACAACCTGCTCACCCACGACGGCACGCCGCCGGCCGAGCTCCTCGCGGCGGGCCGCGCCGAGGTCGAGCGCTACGGCGTCGAGGTCGTCACCGCGCGGGCCGTGGACGCCCGCCGCCTGCCGGGCGACGCGCCCGCGTTCGAGGTCCGCACGGCCGACGGCACGACGCACCGGTCGCGGCGCGTCGTCCTCGCCTCGGGCCTGCGCGACGAGCTGCCCGACGTCCCCGGGCTGCGCGAGCGGTGGGGCCGCGACGTCCTGCACTGCCCGTACTGCCACGGCTGGGAGGTGCGGGACCGCCGCCTCGCGGTGCTCGCCTCCGGGTCGTCGGTCGTCCACCGTGCGCTGCTGACGCGGCAGCTCAGCGACGACGTCACGGTCGTGCTGCACGACGCCGTCGACCTCGACCCCGCCGCCCGCGCCGACCTCGCGGCCCGCGGCGTGCGGGTCGTCGCCGGACGCGCCACCGGCGTGCGGGTCGAGGACGACGCCCTGACGGGCCTGACGCTCGCGGACGGCACGACGGTCGCGTGCGACGCCGTGTTCGTCGCACCGCGCGCCGCCCTCGACGACGCGCTCGTCGACGGCCTCGGCCTCGAGACGCATGCCGTCGGCTCTCCCGACGAGGACCTCGGCCGCGGCGTGGTCGTCGACGGCGCGGGCGCCGCGTCGGTCGCGGGCGTGTGGGCCGCCGGCAACGTCGCGGGGCCGCACCACGCGCTCGCGTCGAGCATCGCGGGGGGCGCGGCCGTCGGCGCGCAGGTCAACCTGTCGCTCGTCACGGCCGACCTCGCCGCCGCGCGCGCCTGACGCACCGCCCGCACCGCACCCCCGACCCGCACCCGCACCCCGCACCCGAGGAGACCCCCGTGACCGACGACATCGCGTCCGCCGACGAACTCGACCCGACCTGGTGGGAGGAGCGCTACCGGACGTCCGACCGCATGTGGAGCGGCCACGTCAACCCCTCCCTCGCGCAGGTCGCCGCGGACCTGGCACCCGGCACCGCGCTCGACGCGGGCGCCGGCGAGGGCGCCGACGCCGTCTGGCTCGCCGAGCACGGGTGGCGCGTGACGGCCGTCGACGCGTCGCAGACGGCGCTGGACCGCGGCGCCGCGCAGGCCGCCGCGCGCGGGCTCGAGGTCACGTGGGTCCAGGCCGACCTGCGGACGTGGGCGCCCGCCGAGCGGTACGACCTGGTGACGTCGCACTACCTGCACGCCGAGGGCGGACGCGGCTGGGCGTGGCTCGCCGACGCCGTCGCGCCGGGCGGCACGCTGCTCGTCGTCGGGCACGACCCGTCGGACCTCGACGGGCCGGTGCCCCGCCCGCACCTGGCACGCCTCGGCCACACGGCCGCCCAGGTGGCCGCCGACCTCGACCCGGAGCAGTGGGCGTCGCTCGACGCGCAGGTCGTCGAGCGCCCCCACCGGCACGACGGCGCCGAGATCACCGTCCGCGACGCCGTCCTCGTCGCCCGCCGCCGCTGACCGACGGAGTGTGAGGCGTTGTTGCCGGATTCCAGCGACGACGCTTCACACTCCCGCGGCCACCGGGGTGTCAGGCCGGGTCGGCGGGCAGCACGCGGGCGTCGTGCGCGGTCAGCTCGACCCGGACCCCGGCGACGTCGAGCGTCACGGGCTCGGCCCGGTGGTTCACCACGACGAGGCGGTCGCCGCGGCGCACGGCCTCGACGCCCTCGACGGGCGCGGCGAACAGCGACGCCACGTCGGCCTCGCCCAGCACGCGGTCGACCAGCGCGTCGAGCACGTCGGGCGCCGGCTGCGTCGCGACGTACCAGGCGACCCCGTCACCGTGCTCGCGCCGCGTCACGGCCGCACCGCCCGCCGCGTACCCGTCGGCGAACGTCGCGACGACCTCGGCGTCGTCCACGACCAGCACGTCCTGCCACAGGGACGCCGCACCCTCGAGCCCGCCGGTGAGCCGCAGGGCGGGTCCGGGCGTGCCGCCCGGCCCGGCCGTCGGGGCGAGCTCCTCGACCCGCACGCCGAGCGTCCCCTGCAGCGGCCCGAGGTACCCGCCCAGGTAGACCCGCAGGTCCTCGTCGACCACGGCCGACGCGTACGTGACGACCAGGTGCCCGCCCCCGCGCACGTACGCGTCCAGCGCCTCGAGGTGCGCGCGGCGCGCGACGTGCAGGACGGGCGCGACGACGAGGTCGTAGCCCACGACGTCGGCACCGGCCGGCACGACGTCGACCGTGACCCCGCGCCGCAGGAACGGCGCGTACCAGTCCAGGAACCGCTCGACGTACCCGACCCGCGTCGGCACCGCGTCCTGCTCGAGCGCCCACCACGAGTCCCAGTCCAGGACGATCGCGACGTGCGCCGTGACGCTCGTGCCGACCAGGTCCGCCAGGCCCGTCAGCTCCTCCCCCAGCGCGACGACGTCCCGGAACGCCCGCGACCCCGGCCCGGCGTGCGGCACCATCGCCGAGTGGAACCGCTCGGCGCCGGACGCCGACTGCCGCCACTGGAAGTGCAGGACGCCGTCCGCGCCGCGCGCGACCGCCTGCAGGGACTGCACCCGGTGCTGGCCGCGGGGGCGCGGCGCGTTGCGGGCACGCCAGTTCACGGCGCCGGTCGCCTGCTCCATGAGCAGCCACGGCCGGCCGCCCCCGAGCCCGCGCACGAGGTCGCGCTGCGCGGCGAGCCGCACGTACGCGGCGGGGTCGACGGGGTCCGGGTACGCGTCGTCGCTGACGACGTCGACGTACGGCGCCCAGGCCCAGTAGTCGGCCCCCTCGAAGAACCCCATGAAGTTGGTCGTGACCGGCACGTCGGGGCTGTACCGGCGGATCACGTCGACCTCCGCCCGGTGCAGCGCGAGCATGGCGTCGGAGCTGAAGCGCCGGAAGTCGAGCACCTGCGTCGGGTTGCGCGTCGCCGGCGCGGCGGACGGCACGCCGACCTCGTCGAACGACCCGTACCGCTGGGACCAGAACTCCGTGCCCCAGGCTCGGTTGAGCTCCTCGACGTCGCCGTAGCGGCGCGCGAGCCACGTGCGGAAGGCGGCGGCGCTGTGCGCGTCGTACGAGCGCGACACCTGGCAGCCGTACTCGTTGTTGACGTGCCACATCTCCAGGGCCGGGTGGTCGGCGTAGCGCGCGGCGACCTGCTCGACCAGCGCGAGGGCGTGCCGCAGGTAGTCCGGGGACGACGGCGAGTACTGCTGCCGCGACCCGAAGGCCAGACGCACACCGTCCTGCGTGACCGGCAGGGAGTCGGGGTACCGCGCGGCGAACCACGCGGGCGGTGAGGCGGTCGCGGTCGCGAGCACCACGCGGACGCCGCCGGCGTGCAGACGCCCGAGCACGTCGTCGAGCCACGCGAAGTCGTACTCCCCGGGACGCGGCTCGAGGCGCGACCACGAGAAGACGCCCACCGTGGCGGTCGTGACGTGGGCGTCGCGCATGAGGCGCACGTCCTCGTCCCAGACGTCCTGCGGCCACTGCTCCGGGTTGTAGTCGGCGCCGTAGCGGATGCGGGCGTCAGCGGGCACGGGGTCCTCCAGGGGCGCGCGACGACGCGCGGCGAGGACGGGGCCGCAGCGGCGTCGTCGCCGGGGACCCGGGGCGCCGCCTGCGGCGTCTCGGACGGTTGCCCGAGCACGCTAGCACCGGGGGGCACCGTGGATCGGACGGCGGATCGTGGGATCCGACCGGCCTGGTCGTACGTTGGGACCAGCAAGCGGCGTCGGACCGGCGCCCACGACGAGACGAGACGAGCACCACGCATGAGCAGCGCCCCCGCAGTCCTCGAGGCCACCGACGTCTGGGCGGGGTACGGCGGCCCGCCCGTGCTCGCGGGGGTCGGCCTCACGCTGCGCCCCGGCGACGCGATCGGCCTGCTCGGCCGCTCGGGCGTCGGCAAGTCGACCCTCGTGGAGATCCTCGGCGGCGGCATGCGGCCCTCCCAGGGGCACGTGACGCTCGGCGGCGTCCCCGTCGCCAAGACGCCCCGGCGCAAGCGCAAGGACGTCAAGGCGCGCCTGCGCACCGTGCACCAGAACGGCATCGCGGGCGTCGACATCCAGCGGACCGTCGAGGAGACGATCCTCGACGCGTTCAAGGAGGCCCGCAAGGCCGGCCGGACGACGAACAACGACGTCGAGGCCGCGCTCGCCGTCGTCGGCCTGCCCATCCGGTTCGTCACGCGCCGCGTCGGGACGCTGTCCGGCGGCGAGCGGCAGCGCATCGCCATCGCGCGCGCGCTCGCGACCCGGCCGGACCTCCTGCTCCTCGACGAGCCCCTGACGGCCGTCGACCAGTCGATGCGTGAGGAGATCGCCGACGACATCCGTGCGCTCGTGCGCGCCGACGGCATCGGGCTGCTCGTCGCGTCGCACGACGTGCGTCTGCTGGACCGGCTCACCGACCACGTGCTCGTGCTGGCCGAGGGGCGCATCGTCGAGTCGGGGCCGCTGCGCGAGGTCCTGCGGGCGCCGCAGCACCCCGACACCCAGGCCCTCGTCGAGGCGCTGCCGGACGTGGTCGGCGGGCAGCCGCCGCGCTGACCGGACGCCGATGGGCACCGTCACGGTCCGTGACGGTGCCCACGGCACACCCCCGGGGCGTCGGGAGGGGGTCGCCGACCCCCCGGGGAGCTCGCGGCCCGCGCTCCTCGTGCGGGCAGGGGGTGGCCGGGCGGCCCCCCGCGCCGCCCGGCCCGCCCGGGTCCGAGTTCCCGGGCCGGGCCCGGCCGTCGCCGCCCCTGGGGCGAGGGCCGGGCCCGTCGTGCGTCGGTCGGGTGTCCGGCCCGCCGACGGTCGTGGGCTACCGCTGCATCGTGAGCAGGCCCGGGCGGTACGGCAGGCGACCGTAGTCGCCGCCCGAGCTCGGGCTGCGGCCCTGGTAGAGCAGACGCAGGTTGCACGGGTCGACCGTCATGGTCTGGTCCGCGTTCGTGCGCAGCAGCTCACCGTGGCTGATGTCGTTGGTCCACGTCGCACCCGAGTTGGCCTTGCCCGCGAACGGGTTCGACTCGCTCGCGGCCTGCGGGGTCCACTGCCCGTCGAGGCTCGTGGCCGTGAAGGACCGGAAGTAGCGGCCCTGCGAGCCCATGGCCTCGACGATCATGAGGTAGCGCTGCTGGCCCTGGAGCCTGTAGACCTGCACCGCCTCGAACAGGTTGGCCTGCGTGTCGGTCATGATCGTCTGGTAGCTCGACCCGAAGCTGCCCGGGAAGTTCCCGATCGGCATCGACGCCCGGTAGATGTTGCCGTTGTCACCGGCGAAGAACAGGTACATGTTGCGGTCGTCGCCGATGAGCGCCTGGTCGATCGGACCGGTGCCGGAGTTCGAGATCGACCCGGTGAACAGGTTCTGGTGCGCCGACCAGCTGTTCACGTCGGTGGGGTTGGTCGACGTCCGGTAGGAGAACGCGGGACCGCCCCACTGGTACGCCAGGACCCACACGTTCTTCGGGGCGAAGTAGAACAGCGACGGTGCGACCGCGCTGAACGGCATCGCGTTCTGGCTCGCCGAGCCCATCTGCGAGTAGCTCGTGAACAGGCCGAAGTTCATCGACCCCCACGACGTGCCGTTGTCGTGCGTCGTGGCGTAGACGAGCTGCTGCCCGTTGTACGGCGCGACCGTGAAGTCCTTCAGCGACACCCAGCCGGACCGCGGCTGCGCGAGCACCCCGGAGTCCGACCAGCGGTAGGACGAGGGCAGGTTGCAGGTCGGCTGCGGCGTCGGGGTGGGCGACACGGTCGGCGTGGGCGAGACCGTCGGCGTGGGCGTCACGGTCGGCGTGGGCGAGACCGTCGGCGTCGGCGTCGGTGTCGGGGTGGGCGAGACGGACGGCGTCGGTGACTGCGTCGGGACCACGGCGCCGTTGCAGCCGGCGCCGTTGAGCGTGAACGCCGTGGGCACCGGGTTGTCGCTGCCGGAGAACACGCCGTTGAAGCCGAGCTGCACCGTGCCGCCGGACGGCACGGACCCGTTGTAGTCGGCGTTGCGGATGCTCACCTGGTTGCCGGTCTGGGTGGTGACGCCGCTCCACGACTGCTGGACGCTCTGGTTGCCCGGGAAGGCGAACGCGAGGGTCCAGCCGTTGAGCGCGGCGCCGTGGTTCGTGATCCGGATGTCACCCGTGAAGCCGCCCGGCCACTGCGCCGTGACCTTGTACTCGACCGTGCACGCACCGGTGCCCGGGTTCTGTGTCGGCGTGGCCGACGACGTGGGTGACGGCGTGGGGGTCACGGACGGCGTGGGTGTCACGGACGGCGTGGGTGTCGCCGACCGCGTCGGCGTCGGCGACTGCGTCGGCGGCGCCGCGTTGAGGGCGTCGAGGACCGCGGTGTAGGCGGCCTTCTTGTTGCCCGAGCTGTCGAAGAGCAGCGGGTTGGCGCCCGTGCGCCACGAGTCGTTGTCGCGGACGCCCCAGACCGTGATGCCGGTGCAGCGCGCGACGGCCAGGCACGCCTGCGTGACCTGGCGGTAGGCGTTGGCCTGGTTGCCGCCCTGCTCGATGTCGAGCTCGGTGATCTGCACGTCGACCCCGAGGTCGGCGAACCGCTGGAGGTTGGCCTGGTAGTCGCTCGGGACGCCCGTGCCCAGGTGGGACTGGAAGCCGACGCAGTCGATCGGCACGCCGCGCGACCTGAAGTCGCGGACCATGTTGTACACGCCGGTCGACTTCGCGTTGATGCCGTCGGTGTTGTAGTCGTTGTAGCAGAGCTTGGCGCCCGGGTCGGCGGCGCGGGCGGCGCGGAACGCGGCCTCGATCCAGTCGTTGCCCGTGCGCTGCAGGTTGGAGTCGCGCCGGCTGCCGCGGCCGTCGTCGGCGAAGGCCTCGTTGACGACGTCCCAGGCGTAGATCTTGCCCCGGAAGTGGGTCGCGACCTGCGTGACGTGGTTGATGAGGGCGTTGCGCAGGGTGCCGCCGGACATGTTCTGCATCCAGCCGGGCTGCTGCTGGTGCCACGCGAGCGTGTGCCCGCGGACCTGCTTGCCCTTGCCGAGCGCGTAGCTGACGATCCGGTCGCCGTTGGTGTAGCTGAACTGGTTCTGGTTCGGCTCCGTGGCGTCCATCTTCATCTCGTTCTCGGCCACGATGGAGCTGAACTCACGGTCGACGATGCCCATGTAGGTGCCGTCGTTCATCTTGCCCGCGGCGATCGCCACGCCGAGGTAGCGCCCGCTCTGCTGGGCGGCCGCACCGAGGGTGGCGGCCGCGGCATGTGCCGGCAGCGTGGTGAGCACACCCGTGAGGGTCAGTGCGGCGACCGAGGTCGCGGCGACGAGCGCCCTGCGGGCCCGTCGCGATGTGTTCTGCATGCGTCGCCCTCTCTGCTCGCACCCGCCGACGTTGGCGGGTGCCCCGGACCGCCGACGGGCACTCCCGCCGTGCCGTCAGCCGTTGTGTACGTTCACAATCGCATGATCATGCGGAACACCGCAGGGCTCGGTTCACGGCGAATCGTTTCGCGATCCACGGACGGGCGGGTCGTGGGCGGGCGCGGGCGCGCACCCCGCGCCGCCGTTAGCATCGGCACGGCCCTCCGACGAGGCCGAACGGCCGGCGACGCACGAGGAACGGGTGGGCGTCGATGACGAGCAGCGGTCACGGCACGGCACGGCGCCCGTCGATCACCGACGTCGCGCGCCGCGCGGGCGTCTCGGTCGGCACCGTGTCGAACGTCCTCAACCGGCCGGACCAGGTCGCGCCGTCCACCCGGGGTCGCGTGCAGGCGACCATCGAGGAGCTCGGGTTCGTCCGCAACGCCTCGGCGCGGCAGCTGCGCGTGGGGGCCATCCACACCGTCGGCGTCATCGTCCTGGACATGGCCAACCCGTTCTTCACGGAGATCGCGCGCGGCATCGAGGACCGGATCTCCCCCGACCAGTACACGCTCCTGCTGTCGTCGTCCGACGACGACCCCGTGCGCGAGGCCCGCTACCTGCGGCTGCACGAGGAGCACGGCGTGCACGGCCTCATCGTCAGCCCCGCCCACACGTCGCTCGACGCGATCCTCGCGATGCGCGAGCGCGGCGTGCGCATCGTGCTGCTCGACGTCCCGCGCCGCCCGGTGCCGATCTCGTGCGTCGGCGTGGACGACGTGCGCGGGGAGCGGCTCGCGGTCGAGCACCTCCTGGCGCTGGGCCACCGTCGCATCGGCTTCGTCAACGGCCCCGACACCATCAGCCAGTGCGCCGCACGGCGCGAGGGCGCCGTCGCCGCTCTGGCGGCCGCGGGGCTCGACCCGCAGGAGGCGCTCGTCGAGGTGACCGTGCCGACGCTCGACCTCGACGCCGGTGCGACCGGCATGGGCCGGCTGCTGGCCCTGCCACCGGCGCGTCGACCGACCGCGACGCTGTGCGCCAACGACCTCGCGGCCGTGGGCGCCCTGCGCACGCTGCGCCGCGCCGGGGTCGCCGTCCCCGAGGAGATGGCGGTCGTCGGCTACGACGACATCCCGGTCGCGAGCATGCTCGCGGTCCCCCTGACCACGGTGCGCCAGCCCACGCACACCCTCGGCTGGACCGCCGCCGACCTGCTGCTGCGTGAGGCCGCCGGCGACGGCACGACCCCCGAGCGGGTCGTCTTCCAGCCCGAGCTCGTCGTGCGCGAGAGCACCGGCGGCGGGGCCTGACGCCCGCGCGTCAGCCCGTGACCGTGAACCCCGCGCGCAGCAGGTCCCGGTCGCGCGACGAGCGGCCGACGAGCAGCTCGAACTCGCCCGGCTCGACGACGCGCCGGCCCTCGGCGTCGACGATCGTGCAGTCGGCGACGGGCAGCTCGACGTCGACGACGACGGACTCCCCCGGTGCGACGTCGACGTGCCGGTACGCCTTGAGCTCCTTGTCCGCCCACGTCAGCGACGTGACGAGGTCGCTGACGTAGACCTGGACGACCTCGTGGGACGGCCGCGTGCCCGTGTTGGTCACCGTGACCTGCGCCCGCACGACGTCGTCGCGGCCCAGGACGGGCTGGGCGACGGTGAGGTCCGTGTACTCGACCGTCGAGTACGACAACCCCTCGCCGAACGCGAACGCCGGGTCCTGCGTGAGGTCCGCGTACCGGCTGCCGTGCTGACCGCGCAGGCCGTTGTAGTAGACGGGCTGCTGCCCGACGTGCCGCGCGAACGTCAGCGGCAGGCGTCCCGCGGGGTCGATCGTGCCGAGCAGCAGCTCGGCGATCGCGCGCCCGCCGCGCATGCCCGGGTTCGCGGCCCACACGATCGCGTCGGCGCCCAGCGCCGAGTCCGGCAGGACCAGCGGCTTCGACGCGACGAGGACGACGGTCATGGGCGTGCCGGTCGCGGCGAGCGCGTCGAGCAGGGCGACCTGCCCGCCGACCAGCTCGAGCGTGGCGGTCGAGCGCGTCTCGCCCATGAGCCCGATGGTGTCGCCGACGACCGCGACGACGTGGTCGGCCGCCTCCGCCGCTGCCACGGCCTCCGCGATGAGCGCGGCGTCCGGCTCGGCCGCGTGCAGGATCGGCATGCGCGGCTGGCCGTCCGGGTAGAGCTCGCCCTCGGGGTCGGGCCCGAGCCGGCCGATCTCGGCGCCCCGCGCGTACGTCAGCTCCCAGCTCTCGGGCAGCAGACCGGTCAGGCCGTCGAGGACCGTCTCGGTCATGTCGCGCGGGTGGCCCTCCTCGCGCATCCAGTCGACCTGCCCCGAGCGGCCGGCCCAGTCGCCGAGCTGGGCGTCGACGTCGTCGGCGTTGGGGCCGACCAGCGCGAGGCGCAGGGGCGGCGGCACCGAGCCGTCGGGCGCGGTCGCGCGCCCGTCGAGCCCGGACTCCAGGCCCCCGCCCAGCGGCAGGACGCCCGAGTTGCGCAGCAGCACGAGCGAGCGCCGCGTGACGTGCAGGTTGATGTCCTGGTGGTCGTCGGAGCCGATGACCTCGGCCTGCCGGACCGGGTCGGGGCGACGCGGGTCCTCGAAGAGGCCGAGCTCGAACTTGATCGTGAGGATGCGCGCGACGGCCGCGTCGAGCTGGGCCTCGTCGAGCAGGCCGTTGGCGACGGCCTTCTGCGCGCCCTCGAAGAACCCGGGCGTCGTCATGACCATGTCGTTGCCCGCGTTCACCGCGTTCGCGGCCGCGTGCTCGTGGTCGGGGGCGATCTTCTGCTCCCAGACCATGCGGCCGACGTTGTCCCAGTCGGTGATGAGCGTGCCGGTCCAGCCCCACTCGCCGCGCAGCACGTCCTGCAGGAGCCACTTGTTGACGACGATCGGCACGCCGTCGGTCGACTGGTAGCCGATCATGAACGTCCGCGCGCCCTCACGGGCCACCCGCTCGAACGGCGGCAGGAACCACGAGCGCAGCTTGCGCCGCGACAGGTCCGCCTCCGAGGCGTCGCGCCCGCCCTGGGTCTCGGAGTACCCGGCGAAGTGCTTGGCGCACGCCAGGATCGCCGTCGGGTCGTCCAGGCCGTCGCCCTGGTATCCGCGCACCATCGCCGCCGCGAGCTCGCCGATGAGGAACGGGTCCTCGCCGAACGTCTCGGTCACGCGCCCCCAGCGCAGGTCGCGCGTGATGCAGACCACGGGCGAGAACGTCCAGTGCAGGCCCGTGGCGGACACCTCGACGGCCGTCACGCGCGCCATGGCCTCGGCCGCGGCGGGGTCCCACGACGCGGCGACGCCGAGCTGCGTGGGGAAGATCGTCGCGCCGCGCCAGAACGAGTACCCGTGGATCGCGTCGTCCGCGACCAGCAGCGGGATGCGCAGCCGCGAGCGCTCGACGGCGTCGAGCGCCTCGAGCACGCGCTGCGGCGAGGCGTGCAGGATCGAGCCCACGTGCTGCTCGAGGACGAGGTCCTCGACCCCCGGCTGGGCGTCGAGCTGCAGCATCTGGCCCACCTTCTCGGGCAGCGTCATGCGGCTCAGCAGGTCCGCGACTCGCTCCGGGATGGGGAGCGACGGGTCCTGGTACGGGGGGGTGTCCACCAAGGGGTCCTCTACGACGTTCGGATCGTGCGACCGGCCGCACGACGCTAACGCAGGAGACGCGGCGCGCGGTAACCGTCCGACGATAGCCACCGCAGGGCGTCCCGGGTGGCCGGGTGGTGCGGGGCGGCACCGGACCGGTGGGACGCCCCGGGCCGGGCGCGGGCTCCCGCCCGGGACGCAAGCGCTCGCCCTGCCGCGCGCTGGGCCGCCCGTGGGACGCGTCGTCGCACGTCACCCGATCGCACGGGTATCTCACCCCGCACAGCACCCCCCTGTGTGGGTGGACGCCGATAGCGTCCGGACCGACCCGGCCGGCCCGCGGTCGCCGGGCGCCCGACCCGGGCGTCGGGGGCGAGAGCAGCGGAGGTCGACATGGGTGAGACGGGTGCCACACCGGTACTGACGTCGGCGGACTGCGTGCTGGTGCGCACGTCGGCGACGGTCGCGACGACGGTGCACCGTCAGGGCGCCCACCTCGTCGTGCACTTCCTGCAGCCGTCCGGCGTCACCCGCTGGATGTGGCCGTGCGAGATCCTCGACGACGCCCTGCGCGCACCGGGCGTCGTGCACGGCGACGACGCGGTCGAGGTCGTCGTCGACCCCGACACCGCCGACCTCGTCGTGACGCTGGACGGCGAGGACGGCAGCGCGCTGCTGGCCGTGCCGGGCGACGCCGTGCGGACGGCCCTCGCGCGCTGACGCGCGGGTGTCGGTGGCCGGTCGTAGCGTGACGGGCACCCGACCGAGGAGTCACGATGCCGCTGCGCTGGTACACCACCGTCGTCGAGTCCCGCGACCCCCACGCGCTCGCGCGCTGGTGGGCGGCCGCGCTCGGGTGGGACTACGTGCCGCTCGCCGACGACGAGGCCGACGTCCTGCCGCCGTGGGCGCGCGAGGCCGCCGCCTCGACGCCGTTCCACCGCCTCCCGCCCGGGCTCTGCTTCGTCCAGGTCGACCACGACAAGACCGTGAAGAACCGGCTGCACCTCGACCTGGCGCCGCACACCTCGGACGACCGGGACGCCGAGATCGCCCGGCTCCTGGACCTGGGGGCCACGCGCGTCGACGTCGGGCAGGGGCCCGACGTCTCGTGGGACGTGCTGGCGGACCCCGACGGGAACGAGTTCTGCGTGCTGTCCAGCCGCGACGAGTGACGCCGGTGTCGGCGGGCCGCGCGAGGATGGGGCGTGCCCGCCTCCGTCCTGCTCACGCGTGACACGCGCGCACGCACCGTCACGCTGACGTCGCTCGACGCCGACGCCGCGCCGCAGGACGTGGCGGTGGTCGACGACGACGCGGTCCCGGACGCGGTCGCGCGGCTCGAGGCCGCCGACCACCCGCGCTGGGTCTGGGACGACACGCGCCGCTGGTACCCGGCCCTGCTCGCGGCGGGTGTGCGCGTCGAGCGCTGCCACGACCTGCGGCTGTGCCAGACGATCCTGCGGCACGCGGCGTCCGCCACCGGTGCGCGGCTGCAGTCCGCGCCGCCGGGCCCCCTGGACGCGCCGCCGCCGGACGCCCCGGCGGAGCACGAGCCCGACCTGTTCGACGCGCTGCGCGACACCACGACGCCGTCCGACCGCCCGGACCCCGGCGACGCGACGCCCGACGACCTGCTCGCCGCGCTGCGCGACCAGCTCGACGCCGTCGCCGGCTCGACGCGGCCCGGCCGCCTGCGGCTGCTGCTCGCGGCCGAGTCCGGCGGCGCGCTGCTCGCCGCCGAGATGCAGCACGACGGCCTGCCCTGGGACCCCGTGCGGCACGACGAGCTGCTCACGGCGCTCCTCGGGCCGCGGCCGGTGGGCGGCGGGCGCCCGCGACGCCTCGAGGAGCTCGTCGCCACGATCCGCGAGCTGCTGAGCGACCCCCGCCTCAACCCCGACTCCCAGCCGCACCTGCTCGCCGCGCTGCGGCGCCAGGGCTTCTCGCTCGGGTCCACGAGCAAGTGGGAGGTCCGCGAGCTCGACCACCCCGTCGTCGAGCCGCTGCTGGAGTACAAGCGGCTGTCGCGCCTGCTGAGCGCCAACGGCTGGGCGTGGCTCGACGCGTGGGTGCACGACGGGCGGTTCCGCCCCGCGTACGTGGTCGGCGGCGTCGTGACGGGACGCTGGGCGACCGACGGCGGCGGCGCGCTGCAGCTGCCCGCGTCCCTGCGGGGCGCCGCACGCGCCGACCCGGGCTGGCGGCTCGTCGTGGCCGACGCCTCCCAGCTCGAGCCGCGCGTGCTGGCCGCGATGTCCGGTGACCGCGCGATGGCCGAGGCCGCGCGCGGGTCGGACCTGTACCAGCGGATCGCGGACGCCGGCACGGTCCCCACCCGCAAGGACGCCAAGTACGCGCTGCTGGGCGCGATCTACGGCGCGACCACGGGCACCGCGGGCATGCTCATGCCGCGGCTGACCCGCGCGTACCCGCAGGCGGTCGCGCTCGTGGAGGCGGCGGCGCGCGCGGGCGAGCGCGGCGAGCCGGTCTCGACGTGGCTGGGCCGGACGTCACCGCCCGGGAGCGCCGCGTTCCTCGACCGCCTGGGCGCCGCGGGCGCGGAGGGCGCCGACCCCGACGACGTGCGCGACGCCCGACGCCGCGCGCGCGACCGGGGCAGGTTCACCCGCAACTTCGTCGTGCAGGGCACGGCGGCCGAGTGGGCGCTGTGCTGGCTCGCGTCCCTGCGGCGCCGGCTGCGCGGCATCGGCGACGGCCGCGCGCACCTGGTGTTCTTCCTGCACGACGAGGTCGTGGTGCACTCCCCCGCGGCCGACGCGGACGAGGTCGCGCAGGCCGTGCGGGACGCCGCCGACGAGGCGGGCCGGCTGCTGTTCGGGTCGGCGCCCGTGGAGTTCGCGCTCGACCTGGCGGTCGTGGAGTCGTACGCCGACGCGTGAGGCACGCAGCCCGCTCACCGGGTGCGCCGGCGGGGACCCACCTACGATGCGCGCAGGCCCCTCGACCCCCGCGGAGGCACCGTGCTGCTCGTCGCCGCCGCCGTCCTGGCGGTGCTCGGCGCGGTCGCGTGCCGACGGCTCGACCCGGCCACCGCACGGCTCGCGGTCGCCACGACGACCCTGGTCGCGCTCGGCGGCGCGGCCGTCGCGTGGACGGCGACCGCCGGGCTCGTCCCGCGCGGCGCGCCGTCCTGGCTCGCGCTCGTCGCGGTGGCCGTCGCGGCACCCGCCGCCGTGCTCGGCTCGGCGCGCGCGGTGCCCCGCGTCCGCGCCCGCCTGCCGGAGCGGACCGGGACGACGCTCCTCGACCGTGCCGACGCGTGGGCGGCACGGCACCCCGCGCGCATCGGCTCGCGCGACTGGCTGCCGTTCGTGCTGCGGTGCGTGCGCCGCGCGATCGACGTGCGCGTCACGGGCCTCGCGGCCGAGATGACCTACTACGCGCTCATCTCCGTGGTCCCGCTGACGTCCGCCCTGGGCGCGAGCCTCGGCTACCTCGAGCGCTTCACCGACCCCGAGCGGGTGTCCCAGATCGAGGACGGCGTCATCGGCGGCGTCTCGGGCGTGCTGGCCGACGACGTCGCGCAGGACGCGCTGGTCCCGCTGGTGCGCAGCCTGCTGCGCGAGGAGCGGACCGGGTTCGCCGTCGGCTCGGTGCTGCTCACGCTCTTCCTGGCCAGCCGCATGTTCCGGGCCGCGATCCGCGCGCTCGACGACGCGTACCGGGTGCCCGAGCGGCGCGGGCTGCTCGCCCAGGGCGTGCTGGGCCTGGCGCTGGCGCTCGGTGCGGTCGTGACCCTCCTGGTGATCCTCGTGCTCGTCGTCGTCGGGCCGCTGCTGGGCGGGGGCGAGGAGATCGCGGGGCGGCTGGGGCTGGGCGCGGCGTTCAGCACGACGTGGGCCCTCGCGCGCTGGCCCGTCGCCGTGGCCGTCGCGATCGCGTACCTCACGCTGCTGTACCGCTACGGGCCGCACCAGCCCGCGGGCACGACGTGGCGCCGGGCCGTGCCGGGCGCACTCGTGGGCACGCTGGGCCTGCTGCTGGTGGCGGGGGGCTTCGCCGTCTACCTGCGGGTCGCGGGGCCGGCCGGGCTGGACGTCGACGGGCAGGGCACCGTGCAGGTCGCGGCGCAGGTGCTGGGTGTCGTCCTGGCCGCCGTGCTGTGGCTGTGGGTCTCCGCGATCGTCACCCTCACCGGTGGCGTCGTCAACGCCGTGCTCCAGGAGCTGCCGCCCGACGACGACGCGGCACCGGCGCCCGGCCGGCCCCCCGGTCAGGCCAGCGTGCCGGGCGGGCGGTAGGCGAACTCGCGGTCCGCGTCGGTGATGGGGCGCAGCACGCGCGCCGGCACGCCGCCGACGACGACACCGGGCGGCACGTCCTTCGTCACGACGCTGCCCGCCCCGACGATCGAGCCGGCGCCGACCCGCACGCCGGGCAGGAGCACGACGTGCGCACCGAGCCACACGTCGTCCTCGACGACCACGGGTGCCGAGAACTGCGACATGCCGGAGCGCAGCTCGGGGTGCACGGGGTGACCCGTGACGCTGATGGTGACGTTGGGCGCGATCATCACGCGCGACCCGATGGTGACCTCGATGTCGTCGACCAGCGTGAAGCCGACGTTGACGAACACGTCGTCACCGAACGAGACGTTGTAGCCGTACGACACCTGCAGCGGCGCCTCGATCCACACCCGCTCGCCCATGCGGCCGAACAGCTCGCGCAGCAGGGCCTGGCGCGCCGGGACGTCCGTCGGGTTCATCATGTTGAAGCGCCAGGTGAGCTCCTTGGCGCGCTGGCGCTCCGCGACGAGCGCCTCCAGCCCGGGGCCCTCGTCGTCGTACAGCTCCTGCGCCCGCATCCTGCGGCGGACCTCGCGCTCGTCCATGCGTCCCCTCGTCTCGTCCGGCTCCTGCGGCCGGTCGGGGCCACCCTACGTTCGGCCGCGGCACCGCACCGGGACGTGCGTCCCGCCCGCGGCCCTAGGGTGGCGCCGTGAGCAGCCACGAGCCCGCCCCGCCCGCCACGGCCGCGGACGTCGTCCCCGCGCAGTGGGTCCCCGACCGGCGCCGGACCCCCGCACGCGACGTCCTGGTGATCGTGGCCGGCGCGCTGATCGCCGTGGCGGCGCTCGCTGCGGTCGCGCTCGTGCTCGTGCAGGTCGGTGTCGGAGCGGGTGTCATCGGCACCCTGCTGGCCGTCGTGCCGCTGACGGCCGTGCTGCTGGGCGTCCGCTGGCTCGACCGCTGGGAGCCCGAGCCGCGCGGCGCCCTGCTGTTCGGGCTCCTGTGGGGCGCGGGCGTCGCGGTCCTGGTCTCGCTCGTCGCCAACGAGCTGACGATGTACGCGGTGGCGCAGGTGACCGGGGACCTCGACGCGGGGCGTCTGGCCGCCGCGCTCGTGTCGGCACCCGTCGTCGAGGAGCTCGCCAAGGGCGCGGGCGTGCTCGTGCTGTTCCTGGCCCGGCGCCGCTACTTCGACGGCGTCGTCGACGGGATCGTCTACGCGGGCGTCGTGGCCGCGGGCTTCGCGTTCACCGAGAACATCCTGTACTTCGGCCAGGCCGGAGGCACGCTGGCCGAGACGTTCGTGCTGCGCGGGCTCGCGACGCCCTTCGCGCACCTGCTGTTCACGGCGTGCACCGGCGCGGCCCTGGGCCTGGCCGCCCGGTCCCGCCACCGCTCCGCCGCCTGGTGGCTGCTGCCGCTCGGGCTGCTCGCCGCGATGGCGGGGCACGCGGCGTGGAACGCGACCAGCGTGTTCGCGGGTGACGCGTACCTCGCGGTGTTCGCGGTCGTGCAGGTGCCGCTCTTCGCGGGCGTCGTCGGGCTGGCGTTCTGGCTGCGCCGCCAGGAGCGCGCCGTGATCCGCCACCGCCTGTCCGAGTACGCGCGCGCGGGCTGGTTCGCGCCGCACGAGATCGACATGCTGACGTCGTTGCGGCGCCGCCGGACGGCCGTCGGCTGGGCGACGCGCGCCGGCGGCAAGGACGCGGGCGCGGCGATGCTCCGGTTCCAGCGCGACGCGACGACCCTCGCGTTCCGCCGGCAGCTCGCCGCGACAGGCCGCACGGACCTGCGGCAGCACGCCGCGTCCGAGCGCGACCTCCTCGTCGCCGTCACGGCGGACCGTCACACGGTCCTGGCGGCGGCCGCCGGACGCTGACGACGGGTCAGCCCAGGTCCCACGTCTCCAGGCGGCCGCACAGGCCGTACCGGCGGGGGGCGGGGGCCGACTCGAGGCGCTCGGCCCGTCCCGCCTGCAGGTGGGGGGCGGACCCGCGCATGAGGCCCTCGAGCACACCGGCGGTGGCGTCGGTCTCGGCGAACGCCGTGCGCCCCCACAGGTCCTGCCAGCGCGGCACCGACGGCCGCACGAGCCGCACGGCGGCCTCGTAGAACGGCTGCAGCGCGGCGCGGGCACCGACACGGGCGGCGGCCTCGCGCAGCTGGCCGTAGCCCGTGAGCGCGAGGTCGCGGCGCGCGCGGGCGGCCGCCGCGACCTGCTCGTCGGTGACGTCGGCGTGCGCCCCGCCGACGGGCAGCGAGGCCGCGTCCCGGTACGTCGCGGTGTCCGTCAGCGCCACCGGGGGGAACGTGATGACGGCGTCGCCGGCCTCGGGCAGGCCCGCGTTCGCCATGACGACGAGGACCTCGAGGTCGCCGTCGTTCACGGCGCGGTGGATGACGCCGGGCTGGACCGTGACGACCACGCCGGGGCGCAGCGGGTGCTCGGCGAAGCCGTCGGGGCCGAGCGTGTGGACGGCGCCCGTGCCGGACAGCACGACGTACGCCTCGCTCGAGGCGATGTGGACGTGCGGCGTCCCGCTCCCGGCCCGCCCGACACCGTCGGGGGCGGGCCAGTCGTAGACGCGCAGCCGGTTGACGGACACTCCACCGGGAAGTCTGGTCATGCGTCCAGCATGCCTGAGGTCGTCTGGGACCACGCGCGCACCCCCGCCGGGGAGCCGCTCAGAGGGGGATCGTGAGCCGGTCGGCGACCGTGGGCAGCCACGTCGCCGCCTCCGCGCGGGCGCGGGCGGCGGGCTGCGGGTCGCCCGAGAGGTCCGCGGCGTTCAGGTCAGCCAGGTAGCCCGCGGCGAGCACGCGCAGCACCTGCCGCGCCGGCAGGACGAGCCGGCGACCGAGGGTCGGCATGAGGCGCTCGATCTCGTCCGCGACCTCGTCGGTCATCTGCCGGTCCAGGTCGTGGTGGTGGCGCGCGATCTCGGGCTGGCGCATGGCGAGCAGCGTCAGCTCGGCGCTGATGACGCGCCAGCGGCGGTCGTCGGAGATGCGCTCGAGCAGGATCTCGAGGAACCGCGCCATCGCGTCCACGTCGATGCCGGCGCCCTGCTCGCACTCGGCCTGCGCGACCGCCAGGGCGCTGCGCAGCTCGTGCAGGCGGCGCTGGTGCTCGCGTGCGGCCAGCGCGAGCAGCAGCGCGTACTTGTTGTCGAAGTTGGAGTAGAACGCGCCGCGCGTGAAGCCGGCGCGCTCGCAGACGGCCTCGATCGACGTCGCGTCGACGCCCTCGTCGGCGAACAGGTCGAACGCGGCGTCGAGCAGGCGCTCGCGGGTGTGCCGGCGGCGGCGCGAGACGGTGGCGTCGGCGGTGCCGTCCACCGCGGTGCTGGTCTCGCTCATGCCGCCGTCCTCCGTTCGTCGTCCAGCAGGAGCGTACCGCTTCCGATACAGTCATGTATCGCATACAGTCCTGTATCGAGGCTGCGCTCGCGCGCGGCCGTCGGACGTCGCCGTCCTCCCCCTCCACCGCCCTCGGGAGCACCTGTGTCCTCTGCGCTCTACCGCCTCGGCCGGGCCGCGTTCGCGCGCCGGCGCGCCGTCATCGGCGCCTGGTTGGCGCTCCTGGTGCTGGTCGGCGCCGGCGCCCTGCTGCTGGGCGGCAAGCTCGACAACTCCGTCACGATCCCGGGCACCGAGTCGCAGGCCGCGCTCGACCGGCTCGCGGCGACGTTCCCGCAGGCCGCGGGCACGACCGCGCAGGTGCTGGTCGTCGGTGAGGACGGCGCGCAGGTCGACGACCCGGCCGTCGTCGCGGCCGTCCAGGACTCGATCGCGTCGTTCGCCGACGTCGAGGGCGTCACGTCCGCCGTCTCCCCCTTCGACACCGACACCCCCGGGGCGTCGGCCGTCAGCGAGGACGGCGAGGCCGCGCTCGTGACCATCTCGCTCGAGGGCGAGGGCGTGTCGATCGGCACCGACGTCAAGGACGAGCTGCGCTCGCTCGCCGACGACCTCGACACGGCCCTGCCCGACGGGTACGACGCGACGATCGGCGGGCAGCTCTTCTCCCAGGAGTTCCCCGGCCTGACGATCACCGAGGCGCTCGGCGTCGTCGTCGCCTTCGTCGTGCTGCTGCTCACGCTCGGCTCCTTCGCCGCCGCGGGCATGCCGCTGCTCAACGCGCTGCTGGGCGTCGGGCTGTCCACGCTCCTCGTGCTCGTCGCGGCCGCCTTCACGTCCGTCACCAGCACGACCCCGCTGCTGTCGCTCATGCTCGGGCTCGCCGTCGGCATCGACTACGCCCTGTTCATCGTGTCCCGGCACCGTGAGCTGCTGGCCACCGGCCTGCCGGCGCAGGAGGCCGCCGCGCGCGCCAACGCCACCGCGGGCTCCGCCGTGATCTTCGCGGGCCTGACCGTCATGATCGCGCTGGTCGGCCTCGGGGTCGCGGGCATCCCGTTCCTCACGGTCATGGGCGTCGCGGGCGCGGTCGCGGTCGGCGTCGCCGTCCTGGTGTCCATCACGCTGGTGCCCGCGATGCTGGGGGTCGCCGGCGAGCGCCTGCGCCCGCGCCCGTCGCGCCGCGCACGCCGCGCCGCCGGGGCCGCGGCTGCCGCGGAGGAGAGCAGCACGGAGCCGACCACGGAGCCCACGGGCGACTCCTGGGACCTCCCGGCGCACCACAACCGCTTCTTCGCCGGCTGGGTCCGGCTCGCCACCGCCCGGCCCTGGATCACGGTCGTCGTGACGGTCGGCGCGCTGCTCGCGCTCGCCTTCCCGGCCCTCGACCTGCGGCTCGCGCTGCCCGACGCGGGCGTCTCGCCCACCGACTCCTCGCAGCGCATCACGTACGACCGCATCACCGAGCACTTCGGCCCCGGCGCCAACGGCCCGCTCGTCGTCACCGGCAGCATCGTGACCAGCGAGGACCCGCTGCAGCTCATGCAGGACGTCGCGGACGAGCTGCGCGACCTGCCCGGCGTCGAGGACGTCCCGCTGGCCACGCCGAACGAGTCCATCGACACCGGCATCGTCCAGGTCGTGCCGACGACCGGTCCGACGGACCCCGAGACGGCCGAGCTGGTCAACGCGATCCGCGAGCTGCGCCCGTACATCCTCGACGAGTACGGCTTCGACCTGTCCGTCACGGGCTTCACCGCGGTCGGCATCGACGTGTCCGCCAAGCTCGGCGCGGCCCTGCTGCCCTTCGCGGTGTTCGTCGTCGGGCTCTCGCTCGTGCTGCTGACGATGGTGTTCCGTTCCGTCGCGGTGCCGCTCAAGGCGACCATCGGCTACCTGCTGTCCGTGGCCGCCGCGTTCGGTGTCGTGACCAGCGTCTTCGAGCACGGCATCGGCGCCGACCTGCTGCACGTCGCCAAGCTCGGGCCGATCATCTCGTTCATGCCCATCGTGCTGATGGGCGTGCTGTTCGGGCTCGCGATGGACTACGAGGTCTTCCTCGTGTCCCGCATCCGCGAGGACTACGTGCACAGCGGCGACGCCCGCGCGTCCATCCGCACGGGCTTCGTCGGCTCGGCCAAGGTCGTCACCGCGGCGGCGATCATCATGGTCGCGGTGTTCTTCGCGTTCGTCCCCGAGGGCGACATCAACATCAAACCCATCGCGCTCGGCCTGGCCGTGGGTGTCGCGGTCGACGCGTTCGTCGTGCGCATGACGCTCGTGCCCGCCGTGATGCAGATCCTCGGCGACCGCGCCTGGTGGATGCCGCGCCGCCTCGACCGCGTGCTCCCGTCGTTCGACGTCGAGGGCGAGGCGCTGCACCGCGAGCTCGGCCTGGCCTCGTGGCCGGGCGACCCGGACGTCGTCGTCGCCGCCCGCGACCTGCGCCTCGCGGTGGCCGACGGCAGCGACGTCGTGAACCTGGCCGTGCGGCGCGGTGACGCGCTCGTCGTGCACACCGACGAGCCGGCCCGCGTGGCGGCGCTGCTCCTGACCGTCGCCGGACGCCTGACGCCCGCGGGCGGCGACCTCAAGGTCGCGGGCCACCTGCTGCCGGTGCGCGCCGCCGCCGTGCGGCGCGCGGTCGGCTACGTGGACCTGCGGACCGAGGGCGTCGACGCGCTCGACGCCGCGGTCGCCGAGCGCCCGACCGTCCTCGCGGTCGACCGCACCGACCTCGTCACCGACCCCCACGAACGCGCCCACGCCGCCGCCGCCCTCGCGCGGGCCGTCGAGCAGGGCGCGACCCTGCTCCTCGGCGTCGTCGGCACCACCCCCGCCGACGACCTGCTCCCCGCCGGCAGCCCCGTCACCACCCTCGCGCCGTCCACCGGCGTCCTCGCGTGAGCGCGCAGGAAGGAACCCCGATGTCCCGCACCTCGGTGACCCCCCGACCCGTGCGGCGGTGGCCCGCCGTCGTCGTCGCGCTGGCCGCTCCGCTCGCCCTCGTCGTCATCCTGCTCGCGGCGTCCTGGGCGCCGGCGGACGGCCTGGCGCACGTCAAGGCCGCCGTGGTCAACCACGACGAGCCCGTGACGCTCGAGGGGCAGTACACGCCGCTCGGCCGCCAGCTCGCCGGTGCCCTCGTCGACGGCTCCGAGGTCGACGCCAACTACGAGTGGGTCGTCACGGACGACGCCGACGCGGCCGCGGGGCTCGACGACGGCACGTACGCGGCCGTCGTCACGATCCCCGAGAACTTCTCCGCGGCCGCGACGTCGTTCGCGTCCGGCGACGACGTGCAGCAGGCGACGATCGAGATCACCTCGCCGCCGGGGGCCACCGCGGTCGACCAGGCCGTCGCCGCGACCGTCACCACCACCGCGACGCGCGTGCTCGGCTCACAGCTGACCACCACGTACGTCGAGAACGTGCTCGTCGGCTTCACGACGCTGAGCGAGCAGCTCGGCGAGGCGGCCGACGGCGCGACACAGCTGGCCGACGGCGTCGGGCAGCTCGCGCAGGGCACGGGGCAGCTCGCGACCGGCGCCGACGGCCTCGCGGACGGCGCCGGGCAGCTCGCCGGCGGCACGCGCGAGCTGCGGAGCGGGTCGTACGACCTCGCGACGGGGACCGCACAGCTCGCGGGCGGTGCCCGCACCCTCGCCGACGGTGCCGGCGCGCTCGCCGACGGCGCCGGGCAGTCCGCCGCCGGGGCCCGCGACCTCGCGGACGGCCTGCGCCGGACCGCTGACGGCTCGACCGGTCTCGGCACGCTCGCCACGGGCGCCGCCGGGCTGGCCGACGGGATCGACGCGTCGCTCGCCGAGCTGCGTGCGACGCTGCCGCTCGTCGAGGGCGGGCTCGCGCAGGCGGACGCCGCGGTGCGGGACCTGGGCTGCGAGGCCGACCCGACGACCGACGGGTGCGTCGACGCACTCGTGCAGCGGGCCGTCCTGACGAGCCAGCGGACGACGCTGCAGGAGCAGATCGCCGGCCTGACCGAGCAGCTGGGCTACGTGCAGCAGATCGCGGGCGGGCTCGACCTCGCGGTCAACGGCGTCCCGGGTGACGCGACGCAGCCCGGCCTCGTCGCCGGTCTGCAGCAGCTCGCCGGGGGTGCCGAGCAGCTCGCGGGCGGCATCGACCAGCTCGCGGCCGGCACGTCCGACCTCGCGGGCGGTGCGTCGACCCTGGCGGGCGGTGCCTCGCAGCTCGCGGGCGGGTCGTCGCAGCTCGCGGCGGGCGTCGCGCAGCTCGACGGCGGCGCGGCGCAGCTCGCCGACGGCAGCGCACAGCTCGCCGACGGCGTCCGGCAGACGAGCGACGGTGCGACGCAGCTCGCGGACGGCACCGCGGAGCTCGGGACCGGGCTCGGCCAGGCGGTCGACCAGCTGCCGACGACGCCCGAGGACCAGCGCGCGGACCTGGCGCAGGTCGTCACGGCACCCGTCGCGGCGCCCGCAGCCGCGCTGTCCGCACCCCTGGGCCTCGTCTCGACGCTCGTCGCCGTGGCCCTGTGGATCGGTGCGCTCGTGCTCTTCCTCGTGTTCCGGCCCCTGCCGGTGCGCGTCGCGGGGTCGACGCGGTCGGCGTTCGCGCTGGTCGCCGGGTCGCTGGCCCTGCCCGCGGCGGTGTCGGCGGTCGCCGGTGCGGCCGTCGGGGCGGTCGCCGGTGCGATCACCGACCAGGGCGCCGGGCGCACGCTCGGGCTCGCGCTGGTCGGTGCGGTCGCGGCCGTCGCGCTCGCCGCGTTCCACCAGGCGGTCGCGGCGTGGTTCGGCACCGCCGGTCGCGTCGTCGCCGTGGTCGCGGGCTTCGCGTACCTCGTCGCCGGGCTCGCCGCCACGGTCCCCGCGTGGGTGGGCGGCACGGTCGGGTGGCTGCCGCTGGCGGCCACGTCGGACGCGCTCGGCACGGTCGTCGGCGAGTCGCCGGCGTCGCTGCTCGGGGCCGTCGTGGCCCTCGTGCTGTGGGCCGTCGCGAGCGCCCTGGCGACGGTCGGCGCCGCCGCCCGCGCCCGCCAGGCCGTCGGCCCCCGCACGGTCGCCGCCTACGCCTGACCGGATCGCTCTCTCACCCCGGTGGTGAGAGAGCGATCCAGCCCTCAAGTGGGTGGTGAAAGAGCAATCCAGCCCCCCAAGTGGGTGGTGAAAGAGCAATCCAGCCCCCCAAGTGGGCGACGAGAGAGCAATCCAACCCCCAAGTGGGCGACGAGAGAGCAATCCAACCCCCAAGTGGGTGGTGAAAGAGCAATCCAACCCCCAAGTGGGTGGCGAGGAAGCAATCCAACCCCCAAGTGGGTGGTGAGAGAGCAATCCAGCACGCCCGGAGGGCTTGGTGTGGGTCGCACCCGAGCTGGATTGCTCTCTCGGCCACGAAGAACTGCTCTCGCGGCCACGAAGGATTGCTCTGTCGGCCCCGACTGGATTGCTCTCTCGCCCCCACAAGAGGGGGTCAGCGGCGGCGGACCGCCAGGACGCGCTGGAGGATGACGAACGCGAGCAGGACGACGCCGATGAAGACGCGGGTCCACCAGGAGTCCAGGCCCTCGCGGGCGATGAGCACCTGGATGAGGCCGTAGACCAGCACGCCCGCGCCGGTGCCGAGCACGAAGCCCACGCCGCCGGACAGCAGCGTGCCGCCGATGACGACCGCCGCGATCGCGTCGAGCTCCATGCCGATGCCCGTGAGGTTGAACCCGGACTTCGTGTAGAGCGCGAACAGGACGCCCGCGATGCCGGCGCACGTGCCCGAGATGACGTACACCCAGACGCGCGTGCGCGCGGGGCGCAGGCCCATGAGGTTGACCGCCGCTCCCCCGTCGCCCGCGCCGAGCCCGTACACGGACCGGCCGAACCGCGTGTAGTGCAGCACCAGGAACGCGATGAGCAGCACCGCCAGCGCGATGACCATGCTGGCGTTGATGCGCCACAGCTGGCGCCCCTCGCCGAACTTCAGGCCCCATGCCGCGAGCGCCGAGAAGCCCTCGTCGTCGATCTTCAGCGAGTTGACGCTGATGACGTTGGCCAGGCCGCGCGCGAGGAACATCACGGCGAGCGACGCGATGAAAGGTTGGATGTCGAACATCTGCACCATCACGCCGATGAGGAGCCCGCACGACGTGCCGATGAGCACGCCGACGACGAGCACGACGGGCAGCGGCAGGCCGGCGGTGAACATCTCGGCGATCGACAGCCCGACCAGCGCGACGACCGCGCCCACGGACAGGTCGATCCCGCCGGTGAGGATGACGAACGTCATGCCCACGGCCAGCACCAGCAGGTAGGAGTTGTCGACCAGCAGGTTCGACAGCAGCTTCATGCTGACGAAGTCGACGCGGTCGGTGGAGTACCGCTGCTGGCCGACGCCCAGCATGAGCGCGAGCGTCAGCAGCGTGCCGAGCACGGGCAGGAACCGCCGGTCCAGGCCGCTCAGCGCGCGCCGCGCGCGGTGCACGACGCCGTCGCCCGTCCGCTCGGTGCGGACCATCTCGTCGGTGCTCATGCCGTCACCTCCGCGGCGCTCACGGGCTCGACCGGGGCGGCGGGGGTGTCGACGCGGTCGGCGCGCCGCCGGCCGCGCAGCATGGCCCGCAGCGTCGGGGACGCCGCGACGCACACCGCGATGAGCACGATGGCCTTGAACAGCGGCGTCGTCTGCGAGGGCAGCTGGAAGATGATGACGGCCCGCTCGAGCGAGCTCAGCAGCATCGCGCCGACGAGCAGACCACCGAGGTAGAACCGCCCGCCGTCGAGCTTGGTGCCCCCGAGCACGACGACCATGATCGCGTCGAGCTCCTTCATCAGGCCGATGTTGTTGGCGTCGGCCGCCATGGTCGGGGCGCCGTAGACGAGACCCGCGAGTGCCGCGAGGACGCCCGCGATGACGTAGACGGTCCACGTGGTGCGGCGCGACCGCACACCCGCGAGGCGGCTGGCCTCGCGGTTGATGCCGATGGACTCGAGGAACATCCCGAGCGCGGTGCGTCGCACCACGAGGGCGACGACGACGAACGCGGCCACGGCGATGACGACGGGGGTCGGGACGCCGAGCACGAAGCCGGAGCCGATCGTCTTGAACGGCGGGCTCGTGACCGTCGTGATCTGCCCCTGCGTGATGAGCATCGCGATGCCGCGCCCGGCGACCATGAGGATCATGGTCGCGATGAACGGCTGGATGCCCAGGCCCGCGACCATGGCACCGTTGAACGCCCCGCCGATGGCCCCGACGACCAGGCCCAGCAGGACGGCCGTGAGCACCGTCCCGATGTTCGACGGGTCCGCCGCGGTGTCGAGGTAGGTGAGCGAGACGGCCAGGCCGATCGCCATGACGGCACCCACCGACAGGTCGATGCCGCCGGTCGCGATGACCAGGCACATGCCGAGGGCCAGCAGCAGCGGCGTCGCGCTGTTGCGCAGCAGGTCGACGAGCTGACCGAACAGGTGCCCGTCGCGGACGGTCACGTCGAGGAAGCCGGGGCTCGCGACACCGCACGCGAGCAGCAGCAGGACGAGCGCGAGGACGGGCCAGAACAGCCCGTGCCGGGTGACCTCGTGCCAGACGGCGGTGGCGCGGGACGGCCCGGGCGACGGCGTCGCCGCGGGGGTGGTCGGGGTCATGCGTGGGCTCCGCTCTGGGGGACCGTCGCGGGGACGGTCGCGGCGATCGTCTCGAGGATCGTGGACGTCGTGACGTCGTCGGCGTTGACGAGGTCGTCGACCTTCCGGCGGTCCCGCATGACGACGAGCCGCTGGCTCAGGCGCAGGACCTCCTCGAGCTCCGAGGAGATGAAGACGACGGACATGCCGTCCTGGGCGAGCTCGGTGACGAGCTTCTGGATCTCGGCCTTGGCGCCGACGTCGATGCCGCGCGTCGGCTCGTCCAGGATGAGCAGGCGCGGCGCCGTGGCGAGCCACCGCGCGAGCAGCACCTTCTGCTGGTTGCCGCCCGACAGGTTGCGGATGAGGGCGTGCGGGTTGGGGGGCGTGATCTGCAGCGCCGTGATGTAGCGCGCGACGATGTCGTCGAGCTGGCGGCGCGGGATGCGGCGCCACGTGCCGCGCCGGGCCTGGATCGCCAGCGCGATGTTCTCGCGAACCGTCAGGTCCCCGACGATCCCCTCCTTCTTGCGGTCCTCGGTCGAGTAGGCGATGCCGTGCGCGAGCGCGGCGAGCGGGGACGTGAGCCGCGTGAGCGTGCTCTGGACGTGGACGTCGCCCGTGTCGGGGCGGTCCGCGCCGGCGAGCAGCCGCGCCATCTCGGTCCGCCCCGAGCCGAGCAGGCCCGCGACGCCGAGGATCTCGCCCGCGTACAGGTTGACGTCGAACGGCTGGACGGACCCGTTCTTGCCCAGGCCGACGGCGGTGAGGAAGGGCGTCTCGCGCTCGGAGTGGATCGTGATGGTCGAGCGCGCCTTCTCCTCGATCCCGGCCAGCGCCTCGCCGGACCGGCCGATCATCGCGGCGATGAGCTCGCGGCGCGGCAGGTCCTCGATGCGGTGCTCGCCGACGAACCGGCCGTTGCGCAGCACGGTGACGCGGTCGGAGATCTCGTAGATCTGGTCGAGGAAGTGCGAGACGAACAGCACGGCGACGCCGTCGTCCTTGAGCCGGCGCACGACGCGGAACAGCTCGGCGACCTCGGCGTTGTCCAGGCTCGACGTCGGCTCGTCGAGGATGAGCACCTTGGCGTCGACGACCAGCGCACGGGCGATCGCACACAGCTGCTGCACCGCGATGGTGTGCGACGACAGCATCGAGCGCGGGTCGATGTCGAGGTTGAGACGCGCGAGGAACTCGGCGGCGCGCCGGCGCGTGGTGCGCCAGTCGATGAACGGTCCGCGACGCGACTCGTGGCCGAGCATGACGTTCTCGGCCACCGTGAGGTTCGCGCAGAGGTTGACCTCCTGGTAGACGGTCGAGATGCCGGCGGCCTGCGCCTGGCTGGGCCCGTCGAACCGCAGGTCCTGACCGTCGACCGCGATGCGGCCGGAGTCGATGGAGTAGACGCCGGTGAGCGCCTTGATGAGGGTCGACTTGCCGGCGCCGTTCTCGCCCATGAGGGCGTGGACCTCACCCGGGAACAGCCGGAAGTCGACGTCGTCGAGGGCCTTGACGCCGGGGAAGGCGATCGAGATACCCGTCATCTGCACGACGGGCGCGGTCGGCGCGGGGGCGGGACCGGCGGGGGGTGCTGCGGACATCGGTGTCCTCTCCTGCTCGACGGGCGTCCCTGGCGCACCGGCCGTGGGCCGGCGCGCCCGGGACGTCGCTCGCACGTCAGTACGCGCGCGCGTCCACGTCGGCCTGCGTGATCGTCTGGTCGAACGCCTTGTCGATCACGATGGTCTCCTTGGGCACGTCCTCGCCGTCCGCGACCTTCGTGATGAGCTCGGCGAGCTGGTCGCCGAACACGGGGTTGCACTCGACGACGTAGTTGAACTTCTTGTCGACGAGCGCCTGCAGCCCGTCGCGCACGCCGTCGACGGACACGATCTGGATGTCCTTGCCGGGCACCTTGCCGGCGGCCTCGATGGCCTCGATGGCACCCAGGCCCATGTCGTCGTTGTGCGTGAAGATCATCGTCATGTCGGGGTACGCCTGCAGCGCGGCCTCGACGGCCGTCTTGCCCTCGGCACGCGTGAAGTTGCCCGACGCCTTGCCGATGATCTGCTCGCCGACGACCTCGCCGAAGCCCTCCTCGCGGTCGACCTGGGCACCGGAGCCGAGCGTGCCCTGCAGCTCGAAGATCTTGGCGTCGGGCGCGTTCTCGGCCACCCACTCGCCGGCGGTGGTGCCCTCGGCCTTGAAGTCGGCACCGATCCAGGTGACGAACGGGTCGTCGACCGTGGTGTCGACGGTGCGGTCGACGAGCACGACGGGGATGCCCGAGTCCTTGATCTCCTGGAGCACCTCGTCCCAGCCCGTCTCGATGACCGGCGAGAACGCGATGACGTCGACGTCCTGGGCGACGAAGTCGCGCAGCGCCTTGATCTGGTTCTCCTGCTTCTGCTGCGCGTCGACGAACGTCAGGTCGAACCCGGCGTCCTCCGACAGGCTCTCCTTGACGGACTCGGTGTTGGCGGTGCGCCAGCCGGACTCGGCACCGAGCTGCGAGAAGCCGACCCGGATGAGGTCGCTGCCGCCCTCGTCCCCGCCGTCCCCGCCGTCGCCCGACGTGTCCGAACCGCCGCCACAGGCCGCCAGGGCCAGGACCGTGAACGTCGCCACGACACCGGCGAGACCGGTGCGTGCGCGGTTGATGCCCTTCATGCAACTCCTCCTCGAGCAGCTCGGCCGACCTCTTCGTCGACCCTTCCAGGGATGCGTGACGGGATGAGTGTGAACGTTCTCAAGGGGGACGTCAACGCACAGAGGTTGCGTTTCGGTCACGAGCGTCGCCGCAGGCCAGGGGCCAGAAACAGCGAGAACCACCCGTCCGTGTGAGCGATCACATCGGAACGACGTCCTCACCTGCGCCGATGCTGCGCGCCCTCCTGCCGACGTACCTCCTCTCCCCGAGCCTCAGAGCAGCACCCGCGACGGGTGGCGCGGCGGCGCCGTGCTCTCGCGGACCAGCAGCCGCGGCGAGACCGACACCGACGACGAGGTGGCCACACCGTCGCGCGCGTCCAGCAGCAGCTCGACGCAGCGGTAGCCCAGCTCCTCGAGCTCCTGCGCGACCGTCGTCAGCGGGGGGACGAAGTGCGCCGAGCCGTCGCCGTCGTCGTACCCGACCACCGACACGTCGTCCGGCACCTTGAGGCGCGCGTCCGCGAGCGCGTGCATCATCCCCAGCGCCAGCAGGTCGTTGGCCGCGAAGATCGCGGTCGGCAGGGACGAGCGCCGGCGTCGCACGCGCGCCACGAGCTCCTGCCCCGCGAGGTAGCCGACCTCGGCGCTCCAGTCGTCGGCCCACAGCGTCCGCGGCGCGAGCCCGGCGGCAGCC
Source organism: Cellulomonas avistercoris (assembly GCF_014836445.1). Taxonomy (GTDB): domain Bacteria; phylum Actinomycetota; class Actinomycetes; order Actinomycetales; family Cellulomonadaceae; genus Cellulomonas; species Cellulomonas avistercoris. Next base: position 198,847 of record NZ_JACSQV010000004.1, read on the forward strand.
ATCGTCTCGCGGAAGCCGACCGCGCGGGCGCGCGCGTCGACCCACGGCGCCGGGCCCGCGAGGTGCAGCACGTCGCGGTGCCCCAGGTCCAGCAGGTGCCGCGTCGCGACCTTCGCACCCGCCTCCTGGTCGATCGCGACCGCCAGGCCGTGCTCACCGCCCGTACGGCCCGCGACGACGACCGGCACCTGCGTCGTGGACTCGAGCACCGCGGCGGCCGCCTCGTCGTGCGACGCGATGACCACGATCCCGTCGACGCCCTGGTCCAGCAGGTGCTCGATGGCCGACGTGACCTCGTCCTTGTGCTGCAGGTCGACCGTCGCGAGGGACACGAACAGCCCCTTGGCGCGCGCGGCCTGCTCGATGGACACGAGCGTGCGCGTCGGGCCGAAGAGGTGCGAGCCGGACGAGACGACCCCGAAGACGCCCGTGCGCCGCGTCTTGAGCGCGCGCGCCGCGATGTTGCGGCGGTAGCCGAGCTGCTGCATGGCATCGAGCACGCGCTCGCGCGTGTCCGTGGCGACGTTGGGGTGGTTGTTGATGACCCGGGAGACCGTCTGGTACGACACGCCCGCCACCGTGGCCACGTCCGTGATGGCAGGGGGCCGCGGACGGGCGTTCGCGGGCGACAGGGGCGGCGTGCTCACCGGCCCAGCCTCGCACGTCCGGCCTACCGTGGGAGCGGGTCCCGCCGACGCGTCTCGTCGCGAGCGCGCACGAGCACCCCCGAGAGGAGCCCCCGTGACCGACCGCCGGCTGCCGAGATGGTCCGAGCTCGCGCCCCTGATGCGGCCCCAGCCGCTGCGACTGGACCCCGTGCAGCGCCGCCTCGAGGACGCCCTGACCATCGCCGACCTGCGCCGCGTCGCCCGGCGTCGCACGCCCCGCGCGGTCTTCGACTACACCGACGGTGCCGCCGAGGGCGAGCTCACGCTGCGGCGCGCGCGGCGTCTGTTCCGCGACCTCGAGCTGCGCCCGTCGATCCTGCAGGACGTCTCGCACGTCGACACCACGACGTCCTACCTCGGGCGCCCGTCGGCGCTGCCGTTCGCGTTCGCCCCGACGGGGTTCACGCGGCTCATGCACCACGAGGGTGAGCGGGCCGTCGTGCGCGTCGCGCAGCGCCGCGACGTCCCGTACGCGCTGTCGACCATGGGCACGACGTCGATCGAGGACGTCGCCGCGGCCGCCCCCGACGCGCGCCGGTGGTTCCAGCTCTACGTCTGGAAGGACCGCGCGGCGGGCGAGGACCTCATGGCCCGCGCCAAGGCGTCCGGGTACGAGGCGCTCATGCTGACCGTCGACGTGCCCGTGGCGGGAGCGCGGCTGCGCGACGTGCGCAACGGGTTCTCCATCCCGCCGTCCCTGACGGCGCGGACGGTGCTCGACGCCGCCACGCACCCGGCCTGGTGGGTGAACCTGCTGACCACGGACCCGCTGACCTTCGCGTCGCTCAGCTCGTGGAGCGGGACCGTGGCCGACCTGCTCGACAAGCTCTTCGACCCGACCATGACCATCGCCGACCTCGAGTGGCTGCGTGCGTCGTGGGACGGCCCGCTGATCATCAAGGGCGTCCAGACCGTCGAGGACGCGCGCCGCGTGACCGACGCCGGGGCCGACGCGGTCGTGCTGTCCAACCACGGCGGCCGGCAGCTCGACAAGGCGCCCGTGCCGCTGCGCCTGCTGCCCGACGTGCTCGACGCGGTCGGCGACCGCACCGAGGTGTGGGTCGACACCGGCATCACGCACGGGTCGGACGTCGTGGCCGCGCTCGCGCTCGGGGCCCGCGCGACGCTCGTCGGGCGCGCGTACCTCTACGGCCTCATGGCCGGCGGCGAGCGCGGCGTCGACCGCGCGGTCGAGATCCTCGAGCGCGAGGTGCGCCGCACGATGGCGCTGCTCGGCGTGGGCGACGTCGCGTCGCTCACGCCGCAGCACGTGCGCCTGCCCTGATCACGTCGAAGCGTTTCACGACCCTGTCGCCGGTGGGCGGCCCCCCTAGCGTCGTCGACGCCCGGCAGGGCTGCCTCCTCCCGGGGCCGGCACCGGACCGGGTCAGATCCTCCGCGACGCGGAAGCGGAGGACACGACGAAGGGTCAGGACCGATGCAACGACGAAGGACAGCAGCGTTCGCCGCGGTGGCGGCAGCCGCCGTCGCGGGGCTGGGGACCGCACCGGCGGCCTCCGCCGCCGTGGCCTGCAAGGTCACCTACACGGTGACCAACCAGTGGCAAGGAGGGTTCGGGGCGGACGTGCGCGTCGACAACCTCGGCGACCCGCTCACCGGGTGGACGCTGACCTGGGCGTTCACCGGCGGCCAGAGCGTGCAGCAGGCCTGGAACGGCACGGCGACACAGTCCGGCGCGCAGGTGGCCGTGACGAACGCCGCCTGGAACGGCGCCGTCGGGTCCGGCGGGCAGATCGCCTTCGGCTTCAACGGTGCGTCCGACGGCACCACCAACCCCGTGCCGACGTCGTTCGTGCTCAACGGCACGACGTGCACGGGGTCGGTCACGCCGACGACGGCCCCCACCACGGCCACGCCGACCGCCTCCCCCACGCAGCAGCCGACGCCCACGTCGTCGCCCACGCCCACGCAGCAGCCGACGCCCACGCCACCGCCGACCGGCACGCCGAACCCCGTCCCGACGACGCCCGTGGCCGGTGCGCGCCAGCTCGAGGACCTCGACCGCGGCCTCATCTCCGTGCGGTCCGGCGACGGCAACCTCGTGCAGTGGCGCCTGCTCGGCTACGAGGACCGCGGCACCGGGTTCCACGTCTACCGCGACGGCACGCGCATCACGTCGTCGCCGGTCACGGGCTCGACCAACCACCTCGACGCCGGCGCGTCGGCGACGGCCCGGTACACGGTCCGCGCGGTCGAGAACGGCGCGGAGCGTGCGGTCTCCGCACCGTCGCTCAACCTGGGCAGCGGCTACCTCGACGTCCCCGTCCAGCGCCCGTCGTCCAGCCACGTCATCAACGACGGGTCCGTCGGGGACCTCGACGGCGACGGCGACCTCGACGTCGTCCTGAAGTGGGACCCGTCGAACGCCAAGGACAACAGCCAGGCGGGCGTCACCGGCAACGTCTACCTCGACGGCGTGACGCTGCAGGGCCAGCGCCTGTGGCGCATCGACCTGGGCCGCAACATCCGCGCCGGTGCGCACTACACGCAGTTCCAGGTCTACGACTACGACGGCGACGGCAAGGCCGAGGTGGCCGTCAAGACGGCCGACGGCACACGCTCGGGCACGGGCCAGGTCATCGGCAACGCCAATGCCGACCACCGCAACGGCGAGGGCTACGTGCTGGCCGGGCCGGAGTACTTCACGGTCTTCCGCGGTGACACCGGCGCGGTCGGCGCAACCACGGACTACGTGCCGCCCCGCGGGACGGTGTCGAGCTGGGGCGACTCGTACGGCAACCGCGTCGACCGCTTCCTCGCCGGCACCGCGTACCTCGACGGGCAACGGCCGTCGATCATCATGGCGCGCGGCTACTACACGCGTGCCGTCGTCGTCGCGTGGGACTACCGCGACGGGCAGCTGACCCGCCGGTGGACCTTCGACTCGTCCAGCTCGACGCCCGGCAACTCGGCCTACGCCGGGCAGGGCAACCACTCCCTGTCCGTCGCGGACGCCGACGGCGACGGGCGTGACGAGATCCTCTACGGTGCCGCCGCGATCGACGACGACGGGCGCGGCCTGTGGAGCAACGGCACGGGCCACGGTGACGCCGGGCACGTCGGCGACCTCGTGCCGTCACGCCCCGGGCTCGAGTACTTCAAGGTCACGGAGTCCAGCAACCAGCCGAACATGTGGGTGGCCGACGCCCGCACCGGCACCACGTTGTGGCGCAGCCCGTCCGGCTCGGACAACGGACGCGGCGTCGCCGCCGACGTCTGGGCCGGCAGCCCCGGCGCGGAGGCCTGGTCGTCGGCCGAGGCGGACCTGCGCAACGCCGCCACCGGCGCGGCCGTGGGCCGCAAGCCGTCGTCGGCCAACTTCCTGGCCTGGTGGGACGGCGACCCCGTCCGTGAGCTGCTCGACGGCACGAAGGTCGACAAGTACGGCACCGGCGGTGAGACCCGCCTGCTGACGGGGTCCGACGTGCGGTCGAACAACGGCACCAAGTCGACGCCCGTGCTGTCGGGCGACATCCTGGGCGACTGGCGCGAAGAGGTGATCTGGGCGCGGTCCGACGAGGGCGCGCTGCGCATCTACGCGACGCCGGTCACCACGTCGCACCGCGTGCACACGCTGCTGCACGACTCGATGTACCGGGTCGCGCTCGCCTGGCAGAACACCGCGTACAACCAGCCGCCGCACCCGTCGTTCTTCCTGGGCGACCCGTTCACGGCTCCCCCGCAGCCCCGGCTGTACGTCCGCTGACGCAACTGGATTGCTCTCTCACGCCCGGGGGTGGGGGTGGGGGCCCAAGACTCCGCCCCCACCCTCTGGCGCACCCGCCCCCCAGGGGCGTGAGAGAGCAATCCAGTCACGGGTCCGTCCACCCGTCGTCCGCCGCAGCGCCGCGGGGTACGTCACCGACCGCGGCACGCTCTGATGTGTGAGGGTGTGCGACGGGAGGACGACGTGACCGACAGCATCGACCCGGCGCGCGCGGCGTACGCGTTCGCCAACAGGTTCGTCAACGTGCTCGTCACGCTGCCGAACGGCACGGCCGTCCGGACCGCCGGCCGGTGCGGCGGCATGTCGTACTCGGTGCTCGACCACGTCACGTCGGGACGCGACGTGCCGACGTGGCCCGCCGGTCTGTTCGCGCCCGGACGCGTGCCGCCCGACGGGCACCTCGTGGCCGACCACCTGCGGGCCCGGCAGCTCGACTCCTTCCGGTCGGTCTCGGCGCTGCGGTTCGTCACGTGGTCGGCGCTGCCGGACCGCGATCTCGGGCCACTGGCGGGCGTCCGCCCGCGGCCGCGGCGCGCGCGGCCGGGGCGCCTGCTCACCCGCGCCCCGGGCCGGCCCCGGGTGCTCGGGATGGTCGTCGCCCGCCACCCGCTGCGCTCGGGCGACAACCACCAGGTCGTCGCGACGGGCTTCTCGCGCGGCGCCACGGGGCCGGTCCTCACGCTGATCGACCCCAACAGCCCGGGGCGCGAGGTGAGCCTGGTCGAGACGCCCGAGGGCTGGCGCGCGAGCAACGGGCGGCTGTGGCGCGGGTTCTTCCGGCACGCCTACGCCCCGCGCACGCCCCCTGCCCTGCCCAGCGCGTCACGCCGGCCGACGGTCCGCGTCCGGTCGGGTGCGCCGCTCGCGCTCGCGCACGTCGCGACGGGCCGGCTGCTCGTCGTCGCCGAGGGCGGGCCCGCGCTGCGCGCCACGGGCACGACGACGTGGACGCCCACGGGCGGTCCCGCGCTGCTCACCGACGGGGCCACGGTCCGGCTCGTCACCGACGACCGCGCACTCACCGTGGTGGGCACGAGGCCCGTGCTGGGCCCGGCGCACGAGGCCGTGGCGGGCGGTCCTGCCGACCAGGCCGCGGCGGACGGCGCTGCTGCGGACGGCACGGCGGACGGCTGGCGCGTGGTCGTCGACGGCGGCGGCCCGTGGCGCCAGGGCTCACGGGTACGGCTCCTGCACACCGCGACAGGCGTGCTCCTCGCGGGCACGGCCGACGCCCTGACGACGTCCTGGACCCCCGACACCTGCACGTGGTGGACGATCGCCACCCCACCACCTGACCACCCACCCGCCCACCGCGGCACCCACCGCCGAGCGCGGTAGACACGCGCCGAGCGCACGGGAAACAACAGCCGCGCTCGAGCGGTACGTACCGCGCTCGGCGGGGGTGGTGGGGTGCGGGGTGCGTCAGGGGGTGGTGGGGTGCGGGGTGCGTCAGGGGGTGGGGGGCAGGAGGCGCAGGACGTCGGCGAACCACGGGGTCGCGCGGCCCGCTGCCACCAGCTCGTGCGCCTGCTCCAGCGTGACCCACTCGGTCTGGGAGACCTCGGCGGGGTCGGGGCGCAGCTCTCCGCTGCAGCGGCCCACGATGACGTGGTCGTGCTCGCACTCGACGTGGCCCGACGTCGCGTCGGCCGCGCGGTACCGGAAGGCGCCGACCTCGCGCGCGTCGACGAGCTCGACACCGAGCTCCTCGCGCACGCGCAGCGCCGCGCGCTCGTGCAGGTCCGCGCCCGGCAGCGGGTGGCCGCAGCACGAGTTGGTCCACAGGCCCGGGAAGCGCAGCTTGGCGTCGGCGCGGCGCTGCAGCAGGATCCGCCCGTCGGGCCGGGTGAGCACCACGGAGAAGGCCCGGTGCAGATGCCCCGGCGCGGCGTGCGCCTCCCCCACCGTCGCGGTGCCCGTGCCGTTCCCGTCCTCGTCGACCAGCTCGACCAGGTCCGTCTCCGCCATCGCGTCCAGCCCTCCCGCTCGCGTCCGCCGGGCCTGCGTCGGACGCGGCAGGCGGGGCCGGGGGCCGCAGACGCCTACGGTGACCGGTCCCGGCGGCGGGGGCAAGTCGGCCCGTCCCGCGCGGACGCGGTCAGGGCAGCGAGACGGTCGTCCGACCGGTCTCCCGCAGACCGGCCAGGGCCTCGCGGGCGCCGTCGAGCAGGAACCCGCACGCGTCGGTGGGCCACCGCACGTGCACGGCGCGGTCGTCCGCGTCGAGCAGGTAGAGCACCGGAACGACCTCGAACATCGCCATGCACGCCTGGTCGGGGCGCGCGGGGACGTCCCGGCGCGCGAGCTGCGCGAGCAGCGGACCGAGGTCGCCCCCCAGCCGCACGACGTCCACGGACGTGCCCGCGGGCGGCGGTGTCCCCAGGTCCTCGCCACCGGGGACCGGCAGGTCGCCCGGCTCCAGAACCTGCGGCGGCTCCGGCGCCGGGAGCACGCGCACCTCGGGCATCCGGCACTCGACGGCGGCGACCGGCGCGAACCCCTCGGGCACCCTCCCCGCGCGCGGTGCGGCGGGCAGCCCCTCACCGTCGCCGGTCCCGAGAGCCGCGAGCGTCTCGCGCACGGCGCAGTCGGCCGCGTCCGCGATCTCGGCGGGCGGCGTGCTCGTAGACGGTCCCGCGCACGCCGTCAGCAGCACGCCGACCCCCAGCACGCCGATCCCCAGCACGGCGACCCACCGCGCCGCTCCGACGTCCCGCACCCACGTCCGCGCTCGCACGCCGCCAGCCTGCCCGACGCCGCCCCGCCGCGGCAGGTGCCACCCGGGGGTCACCCGCACGGACGCCCTGTCTCAGGATGCGATCACCGGGTTATTCCCGACCATTCCTGTATGTCATTGTCATCCTCATGACCACCGCCCCGCACCCCGCCGCAGCGCCCGTGCTGCTCGCGCGTGCGTGTCGGTCGTGTCCGGCCACGAGCTGTCGCTGACCAGCGACCCTCCGCCCTCGACCTCGCCGCGCCAGGACGCGACGCCGTCGAGCCCGGCCGTCCCCCGGCCCCCCACGGCGCCCGGCCCCGCCCCGCACGCTCCACCCCCGTCGCCCGCCACCCCTGGGTCGACACCGGGGACCCCGCGCGCCCGCGCCCCGCCCGACCACCGCCGCGTCCCGACGCCGGCGGCCCACCCCTGCCCGGAAGGCTCCGCCATGCCGTTCGCCCACCCCGCCCGGACCAGGTCCGGCCGCACCGCGCGCCACCGCCTCGCCGCGGTCGCCGCCGCGACCCTCCTGCCCGCGCTGCTCGCCGCGTGCGCCGGTGACGCCTCGGCCGACGCCCCGTCGACCACGGCCGCCACCGCCGCGCTGCCCACCGAGGTCCCCGCCGGCACGACGCTCGTCGTCGGGGACCCCACGACGCAGAAGGCCGTCGAGATCGCCGGCGACGACCTCGACTCCGACCTCGGGTTCACCATCGAGTGGGCCAACCTGTCGGGCGGGCCGCAGACCACCGAGGCGTTCCGCGCCGGGGCGCTCGACGTGGGCGCCGTCGCCGACATCCCGCCCATCCACGCCGAGTGGACCGGCCTCGACGTCAAGATCGTCTCCGCCGTGTACCGCGAGGACTGGCAGGAGAACCCGATCTACGAGTTCGGCGTCGCGCCCGGGGTCGACGGGGTCGAGTCCCTCGAGGACTTCGCCGGGCACCGCATCGCGTACTCGCCGGGGCAGGCGCAGGGCGTCATCGTGCTGCGCGCCCTGCAGGAGGCGGGGCTCGCGCAGGACGACGTGACCCTCGTCGAGCTGCCCAGCAACGGTGACGTCTACACGACCGCGCTCGCCGCGGGCGAGGTCGACATCGCGCCCATCGGGGGCGTCCAGATCGCCCGCTACCTCGAGAAGTACGAGGCCGACGGTGCGCACACGGTGCGCCACGGCCTGCGCGACGACCCGAGCCACCTGTACGCGCCGACCGCGGTGATCGACGACCCCGCCAAGGCCGCCGCGCTGCGCGCCTACGTGCGGCTGTGGGCCCAGGCCAAGCTCTGGGTGCACGACCACCCCGAGGAGTGGAAGGCGGGCTACTACGTCGCCGACCAGGGGCTGAGCCCCGCCGACGCCGACTATCTGGTCGAGCGCGCCGGCACCCCCGACGTCCCCGCGGACTGGTCCGAGGCGATCGCGCGGCACCAGGAGACGATCGAGCTGCTCGCGCAGGCCACGGGCAACGACGTGCTCGACGCCGCGGACCTGTGGGACCAGCGGTTCGCACCCGTCGTCGCCGAGGCCGTGGCCGCGTACCGCGAGAAGGGGACGAGCTGATGTCGACCCTGTCCCTGCCCCAGGGCCTCGCGCGGCGGCCGGTCGCCCGTCCCGCCGCGCGCACCACGGCCGGCCGACGCACGCACCGCACGGTGCGGCGCCTCGGCCCCGGCCGCCCGCTGCGCGGCGGCACCCTCATCGGGCTCGGCGTGCTGCTGGCCGTGTGGTCGCTCGGCTCGGCCGTCGGGCTCATCGACCAGCGCACGCTGTCGGCCCCCTGGACCGTCGTGACGACCGGGGCCGACCTCGTCGCCGACGGCCGCCTGCAGGAGCACCTCGCGGTGTCCGCCGGGCGCGCGCTGTCCGGCCTCGCGCTCGGGATCGTCGCGGGGACCGTCCTGGCGGTGGTCGCCGGGCTCAGCCGCTGGGGCGAGGCGATCGTCGACGGTCCCGTGCAGCTCAAGCGCGCCATCCCGAGCCTCGCGCTGCTGCCGCTGCTCATCCTGTGGCTCGGCATCGGCGAGACGATGAAGGTCGTCACGATCCTGCTGGGCGTCCTCATCCCCGTGTACATCCACACGCACAACGGGCTGCGGACCATCGACGCGCGGTACGTCGAGCTGGCGGAGACGGTCGGGCTCACGCGGTGGGAGTTCCTCACCAAGGTGGTGCTGCCCGGTGCGCTGCCCGGCTTCCTGCTCGGGCTGCGGTTCGCGGTCACCGGCTGCTGGCTCGCGCTGGTCGTCGTCGAGCAGATCAACGGCACCGCCGGCATCGGCTACATGATGGAGCTGGCCCGCACGTACGGGCAGACCGACGTCATCGTCGTCGGCCTGGTCCTGTACGGGATCCTCGGCTACGGCTCCGACCTGCTCGTCCGCGTCGTGCAGAGGAGGGCCCTGTCATGGCGGCGCACGCTCGCGGGCTGACCGCACCGGGCCCGACCGAGGACGCCCGCGTCCCGGCACGGTCCGACGTCCCCGCGCCGGCACAGGGGGTCCTGGCCGACGAGCGCGTCACGACGGGCGACGGGTCGGTGGTCGTGCGCGACCTCGTCCGCGCCTACGGGCTGGGCGAGGGGGACGGCCGTGTGCTGCGCGGCCTGGACCTCGACATCGCGGCCGGCGAGTTCGTCGCGATCCTCGGGCGCAGCGGGTCCGGCAAGAGCACGCTGCTGCGCGCGCTCGCCGGCCTCGACCACGACGTGCACGGCACGGGGACGATCGCCGTCCCCGACCGCGTGTCCGTCGTGTTCCAGGACTCGCGGCTGCTGCCCTGGGCGCGCGTGCTCGACAACGTGACGCTCGGCCTGCGGGGCCCGGGCGCCCGGGACCTGGGCACCGAGCGGCTCGCCGAGGTCGGCCTGGCCGGCCGCGAGCGCGCGTGGCCCACCGAGCTGTCCGGAGGCGAGCAGCAGCGCGTTTCCCTGGCCCGCTCGCTCGTCCGCGAGCCGCAGCTGCTCCTGGCCGACGAGCCGTTCGGGGCGCTCGACGCCCTCACCCGGACCCGCATGCACGCCCTGCTGCGGGACCTGTGCGCCCGTCACCGGCCCGCGGTGCTGCTGGTGACGCACGACGTCGACGAGGCCATCGTGCTCGCCGACCGTGTCGTCGTGCTCGACGCCGGGCAGATCGCGCTCGACGTCGACGTCCTTCACCGCGACCCCGCCGACGCGGCCTACGTGGCGCTGCGCCGTCAGCTGCTCGACGCGCTCGGCGTCCCGCCCGTCGTCGGCCCCGCCACCCCGTCCGCACCCGACAGGAGCACACCGTGAACGCACGAGCCCGGACCACGCGACCCACGCGCGAGGGGCAGCTGCACCTCAACGCGTTCCTCATGAGCACGGGCCACCACGAGGCGTCGTGGCGGCTGCCGGAGTCCGACCCGTCGTACCGGAGCACCGACATCGCCTACCTGCAGCGTCTCGCGCAGACGGCGGAGCGCGGGCACCTGGACTCGATCTTCTTCGCCGACGGCCCGGCGCTGTTCCGCGACGTCGGCCGGCGCCCGTCGGGCACGCTCGAGCCGACGGTCGTGCTGGCCGCCATCGCGGCGGTGACCAGCCGCATCGGGCTCATCGCCACGGCGTCGACCACCTACAACGACCCGTACAACCTGGCGCGGCGGTTCGCGTCGGTCGACCACATCAGCGGCGGGCGCGCGGGCTGGAACATCGTCACGACCGCGCACCTCGAGGCGGCCCGCAACTTCGGCCGCGACGACCTGCCGTCGCACCGGTCCCGCTACGAGCGCGCGGCCGAGTTCATCGACGTCGCGCTGAAGCTGTGGGACTCGTGGGAGGACGACGTCGAGATCGGCGACAAGGAGGCCGGCGTGTGGGGCGACCCGGCGCGGATCCACCCGCCCGAGCACGTCGGCGAGCACTTCCGCGTCGCGGGGGCGCTGACGACGCCGCGCTCGCCGCAGGCCTACCCGCTGCTGGTGCAGGCCGGGTCGTCGGACGACGGCAAGGACCTGGCCGCGCGGTACGCCGAGGCGGTGTTCACCGCCCAGCAGACGCTCGACGACGCGCTCGCGTTCGCCACCGACCTCAAGCGGCGGGCCGTCGAGTGGGGCCGGGACCCCGCGGGCCTGCTCGTGCTGCCGGGCATCGTGCCCGTCATCGGCGCCACCGAGGCGGAGGCCCGGGCCAAGGAGGAGGAGCTCGACCGGCTCATCCGGCCCGAGTACGCGCGCGCCCAGCTCGCCAAGACGCTGCGCGTCGACCCCGACGACCTGCCGCTGGACCGCGAGCTGCCCGCCGACCTGCCGAGCGAGGACGAGATCGAGGGCGCCAAGTCGCGGTACACGTTGATCGTCGAGCTCGCGCGGCGCGAGCGGCTCACGGTGCGCCAGCTCATCGGCCGGCTCGGCGGCGGGCGCGGGCACCGCACGTTCTCCGGCACGGCCGAGCAGGTCGCCGACGCCATCCAGGAGTGGTGGGACGCGGGCGCGGCCGACGGGTTCAACATCATGCCCGCGGTGCTGCCGTCGGGCCTGGAGGACTTCGTCGACCAGGTCGTCCCCGTGCTCGTCGACCGCGGCCTGTTCCGCAGGGAGTACACCGGCACGACGCTGCGCGACCACTACGGGCTCGCGCGCCCCGCGCACCCCCACGACCGCACGGGCGGGCGCGACATCGGGCGCGTCGCCACGACCACCAGCACCACCCACCAAGGAGCACACGCATGACGACGTACCGCCCGCTCGGCCGCACCGGGGTCCAGGTGTCCCCGCTGACGCTCGGCACCATGAACTTCGGCGCCTGGGGCAACCCCGACCACGACGACTCCGCGGCGATCCTGCACCGCGCGCTCGACGCCGGCATCAACGTCGTCGACACCGCCGACGTGTACTCGCGCGGCGAGTCCGAGACGATCGTCGGCAAGGCGCTCGCCGGGCGTCGCGACGACGTCGTGCTGGCGACCAAGGTCCACGGCCGGCTGTCCGACGAGGTCAACCACGCGGGCAATTCGCGGCGGTGGATCGTGCGGGCCGTCGAGGACTCGCTGCGCCGCCTGCAGACCGACCGCATCGACGTCTACCAGGTGCACCGCCCCGAGCCCGGCACGGCCCTCGACGAGACGCTCGGCGCGCTCGACGACCTCGTGCGCGCCGGCAAGGTGCTGTACGTCGGGACCTCGACGTTCCTGCCGTCGCAGATCGTGCAGGCGCAGTGGGTCGCGGCCGACCGCCGGTTCGCGCGGCCCGCGACCGAGCAGCCGCCGTACTCGATCCTCGCGCGGGGCGTCGAGCGCGAGGTGCTGCCCCTCGCGCTCGAGTACGGGCTGGGCGTGCTGCCGTGGAGCCCGCTGGCCGGCGGCTGGCTCTCGGGGCGTCCGCTCGACGGGACGCGCGGCACCTCGCCGCGTCACCAGCGCCAGCCGGGGCGGCACGACCCGTCCCTGCCCGAGAACCTCAGCAAGGCCGAGGCCGTGCAGCAGCTGACGAAGGTCGCCGAGGCGGCCGGGCTCACCCTGCTGCAGCTCGCGCTCGGGTTCGTCCTCGAGCACCCGGCCGTGTCGAGCGCGATCATCGGGCCGCGCACGCACGAGCACCTCGACGCGGCCCTCACGGCGCTGGAGGTCCGGCTGCCCGCGGACGTCCTCGACGAGATCGACCGCATCGTCCCGCCGGGCGTCACGCTCAACCCGGCCGACGCGGGCTACCACCCGCCGTCCATCACGGACCCGACCACCCGCCGCCGCTGAGAGCCGACCGGATCGCTCTCTCACCACCAGGGGGACATGCCCACCCCACCCCCGGTGAGAGAGCGATCCAGCACCCCCACCCCCGGTGAGGGAGCGATCCAGCCCGCGTTCTGCGGAGCTGGATCGCTCTCTCACCACCATGACGGGGGCTGGATTGCTCTCTCACCACATGGGGTTCGGGTCAGGCGGTGGGGACGTACTCCACGCGCTCGACGTGGGCGACGGTGCTCGTCGGGGCGCCGTTGCTCGTGCCGTAGACACCCAGCCACAGGCCGAGGAACCCGCCCGTGGCGACCGTGTCGAGGTCGGTGGCCGCGGCCGTGGCCACGACGACCGGCTCGGCGTCGCCCGCGGCGACGACGAGGTCGAGGTCGACCCCGCGCGCACGCACCGACAGGGTCAGCGGGCCGCCGGCGGTCAGCGCCGCCTCGCCCAGCACCCGGTCCTCGTCGCGCTGCCGGTGCACGACCTGCGCCCGCAGGCCGTCGCCGTCCGGCGTGACCGCGAGGCGCACGTGGTCCTTCTCGGACTGCCGCACGACCACACCGACCTCCTCGCCGTCGGCGAGGTCCACGGCGACGCGCGCCACGAGGTCGGCGTCCTGGTGCTGCAGCCGCAGGCCCAGGAACGCGGGGACGTCGACGTCCGCGAGCGTCGCGGGACGCAGCGCCAGGTCCCAGCCCTCGCCGGCAGGCGTCGCGACCTCGGTGGGCAGCGCGCGCACGGCGGTCCAGCGCGGGTCGTCCGCCGGCACCGTCCCGGACGCGAGCCCCTGGACGAGCCCACGTGCGGGACCCGTCGCGAACGGCACCTCGACCTCGTCCGGGACCTTGCCGACGCCCGGTGCGAAGACCGGCCAGCCGTCCTCCCACACCACGGGGACGAGGAACGTCTCACGGCCCAGCGGGTAGTGGTAGCCGCCGTAGGTGCGCATGGCGAGCAGCACGGCCCACCAGCTGCCGTCGGCCGCCTCGACGAGGTCGGCGTGCCCGGCCCCGACGACCGGGTGCTGCCGGCCCAGGTGCCGGTGCGTGAGGATCGGGTTGCCGCGCGTCCCGGTGTACGGCCCGGTCACGACCTCGGCCTGCGCGATGCTCTCGGCGTGGTGGAACTCGGTGCCGGCCTCGGCCGCCATCAGGTAGTACGTGCCGTCGACCTTGTAGAGGTGCGGCGCCTCGGCCCAGACGGCGCCCTTGACGGCACCCGACCACACCACGTGCTCGGGCCCCGTGAGCTTCTTGGTCTCGGGGTCGAGCTCGCGGATCCACACCTCGGTCTGGTGGTACCACTCGGGCTCGAGCGCCAGACGCGTGCCGTGCACCCAGATGCGGCCGTCGTCGTCGAAGAAGATCGACGGGTCGATGCCGTCGGCGTCGAGCCACATCGGGTCGGACCACGGGCCGGCCGGGTCGGTGGCCGTCATGAGGAAGTTGCCGCCCGGGTTGCCGTGCGGCTGGCCGACGAGCGTGCAGATGACCCAGAACAGGCCGTCGTGGTGGCGGATCGTCGGCGCGTACAGCCCGCCGGACGACGCGATGCCGGTGTAGTCCAGCTGGCCGGGACGGTCGACGACGTGCCCGATCTGCTCCCACGTCACCAGGTCGCGGCTGTGCAGGACCGGCAGGCCCGGGAGGTACTCGAACGTCGACGCGACGAGGTAGTAGTCGTCACCCACCCGGCAGATCGACGGGTCGGGGTAGCACCCCGGCAGGATGGGGTTCTTCACGGTGCTCATGCGTCGCTGACCTCCACGTCGACGATCCGCCGGTCCTCGGCGGTGATCTCGTGCACGGTGCCCGTGACCTGCAGGACCGCGTGCGGCGTACTCTGCCCCGGCACCGTGTGCCGCGTCATCTCGCGGGCGCTGGAGATGGCACCGCCGGTGGCGTCCACCACGGTGGCCGGGTCGGTGACCGCGGCGTGCGACGCGACCCAGACCTGCACGTCACCGGGCTCGACGACCCGCACGAGGCGGCGGTCGGCCAGCGCCAGGCGCGTCGTCGGGACCCGGAACGTCACGCGGCGCGACTGACCGGGCGCGAGCTCGACCCGGGCGTACCCGAGCAGCTGCGCCACGGGCCGCACGACGGAGGCGACGACGTCGCGCCCGTAGAGCTGCACGACGTCCGCGCCGGCGACGTCACCCGTGTTGGTCACGGTCACGGCCGCCGTGAAGACGCCCGCGGAGTCCACGGTCGGGTCCACCTGCAGGTCGTCGTAGGCGAACGTGGTGTACGCCAGGCCGAAGCCGAAGGGCCGCACGGGCGTGGGGTCCGTCGACGTGACGTCGGACGGGCCGCCCAGCACGGGGTGCAGGTAGCGGAACGGCTGGGCGCCCGCGGCGCGCGGCAGCGAGACGGGCAGCCGGCCCGACGGGTTCGCGGCGCCGGTCAGCAGCTCCGCGATCGCGTCGCCGCCCCGCTCGCCGGGGAAGAACGCCTGCAGGACCGCGGCAGGGCGCGGGCCCTCGCCGTCCAGCGCCCACCCGATCGCGTAGGGGCGGCCGGTGAGCATGACCATGACGACCGGCGTCCCCGTGGCGACGAGCGCCTCGACGAGCCGGCGCTGCACGCCCGGCAGCTCGAGGGACTGGACGTCGTTGCCCTCGCCGACCGTGCCACGGCCGAACAGCCCGGCCTGG
The DNA here is from genome assembly GCF_014836445.1 of Cellulomonas avistercoris. GTDB lineage: Bacteria > Actinomycetota > Actinomycetes > Actinomycetales > Cellulomonadaceae > Cellulomonas > Cellulomonas avistercoris. Next base: position 214,335 of record NZ_JACSQV010000004.1, read on the forward strand.
TCACCGACGACGACGACCGCCACGTCGGCGTCCGTCGCGGCAGCCACGGCGGCGTCGAAGCCGCTCGTGTCGTCGCCCTCGACCGCGCAGCCCTCGACGAACGTGACGTCGGGCAGCGCCGCCGCGAGCGCCTCGTGGACGCTGCTGATCTCGAAGCCGAGCGGCAGGTCCGGGTGGTGCGCGAGCACGTGGTTGGCGAACGAGTAGCAGCCCATGAGCGCCTCGGGGCGCGCCGCGTTGGGGCCGACGACGGCGACGCGGCGCGGCTGGGCCAGCGGCAGCACGCCGTCGTTCGACAGCAGCACGACGGACTCGCGCGCGAGCCGCAGCGCGAGGTCGCGGTGCCGCGGGGAGTCGAGGTCGATCTCGGTGGGCGGCTCGTCCTCGAAGGCCTCGGGCTCGAGCAGGCCGAGCTCCTCCTTCTGCGCGAGCGCACGCAGCACGGCGCGGTCGACGAGGGCCTCGTCGGCCAGGCCCGCGCGGATCCGCGCGGCCAGGGGCTCGAGGAACGCGTCGCCCGTGGGCAGCTCGATGTCGAGGCCCGCCGCGAGCGCCAGCGCGGCCGCCTCGCCGCGGTCGGCGGCCACGCCGTGCATGACCTGGAGGAACGCGACGGCGAAGTAGTCGGCCACGACGACGCCGTCGAAGCCCCACTCGGTGCGCAGGACGTCGGTGAGGTAGTGCGGGTCCGCCGCGACCGGGACGCCGTCGACGTCCGCGTAGGAGTTCATCACCGAGCGGACGCCGCCGTCGCGCACGGCCATCTCGAACGGCGGGAGGTAGATCTCGGCCAGCTCGCGCGGGCCGGCGTGCACGGGCGCGTGGTTGCGGCCCGCGGCCGACGCGGAGTACCCGACGAAGTGCTTGAGCGTCGCGTGCACGCCCGCCTCCTGCAGGCCCCGCACGTACGCCGTGCCGACGGTCCCGACGAGGTACGGGTCCTCGCCGATGCACTCGTCGACGCGGCCCCAGCGCGGGTCGCCGACGACGTCGAGCACGGGTGCGAGGCCCTGGTGGATGCCGAGCTCGCGCATCGAGTCGCCAATGGCGCGGGCGGCCTCGTGCACCAGCTCGGGGTCGAACGACGCGCCCCACGCCAGGGGCGTCGGGTAGCTCGCCGCCTGCCACGCCGCCAGGCCCGTCAGGCACTCCTCGTGCACGAGGGCCGGGATGCCCAGGCGCGTCTCGCGCTTGAGCCGGCGCTGCTCGGCCCACAGCCACGCCGCACGCTCCGCGGGCTCCACGGGACGCGTGCCGTAGACGCGCGTGTAGTGGCCGAGCCCGTGGCGCGTGATCTCCGCGAGCTGGCCGGAGTCCTTCTGCCCCGAGGCCATCTCCGACTGCATCGGCGCGACCGTGCCGTTCTGGTCGAGCCAGTAGCCGACCAGCTGGGCCAGCTTCTCCTCGAGCGTCATCCGCGCGTGCAGGTCGCGCACGCGCTCCGAGACGACGGGGACGGCGGGCAGGACGGGTGCCGCCGGCACGACGTGCTGGGTGGCGGTGCCGGGTGTGTCGGACACGAGGGTGATGCTCCTTCGGATCATGGCGAGGGGGTACAGGTCCGGGGGGGGGGGGGGGGCGGGGGGG
>NZ_JACSQV010000004.1:215931-263044 GCF_014836445.1 Cellulomonas avistercoris
CCCGGGACGTGCCCGGACGGCCGCGCGAGGGCTCCGTCAGCCCTTGACGGCGCCGGTGAGGCCACCGACGATGCGCCGCTCGAACAGCGAGAAGAAGATCAGCGCCGGGATCATCGACAGCGACGTGAAGGCCAGCACCCGGGCCGTGTCGACCGAGTACTGCGAGGCGAACGACTGCACACCCAGGGGCAGGGTGTACATCGCCTCGTCGTTGAGGATGAACAGCGGCAGCATGTAGCTGTTCCAGCTCGCCACGAAGGCGAGGATCCCGACCGTGACGACGCCCGGGATCGACAGCGGGACGACCATGCGGAAGAAGAACCCGAGACGGCTCGCACCGTCGATCGAGGCGGCCTCCTCCAGCTCCTTGGGGATCGCCCGCAGGAACGGCACGAGGATGATGATCGTGGTCGGCAGCGCGAACGCGACCTGCGGGAGGATGATCCCCGCGAGCGAGTTCATGAGCCCGAGGTTCTTGATGAGGATGTACAGCGGCGTGATCGCCACCGTCATCGGGAACATCAGACCGGCCGCGAACAGCGAGTACATCGCGGGCTGCGCCTTGAAGTCGTACCGCGCGAGCACGAAGCTCGCCATGACCCCGAGGATGACCACGCCGATGGTCGTCGCGATGCCGCAGATCGCCGAGTTGGCGGCCTGCTGCCAGAACATCGAGCTGTTGAGCACCGAGGCGTAGTTGCCCCACTCCCATGTCGTCGGGAAGCCCGACGGGTCCATGGTGATCTGCGAGTTGGTGCGCAGGCCGCCGAGGACGATGAACGCCACGGGGCCGATGCACACACCGACCAGCAGCCACGCGACGACGTAGACCAGCGGGTTCACCCGCTCGAGCTTCTTGCCGCGCCGCTTGCGCGCGGGTGCCGGAGCGGGTGCCGGGGTTGCCTGGACGGCGATCGCGGACATCACTTCTTCCCTTCCGTCAGCGCGCCCTCGGTGTCGCGGCGAAGCACGAAGCGCTGGTAGGTCAGCGCGATGACCAGCGAGATGATGAAGAGCACGACGGCGACCGCGTTACCGAAGCCGTAGTTCCCGGCGTTGCGCCCGTTGAGGACCATGTAGGTGGCCATCGTCGAGGTGCCGGCCGTGGCGGACACGTACTGACCCCAGATGATGTAGACGAGGTCGAACAGCTGCAGCGACCCGATGATCGACAGGAACGCCCAGATCCGCAGCGTCGGGCCGAGCAGCGGCAGCGTGATGCGCCGCTGGGTCTGCCAGTACGACGCGCCGTCGATCGCGGCGGCCTCGTGCAGCTCCTCCGGGATCGACTGCAGACCCGCGAGGAAGAGGATGACGGCGAACCCGACGTACTTCCACGTGATGATCAGCATCAGCGACCAGATCGCGACGTCCGGGTCGGACAGCCAGTCGACCGCCCAACCCTCGAGCCCGATCTTCTCGAGGAAGCCGTTGACCGCACCCGTGGTCTGGAGCATGAGGCTCCAGCCGGTGCCGACGATGACCTCCGAGACGACGTACGGCACGAAGATCAGGACGCGGATCAGCGAGCGCCCGCGGATCTTGCGGTTCAGCAGCAGCGCCAGGATGACGGCCGCGGGGCCCTGCAGGACCAGGGACATCACGACGATGAAGCCGTTGTGCATCAGCGCTTCGTGGAAGGTCGTGTCCTGCAGGATCGTGACGTAGTTCTCCAGGCCGACGAAGTCGGTGGGAGCGCCGTAGCCCTTCCACTTGAAGAAGCCGTAGTACGCCGCCATGACCACGGGGAAGATCACGAAGGCGACGAACACGATGATGGCCGGACCGCCGAGGAGCGCGATCTCGGCGTGCTTGCGCCAGTCCGTCCGCCGGGTCCGGCGGCGGACCGGGGGCGGTGCCGTGACGGCATCGTCCCCAGCCGCCGAGCGTCCCGCGGGCGACGGCGTCGTGGCGAGCGCGTTCTCGCCCTGGGAGTCGCTCATGGAACTCGTTACTCCTTGGCTGCCGCGGCCTTGACCGTGGCGACGATGCTGTCTGCGTCACCGCTGCCGGCGAGCATCTCGACGACTCCGGTGTTGAGCGCGTTGCCGACGTTCTGGCCGAGCAGCGTGTCGAGCCACACGCTCACGTAGGCGGCGTCGTTGTAGGACGCGAGCACGTCCTGCAGGGCGGGGTCGGTGACGGCGGCCTGTGCGTCCTTGGACGCGGGGATCGTCACGAACGCCTCGGCGTAGCCCTCCTGGTGCTCCTGCTCCATGTAGAAGTTCAGGAAGTCGGCGCACTCCTTGGGGGCGTCCGCGTGGCAGGCGTAGCCGTCCACGCCACCCATCATGGCCGTCGGGTCACCCTCGCCACCGTCGACCGCGGGGAACGGGAACCAGCCGAGGTCGGCCAGCGGCTCGCCGTCCGGGGTCAGACCGGCGATGACGCCCGGGTTCCACGCACCCATGAGCTCCATCGCGGCCTCGTGGTTGGCCAGCAGGCCGGCCGAGGAGCCGGCACCCTGCTGCGCCGTCGTGGTGAGGAAGCCGTTGTTGAACGGCTCGACCTCGGCGAAGTCGGCGTACGCCTGGCCCGCCTCGAGCCAGCACGGGTCGTCGAAGTTCATCTCGGCGGCCGACTCGTTGATGGTGTCCTGCGTGCAGGCACGCAGCGCGAAGAAGTAGTACCAGTGCGCGGCGGGCCACGCGTCCTTCGCACCCAGGGCGACGGGCTGGATGCCCGCGGCCTTGAGCTGCGCGACGACGCCCTCGAGCTCGGCCATCGTCGTCGGCGTCTGGGTGATGCCGGCCTGCGCGAACAGGTCCTTGCTGTACCAGATGCCGCCGGGCAGCACCGCGGTGGGCATGCCGTAGACCTTGCCGTCCACCGCGAAGGCGTCGAGCGTGCCGCCGACGGACTCGCGCACCTCGTCGGAGATCAGGTCGGTGAGGTCCATCGCCTGACCGGCCTCGACGATGTCGGCCAGCTTGCCGCCACCACGCGCCATGAAGACGTCCGGCGCGTCGCCCGAGTTCAGGGCGGTCTGGAGCTTGCCGTCCATGTCCTCGTTCTGGATGGACTGGACCTTGACGGTCACGCCCGGGTTGGCGTCCTCGAACGCGGCGACCGTCTTCTCCCAGTACGCCTTGCCGTCACCGGTCGTCGAGTTGTGCCAGAACGTGAGCTCGACATTGCCGTCGGCGCTGTCGCCGCTGCTGCCGCTGCCCGAACCGCCGCAGGCGGCCAGCGCAAGCGCGCCCATGAGCACCGCGGTCGATACCGCGATGGTCTTCTTTACCCTCATCGGTCGTGTCCTCTTCGTTGAGCCTCACGGGGCCCGGGCGTCGCTGACGCCCGTGGAGCCACCGGGACCGCCGCATCGCGTCCCGCCGTCGCAAGTCGGGCGGCGTCACTCCTTCGGACGCTTGTCAGCACTCCCCCCGTCGTGCGGGGTGGCCGTTTCCGACTGTCGCAGGCGCTCGATTGTAACGTCAAACTGCGATCGATAACGATATCGAAACTCGCCCGACAGGTCAGGACAATCAGCCCGAAGCACCCCGCAGCAGAGCCCTCCCGGTTGTGCAGCGCGGACGGTCGCGGCGGTGTCCCACCGCGACCGTCCGACGACGCGCGCAGGGCCTCGGCGACCTCGACGACGCCACCGGGACCGTCCGTGACCTGCTACTCCTTGGCGGCGGCGGCGTTGACCGTGGCGACGATGCTCGCGGCGTCACCCTGGCCGGCGAGCATCTCGACGACCGCCGTGTTGAGCGCGTTGCCGACGTTCTGGCCGAAGAGCGTGTCCAGCCAGACGGACACGTACGGGGCCTGCTCGTACGCGGCCATGACGTCCATGAGCGCGGGGTCCGTCACGGCACCCAGCGCCTCCTTGCTGGCCGGGATCGACACGAACGCCTCGGCGAAGCCCTCCTGGTTGTCCTTCTCCAGGAGGAAGTTGAGGAACTCCGGGCACTCCTTCGGCGCATCGACGTGGCAGCTCAGACCGTCGATGCCGCCCATCATGGCGGCCGGGTCACCCTGGCCGCCCTCCACCTCGGGGAACGGGAACCAGCCGAGGTCGGCCAGCGGCTTGCCGTCGGGCGTCAGACCGCCGATGACGCCCGGGTTCCAGGCGCCCATGAGCTCCATCGCCGCCTGGTGGTTGGCGACGAGGCCGGCCGACGAGCCGGCACCCTGCTGCGCCGTCGTCGACAGGAAGCCCTCGTTGAAGGGCTCGAGCGCCGCGAACTGCGCGTACTCCTCACCGGCCTCCGTCCAGCACGGGTCGTCGAAGCTGCGCTCGGTCGCCGCGGCCTCGACGGTCTCCTGCGAGCACGCGCGCAGCGCGAAGAAGTAGTACCAGTGGGCCGCGGGCCACGCGTCCTTGGCACCCAGCGCGACCGGCGCGATGCCGGCCGCCTGGAGCTTGGCGACCGCGTCCTCGAGCTCGGTCATGGTCGTCGGCAGGTCCGTGATGCCGGCCTGCGCGAACAGGTCCTTGCTGTAGAAGATGCCGCCCGGCAGCACGGCCGTCGGCATGCCGTAGACCTTGCCGTCGACGGTGAACGCCTCGACGGTCGTGCCCAGCGCGTCCGCCGTGGCGTCGTCGATCAGGTCGGTGAGGTCCATGACCTGCCCGGCCTCGGCGATGTCGGCGAGCTTGCCGCCGCCGCGGGCCATGAAGATGTCCGGCGCGTCGCCCGAGTTCAGGGCGGTCTGCAGCTTGCCGTCCATGTCCTCGTTCTGGACGACCTGGAGCGTGATCTCGACACCCGGGTGCTCGGCCTCGAAGGCGTCGGCCATCTCCTGCTGGTAGGCCTTGCCGTCGTCGGTCGTCGAGTTGTGCCAGAACGTCATCTCGACGGAGCCGTCGCCCCCGCCCGAGTCTCCCGAGCCCCCGCAGGCTGCCAGCGCCAGCGCGCCCATGACCACGGCGGTCGACGCCGCCAGCGTTCTCGTTGCCCTCATCAGATCTGTCCTCTTCGTCGAGCCAGCTGATCCCAGGCGGCGCCTGGGTGCCCCCCGCCGTCAGGTGCGCCCGGCGGCTGCGCCCGCGAAGGACGCGCGGCGTCACCCCGTCGGACGCCCACCGGTCGCGCCCTTGTGTCATCGGCGGCCGGGACGACTCTCGCATTCACCCGATGTATCGTCAAACCTCCCCCGGCACGTACGTGCGCACGACGAAGGCCCCGGTCCCTCGCGGGGCCGGGGCCTTCGTCGGTGGTGCGGGTGCTGCGGGGTCAGGACGCGGGCGCGAGCCCCGTGCCGCCGTCGCCGCGGCCTGCCGCGGTCGGGGCGGGCGGGACGTCCGTGCCGGACCCGGGGGTCCCGACGGGCGCACCCACGGCGACCGGCTCGCGCGACGCGGCCGTGCGCGGGACGCCGTGGAACAGGAACTCCCCGAGCAGACCCTCGCCCTGCGCGTCGACGATGACCGTCTGACCGGCCTTCAGCTCGCCGAACAGGATCTTCTCGGACAGGGCGTCCTCGATGTCCCGCTGGATCGCGCGGCGCAGCGGACGTGCACCGAGCACCGGGTCGTAGCCCTTCTCCGACAGCAGCTTCTTGGCCGCCGGGGTGATCTCGATGGTCATGTCCTTGTCGCGCAGACGCTTGTCGAGCTTCGCGATCATCAGGTCGACGATCTGGAAGATCTCGGTCTGCGAGAGCTGCGGGAAGACCACCACGTCGTCGACGCGGTTGAGGAACTCGGGACGGAAGTGCGTCTTGAGCTCGTCGTTGACCTTGGCCTTCATGCGCTCGTAGTCCGTCGCCAGCTCGCCACCGGCCTGGAAGCCGGTCATGACGCCCTTGGCGATGTCCCGCGTGCCGAGGTTCGTGGTCATGATGATCACGGTGTTCTTGAAGTCGATGACGCGGCCCTGGGAGTCGGTCAGGCGACCGTCCTCGAGGATCTGCAGCAGCGAGTTGAAGATGTCCGCGTGCGCCTTCTCGACCTCGTCGAACAGGACGACGGAGAACGGCTTGCGCCGCACCTTCTCGGTGAGCTGACCGCCCTCGTCGTACCCGACGTACCCGGGGGGCGAGCCGAACAGCCGCGAGACCGTGTGCTTCTCCGAGAACTCCGACATGTCGAGCTGGATCAGCGCGTCCTCGTCCCCGAAGAGGAACTCGGCGAGCGCCTTGGCCAGCTCGGTCTTCCCGACGCCCGTCGGGCCGGCGAAGATGAACGACCCACCGGGACGCTTCGGGTCCTTGAGCCCCGCACGCGTGCGGCGGATGGCCTGCGAGAGCGCCTTGATCGCCGCGTTCTGGCCGACGACCCGCTTGTGCAGGTTGTCCTCCATGTGCAGGAGCCGGCTGGACTCCTCCTCGGTGAGCTTGAACACCGGGATGCCGGTGGCGTTCGCCAGCACCTCGGCGATGAGCTCCTCGTCGACCTCGGCGACGGCGTCCATGTCGCCGTTCTTCCAGGCCTTCTCCTTCTCGATGCGCTTGAGGCCGAGCTGCTTCTCCTCGTCCCGCAGGCGCGCCGCCTTCTCGAAGTCCTGCTCGTCGATCGCGGACTCCTTGTCGCGACGCGTCTCGGCGATCTGCTCGTCGAGCTCGCGCAGCTCCGGCGGAGCCGTCATGCGACGGATGCGCAGGCGTGCGCCGGCCTCGTCGACCAGGTCGATCGCCTTGTCCGGCAGGTAGCGGTCGTTGACGTACCGGTCGGCCAGCGTCGCGGCCGCGACCAGCGCGGCGTCCGTGATGGACACGCGGTGGTGCGCCTCGTACCGGTCGCGCAGACCCTTGAGGATCTCGATCGCGTGCTGCAGGTTCGGCTCGGCGACCTGGATCGGCTGGAAGCGACGCTCCAGGGCCGGGTCCTTCTCGACGTACTTGCGGTACTCGTCGAGCGTGGTGGCGCCGATGGTCTGCAGCTCGCCGCGCGCCAGCATGGGCTTGAGGATCGACGCGGCGTCGATCGCGCCCTCGGCGGCGCCCGCCCCGACGAGCGTGTGGATCTCGTCGATGAACAGGATGATGTCGCCGCGCGTGCGGATCTCCTTGAGGACCTTCTTCAGGCGCTCCTCGAAGTCACCGCGGTAGCGCGAGCCGGCGACCAGGGCGCCGAGGTCGAGCGTGTAGAGCTGCTTGTCCTTGAGCGTCTCCGGCACGTCACCGCGGACGATGTCCTGCGCGAGGCCCTCGACCACGGCCGTCTTGCCGACGCCGGGCTCACCGATCAGCACCGGGTTGTTCTTGGTGCGGCGGGACAGCACCTGCATGACCCGCTCGATCTCCTTCTCGCGCCCGATGACCGGGTCGAGCTTGCCGTCGCGGGCCGCCTGCGTGAGGTTGCGGCCGAACTGGTCGAGCACGGCCGACCCCGACGGCTGCCCCTCGGCGGGGCCGCCCGACGCCACGGGCTCCTTGCCCTGGTAGCCGGAGACGAGCTGGATGACCTGCTGGCGCACGCGGTTGAGGTCGGCGCCGAGCTTGTTGAGGACCTGGGCGGCGACGCCCTCGCCCTCGCGGATCAGGCCGAGCAGGATGTGCTCGGTGCCGATGTAGTTGTGGCCGAGCTGCAGCGCCTCGCGCAGCGACAGCTCCAGGACCTTCTTGGCGCGCGGGGTGAAGGGGATGTGACCCGACGGCGCCTGCTGGCCCTCGCCGATGATCTCCTGCACCTGGGCGCGGACCGCCTCCAGGGAGATGCCGAGCGACTCCAGGGCCTTGGCCGCGACACCCTCACCCTCGTGGATGAGGCCCAGGAGGATGTGCTCGGTCCCGATGTAGTTGTGGTTGAGCATCCGCGCCTCTTCCTGGGCGAGGACGACCACGCGACGGGCTCGGTCCGTGAATCTCTCGAACATGTGCACTCCTCACGAGCGGCGTGCCCCGGCGGCGCCGCGCAGCAGGGGTTTGCGCGGAGCCGGCAGAGCGGCGTGTTTCGATGCTAACGGCGGGGTACCCCCCGGACGTCCCGTGTTCGCCGCAGGCGGAGCGTCCGTCGCCCGTGCGCCGGACGTCGCGCGGCCGGTAACTTCCCTGCCGGGGGCGAACGGCCCCGCTCGTCCGGCACCGCAGCCGGGCGCCGGACGGACGGAGGGTCCCGTGGGACGCGTCGTGGTGGTCGGGTCCGTGAACGCGGACCTCGTCGTGCAGGTGCAGGCGCGCCCGCGTCCCGGGGAGACCGTGCGCGGCGGCCCGCTGGCGGTGGGGCCGGGCGGCAAGGGCGCCAACCAGGCCGTCGCCGCCGCCGTCGTCGGGGCCGAGGTCACGCTCGTCGGGGCTGTCGGCGACGACACCCACGCCGACGTCGCGCTGCGCGGGCTGCGGCGCGCCGGGGTCGACCTCACCGAGGTCGACGTGGCACCCGGTGCGACAGGTACGGCCGTCGTCGTGGTGACGCCCGACGGCGAGAACTCCATCGTCGTCAGCCCCGGCGCCAACGGCACCGTGCAGCCCGGACGTGCGGCCGCCGCCGTCGACCGGGCGCCCGCCGGCGCGGTGGTCGTCCTGCAGCTCGAGCTGCCCGCCGCGACCGTCGAGGCCGCCGTGCGGCAGGCCGCCGCACGGGGCCTGCGCGTCGTCGTCAACGCCGCACCCGCGGCAGCGCTGAGCCCCGCGGTCCTCGCGGCGTGCGACCCGCTCGTCGTCAACGGCTCCGAGGCCGCCGTGCTGCTGGGGCAGGACGCCGTGGGCGACCCCGCCGCCGCCGCGCGTGCGCTGCTCGCGCTGGGCCCGCGGTCCGTCGTCGTGACGCTCGGGGCGGAGGGCGCCGTCCACGCCTCCCAGGGCTCCGAGAAGGTCCGCACGGTGACCCCGCCGCGCGTCGCGGTGGTCGACACCACCGGCGCCGGCGACGCGTTCGTGGGCGCGCTGTGCGCAGCGCTGGCGGACGGCCTCGACCTCGGCGACGCCGTCGGGCTGGCCACGCTGGTCGGCGCCCTCGCGGTGCAGCGCCCGGGTGCCCAGTCGTCCTACCCCGACGCCGCCGAGATCGCGGAGGCGCGCCGCGCCCGCCCCTGACACCGGGCCGGGGCGCGGCAGCGGCGCGCCCCAGGTTTGCGCACCAACTACCGATGGCACCGTGCGGTCGCCCGCCTAGCCTGCAGGAGGCCGCCGGCGTGCGCGGTGACGAGCACGGAGGTGGACGTGGACAGGCGGGCGGGCAGTCGGGGCGCTGCGGTCGTGGTGGGCGTGCTGACGCTGCTGACGGGCTGCGCGTGGTTCGGTGACGACGGGACGGACCGCACGCAGGTGCTGGAGCTGTCCGTCGGCGACTGCGTGGTCACACCGCAGGACGTGCAGGCCGAGCTGACCGACGTCGCGACGGTCCCGTGCGGCACCACCCACCAGATGGAGGTGTACGCGCTGGTGCCCGACGCCCTCGACGGGCCCGACGCGTACCCGGGCGCCGACGCGCTGACCGCCTTCGCCGACGGCGCGTGCGCCGAGCGGTTCGCGGACTACGTGGGCGTCGACTACCGCGACTCCGAGCTGTTCTTCACGTACCTGGTCCCGTCGACCCGCGGCTGGTCCGAGGGCGACACGACCGTCACCTGCCTGGCGACGACGACCGGCGAGCCGCTCACCGCGTCCGTCGCGGGCTCGGAGCGCTGAGCCGTGCCGCTGCCCGTGACCACGTCGGCGACCGTCACCTGCTCGTTCGGCACGGGCCCCGCGACGCTCGTCGCGCTGCCCACGCCGCGCGTCCTGGTCGAGGGACGTCCGGTGGCGACCGTCGCGGACGCCGCTCCCCTGGTGAACGTCCCCACGTTCGCCATGTGCACGTCGCTGGCCAACCCGCAGGTGGCGGCCGCGACGGCGGCCGCGCTCGGGGTGCTCACGCCGATGCCCTGCGTCCCCGCGACGACGGGCACGTGGACGCCGACCGCGCCGCGCACGGTCGTCGGCGGGCGACCCGTGCTCGCGCAGGGGGCGATGTGCATGTGCGCGTACGGCGGCGTCGTCCAGGTCCTCGTGCCGGGACCCGTCCGCACCACCGTGGCCTGACGCCGGTCAGTCGTCCTCCAGCGCCTCGACCTGCAGGACCAGGGCGTCGAGGTCCGCCGTGCGGACGTCGTGCGCCGCCTCCGTGGCCGTGCGGCTGCCGGCGACGACGTCCTCCACCGCGTCGAGCACGCGCTCGACGGTCGCCTCGACGTCCTCGACCACGGCCAGCACCAGCGCCCCGAGCACGTCGGGGTGCAGCACCGGCCGGCCGTCCGGCACGGGCGCGAGCGGGCCCAGCGCGAGGGCGCCGCGGACCGCGACCGTGCCCGCCGGCGAGCCGGCCTCGACGCACGTCGTGAACAGGTCCGTCGTCAGGAGCGCCGCGAGCGCCATGACGTCCGCCGCCCGGTCCGCCGGCACGTCGACCGGCACGCGGCCGTAGCAGGTGACCGTCCCGGCGTCCTCGCGCACCAGCACGAGCACGGGCTCACCGCCGGGCAGCTGCGACGCGAGGTCGAGCGTGCCCGCCTCGTCGTGCACGCGCAGCGGCCGGGCCGGGGCGAGCGCCGCGGCCACCGCGGCGAGCAGCGGCCTCACGGCGTCGCCCCCGCGGCCTCGGCGAGCTTGCGCTGCAGCAGCTCCAGCAGCAGGTCGACCATCTCCGGGGAGTTGCGCTGAGGACGTGCCGCCAGCTCGGCCTCGATGTCCGCGACGGACACCTGGTCGACGAACGCCGCGAACTGCGGCGGCGTCGCGTCGGTCGCGAGCGTGTGCGCGCCGACGACCAGCCCGGCCGCGGCCGCACCGGTCCCCTGGGTCGCCAGCACGGTGGTCATCCGCTCCTTGCGGGCCAGGTGCTCCTCGCCCTTGAGCGTCTGGCGCACGCGCCAGAACAGGCCCCGGTCGTCGCGGGCCTTGCCGCCGTTCGCCTCACCGCCCGCCTGGACGGTGTTGCGGTCGCCGGCGAGCTGCCCCGAGCGCCGCCAGCGGTCCGTCAGGCCGCCCGCGGTCCCGCCGGCCGCACCGACCGCGTCCTCGAACGCCGCGCGCGTGCGCTCGAAGACGGTCTGCGGGTCGGCACCCACGCCCATCGACTCGAGCACCGCCTCGCGGATCAGCGCGAGCGCGCCGTCGTCCGTCGTCAGCTGCTCGTTCTCGGCCCCCGACAGGTCCGTCGGCGCCGAGCGCTGCCGCCGCGGGTCGTGCGCGACGACCGCACGCGGCTTGATGCGGTCCAGCAGCGGCCGGCCGACCGGGCGCCCGTGCACGCGGTAGTTGGCGAGGAACGCCTCGGCGGTCGGGTCGCCCGCGGCGGCCCGCAGGACGATGCCGTCGACGGCGGCCTTGGGGTGGCGGCGCAGCTCGTGCTCGGCACCACCCTCGAGGTGCTGCACGGCCGACTCGCGCTCGGCGGTCTGCGCCTGCACGACGAACACCTCGTCGGCGATGAAGTGACCGAGCGAGTGCACGTTGTCGACCACGGACTTCACGCCCTTGATCGCCGCGGGGATGCCGAAACCGCCGCCGGACGCGACCTGCCCGATGGACAGCCCCAGGTCGACCACCGACGAGCCCAGCGCCCACGTCGTGCTCTCGAGGTTCTTGGTGTGGCTGCGCGACACGTTCATCAGCGGCCACACCATGACGTTGGCGTTCTTGCCCGTGCGGTTGGCGCGGGCCTCGAACATCGCGGTGTCGGTCTCGTGCTGACGCATCCCGGCCACCGCGACGTCCGTCACCGCCTTGACCATCGCCAGGGCGGAGGCCGCGATGTCGAGGCCGGGGACGACCTTGGCGACGCCGCCCGCGACACCCGAGTCGATGAGCTTGGCGAGGTTCGCGGTGGACTTCGCCGCCGACACCAGGCCGTCCACGGCCGACGCCCCCGACTTGGTGGCGCTCATCGCGGCGTACGGGTCCTTCTCGCGCCAGGCGTCGCGCACCGAGCGTGCCGTCGCGAACGCCTCGCGCACCGCGGTGAGCAGGCCGCCGAGGATCCCGGTGACGGTCGAGATCCCCTCCTTGGCCTGGCCGCCGGCGGTCTTCAGCGGGTCGTCGGCGAGGTTCTCGTACGCGTCGTCGGACTTCACGCCGTTCGCCTTGCGCCACGTGGCACGCGAGATCGCGTCGACGGCGCCGCCGTCGAGGGCCTCGGGGACGGACAGGTCGGACCCGCCCGGCGAGCCCTTGAGCTCCGGGGTGTACCGGTCGGCGATCGCACCGCCGGCGGACTCGATACCGCCGAGGGCCGAGCCACCCAGCGACTCCGCCGTCCCCGCCCCCGCGTCGAGCCGGTCCAGCGCCGCGAGGTTGGCCGCGACGCCCTGCGCCTGACGCTCGCGGCGCGCCTCGAGGATCGGCGCCCGCTGCTCCGCGAGCGCCCACGCCTCGCGGTCGACCGCGGAGCTGCGGACCGGCAGCCGGCCGGCGACCTTGGGCGCGAGCGAGCCGCGGACCTGCTTGGCCGCCCGGTCCCGCGCGAGCTCGGGGTGCAGGTCCGGCTCCGCCTGCGTGATCGCGCGCATCGCGGTGACCATGCGGTCGTAGACCTCCTCGAGGTCCCGGGGCATGACGCGCGACTCGGCCAGCTCCTCCTCCTCGGCCTCCATCGCCTCGGCGTGCCGCCCCTCGACCTGCCGCGCGGAGCGCACCTGCAGCATGAGCCGCTCGGCCGCGGTCTCGCGCGGCGGCCGCACGGACTCCAGCGACGTGAACCTGCCGTGCCACGTGGTGTCGTACGCCTCCTGCGCGGCCTCCTCGGGCGTCGCGCCGGCGGCCAGCAGCTTCGTGTACGTGCGCGTCTCGTACGCCAGGGCCTTGTCGAACCTGGCCCACAGGACGTCCATGCGCTCGCCCGCCGTGACCGACGTGATGCCGTCGTCGTCGTGCACCATGCTCGACAGGTTCGCGCGGCCCTGCTCGCCCTTGGCGCGGTCCGCCGCGAGCGCGGCCAGCTCGGCCGGCTCGGCGGCCTTGCTCTCCTTGACCTTCTGCTTCTTGACCTCCTTGGCGGAGGGGGCCGCCGGCGCGGACGAGCCGGAGCCGAAGAGCTTCTTGAACGGGTTGGAGAACCGGCGCACGGCCCGCGACCCGGTCTCCTGCACGACGTGCGCGATCTCGTGCGCGAGGACCTTCTCGCCCACGGGGTCCGCCGGCGCGTAGCGGCCCTGGCCGAAGAAGATGTCGTCGCCGGTCGTGAACGCCTCGGCGGACATCGCGCGCGACAGCCGCCCGGCCTCGGGTCCGGTGTGCACGCGCACGTGCCCCAGGTCCGTGCCGAACGCCTGCTCCATGCGGCGCCGCACGGGCCCGGGCAGCCCGGTGCCGCCGGAGCGCGCAGCCTCGACCTTCGAGGTCACGTCGGCGTCCAGCGCCCCGCCGTCGGCCCCCACGACGCCCGCGGCGCCGTCGAACGAGCGGCGCAGGTGCCCGCAGCCGGGCGTGTGCCGGTGCGGGTCGGCGCCGTCCAGGCGCGCGAGCGCCGCGTCGGCCAGGGCGTCGGCGGCGTGCTCCGCGTGGTCGTCGGCTGCACCCACCGTCAGCGTGGCGGCCGCGGGGCGCAGCACCTCGGGCGCGGCCGGTGCGGCGGTCTGCGGGCCGGCCGCGCCCGGCGCGGCCGCTGTCGGCACGGGGACGCGCGCGTGGTGTGAGCTCATCGGGGCCTCCAGTGACGGTGCGCGGACGGTGCGGGCACGGAGGTGCCCGCGCCCAGCCTCACCGCGAGCCCTGCCCGCGCACATCGGTAAGCACTACGCATGTTCGTGCGTGGCCACGGATGATGCGGCGCTCTGCCCGCACGGGTGCACGACCGACGGTCCGGTTCTGCCCATCCGAGACCGTGGCGGCCGGCTGCGCTCGACCGCTCTCGTGACCCGACCGACCGGTGACGCGAGAAGGGGGCCCCCTTCTCATGAACTCTTCTGTCTGCAGGGGGAGGTCAGGATCGCAGTGACCCTGACCAGCGAAGTCCCACAGCTCGTGTGCTCACCCTACGCTCTGGCCGTGCCGCACGCCACATCCCACGACCCGGTAGCGATCTGTCGGACCCTGAGCCGCGCGCGTTCCGCCACGTACCTCAGGGCCGCCGCGCAAGACCAGGCGGCCGCGGTCGACCTCTACGGGTGGAACGCCCGAGTGTCTGCGGCGCTGATACTGCCCGCGCACTTCGCAGAGGTCAGTGTGCGCAACGCTGTCGACGACGCACTGTCGAGCGTGTACGGCGAACGGTGGCCGTGGAGCGACGGCTTCTACAGGACTCTCCCTGCGCCGGGCGGTCGGGTCTACAAGCCTCGAGACGACCTTGCCGCCAACCGCGCGCGGTACGGCACCACCGGCAAGGTCGTGGCAGATCTGAAGTTCGTGTTCTGGCAGACCATGTTCACCGCCCGTCATGACGGACGGTTGTGGAGCCGGAACATCGTTCGGTCGTTCCCGAACGCCGGGCAGATCGACCCCAAGGCACTCCGTGGCCGGATCTACGACGATTTGGAGGTCGTCCGCCGGCTGCGGAACCGGTTGGCTCACCACGAACCTGTCTTCGCTCGCGATCTGGCCGACGACCTGCGGCGCATGCTCGAGCTCGTCGACCTACGGTGCACGGCAACCGGCGTCTGGCTCCGCGACATGGAGGACGTCACCGCGCTGCTGCGGCGACGCCCCTGAACGTCGCGTCCTGCCCTCCCGAGGATCGGCTTCCCGTTCCGCCCCGATCCGCTGCACAGACGCGTGGAGACGGGCGAGTCTTCACCACCGCGGGTCGGTCAGCCGCCGCCCCAGCTTGGCCACCTCGCGCAGCGTCGCGGCGCGCACGTGCCGCATGCCCAGGGGCTCGCGTGCCGCGACGGCGTCGTAGGTCGCCGCGAGCACGACGTTGCGGATGTCGCCGCCGCACACCTCGACGCTCTCGGCCAGGAGGTCCAGGTCGACCGGGTCCTCGGGGTCCGTGCCGGGCAGCTGCGCGAGGTGGTGCGACCACAGGGCCCGGCGCGTCGGCACGTCGGGGTCGGGGAAGTGCACCATGAAGTGCAGGCGCCGGGCGAAGGCCGGGTCGAGGTTGCCGCGCAGGTTCGTCGCCAGGATCGTCAGGCCCTCGGCGGCCTCCATGCGCTGCAGCAGGTAGGCGACCTCCTGGTTGGCGTACCGGTCCTTGGCGTCGGTGACGGCGGACCGCGAGCCGAACAGCGCGTCCGCCTCGTCGAAGAACAGCACGGCGTTGAGGGACTCCGCCTGCCCGAACACGCGCTCGAGGTTCTTCTCCGTCTCCCCGATGTACTTGTCGACGACCGCCGACAGGTCCACCTGGAACAGGTCCATGCCGAGCGTGTCGGCCACGACGTGCGCGGCCAGCGTCTTGCCCGTGCCGGGGCTGCCGGAGAACAGGGCGCTGATGCCGGTGCCCTTGCCGCCCTTGCCTTGCAGGTCCCCCAGCGCGAGCACGTCGTCGCGGTGCCGCGCCCACGCGACGAGCCGCTCGACCTCGAGGCGCGTGTGGTCGGGGAGCACGAGGTCGTCGAGGGTCGCCGCGGTGCCCTGGGTCCGCACGCGCGAGCCGGCGACGCCACCGAGGCGGCGTGCGGTGCGGCGCACGTCGTCGACGTCGAGCCCGCGCCCCTCGCGTGCGGCATCGGCCCGCGCGCGCCGGCCGACCTTGACGATCTCCTCGGGCGTCATGCGCAGCGACACGACGTCGGCGGTCGCGACGTCCGCACCGGTCATGACGGCCCACCGCTCGGCGCGCTGCCCGAGGGTCAGGCGTCCCGCGGTCACGGTCGGCGGCAGCGACGGCGCCCAGCGCGGGTCCCACACGGTGGCGCCCACGGCCACCACGGGCACGGCACCGTCCGCGACGAGGCGCACGAGGTCCGGCCCGGCCAGGTGGGCCCCGGCCAGCACCAGCACGCTGCGGCCCAGCACCGCCTCGAGCTGCGCCGCGCGAACGGCCTCGTGCAGCGTCGCGGGGTCCGGCCCCTCGCCACCTCCCGGGACGGGCAGGCGCGTCAGGTCCACGACGAGGCACCCGACGTCGAGCTCGCGGCAGGCGGCGACGGCCAGGCCGGTGCCCGCCGCGCCGACGGGTGCGTGCACCCACACGAGCGCCTCGTCCGCCGCGAGCGCCGCCGCGACGTCCGTGTAGCCGGCGACGTCGGCGGGCACGGCCTCGGCCAGCAGCGCGCGGATCTCGGGCGCCGCGTCCGCGCGGCCCAGCAGGTGCGCGACGACCCGGGGCCGCAGACCCACACGCGTCGTCGCGTACGTCGCACCGCCCGCGAGCCGCAGCAGGCCGGCGCGGCGCAGCGCGGCGCCCGGCGCGAGGCGCGCGTGGGCGGCCCGGTCGACGACCGACGCACCGGTCAGCTCGAGCGTGAGCGCGAGCGTCGGCAGGCCGGCGCCGCCGTCGCCGGCGAGCAGCCCGCACAGCAGGTGCGCCACGGGATGCGTCTCCGCGAGCAGCGCGACGGCGACGACCCGCCGGTCGGACGGGGCCAGCGCGCACGCGTCGGCGAGGTCGTCGAGGGCCGGTGCGAGCGCGTCGAGCCCGGGCGCGTCCGCCCGCAGCGCGTCGAGCGCGGCGCGGGCCGCGGCCGCGTCCGCCCACCCCGGGCCGCGTCGCTCGACCGCCGCCTCGAACGCCTGCAGCGTCGCCGACGTGCCACCCACCGGTCTCCCCCGCCCCGCCGAGGTCGTGCCCGGCCCGCGCGCGGTCGCTCCGCGCGCAGTCGGCACCCTGGCACCCCGCACGACGGCCCGTCGAGCCCGCGGCGGCAGGTTCCGTAGCGATTACCGATGCCCGCCGCGCGGGCCGCTCCGTAGCGTGGAGCCACCCGACGGCAGGTCCCGCAGCACTCTCCTGCGCGCCGGCACCGGACGGGCGTGTCCGTGTTCCGCAGCCCGTCGGGAGGTGCCGTGCTCATACCTGCCGTGCAGGACGGGCTGGAGCGACTGCTGCGCGCCGCCCTCCCGCTGAGCGAGCAGCAGGGTGACGTCGTCTTCGACGCACCGACGTCCACGTGGTCCGCCACGGTGAACCGCCTGACGGTGAACCTCTTCCTGTACGACGTCGCACGCTCGGCGCAGCCCGCGCGCGTGGAGGCGCCCGTGCGGCACACCGACGGCACGGTCGCACGCCGCCGCTTCCCGCTGCCGATGGTCGAGCTGAGCTTCCTCGTCAGCGCGTGGGCCGGGTCGACGCGTGACGAGCACCAGCTGCTGGGCGACGTGCTCACGCGCCTGCTGGCGCACCCGGCCGTGCCCGCCGAGCACGCACCGGCGGCGCTGGAGTCGTCCGTGCAGCTGGCGGTCGCGTCCGACGAGCGCAACCGTCCGCGCGACCTGTGGACGTCGCTGGGCGGGCAGGTGCGGGCGTCGTTCACGCTCGTCGCCACCGTGGCGGCGGACGCCTACCCGTGGCAGGACGCGCCGACGGCGGTCGCCGGCGTCGAGGCGCAGGTGGCGCGCCGCATGCCCGATCACCGATGAGGGCGGTCAGCGCACCCAGCGCCCTGGAGGTCGCGCCCGGCGGCACGGGGACGGTCCCCCTGGAGGTGCAGAACACCTCGGGCGTGATCGACGAGCTGACCGTCCAGGTCCTCGGCGTGCCCGCGGACGCGGTCGACGCGAGCCCGAGCCGCGTCGTGCTCTTCCCCGACGCGACGGCGCACGTGCAGCTCACGTTCCGGCTGCCCGAGACGTTCCCCGCGGGCACGCACGTGCTCTCGGTCGTGCTGACCGGGCGCGCCGGTGGTGCGACGCCCGCCCCGCTGCCCGTCGAGCTGACGGTGCCCGCGCGGCCCGCCGCCCGGCTCGGTGCCGCGCCGACGCTCGTGCGCGCGCGACGGCGCGCGGCCTACACGGTGCAGGCCACCAACACCGGCAACGTGCCCCTGGACCTGGCGCTGCGGACCGTCGACACCGACCGCGCGCTCACCGCGACCCTCACGCCGTCGACCCTGCACGTGCCGGTGGCCGGGGTGGCGAGCAGCACGGTCGTGGTGCACGCACCGCGCCGGCTGCTCGGCTCCGACCAGGACCGCGCCGTGCGGGTCGAGGCGTCGGGCGTCGGTGACGACGCGGCGGCCGCCGGCGTCCTGCTGACGCTGCGGCACCGGCCGCTCGTGGGCCGCGGCGCCGTGACCGCGCTCGTGCTGCTCGCGATCCTCGCGGCGTGGGCGGCGGCGATGTGGTTCGGCATGCGCATGGCGCTGGGCGCCGAGCCCGTCGGCAAGGTCGCCGCCGGGTCCTTCTACGCCGCGACCGTGGGCGCCGGTGCGGCGCCGGACGGCGCGCTCGCCAAGGACGGCGCGGTCCCGGCGGCGGTGGGCGCGACGCTCACCGGCACGGTGACCTCCGCGGTCGACGGCCAGGGCGTGGGGCGGCTGACGGTCGACGCGCTGCGCCGCTCGCGCGACGGCCTCGTCGTCGTGTCCTCGGCCGCGACGCAGGCGGACGGCACGTACACGATGTCGGGCCTGTTCCCGGGCGCGTACCTGGTGCGCGTCCAGGCCGACGGCTACACGACGCTCTGGTACCCGGCCGGTCCGGACGAGACGGCCGCGCGCGCCGTGCAGGCACCGGCGCAGCAGACCACCGAGGGCGTCGACCTGCGCGTCGAGGGCGACCCCGCGTCGCTCACCGGCACCGTCGACGTGGGGCAGACGACGCGCGAGGTCGCCGTCGACGTCACCGCGACGGCCGCGTGGGACGGCGCCGACCCGGCACTGACGTGGACCACCACCACGCAGGGCGGCACCTACCTGTTCGAGGGCCTGCCCGCGCCGGGGACGTACGCCCTGACGTTCACGGCCGACGGCTACGCGCCGACGACCACCACCGAGCGCGTGCTCGGCGGGCAGCAGCGCATCGCGACCGCCGTGACGCTCGGCGCGGGCACGGGCCAGGTCGCGGGCGTCGTCACCGACGGCGTCAACCGCCTCGGCGGCGTGACCGTCACGACGACCGTCGACGGCGAGGAGGTGCAGGTCGGCACGCCGACGGTCGGCGACGTCGGCCGGTTCGTGCTGCCCGCGCTGCCGACGCCCGCGACGTACGTGCTGACGTTCACGCGCACGGGCTACGGCACCCAGACCCTCGTCGTCGACCTCGGCGCGGGCGAGCAGCGCGACGACGTGCGGGCCGTGCTGCCCGCGGGTGCCGGGACGGTCCGGGGTCGCGTCGTCGACCCGACGGGTGCGGGGCTCGGCGGCGTGCAGGTCGCCGCGGGCGGCACGGGCGGCACGACGACGACGCTCACCGCCGGTGACGTCGGCGCGTTCACGCTCGCCGGCGTCGGCGCGGGCGAGCTCACGCTCACGTTCACCAAGCCGGGGTACACCTCGACGACCGTCGCGGTCGACGCCGCCGGCGGCGCGGCCGGGACGGTGACGCTGCGGCCCGCGGTCGGCACCGTCACGGGACGCGTCCTGCGGGCGGGCACGGGCGTCGCGGGCCTGACCGTGCGCGCGACCGACGGCGCCGAGGTCCGCAGCACCACGTCCGCGCAGAGCGGCGCCCTCGGCGCCGGCACGTACGCGCTCGACGGCCTGCACGCGGGCCGCTGGACCGTGTCCGTCCTCGACGCCGACGGGCGCGTGCTGGCCACGACGCTCGTGGCGGTCGGCGGCGGCGCGGCGGCGCGCACCGACCTCACGGTCCCGGGGTCCTGATGCACGTCGACGTGACCCCCCGCCACCTGCCCGCCGGGGCCGGCGCCACCAGCGAGGCCGTCGTCACCCTGACGAACACGCGCGACGTCATCGCCGGGTTCGCCGTGCGCGTGCTCGGGGTCGACCCCGCGTGGGTGCACGTCAGCGACCCGCAGCCCCGGCTGTTCCCCGGCGCGACCGCGAGCGTGCGCGTCGCCGTGACGCTGCCCGCCGACGCGCCCGCGGGCCGCTCGACGGTGAGCGTCGAGGTCCTCGACCTGGCGGACCCGGCGGTCGTGAGCGTCCAGGAGGTCGTGCTGGAGGTCCCCGCGCTGCGCCGCACCCGCGTCGTGCTGGACCCCCCGACGGTCACCGCCGGGCGTCAGGCCGTGTTCACGGCCGTGCTGCACAACGAGGGCAACACCGAGCACGTCGGCGGCCTGACGGCCGTGGACCCCGAGGCGCGGGCCGTCTTCACGTTCGACCCGCCCGAGGTCGTCGTGCCGCCGCGCGGGTCGACGTCCGTGGTGCTGACCGCGCGCGCCCGGCGCCCGTGGGTCGGCGACCCGCTGCTGCGGCCCTTCGAGGTCCGGACCACGGGCCCGCACGCGCCGGCGAGCGACGCACCGCCGGCGGCGACCGGCGTCTTCGTGCAGCGGCCCCGGTTCACGCGCGGTGCGCTCGCGCTCGTGGGGCTGCTCGCGGCGGTCACGGTGTTCGCGACCGTCATCGCGCTCGCGCTCGGCACGGTCGTGCAGCGCTCGGCGGCCGACCGCGACCTCGCGCTGCAGGTCGCCCAGGCCCGCGACGCCGCGGCGACGAGCGGCACCGCCCGGCTCGCCGGGACCGTCGTGGAGCTGACCACCGGTGCGACGCTCAGCGGCGTCAGCGTCGAGGTCGTGTCCGCGCAGGACACGTCGGCGGCGGTCGCGACGGTCGCCACGGCGTCCGACGGCACGTTCGCGGTCGGCCGGCTCGTCGGCGGGTCGTTCCTGCTGCGCGTGCGCGGCGCCGGGTTCGCGGAGGTCTGGTACCCCGCCGCGGCGTCTCCCGACGACGCGGTCGAGGTCGAGGTCGAGGACGGCGCTGCCGCCGAGGGCCTCGTCGTGGTCGTCGGCGGGGTCCCCGCGACGCTCACGGGCACCGTCACGGGCGACGACGTGGGCGGTGCGACCGTCCAGGTGCAGATGCCGCTCGACACCGAGCCCCTGCTCGGCACCGACGTCGCGCGCGACACCGCGGAGCCCGTCGCCGGCGACGGCGTGGTCGTGCGGACGGTGCCGGTCGGCGAGGACGGGACCTTCGAGGTCGCCGACGTCCCGTCACCCGCCGTGTACGACCTCGTCGTCGCCAAGACCGGGTTCGCGACACACGTGCAGCGCGTCGACGTCGCCGCCGGGGAGTCCCGCAGCGGACTGGAGCTGCCGCTGCTGCTGGGCGACGGGACCATCAGCGGCACCGTGAGCGGCGGCGGCGGGCCGCTGGGCGGGGCCAACGTCGTGGCGTCGTCCGCGACGGTGCGCGTCGAGACGGTCTCGCTCACGCAGGACGCGGTCGGCTCGTTCGTCCTGCGCGGCCTGCCGACGCCCGGCACGTACACCGTGGTGGTCGGCGCGGAGGGCCGCGCCCCGTCGACGCTGACCCTGACGCTCGGCGAGGGCCAGCAGCTCACGGGCGTCGACGTGGTCCTCGGGGACGCCGAGGGGACGCTCGGCGGCGCGGTGAGCGTGCCGGGCGGCGACCCGGGCGGCGTCGAGGTCACCGTGACCGACGGTGCGAGCACGTGGCGCACGGCCGCGCGGTCGGGCTCGGGCACGTGGCGGCTGGCCGGGGTGCCGGTGCCGGGGACGTACACCGTGACGTTCGCGCGCGCGGACCTGCAGTCGCAGGTGCAGTCGGTGAGCATCGACGGGTTCGGCCGCGTCACGTCCGGTGCGGCGTCCGCGGCGGGCCTCGACGTGTCGATGCGCCCGGCGACGGGGACCCTGTCCGGCACCGTGCGCCAGCAGGACGCGTCGGGCACGCCGGTGCCCGCGGGCAACGTCATGGTCCAGGTGGCCTCCGGCGCCGTGACGCGCACCGTCACCACCGCGTCGACGCCGTCCGGGGCCGTGGGGCAGTACGCCGTCGAGGCGCTGCCGCCGGGCACGTACACCGTGACGTTCACGCGGGCCGGGACCCGCAGCGTCGCCCAGATCGTCGTGGTGCAGGCGGGCCAGGACGCGTCCCTGAGCCCCGTGCTCGTGCGCCCCGCGGGCGTGCGCGGCACCGTCACGCGCACCGGCGGCGCCGTCGCGGGTGCCACCGTCCGCCTGTTCCGCGCCGCCGACTACGGACTTGCCGGTGCGCAGCCCGTCGCGACGACGACGAGCGACGCGTCCGGCGGGTACGCGTTCGACGACGTCGACGCACCGCAGAACTACCTCGTGGAGGCCCGCGTCGTGGCGGGCGGCTCGGTGCTCGGCGTCTCGTCGCCGTTCACGCTGACCGCCAGCGAGCAGCGGACCGTGGACGTGACCTCGTGAACGCGCGTGCCGCAGCACGCGGGATCGGAGCACCGCAGTGAGCGACGCCTCCCGGCGCAGCACCGCCACCGCCCCGACCGTCACGGTCGGCGCCGCGGCGCACGGCTCGCCCGGCCGTGACGTGGACGTCGCCGTCCGCGTCCGCAACGTCGCCGACGTGCCGCTCGACGTGCACGTCCACGCCATCGGCCTCGAGCCGGCGTGGGCACCCGCCGCCGTGACGGTCCCGGGCCTCGCGCCCGGTGCCACCGCGGGCGCGACGCTGCGCGTGACGCCGCCCGCGGGCACCGCGGCCGGCAGCTACCCGTTCCTCGTGGTCGTCGAGTCCGCTGCCGGGCGCACGGTCACCGACGCCGTCCTCACGCTCGACGTGGCCGGCGAGCTCGTCGTGAGCATCGAGCCCGCCGACGCGCGCGGCCGCGCCCGGCGGCGCGTGGACGTCGTGCTCGCGAACACCGGTGCGGCCGCGACGTCCGCACGGCTGTCGGCCGTGGGGTCGGGCGTCGACGTCGACGTGCCGCTCGCACCCGTGCACGTCCCCGCCGCGGGCACGGTCCGGGTGCCCGCGGTGCTGCGGTCCGGCCACCGCTGGGTGGGCCGCGAGCAGCGCCACACGTTCCTGGTGACCGCGACCGGGCGCAGCGCACCGCAGGAGGTGCCGGGGACGTTCACGTCGCGCGCGTGGCTCGGGCCGACCGTGCTCAAGGTCGCGGCGGTCGTGGTCGTGCTGGCGCTGTGGGCGGCGGGTGCGCTCGTCGGCATCCCGCGCGTCGTCACGGCCCTCGGCGACCGGCAGGACGCCGCGGTGACGGCGGGCGACGGGCAGGACGGCGGCCAGGACGGCGCGCAGGACGGCAGCCCCGGCGGCGGCCAGGGCGACGGCCAGGGCGACGAGGCCGGCGCGCCCGGCCAGGACGCGTCGGACGCCCCTGCCGTCCCCACGTTGCGCGTCGCCGGGCAGGTCTCGGGCACGGACCCGGCCGGCGCCACCGTGCAGGTCGTGCCGACCTCGGAGCTGTGGGGCTCGACCGCCCCGGCGAGCGTGTCGAACGTCGCGGCCGTCGTGCAGACCGTCGCCCGCCCTGTGGGCGCCGGTTCCGTGGGCGCCGCCTCCGGCAAGCTCCTGGGCACCGCGCTGACGGTCGAGGGCACGGCCGCGACCGCGCAGCGCCTGCGCACCACGACCGACGAGGCCGGCACCTGGGCCTTCGCGGGCCTGTCCCCCACCACGCGCTACCTCGTGACCGTCGCCAAGCCCGGGTACGGCACGCAGCGGTACGTCCTGACGGGCGCCGAGCTGTCGGCGAACCCGCTGCAGACCGAGCTGCGCGCGGGCGACGGCGCCCTGCGCGGCGTCGTCACCGGCCCCGACGGGCCCGTCGGCGGCGTGGGCCTCACCCTCACCGACGGCACGACGACGGTCACGACCCGCACCGTCACCGAGGGCCGCGTGGGCACCTGGTCGGTCGAGGGCCTGAGCACGCCGAGCACCTACCTCGTGACGGCGTCGTCCGACCGGTGGGGCAGCACGTCGCAGCTCGTCACGCTCGGCGCCGCGGGCGAGCGCACGGTCGACCTCGCGGTGGAGCCCGGCCTGGCGTCCGTCACCGGCGCCGCGGTGGGCACGGCGACGCTCGGCGGCGTCGGCGGCATCGGCGGGCTGACCGTCACCGCGACCGACGGCACGGTCACGCGGACCGCCACGACCCTCACCGGCGACGACGCCGGCCGCTTCGTCCTGGCGGACCTGCCCGCCCCCGGCACGTACACCGTGACGCTCGGGGGCCCGGGCTACGCGACGGTGACGCGCGAGCTGGCCGTCACCGCCGCGGGCGTCGACGGCTGGGAGGTCGCCATGACGGCCGTGGGCGGCGCGGTCTCCGGCACGGTCCGCGGCGACGACGGCACGGGCATCACCGCCGCGGGCCTGACCCTGAGCGACGGCACCGAGACCTACAAGTCGATGTCGTCGTCGGACGGCAACGGCTCCTACCGGTTCGTCGGCGTCGCCGCCGGGACGTACGTGCTGTCCGCCGAGGCCTTCGGGCACGTCACGGGCTACGCGCAGGTCGAGGTCACGGCCGGCGGCACCGCGACGTCCGACCTCGTGCTGACGTCGGTCCCGGGCGACGGGCTCGTCGCGACCGCGGGGATCACGGGCCGCGTCACCGACGCGTCGACCGGCGGGCGCGTGCAGTGCCTGGCGACCACCGAGCCGTGCCTCGTCACGGTGACGACGACCGCGACCGCGCTCGACGGCACGACGCGCACGGTCGTCGCGACCGCGGGGCCCGACGACGCGTACGTCCTGCCCGGCGACGGTGACGGCGGCCTGCTGCCCGGCCGGTACACGCTGAGCGTGTCGGTGCCCGGGTACGAGAGCGGCACGGTCACCGTCACGGTGCCCATGGGTGCGGTCGTCGAGGCCGCGACCGTCGCGCTGACGCCGTCGCCGTCCCTCGTCGGCTCCGTGCTGCCGCGCGTCGGGGCCCTGCCCACGGACGTGTGCGTCGTCGCACGCCCGGCCGGTTCGACGACCACGTGCGTGCCCGCGACCACGACCTGCACGGCGGCCGACGCCCGCTGCGCGCGGCTCACGCAGGGCATGTACGAGCTGCGGCGCCTGCCCGCCGGGACGTGGGAGGTCGTCGTCGTGGGCCTCGACGCCGACGACTGGGTGACGCCCGAGCCCGCCGAGGTCGTGCTGCTACCCGGTGAGACCAAGCGCTACGACGCGACCGTCGAACGCCTCGGCATCATCCGGGTCACGACGCTGCGCGCCGACGCGACCGGCGCCATCGAGGTCGTGCGCGACGCGCCCGTGCGCGCCACGCAGCAGGTGGGCGGCACGACCGTGCGCACCGCCGTCAGCGACGAGCACGGCGTCGCCGAGCTGCGGGGGCTGACGCCCGGCACGTACGCGATCGTCACGACCGCGCCCGACGACCCGGGCGTGGACGTCACGGTCGAGCGCGACATCTCCCTGAACCAGCAGCTCGACGCGACCGTCGTCCTCGCCTCCCCCGTGGGCAACCAGGTCGTGCAGGTCGTCGTGCAGTCGGCGCACGACGCCTTCCAGGCGCTCGAGGGCGCGCAGGTCACCGTCACGGGCGTCGTCGGGTACTCCGGCACCACCCAGGTGCGCCGCAGCCAGACGTACACGACCGACGAGTCCGGCGAGGCGCTGGTGTGCACGACCGCGGCCGGCGCGTGCGCGGGGCACCCCGTGCTGGCGCTGGTGTCCGGCCAGGTGGACCTGGTCGTGCAGGCCGACGGCTTCGACACGCTGCGCCTCGACGGCGTCGAGCTCGGGGGCGTCGACCGCATGACCCTGACGCCGTCGTACCAGCTGCTCGACGCGTCGGTCGTGCTCGCCCCGCGCGTCACGACGCCGCCCGCCGTCACGTTCGAGCTGGTGTCCGCACCGCCCGGCACCGGCACGGTGCGTCTGACGCCCGCGGCGACCGGTGCCGACACGACCGTCGGCGAGGCGCCCGACGCACGTCCCGCGACGCGCGTCGCCCTGACCTTCGTCGACACCGTCCTCGGCGTCGAGAACCGGATCCGCCCGGGCACCTACCGCTTCGCCGTGCGCGCCCCCGGCTGGAGCGCCGCCACGGGGGGCGGCGAGCTCGTCGTCGAGGTGCCCTACCGCACGACCGGCGGCCCGGCCACGACGCGCTCCGAGACGGTCCTCCTGCGCGACGGCGGCGTGCGCGTCACGCTCGCGCCGGACGGTGCGGCGCCCCTGGCCGCCGCACGCGTCACGCTGTCGGCCGGCGGGACGGTCCTCGCGCAGCGCGACGTGAACGCCGCGACCGTCGTCGACCTCGGCGCCCGGCCGGTGGGCACCTACGAGGTGCAGGTGGTCGCCGCCGGGTTCCGCACGCCCGAGCCGGTCGGCGTCGAGGTCGTCGCGGGCACCGTCGCGACGCCGTCGGTCGCGCTCACCGGGCTGGGCCGCGTGCACGGCACGGTGTCCACGCGCCTGGCGCCGGGGTGGACCGTCGCCCTGCCGGGCGCCGACGTGCGCGGCGAGGGCCCCGCCGACGCGACGGGGGCCACGACGACCACGTTCACCGCCCGCTCCGACACGACGGGGGCGTACACGCTGGTCGGCGACCTGGACCGCGAGGGCCTGTGGGCGGGCGACTGGGACGTCACCGCCTCGGCCGAGGCGCACACCACGGCCACCGTGCCCGCCGCCGTCACGACCGGCACCACGACCTCGCACCTCGAGCTCGACCCGCTCGGCTCGACGCTCACCGTCCGCGTCACCGACGCGAGCGGCGCGCCGGTCACCGAGGGCCTCAACGTCCGCCTGGCGTACTCCGACCACGCCGTGACGATCACGCCGCCGACCGTCGTGGACGACGAGTTCGTGTTCGGCGGGCTGCTGCCGCTGACGTACACGCTGTGGGTGGTGCCCTCGACCACGGAGTACACGACCGTGAGCACGCGCGTCACGGTCGGCCCCGGCCAGCCGGGGCGCGTCGAGGTGCCGCTCGCGACTCCCACGGGCGCGGTGCAGGGCCAGGTGACCCAGGAGACGGCCGACGGTGCGAGCGTCGAGCTGCCGGGCGTCGTCGTGACCGCCACGCCGCAGGGCGCCACCGAGGGCGTCTCCGTCACCACCGGTCCCGACGGCCGCTACCTGCTCAGCGGTCTGGGTGGTGGCACGTACGCGCTGACGTTCGTCGCGTCGGGCGTGACGATCACCCGCGGCGTGCAGGTCGTACCCGGTCAGGGCACCGTGCTGGACGTGACCTTCCCGCTCGCGCGCCACGCGGTGACGGTGCAGCTCACGTCGACCATCGGCGCCGACCTGACCGGGGGGCTGGTGACCCTGACGTCGAGCACGGGCACCGTGCTCGGCCCGCAGCCGGTCGCACGGTCCGGCGCCCAGCACGTGACGACGTTCGCCCAGGTCCCGCCGGGCACCTGGACCGTGCGCGCCGCGGGCCCCGCGGGTCACCTGGCGAGCGTCGAGCAGACCGTCGAGGTGACGGGGCCGCGGACCGTGGCGCTCGAGCTGCGCGAGGTCGAGGTGCGGCTGCGGGCGACGGGCGGGGCGCCGTCCGTCGTCGTCCGCGTGGCACCGACCGTCGGCAGCCCGCTCGACGTGCGGCTGATCGACGGTGCGAGCGACTCGGTGCTGTACCTGCCCGGCACGACGAGCGGACCGGCGGCCCAGCTGACGGCCACCACGACCGCCGGGTGGCTGGTCGCGCTGTCGCAGTCGACGGTCCCGGCGAACGCCCGGCAGCTGCTCGTGACGGCGACGACGAGCCCGGTCCCGGCGGCCACGTCGGTGTCCGCGACGACGTCGGCGCCGGTCACGGTCGGCACCGACCTGACGGTGACGGTGCGCGTGACGACCGCGTCCGGGACACCCGCCGGGCAGGTGCAGGTCGCCCTCGGCTCGCCGCCCGTCTGGGAGACGGCCGTGGGCGCGACGCTCGTCGACGGCACCGCGACCGTCACGCTGCCGACCACCGGGTGGTCGCCGGGGAGCACCACGCTGCGGGTGCGGTACGTGCCGTCGGCCACGACGTGGCAAGCGTCGTCGACGACGGTGACCGCGCAGGTGCAGCCCGCGCCGCCCGCGCCGAGCCCGACCGACCCCGGCGGCGGGGACGGTCCGGGCGGTCCGGGCGGCCCGGCAGCTCCTGAGGCGCCCGGCGAGCCGTGACCCGCCGGGCGGGCCGCGCCCGCGGTGGGAGAGGATGGTGCGGCACGCGCGGCACCACGCGTGGCGCGACGCGACGACAAGGACACCCCACGTGATCGAGATCCTCAGCCCCTCCGAGGTGGCCCGCGCGCGGGACACGGGCGCGCTGGTGGGCGAGATCCTGCAGGCGCTGCGCCGCCGCGCCACGGTGGGCACCAACCTGCTGCAGATCGACCGCTGGGCCCAGGCGATGATCCGCGACGCGGGCGCGCAGTCCTGCTACGTCGACTACGCGCCGTCGTTCGGCCGCGGGCCGTTCGGCCACTACATCTGCACGGCCGTCAACGACGCCGTCCTGCACGGCCTGCCGCACGACTACGCGCTGCGCGACGGGGACCTGCTGACCCTCGACCTCGCGGTGTCGCTGCGCGGGATCGCCGCGGACTCCGCGATCAGCTTCGTGGTTGGCGGGTCACCCGCGCCGGCCGACGTCGCGCTGATCGAGGCCACCGAGCGCGCGCTCGCCGCCGGCATCGCGGCGGCGCGCCCCGGTGCCCGCATCGGCGACCTGTCGCACGCGATCGGCACCGTGCTCACCGGTGCCGGCTACCCCGTCAACACCGAGTTCGGCGGGCACGGCATCGGCTCGACGATGCACCAGGACCCGCACGTCGCCAACTCCGGCCGCCCGGGCCGCGGCTACCCGCTGCGTCCCGGTCTGCTGCTCGCGCTCGAGCCGTGGGTCATGGCCGACACCGACCGGCTCGTCACCGACGCGGACGGCTGGACCCTGCGCAGCGCGACGGGCTGCCGCACCGCGCACAGCGAGCACACGATCGCGATCACGGACGACGGCGCGGAGATCCTCACCCTCCCCCGCTGACCCGACGTCGGCGGGAGCGTGGATCCGTCAGGTCAGGACCACCATCGTCACGACGAACGCGACGCCCGCGCCCAGGAGCGCGGCGAGCAGCGCGACGACCCACGTGCGCGGGTGCGTGCACGGCACGGCCACGGGCACCTGGACGACCTGCGGCGCGGGCTCGGGCGCCGGGGGCGGCGCCGGCACGGGCGCGGGGGGCGGGGTCAGGTCGCAGCCGCAGCGCACGCACGGCCCGCGCGCGTGCGCGTTGTGCTCACCGCAGACGAGGCACGCGACGACGGCCCCCGCGAGCTCGCCCTCGACGCCCGGCGACCGGCGCGCGGGGCCCTGGTCGGCGTCCGGCGCGGCCGTCCGGGCACCGCCGCGGTCGGCCCAGAACAGCGGGAAGTCGCACTGCGGGCAGAACCCGGACGCGTCCCGGCGCAGCAGGTCCAGCGCCGCGCGCGTCCCGCACTCGGGGCACGTCACCGTGTCCGACCCGCCGCCGGGCGCACCGGCGCCCGTCGTGCGGCCCAGGCCGGGCACCGGCTCACGCATGACCTCGGTCATCAGGACTCCCCCTCCGGTCGGGGCCACACCGTGCGGCCCGCCACCACCAGCTCGACGTGCACGTGCGCCGGCACCTCGGCGCGCACCAGCTCGACCAGCTCGTCCTGCGTCAGCCGCCCGGTCGACGCGGCCTCGAGCCGCACCCACGCCGTGTCGGCCGGCTCGTCGCCCAGCGCGTGCACGCCGCCGCCGTCGACCACGTGCGCGGGCCCGCCGGTGTACCCCTCGAGGAGCACGCGCAGACCGTGGGCCGTGCCGCGCCACGGCAGCGCCGCCGCACCGGCGACCAGCAGGTCGCGCTGCAGGTCCTCCGGCAGGTCGGCGTCGAGGCCCGGCAGGCCGATCCAGCGCGCCAGGTAGCGCACCATCTCGGGCGGTGCGAGCCGGGGGTCCGCCAGGTACGGCAGGTTGTCCGGGTGCGCCAGCAGCGTCTCGGCCTCGGCCTGGAAGATCCGCACGAACCGCGAGAAGAAGTCCTCCGCGACCATGCCCGCGGGCAGCTGCGCGAGCAGCCAGTCCTCAGCGCGTCCCACGTCGGGCTCCCGTCGCCGCGGACCTCATCGGACGACCACGCGGTGCTCGGCCGACAGCAGCAGCGTGTCCGCGTCGATCGTCAGGGACTCGCGGCCCTCGCCGACGCGCCGGCCGTTGCGCAGGTCATAGCCGAACAGCGTGACCTCGTCGACGCCCAGGACGCCGTCGACGCCCTCGGCGACCTGCGCGACCGCGGTCGCGGTCAGCGTCTGCCCGAACGGCCAGCCGGTGCCCTGCGGCCCCCCGACCAGCGGGTGCACGAACCGCGTGAGCGCCTCGACGACGCGCTCGCGCACGGCCTGCACGGGCCGCCCGGGGATCGCGCGCACGAGCGCCGCGACGGACACCCCGTGGTAGAACGGCGCGCCGAGGCCCACGGAGACGCCGACGGTCCGGCGCAGGTCCAGCTCCGCCGCGACGACGTCGAGCAGCCGCGGCGAGAGCACGAAGTCGTCGATGGTGTGGGTGCGCGGGTCGCTGCGCACCTGCGGCACCAGCAGCACGTGCACGGGACGCGCGGGGCCGTCGGGCGGCACGGGCAGGCAGCGGGCGCGCGCGACCTCGACGGACGCCTGCCGGGCGACCTGCTCGAAGTCCGACGCGGTGACCGCACGCTGCCCGGTGCGCAGCGCCAGCGGGCCCCGGACCTTGGCCTCCTCGACCGTCTCGGCGTCGACGCCGCCCGTCGCGGGCACGAGGTTGGTGACCGAGCGCACCGACGGCAGCGCGGTGCGCAGCGACGTCACGGTGCGCGCCCCGACGTTGCCGGCGGACCCGCCGCCGGTCCGGTAGCCCGTGACGCGCACCTGCGCGCCGTCGGGCGGCACCGCGCCGTGCTGGCGCGAGCGGCCGTCGGGCTGGCGGACGGCGGGACCGAACCGCACCTCGCCCGTCGCGGAGTCCCACACGACGTGCCGGTCGTCCGGGCCGGACGCGGAGAAGTCCGGGACCTCGTCCCACTCGGTCGCGCCCGTGCGGTCGACGACGACGACGCGCTCGTCGCCGCGCCGCGTCGCGACCGGCGCCGCCGAGACCGCGAACCGCTGGCCCGGGCGCCCGTCGGAGCGCCCCAGCACCTCCGCGGGCATGGCCTGCGCGTGCTCGGCCGGCACGCTGACGCCGACCGTGCGGACCTGCACCGACCCGACCTGCGGTGACGCCTGGTACGCGGGACGACCGTCGGCGCGGTCGAGCAGGCGCGCGCGCAGCCAGTAGGCGGTCGTGCCCCCGATCGTCAGGGGCGCGTGCCGGTCACCGACGAGCAGCGTCACGGTGCCGTCGCGGTTGAGGCCGCCCGTGGTGTCGTCGTCGACGAGCGTGGGCACCCACGCCTCACCGGTCCACACCTCCCACGCCAGGGGCGGGCGCGTCGGGTCGACGCCGATGCCCTCGGCGTGCGCGGTCACGTCGAGGCGCAGCACGAGGTCCGCGAGCGGGTCGGCGCAGCCCAGGTAGAACGCGTCGCCGTCGCGGATGGGCGACGACGGGAAGCAGCGGACGCTCTCGCCCGGGACCTGCAGCGCCTCCCACACGTCGCCCGACGCGGCACCGTCGGGCCCGGCGGTGCGGGCCGCGACGAGGCGCGGCGGCACCGCGACGGCCTCGGCCGACGTCGCGAACACCACGGGCTCCTGCCCGCCGACCGTCACGGTCGAGACCGCGGTGCCCGCGGGGACGACCACGGGCTCGGTCGCGGGCGCCGCGAGGCGGAACGTCAGGCGCGTGTGCGCGACCGAGGGCGGGAACGGCTCGACGCCGACCAGGCCCAGGAAGTGCGCGTACATCCGGTCCGGCACCTGGTTGACCCGGTACAGCACCATCTCGCCGACCCACGCGAACAGCTCGACGAGCGCGACGCCGGGGTCGGACAGGTTGTGGTTGGTCCACTCGGGCGTGAAGCGCGGGATGAGGCGCTTGGTCTCGTCGACGATGTCCTGGAACCGGCGGTCGTCGAGGTTCGGCGGGTCGAGCGGCGGCATGTCAGGAGTCCTCGCGGGGGATCACGTAGAAGGGGAAGACCAGGTTGCGGCGGTCGTTGGTGGACCGGACCCGGTAGTCGATCTGGATGTGGAGCAGGCCCGAGTCGTCCGGGTCCTGCACGGGGCGCACGTCCTCGACGTCGACGCGCGGCTCCCACTGGGCGAGCGCGTCGCGCACGGCCTGGCGCACCAGGCCGACGAGGTTGGGGGTGATGGGCTCGAAGAGCAGGTCCCAGATGCGGCAGCCGAACGCGGGGCGCATGAGGCGCTCGCCGGGTGCGGTGAGCAGGACGACGCGCATGGCGTCCTCGACGTCGCCCGTGCCGTCGGTCATGGCGATCGAGCCGGTGTGGTCGACCGCGAACGGCCACGCGAAGCCGCGGCCGACGAAGTCCGCCGCGACCGTCATGCGGTCGCGGGTGTGCTGGAGGTCGCTCATCAGTTGATCGCCACGGGGTTGCCGACGACCTTGGTCGGGCCGGACGCCGAGACCTCGGCGGTGCCGCTGGCCTTGAGCGCGACCTGCGCGCCCGTGACCTCGACCTTCGCGGTGCCCTCGATCTTCACTGTCGTGCCCTTCAGCCGTAGCTCGTTGTCCGCCTGCACCGCGATGTCGGTGCCGCGCACGGTGACGCGTCCTGTGCCGTCCAGCTCGATCGACGACGACCCGGCGACGATGCGCAGCGGGATCTTCCCGACCTCGAGGACGGCCTTCTGCTGCGAGATCCGCAGCCCGTGGCCCGCGGTGCCGAGCGCGAGCTCGACGTACGCGTCGTCGCCGGACTCGCCGTCCCCCAGCACGAGCCGCTGCCCGTGGCGCGAGTGCATCGAGCGCACGCGCGGCCCGCCGTCGGCGCGGACCGTCTGCGGGGGCGGCGCGGACGCCGAGTGCAGGCCTCCGAGCACCACGGGCCGGCTGACGTCACCGCCCTCGAACGCGACGAGCACCTCGTCCCCCGGCTCGTGCTGCAGGACCATCCCGCCCGCGCTGCCGCCGCCGGGCGCGAGCACGCGCGCCCAGTCCGACGACGTGCGGTCCGACGCGGTCACGTACGTGACGCGCACGCGTCCCAGCCGGTCGGGGTCGTCGGTGCTGTTGACCGTGGCGACCACCAGGCCCGTGTGCCGCGCGGACCGCCGCTCCCCCACGCCGGCCGTCGCGTCGCGCAGGTGCACCGGCTCGCGGTCGCCCGCGACGAACGACGTGCGTGACGCGCGGCCGTCGAACCGGTGCTCGACCTCCTGCACGTAGTACGTGCCGTCGAGCGGGCCGCCCTCGGCGACCTCGACCTCGCCGCCGGGCACGACGCCGGGCAGCAGCGGCCCGCGGCCGTGCGCCTCGACGCGCCCGTGCCGCGCGGCGAGCGCCTGCGCGCGCACCTGCGCCTCCTCGGCCGAGCGCACCTGCAGCCCGCCGACCTGGATCTGCGGGGTCGCGCCGTGCGCGTCGACGCGCGCCGTGAACCCCGCGCGCGGCGCCGGTGCGTCGGCGGTCGCGCGCACGGCCGTCGTCGTCGCGGCGTCCCAGCCCTGCACGACGTACGTCGCGTCGGGCCGGCCGACCTGCCGCGCGGACAGCTCGTCGAGGTCGACGCCGACGGTCAGGCGCGTGCGGCGGGACCCCGACGCCGTCCCGGACGCCCGCTCCCACACGCGCAGCGTCGTGCCGTCGACGACCCAGTCCAGCCCGGACGCGACGGCCAGGTCGTCGATGAGGCCCAGCGGCGAGTCCGCCTGCAGGTGCCACGGCTCGGTCCGCGACGACGGCCAGCCCTGCAGGCTCAGCCGTGCCGAGCGCGCGAGCTCGGCGACCACCTGGGACGCGTCGACGTTGGCACGTGCGACGACGCTCGCGTCGGTGGTCAGCGCGTACGCGCCGTCGTGCGCCGTCACCGTCGTGGTGCTGCCGCGGTCGTCGGCGCGCGTGCCCAGCGCGGTGACCGTCCCGGTGAACAGGGACGTGCCGTCGGCGCGCACCTCGACGTCCTGCCCGATGGCCAGGCGCGACGTGACCAGCGCGTACCCGCGGTCGACGAACGTCAGCGACGCCCGCCCGACGGTGCGCACGCCCCGCTGCACGCGGACCTCGAGGAGGTCGGCGAGCTCGGTGATGCCCAGCGCACGCCCGCCCAGGCGCACGTCGAACGACGTGTGCGCCAGCGGGTTGAGCCGCGCGGTGCCGAGGTCGGTGCTCACGCGTCACCCCGCGGGACGGACAGCACCGTGCCGGGTCGCAGGTCCAGCGGGTCCTCGATGCCGTTGGCCTGCGCGAGCGCACGCCAGCGCGTCGGGTCGCCGTAGTGCTGCGCGGCGATGCGGTCGAGGGTCTCGCCCGCCTGCACGCGGTGCACGCGGTGCGGCTGCGGCGTGCCGGACGTCGGGTTCTGCGGGCCGAACGCGCGCGACGGCTCGTACTGCCGCAGCTCGAGCGCCGCGCGGGCGCGCAGCGGCGTGCCCGACGCCGAGAAGTACGTGAACGTCAGCTCGAGCGCCGCGACCACGGCCGTGAACGAGTGCAGGTCGCCCCAGTGGAACGTCACCGTGGGCGGGCGCAGGTTGCCCGTGGCCTCGTCGGCGCCCGGCAGCGACGGGTCGACCTCCATGAGCTCCAGCAGGCGCCCGGTGTGCCGGGTGACGTCCGAGCCGTCGTGCGTCGTGTCGAAGAACAGGTCGACCGACAGCACGCCGGACGACGAGCCCGCGTACCGCAGCCGCGGCACGCCGCGCCCGGGGCGCGGGTCGCCGACCCAGTGGTTCTCGCGCGTGAGCTGCAGCTGCGCCGGGTTGAACAGGCACGGCACCTTCTGCCCGCCCTCGATCTCGAGGAAGGCCTTGACCGGTGCCGTCGTCGTCGCCGCCATCAGAAGACCTCTCGCGTCTGGCGCCACGCGCGCCGCTCGTCCTGCTCGGCCAGCCGTGCCTCCACGACCCGCACGACCCGGTCGTCCAGCTCGTGCTCCAGCCACGACGTCAGCTCGGCGCGCAACCGCCGCTCGACGTCCGCCTGAGGGGTGCGTACCTCGTCGTGCACGGGGGTCCTCTCCTGGCCGAGCGGTGCGAGCCACCGCCGGACGACGGCCGGCCCGGACTGCTGGGCGGACGGGGCGGTGGACGCGGCCGGTCCGGGTGCCGGGCGCGTGGACGACGACGCCGTCGTCGGGGCCGACGCGGGCACCGGGGCGAACCCCGGGGCGGGGGCGTCGCGCCGCACGACCGTGCGCGGGGGCACCATCGTCAGGCGCCGGACGGGACCGGACGCGGCCGCGAACGCGGGTGCGGGTGCGGCCGCGGGCGGCGTCGTGGCCGGGAACGCGCGTGCGGCACCCGACGGCGTCGGGGGTGCGGCGAGCGGGTGCGCGTGCGGGTGCGCGAGCGGGTGCGCGGCGGCGTGCGGCGAGCCGGCGGCACCCGCCAGGGCCGCGGGCGTCGCACGACCGGGCGTCGACGTCGGCAGCGTGCCCGCGAAGCGCGACGCCCCCCGGCCGGCGCGGGCCACGGCCGGCAGCGTCGGTGCGCTGACGGCGGCGCGCAGGGCGGGTGCCCCCACGGCGGCGCCCACGCCGACCGGCTGCAGCGCGCGTGCGAACCCGCCCGCGCCCGCCAAGGAGGCGACCGCGGGGGTCCGCCGGACGGGTCCGCCCGTGCGCCGCGCCGACGAGGGCACCGGGCGCACCGGCGCGCGGTGACCGGGCACGGGGGGCGCACCGGTGAGGGTCGTCGCGGTGGTCGAGGTCGACGCGGTGGTCGAGGTCGACGCGGTGGTCGAGGTCGACGCGGCGGTCGAGGTCGACGCGGCGGTCGAGGTCGACGGGTGCGTCGGCGGCGCCGCCGGGGTCGACGTGGGCGTCACGCGCGTCGACGGGGTCGACGTGCTCGTCGGGAGCACCGCGGACGTCGTCTCCCGACCGGCGACCGTCGACCCGGCCGTCGCGGCGTGGTTCGCCGCGCGAGCGGCCGCGGCGACCGCAGTGGGCGCCGACGGCGCCACGGACCGGCGCACCGGTGCGGGTGGCACGTGCCGGCTCGCGTGGGCGGGCGCACCCGACGCCGTGCGGGCGCCGGCGCGGGCGCTGCCGGCGTGGACCGCCGCGGCGCCCTGGCGGCCGACCGGCAGTGCCGGGGTGCTCGTGCCCAGGCCCGTGCTGCGGCGCACGAGGCGGCGGCGGTGACCCGCACCCGGCAGCTGACCGCCGCCGGGCCGGGACCGCGGCCCGGCGGCGGTCGCCGCGAGCCTCGGACCGGCAGGCTGGAGCGCGGCCGGGCCCGACGCAGGCACGACGGGGCGGGGTGCCACCGGAGCAGCAGCGGGCAGGAGGCCCGGGATGGCACGGCCCGGCACCGACGTCCTCGGGGCGTGGACCGCCGGGGTCGAGGCCACCGGGGTCGAGGCCACCGGGGTCGAGGCCGCCGGGGTCGGAGCCACCGGAGTCGTGGTCCCCTGCGCGCCGGCGGGGCGGTCGGCCGTCGCGGGCGCGGAGGCAGCGCGGGCGCCAGGGGCGGACGCAGCGGCCACGGACGTCCGGGCCGCGACGGTCACGGGCGCGACGGTCACGGTGCCGCGCGGGGTCCGGGACCCGGCGCGCACCCCCTGGCCGGGTGCCGTCGAGACGCTCGCCACGGCAGCTGCCTGCGCGGACGCGGCCGTCGACCCGAGGGACAGCCGGCGCACCGCCACGGCCCGGCCACCGCCCGGCGCACCGACGGCGGGGGCTGCGGCGCGCACGTCCAGGTCGCGCGACCCGCGCAGCGCCAGCGCGGCGCGGCGCACCGGGCCCGCCAGCGCCGTCACCGCGGACGGCAGGCCGGCCGCGGCGCGGGGCGTCCGCGCGACGAACGCGCGTCCGGGCGCCGTCGCGCGGCCTCCGGGCATGATGACCGGACGCACGGGCGTCGCGTGGGCGGCCGGACCGGCCGCCGACGGTCCTGCCGCCGCAGCGATGGTCCCCGGAGCCGCCAGGGCGGGGGTTGCCGCCGCGGCAGCGGCAGGGATGCTCGCGGGTGCGTCGGTGCTCATGCCTGCGGCAGGTCGCACCTGTGCAGCAGGGCTCAGGGGTGCGGCAGGGCTCACCGGTGCGGCTGGGGTCGCGGGTGCGGCGGCCGACGTCACGGCGGCCGCCGTCACGGCGGAAGCGACGGACGCGGACGCGCTGCCGGACGGCGTCGCGGACGCGCGGGACGTCGGCAGGCCGCCGGAGGGCGCCGGTGCGGACGGTCGCACGGCCGGGACCACGGCACGTGCGGCGGCCCGGCGGCGCAGCGCGGCCCCGGCGTGGACCTGCCGGCGCACCAGGGCACCTGCGGGTCCCGGACGCGCGGGACCGACGGGCGTGCCGCCGGTGGCCGTCGTCCTCGTCGGCACCGCAGCGCCCGGCGCGGGGCGCGCGGGTGACGGCTGCTGCGGCGCCGACGTCGGCCCCGGGCGGCTCCGGGAGGCCCGCCGTCGTGGTGCGACGTCCGAGGGTGTGGTCATCGAGCCGACGGCGCTGACCGCGTCCGGCAGCCGCATGGGCACGACGCGCGGCGCGAGGCGCGCCTGCACGGCACCGGGCCGGTGGCCGCGCTCGTCGGGCAGCCGGTCGGCGGAGCGGGGCAGACCGCGCGGGCGGTCGCGGTGCGCGGCGACGACCACGTCGTCCTGCGCGGCCCGGGCGCGGCGCGTGGCCGCCAGGTCGCCGGACCACCAGCGCGGCGGGCGCACGTCGCCGGCCACGCGTGCCGCGGGGCCGGTCGCGGGGCCCGCGAGCGCGCGGCGCACGGCGACGGGCCGTCCCGACCCGGCGGCGAACCGGGCCGCGGCCGACGCGAGCGAGCCGATCGCGGCGGGACGCGGACGCGCGACGGGACCGGGCCGCCGCCACCGCTGCGCCACGCCCGCGCCGAGCGGGGTCGCCGGAGCGGCCGCCGGCTGCGCGCCGGCGGCCGTCATCGCGTCACCGCGCGGAACCCGTGGTGCGCGACCTCGAGCGACTCGGTGAGGGGCGCGTCGGAGTCCGCCGACAGCGACGGTCCCGTCCAGCTGACCGCGAACGCGCCGTCGATCTCCCACGAGCGCATGCGGTTGCCGCGGTCGTCGATGACGGTCACGGCGCCGGTGGCGCGCGTGAGCGTGTCGTCGTTGCCGGCGAACCCCTGGCCGGACGACTGCTGCACCCAGCCGAAGAGCGCGTCGGACTGCACCATGCCGCGCGTGAAGACCAGGTGCGGCCAGCGCATCACGCCGGGCAGCTGGTGCACGTACCCGTTCTGGCCCCCTTCGACGTGCTCGACGACGTCGACGTCGAGGCGCAGACCCTGCACCTCGCGGAACGTGCCGATCTCCACGCCGTCGACCTCCAGCAGGAACCTGCCGGAGGTCGTCGGACCACCACCGCCCAGGGGCGTCTGCTCAGACACTCTCGCGCACCGCCTCCCACGCCTGCTCGTTCATCGCCGCGACCGCCCGGACCATGCGGACCCTGTCGAGGTGCTCGAGGTCCAGCAGGTCGTCCAGCGGCCAGTGCAGGTGGTACGCCAGGTAGGCGATCTCCTGCCAGACCGCGTCGACGGGGTAGCGCAGCACGGTCCGGTCACCGCGTCTCGGCCGGGAGCTCCTCGATCGCCGAGCGCACGGGACGCGCGGTCGGCACGAGGCCCGCGTCCGGCACGTCGGCGACCGGGGCCGGCTCCTCGACCGCGGCCGGCGCCGCGGGCGCGACGTCGTCCTGCCCGGCGAGGAACTCCTCGATCTCGGCCGGGGTGCCGAAGTTGATGACGCCGTAGAAGTCCTGCAGGTACGCCAGGTCGGCGGCGAACAGGCCCTCGATCTCGTGCGTCGTCACCAGCTCCAGCGAGCCCAGGCGCTCGACGACCCGGGCGAGCACCACGACGGTCAGCCGCGGGTCGTCCGGACCGCTGATCGTGGGGTCGCGCAGCGGCTCCAGCTCGTCGCGGGCCGTCGCCAGGCGCATGACGCCCTGGTGGTGCCACGCCCCCTCGCGGTCGACGTAACCGCGAGGGAGCGTGAACTCGTACCGGGTGCGCAGGGTCACTTGACCCGCTCGAGCCGCTCGATGACCAGCGAGACGGTCTCCTTGATGGCGTCCGACCCGTCGACCGACAGCTGGTCGGTCGAGATCTTGCTGGGCCAGCCGTTGAAGAA
This sequence comes from Cellulomonas avistercoris, assembly GCF_014836445.1. Lineage (GTDB taxonomy): Bacteria > Actinomycetota > Actinomycetes > Actinomycetales > Cellulomonadaceae > Cellulomonas > Cellulomonas avistercoris. The sequence goes on from NZ_JACSQV010000004.1 coordinate 254,701, forward strand.
GTTGAACCGCGCGACCTCCTTGGCACCGGCGTCGTACAGCACGACGGAGCCGTTCTTGCGGTTCTGGGCGCGGTCGCCGGACAGGCCGCCGTCGCGGACCGCCTTGAACCACTTCCACAGCGCGTCGTTCGTGATGTCGCCGGGGGCGACGCGGGTCAGCTGCAGGTCGGGGACCTCGACGGTCTGGCCGAGGAACTTGACCTGCTGCTTCTTGCCGTCGGCGCCGATCTGGGTGACCTTGCCGACGCCGACCTCGACGTCCAGCCCGGACACCGAGATGAGGGCGGAGACGACCTGCCCGTCGATCTCGAGGAAGAAGTTCTGGGAGACGATCGGGTCGGCGCTGAACAGTCCGTTGCTTGCCATGCGGTGCTCCTGTGGTGGTCGGGACGCTCAGCCGTCAGGCCGCGCTCTGCTTGTTCTGGCTGATGCGGAAGACGACGAACTCGGCGGGCTTGACGGGTGCGAGCCCGACCTCGACGACGAGGCGGCCGGCGTCGATCGACTCCGGGGTGTTGGTCGTCTCGTCGCAGCGGACGAAGAACGCCTGCTCGGCGGTCGACCCGAACAGGGCGCCGGACTGCCACAGGCCGTGGAGGTAGCCCGTGAGGGTCCGCTTGACGCCCTCCCACAGGGTCACGTCGTTCGGCTCGAAGACGGCCCACTGGGTGCCCTCGAGGATCGTCGACTCGACCATGTTGAACAGGCGGCGCACGTTGACGTACTGCCAGTCGGTGTCCGACGTGAGCGTGCGGGCACCCCAGATGCGGATGCCGCGCGTGCCGAACGGGCGGATGGCGTTGACGCCGATGGGGTTGAGGAAGCCCTGCTCGCTCTGCGACACGGCGCGCTCGACGTCCAGGACGCCGCGGATCGTGTCGTTGGCCGGGGCCTTCCACACGCCGCGCGTCTCGTCCGTGCGGGCCCAGACGCCGGCGACGTGGCCCGACGGCGGGATCACGATCTCGGCCGACGCACCCGAGCCGAGGGGGTTCTCGACCTTGATCCAGGGGTAGTACATGGTGGCGAACGCCGAGTCGTACTGCGCGACCTCGGAGCGCCACTCCTTGACCTGCTGCGGCGTCATCCCGGGGGGCGCGTCGAGCAGGGCCATGCGGTTGGCGTGCAGCTCGCAGTGCGCGATGAGCGCCGTCTGCACGGCCTTCCACAGGCCGAGGTCGAGCGTGCCGTCCTCGCGGGTGGCGGCGGTGACCAGGTCGGGGACGGCCACGATCGTGACGTCCTCGGCGATGGCCAGGCCGTTGATGCCGGTGCGGGCGGCCTCGGAGCCGGCGAACTTGCGGCCCGTGACGGGCACCTTGACCGGCTCGGCCTGCTGCAGCTCGTACGTGCCGGGGCGCATCAGCTCGAGCTGGCTCGACAGGTCCGTGGCGTCGTCGAGCCGGATCTCGAGCTTGACCTTGGTGGACGTCTTGTTGACGACGGTCGCCGCGTCGCGCGGACCGCCGAGGCTCAGGCCGGGGAAGGTCTCGACGGCCTCGCCGCCCTCGACCACGGTGAGCGTGAACGTCGTCGGACCCTCGAGGTCCTCCGGGGCGTCGTCGCTCTGCACGACGACGGACAGCGGCGCGTCGGGCTCGACGGACTCCACCGACACCGGCAGGCCGAGCGCGCGGTCGGCCGCGGGCAGCTCGAGCGTCGCGGGCTTGCCGGAGGGCTCCGCGTTGGGGACGCGCACGATGTAGGCCATCGTGCCGCCGTTGAGGAAGTACCCGTAGACGGACAGCGGCAGCATCGCGCCCTCGACGAAGCCGCCGTACAGGGCCTCGTACTGGGTCCAGCTGGTCACCAGCCGGGGAGCGAGACCCTGCGGGTCGGCCGGGTCGTCCGACGGGGCCTGGGCGGTGAAGCCCACGAAGGCCGTCACGGCGGTGGGTGCCGAGGACAGCACCTTCTGGGACGAGGGGATCTCCTCGACGTACACGCCGGGCGCGGTATAGGTGGGCACTGGTGGGTCCTTCTCTCGGTCGTGAGGTCCCCGCGCGGCGGCCGGTCGGGATCCGGCGTGCTGCGGGTCGTCGTGAGGCTAGGCAGCGCCGCCAGGGCGGGACATCGGTAATCGCTACCGAGGTTCTGCCGACCCCCCGCCGACGGGCGTCGGAGTGACCCCCGGACGGGTGAACTACGTCACCTGGACGAGCGTTCAGGCAGCCTTCGTCGCACTTGCCCGTCTCGCTCACCGGAACGCCGTCGCCCCTGGGACCTGCGCCGACGACGTTCGTCCCACGCACCACCGCTCGGAGCCGCTATGCCCAGGTCAGACGCCCGCAGAACCGCCGCACGCGCACGCGCGTCCGCGACCGTCCCGACGCCCCGGCGGCTCCCCTCACCGCCGACGGCCGCCCCGGCGACCGTGCTGCACCCCGACGCCGTCGACCGTCTGACGGCGTCCCTCGCGGCCGGGCGCAGCGTCCTGGTCGTCGGTGAGGCCGGGTCCGGCAAGACGCACGCCGTCGCGCGGGCCGTCGACCGGCTGCGCGCCGAGCACGACGACCTGCACGTCGTGCACATCAGCGGCACGGGCACCCACGACGGGCTTCCGCTCGGTGCGCTCGAGCCGCTGCTGGACGAGCCCGGTGCGGCCTTCGGTGACCTCGCCGGGACCCTGCGCTCGCTCGCCGCGAACCTCGAGCGCCGCCGCGGCGGCGGCCGGCTCGTGCTGCGCGTCGAGGACGCCCACCGGCTCGACGACGCGTCGGCCCGCGCGCTCGACTGGCTGGTGCGGCAGGACGCGGTCCAGGTCGTCGCGACCCTGCGGCAGAGCTGGGCGGCGCGCGCGCCGTGGGCCGCGCTGTGGAAGGACGACGTCGTCGAGCGGCTCGACGTCGCACCGCTGACCCGGGAGGCCGCCGCGCGGTGGCTGACCGCCGAGCTCGGCGCCCCGGTCACCGCGGACACCGCCGACCGCCTGTGGCGCACGGCGGGCGGCAGCGCGACGCGCCTGCGCGAGGCCGTGCACGACGCGCAGGCGTCCGGCGCGCTGGAGCAGCGCAACGGTGCGTGGGTGTGGCGCGGCGGCCCGCAGGGACGCTCGCGCACGCTCGACCTGGCCGAGCTGGACCTGCAGGGCGTCAGCACGCAGGGACGGGCCGCCCTCGAGGTCTGCGCCGTGGTCTGCCCGGTCGCGCTCGACGTCCTGCTCGACCTGGTGCCCGCGGCCGCGGTCGACGAGCTCGTCCTCGCCGGTGCGGTCACCCTGACGACGGCGGCGACGCTCACGGGCGGCACGGTGCGCGTCGTCGACCTCACGATGCCGGCCTACGCCGACGTGGCGCGCGCGTGGATCCCCGCGTCGCGCCAGCGCGAGCTGCTGCAGCGCGCGCTCGAGGCACCGGTGGCCCACGGGGTCGCGGCCACGTCGCTCATCCGCTCGGTCTCGCTCGCGATCGACCTGGGGATGGACGTGCCGCCGGCGCGCGTGCAGGAGGCGCTGACGGCGGCGTTCGCGATCAGCCAGTACGACTCGGTCGTCATGCTGGCGACCGGGGTGCTCGCGTCGTCCCCCGCCGGTCACGCCGCGGCGCAGCTGCACGCGCTGCGCGGCGACGCGCGGGTCATGCTCACCGAGCTCGCCGACGCCGAGCGGGACTTCTCGCGCGCGGCCGAGCTGCTGGCCGAGGGTCCGTTCGACGTCGCGAGCACCACCCTCCTGCTGCACGTGGCCGACATGGCGGCGCTCGTGGCGCACCGGCGCCTGGAGGACGTCGACCGCGCGCTGGCGCGCCTCGACGAGATCGTGCGGCCGCTGCACGCCGCCGACCCGGTGCTGCCCGTGCTGCGCTGGCGCGACGAGGTGGAGGTGACGCGGCTGACGCGGCTGGGGTACGCGGGCCGCCTCGAGACGATCGACGCCGCGCTCGTCGCCCTGGAGGGCGGCGCCCACCCGGCGCGTCGCGTGTCGCTCGCTCCCCCGACCGCGATGGGGCTGGGCGAGAGCGGGCGGCTGCACGAGGCCTTCGCGCTGTGCACGCGGTTCGGCGAGATCGCGGCCGCGCACGAGGACCAGCACCGCTGGGGACGCGGCGAGGTGCTCGTCGCGACCTTCTTCACGCTGCTGTGGTCGGGCGAGGTCGAGGCGGTCCGGGCCGCGCTCGCGCCGACGGCCGACGACACGCCCATCGCCGTCGAGTGGTCGACCGTGCACACGGCCCTGGGCCTGCTGGCGATCGCCGACGGCTCGTGGAACGACGCCCGCACGCACCTGGCGACGGCCCGCGCGCGCTTCGACGAGACCGACCTCACCGGCCTGGCGTCGTACTCGCTGACGGCCGAGGCCACGGCCGCCGCGGCGTGCGGGGACACCGCGGCGGCGCGCGACCTGCTGGAGCAGGCCTCGCGCGCGTCGGTCGGCTCGGCCCGGGCGATGGAGGGCGACCTGCGCGTCCGTCGTCTGGACGCGCTGGCGTGGCTGCGCAGCGCCGACCTCGTGACGGAGGCCCGCGGGGTCGCCCGCTGGGCCCGCGAGCGCGGTGCCGCACGCGTCGAGCTCGAGGCGCTGCACCGCTGGATCGACGCGACCCGACGCGTGGGCGGCCAGGCCGACCCGACCCTCGTGGCCCGCGTGCGGGACCTGGGGGCGGTCTGCGACGGCGCCCGCTCGGCGGCGCTGGTCGCGCACGTCGAGGCGCTCGCGGCGCAGGACGCCGACCTCGCCCGCATCGCCGAGCGCGAGCTCAACCGCCGCGGGCTGTGGCTGCCGCCGCTCGGCGCACCGGTCGCGCTGACGTCGCGCGAGCAGGAGATCGCGTCGCTGGCGGCCGGCGGCCTGACGAGCCGCGCGATCGCGCAGCGCCTCGTGCTCTCGACGCGCACGGTCGACTCGCACCTGTCGCGCGTGTTCGCCAAGCTCGGCGTGCACTCGCGCGAGGAGCTGGCGAACGTCCTGCGCTGACGTGCACCCGCCGGGTGGAACTCCGCCCGGCGTCCGGGCGTTCTGATCAGCACGACCGGGCGTTCCGGTACCGTGACCAGCGCCGTCGCCGGACGGCCGCACGCGCCACCAGCGCCTCCCGGGAGGACCTTCGATGACCGAGCCCACCCCGCTGCAGCCGCCCGCGTCGAGCGGGGCGTTCGCGCTCGAGGCGCCCGCGCCCGTCGCGCCCGTGGCCACGCACGACGCCCCCGCGATGGCGCCCCGCGTCGACCCCGCGGCGCTGCCCGGCCTCGACGCCAAGGTCGGCGCGTACCTGAGCAGCCTCGACTCGGCGCAGGCCGGCTCGCCGGAGTTCGCCGCGAAGGCCGACGACGTGCGCCTCATGGGCGACTCGGACATCCGGCAGGCCGCGGACACGTCGAACCGCCTGCTGCAGGTGCCCGTGCGCGAGCTGCGCGAGGGCGGTGTCTCCGGCACGTCGCAGGTGTCGAAGTCGCTGCTGGACCTGCGCCGCACGGTCGAGGACCTCGACCCGTCGGAGAAGACGGTCGGGCGCAAGCTGCTCGGCTTCCTGCCGTTCGGTGACACGCTCACCGACTACTTCCGCCGCTACGAGAGCTCGCAGAAGCAGATCGACGCGATCGTCAAGGCGCTGTACCGGGGTCAGGACGAGCTGCGCAAGGACAACGCCGCGCTCAACCTGGAGAAGCAGAACCTCTGGGACACGATGGGCCGGCTCAACCAGTACATCTACGTCGCGAGCTCGCTGGACACGCAGCTGTCCGCGAAGATCGCGCAGCTCGAGGTCGCCGAGCCCGAGCGCGCGCGGGCCCTGCGCGAGGACGTGCTCTTCTACGTCCGCCAGAAGCACCAGGACCTGCTGACGCAGCTCGCGGTCTCCATCCAGGGGTACCTGGCGATCGACATCATCATCAAGAACAACATCGAGCTCATCAAGGGCGTCGACCGCGCGACGACCACGACGGTCTCGGCGCTGCGCACCGCGGTGCTGGTCGCGCAGGCGCTCAACAACCAGAAGCTCGTGCTCGACCAGATCACGGCGCTGAACACGACGACGTCGAACATGATCGCGTCGACGTCCAAGCTGCTGCGCGAGCAGTCGGTGCTCATCCAGCAGCAGGCCGCGAGCGCGACGATCGGGCTGCCGCAGCTCCAGCAGTCGTTCTCCGACATCTTCGCCGCGATGGACTCGATCGACACGTTCAAGGTGCAGGCGCTGGACTCGATGGCGCAGACCGTCGGCGTCCTGGAGACCGAGACCGCGAAGGCGAAGCAGTACCTCGACCGCGTGTCGCGCGCCGACCGCACCGAGGTCGCGAGCGGGTCGCTCGACCTGGGCCTGCGCTGACCGGGTGCCACGGACGGGGGAGGTGAGCGGCCGGTGAGTGCTCTCGGCGACCTCGTCGCGCGCCTGCTCGGCCGCCGGCCGCGCCACGTCGTCGTGCTCGAGGAGGACCCGGTCCCGACGGCCGAGCAGATCGCCACGGCCGTGCGGGACGTCGAGGCGAGCATCGAGGGGCGTGTCCCCGCCGCGGTGACCGCGCGCGTGCACCGCATCACCGGGACCGTGGAGGACATGGTGCCGCGCCTCGACCGGTTCGGGGTCGGCGACCGGCAGGCGTACACCGTGGTCGCGACGGCTACGAGTTACCTGCCCGAGGCCGTCGAGGGCTACCTGCGCCTGCCGCGCGACTTCGCCGACCGCCGCGTGGTGTCCCGCGGCAAGACCTCCCTCATGCTGCTGTGCGACCAGCTCGACCTGCTGGCCGTGACGCTGGAGAAGATCTCCGACGCCGTGTACCGGGCCGACGCGCAGGCGCTGGTCGCGCACGGGCAGTTCCTCGCCGAGAAGTTCGGGCAGTCGTCGCTCGACGTGCCCGGGACGGGAGCACCGTGACCGGGTCCACGACGGACAGCCTCGCCGCCGGGCTGGACGCGCTCGTCGCCGTCGGGCGCGCGGCCGGGCTGGACGCCGCCGCGGTGCGCGACGAGGGCGAGCGCCTCGCGGCCGCGGTGGCGGAGTCCGCGCCGGGCGCGGCACAGGCGTGGCTCGACGTGACGGGCCGCGACGCGACCGCGCTCACCGACTTCTTCGCGGCCGCGGGGTCGGCCCGCCGGTGGCGGCACGCCCCGACGGACCTGCTGACGACGCTCATCGCGGCACGCTCCGGGCACGCCGCCCCCTACGCCGACGCCCTCGCGCACGTCGTGTCGGCCGCCTGCGACCAGGGCACCCCCACCCTCGAGGTCGTCGCGGCCGCCTCCGTCACCGCCGCCGTCCAGCGCGCCGCCGCCGCTACCCCCTTCTCCCCCACCCCCACCCCTCTCTCCCCCCTCCCCCCGGCCGCGAGAGAGCAATCCAGCTCCCCCACCCCCACCCCCCTGGGCGCGAGAGAGCAATCCAGCTCAACCGAACCCGGACCGGATCGCACTCTCACCACCGGGGTGGAGGGCGGCGGCACCGCCGAGAAGTCGTTCGACGAGCTGCTCGCCGAGCTCGACGCGCTCGTCGGGCTCGACCGCGTCAAGCGCGAGATCCGTCAGCAGGCCGAGGTGCTGCGCGTCGAGCGCCTGCGCACCGACGCGGGCCTGACGCGCCCGTCGCTGACGCGGCACCTCGTGTTCGTCGGCAACCCCGGGACCGGGAAGACGACGGTCGCGCGGCTCGTCGCGGGGCTGTACCGCGCGCTCGGGCTGCTGAGCAGCGGGCACCTGGTCGAGGTGGACCGCTCCGAGCTCGTCGCCGGGTACCTGGGCCAGACGGCCACCAAGACGACCGAGGTCGTCACCAAGGCGCTCGGCGGTGTCCTGTTCATCGACGAGGCGTACTCCCTGGCGGAGGACCAGTACGGCGCCGAGGCCGTGAACACGCTGGTCAAGGACATGGAGGACCACCGCGACGAGCTCGTCGTCATCGTCGCCGGGTACCCGCTGCCGATGGCACGGTTCCTCACCACCAACCCGGGCCTCGAGAGCCGGTTCGCCACGACGATCGCGTTCGACGACTACACCGACGCGCAGCTGCGCGAGATCTTCGCGCTCGCCGCCCGCAAGGCCGACTTCGAGCCGTCGACCGAGGCGCTCGACCTCGTCGAGCAGATCGTCGCGGCCCAGCCGCGGCACGAGGGGTTCGGCAACGGGCGCCTCGCGCGCAACCTGCTCGACCGCGCGGTGCTGCGGCACGCGTGGCGTCTGCGGGACGTGCCGGCCCCGACCGTCGAGCAGCTGCGCACGCTGCTGCCGGCGGACCTCGCGACGGACGTCGAGGACGTCGCGACCGACCTGCCCGTGCCCGACGGGCCGCCCGCCGACGTGCCGCCCGCCGACGTGCCGGCGCCCGACGGCCCGGACGGGCCGCCCCCGCCCGCCGACGCCCCCGGCAGCACCCCCGCCCCCCGCACCGAGGAGCCCGCGTGACCACGACCGTCG
>NZ_JACSQV010000004.1:263054-273391 GCF_014836445.1 Cellulomonas avistercoris
TGTCCTCGCCACCGAGTCCGCCGAGCGCGCCGCCCCCGTCCGGCGCGCCCGCCGCCCCGCCGGGACGCCCCACGAGCGGCTGGCGCTCGACGCCGGGCGGTCTGCGCGTGTGGGGTGCCGTGGCGGTCGTCGTCTCGGTGCTCACGGGCCTGCTGGGACTGGTCACCGCGACGAGCCAGAGCGCCGCCGTCGACGGGTTGCGGGACTCGGCGGCGCAGCTCGTCGGGCTGCAGGACGCGCGCAACCAGCTCGTCGCGGCCGACGCGGCTGCGACCACCGCGTTCCTCGTCGGCGGCCTGGAGCCCACGGACCTGCGCGCGAGCTACGACGCGGCCCTCGACGCCGGGGCGCTCGCCCTGACGCAGCTCGCCGGGAGCGGCCCCGAGGGCGCGGACGGGCTCGCCCAGGTGTCCGCCGACCTCACGACGTACTCGGGACTGGTCGCGCAGGCGCGTGCCAACAACCGACAGGGCTTCCCCGTCGCGTCGGCGTACCTCGAGGAGGCGTCGACCGTGCTGCGCGAGGACATCGTGCCCGCGCTCGACGAGCTCGTCGCCGCCGAGCAGGACCGCGTCGACGACGAGCTGGCCGCGGTGCGGACCGCGACGCCCACGCTCCTCGTCGTCGTCCTCCTGGCGCTGGCCGCGCTGGTGGGCGTGCAGGTCTGGGTCGCACGGCGCACGCGCCGGACCTTCAACGGCGGGCTCGTCGCCGCGACGGTCATGCTGCTGGCCATCGCGGTCATCGGCGGGTCGACCCTGGGCAGCGCGGCGTCCCGCACGAGCCGGGTGCACGACGGTTCCTACGCGGCGACCGTCGCGACCTCGCAGGCGTTCGCGCTGGTCAACGACGCGCGCTCGATGGAGGCGTTCACGCTGATCCGACGCGGGTCGGGGGCCGCCTACGAGGAGTCGTTCGTCGCCGGCACCGAGCAGGCGCGCGACGCGCTCGCGGGTGACGGCAGCAGGCTCGACCCGTCGCTCGTCGACCGGCTCGACACCTGGGTCGCCGCGCACCGGGACGTGCGGGCGCTCGACGACGCCGGTGACTGGGAAGGCGCCGTGGCACTCGTCACGAGCGACGACCCGGCCGCGTCGCCGGCGCTGTTCGACGACCTGTCCACGAACCTGACGGCCGCGGTCGACTCCGGCAGCGCGGAGGTCGCGGACGGCCTGCACACGGGCGGCCCCTGGGTGGGCTGGTTGCTGGCGATCTTCGCCGTGATCGGTGGCCTGCTGGCCTGGACCGGCCTGCGCCCCCGACGGGAGGAGTACCGATGAGCACACGCACCACGCACCCCGTGCGCACCGCCCTGGCTGCCGCGGCCCTCGTGGCCGTCGTGCTGGGCGGCTGCGCCACGGCCCCCGCCACCGGGTCCGCCGCGGCACCGGCACCGGCGGCGGCCGACGTCGCGGCCGCCGCGCCCGCGGCGGTCGAGTGCACGGACGCCACGACCTCCTACGCGCCCACGACCGGCACCGAGGTCCCCGCGGGGTCGACAATGGCCGCGATCCGCGACCGCGGCCACCTCGTCGTCGGCGTCTCCGCCGACACCCTGCGCATGGGCGCGCGCAACCCGTTCACGGGCCAGATCGAGGGCTTCGACATCGACGTCGCCCGCCAGGTCGCGCAGGCGATCCTCGGCAACCCCGACGCGGTCCGCTTCCGCGTCATCACCGCGGGCGACCGCCTGCCGGTGCTCCAGGAGCACGAGGTGGACCTCGTCGTGCGCGCGTTCACGATCAACTGCGAGCGCTGGCAGGACATCGCGTTCTCCGCCGAGTACTTCACCGCCGGCCAGAAGGTCCTGGTCAGCACCGAGTCCGACGCGCAGGGCATCGAGGACCTGTCGGGCCAGCGCGTGTGCGCGCCCGACGGCACGACGACCCTCGAGCGGCTCGAGCAGTACGACGTCGAGGCCGTGGGCGCGCGCACGCACTCCGCGTGCCTCGCGCTGTTCCAGCAGGGGCGCGTCGACGCCATCACGGGCGACGACACCGTGCTCGCCGGGTTCGTCGCGCAGGACCCGTACGCGCGCGTCGTGGGCGAGGCGTTCAGCGCCGAGCCGTACGGCGTCGGCGTCGCGGCCGACCAGGTCGACCTCGTGCGGTTCGTCAACGCGGTCCTCGACGGCATGAAGGCCGACGGGACGTGGACGCAGGTCTACGACCGCTGGCTCGGCGAGGCGCTGGGCCCGGCACCCGCGCCGCCGACGTCCGTGTACGGACGGTCGTGACGGCGACCGCCATGGCCGCCCCGTCCGCCGACGTCGTCGCGCCCGCCGCCCCCGGGCGCCTGGGCGAGGCGATCCCGGCGCGCGACCTGATGACGTACCTCGACGGCCTGCTGACGTGGCTCGACGACCGGCGCCGGCAGCTCGACGCGCTGGACACGGCCGCGCAGGCCACCGCGGAGTCCGAGCGCTACACGCCCGACGTCGTGCTCGCGCTCACCGTGTGGCAGTCCGCCCGCGGCCGCGCCGACGAGCTGCTGGCGGTCTGGGACAACGGGCGCGTCACCGAGGTCGAGCGCGAGCGCATGTCGCAGCTCGTGTGGGGCCGCGTCGACACCCGGGCAGGGGCGTCACCCGTATCCCTGCCGGAGGCGCTGACGCTGTGCGACGCGATGGTGTCCGCGCTGCGCATGCGCCTGGCGTTCGACCCGGACACGGCCGACGTCGTCGCGCGGCTGCGCGGCGTGCGCGCGGCCCTCGTGCGCGCCGAGGACCTCGCGGGCTCCGACACGGCCGCCCGCGAGCGCGTGACGGCGCTGCGCGAGCGCGAGCAGCGCCTGTCCGGGCAGGCCGCGCGCGGCGGGGACGTGTCGGGACCGCTGACCGAGCTGGAGACGCGGACCGCGCAGACCGAGCGGGACCTCATGGTCGCCGTCTCGCAGCGCCGGTCGCTGGCCCGCGCCCGCGCCGACGCGCACGCGACCGCGGCCGCGCTCGAGGCGCGCGAGCCCGGGCTGCAGGAGCTCGCCGACCGCTGCCGCCGCGAGATCGCGCACCCGCCGCGGTTCGCGGTCCCGGACGTGTCGCGCCTCGGCGCCGTCCCGCAGGACCGCGACGCGCTCGACGCGTTCGTCGCGCGGCTCGACGCGGTCCGGCGGGCGCTCGACGCCGCCCAGGACGCGTACAGCAACCCGCTGCGCGAGCGCGCGGAGCTGCGCTACCGGCTCGGACGCGCGGCGGCCGCCGCCGCGGCGAACGGCCGCGCCGCGTCGCCCCCGGTGCGCGCCGGTCACGACGAGGCGCGCCCGGCCGGCGCCCCCACCCCCTGCGACGTGGGCCTCGCCCGGGCCCTCGTCGAGCAGTACGAGCACCTCGCCCGGCCGCTGCCGGGCGGACCTGGAGGAGCCCGATGACCACCGCGACCGCCTGCCGCGAGCCCGGCTGCACCGGCACCTACGAGGACGGCTGGTGCGACCGGTGCGGCTCGCCCGCGCCCGCGGGTGCGACGTCCACGTCGACGGGCACCACGACCCCGCCCGCTGCCGCAGCGGCGACGGGACGCACCGCGACGGGCACGGCCGCGCGGACGCCGTCGGCCATGCTCGGCACGGGCATCGCCCCGGGCCTGCCGGCCCCCGGTGCCGCCGGGGCCGACCCCGACGCGGTCGGCTCCACCCGGACGGGACGCACGAGCTCGACGCGCCTGCCGACCGCCGCGCTCGGCTCGGCGCGCACCGCGGCGAGCGGGTCGCGTGCGACGCGCCGGCTCGGCACGTCGTCCACCCGGCTGCGCCGCGCACGCCTGGGCGCCGGGCTGACGACCGTCCCGCCGGCCCCCGTGGACGACCCGCTGCAGGCCGTCATGACGGACCCGCAGGTCCCCGAGCGCAAGCGGTTCTGCGCGGCCTGCGGCGAGCCCGTCGGCCGCGGGCGCGACGGCGTGCCGGCCCGTACGCAGGGCTTCTGCCCGTCGTGCGGCGCGCGGTTCGACTTCGACCCGCGCCTGACGCCCGGCACGCTGGTCGGCGGGCAGTACGAGGTCGCCGGCTGCCTCGCGCACGGCGGCATGGGCTGGATCTACCTGGCGCGCGACCGCAACGTGTCGGGCCGCTGGGTGGTGCTCAAGGGCCTGCTCAACAGCGGCGACCCCGACGCGGTCGCCGCGGCGATCTCGGAGCGGCAGTTCCTGGCGCGCGTCGAGCACCCGCTGATCGTCGAGATCTACAACTTCGTGCAGCACGAGGGCGACGGGTACACCGTCATGGAGTTCGTCGGCGGGCGCTCCCTCAAGGAGCTGCTGACCGACCGCCGCGAGGCCGCCGGGCACGTCGACCCGCTGCCCGTCGACCAGGCGCTGGCGTTCGTCCTCGAGGTCCTGCCGGCTTTCCAGTACCTGCACGACGTCGGCCTGCTGTACTGCGACTTCAAGCCCGACAACGTCATCCAGGCGGGCGACGCGCTCAAGCTCATCGACATGGGCGGCGTGCGCCGCATCGACGACGAGCAGTCGGCGATCTACGGCACGGTCGGCTACCAGGCGCCCGAGGTGCCCGCGGACGGCCCGTCGGTCGCCTCCGACGTCTACACCATCGGCCGCACGCTGGCCACGCTCGTCCTGGACTTCCGCGGCAACACCACGACGTACGTCGCGGCGCTGCCACCGGTCGACGAGACGCCGGTGTTCGCGCGGTACGACTCGTTCTACCGGCTGCTGGCCAAGGCGTGCGCACCCGACCCGTCGGACCGGTTCGGCTCGGTCGACGAGATGCGCGCCCAGGTGCTCGGCGTGCTGCGCGAGGTCGTCGCGGCCGACCGCGGTGCGGGCGACCCGCCGCTGACGAGCGCGGCGTCCGTGCTCTTCGAGCCGCCCGTCACCGACCAGGTGGAGCGACCCCTCGCGTGGGACGAGCTGCCCGCGCTCAAGGTCGACCCCGACGACGCGGCCGCCGGGTGGCTGTCGGGCATCAACGTGACCGACCCCGAGCAGCGGCTGCGCGCCCTCGCGGACGCCCCGGACGACACCGTCGAGGTCCGCCTGCTGCGCGCGACCACCGCGATCGAGGCGGGGCGCCCCGAGGCCGTGACGGCCGCCGTCGAGTCGATCCTGGCCGACGACCCGTGGGAGTGGCGCGCGGTGTGGACGCAGGGGCTCGCGCAGCTCGCGGCCGGCGACGCGGTCGCGGCGCGTGCGTCGTTCAACGCGGTGTACGGGCAGGTCCCCGGGGAGCTGGCGCCCAAGCTGGCGCTCGCCGTGGCGTGCGAGCTGTCCGACGAGCCCGGCATCGCCGAGCAGCTCTACGCGACGTGCGCGTACGCCGACGCCAACTACACGGCGCCCGCCGCGTTCGGCCTCGCACGGCTGCGCATGGCGTCCCTCCACGTGGACGGCGCCCTGGCCGCACTGGACCTGGTGACGCCCACGCGCAGCTCCTACCCCGAGGCGCGGCTCATGCGCGCCCGGGTGCTCGCGCGGTCGCGTCACGACCTGACGTCGCTGGCCGCGGCGCTGGACTCGGTGCGGGGCGTCTCGCTGGCGCCCGCCGACCGGGCGGGGCTGCGGGTCGACGTCCTGAGCAGCGCGCTCGAGGCCGTCGACCAGGGCACCACCGCCCCCGGCGTGCGGCTCGACGGCATCCCCGCCACGCGGGTGGGCCTCACCGACGCGCTCGAGAGCGCGTACCGCGAGCAGGCCGCGCTCACCGAGGACCGCGCGACGCGGGTCGCGCTCGTCGACCGCGCCAACGAGGTGCGGCGGTGGACGGCGTGGTGAGCGGGACGGTCACGGTCTGCCCGGCCTGCGGCGAGACCGCGGGCGCCGGGGCACGGTTCTGCGAGTCGTGTGGGGCCGCGCTGGGTGCGGGGGCGACGGGTGCGGACGTCACGACGTCCGCACCGGCCGAGCCCGCGCCGTCCGCGCCCGCGGCGGTCGCGCAGGGCGAGGCGGTCGCGCCCGCGGCGGTCGAGCAGGGCGAGGTGGTCGAGCCCGCGGCGGTCGAGCAGGGCGAGGCCGTCGAGCACGCACCGGTCGGCCGCCCCGCCGACGGCGCCGAGCCGTCCCTCGGCGCGTGCGCCGCGTGCGGCGGCGACGTCGCCGCCGACGGCTACTGCACGCAGTGCGGCGCACGCGCGCCCGTCGCGCGCGACCACGCCGAGGAGCAGCCCGCGCCGCACGTCGCGGGCGTCACCGACGTCGGCATGCGCCGGCGTCGCAACGAGGACGCGATGGCGCTGGGCGTCGCGGGCGACGTCACCGTGCTCGTCGTGTGCGACGGCGTGTCGTCGGCGCCGGACTCGGACGTCGCGAGCCAGGCCGCCGCCACCGCGGCGCGCGACGTGCTCGTGGCGGGCGCCGCGGCCGTCGGGCCTGGCGACGCCGGCGGCTGGTCCCGCCTGCTCGTCGAGTCCGGGCACCGCGCCGACGACGCCGCGCGCGACGCGGTCGACGACGCCGTCGCGCGGCAGGACCCGCCGTCGTGCACGTTCGTCGCCGCGGTCGTCAGCCCCGTGCTGCTGGTGGCCGGCTGGCTGGGCGACTCGCGCGTGTACTGGCTGCCCGACGCGGGGACGCCCGAGCAGCTCACGGAGGACGACTCGGTCGCGGCCGAGCTCATGGCCGGCGGCATGTCGCGCGCGACGGCCGAGCGCTCACCCGACGCCCACGCGATCACCCGCTGGCTGGGCGCGGACGCCGTGGAGACCACCGCCCGGACCGTCGCGACGCGGCCCACCGGGCCGGGCTGGGTCCTCGCGTGCTCGGACGGGCTGTGGAACTACGCGTCGGCCCCCGAGGTCGTCGCGGACCTGCTGCGCGACGCGACCGGACGCGTCGGCCCGGACCCTGCCGCCCTGTCGCGCGACCTCGTCGCGTGGGCCAAGGCCGCGGGCGGGCACGACAACGTCACCGTCGCGCTCGCGCGCGTCACCGCACCGGTCACCGACCCCGCCGCACCGCTCGCCGACACGCACACGGACGACCCGGGCACGACCCCCACGGTCCGGCGCCGACCGCCCGGTAGCCTCCCGGAAGAGCCGGACGCCCCGGCGCCCTGACCCTTCCACCCGCCCCACCGCACCGCCGTCAGCACCCGCAAGCCGCACCACCCGTCCGACGCCCCACAGCCGCACCGCCGAGGAGCAAGCGTGGCCACGTTCCGTGCCGAGGTCTTCCAGAACGAGTTCCTGCCCGACGGCGGGACCGACGTCCACGCGATCGTCACGGTCAGCGCCGAGGGCGTCGGCGGTGCGGGCACGGCGGGCGGCGGCGTCGCCGAGATCATCATGATCGACACGTCGGGGTCCATGACCGGCCCGATGCTCGCGGCCGCCAAGCACGCCGCGCAGGTGGCGGTCGACCACATCCCCGACGGCACGTGGTTCGCCATCGTCAGCGGCAGCCACGTCGCGCAGCGGGTGTTCCCCTACCCGAACGCGCCGCTCGCGATCGTGCAGATGGAGCCCGCCGCGCGCGAGGAGGCCAAGCGGGCGGTGTCCCGGCTGCCCGCGCAGGGCGGCACCGCGATGAGCACGTGGCTGCGGCTCGCCGACCAGATCTTCGCGACCCAGCCCGCCGCGACGCAGCGGCACGCGATCCTGCTGACCGACGGCAAGAACGAGTCGGAGCCGCGCGAGCAGCTCACGTCGACGATCCGCGCCGTCACCGGCCGGTTCCAGTGCGACGCGCGCGGCGTCGGGGAACGCTGGCAGGTCGACGAGCTGCGCGAGATCGCGACGGCGCTGCTCGGCACGGTCGAGCTCATCGCGGACCCGGCGGACATCGCGCGCGACTTCCGGTCGCTGCTCGCGACGTCCATGTCGCGCGGCGTGGCCGACGCGCAGCTGCGGGTGTGGACGCCGCAGGGCGGGCAGGTGCTGTTCGTCCGGCAGGTCGCCCCGACGGTCGAGGACCTCACGGCGCGACGCACCGAGGTGACGCCCCTGATCGGCGCCTACCCGACCGGCGCGTGGGCCGACGAGTCGCGCGACTACCACGTGGCGGTGCGGGTGCCGTCGAAGAACGTGGGCGCCGAGCAGCTCGCGGCGCGCGTGCAGGTCGCCGTCGCGGGCGAGGTCGTCGCGTCGGGCCTGGTCAAGGCCGCGTGGTCGGACGACGCGTCGCTGACGGCGCGCATCAGCCCCGAGGTGGCGCACTACACCGGGCAGGCGGAGCTCGCGTCCGTCATCCAGGAGGGACTCGCGGCCAAGGCCGCCGGCGACGAGGCGACCGCGACCGTCAAGCTGGGTCGCGCGGTGCAGCTCGCCGCCGAGACGGGCAACGACGAGGCGACGTCCAAGCTGCGGCGCGTCGTGGAGATCGACGACGAGGAGCGCGGCACGGTGCGGCTCAAGCGCGGCGCGTCCCGCCTGGACGAGATGGCCCTGGACACCGCGTCGACGAAGACCTCGCGGGTGCGGCGATGAGCGTCACCTGCCCCGCGGGGCACACGAGCGACTCGACCGACTACTGCGACGTGTGCGGCGCGCCCATCGGCTCGTCGACGGGCGGGTCGACGGGCGCGGCGTCGGCACCCCCCGCACCGACGCTGAGCACGTGCCCGCACTGCGGCTCGCCCGCGGCGCAGGGCGCGCTGTTCTGCGAGAACTGCGGGTACGACTTCACGACGGGCGCGACGCCGGTCACGGGGCCCGCGTCCTCGCTGGACCTCGGGACGGGTGCCGTGCCCACCGTGGGCGTGGCCGCGCCGCCGCACACCGCCCCCGGCTCGGTGCCGGACCCGCTCGAGCCGCCCCCGGCCGTCGCGACGCCCCCCGGCGGTGACGGCGCGACGTCCGCACCGGCGCCCGACCCCGCCGCACCGCTCGGTCCCCCGCCGCCCGGTGGCGACGCCTGGGTCGCCGAGCTGTGGGTGGACCCGGACTGGTACGCCGCCCAGCAGGCGGAGGACCCGATGCCGTCGGTCGGGCTGCCCGTGCTGATCCCGCTGCGGGAGCGCAGCGTGCTCGTCGGGCGGCCGTCCGCGTCGCGCAACATCCGGCCGCAGGTCGACGCGGGGGCCGACAGCGGCGTCTCGCGGCGGCACTGCCAGCTCAACACCGACGGTCACCGCTGGTGGGTCGAGGACCTGCAGTCGTCCAACGGCACGTTCGTCGCGCGCGTCGGCGAGCCGCTGCCCGACGACCCGATCCCCGCAGGGCAGCGGCACGAGCTGCAGGACGGCGACCGGCTGTACCTCGGGTCGTGGACGCGGCTCGTCGTGCGCAAGGCGCTGCCGGGCGAGGCGTAGGGGTCGCCGAGCGGCCGACCGGGTGATCTCGGCGCCCCTCCGGGCCCCCGGCGCCGGCGAGGGCGCCGCGGGTCGCATGATGGGGTCCCACGCCCCCGAGGAACGGACCGCCGCTGTGAGACCTCCGGACCTTCGGCTGCGCACCGCGCTCGCGGCCGCCGTCGCGCTCGCCGTGGTCGTCCCCGCCGGCGCGAGCGCCGCCCACGCCGACGCGCCGGCCATCAGCGCGATGTGGATGTGGGACAACCCGCTGGACCGCTCGGTCGACGCGCGCGGCACCGCGTACGCGCCGGCCGACCCCGCGACGCTCGCCGCCTTCGTGCAGGAGCACCACCTGACGACCGTCCACCTCGCGGCTCCGTGGGCCTCCGACGAGGGGCCCGTCGCCGCGTGGCTCACCGACGCGATCGTCGCGGTGCGCGCGCAGGGTGCGAGCGTCGGGGTGCTCGGCGGGGACCCGCCGTGGCTGGGGCAGCCGGAGCTCGCGGTGCAGTGGATGCGCGCGGCGACGAACGGGCGGACGGTCGACCACGTGCAGGTCAACGTCGAGCCGTGGACGCGGCCCGAGTGGTTCACCGACCGCACGGGGTCCGTGACGCGGTGGCTCGCGCTGCTCGACGCGGTGCGCGCGGAGCTGCCGCCCGGTGTGGGCCTGGGCGTCGACGTGCCGTACTGGCTCGCGTGGGAGCCGTGGGGCGACGGCACGGTCGCCGACGCCGCCATGGCACGGGCCGACCGCGTCGAGGTCGTGGCGTTCGTCGACCACGCGCACGGCCCCGACGGGATCCTGGCGCTGTCCGCCGACGCGGTCGCCGCTGCCGTGGCCGCGGGCCTGCCGTTCACGGTGGGCGTCGAGACGGACACACCGGCCGTGGCCGGCGGCGCGGAGTGGACCTTCGGCGACGACGGGCTCGCCGCGCTCCTCACCGAGACGGCCCTGGTCCGCGACGCCATGGCCGGCACCCCCGGCTACGAGGGCGTCGCCGTCCAGCACTACCGCACCTGGCGCACCCTCCTGACCCCACCCCCCACCCCTTCCTGACCCACCCCACCCCCCAGACCCGGCGAGAGAGCAATCCAGCCCCCCACTTGCCCGCGAGAGAGCAATCCAGCCCCCACTTGCCGGCGAGAGAGCAATCCAG
>NZ_JACSQV010000005.1:0-45595 GCF_014836445.1 Cellulomonas avistercoris
GGACGGCGCGGCGGCCCCCTCGTCCGACGGCGCGACAGCGGCCACGGGCGCCGGTGCGACGGAGCCCACGACGGACGGCGCGCCCGACGGCCCGCCGCGGCTCGTCGGCGCGCCCGCCCCGACCGGGTCGCTGGCCGCCGCGGCCGGGGCCGCGCTCGCGCTCGCGGTCGCGGTCGCCGCCGCTCCCGTCCTGCTCGTGCCTGCGGTCGTGCTGGTCGCCGTGATCGCCCTCGCGCTGCCGCGCGGCCGCGCCCGGTCGCGGGCCCGTCTCCTCGGTGTGCTCGTGCCCTCGCTCGTCCTCATGGCCCCGCTGCTGCTGGAGGTCGGCACGCGCGGGCTCGACGGCGTGCGGCTGCTCCTCGCCGACGCGGGACCTGCGGCCGTCGTCGCGCCGGCCCCCGCGCCCGCGCGGCTGCTGGGTGTGCCGGCCGACGCGTCGGTGCTCGTGCCCGCGGGCCTGCCCGACGTGCTCGCGTCCGCGTGGCCCTACCTGGCCGGTGGCGTCGTGCTCGTGCTCGCGGTGCTCGGGCTGCTGCGGGGCCGGCCCGTGGCCCGCGCCGTCCGCCTCTGCTGGGTCGTGGCGGCGGTCGGTGCCGCCACGGGTGCCGCCGTCGCGGCCCTGCCGGCCGCCGTGTCCCCGGACGCGGTCGGGCCCGCCTGGACCGGTGCGGCCGTGTCGCTGACCACGCTGGGTCTGCTCGGCGCGGCCGTGCTGGCCAGCGACCGGCTCACCGAGCGCCTCGCGAGCCGCTCGTTCGGCTGGCGGCAGCCCGTCGTCGCGCTGGGGACGGTCGTCGCCGTCGTGGCGGTCGCGTGCGGCGTCGTCGGCTGGGGCTGGACCGCGCGTGTCGGCGAGGCGGTGGCGCTGCGCGCCTCGACCGCACCGGTCGTGCCCGTCGTGGGGCAGCAGGGGGCGTCGTCCGACGCGTCGTCACGCGTGCTGGCCCTCGGGGTGCGGGGCGACGGGTCGGTCGACTGGTCGCTCCTGCGGGCCGACGGCGACCAGCTGGTCGACCACGCCTCCGCGGTCGACCTGCGGCGCCTCACCGGCCCGCTCGACGCACCCACGGCCACGGACCCCGACCGCGCGCACGCCGAGGTGGACGTGCTGGCCGCCCGGCTCGTCCAGGGCGCCGCGGGGGACGTCGCGGCCGACGTCGGTGCGCTGGGGGTCGGTGACGTGCTCGTGCCCGGCGTCGCGGGCGACGACCCCGCGGCGCGTTCGGCACGCGGCCGGCTCGTCGCGGTGCTCGACGCCACGGCCGGGCTGGAGCGCGTGACGCACGACGGCACGGGCACGCTCTGGCGGGTGCGGGGGACCGCGGGGCAGGCCGTCACCAGCTGGGCGCGCCTCGTCGGGTCCGGCGCCGACCCCGCCGACCCGCGGGCCGAGGCGGTGCCGGTCGCCGCCCGGGGCCGCACCGTCGCCACGACGCTGCCCATCGGTGACGGTCCGCGCACGCTGGTGCTGGCCGAGCGGGCCGACGACGGCTGGCGTGCCACGCTCGACGGCCGCGCGCTCGCGCCGGTGGACGTCGGCTGGCGGCAGGCGTTCGACGTGGGCCCGGACGGCGGTCGGCTCGAGGTCCACCACGAGGGTCCGTACCGCACGCCGTGGCTCGCCGCGCTCGGCGCGACCGCGCTCGTCACGTTCCTGCTGGCCCTGCCGTTCCGACGTCGCCGAGGGGTGCGCACGTGACCACCGAGCCCGACGGGCCCGCCGCCCCGCACGAGGGGCGCCCGCGCCGCGCGGCACGCGCCGCGTCCGGCGTCCTGGTGCTCGTGCTCGCGGGCGGCGCGGTCGCCGCGGCCGCGCGCGTCGGTGACGCGCCGACTGTCCCGCTCGCGGCCGTCCGCGTCGAGGTCGCGCCGACGCCCGTCACCCTGCAGTGCCCCGGTCCGGTCCTGCTGCCCGAGCGCACGGTGCGTGGCGACGCGGAGTTCGACCCCGCGCCCGTCCCCGCACAGGTCGCGCTCGACGCCGTGACGGCCGCGGGCGCGGGTGCCGGTCCGCTCGCCGTCGTCGCGACGGGCCCGAGCGACGCCTCCGCCGACGCGCCCGGCGGGGGCGGCAGCCTCCACCTGGGCGATGTGGGGGCGCCGCTCGCCGTGCGGGCGCAGCCGCGCGACACGTCACCCGTCGCCGCCGCGAGCGTCGCGTCGGTCGTCACCGACGGCGACGCGCGCGGGCTCGCCGCAGCCTCGTGCCGGACGCCGTCGAGCGACGACTGGCTGGTCGGCGCAGCCACCTCCGTCGGGTCGACGGCCACGCTCGTCCTGACCAACCCCGGTCTGACCGTCGCGCAGGTCGAGCTCGAGGTCTTCGGCCCCACCGGACCGGTCGACGTCAGCACCACGCAGCACGTCGTCGCCGCCGGCGGCACCAAGCAGGTCGACCTCGGTGGCCTCGCGGCCGACCAGGCGGCGCTCGTCGTGCACGTCAGCGCCTCCGGCGGACAGGTCGCGGCGCACGTGCAGGACACCGCCGTGCGGGGATTCACACCCGCCGGGACCGACCTCGTCGTGCCCGGCGGGGCGCCGTCGACGCGGCAGGTCGTCACGGGGCTGGTGGCCGCGGAGTCGCAGGTCGGGTCGGCCGACGCCCCCGTCCTGCGCCTGCTCGCGCCCCGGGACGCGACGACCGCCCGCGTCGCCCTGCTGGGCGCCGACGGGCCGGTCGTGCTGCCCGGCGCGCAGGACGTGCCGCTGACGCCCGGCGAGGTCACCGACGTCCCGCTCGGTGGCCTGCCCGAGGGCGTGTACACGGTCGTGGTCGACGCCGAGGCCCCCGTCGTCGCCGCCGCGGTCGCCACGAGCGTCGGGCAGCAGGGCGGCCTCGACGACGAGCCGCGCGTCGAGCGCGCCTGGTCCGCGTCGGGCGCGCTCGACGACCACGGCGTGGTGGCCCTGCCGCGCGGGACGGACGCCGCCGTCGTCGTCGGGGCCGTGGGACGTGACGCCGACGACACGCGCGAGGCGACCGCGACGCTGCGTGTGCTGGGACGCGACGGTCGCACGCTCTCGGAGCACGCCGTGCGCGTGGACGCCGGAACGACCGGCGCCTGGCCCGTCGCCGACCTGGCCGAGGGCGCCGTGGGCGTCGAGCTGGTGCCCGAGGGTGACGTCGCCGTCGCCTGGGCGGTGTCCCTCACGCTCGAGCGCGAGGACGGCCCCCTCGTGGCCGTGCTGGGGCCGGTGCCCGTCGCCGGCGCCGCCGACGCGCGCGACGTCCGCGAGGACCCGCGTCCCGCACGAGGCTGACCGGCGGTCCTGCGGCCGGCGCGTGACGCCGGCTCGGCCGAGGACCTAGTCGGTCCCCCCGCGCAGCTGCACCTGCTGGCGCATCCGCAGCCCGAGGCGCAGCGCCGCGCGCAGGGGCGCCTGGTACCAGTGGGGGTAGCGACGCCGCAGGTAGGCGAGCGCGCTCGCGTGGTGCGCCCGGATCATCGGCGCGGGGCGCTCGCGCCACGAGGTCCCGCCGACGTGCGTCACGCGGACGTCGGGCACGTAGAGGTTCTCCCAGCCGGCGCGGGTGAGACGCTCGCCCAGGTCGACGTCCTCGAAGAACATGAAGTACGACTCGTCGAAGCCCCCGATCTGCTCGAAGGCGGTCCGGCGCAGGAGCAGGCACGCACCCGACAGCCAGCCGGCCTCGCGCAGGTAGCCACCGGTCGACTCCTGACGGGCGTGGTAGGCGCGCGTCCAGGGGTTGTGCGGCCACAGCCGGGCGAAGATCGCGTGCCCGGCGCCGAGGCGCAGCGAGGGCAGCGCGCGCGCCGAGGGGTAGGTCGTGCCGTCGGTGTTGAGCAGCATCGGCCCGAGCGCACCGGCGGTGGGCTGCTCGTCGCCCGCGGCGACGAGCCGGTCGAGCGAACCCGGCGACCACTCGATGTCGGGGTTCGCGACCACGAGCCACGGCGTCGTCGCGCCGGCGGCACCACGGTTCGCCGCGGCGCCGTAGCCCAGGTTGGCGCCCGGCACGACGAGCCGCGCGCCCGCCACGCTGCTGGTCACCTCGGAGGCGACCGCGTGGTCGGTGCCGTTGTCGACCACCACGAGCTCGACGGGCAGCGTGGAGGCGGTGGCGAGCGTCGCTGCGAAGCGTGCCAGCTCGTCACCGGGGTGATAGACGACGCACACGACGCGGACGCGGGGCGCACCGCCGGGGGTCGGGGCGTGGAGCTCGGGGGCGGGGGACGTGCTCATCGTCGGCCACCTTAGTGGTCGCGGGCTCAACGTCCGTCGTCGTACCCGGGATCGACCTCCTCCGGGCTGCGCCCGAGGAGGTGGGCGACCTGCTCCACGACGACGTCACGGACCAGGTCCGCGAGGTCGGCCGGGTCGGACGCGCGGGCCTCGACCGGGCGCCGGTACACGACGACCCGGTGCGGCAGCCCGGCGTCCGCCGGGAAGTACCGCCCCAGCGGCACGCCGCCGTGCTCCCACGGCGCGGGGTTGGACGGCGGGACGTCCTCGACGGCGAACTCCGCGCCGTCGAGCTGGCGTGCCCAGCGGCGCTCGAGGTCCTCCACGGCGTCGAGCACGAGGTCGTCGAAGCGCTCGGCACGCGTGCGGTACCCGGGCGTGGTCATCGGCAGGACCGTGCCCCGCATCCCGCGGCCGCGGCGGTCGCGACGGCGCACCGGCCCGGGGGTCGCGGACGGGACCGCGGCGTCCGTCGCGCGACGACGCACGACGGGAGGACGGGCGCCCTCACCGGGCGCGGACGGGCGACGGGGGCCGAGCGGACTCACCCCGTCACTGTAGCCACGCGCCCGCGGACGCACGTGCGGGCACGACACGCCGCCCGGCCGCCTGCCGCGGCACGGGCGGTGGGGGGTACCGTCTGCTCGTGAGATCCGTCCGGCAGTGCTCGCGCACCGCATGCCCGCACGCCGCGGTCGCGACACTGACCTACGTGTACGCCGACTCGACGGCCGTGCTCGGGCCCCTGGCCCAGCTCGCCGAGCCGCACTCGTACGACCTGTGCGTCGAGCACGCCGACCGGCTGACGGCCCCGCGGGGCTGGGAGGTCGTGCGGCTGCTCCCCGACCTGCAGGCGGCGGCACCCAGCCACGACGACCTGGTCGCGCTCGCCGAGGCGGTGCGTGAGGCCGGGCGTCGACGCGTCCCCGAGCCCGCGCCCGCGCTGACGCCCGTCGCGGCACCGGCGCTCGACACGTCACGCCGTCGCGGCCACCTGCGGGTCGTCCCGGGGTCCTCCCAGGACGAGCAGCCGTGAGCGCCGCACGTGACCGTCGCCCGCCGGCGGACGAGCCGCTGGGCTCGATCACCCGGCCCGTGGTCGACGACTCGGCCACCGCGCCCGCCTGCTTCGCGTGCGGCGAGGACGACCTGACCCGGTTGCGCGTCGCGCTGCCCGACGGCCGACCGGCCGTGTTCGCGTCGTGCCCCGGCTGCGAGGCGACCGCCTGGTTCGTCGTCGACGGTGACGGCCGTGCGCTGGGCCCCGACGGTACCGCGCGCGCCTGACGTCAGCACGACCCGCCGCGGCGGGACGACGACACCCACGACCCTGGAGATGCCATGACGGCGACCGACCGCCCCGCGACCGACCTCGAGCCGTGGGCGCGCGCGCTGCTGCGGTGCCCCGTCACGGGGGCCGAGCTCGTCGACGGCGTGGACCCCGACGGGTCCCCGGTGCTGATCTCGACCGACCCCGAGCGGCCGCTGCGCTACCCGGTGCTCGACGGCATCCCGGTCCTGCTGGTGGACGAGGCGCGTCCGGCGACCTGACCCGCCCGGCGCCGCGCGGCGTCAGAGGTCCGGGTCGGGGACGCCGTGGGGCAGCCGACGCAGCAGGACCGCCTCGGCCTGCTCGCGGCGCACGCGCTCCAGCTCGACCAGGGTCTCGCGGCGGCCGCGCTCGGCGAGCACGGCGGACAGGAACGCCTCGGGGTGCGTGCCGGCCGGCGGGGGAGGGCTCACGTACGGCTGCAGGTCGGCGGCGAGGCGGGTGCCCAGCTCGGCGCGCGATCCCGGGTGCAGCAGGGCCGCGCGTCCGAGGAACTGCCGGACGGCGAGCGCCAGACCGTCGGGGAGCCGCGCCACGTCGGCGTTCGCGGCCCAGCCGGCGAGCTGCGGCGGCATGACGGCCGACGAGCGCACCGGTGCCGCGGCCCGCACGCGCGACCCGTAGGTCCCGGCGAGGATGTCACCGACCCGCTTGCCGCGGGGGTGCGCGATCGAGCAGATGACGGCGACGGACCCCAGCGTGAGCCACAGCTCCGCGACACCGGTGAGCGCCCGGACGAAGGCCTGCCGGAGCACGATCGCGCCACCGTCGTCCCGCACGATCCGCACGCCGGCGACCAGCTTGCCGAGCGAGCGGCCCCGGGTCAGCGTCTCGACCGTCGTCGGCAGCACGACGGTCACCAGGACGAGCACGACGATCCCGAGGATCCGGCTCGTGTACTGGTCCAGCTGCAGCGACAGGTTGGACAGGACGATCGTCGCGACGACCAGCAGCACCAGCAGCGCCAGGAGGTCGACGACCGCCGCCAGCAGGCGGGAGGCGACCGACGCGGGCCGCGAGTCGAGCACCACACCCTCGCCGATCACGACGCCGTCGTGCAGCTCGGTCGATCGGGGCGTCGTGGCGGTCACCTGCGCAGACTATCCGGCACCGCGCGCCGTGCGTGGGCCGCACGCGCGGGCCCCGGTCGATGGCAGGCTGGGGCCGTGGACCTCGATGCCTACACCCGCGCGCGCACGCCGACGTGGCAGCGTCTCGACGCCCTCGCGCGCCGCCGCCGCCTGAACGGTGCCGAGGCCGACGAGCTCGTCGCGCTGTACCAGGCGACCGCGACCGACCTGTCCGCGGTGCGCTCGGCCGCCCCGGACCCGGAGACGGTGTCGCGGCTGTCGCAGGTGCTGGTGCGCGCGCGCAGCCGGCTCTCGGGCACGCACGCCCCCTCGTGGTCGGACGTGGTGTCGTTCGTCGTGCTGCGGCTGCCCTCGGCGCTGTACCGCATCCGCTGGTGGACCGTCGCCGTCACCGCGGCGTTCCTGCTCGTCGGCACCGCGACGGGCGTGCTCGTGGCGACGTCGCCCGACGCGCTGGCGCTCATGGGCACCCCGGCCGAGCAGCGGCAGTACGTCGAGCAGGCCTTCGAGGAGTACTACGCGCCCGGTGCGGGCTTCGCCACGATGGTGTGGACCAACAACGCCTGGATCGCGGCGCTGTGCGTGGGCACCGGGATCACGGGGTTCGCGCCGGTCTACGTCCTGTTCAGCAACGCGGTGGGGGTGGGGTCCGCGGGCGGGCTCATGGCGTCGCACGGGCGCCTCGACGTCTTCCTGCAGCTCATCGCGCCGCACGGGCTGCTCGAGCTCACCGCGATCTTCGTGGCGGGTGCCGCCGGGCTGCGGCTGTTCTGGACGTGGGTCGACCCCGGCCCGCGGACCCGCGGCCGGGCGCTCGCGCAGGAGGGGCGCGCGCTGTTCACCGTCGCCATCGGGCTCGTCGGCGTGCTCGCCGTGTCCGGGCTCGTCGAGGGGTTCGTCACCGGCTCGACCCTGCCGTGGCCCGTCAAGGTGGCCGTCGGCGTCGTCGTGCTCGCGGCGTTCTGGACGTACGTGATCGTGCTGGGCCGCCGTGCCGTCGCGGCCGGCCACACGGGGGACCTCGACGCCGACCGGGCCGGGTACACGGTCGCGACCGCCGGCTGACGCCCCGGGCGGCCGCTCAGTCCGCGAAGCGGACCACGTGGGTGTCCGCGTCGTCGGCGAGGAAGCGCACGGCGGGCTCCGCCGCGGCCAGCACGTCGCCACGCTGCGCCGGGCCCAGGGGCTCGAGCGGTGTGATCGTCAGGGTCGCGGCGACCGCGCGGTCCGCGCGTCCGCTCCCGCTGCGCGCGCGCTCGAGCGCCCAGGTCGCGCGCACGCGCCCGTCGACCAGGACCGCCGCGGGCAGGCGACCGTTGGGGGTCTGCAGGCGGCGGCGGTGCTCGTCGTCGATCACGCGGGTGCGCTGGGCGTGCGCGAGCCAGAGGTTGTCGTAGTCGGCGAGCAGCCGGACGGGCGCCGGCACGTCGGGGTCGGGTCGTGGCGCGTCCGGCAGGTCGAGCAGCTCACGCGGACGCCCGCCGGGACGGGCCGGTGCTGCGGGGAGCGTCACGAGGCGGTCGCGCAGCCCCGCCACGACGTCACGCAGGCCGGTCAGCCCCGACCACGCCTGGACGTCCGCGACGCTCGCGGGGCCGAACGCCGCGAGGTAGCGCAGCACGACGCCCTCCAGGGCGCGCCGCTGCGCGTCGGCGGCCGTGAGGTCCCCGGCGGCCGCGACCGCGGCGGGGACCCACGCGTCCAGCGTCGTCCACGTGGTCGCCGCCGAGCGCCGCCACAGCCCGCGCGGCGTGACCTGCACCATCGGCAGCAGCGCACGGGCGAAGGCGGACAGGTCCTGCGGGTGGGCCGCCGGCCACCGCCGTGCCAGGTGCGCGCCGAGGTCGGTCGTCACGCGGGGCTCCGCGCGGACGTACGTGGCCGCGAGCTCGACGAGCAGGTCGAGGTCGACGACGTCCAGGGCCGCGCGCCGTCGCGGGTTGGCACGCAGCTCGCCCGCCATGACCGGGCGTGCGAGCGTCGACAGGACCGGGGCGTCCTCCGCCGTGACGAGGTGGACGGTCGAGCGCATGACGGCCATCCGCAGGACGGTCCTGTCGGTCAGTGCGGTGTCGAGGTCGGCCGTCGTGAAGCCGGCGACCCGGCTCCACAGGCCCAGGAACGGCGACCACGGGTTCTGGGCCTGGAGGCCGACGAGGCGCGCGACGACCGTGGGGACGTCGAGCGACGTGGGCTCGAGCAGGTGCTGGCGCGCCAGGAGGGCGCGGTTGAGGGCACGGTCGTCCAGCACGCACCGAACGTAGCGCGGGGGGCCGACACGGGGTGCGCTACAGCCGCCCCGACGCCTTGAGCGCGAGGTAGGTGTCGGCGAGCCGGGGTGCCAGGTCGTCGGGCGACGCCTCGACCACCTCGACGCCCCGCTGCCGCAACCGCACGGCGACCGCGTCGCGCTCGAGCGACGTGCGCTCCGCGGCGGCCGCGTCGAACACCTCGTCGACCGTTCGCCGCGAGGTCCGCAGCTCCTCGAGCTCGGGGTCCGCGACCGACGCGAGGACCACCTGGTGACGACGCGTCAGGCCGCCCACGACGTCGAGGAGGCCCTGCTCGACCGACGCGGGGTCGAGCGACGTCAGCAGCACCACGAGCGCCCGCCGGCTCAGACGCGAGCGGACCTGCCCGACGAGACCCGGCCAGTCCGTCTCGACGAGGGCCGGCTGCACGCCGGCGAGCGCCTCGGCCAGCGCGGGCAGCACGCGCGAGGAGTGCGAGTCGGCCGCGCGGGCGCGCACCCGGCGGTCGTACGCGAGGAGCTCGACGCGGTCACCCGCGTGCGCCGCCAGGACGCCCAGCAGCAGCGCCGCCTCGACCGACGCCTCGAGCCGGGTGCCGTCGAGGACGCGGGCCGCGCTCGTGCGCGAGGTGTCGACCACGAGCAGCACGTGGCGGTCCCGCTCGGGCCGCCACGTCCGCACCACGACCTCGCGCCGACGTGCGGTCGCCCGCCAGTCGATCGAGCGGACGTCGTCGCCGTCGACGTACTCGCGCAGCGAGTCGAACTCGGTGCCCGCGCCCCGCAGCTGCACGGCGGAACGCCCGTCGAGCTCACGCAGCCGGGCCAGGCGCGACGGCAGGTGACGGCGGGACGCGAACTCGGGGAGCACGCGCAGGCGCCCCGGCACGTCGAGCGTCGCCTGCCGCCCCGCGACGCCGAGCGGTCCGAGCGTGCGGACCGTGACCCGGTCGGCCACGGCGTCACCGCGTCGGGTGGGCACGAGCGTCGTGGTCACGCGCCGCTGCTCGCCCGCGGGCACGTCGACGCGGTGCCGCGGCGTGCGGGCGCCCGTGGGGGCGTCGCCGTCCGGCAGCGTCGACGGCGGCCAGGCGTCGCGCACGAGCGCACGCGACGTGCGCCGGCCCACGTTGCGGAGCGTGAGCACGGCGTCGACCGTGCCCGACAGGCGCACGGACGGCGGCAGGCGGCGCGACACCGCGAGCTCGCGCGGCGACGCGGCGAGCGCGACGTCCACGGCGCACACGGCGACGACGACGAGCGCCCACACGAGGACGGTCAGGGGTGCGGGCAGCAGCGCCACCGGGACGATCCCGGCGAGCGCGACCAGGACCGCGCGCGACGTCAGGGCCACGGGATCAGCGGGGGACCGGGACGGACGCGAGCACCGTGTCCAGGACGGACTCGGCCGAGACGCCCTCGATCTCCGCCTCGGGCCGCAGCTGGACGCGGTGGCGCAGCGTGGGGTGCGCCAGCGCCTGCACGTCGTCGGGGGTCACGTAGTCGCGGCCCGACAGCCAGGCCCACGCGCGCGACGTCGCCAGGAGCGCGGTCGCCCCGCGCGGGGACACGCCGAGGCTCAGGGACGGGGACGTCCGGGTCGCGCGGCAGACGTCGACCACGTAGCCGAGGACCTCCGGCGCGACCTGCACGCGGGCCACCTGCGCCCGCGCACGGGCGAGGTCGTCGACGCCGGCGACGGGCCGCAGACCGGCCGCGGCGAGGTCGCGCGGGTCGAACCCGGCCGCGTGCCGCGCCAGCACCTCGACCTCGTCGGTGCGCTCGGGCAGGGGCAGCAGCAGCTTGAGCAGGAAGCGGTCGAGCTGGGCCTCGGGCAGCGGGTAGGTGCCCTCGTACTCCACGGGGTTCTGCGTGGCGACGACGACGAACGGGTCGGGCAGCATGCGCGCCTCGCCGTCGACGGTGACCTGCCGCTCCTCCATCGCCTCCAGGAGCGAGGCCTGCGTCTTGGGGGGCGTGCGGTTGATCTCGTCCGCCAGCAGCAGGTTGGTGAAGACCGGCCCCTCGCGGAACGAGAACTGCGCCGTGCGGGCGTCGTAGACCAGGGAGCCCGTCACGTCGCCCGGCATGAGGTCGGGCGTGAACTGGACGCGCTTGGTGCCCAGGGACAGGGCGCCGGACAGCGAGCGGACCAGGAGCGTCTTGGCGACCCCGGGGACGCCCTCCAGGAGCACGTGGCCGCGGCAGAGGAGCGCGATGATGAGGCCGGTCACCGCCGCGTCCTGACCGACGACGGCCTTGGCCACCTCGGTCCGGACGGCGGCGAGCGACGCGCGCAGGTCGGCGTCCGTGCTCGTGGCGGTCGGTGCGAGGGGGCCCTGCGGGGCGTCCCAGGTGCTCGGGGGTCGCAGCGTGTCGTCGGTCACGTTCGGTGTACCTCGCTCTCCAGGTGGTGCAGGTCGTCGGCGAGCCGCAGGAGGCCCGCGTCGTCGGTGGGCGGCGGCCCGTAGATCAGGGCCTCGACGTCGCCGGCGCGTCGTCCCGTGGCGCGTGCCAGGGCGTCGACGAGCGCGGGTGCGTCGGCCGACCTCGGCAGGCCCAGCCGGTGCGCCACGCGTGCCGCCGTGCCCGCGCGCAGGGCCGCGGCGGCGTGCCCGTGGGCCCGGGCGCGTCGGTACAGGCGGCCGCGGCCGCGGGCGGTCTCCGCCGAGCGCACCACGACGGGCAGCGGCTCCGCGACGACGGGCCCGAGCCGGCGCGCCCGCCAGACCACCGTGACCACCAGCACCAGCACCAGCCAGCCCGTGACGGGACGGACCCACGGCACGAGGTCGGTCAGGCTCGCGGTGTCGTCGCCGGCGTCCACGGGGCCGAGGTCGTCGATGCTCGGCACGTACCAGACGAGGTGGTCGTGGCGCCCCAGCATGCGCAGCACGAGCGCGGCGTTGCCGTCGGCGTCGACCGCGTCGTTCGTCAGGGGGTGCAGGTCGGACAGCGCGGTGACGCGGCGACCGTCCTGCTCGAGCGTGAGGTAGGCGCCGCCGTCGAGGCCGGGGCCGGTGGGGAAGCACGTCGTGGCCCGGCCCCCGAGGTCGACGTACCCGCCCGCAGCGGTGATGGTGCCCGCGGCGACGGCGTCGGGGTCGTCGCACGCGGCCTCGCGCTGCTCGCGGGTGTTCCCCGTCCCCGCGGTGACGACGTCCGGCGCGATCGTCGAGAGCGCCCACCCGGCGTCGACGAGCACGAGGTCGTCGGGCAGGGCGACGAGCGCGTCGGTCTGCTCCTGGGTCAGCCACTGGTCGCCCACGACGAGGACCGTGCTGTCACCGGTGGCGGCCGCGAGGGCGGCGGCGGTCGTCGTGACGTGCTCGACCGTGACGCCCTGGCGCTCGAGCACCTGGGCCACGGCGCGCGCGCCCGAGGCGCCGGCGTTGTCCGGTGCGCCCGGCGTGGTGCTCGAGGGCGGCGCGGGCAGCGCCAGCACCAGGCCGCCGACGAGCACGACGCCGAGCACCACGAGCCAGGGGCGGGCGCGCCGCCAGCGGCCCGCGGCCCGGGAGCGCCCCGTCGACCCGTCCCCGACGACCTCGACCACTGGCGCCGTCGTCGCGCTCACGCCGTGACCGCCGCGGGCCGTGCCGCGCGGACGGCGGCGTCCAGGCCGCGCATCGTCGCGTCGTCCTCGGCCGTGGCGGACCGTTCGCCGTACACGACGTCGTCGAACAGGTCGCCACCGCGGCGCAGCGCGTCGGCGTGCGCGGGCAGCACCGCGGCGGCGACGCGCGCGGCCTCGTGCGCGGTGCGTCCGGGCCGTTCGTCGAGCAGGCCGCGCTCCTCGAGGTCGCGGACGACCGCCCGGTACCGGTCGGCGACGGCCACGGACCACGTGCCGGCGCGTGCCGCGGCGTCGGCGGCGTCGCGCAGCTGCGCGGCGGTGCGGCGGTCGTCGGCGTGCAGGACGGCGGCGCGCCGACGCCGCGCGCCGGCCCGCACCGGCCCGGCCACGCGCAGCGCGACGAGCACCACGAGGACGGCCACGCCGACGACGACGAGCAGCGCCGTCCGGTTCGACATGCCGAGCGAGGGCAGGTTGTCGAGCTGCTCGGTGAGCCACGCCAGCGCTCGCTGCAGCAGCGAATCCTGGCGGTGGTACGCGGGGTCGAGCATCTCCTCACGGACCCACCGGCGTGCGCCCGCCGCGTCGGGCTCCACCGGCACCCCTGTCAGCACGCGCACGTCACGACCGTCCCGTGCGCGTCACGCGGCACCCGTGGCCGCCCGGGCGAGGTCGAGGTCGAGGCCCTCGCGCCGGATGCGCACGTCGACGTACAGCAGCGCGACCACGGCGGCGAGGAAGGTCGTGGACAGCGTCAGGCCGACGATCTGTCCCAGTGCCGAGACGAGGATCGTCATGTCGTCCGACCCCGACGCGGCCGTGATGAGACCGGCCACCACGGCGGCCGGCACGAGGAAGAGGTACATCAGGATCGAGACCAGCAGGTTCGACAGCAGGTAGATGCCGAGCAACCGCCAGAAGCTGCCGCGCGTCAGCCGCCAGGCGCGCGCGACGGTGGGCCAGAAACGCTTGCCCTCGAGCATGAGCGCGGGCGGCACGAGCAGGGTGCGGGTCGTGACCCACACGAGGAGCGCCCCGAGCGCGAGCCCGCCGAGCAGGCCGACCGCGACGGCCGCCCCGTCCGCGCCGGCCGCGGCCAGCGCGGCGACGGCACCGATCCACAGCGCGACCGCGAGCGTCGACGCGAGCAGCTGCAGGACGGCGAAGCCCACCAGCAGCCACACCCGGCGCGTGCGCCACACCTCGCGCAGCGCGACCCGCTGACCCAGCACCGAGCGGCTGACCGACACGATCAGCAGCCCGGTGAGCACCGACGTCACGGGGATGAGCAGCGGGACGGTCAGCGCCTGCCCGCCGCTCGTGGAGAGCAGCTCGGTGAAGACCGCGGAGTCGGCGGCCGTCATCGCACCGTCGAGCGTCGTGTCGCCCAGCGCGGCGCCGATGAGGCTCGCGACGTAGAGCTGGACGAGCGTCTGCAGCGCGACGGCGACGGTCACCACGACGGCCGACAGCCCGAACATCACGGCCGGGTTCGCCCGCACGGCGCGGACCGCACCGTCGAGGATCTCGCCCAGCCCCAGCGGCCGCAGCGGGATGATCCCGGGCTGCAGCACCGGCACCTGCCACGCCGGTGCCGGTCCCGGCGGCGGTGCGCCCCATCCCGGGGGCACGGAGGGCTGGCCCCACGCGGCCGGCGGCGCCTGGCCCGGCGTCGGCGCGGGGCCGGTGCCCCACGCCGGCGGGGCCGGCGCAGTGCCCCAGCCGACGCCCGGGCCACCGGGTGCGACCGGCGGCGGCGGCGGCACCGGGGCGTGCGAGGGCGTGGCGTCCGCGGGCGGGCCGGCGGGGTGCGCCCAGGGCGCGGGGCCCGTGCCGTCGTCCTGCGGGGAGGTCATGCGTCGGACTCCTCGTGTGTGGCGTGCTCCGGCCCGAGCGCGTCGACGCGTCGGCGGGTCCCATGGTGCCACGGTGCAGGTGAGCGGCGGCGGCGGATCCACACGTCACCCGGCTGCGCGGCGCGCTCGCCGCGGTGCGCGCCCCGTCGATGAGAGGATCACCGCATGAAGGGACGCGTCCTGGTCGTCGACGACGACACCGCCCTGGCCGAGATGATCGGCATCGTGCTGCGCTCCGAGGGTTTCGAGCCGGTCTTCTGCGAGGACGGTGACGAGGCGCTGGGGGTCTTCCGGGCCACGCAGCCGGACCTCGTGCTGCTCGACCTCATGCTGCCCGGCAAGGACGGCACCGAGGTGTGCCGCCAGATCCGCGGCGAGTCCGGCGTGCCCATCGTCATGCTGACGGCCAAGAGCGACACCGTCGACGTCGTGCTCGGGCTCGAGTCCGGCGCCGACGACTACATCTCCAAGCCCTTCAAGCCCAAGGAGCTCGTGGCCCGCGTGCGCGCACGGCTGCGCCGCAGCGACGAGCCGGCTCCCGAGCACCTCGCGATCGG
Organism: Cellulomonas avistercoris; assembly: GCF_014836445.1. Taxonomy (GTDB): domain Bacteria; phylum Actinomycetota; class Actinomycetes; order Actinomycetales; family Cellulomonadaceae; genus Cellulomonas; species Cellulomonas avistercoris. Next base: position 14,869 of record NZ_JACSQV010000005.1, read on the forward strand.
CGACCTGACGATCGACGTCCCGGGTCACCGCGTCGAGCGGGCCGGCCGGTCGATCTCGCTCACGCCGCTCGAGTTCGACCTGCTCGTCGCCCTGGCGCGCAAGCCCTGGCAGGTCTTCACGCGCGAGGTGCTGCTCGAGAAGGTCTGGGGCTACCGGCACGCCGCCGACACGCGGCTGGTCAACGTCCACGTCCAGCGCCTGCGCTCCAAGATCGAGACCGACCCGGAACGTCCGGAGATCGTCGTGACGGTGCGCGGCGTCGGCTACAAGGCGGGCGTCGCGGGGTCGTGACCACGGTGCCCCGGGTGCCCGTGAGCGAGGGTGCGACGCCGTGCCGCGGCTGAGGGCACGGTTCCGGCTCGCCCGCGCGCGTGCGCTGCGGCGCGCGCACGGCCTGGCGCGGCGGTGGCGCTCGTCGCTGCAGCTGCGCGTCCTGGTCTCGACCCTGACGATCGGCCTCGTCGCCCTCGCGGTCATCGGCGGGTACGTCGGCGAGGTGACCCGGGCGGAGCTGTTCGACGAGCGCCTGAAGCAGGTGCTCTTCGAGAGCGCCCGCGCCACCGAGCAGACGCAGGAGGTCCTCGCCGCGTCCACGGCCAGCACCTTCGCGGACGTCGCACGTGACCTGCAGGACGTGACCACCGCGCAGCGCAACGGCGGCTCGGGGGAGCGTGACGTGTTCATGCTGCGGGCACCCGGGCAGACCGGGTCGATCGGCGTGGGCGCGACCGCCACCGACCGCTCGCTGGTCGAGCTCGTGAGCCGCGACCTCAAGCAGGCGGTCGCGGACGGCGGGCAGCACTGGCAGTCGGTCGCGATCCCCGCCGCCGACGGCCGCACCGACCCGGGCATCGTCGTCGGGCAGGAGGTCGACGTCCCGATGGCCGGCACCTACCAGATGTTCTTCCTGTACAGCCTGAAGGCCGAGCAGGACCAGCTCGACTTCCTGCTGCGGACGCTGACGTTCGCCGCCGTCGCGGTCGTCGCGCTCCTGGCGGCGATGACCTGGATGGTGACGCGCCGCACCGTGCACCCCGTGCGGCGGGCGGCCCACGTCGCCGACCGGCTCGCGGACGGTCACCTGTCGGAGCGCATGGTCGTGCACGGGCAGGACGAGATGGCCACGCTCGCGCGCACCTTCAACGAGATGGCGGAGAGCCTGCAGGACCAGATCCGGCGCATGGAGGACCTCTCGCTCCTGCAGCGCCGCTTCGTGTCGGACGTCTCCCACGAGCTGCGCACGCCGCTGACGACGATCCGCATGGCGGGCGAGGTCATCCACGGCGCGCGGGAGGCCTTCGACCCCGCCATCAAGCGGTCCGCCGAGCTGCTCGCGACGCAGCTGGACCGTTTCGAGGACCTGCTGGCCGACCTCCTGGAGATCAGCCGCTTCGACGCGGGCGCCGCGGTGCTGGACGCCGAGGGGCGCGACGTGCGCGACATCGTGGTGCAGGCCGTCGACAACGCCACCCCGCTCGCGGTGCGTCGCGGGTCGTGGCTGCACGTCGACCTGCCGGAGGTGCGCGCCACCGCCGACATCGACCCCCGGCGGGTGGAGCGGGTCCTGCGCAACCTGCTGGTCAACGCCGTCGAGCACGCCGACGGCTCGGCCGTCGAGGTGCGCGTCGGGGTGGACGCGACCGCGGTCGCGGTGACGGTGCGGGACCACGGCGTCGGCATGACGCAGGACGAGGCGCTGCACGTGTTCGACCGCTTCTGGCGGGCGGACCCCGCGCGGGCGCGGACCACCGGCGGGACGGGCCTGGGACTGGCGATCTCGCTCGAGGACGCGCACCTGCACGGCGGTCTGCTCGAGGCGTGGGGGCGCCCCGGCCGCGGCGCCTGCTTCCGGCTCACGCTGCCGCGGCGCGCCGGCATCGTGCTCGACGGGTCCCCGCTGCCGCTCGTCCCGGACCAGGACGACCAGCCCGCGGCGGACGCCCAGCCGCTGCGGAGCACCGACCCCGCGGCGCTGCCCGACCTGCCGCCCATGACGGGGGAGATCGCGATCGTGAGCAACCCGACCGACCCCGTGCGGACCGACGTGCGTCTCGACGACGCCCCGAGCGTGAGCAGCGCCGCCCGGAGGCGGTCGTGACGCGCGGCGCGCGGTCGCGCGCGCTCGGGTGCGCCGCCCTCGTCGTCGCGCTGATGACGGGGTGCGTGGCGATCCCGACCGGCGGGCCGGTCACGGCCGGCGACGGCGGGCAGGTGCGCGAGCAGGACGGCGTCTTCGTCCTGGCGCAGGGCCCGCAGACCGACGCCGAGCCGACTCGCATCGTCGAGGGCTTCCTGCTGGCCATGGACGCCGAGGTCACCGGCGACTTCGACGTCACGCGGCAGTTCCTCGCCGCCGACGAGCGCTCGGAGTGGGACCCGGGCGGCGAGACGATCGTCGCGAGCACGACGAAGGTCGAGCAGACGGGCGACGCCCAGGTCACGGTGTCCCTGGCGGTCAAGGCGAAGGTCGACGTCGACGGCCGGTACCTGGAGGTCCCCGCCGACGCCCTGGAGACGCTGCGCTACGAGCTGGTGCAGGACACGCGGGGGGCCTGGCGCATCGCGTACGCACCCGACGTCCTCGTCGTGGACTCGCGGCGCTTCGCCCAGCAGTTCCGCCCGACGTCCCTGTACTTCCTCACCCCGGACAGCAAGGTGCTCGTCCCGGAGGTGCGGTTCTTCCGCGACCGCAACGTCCCGACGGCCGTGGTGCGTGCGCTGCTGGCGGGACCGTCGCCCTGGCTGCGGGACGCCGTGACGTCCGCGATCCCGCCGGGGACCGAGCTCAAGCCGGAGGCCGTCTCCTTCGAGCGCGGCGGCGTGGCGGAGATGACGCTGGAGCCGGCGCGTGCGGTCCTGGAGGCGGACCGCGGGCTGCTGCTCGCCCAGCTCGACGCGTCGTTGCGGCCCCTGGGCGTGACGACCCTGGTCGTGCGGGCCGGCGCAGGCGGTGCCGTGATCGACGGCGTGCCCGACGAGCTGTCGACCCCCGACGCGGGAGAGCTGGAGGTCCTCGTCGACGGGCAGACGCTGCGGGTCATCGCCGACGCGCCCGCGACCGTCGAGGGTGCGGGCGCTGTCCAGGGCACCGCGCCCGGAAGTCCGGCGCGCTCGGCGGACGGTCTGGTCCGTGTCGCGCTCGCCGACCCCTCGACCCTCGTCACGGTGCCCGTCGGCAGCGCCGAGCAGCGGACCCTGCTGACGGGCCCGGCCCTCGCGGCACCGTCGGTCGACCGTTACGCGTGGGTGTGGACGGCCCGGGGCTCGGGCACGGGGCGGCTCGACGCGGTACGGCTCGACGGCACGGCCGTCGAGGTCACCGCGGACTGGCTGGCGGGACGGACCGTGCAGGCGGTGCGGGTGTCGCGGGACGGCACGCGCGTGGCGATCGTGTCCCGCGGGCCCGACGGCGTGACCCTCAACGTGGCGGGCGTGACGCGCGACGGCGGTGGCGTCCCTCTCACGATCGGCCCGGGCGTGCGCGCCGGTGGCGCGCTCACCCCGGCGGACGCCGCGTCGATCGTGTGGGTCGACGACGTCACGCTCGGCATGCTGGCCGAGGGGGACGCCGGTGCGACGCCGTACTTGGTGCCGGTCTCGGGCAGCAGCACGCCGCTGCCCGCGGTGGCCGACGCCGTCGAGCTCGCCGCCGACCGCGGGTCACGCCTGCTGTACGTCGTCACGGCCGACGGTGACCTCCTGCGCTACGAGGGCGGTACGTGGGTCGCCGTGCCCGGTGTGACGGGCGTGCTCGACGTCGCCGGGGCGGCGTTCCCGGGCTGACGCCGGCGGGCCCTCGACGGTCGCCCAGCCGACCCCAGGTGCACGTGCCGGTGAGGTCGTCCACGGGTCGTCGGTCGGTCCCGGAGGGTGTGCCGTACGCGCGACAGGCTGGCGGCGTGCCCTGCGAACCGCCGACCTCCCCGGCCCCCGACGTGTCCCGGCCGACCACCCGGCGCCGCGGCGCCCTGCGGGCACTCCTCGTCGCGGCGTGCCGCGACCTCGTCGGGCTGGTCGTCCCGGTGGCGTGCGCAGGGTGCGGCTGGCGGGACGTGACGTGGTGCCCGACGTGCGCGCAGACCCTGTGCGGCGCCGCCGTCCGCCGCGACCACGGGGCCGGCCGGCTCGACCTCCTCGACGGCCGGACCCTCCTGCCCGTGTGGGCGCCCGCGGTGTTCGTCGGGCCCGTGCGGCACGCCGTCTCCGCGTGGAAGGACGGCGGACGCAGCGACCTCGACCGGCCGTTCACCGCCGCGACCCGCCGCACGGGAGCGGCGGTCGCCGCCCACCTGCCCGACGCGACCCGTGCGGGGCACCTCCCCGTCCTCGTGGTGGCCGTGCCGTCGACGGCCGCCGCCCGCCGCCGACGCGGGCGCGCGCCGGTGGACGTGCTGGCGGCAGCCGTGACCGCGGGCCTGCGGGACGGTGGCGTGCCGGCGGTGCGGGCCGGTGCGCTGCGGCGGTCCGCGGGCCCCGACCTCGCGGGGCTCGGCGCGCGCGCACGGGGTGCGGCGCTCGGGGGCAGGGTGCGCGCGCACCGGGCCGCGCGCCTCCGCGGCCGGCGGGTCGTGCTCGTGGACGACGTGCTCACCACGGGTGCGACGCTCGCCGCCTGCCACGCCGCCCTCACGGCCGCCGGGGCGTCCGTCCTGGGTGGCGTCGCGCTCGCCGCCACGCCGGCGCCGTCGGGCCGCAGCCCCCTGGGGTCCTCCGTACGGAGCAGCGCACGGGGTCCCGGGCACGCCGAGGACGAATAGCGTGAGATCCTGGGTACGACGCCGTGAGCACCTCCCGCAGCAGTCCGGCGGGGGAAGCGCGGCCGAGGAGGTGATGCCGTCCGCCCCCGTCGTGGGGCCGTAGACGTACGTCTCGTCCGGGCGGGCGCAGCCCGCCCCTGACCTCCCAGGAGGCCCACATGGAGATCGTGGTTGCAGGCCGGCACACCGAGGTGTCCCCGCGGTATCGCGCCCACCTCGAGAGCAAGCTCGCGAAGATCGAGCAGCTGGCCCCGCGCGCGCAGCGCGTCGACGTCCTCGTGTCGCACGAACCGAGTCCGCGCCAGTCCGGCAGCAGCGAGAAGGTCGAGCTGACGGTGGTCGACAAGGGTCCTGTCATCCGGGCGGAGGCGTGCGCCGACGACGCGTACGCCGCCCTGGACGTCGCCCTCGGCCGCCTCCTCGAGCGCCTGCGCCGTGCGCGCGACCGGCGCAAGGACCACCGCAACCACACTCCGCTGGCGCCCGTGGACGTCCGTCCTCCCGCGCCGGAGCCGCCGGCTCCCCAGGCGCCCGAGCCGGGCGAGGACGGGGTCACGGAGACGGCTCTGGGTGACTCCCCGGTCCTCATCCGCGAGAAGGTGCACCGGGCGCAGCCGATGACGGTGGACGACGCGCTGTACGAGATGGAGCTCGTCGGGCACGACTTCTACCTGTTCGTCGACGCGGAGACGGCCCAGCCGGCGGTCGCGTACCGCCGCCGCGGCTGGAGCTACGGAGTCATCAAGCTCGACGCGCCGGTCGTGACCGGCGGGTCGCACCGGGTCGCCGGCTGACGCCAGCGGGACGATGTCACGGGGCGGTGGGCCGGCAGGCCCGCCGCCCCGTGCCGTGCAGGGCCGCCGGCCGGCCCGGCGCGGGCGGCGGTGGAGCCCCGGTGCCGGACGGCGCGGTCCGTCCGGCACCGGGAGTTCGGTCGGTCGTGGCCGCCACGCGTGCCGAGAGCTCGGCGGCCGGGCAACGACGTTCGCCGCCAGGTGCGGTGTGCGTCAAGGTCTGCGAGGAAGTTTCGGAAAACTTTCGGTCACCAGGGCGTCCGCTCTGAAGCGATTCGCCGTCCTGGGCCGCGGTACACCGCTTCAGCAACCGGTCTCAAGCCGGCTGAGCAGCGCGCCTGTTCCACTCCTGCTGCGGTCGGGCGGGCTGGTCGACAGTCCACCCCGCCGTCACGAGCGAAACTTGCGCAGAGGCGCGCGGGCGCGCGTGCCGCGTGCGGGCGTCGCGGCAAGAAAGGATTCAGTCCCGTCGGCGTCGGGCGTCGGCAGACCCGCGCGGCGGTGTCAGGGGGAGCGGGCAGGATCGGGGCATGGTGGACGCCCGGCCCGAGAGGCTGACCCGCTCGCAGGCACGTCGCGCCGTCCTGCACGCCTCCGGCCTGGACCGGCCCCGTCCCGCGCGGTCGGCGCCGGGCGGTGCTCGCGAGCTGCAGCGGGTCGTCGACCGGCTCGGCCTGCTGCAGGTCGACTCGGTCAACGTGCTGGCGCGGGCCCACCTCATGCCCGTCTACTCGCGCGTCGGCGCGTGGGACGTCACGGCGCTGGACCGCGCGACGGCACGGCGGCCGCGCCGCCTGGTCGAGACGTGGGCCCACGAGGCGTCGCTCGTGCCGCCCGCGACGTTCCGTGACCTGGCGTTCAAGCACGCCGGCAACCGTGCGGCGGTGGAGCGGCGGGGGGACGCGCTGCACGGCGTCCCCGTCGGCCGCTCGCCGGAGGTCGCGGCCGTCCGCCGCATCGTCGACGAGCGGGGCCCGGTGACGGCGCGGGAGGTGCAGGAGATCCTCGGGGGCGGCGGCCGGCGCTCGGCGGCGTGGGGGTGGTCGTGGACCGACGCCAAGCGCGCGCTCGAGCACCTCTTCTTCGTGGGGGAGCTCACGACCGCCGGTCGCAACCCGCAGTTCGAGCGTCGCTTCGACCGTCCCGACCGGGTCCTCCCGCCGGACGTGCTCGCGGCGCCGCAGGCCGACGAGGCGACGGCGCGGCGACGGCTGGTCGAGATCGCCGCGCGGGCCCACGGCGTGGCGAGCGTGCGGTGCCTGGCGGACCACTGGCGCACCGCGGTCGCACCGACGAGCACGGTCGTCGCGGAGCTCGTCGCCGACGGGGTGCTCCGGCCGGTCGAGGTCGAGGGCTGGCGCGGTCCGCTCTACCTCCACCGCGACGCGCACGTGCCGCGCCGCGCGCGGGGGCGTGCGCTGCTCAGCCCGTTCGACCCCCTCGTGTGGGAGCGCACGCGCACCGAGGCCCTGTTCGACCTCCGCTACCGCATCGAGATCTACGTCCCGGCCGCGGCGCGGGTCTGGGGGTACTACGTCCTGCCGTTCCTCCTGGGCGAGCGGCTGGTGGCCCTCGTCGACCTCAAGGCGGACCGGCGCGCGGGCGTGCTGCGCGTGCCGGCGGTGCACCGGACGCCGGGCCCGGCGGGGGACGAGGCCCACGGAGCACCCGGCGACGTCGAGGTCGCGCACGAGCTCGCGGCCGAGCTGTGGACGATGGCGGGGTGGTTGGGACTGACCGACGTCCGCGTCGGGCCCGACACGTCCGGCAGCCTCGCCGCCGCGCTCGTGCGCGAGCTCGCCGCTGCCACGGGCTGAACGACGACCCCGTCGGTCCCGCGGCTCGCCTACGATGGTCGGGCCCGGTCGAGCGGTCGGGCGACACGCACGCCCCGACGCCGTGAGCGGACGGGCGCCAACGACGTCGGGAGAGTTGCGTGACGGCGATCCTCGAGAAGGTCCTCCGGCTGGGCGAGGGGCGGATCCTCAAGAAGCTGTCCGGTATCGCGTCCCAGGTCAACGCGCTGGAGGACAGCTTCACGTCGCTGTCCGACGCCGAGCTGCGCGAGGAGACCGACCGGTTCAAGGCGCGGCTCGCCGAGGGTGAGAAGCTCGACGACCTGCTGCCCGAGGCGTTCGCCGCGGTGCGCGAGGCGTCCCGCCGGACACTCGGCCAGCGGCACTTCGACGTCCAGCTCATGGGTGGTGCCGCGCTGCACCTGGGCAACATCGCCGAGATGAAGACCGGTGAGGGCAAGACGCTGGTCGCGACGGCCCCCGCCTACCTCAACGCGCTGACCGGCAAGGGCGTCCACGTCGTCACGGTCAACGACTACCTCGCGGGCTACCAGGCCGACCTCATGGGTCGCGTGTTCCGGTTCCTCGGCATGTCGACGGGCACGATCCTGTCGCAGCTGACGCCCGCCCAGCGCCGGGAGCAGTACGCCGCCGACATCACGTACGGCACGAACAACGAGTTCGGCTTCGACTACCTGCGCGACAACATGGCGTGGAGCGTCGACGACCTCGTGCAGCGCGGACACCACTTCGCGATCGTCGACGAGGTCGACTCCATCCTCATCGACGAGGCCCGCACGCCGCTGATCATCTCGGGCCCCGCCTCGGGTGACGCCAACCGGTGGTACGGCGAGTTCGCCAAGGTCGTGCGGCGTCTCCAGCCGGACCGCGACTACGAGGTCGACGAGAAGAAGCGCACCGTGGGCGTGCTGGAGCCGGGCATCGCGCGGGTCGAGGACTACCTGGGGATCGACAACCTCTACGAGTCGCTCAACACCCCGCTCATCGGCTTCCTCAACAACGCGATCAAGGCCAAGGAGCTCTTCAAGCGCGACAAGGACTACGTCGTGATGAACGGCGAGGTCCTCATCGTCGACGAGCACACGGGCCGCATCCTGGCCGGTCGTCGCTACAACGAGGGCATGCACCAGGCGATCGAGGCGAAGGAGGGCGTGGCGATCAAGGCCGAGAACCAGACGCTCGCCACGATCACGCTGCAGAACTACTTCCGCCTGTACGACAAGCTCGCCGGCATGACCGGTACGGCCGAGACCGAGGCCGCGGAGTTCCAGGGCACCTACAAGCTGGGCGTCGTCCCGATCCCCACCAACCGTCAGATGCAGCGCATCGACGGCAAGGACCTCGTCTACAAGGCCGAGGAGGGCAAGTTCGACGCCGTCGTCGCGGACATCGTCGAGCGGCACGCCAAGGGCCAGCCCGTCCTCGTCGGCACGACCAGCGTCGAGAAGTCGGAGCTGCTCTCGTCCAAGCTCAAGAAGCAGGGCGTCCCGCACGAGGTGCTCAACGCCAAGCAGCACGCGCGTGAGGCGTCGATCGTGGCGCAGGCCGGGCGCAAGGGCGCGGTGACGGTCGCGACCAACATGGCCGGCCGTGGCACCGACATCATGCTCGGTGGCAACGCGGAGTTCATGGCCGTCGCCGAGATGAACGAGCGCGGCCTGGACCCGGCGGAGAACGCGGAGGAGTACGAGGCCGCGTGGCCCGAGGTCCTCGAGAAGGCCAAGCTCGCCGTCGCGGCCGAGCACGACGAGGTCACCGAGCTCGGCGGTCTGTACGTGCTGGGCACCGAGCGCCACGAGTCGCGTCGCATCGACAACCAGCTGCGTGGTCGCTCCGGCCGTCAGGGCGACCCGGGGGAGTCCCGGTTCTACCTGTCGATGCAGGACGACCTCATGCGTCTGTTCAACTCCGGTCTCGCCGAGTCGATGATGACGCGGGCCGGGTTCCCGGAGGACATGCCGCTGGAGTCCAAGATCGTGACCCGGGGCATCCAGTCGGCGCAGTCGCAGGTCGAGGCGCGCAACTTCGAGATCCGCAAGAACGTCCTGAAGTACGACGACGTGATGTCCCGCCAGCGCGAGGTCATCTACGAGCAGCGCCGCCGGGTGCTGCACGGTGAGGACCTGCAGGAGCAGGTCACCCACTTCCGCACGGACGTGCTCTCGGAGTACGTCGCGCTCGCCACGGCCGAGGGGCGTCCCGAGGACTGGGACCTCGAGGCCCTGTGGACCGCCCTGCGGGGCGTGTACCCGGTGTCGATCACCCCGGAGGAGGTCATCGAGGAGGCGGGCGGCCCGACGCGGCTCTCGGCCGAGCTGCTCACGCGCGAGGTGCTGTCGGACGCCGAGCACGCGTACGCCGAGCGCGAGCAGACCCTGGGCGAGGCGAACATGCGTCAGCTGGAGCGGCGCGTGGTGCTCTCGGTCCTCGACCGCAAGTGGCGCGAGCACCTCTACGAGATGGACTACCTCAAGGAGGGCATCGGCCTGCGGGCGATGGCTCAGCGCGACCCGCTGATCGAGTACCAGCGCGAGGGCTTCCAGCTCTTCACGGCCATGACCGACGCCATCAAGGAGGAGTCGGTCCAGTACCTCTACAACCTCGAGGTGCAGGTCGCCCAGCCGTCGGACGCGCCCGTCATCAGCGCCGACTCGGCCGCGCAGGCAGCGGGCTCGGTCGGTGCGGCGGCCGCGGCACCGCGGCCCGTCGACGGGGACGGCGCGTCCGGCGCGCTCGTCGCGAAGGGCATCGACGGTCCCGCCGAGCGCACGCCGCTGCAGTACTCGGCGCCGTCCGCCGACGGTGACGGCGAGGTCGTCACGCGGGCCGACGGTGGCAGTCGTGCCGCACGGCCGGCTGCGGCCTCCTCGGGCAGCGCCAACCGCGCGGACCGGCGCAAGCAGGCCAAGCAGCGCAAGCGCTGACGCCGGTCTCCCGGTCCGTGGCTCGAGGCCACGGACCGGGCCGGTGGCCGGGCCGCACGGGGGACGTTCACCCGATCTCGAGCGTGGTGACGCGCCACGCACCCCGGTGGGCCTCGAGCCGCAGCGCGACGGCGCGCACGCGCGCCCCGTCGTCCACCACGAGGCATGCCTCCGCGGTGTGACGGTCCACCGCGCACACCCGGACCCGGCGCGCCGCCGGACGCCGGGCGTGGGTCAGCACCCCTGCGCGTCGGACCATCTCGGCGGTCTCCTGCAGGGACTCGAGCACCTCGGGTGCGACCCACCGCGCGAGCTGGCCCGGCGGCCGGCGTCCCAGCACGACCTCGACGCACGCGAGCCCGACGCCGTGGGCGAACCGGCCGGCGTCGGTCGCCGGTGCGGCACCGCGGTCGTCGTCCGGCTCGGCCGTCCGTGCGCGGTCGTCCGCCCCGACCTCGCGAGCGCGGTCCCGCAGCAGCGGAGGCACGACCGGCCCCCGGGCGGGTGAGGAGTGGGCCGGCGGAAGCGCCGGCACCAGCCGCAGTCGCGGACGCGGCTCCCGGCGTCGCGGGTCGGCGCCCTCCGCCGGCCCGGGGCCCGGTGCGCTCACGGACGTGAGGCGCCGTTCCGGTGCACGCGCCGGTGGCGGCGGTGCGCCCGCGTCCAGCCGCGCGACGGCGTCCTCGAGAGCCGTGGGCGCCACGTCGTCATCGGGAAGGGTGGTCATCGGGCGCCTCCGTCGGGGTGGGTGGGGACGACCAGCACCTGGCCGGGCTGCAGGACGTCGGGGTCGGGCCCGATGGTCGCGGCGTTCGCCGCGTACCACCGCGGCCACTCGGCGGCGATGGCGGCGTCGGACGCGCCGGGTCCCAGAGCGCGTGCCGCGAGGCCCCACAGCGTGTCGCCGGGTCGGACCTCGACGCTGCCGGCGGGCGCAGCGGCCGCGGCCGCCGCCGTGATCGTGGGCACCTGCGAGGCCACGGGCACGACCTCGGACGACGCCGCCTCGGTGGCGCCCTGCGACGGCGCTGCCGGGTCCGTGGCGGTCGGCGACCAGCCGAGGTCGACGGTGACGACCACGGGGGCCGGGGGCGCGTCGGCGGTGGCGTAGGCACCGGCGGCACCGGTCAGCCCGACGCCTGCCGCCACCGCGACGGCCAGGGCGCGGCGCACGAGGCCCGGCGCCCAGCGGTGCACGGCGACCTCGCCGCCGCGCCAGGCGCCGCCCGCCGAACGGACGGCGGCGCAGGCCCCGGCCACGAGCGCCGACGCGCCCACCCACGCCGCCGCGAGGACGCCGACCACCACGACGAGCGGTGCGACGACCGTCTCGACGCGCCACAGGTCGGTCGAGGCGACGTGGTCGACGACCCACAGGCCGAGCCCGGCCGCGACGGCGAGCCCCGCGGCGCCGGCCAGGACGAGCCCGGCCGCGGTGGCGGCGGGACGCGGCGGGCGCGCGTGCAGGTTCTTCGGTCGGTCGGTCACGTTGCTCCTCGATGATGCAGTTTGACGTCGTTTGATGAAGTCTGGTGGTGACAGGTGTAGTCGAGTCCGTGCGGTATGTCCAGTAAGGTCCGGTCCGTGAGTGACGACGGCCCCGGTGCGCGGCCTCCTGTGCCGTCGCACCGGTGGGAGCAGCTCTTCACGGACCTCGAGGGACAGCTGGCCGCCGGGCGTGCCGAGGAGGCCCGGTGGGACGTCGCCGAGCTGACGCGTGCCGAGCGCGGACGCGTGGCGCTGTCGGACCGCCTGCGCGCCGCGACCGGCGCGCGCCTGCGCATCGTGACGGCGCACGAGGAGCCGCTCGACGGCGTCGTGGTCGACGCCGGCGCGCAGTGGGTGCTGCTGGACCTGGGTGCCGGGCGTCGGGCGGTCGTCCCCACGGCGGCCGTCCGGACCGTCGAGGGGCTGGGGGCGGGCGTGGCGCCGGCCGCCGGTCGGCTCGAGTCGGCGCTCGGCCTCGGTCACGTGCTGCGGGCACTCGCGCGCGACCGGACGGTGGTCACCGTGCGGACCGATGCGGGCGAGGTCACGGGACGGCTCGACCGCGTGGGTGCCGACCACCTCGACCTGACGCAGCTCACGCCGGTGGGCCGGGTCGTCATCGTGCCGTTCGGTGCCCTGCTCGCGGTGGTGTCGCGGTGAGGGGTGCTGCCGCGGGGTCGGTCAGACCGAGCCCTCGGAGGCCGTCCCGTGCGCCGTGCGGGCCCGGGTCTCGGCGTACATGCGCTCGATGTAGCGCTCCAGCTCGGCGGTCTCGACGCGCCACTGCATCCGCCCGCCGATCTGGATCGCGGGCAGCTCGCCGGAGCGGACGAGCGCGTACGCCTGGGGCGCCGAGATGTTGAGGATCTCGGACACGTCGGCGAGCGTCAGGAACCTCGGTGCCATGGTCGAAGTCTCGCACGCCGGGTGCGGCCGGGACCGTTGTCCACAGGCTGCGGACCGACCCCACCGCGCCGCCCCCCGGGCACGCCACACTCGTCCTGCCGTCACCACCGGCCACGGCGGCGCCCGCCCGCCCGACCACGTCCGACGGTGGCGCGCCGCCACCTGCTGCCCCTGCTGACCTGGAGCCTTCCGTGGACACCTCCGTGCTCGACCTGCCCGCCCCGACGGCCGCCCGTCTGCGCCGTCCCGGCTGGCGCGACCCCCGGCTGCTCGTGGGGCTGGCCCTGATCGCGGCGTCCGTCGCGCTCGGGAGCTGGGCCGTCACGACGGCGCAGCGCACCGTCCCCGTGTACGTGGCGCGCGAGGTGCTGGTCCCCGGCGCGGCCCTGACCTCGTCCGCGGTGGTGGTGGCCGACGTCCGGCTCGCCGACCACGTCGACGGCTACCTGCGCGCGGACGAGCCGCTGCCCGACGCGGGCGTGCTGCTGCGCACCGTGGGCGCCGGTGAGCTCGTCCCCGCGGCAGCGGTGGGGGACGCCGCGGACCTGGACGTCCGTGCGGTGCCCGTCACGCTGTCGGGGCCGGCGCCGAGCGGGCTCGTCGCCGGCTCCCGCGTCGACCTGTGGTTCACGCCCGAGGGTGGTTCGGCCCCGCCGGCGGGTGGGGCGGTCGTCGCCGTCACGCCGCACGAGCTCGCCACGGCGCTCACGGTCGCGGAGCTGAGCAGCGCCGACGGGGCGTTCGCGAGCGGCGGCGCCCGCACCGTCCACGTGCTGGTGCCCGTGGAGGACCTCCCGGAGGTCCTCGCCGCGCTCGCCGGCGGCGGCACCGTCGACGTCGTCCCTGTGCCGGGCGCCTGAGATGGGCGTCGGGGTGCTGTGCGCCGTCCAGGGGGCGGCGGAGTCGGCGATCGTGCAGGCCGTGGAGGGCTCGGGCGGACGGCTGTCCGTCACGCGACGCTGCGCCGACCTGACCGAGCTCCTGGCGGCCGCGGAGGCCGGCCTGGGCGGTCTGGCCGTGGTGTCGGGAGACCTCGACAGGCTCGACCGCGAGGCGGTCGCGGTCCTGCACCGGTGCGGTGTGCGCGTCGTCGGCCTGGGCGACCCGTCGCGACCGTGGCTCGCGGAGCGGCTGACCGCCCACGGTGCGGACCTGGTCGTGGACGTCGACGTCGACGGGCGCGTGCCCGACGTCGTGCGCGAGGCGCTCTCCGTGCTCGGCGGCGGGCAGGTGCCGCCGGTGGCGGCACCGCAGCCGGTGTCGCCCACGCGTCACGGGACGACCGTCGCGGTCTGGGGCGCGACCGGTGCGCCGGGGCGCACGTTCGTCGCGGTCAACCTCGCGGCCGAGCTGGCGGCGCTCGGCCGCCGGACGCTCCTCGTGGACGCGGACACCTACGGCGGGGTGGTCGCGCAGGTCCTGGGCGTGCTGGACGAGGCGCCCGGCGTGGCGGCGGCCGCGCGGGCCGCGGGCCAGGGGGCGCTGGACCTGCCGACGCTCGCACGGCTGGCGCCCGTGGTGCTGCCCGAGCTGCGTCTGCTGTCGGGGATCTCGCGCGCCGACCGCTGGCCCGAGCTGCCCGCGAGCTCGCTCGAGCTGGTCCTCTCGCAGGCGCGTGCGCTGGCGGACGTCACGGTGGTCGACACCGGCTTCTGCCTCGAGCAGGACGAGATGCTCAGCTACGACACGCGTGCGCCGGCCCGCAACGCCGCGACGTTGACCGCCCTCGAGCAGGCCGACCTCGTGGTCGTCGTCGGCACCGCCGATCCCGTGGGCGTCCAGCGCCTCGTGCGTGCGCTGGCCGACGTGGCGGACCGTGGCCTGGCCCTGACCCGGCGCGTGGTGGTCAACCGGGTGCGGTCCACCGTGGCGGGGTCACGCCCGGGGGAGGCCGTCGCGGCCGCGCTCGCGCGGTACGCCGGTGTCGAGGACGTCCTGCTCGTGCCCGAGGACCGGTCGGCGGTGGACGCCGCGATGCTCGAGGGTCGCGCGCTGCGCGAGGTGGCGCCCGGCTCGCCCGCGCGGCGCAGCCTGGCCGCACTGGCCGCGGAGGTCGCCGCCACGGTGCGGGCCGACGCGCCGGTGGGCCGCGTACCGGTCGGCTGAGTGCCCGGCAGCGGCACACTGGGCCTGTGCGCGTCTACCTGCCCGTGACCCTCGCCGAGCTCCAGCACGTCTCCCCGGTGCTCCTGGCACCACGGGTCGCGCACGCCGTCACCCCGGCGCTGCGCACCCTGTGGCCCGACGAGGACGAGGAGGGGTGGGAGTATGCCGCCCAGGCGGGTGCCGCCGACGGGTCCCTGCTGCTGCTGGCGGGCAGCCCTGACGCGCCGTCGCTGCGGGTGGTCGTCGCGGCCGACGTGCCCGAGGCCTGCGTGCGCGACCTGGAGGACCCGCCGGTGCCGTCCGCCGTGGAGGTGGTGTGCCGGGTCGAGCTCGGCCAGATGGTCAGCGTCCACGTCGACGAGCCCGCAGCGGCCGCGGACGTCGCGGCGGCCGCCACGGGGGACGAGTTCGCGATCGAGCGCCTGGAGGACCGCGACCTGCTCTGGTACGACGTGACGGAGATCGGCCAGATCCCCGCAGGCTGAGCCCCGCGCCGCCGCGTGACGGGCGCCACCGGGGGCCGGTTGGACCCTGCCCTCCCGCTCAGGTAATGTTCACCGCCGGTACGGGTCCCCGAGACACGTACCGATGGTGCTGCGTACGGACCTCTTCGGGGGTCAGTCACAGCCCGTGGGGTATGGTGTAATTGGCAGCACGACTGATTCTGGTTCAGTTAGTCTAGGTTCGAGTCCTGGTACCCCAGCGTTGTCCGGCGGACGTCAGTCCGGTGGGCAGCACGGATCCCCGCCCTGGTGGCGGGCCCGCGACCGTCGAGATCGATTTCGACTCACGACGGACGTCGGGTACAGTATCCACTCGGCACGCGGCCCACGGGTCGTGCGCAAGGCCCCCGTTGTGTAGCGGCCTAGCACGCCGCCCTCTCACGGCGGTAGCGCCGGTTCGAATCCGGTCGGGGGTACGGTCAAGGCCCGGTCACCACAGGTGACCGGGCCTTCGTCGTCCCATGCCCAGCTCGTGACGCTCGGCTCGCCATGCTCAGGTCGGCCGAGCCGTCGGTGTGCGGCTGCGCGGCACGTCGGAGCCCGGGCCCCGGTGTGCTGCACCGGGGCCCGGGCTCGACGGTGTGCTCAGTCCGCGGTGCGGCGCAGGACCTCGGTGAGGCGGTTCGCGGCGGACACCACGGCCGCGGCGTGCAGCCGGCCGGGCTGGCGCGACAGGCGCTCGAGGGGCCCGGAGACGGACACGGCCGCCACGACGCGTCCCGACGGACCGCGCACGGGCGCGGACACCGACGCGACACCGACCTCGCGCTCGGAGACGGACTGCGCCCAGCCGCGGCGACGGACGCCCGACAGGATGGTGGCGGTGAACTTGGCGCCCTGCAGCCCGCGGTGCAGCCGGTCGGGCTCCTCCCACGCCAGGAGCACCTGGGCGGCGGAGCCGGCCTGCATCGTCAGCGTGGCACCCACGGGGATGGAGTCCCGCAGCCCGATGGGCCGCTCGGCGGCCGCGACGCAGATCCGCTGGTCGCCCTGCCGGCGGTAGAGCTGGGCGCTCTCGCCGGTGTGGTCGCGCAGCAGCGTGAGCACGGGCCCGGCGGCGGCCAGCAGGCGGTCCTCGCCGGCGGCCGTCGCGAGCTCCGACAGGCGCGGCCCGAGGACGAACCTGCCCTGCAGATCACGTGCCACCAGACGGTGGTGCTCGAGCGCGACGGCGAGGCGATGGGCCGTCGGGCGTGCAAGATGGGTGGCGGCGACGAGCTGCGCGAGGGTCGCGGGTCCGGCCTCGAGGGCGCTGAGCACCGATGCGGCCTTGTCCAGGACGCCGACTCCGCTAGAGTTGTCCATAGGTCGATATTGGCGTCTCGAAGGCTGAGATGCAAGCCGGGGGACACACGTGCCTCGGCGGACAGTCATCGGCTCGGTGACCCGGGAGGCCCCCGCCCGGACGAGAGGAACGACGAACATGGCCGGCACGCTGGCGGAGAAGGTCTGGGAAGCGCACGTCGTGCGACGCGGCACGGACGGCGCACCGGACCTGCTGTACATCGACCTGCACCTGGTGCACGAGGTCACGAGCCCGCAGGCCTTCGAGGGCCTGCGCCTGGCCGGTCGCCCGGTCCGTCGCCCCGACCTCACCCTCGCCACCGAGGACCACAACACGCCGACGCTCGACATCGACCGGCCCATCGCCGACCTGACGAGCCGGACGCAGATCCAGACGCTGCGGAACAACGTCGCCGAGTTCGGCGTGCGGATCCACTCGCTGGGCGACGCCGACCAGGGGATCGTGCACCAGGTCGGGCCGCAGCTCGGCCTGACGCAGCCGGGCCTGACGGTCGTCTGCGGCGACTCGCACACCTCGACGCACGGCGCCTTCGGCGCGCTCGCGTTCGGCATCGGCACGAGCGAGGTCGAGCACGTCCTCGCGACGCAGACGCTCCCGCTGGCGCCGTTCAAGACGATGGCGATCACCGTCAACGGCGCCCTGCCGATCGGTGCGAGCGCCAAGGACATCATCCTGGCGATCATCGCCAAGATCGGCACCGGCGGCGGTCAGGGCTACGTCCTGGAGTACCGCGGCGAGGCCATCCGCAACCTCTCGATGGAGGGGCGGATGACCATCTGCAACATGTCGATCGAGGCCGGTGCGCGTGCGGGGATGATCGCGCCGGACGAGACGACGTTCGCGTACCTCAAGGGCCGCCCGCACGCTCCCGAGGGCGCCGACTGGGACGCGGCCGTCGAGTACTGGCGCACGCTGCGCACCGACGACGACGCGGTCTTCGACGCCGAGGTCGTGCTCGAGGCGGCCGACCTCGAGCCGTTCGTGACGTGGGGCACCAACCCCGGCCAGGGCCTGCCGCTGTCCGGCAACGTCCCCGTGCCGGAGCAGATCGCCGACGCCAACGAGCGCGTCGCGGCCGAGCGCGCGATCGAGTACATGGGCCTGGTCCCCGGCCAGCCGCTGCGCGACATCAAGGTCGACACGGTCTTCATCGGCTCGTGCACCAACGGCCGCATCGAGGACCTGCGGGCCGTCGCCAAGCTCGTCAAGGACCGCAAGAAGGCCGACGACGTGCGCGTCCTGGTCGTGCCCGCGTCCGCGCGGGTCCGGCTGCAGGCCGAGGCCGAGGGCCTGGACCAGATCTTCCTCGACTTCGGCGCCGAGTGGCGCAACGCCGGCTGCTCGATGTGCCTGGGCATGAACCCCGACCAGCTCGCGCCGCAGGAGCGCTCGGCGTCGACGTCGAACCGCAACTTCGAGGGCCGGCAGGGCAAGGGCGGACGCACGCACCTCGTCTCGCCGCTGGTCGCCGCCGCCACGGCGATCCGCGGCACGCTGTCGTCGGTCGCGGACCTCGGCGCCGACGTCCCCGTCCCGGACGGCAGCCCGCTGACGCCCGACGACGCGCTGCAGACCGCCTGACGCCCCCCGACACCCCAGGTAGGAACCCATCATGGAGAAGTTCACCCAGCACACCGGGGTCGGCGTCCCGCTGCGTCGCAGCAACGTCGACACCGACCAGATCATCCCCGCCGTGTACCTCAAGCGGGTCACGCGCACGGGCTTCGAGGACGCCCTGTTCGCCGCGTGGCGCGGCGACCCGGACTTCCTGCTCAACCAGGACGCCTACCGCTCCGGGTCGGTCCTCGTGGCCGGTCCCGACTTCGGCACCGGCTCGTCGCGCGAGCACGCCGTGTGGGCGCTCAAGGACTACGGCTTCCGCGTCGTCATCTCGGCGCGGTTCGCCGACATCTTCCGCGGCAACTCCGGCAAGCAGGGACTCCTGGCGGCCCAGGTCGGCCAGGAGGACGTCGAGCTGCTGTGGAAGATCCTCGAGACGCGCCCCGGCACCGAGGTGACGGTCGACCTCGCGTCGCGCACCGTGACGTGCGACGACGTGGTCGTCCCGTTCCAGGTGGACGACTACACGCGCTGGCGCCTCATGGAGGGCCTCGACGACATCGGTCTGACGCTCCAGCACGCCGACGAGATCACCGAGTTCGAGAAGCGCCGCGAGTCCTGGCGCCCCGCGACGCTGCCGGCCAAGCACCTGCCGCCCGTCGACGTGCGCCCCGCCCGTCCCGTCGTGCCGCTGGGTCTCGGCCCGACGCGCGGCGCCTGATCCGAGGGTCGCGCCTCTGACCTGCCGGGGCGTCCGGGGGGGGCGCACGCCACCGGCGAGCGCACGCCCGGAGCCGTTGTGAGGGTTCTGCGAGGGCTGCGCCGACGCGGCCGCAGATGACGTGCGCACACCGCGCGGTGAGGGACGATGTGTCCATGAGCGACCTGCTGTACGTCGACGGTGGCAACCCGCTTCAGGGCGAGATCACCGTCCGAGGGGCCAAGAACTTCGTCTCCAAGGCGATGGTCGCCGCACTCCTGGGCGAGACGCCCAGCGAGCTGCGCAACGTGCCCCAGATCCGCGACGTGACCGTCGTGTCCGGCCTGCTGCGCCTGCACGGCGTGAAGGTCGAGATCGACGAGGACGCCGGCACGATCAGCCTGGACCCGACCGACGTCGAGTCCGCCCACGTGGCGGACATCGACGCGCACGCCGGCTCCAGCCGCATCCCGATCCTGTTCTGCGGACCGCTGCTGCACCGCCTGGGCGAGGCGTTCATCCCCGACCTGGGCGGCTGCCGGATCGGCGACCGGCCGATCAACTTCCACCTCGACATCCTGCGCCAGTTCGGTGCCGTCGTGGACAAGACCCACAACGGCATCCACATCCGGGCGCCGCACCGCCTGCAGGGCACGAAGATCGCGCTGCCCTATCCCAGCGTCGGGGCCACCGAGCAGCTGCTGCTGACCGCCGTGCGCGCCGAGGGCATCACGGAGCTCGCGAACGCGGCGATCGAGCCCGAGATCATGGACCTCATCAACGTCCTGCAGAAGATGGGCGCGATCATCTCGGTCGACACCGACCGCGTCATCCGCATCGAGGGCGTCGACCGGCTCGTGGGCTTCCAGCACACCGCGCTGTCGGACCGCATCGAGGCGGCGTCCTGGGCGTCCGCCGCCCTGGCGACCGGTGGTGACGTCTACGTGCGTGGCGCGACCCAGCCGGAGATGACGACCTTCCTCAACACCTTCCGCAAGGTCGGCGGCGAGTTCACGATCGACGACGGCGGCATCCGGTTCTTCCACCCGGGCGGGGACCTGCGCTCGATCCAGCTCGAGACCGACGTGCACCCCGGGTTCATGACGGACTGGCAGCAGCCGCTCGTCGTGGCGCTCACCCAGGCGCGCGGCCTGTCGATCGTCCACGAGACGGTGTACGAGAACCGTTTCGGGTTCGTCGACGCGCTCGTCGGCATGGGTGCCACCATCCAGGTCTACAAGGAGTGCCTGGGCGGGCGGCCGTGCCGCTTCGGACAGCGCAACTTCTACCACTCGGCCGTGATCTCGGGCCCGACGCCCCTGTCGGCGGCCGAGATCGAGGTCCCGGACCTGCGCGGCGGTTTCAGCCACCTCATCGCGGCGCTGGCGGCCAAG
This sequence comes from Cellulomonas avistercoris, assembly GCF_014836445.1. Classification (GTDB taxonomy): domain Bacteria; phylum Actinomycetota; class Actinomycetes; order Actinomycetales; family Cellulomonadaceae; genus Cellulomonas; species Cellulomonas avistercoris. The sequence continues at coordinate 35,125 of NZ_JACSQV010000005.1, forward strand.
GGCACGTCGGCGGTGCGCGGCATCAGCCTCATCGACCGGGGCTACGAGCGGTTCACCGACAAGCTCGAGGCGCTCGGAGCGCAGTTCAGCCGTGAGGACCACGGGCGGCGCTGACGGGACGGCGGGACGCGCGCCCCGACGGCACGGCTACCATCGGTTCCCGTGCCGTCGCCGTCGCGTTCCAACCTCGTCTACCGCAACGTCGCACGCATCGTGCGCACGTTCCTGTTCGCGACGACTCGCCCCGACTGGCACGGTGCCGAGCACCTGCCCGCCGAGGGCGGGTTCATCGCCGTCGCGAACCACCTCACGGAGGTGGACCCGCTGACGTTCGCGCACTACCTGTGGGACAACGGCCACGTACCCCGCGTGCTGGCCAAGTCCTCGCTCTTCGGCGTGCCCGTCGTCGGACCCGTCCTGCGGGCCACGGGCCAGATCCCGGTGCACCGCGAGACGGCCGCCGCGGGCGACTCGCTGCGGTCCGCGGTGGTCGCGGTCCAGCAGGGCGAGTGCGTCGCCGTCTTCCCCGAGGGGACCCTCACGCGTGACCCGGACCTGTGGCCCATGGCGGGGCGCACCGGGGTGGCCCGGCTCGCGCTGACGACCCGCGCACCCGTCGTGCCCGTGGCGCAGTGGGGCATGCAGGACCTGCTCGCCCGCTACGGCAAGGTCCTCAAGCCGTTCCCCCGCAAGAAGGTCACCGTCGTCGCGGGTCCGCCGGTCGACCTGTCCGACCTCTACGACAGGCCGCACGACACCGCGACGCTGCGCGAGGCGACCGAACGGGTCATGGCGGCGATCACGGTCCTGCTCGAGCAGATCCGCGCCGAGCAGGCACCCGCCGAGCGCTACGACATGCGGCGCAGGCGTGCGACCGGCGACGGGAGCGCGGCATGACGAGCGAGGACACGCCGCTGCGGGCGGCGGTGCTCGGGTCGGGCAGCTGGGGCACGACGTTCGCGGCCGTCCTGGCGGACGCGGGCTGCCAGGTGACCGTCTGGGGGCGGGACGCCGCGACCGTCCAGGAGATCGCCCGCGAGGGGCGCAACACGCGCTACCTGCCGGGGATCGAGCTGCCCGCGGGCGTCACCGCGACCCTCGACGCGCGTGAGGCCGTCGCGGGGGCCGACGTGCTGGCGGTGGCGGTGCCCTCGCAGCGGGCGCGCGACGTGCTGGCCCCGCTCGCGGACGCCGTCCCCGCGCACACCGTCGTCGTGTCGCTCATGAAGGGTGTCGAGCTCGACACCGACCAGCGGATGAGCGAGGTCGTCGCCCAGAGCCTGCGCATCGACGCGAGCCGCGTCGCGGTGCTGTCCGGCCCGAACCTCGCGCGGGAGATCGCGCAGCGTCAGCCCACGGCGACCGTCGTCGCGTCGACCAGCGACGCGACCGCCCGCCTGGTGGCCCGCGCGTGCGCGTCGTCGTACTTCCGTCCGTACACCAACCCGGACGTCGTGGGCGTCGAGCTGTGCGGTGCCGTGAAGAACGTCATCGCGCTCGCCGTGGGCATCTCCCAGGGGCGGGGGATGGGGTTCAACACCATGGCGACCGTCATCACGCGCGGCCTGGTGGAGATCACGCGGCTCGGGCTCGCGCTCGGTGCCGACGCGGACACGTTCCCGGGCCTGGCCGGCATGGGCGACCTCATGGCGACGTGCGCGTCGCCGGACTCGCGCAACCACACCCTCGGCGTGCACATCGGGCGCGGCATGAGCCTCGACGAGGCGATCGTCGCGACGGGCGGCACCGCCGAGGGCGTCAAGTCCTCCCGGTCGGTGCTGGCGCTGGCGACGTCGCTGGGGGTGGACATGCCCATCACCTCGGCGGTCGTGCAGGTGCTGCACGAGGACCTCCCGGTCGAGCACCTGGCCGGGCTCCTCCTGGCGCGGCCCCACAAGGCCGAGGGCGTCTGACCCGAGGCGTCGTGGGCCGGCGCCCTGGCGTCCGCTCAGGCCTGCGCGGTCCGGCTCGCCGCCGTCAGCGCCGCATCGAGGTCGGCCCACAGGTCGTCGACGTCCTCGATCCCGACGGACAGCCGGACGAGGTCCTGCGGCACCGTGGGGGACTCCGTGGCGAAGCGGCGTCGACGCTCGAGCGTCGACTCCACGCCCCCGAGGCTCGTGGCAGGCACCCACAGCCGGACCGTGGCGACGAGCGCGTCGGCGCCGGCCTCACCGCCGGCCGGCCGCAGGCCGACGATCGCACCGAACCCGTCCATCTGGGCGGCGGCACGTGCGTGGCCCGGGTCGCCGGGCAGCCCGGGGTAGCGCACCTCGACGACGTGGGCGTGGTCCGCGAGGCGGCGCGCCAGCTCGGCGGCGTTGGCCTGCGCGCGCTCGACGCGCAGCGCGAGCGTGCGCAGCCCCCGCAGCGCGAGCCACACCTCGAACGGACCGGCGATCGCGCCGTGCGTGGTGCGGTGCGCGACGAGCCGGCCGTGCAGGGCCGGGTCGTCCGCCACGGTGGCACCCAGCACGACGTCCGAGTGCCCCGCGAGGTACTTGGTGACCGAGTGCACGACGACATCCGCGCCGTGCGCGAGCGGCCGCTGGACGAGGGGCGTCGCGAAGGTGCTGTCGACCACGACGAGGGCGTCGACGTCGTGCGCGGCCGCCACCAGGGCGGGGACGTCGGCGACCTCGAGCATCGGGTTGGTGGGGGACTCGAGCCAGAGCATCGCCGCAGGCGTCCCGTCGGCGCCCCGGAGCGCGGCCACGACGGCCTCGGTGTCCGCGACGTCGACCACGTCCAGACGCAGCAGACCGCGCTCCTCCAGCTCGCGCAGGAGCACCAGCGTGACCTGGTAGGCGTGCCGGGGCGCGACCACGCGTCCGCCGACGGGCACGAGGGCGAGCGCGGCGTCGATCGCCGCCATGCCGGACGCGAACACCGTCGCCGGGGGACCGTCCGACGGCAGGCCGAGCGTGGCGTGGTCGAGGCGCTCGAGGGCCGCGAGCGCCTGCTCGAACGGCTCCCAGGCCGGCGTGCCGATCCGGCCGTACAGGTGCTCGCCGGGCGCGGGCGATCCCTGGGAGACGAACGTCGACGACAGCACGACGGGCGGGTTGAGCGATCCGCCGGGCGTGCGGGGCGGGCGCCCGGCGCTGACGACGAGCGTCCGCGGCGAGACCGGTGTCGGGTCGGTGGGCGGGAGGTCCGGGGAGGCGGGCGCCGGGGTCGTCACGGGTGGCAGGTTACGCCCGGGGCCGCCGCCCGCGCGGCCCGCGGGGGCGGCGCGGGAGGGTAGGGTCGGTGCGCGATGGACGCCACGAGGATCCCCCTGACCGACGCTGACGGCCGCACCGACGGTGCCGGCGGACCCGGAGGTCACCGCCCCCGGGTCATGGTGCTCTTCGGAGGACGCTCGGGCGAGCACGCGATCAGCTGCGCGACCGCCGGCGGCGTGCTGCGGGCGATCGACCGGGACCGGTACGACGTCGTCGCGGTGGGGATCACGCGCGCGGGCCAGTGGGTGCTCGCCGACGACGACCCCGACCACTGGGCCATCCGCGACGGCGTGCTGCCGGAGGTCGAGGACACCTCCACCCACGTGCTGCTGCCGCAGGGCACGACCGACCGCGACGTGCGGCTCCTGCGTGACGGCCGGCTCGACGCCCCGCTGGGTGCCGTCGATGTCGTCTTCCCGCTCCTGCACGGGCCCTTCGGCGAGGACGGGACACTCCAGGGGCTCCTCGAGCTGGCGGACGTGCGGTACGTCGGCTCGGGCGTGCTGGCGTCCGCGGTCGGCATGGACAAGCACATGATGAAGCTCGTGCTCGCCGGGTCGGGGCTCATGGTCGGACCGTTCCGGGTGCTGCCCGCCGGTCGTCCCGTCGACGTCGCCACGCTCGACGCGGTCGTCGCGGACCTCGGCCTGCCGCTGTTCGTCAAGCCCGCGCGCGCCGGGTCCAGCCTCGGCATCTCGCGCGTCGACGACGCCGCGGACCTGCCGGCCGCGATCGCGACCGCGCGGGAGCACGACCCCAAGGTGATCGTCGAGGCGGCCCTCGTCGGCCGCGAGATCGAGTGCGGCGTCCTCGGCGGACGTGCAGGCGCGCCGGCACGCGCCTCGCTGCCGGGGGAGATCGTCGTGACCGACTCACGGCACGCGTTCTACGACTTCGAGGCGAAGTACCTCGACGAGGCCGGCGTGACGCTGGCCTGCCCGGCCGACCTCGCCCCGGACGTCGTCGCGCGCGTGCAGGACGTCGCGGTGCGGGCGTTCGACGCCGTCGGGTGCGAGGGCCTCGCCCGCGTCGACGTCTTCGTGACCGACGACGGCGACGTCGTCGTCAACGAGATCAACACGATGCCGGGGTTCACGCCGTTCTCGATGTACCCGCGGCTGTGGGACGTGTCCGGCGTCGACTACGCGGCACTGGTCGACGAGCTCGTCGGTCTCGCGCTCGAGCGGCCCACGGGTCTGCGCTGAGCGTCCCGTGGCGCTGCCCGGCGCTCACGTGCAGGGCACTCACAGGCAGCGCGCTCACAGGCAGCTGCGCTGCTGCTCCGTGAGGGCGACGGCCGGGCCCAGCAGGTCCACGAACGACGTCGAGCGCGACTCGGCGACCTCGCGCGGGACGGTCAGCTCGACCGCGGGCACGCGCCCGTAGGTCGTGAACGTCCAGTCCCCGTCGTCCTCGACGACGACCCAGTCGATCGTCGGACCCTGGGGCGTCGTGACCGACTGGCAGCGTTCGGTGGTCGGGCCCAGCGGCTCGACCCCGCACCGCAGCACGACCGCGGCACGCGGGTCGCCCCACGCGGCTGTCGCCTGGGCGTCGGTGTCGACGCGCTCGAGCCCCTCGCCGAGCGAACGGGGCAGCGCGAGCACGACCGAGGCGCACACGGGGTCGGTCGCGAACGGTGCGACGGTGACCGGCACGGTCGGTGCGCACCCCGACAGGACGAGCAGCGCACCCGCTGCGGCGGTCGTCGCGACGGTGGGGCGGTGGAGCACGCCGCCACGCTACCCGCCGTCGGCGCCGCGCAGGACGCTGTCCACCGCCCGTCGCGTGCGGACGGCGTGCGCGCGACGGTCTAGCGTGGACGCGTGCCTGCCGAGAGCCTCGTCGTCGCCGACCTCGCCGAGCAGGACCTGCTCGACCGCATCTTCCCGCACCTGCCCGTGGGGTCGCGCACGCTCGTGCCCCCGGGTGACGACGCGGCCGTCGTCGTCGCGCCGGACGGCCGCTACGTGGTGACCTGCGACGTGCTCGTCGAGGACGTGCACTTCCGTCGCCGCTGGTCCACGGGTGAGGAGGTCGGGCGCCGGGCCGCCGTGCAGAACCTCGCGGACGTCGCCGCGATGGGCGCCCGCCCGGTCGCGCTGGTCGTGGGGCTCGTGGTCCCCGGCGGCACCCAGGTGGCGTGGGTCGAGGGGCTCGCGCGCGGGCTCGGCGACGCCTGCCGGCCGCTGGACGTCGGGGTCGTCGGGGGAGACCTGTCGTCCGGTCCCGTCGTCGTGGTGTCCGTCACGGCGCACGGCGACCTCGAGGGCCGCGCCCCCGTGCGGCGCAGCGGCGCGCGCGCGGGCGACGTGGTGGCGCACGCGGGCCGGCGCGGCTGGTCGGCGGCGGGTCTCGACCTGCTCACGGCGGGCCTGCGTGACGTCGCGCCGGAGCTCACGGCCGCCTACCGGGCGCCCGACGCGCCGCTGGCCGCGGGCCCCGCGGCCGCGCGCGGCGGGGCGACGGCGATGCTCGACGTCTCGGACGGGCTGCTGCGCGACGCCGCCCGGCTCGCGCGCGCGAGCGGTGTGACGCTCGACCTCGACGCGCCGCTGCAGGCCTTCGCGCAGGACGCCGCGGTGCTGGCCGCAGCGGCCGACGCGCTGGGCCGCGCGGACCTGGAGCGCTGGCTGCTCACGGGCGGCGAGGACCACGGCCTGCTCGCGACCTTCCCGCCGGACGTGCCGCTGCCCGAGCCGTTCCGCCGGGTCGGGGTGGTCTCGACCCGCTCGGACCACCTCGTGCTGGTCGCCGGCGCGCCGCCGCGCGACGCCGCGACGGGCTGGGACCACTTCGGCGCGTAGCGCCGCCCGCCCACCCGGGTGGCCGGGCGTCGTCGCGACGTCAGCCCCGGCGGTACCGCACCTCGAGGAGGTCGGCGCCGCCGACGTTCTCGAGCCGCTCGACACCGTCGGGGGAGAAGCCGTGGCGGCGGTAGAAGTGCCGCGCGCGCGTGTTGTCGGCCAGGACCCACAGGGACATCGGGGTCTGCTCGCCCGCCTCGCTCAGCACGGTGCGGATGAGGTCGCGCGCGACGCCGTGGCCCCACGTCCCGGGGTCGAGGTAGATCGAGTAGATCTCGCGCTCGCCGCGCCGCGCGTCCTCGTCACGGCTCGGGCCGTACGTCGCGAAGCCCAGGACGCGGCCGTCGGACTCGGCGACGTAGGTGCGCACGTGGTCCTCGGGCCCGTGGGCGAGGTGATCGGCCCAGCGCGTGGTGCGCGCCTCGAGGTCGAGCGAGCGCAGGTGGTCGTCGGGGACGATCCCGGCGTACGCCTCCTGCCAGGACCGGATGTGCACGGCAGCGATGCCCGCCGCGTCCTGGGTGGTCGCGGGGCGGATGGTGACCTCGTCGATGTGCTCCACCATGGCGTCCACCCTGCCACAGGTCCTGGGCAGCACGAAGGTCCACGAGCGGATGCTCGTGGACCTTCGGCGTGTCGTTCGTGTGTCCCGTCGCGTCGTGCCCGACGGGGCGTGCGGGACGTCAGGCCGCGCGCTGCACCTTGCCGGCCTTGAGGCACGACGTGCACACGTTGAGGCGCTTCGGGGTGCCGGCGACGACCACCCGCACACGCTGGATGTTCGGGTTCCAGCGCCGCTTCGTACGCACGTGGGAGTGCGAGATGCTGTGCCCGAAGCTCGGGCGCTTGGCGCAGACGTCGCAGTTGGCAGCCACGGTCTTCTCCTGGTTCTGTCCTGTCGCGGGCCGACGGGCGGCCCAGCGGTCGTGCACGTGTCCCGCGCCCCCGCTCGTCGACCCGGCCCGGGGGCCAGGACCGCACGACGGTGCGTCGGAAGGTCTGTGGGGGTCCCGGACGAGGTCCGGGCAACCGGGCAAGACTAGCCCATCGTCGGGGCAGCCCCCAAATGTCGGCGTCGTGCGGCACAGTGGGCGGCGACCGGCAGGCGGTTCCCGGGTCGGCCGGACCGGACCGCGCCGCCGTGGCCAGGACATCCGCGCCGGACCGGTGCGGCCGGCGGAGACGAGGAGATGCGTGTGGAGGTCGCGGCGCGGCAGGTCGTGCTCGACGGGGACGCCGTGCGCGCGTGGGCGCGCGGTGCGCTGACCGCGTGCCGCGCGGCCCGTGAGCGCATCGACGCCGTCAACGTGTTCCCCGTCCCGGACGCGGACACGGGCTCCAACGTCACGCTGACGGTCGCGGGCGGTGCCGAGGCCGTCGCCGCGGACCGCGGCGACGACGGTGCCATGGCACTGCTCACCGCCTTCGCGCGCGGTGCGGCCAGGTCGGCGCGCGGCAACTCGGGGATCATCCTCAGCCAGTGGCTCGTGGGGCTGGCCGCCGGCCTGGCGCAGGACGAGCCTCCTGGTGCGGGCGGTGCTGCGGCGCTGGTCACCGGCCTGGAGCGGGCGGCCGAGGCGGCGCGCGGCGCGGTGCCGGACCCGCAGGAGGGGACCGTCCTGACCGTCGCCCGCGAGGTGGCGGCGCACGCACGGCGCGGCCTGGGTGGCGCGGCGGGCTCGCCCGCCGACGTCCTCGCCGCCGCGACGGACGCCGCGCGCGCGGACCTGGCACGGCTCAGCGCGGGCCACGACGTCCTGCGCGCCGCGCGCGTGGTCGACGCGGGGGCGTGCGCGCTGCTCGTCGTGCTCGACGCGCTCGTGCACACCCTGCGGACGGGAGGCGGCGCGCTGGGGGAGGCCGACCTGGACCTCGACTGGCTGCCCCGGGCGACGCCCGACGTGGTCGCCGGCTGCGGGCCGGCCGTGGGCGGCGCGTACGAGGTGATGATGCTGGTGCGGCCCACGTGGCCCGGTGCCGACGACCTCGCCGGCGCGCTGCAGGAGGTCGGTGACGCGGTCGCCGTCGTCGACGCCGGGGGGTCGCGGCACGCCCACGTGCACTGCGACGACCCCGCCGCGGCGATCGCCCTCGTGCCGCACGCGGCGCGGGAGCAGGTGGTCGTGCGGCGGGTGGACGAGCCGGCGCCCGCCGCCCGCGGGCTCGTCGTGCTCACGGCATCACCCGGCCTGTCGGCCTGGTACGCGACGTGCGGTGCGGTGACGCTCGTCGGTGACGACCCGGGCGCCGAGCAGGTCGCCCGCGCCGCCGTCGACACGCGCGCGGGCCGTGCCGTGGTGGTGGCCGCGGGCGTCGGTGCCACCGGCGGCGCACCCGCCGGTGCACCCGCGGGTGCACCCTTCGACCTGCTGACCACGCCGGGCGACGGGCCCGCGGTCGTGGCGTGCCTCGCGCTCGTCGCCGACGCGCAGCTCTCGCCCGACGCGGGGCGTGACGCGCTGGCGCGCCTGCGGTCGGCCACCCCCGCGGGACGCGGTGCGGTCGGGCACGCGCTGGCCGCCCTGCTCCCGCAGGTACCGGCCGCCCAGGGCGTGACGCTCGTGCACGGGCACGGCGTCGACCCCGCCGCGGCGCGCGCGGCGGCGGACGGGCTGGCCGCGGCGCACCCCCAGCTCGAGGTCGTGGTCGCCGGCCCGGCGGCCGGCGCCGACTGGTGGGTGGGGGTCGACTGACGTGCTCGCCGCCGACCCGCTCACCGTCCCGCTCACGCGCCTGAACGCCCGCACGGCCAAGGCGCTGGGCAAGCTGGGCCTCGTGACGTCCGGGGACCTGCTGCGCCACTACCCCCGCAGGTACGCCGAGCCCGGCACGCTCACCGACATGGCCGGGCTGCGCGTCGGTGAGCACGTGACCGTCGTGGCCGAGGTCGTGCGCACGTCGCTGCGCCCCACGGCGCAGGGGCGCGGCCTCCTGCAGTCGACGATCACGGACGGGCACAGCCGCGTCGAGCTGACGTTCTTCGCGTCCCACGTCAAGAAGCTCGAGTGGCGGCAGGGTCAGCTCCGGCCGGGCCGGCGCGGGCTGTTCACCGGTGAGGTCTCGCTCTACCGGGACACCCTGCAGCTCATGCACCCCGAGTGCCGCCTGTTCGGCGCCGACGACGACGCCCACGAGGAGGACGAGGCGCTGGTCGAGGCGGGGCGCCCGATCCCCGTCTACCCGGCCGTGGCGGGCTTCGAGTCGTGGAAGATCGCGCAGGCCGTGCGCACCGTGCTCGACCCCCTGCGCGAGGAGGACGTGCCCGACCCCGTCCCCGCGCACCTGCGTGAGCGTGACGCGCTCCCGAGCCTCGTCGAGGCGCTGCGCCTCGTCCACGTCCCGCAGGACGAGGCGCAGTGGCAGCAGGGCCGCGCCCGGCTGCGCTACGAGGAGGCCCTCGTCCTGCAGGCCGAGCTCGCACGACGCCGGGCGCGCGTCGCCCGCGAGGAGGCGGTGGCGCGGCCGCCCCGGGCGGGCGGCCTGCTCGACGCGTTCGACGCCCGGCTCCCGTTCACGCTCACGGCCGGCCAGCGGACGGTCGGCGAGGAGGTCGCCGCCGAGCTCGCCGCCCCGCGTCCCATGCAGCGTCTGCTGCAGGGCGAGGTGGGCTCGGGCAAGACCGTGGTCGCGCTGCGCGCCATGCTGCAGGTGGTCGACGCGGGTGGGCAGGCGGCGCTGCTGGCGCCCACCGAGGTGCTCGCCGCACAGCACGCGCGCACGCTGCGCGGCCTGCTGGGCGACCTCGCCGAGGGCGGGTTCCTCGGCGGCGCCGCCCTCGCGACCCGCGTCGCGCTGCTGACCGGGTCGCTGCCCACCGCGGCGCGTCGCAGCGCCATGCTCGACGCCGCGAGCGGCGCCGCCGGGATCGTCGTGGGTACCCACGCACTGCTGTCGCAGGACGTCCAGTTCGCCGACCTGGGCCTGGTCGTGGTGGACGAGCAGCACCGCTTCGGCGTCGAGCAGCGTGACGCGCTGCGCGCGAAGGCGGGCCGCACGCCGCACACCCTCGTGATGACGGCGACCCCCATCCCGCGGACCGTCGCGATGACCGTGTTCGGCGACCTCGAGACGTCGGTGCTCAGCGAGGTCCCCGCCGGTCGTCAGGGCATCACGACGCACGTCGTCCCCGCGGACAACCCGCGCTGGACCGACCGCACGTGGCAGCGCGTGCGGGAGGAGGTCGACGGCGGCGGCCGCGCGTACGTCGTGTGCCCGCGCATCGACGGCGACGCGGCGGCGGACGACGCGGACGGCACGGACCTCGTCGCGGACGCGGAGCCGACGGTCGGCGCGCCGGACGTCGCCGCCCGCCGTCCGCTGCGGGCCGTGCTCGACGTCGCCGACGAGCTGCGCGCCCGGCCCGACCTCGCGGGCGTCGGCGTCGGTGTCCTGCACGGCCGGCTGTCGCCCGCCGAGAAGGGCCGCGCCGTCGCGGCC
>NZ_JACSQV010000005.1:45605-132795 GCF_014836445.1 Cellulomonas avistercoris
GCGGCCTGCGCGGGGGGCGAGGCGCCCGTGCTCGTGTCGACCACGGTCGTCGAGGTCGGCGTCGACGTGCCCGACGCGACCGTCATGGTCGTCCTCGACGCCGACCGCTTCGGCATCTCCCAGCTGCACCAGCTGCGGGGTCGGGTCGGACGTGGCACCCGGCCCGGGCTGTGCCTGCTGGTCAGCTCCGCGGCGCCGGGTACGGACGCGCACACGCGACTCGAGACGCTCGCGGCGACGACCGACGGCTTCGAGCTGGCCGCCCTCGACCTCGAGCTGCGGCACGAGGGCGACGTCCTGGGCGCCGCGCAGCACGGACGCGGCAGCTCGCTGCGGCTGCTGCGGGTCACGCGGGACGCCGACGTCATCGGGCGGGCACGGACCGACGCGCGCGCGCTCGTCGAGCAGGACCCCGACCTCGAGGCGTGGCCGGCCCTGCGAGCGGCGATCGAGGCGTCGCTGGCGGGCGAGCGCGAGGAGTTCCTCGACCGGGCCTGACCCCCGTGCGGCGCGGGGACCCGTGCCGCGCTGACTACCCTGACGGCATGGCTCCGGTGGTGCGCGTTCGAGATCTGCAGGTCGGCTACGGCGCGGCGCCCGTGTGCGCCCCGGTGTCCTTCACGATCGACGAGGGGCAGGCGCTCGCCCTGGTCGGCGCGAACGGGTCCGGGAAGTCGACGGTGCTCAAGACGGTCCTCGGCCTGCTGGAGCCGCTGGTCGGCAGCGTCGAGGTCCTCGGCCGCCCGGTCGACGAGCGCGAGACCTGGTTCCGGCGCGAGGTCTCCAGCGTGCTCGACGACGACGCCTACTTCCCGGCGCTGACCGTGTCGGAGCACCTGTACCTGACCGCCCGCGGCCACGGGGTCCTCGGTGCGCAGGACGAGGTCGAGGTGCTGCTCGAGGAGTTCGGGCTCGCCGACCACGCGCGGGCCACGCCCGTGTCGCTGTCCTCGGGTCAGCGGCGCCGGCTGCTGCTGGCCGCCGGGTTCGCCCGGCCGCGGTCGCTGCTGGTCCTCGACGAGCCCGAGCAGCGGCTCGACCAGCGGATGCGCGCGCGGCTCGCCGACCGCCTGCGCGCCGAGCGCGAGGCGGGCGGCGCCGTGCTCCTCGCGACGCACGACCCCGACCTCGTGGCCGCCGTCTGCACGCGCGCGGTGCACGTCGCCGACGACCGGTCGCGGGTCCTGTCGCCCGCCGAGGCCGCGGACCGGATCGCCCGGGTCGCGCTGTGACGGGCCCCGCCGTGAGTCCGGCGGGCCCGGCCGGGGCGCCGCACGACGCGGCCGGCGACGAGCTGCCCGACGACCCGCGGGTCGGGGACTTCGACCTGGGCGAGGTGCCGTCGGCCCGCTCGATCCGCCGGTTCACGGCGCAGGCCGCGCGCGCGAAGGCCGGCGCGAGCCTCGGGTCGCTGCTGACCGACGTCTACACGGCGGTCACCAGCGTCGTGATCTCCGTGCTGATCGTGCTCGGTGTGGTCCAGCAGCTCGGGAGCGCGCTGCCCGCGGCGCCGCCCGCCCGCGCGCCGGGCGGCCTGAGCCTGCCTGCGCTCGTCGCACTGGTGCTGCTCGCCGCGGCCGGCGCGCTCCTGTCGACCGCCGGTCGGCTCGGCCCGGTGGGGGCCGAGGGTGCCCAGGCGGCCTGGTGGCTGCCGCTGCCCGTCGACCGCCGCGGCCTGCTGCGTCCGTCGGCCCGGCGGGTGCCGCTCGTCGCGGCGCTCGCGGGCGCGTCCGTCGTGGTGGTCCTGGAGGCGGGACTGCTGGCCCGCACGGGAGCGGACCTGCTGCGCGCCGGGCTCCTCGGCGCGTGCCTCGCGGGCGTCGTCGTGCTCGTCGCGGCGCTCGCGCAGACGCGTGGCGTGCCGCGCCGGGGCATCGCGCTCGCGGGCGACGTCGTGCTGGTGGCCGCCCCCGTGCTGGCCGCCCTCGTGGTGCTCACGGGCCGGACCCCCACCGCGCTGCCGTCCCCCTCGTGGCTCGTCGTCGCGGGCGCCGCCGTGACCGCGGCCGTGCTCGCGACGGCGGTCGACCGCCGGCTGGGCGTGCTGCCCGGCAGGACCCTGCGCGAGGGCGGCTCGGTCGCTACCCAGGCCGTCGGGGCCGTGGTCTCCCTCGACTCGCGCGAGCTGGGACGGGCGCTGACGGGCGGCGTCGCACCCTCGCTGCGGCGACGCGTCTCGCGGCTGCGCACCGCGCGAGGTCCGGCGACGGCCCTGGTGACGGCGGACCTCGTCGTCCTGCGCCGCTCGCTGCGGCACGTGGTGCAGCTCGTCGTGGCCGCCGGGCTGCCCGTGCTGGCCACCGCCGTGCCGCAGCTCGCGAGCACGGTCGGCATCCTCGTCGCGGTGCTCGCGGGCGGGTGGATGGCGGCCAGCGCGAGCGCCGAGGGGGCCCGTTGGGCCGAGATGGCGCCGGTCCTGGACCGCCTGCTGCCGCTGGGCCACCGCACTGTGCGCCGGCTGCGGATGGTGGTGCCGGGCGTCGTGGCGGTCATCTGGTCGGTGGTGGCGTTCACGGCGGTCGGGAGCTGGGCGGGGGCGACGCAGGACTGGCTCATGCTCGGCGTCGTCGCGGCGCCGGTGTGGGCCGCCGCGGCCGTCCGGGCCGCCTACCGTCCGGCCCCGCGCTGGGACAAGCCGCTCGTCGCGACGCCGGCCGGTGCGCTGCCCACCGGGGTGCTGACGGTGATCGCGCGGGGGCCCGACCTGGTGGCGTTCTGCCTGCTTCCCCTGTGGATCGCCATCGGCCTGGGCACGGTCTCGACGCTCATGGTGACGGCGCAGGTGTGGCTGTCGGTGATCGCGGTGATGATCGCGTCGTCCACCGCGGAGAAGGGCTGGATGGAGCGCATGCTCGACGACCAGGAGCAGCGCAAGGGAGCCGGCGCGTGACCCGGATCGTCGCCGGCAGCGCGGGCGGGCGGACCCTCGCGGTCCCGCCGGCCGGCACGCGGCCCACGAGCGAGCGGGTGCGCGAGGCGCTGTTCTCCCGGCTCGAGCACCTCGACGCGGTCGACGGCGCCCGGGTGCTGGACCTGTACGCCGGGTCCGGTGCGCTCGGCCTGGAGGCCGTGAGCCGCGGCGCGGCGCACGTCGTGCTCGTGGACGCCGCACGCGGCGCCGTCGACGTGTGCCGTCGCAACGCCCGCTCGCTGGGGCTGGCCGAGCGCGTGGACGTCGTCGCCGACCGCGTCGACAGGTACCTCGCGCGCGTCGCCCCGGCCGACGGCGCCGCCGCCGCGACGTTCGACCTCGTGCTGCTCGACCCGCCCTACGACCTCGCCGACGACGCGCTCGCGGACGCGGTCGCGGCGGTCGCGCGCTGCACGGCCCCCGGCGCGGTGGTCGTGGTCGAGCGCTCGTCGCGTGCGACGGCGCCGCGGTGGCCGGCGCCGCTCGTCGCGCTGGCCGACCGCCGCTACGGCGAGACGCAGGTGTGGTTCGCGGAGCACCCCGCCTGAGGGCGCGACGCCGCGGTCACGTGGCGCCGGACCTGGTGGCGCCGGAACGCGCGTGGTGCCGGATCACTCGACGGCGACGGTCACGACGGCGATGTCGTCACGCGCGTCGCCCGACTGGTACGCCATGACGTCCCGGAGGATCGCGTCGGTCACGTCCGCCGCAGGGCCGCGGTGCTCGTCGACCACGGCCGTGAGGCGGTCGTCGCCGTAGAGCTCGCCGCGTCGTCGCCGCGCCTCGGTGACGCCGTCGGTGTACAGCACGAGCGCGTCGCCCGGGCGCAGGGGGACGTCCGTGTCGGTGAACGCCGGCTGCGGGAACACGCCCAGCAGGGGACCGTGCCGGCCGACGCTCGTGGCGGGGCGCCCGCGCCGCCGCAGGAGCGGCAGCGGATGGCCGCCGCACGCGACGGTCGCCTGCCACGCCCCGTCGGCGCGGCGCAGCCGCGCGACCACCGCGGTGCAGAAGCGACCGGTGTCGGCGCTGCGCAGGACCTCGTCGAGCGTGCGCAGGACGTCCCTCGGGGCGTCGTGGTCGACGGACGCCGCCCGCACGGTGTACCGGGCGAGCGCGGTCACGGCCGCCGCGTCGGCACCCTTGCCCTGGACGTCGCCCAGCACCACGACCCAGTCGTCCGTCGACACCTGGAAGACGTCGTAGAAGTCGCCTCCGACGTGCCGGCCGTCGCCCGCGGGCCGGTACGCGGCCGCGACGTCGAGCCCCGGGACGTGCGGCGGGGTCGGCGGGATGAGCGTCTGCTGGAGCGTCTGCGCCAGCTGGAGCGCCCGCGCCTCGGACTCCTCGGCGCGGCGCTTGGCAGCCAGCACCTCCAGCTCGTAGCGCCGCCGCTCGGTGGCGTCGAACACGGCCGTCCGGACGACGAGGGGCACGCCGTCGGCGTCGTGGTCGAGCACCGAGTTGACGAGCACGGGCAGCCGCCGCCCGTCGGAGCAGACGATCTCGAGCGCGATCTCGCGCGCCGAGCCCTGCAGGCGCAGCGTCGGTGCGTAGTGCGTCTCGTGGTAGATCCGCCCGCCGACGGGCAGCAGATCGACGAACCGGCGTCGCCCCACGAGGTCCTCGCGGCGGTAGCCCGTCCAGGTGAGGAACGTCTCGTTCACGCGCACGACGAGCCCGTCGGGCGTCGTCGAGAGGTACCCGCACGGCGCGCGGTCGTACAGCAGCGCGGGGTCGTCCTGCCGCAGAGCCTCGCGGAAGGCGGCGTCGGAGGCGTCGCTCGGGGGGCTCGTCACGGTGCCCTCAGCGCACGAACTCGGCGATCGCGGCCGTCGTCGCCGCCGGTGCGCTCAGCTGGGGGCAGTGGCCGGTCGCGTCGAGCAGGACGAGCCGGGCGCCGGGGACGGCGTCGCGCACGTACTGCCCGACCGCCACGGGCGCGATGACGTCGTCGGTGCACTGCAGCACGAGCGTCGGGACCGTGACGCGCGGCAGGTCGGCGCGGTTGTCCGACAGGAACGTGACGTGCGCGAACCGGCGCGCGATGTCGGGGTCGGTGCGGCAGAAGCTCGCGGTCAGCTCGGCACCGAGCTCGGGGCGGTCAGGGTTGCCCATGATGAGGGGCGCCATCACGCTCGACCAGCCGAGGTAGTTGCTGTCGAGCGAGTCGAGCAGCTCGGTGATGTCCGCCTCGGTGAAGCCGCCGGTGTAGCCGTGGTCGTCGGTGTACCGGGGCGAGGGGCCGACGAGGACGAGCTTGTCGAAGTGCTCGGGCTCGGCGACCGCCGCCAGGACCCCGATCATCGCCGAGACCGAGTGCCCCACGAGCACGACGTCGTGCAGGTCGAGCTCGCGCAGGATCTCCAGGACGTCGTCGGCGTAGCCCTGCAGCGTGCCGTGGCGCACGGGGTCGTACGCCGACAGGTCGGACGCGCCGGCGCCGACGTGGTCGAAGGTCACGACCGTGAACGCGTCCTCGAACGCCGGGGCGACGTGACGCCACATGTTCTGGTCGCACCCGAACCCGTGGACGAACACGATCGGCTGCGCACCGGGAGCACCCGAGACCCGGACGTGGTGGCGGTCGAGCACGGTCACCCGACGAGGCTAACCGGCCCAGGTCGGGGCCGCAGAGCCGCCCGGCCGTCAGCGCGCCCGGGCCCCGAACGAGCGCCGGTACCCGGTCGGTGTCGTGCCCAGCAGCCGGCGCGTGTGCAGGCGCAGGTTGTCGCCCGTGCCCAGCCCGGTCCGTCGGGCGACCTCCTCGACGCCCATCGTCGCGTCGGTCTCGAGCAGCTCCCGGGCCCGGTGGACGCGCTGCTCGGTGAGCCAGTTCAGGGGCGAGGTGCCGGTCTCGGCGCGCCAGCGCCGCGCGAGCGTGCGGGTCGAGACCAGCGCGCGGCGCGCCAGGTCGTCGAGCGTGAGCGGCTCGGCCAGGTGGTCGAGCGCCCACGCCCGGGTGTCGGCCAGCGAGCCGTTGCCGATCTCGGGGACGGGCGTGGCGACGTACTGGGCCTGACCGCCCTCGCGGTGGGCGGCCACGACGAGGCGCCGCGCGACCGCGCGCGCCGTCCGGGCGCCGTGGTCGCGCCGGACGACGTGCAGGCACAGGTCGATGCCTGCCGCCATCCCCGCCGAGGTCAGGATGTCGCCGTCGTCGACGAACAGGACGTCCGGCACCACCGTGACCTGAGGGTGGGCTGCCGCGAGGTCGTCGGTGTGCTCCCAGTGGGTGGTCGCGGGGCGGCCGTCGAGCAGCCCGGCAGCGGCGAGCGCGAACGCGCCCGTGCAGATCGAGACCAGGCGCGCGCCGCGGCCGTGGGCGGCGCGGAGCAGGTCGAGCGCCGCAGCCGGGGGTGTCCCCGGGGCCGGCGAGAAGCCGGGCACGACGACGGTGCCCGCGTCGCGGAGCGCCTCGGGTCCGGCGTGCGGCGTCACGGTGAGGCCGGAGCTCGTCGTGACCGGTGCGCCGTCCGCCGTGACGAGCTGCACCGCGTACGGCGCGCCGGTCCCGGAGAAGACCTCGAGGGGGATGGCCATGTCGAAGGCGACCACGCCGGGCAGGGCGAGCACCGCCACCGGGTGGACCTGCTCACGCGGCATGTGGCGTGATCCTACGGAACCCTGGCGATCAGGACGGTGGGCGAGTGCGCCCGGCCCCGGGACGATCGGGTCATGACGACGCGCGCGCCGCTCCTGCCGGCCCTGCAGGACGAGCTCCTCGACGCCGGGGGCCTCGTCCTGCCGCCCGGCGGTGTGCCGCGAGCGGCCCTGGCACTGGCTCGGCACCTCGAGCCGGACTACCTCCTGCACCACAGCGTGCGCAGCTGGGTGCTCGCGCGCGTCGCCGCCGCCGCGCGGGGTTGGCACGTGCGGGCCGACTTCGACGACGAGGTCCTCTTCGTCGCGTGCGTCCTGCACGACACCGGGCTGCACGTGCCGTCCCGCGGCGACCGGCGCTTCGAGGTCGAGGGCGCCGACCTCGCGCGGTCCTTCGCGATCGACCAGGGCCTGCCGCAGCGCGCGGCGGACACCGTGTGGGACGCGGTCGCGCTGCACACGTCGGTCGGCATCGCCGAGCACAAGCAGCCCGAGGTCGCGCTCGCCCGCGCGGGCATCGCCATGGACTTCGGCGCCGGTGCCGAGGTCGTGCCCGGCGAGCTCGCGTCGGTCCTCGTGACGCAGCTGCCACGCCTGGACCTCTCGCGCCGGATCGTCGATGCCATCGTCGCGCACGCCGGCGACAGCGAGGTGCGCGCACCCGCCGCCAGCCTGCCGGGTCTGCTCGTGCGTGAGCGTCGCGAGCCGCCGCACGTCACGACGATGGAGCGTGCGGCGGCCGCCGGTCGGTGGGGCGCCTGAGGTGCGCCCGGGGCCGCCGCCCCGTGGCCCGGAGCTGGTCGGAGCGCGTCGGATGTCGCAGGATGTTCGTCGTGCCACGAACGCCGAGCCCGTGCCGCGCCCTCGTCGTGGGCCTGTTCCTCGCCCTCGTGGTCACCGGCTGCGGCGCTTCCCCCCAGGTCGCCCCCACCATCACCGGCACCGCGAGCAGCCCCGGCAGCACGCCGGCGGCCGCCGCGCCGACGACCACCCCGTCCCCGTCCCCGCTGCCGCTCGACGAGCTCGAGGCCCGTTACGACGCCCGCGTGGGCGTCCACGCCGTCGACACCGGCACCGGCGCCGCGGTTGTGTGGCGCGACGACGAGCGCTTCGCGTACGCCTCGACGATCAAGGCGCTCGCGGCCGGCGCGCTGCTGGACCTCGTCGGCGTCGACGGCCTCGGCCGGCAGGTACCGGTGGAGGCGGACGACCTCGTCGTGTTCTCGCCCGTTACCGAGACGCGGGTGGGCGGGACCATGACGCTCGCCGAGGTCGCCGAGGCGGCCGTCACACGCAGCGACAACACGGCCGCGAACCTGCTGCTGGAGGCGCTCGGGGGACCGGCCGCGCTCGACGCCGCGCTCGCGGCGCTGGGCGACGACGTCACGGTCGTCTCGCGCACGGAGCCCGACCTCAACGAGGCGGCGCGCGGTGACGAACGGGACACCACGACGCCGCGTGCGCTGGCCGAGGACCTGCGCGCCTACGCCCTCGGCGACATGCTCGACGACGACGAGCGGGCCGTCCTCACCGCGTGGCTGACCGGGACGCGCACGGGGGACGCGCTCGTGCGCGCGCGGCTGCCCGCCGACTGGGTCGTGGGCGACAAGTCCGGGACCGCCGGGTACGGCACGCGCAACGACGTGGCGGTCGTCTGGCCGCCGGGCGGCGCGCCGATCGTCGTCGCGGTCATGTCCGACCGCGCGGACCGGGACGCCGAGCACGACGACGCCCTGGTCGCCGAGGCGGCGGCGGCTGCCGTCGCCGCGCTGGGCCGGGGCTGAGCCGGCCCGCCGCGGGACGGCCCGGTCAGCGCTCGGCCGCCTCGTAGGTGTGCCCCGCGGCCCGGAGGCGCTCGACGAGCACGTCGCCGACGCCGGTCGTCGGCGTGAGGGACCCGGCGCGGTCCGGGAGGCGGTGACCGTCCAGCGCGAGGGCGAGCGCCGCCTCGCCGAGCATGACGGCGGTCGCGGCGTAGCCGGGGTCGCCCTGACCGGCCGCGAGCGCGCGGTAGCGCCGGCCCGTCGTGGTGACCGCGTGGACGTCCATCCGGAACCAGCCGTCGCGGCGCGTGGCGGCGTCCGGGCCGGTGCCCGGGGCCGGCAGCACACGGTCGAGGAGGGTGCGTGCGGGCGGGACCGTGAGCGCCGCCAGGGCCAGCGGCAGGCCGACGGTCAGCCCGACGGCGGCCGCGGCCCCGCGCAGGCCCCGGCCGGTCGCCGCGACCTCCTCGTATCGCAGGTCCCGCCCGTACGCCCAGCCCTGCAGCGCGTTCGACCGCCGCACCACGCGCGTGTTGAACGACCCCATGGGTGACGTGGCGACCCAGCGACCGTCGACGGTCCGTCCGGGCGCCGGCGTGTCGCGCGGCTGCGTCGTGGCGGGCTCGGCGGCACGGTCCGGGCTCAGCGCGTACGGGTCGGCCAGCAGCCGGCGGACGGACGCGTCGCGCACCGCGAGCTCGGCGATGCCGCGCACGGACGCGACCGTCCCCCCGCTCACGCCCCCGCGGGCGCTCGCGACCAGGCGGACGTGCCCGAGGGTGCCGGCGTCGTCGGCCGCGACACGGCGGTGCAGCGCCAGCACGGCCAGGTCCGACGGGACGGCGTCGTACCCGCACGCGTGGACCAGGCGCGCGCCCGTCGCGCGGGCGACCTCGCCGTGCGCGTCCGTGGCGCGTCGGACGAACGGGACCTCGCCGGTGAGGTCGGCGTAGTGCGTCCCCGCGCGGGCGCACGCCTCGACGACCGGCAGCCCCGACCTCAGGTACGGCCCGACGGTGGTGACGACCACCTGCGTCGCGGCGGCCAGGGCGCGCAGGGAGGCGTCGTCGTCCACGTCCGCGACGACGAGGGGCCAGCCCTGCGCACCGGCGGGGAGCCGGGCGCGCACGCGGGCGAGCCTGTCGCGGGACCGGCCGGCCAGCGCGATGCGGGTCCCCGCGGGCGCGGCCCGCGCGAGGTGCTCGGCGACGAGCGTCCCGACGAACCCGGTCGCGCCCAGGACCACGACGTCGTGCTCGCGTGCGCTGCCGGCCATCCGGTCAGGCTGGCGGTGCGGGCGGCGCGGTGCAACCGGGGCCGTGCAGGACCGTGAGCCCGGGTCCGTCGACGCCGAGGGTCCGCGTCCCCGCGCGCGCGAACCCGTGCCGCTCGTAGAACGGGACGTTGCGCGGGTCGGTCGTCGCGAGCCACGGCGTCCCCGCCTCGCCCCGCAGGGCGTCGAGCCCGTGCCGGAGCAGCCGGCCCCCGAACCCGCGCGACTGGTGCTCCGGGTGCACGGCGAGGTAGTTGAGGTAGGCGCCCGGCTCAGCGGGGGCGAGCGCGCCGGTACCGCCGAGGGCCTCGAGCACCTGCGCGGCTCGCGTCGCACCGACGAGCGCGCGCAGCACTCCCGCCGGTGACGGCAGGGTCGTGGCGCCGGTCCCCACGTCCGTGCCCGGTGGACGCCACGCGGCGACCGCGACCACGTGCTCGTCGACGACCAGCACGTCGAGGCGTCCCGTCGCCAGGTACCGCTCGAGCGACGGCCCCAGCCAGGCGGCGCACGCGTCCGCCCGGGTCGACGCGTCCGGCAGCACCCAGCGCATGAGCGGGTTCTCGTCGTAGGCGAGCGCGCAGACCGTGCGCAGGGACGGGACGTCCGCGGACGTCGCCGGACGGATCGTCGTCACAGCGCGACCCTAGCGAGCCGCTGCCGGGTCCGTCAGGGGGTCGTGACGTAGGTTGGCGTCCGTGAGCACCGCCGTCTGCCCCGGGTCGTTCGACCCGATCACGCTCGGTCACGTGGACGTCGTCCGGCGTGCGTCGTCGATGTTCGACGAGGTCGTGGTGGCCGTGGCGCACAACGCGTCGAAGCGGTCGCTGCTGCCCCCTGACGAACGCGTACGGCTCGCGGTCGACGCCCTGGGCGGGATGCCGGGCGTGCGGGTCGTGGCGACCGACGGTCTGCTGGTGGACCTGGTGCGCGACGTGGGGGCGCGTGCGGTCGTCAAGGGCCTGCGCAGCGGGGCGGACCTCGACGCGGAGCTCGCGATGGCACTCATGAACCGCCACCTCTCCGGGGTGGAGACCGTGTTCGTCCTGGGAGACCCGGGGCGCGCGCACATCGCGTCGTCCCTGGTGAAGGACGTGGCACGGCACGGCGGACCGATCGACGACATGGTGACGCCCGCGGTGGCGGCGGCAGTGCGACGTGCACTGGCACCGGCCACGGGCGTCGGGGGAGAGGACGGACGATGACGGAGCACGTGGACGACGGCGAGGAGCGCACGGAGGGCGTCGGGGGTGTGCTCGACGCGCTCGAGGACGCGGTGACGCAGGCGCGCGCGATGCCCATGTCGTCGTCGGTCCTGGTCAACCGCGCGGAGCTCCTCGAGCTCGTGGACCAGGTGCGGGCGGCGCTGCCGTCGCAGCTGCACCAGGCGGACGAGGTGCTCGCCGACGCGGACGCCGCGCGCGCCGCGGCGCAGGCCGAGGCCGACGCGGTGCTCGCGCGTGCCCGGACCCGTGCGGCCGAGCTCGTCGAGCAGGAGAGCGTCGTCACGGAGGCGCGGTCGCGCGCGGCGGAGATCGTCGCGCAGGCGCAGGCCACGGCGGAGTCCCTGCGGCGCGACGCCGACGACTACTGCGACCGTCGTCTGGCCGACTTCGAGATCGACCTGGGCAAGATCCTGGCGCAGGTGCAGGCCGGCCGCGCGAAGCTCGCGGGCCGGCTGCTGCCCGGCGACGGTGCGTAGCCCGGTCGTCCGTCGCGGCCTCGTCGTGCCACGCAGCCCGCTCGGTTTGGGACCGCGGCCGATGGTGCCGTAGAGTTTCCGGTTGGTCCTGCCGGTCTGGCGTGGGCCGAGTCGTCATTGCCGCAACGAGGCACCGCGCGCCCTGCGCACGGTGCCACCTGGAACGAGGGGACCGGACCGTGCGCCCATCCCACCTCGATCCCCGTTCGCCGTTCGTGCTCGAGACGCACGAGCTCGGCCGACGTCCGGGATCGATGCGGAAGGTGCAGCGGACGGTCGCGGCACCCGACGAGCTCGGCAGCGGCATGATCGGCATCCCTGCCGGGAACGACCTCGAGCTGGATCTCCGGCTCGAGGCGGTCATGGAAGGGGTTCTGGTCACCGGCTCGATCCGCGGCGAAGCCGTCGGGGAGTGCGTCAGGTGCCTGGAGCGGGTGGTCGAGCCTGTCGACGTCCCGCTGCAGGAGCTGTACGTGTACCCCGAGCGTGCCGACGTCGCGGAGGCGAACGGTGACGACGACGAGGACCTGCGCGAGCTGGAGGGCGACCTGGTCGACCTCGAGCCCGCGTTGCGTGACGCGGTCGTGCCCGCGCTGCCCTTCCGGCCCCTGTGCCGGACGGACTGCCCGGGACTGTGCTCGGAGTGCGGGGCGCGGCTCGCCGACGACCCGGACCATGCGCATGAGACGATCGACCCCCGGTGGGCCGCCCTCGGCGGCCTGCAGGGCACTGACGACGAGAAGAGAGAGAGCTGACCGTGGCGGTTCCGAAGCGCAAGATGTCGCGCAGCAACACCCGTGCGCGTCGGTCGCAGTGGAAGACCACTGCCACGACGCTCACCAGCTGCCCCCAGTGCAAGTCGCAGACGCGGCCGCACATCGCGTGCCCGACGTGCGGCGCGTACAACGGCCGTCGCTACGTCGAGGCCGTGCGCAGCGAGCACGAGGCCGTCTGACCCTCACGGGCCCGATGACCGGCACAGCCGTCGACACCGACGTCGCGTGAGCGCGGCAGCGCAGTCGCTCCTCGAGAAGCTCGGGGTCCACCTGGACCCCGAGCTTCTCGTGCTGGCGCTGACGCACCGCTCGTTCGCCCACGAGGCCGGCGGCATCCCCACCAACGAGCGCCTCGAGTTCCTCGGTGACACCGTCCTGGGGCTCGTGGTGACCGAGCACCTCTACCGGACGCACCCCGCGAACTCCGAGGGCGACCTCGCCAAGATGCGCGCCGCGACCGTGTCGCAGCGCGCGCTCGCGCAGGTCGCCCGGACGCTGGACCTCGGCAGCTACGTGCTGCTCGGCAAGGGTGAGCTCGCCACCGGCGGCAAGGACAAGGACTCGATCCTGTCCGACACGCTCGAGGCGATCTTCGGTGCGGTGTACCTCTCGCACGGTCTCGAGCCCGCACGGGTCCTCGTCGACCGGCTCGTCCGGCCGACCCTCACCGCTGCCGCGGACCTCGGCGCGGGGCTCGACTGGAAGACCTCGCTGCAGGAGCTGTCCGCCGCGCTCGGGCTCGGTGCGCCGTACTACGAGGTGACCGGCGAGGGGCCCGACCACGCCCGCACGTTCACCGCCCACGCCGTCGTCGGCGGCGAGGTGCGCGGCTCCGGCACCGGCCCGGCCAAGAAGGTCGCCGAGCAGGAGGCCGCGTCGGCCGCCTGGGCGGCCCTCAACGCGCTGCGCGAGGCCACGGGGGACGAGGTCCCCGCGACCGACCCGGCCTGACGGGTGCCCGAGCTTCCCGAGGTCGAGACCGTCCGCGACGGGCTCGCACGCCACGTCCTGGGCCGCACGGTCACCGACGTGCAGGTGCGCCGCGACTACTCGGTGCGACGGCACGAGGCCGGCCCGGTCGACTTCGCGGCGCGGCTCGTCGGCCGGCGCCTGGAGGCCGCGGTCCGTCGAGGCAAGTTCCTGTGGCTCGTGCTGGACGACGGCCCGGGCCGGGGGGACGACGCCCTGATGGCGCACCTCGGGATGAGCGGTCAGCTGCTCGTGCGCGGTCCCGCCGCCGGGGCGGCCGGGACGGCGGCCGACCCCGTCGCCGCACCAGGGCCCGCGGGCTGGGTCGAGCACCCTCACCTGCGCGTGCGCCTCGCCCTCGACGACGGCTCGGCGCTCGACTTCGTCGACCAGCGGACGTTCGGCCACCTGTCGGTGCCCGACCTGGTCCCCACCGCCGACGGTGCGGCGGGCGGGCACGGGTCACCGCGTCCCGTCCTGCCGGCCCCGGTCGCGCACATCGCCCGGGACCTGCTGGACCCCGCGCTGGACCGGACGGCGCTCGTCGCGGCGGTCCGCGCGCGGCGCACGGAGGTCAAGCGCGCCCTGCTCGACCAGACGCTCGTGTCCGGCGTCGGCAACATCTACGCCGACGAAGCCCTGTGGCGTGCGCGCCTGCACGGCACGCGGCCCACGGCCGCGCTGCGTGCCACGGACGTCGAGCGCGTGCTCGACGCGGCCGCCTCGGTCATGACCGAGGCGCTCGCGCAGGGCGGGACGAGCTTCGACGCCCTGTACGTCAACGTCAACGGGGCGTCGGGCTACTTCGACCGGTCGCTGGCCGTCTACGGGCAGGAGGGCCGGCCGTGCCCCCGGTGCGGGACGCCCGTGCGGCGCGACGCGTTCGCCAACCGCTCGTCGTACACGTGCCCGCGCTGCCAGCCGCGCCCCCGGCCCCGCCGCCGCTGACCTCACGGACGTCGGCGGCGGGACGGGCCCTCAGCGCCGGACCACGTTGCGCAGGGGCGTGCCCGCGACGAACCGCGCGAGGTTGTCGGCGACGAGGTCCTGCCAGCCGACCGGGCGGCCCCCGGCGGCGTGCGGGCTGACCAGGACGTGCGGCTCGTCCCACAGCGGCGAGGTGGCCGGCAGCGGCTCGGTCGCGAACACGTCGAGCGCGGCACCCGCGACGCGCCCCGCGCGGACCGCGTCCAGCAGCGCGTCCTCGTCGAGCGTGGAGCCCCGGCCGGCGTTGACGACCCAGGCGCGGCTCGGGAGGAGGTCCAGCACGTCCCGGCCGATGGCGTGCCGGGTGGCCGGGAGCGCCGGCAGGAGGCCCACCAGCACATCCGTGCGCGGCAGGGCCTCGGTCAGGTCCGCGGGGGTCACCACGGGGAACCCGTACCGGTCGCCGGCGGTCGTGGCGACGCCCGTGACGTGCGCCCCCAGGCCGGCCAGCAGCGGTGCCAGGCGCGCCGCGATCGACCCGAACCCCCACACGGTGACGTGGGCGTCGAGGAGCGTGCGCACGGCGTCGGGGGAGTGCAGCGGCTGCAGACCGCCCAGGTCGTCGGCCCACCGGTGCTCCGCCTGGGCGCGGACCATGGACGGCACGGACCGCACGCACGCGAGCACGAGCGCCAGCACGTGCTCGGCGACGGTCGCGTCGTGCAGGCCGCGCCCGTTGGTCACGACCACGTCCGGTGCGAACCCGGCCGCGAGCACGGCGTCCGGCCCGGCCGCGAGCGTCTGCACCCAGCGCACGCGCGGCGCCGCTGCGGCGAGCTCGGCGAGGCGGTCGGCGGGGTTGCCCCACACGACGATCGCGTCGGCGTGCGCAGCCTGCGGCGGAGGTGGTCCCGCCACGTCGTAGGGGACGCACTCGACGCCCCGGGGGGCGCTCGGCGCGCCGTCGACCGTCGTCGGCAGCAGGATCAGGCTCATGGGTCGATACGATGCCATCGTGTCAACCACGAGCCAGTCGACGCCGCCGCCCGCCTCGGGCGGTCGGCCCGGCCCCATCTCCGTCATGATCGTCGACGACCACGAGGTCGTCCGGCGTGGCATCGCCGAGGTCGTCGAACGGACCGACGGGATGACCGTCGTCGCGGAGGCCGGTTCGGTCGCCGACGGTGTCCGTCGTGCCACGCTCGTGCGGCCCCAGGTCATGCTCGTCGACCTGCAGCTGCCGGACGGCACGGGCATCGACCTGCTCCAGGCGGTGCGCGAGACGCTGCCCAGCGCGCGCGCGATCGTCCTGACGTCGTTCGACGACGACGACGCGCTGGCCGCCGCGCTCGACGCCGGCGCGTCCGCCTACCTCCTCAAGAGCGTGCGCGGCGCCGAGATCACCGACGTCATCCGTGCCGTCGCCGCCGGGCGCACGCTGCTGGACGACCGGACGGTGGCCCGCCGCCGCGCCGGTCACGAGGACCCCACCGAGTCGTTGACGCCCAGCGAGCTGCGCGTCCTCGACCTCATCGGCGAGGGCATGTCGAACCGCGAGATCGCCGAGCGGCTCGGTGTCGCGGAGAAGACCGTGAAGAACCACATCACGTCGCTGCTGGCGAAGATGGGCCTGCAGCGCCGGACGCAGGTCGCGGCGTGGGTCGCGTCGCGCAAGAACTCCGGGTGGCGGGCCGAGCCCGGGCACTGAGCTCCTGGCGGTGACGCCGCTCAGCCGAGCGGCGCCCGCCACGTCAGGAGCGTGCCCGTGCCGCGCGGGGACGTCCCCAGGGTGAACGTGCCGCCGTGCTGGCGCGCGCGCGACGCGAGGTTGCTGGTGCCCGAGCTGCGCTCGCGCAGGGCCGGCAGGCCGACCCCGTCGTCCTCGACCTCGACCTCGACGTCGCCGGTGGGCCCCGAGCCGCGCACGACGACGCGCACGCTCACGGACGACGCGTGCGCGTGGCGCGCGGCGTTCGCGAGGCCCTCGCGCACGACCGCCACGACGTCGTCGGTCAGCTCCTGCTCGAGCCGCTCGTCGATCCGGTCCTCGGCCTCGCCGTCGCCGGGCGTGAGCCCCTCGCCGTCGAGGGAGAGCACGAGCGACGGGGCGAACCCGAGCCCGGTGCGCGCGAGCGACGTCTCGCGGCGCAGCCGCTCGACCAGGCCCGTCGCGGCGTCGGGGTCGCGCAGCGCGTAGACGATCTGGCGGATCTGCCGCACGGAGCTGTCGACGTTGTCGAGCGCGTCCTCGACGATGCTCATGAGCTCCTGCGGGTCGACGCCCCTGGCGGCACGTCGCCGCACGGTCTCCAGCTGCATGCCGGTGGCGAACAGCTGCTGGATCGCGAGGTCGTGCAGGTCGCGCGCGATCCGCTCGCGCTCGTCGAGCAGCGCCGCGACGTCCTGCGCGTGCCGGGCCTCGGCCAGGACGTACGCGAGCGCCGCCTGCGCCGCGAACGACTCCGCCGTCGCGAGGTCGCTGTCGTCGAACGGCGTGCCGCCGATGCGGCGCAGCAGCACCAGCACGCCCACGCCGCGGCCGGACGAGTGCAGCGGGGCGAACATCGCCGGCCCGAAGGCGCGCATCTCCTCGAGCTTGACGGTGCGTGACGCCGAGAGCGACGGCGTCAGCAGCCCGCGCCCCTCCTCGAGCACGGTCCACGCGCGGCCGCCGCGCGGCATGACCAGGCCCGTGAGCTCGGCCGCGCGGTAGCCGTCCGCGAGCTCGATGAAGAGCTCCCCGCCCATGCCCGGCAGGGCGAGCGCCGCGGTGTCGGCCCCGGCGACCTCGCGCGCCGTGCGGGCGACGTGCTCGAGGGCGGACTCCTCGTCGACGCCCTCGAGGAGCATCGTCGTGATGTCCTGCCCGGCACGCAGCCAGTGCTCGCGCCGCTCGGACTCCGCGTACAGCTGGGCGTTGGAGACCGCCACGCCCGCCGCCGCGGCGAGCGCGACGACCATGTGCTCGTCGCGCTGGGTGAACCCGCCGCCCCCGTCCTTCTCGGAGAGGTACAGCTGGCCGAACACGTGCTCGCCCACCTTGACCGACGTGCCGAGGAAGGACCCCATCGGCGGGTGGTGCGCGGGCCAGCCCTGGAAGGCGGGGTGCTGCGTGAGGTCGTCGAGGCGCAGGACGCCGTCGACGGGGATCTGCCCGAGCACGCCCTGCGCGTGCGGGGGGTGGCGCATGGCGCGGGCGACGGCCGTCGGGACGCCCGTGTAGACGAACGTCGTGGACGTCCCGGTGTCGTCGAGGACGTTGATGGCGGCGAACCGGGCGCACGTGAGCTCGGCGGTGACCTGCACGAACCGGTCCAGCACGGCCGGGAGCTCGAGCTGCCCCGCGACGGCGAGCATCGCGCTGAGCAGGTCGGTCAGCGCGTCCCCCGTCAGGGGTGTGGGCTCCGGCGGTGCGTCGAGGATCACCCCGTGCTCGAAGGGCGCCCCGGCGACGGGCAGCCGGCCGGCGACCTGGCGCATCTCGCCCCGGTGCTCGCTCACGACGTCTCCTGCTGCTCGGACTGCACGGCCTCACCGTAGTCCGGCACGTGGGCCACGAGGTGCGCGTGCGTGCCGCGCGCGGCGACGCGTCCGTCCGTGAGCCACAGGACCTCGTCCGCGGCCGCGAGCGGGCCGAGGCGGTGGCTGACGACCAGCACGCCGCGCGCGGTGCCCTGCCGCGTCGCGGGAGCGTGCCACAGCTCGTGCAGCACCGCGTCGGCCGTGGCGGCGTCGAGGTGCTCGGCCGGCTCGTCGACCAGCAGCAGCGGTGCGTCGGACAGCAGGGCGCGCGCCAGCAGGAGGCGGCGGCGCTCACCGCCGGACACGGTGCGCGCGTCAGAGCCGACGAGCGTGTCGAGACCGTCGGGCAACCCCGCGAGCCAGGGACCGAGCCCCACCCGCCGCAGCGCGTCGGTCGCCTCGGCGGGCGTCACGTCGCCGCGGGCCACCCGCAGGTTCTCCAGGACGGACGTACCGAACACGTGGGCGTCCTCACCGGTCATGACGACGTCACCGACCACACGCCCGGGACCTGCCGTCGACAGCGGGACGCCGTCGAGGGTGACGCTGCCCGCGACGGGGGGCAGGAGACCCGCGAGGGTCAGCAGGAGCGTCGTCTTGCCCTCCCCGCTGGGCCCGACGACCGCCAGGCGTCCGCCGGGCGCGAGCGTGAGGTCGACGTCGCGCAGCGCGGGTGGGCGACCCGGCCAGCCGCAGGCGAGGCCCGTCGCGACGAGCACGGGCCGGCGTCCCGGCGTCGGGAGGTCCACCGCGGCCGCCGCGGGCCGCGGGCCGCTCGTGGGCGCGGGCGCCGAGCCCGGGGCGTCGAGGAGTGCGAGCACCCGGGCCGCGGCGGCACGTGAGCGCTGCAGCTGCACGGCGGCCGCCGGCAGCAGCGACGTCGCCTCGAACGCCGCCAGCGGCGTCAGGACGACGACGGCCAGCTCGACCGGCGAGACCAGCCCCGCCCCGACGGCCGGCACACCCGTGACGAGCGCCGCGACCACGGCCGCGCCGACCGCGAGCTGGCCCACCGCCGCCGCGAGAGCCGCCGGGCGGGCTCCGGCGTCCGCCGCGCGCGCCAGGTCCGCGTCGGCGGCGCGCAGCGCGTCCAGCTCACCGCCCAGGCGTCCCGACACCGCGAGCGGACCGGCGTCGTCGAGCACGCCCAGCGACGTCGCGCTCATGCGGGCCCGCGCCTGCACGCCGCGGGCCTCGGCCGTGCGTGCGCCACGTGCCGTGAGCCAGGGGGCGAGGACCCCGGCGGCGAGCAGGCAGACGCCGAGCGCCAGCCCCGCGGGGGGCCAGAACAGCGCCATCGCCACGGTCGTGCCGGTGCCGAGCGTCAGGGCGACGGCCGCGGGCAGCAGGCCGCGGACGACCACGTCGCCGACGGCGTCCACGTCGGCGCCCACACGGGCCAGCAGGTCGCCGCGCCGCACCGCGAGCAGCGTCTGCGGGGACCCGGCCGCGAGCCGCTCGTAGAGGGTCGCGCGCAGGTGCGCCATGCCCCGCAGCGCGATGTCGTGCGACACCAGCCGCTCGAGGTACCGCATGACCCCGCGCCCGATGCCGAACGCCCGGACCGCCACGGTCGCGACGGAGAGCTCGAGCACGGGTGGCATCTGTGACGCCCGCGCGATGAGCCAGGCGGACACCGCGGCGAGCGCGACCGCCGAGCCGAGCGCCAGCGTCCCGAGCAGGACCGCCAGGGCGGCACGTCGCGGGTCGACGTCGAGCAGCCGCACGGCGCGACGCAGCGTGCCGGGCGCGGGTCGGGCCGCGGGGAGCGGGGCCGGCGCCGTCATCGCGGCGCTCCGGGGTCCCCGGTCGGCGCACCAGCGCCGGTCGTCACGGCGTCGGGGGTCGACGCGACGTGGACGACGTCGTCGGCGCGGCTCGCGAGCGAGGCCCGGTGCGCGACGAGCAGCACGGCACAGCCCGCCGCACGCAGCGCGTCGAGGGTCGCGAGCACGACCTGCTCGCCGGCGGCGTCGAGGTGCGCCGTCGGCTCGTCCAGCACGACGACGGGGCTCGGGCGCAGCAGCGCGCGGGTCAGCGCGAGACGCTGCCGCTGACCGACGCTCAGGCCGGTCCCGCCGCTGCCCAGCACGGTCGACCACCCGTCGGGCAGCGACGCGACCACCGCGTCGAGACCGGTGAGCGCTGCGGCGCGGTCGCGCTCGTCGGGTGTCGCCGCGCCCAGGACCTCGGCGAGCGTGCCCGGCTCCAGCACCGGACGCTGGGGGAGCCACGTCACCTGGCGCCAGTAGTCGTGCAGGTCGACGTCGGCGAGGTCGGTCGCGGTGCCGTCCGCTGCGACGAGCGTGACGCGTCCGGCGTCCGGGGCGAGCAGCCCGAGCAGCACCTCGACCGTCGTCGACTTGCCCGCGCCGGACGGGCCGACGAGGGCGACGACCCGGCCCGGGACGAGGTCCACGTCGACCGGTGCCGGTGCCCAGCCGCCTCGCGAGCGCACCGCGACGCCGCGAGCGCGCACGGCACCGTGCGCGAGGTCCGGGGCCGGGCGCGTGCCCGCCTCGGGGACCGGGACCTCGAGCACCGCGAAGGCGCGGTCGGCGGCCGCGACGCCGTCCGTCGAGGCGTGGAAGTGGGCGCCCACCTGCCGCAGCGGGAGGAAGACCTCGGGCGCCAGCACGAGCACGGCGAGCCCGGTGACGAGGTCGATCTCGCCGTAGACGAGGCGCAGGCCGATGCCGACCGCCACGAGCGCGACGGACAGGGTCGTCAGGAGCTCGAGCACCATGCCCGACAGGAAGGCGATCCGCAGCGTGCCCATGGTGGCCCGACGGTGCGCGTCGCCGAGCTCACGGACGCGCGCGACGGGGCCGCGCTCGCGGCCGAACGCCCGCAGCGTCGTCAGCCCGGCGAGCAGGTCCAGCACCTGCGAGGCGAGGCGTTGCATGGTGGCCAGCCCGCGCTCCGAGCGCCCCTGGGTCATGACGCCCACGAGCCACATGAACACCGGCACGAGCGGCACGGTGACCGCGATGATCACGGCCGAGACCCAGTCGAGGCCCAGCACCACGCACAGGGTCGCGGGCGTGAGGGTGGCGGCGAGCACGAGCTGGGGCAGGTACCGCACGAAGTACGGCTCGAGCGCCTCGAGCCCGCGCGTCGCGAGCGTCACGAGTCCGGCGGGGTCGCCGGGCGCGGCCCGCCGCGGCCCGACGGCGGCGGCGTGCGCGACGACGCGCTCACGGAGCTGGGCCACCGCGCGCGTCGCGGCACGGTGGGCGTAGCGCTCCTGGACGGCGGCGGTCAGCGCGCGCAGCACGACGACGAGCACGAGCCACCCGACGAGCGGCGCGACCTGCGCGAGCGACGCACC
Source organism: Cellulomonas avistercoris (assembly GCF_014836445.1). Taxonomy (GTDB): domain Bacteria; phylum Actinomycetota; class Actinomycetes; order Actinomycetales; family Cellulomonadaceae; genus Cellulomonas; species Cellulomonas avistercoris. Next base: position 66,383 of record NZ_JACSQV010000005.1, read on the forward strand.
CTCGGCGACCGCCGAGCCGAGCGCGTGCGCCAGGAGCAGCGCCTGCGCCACGACCAGGGCACCCGTGACCAGACCGAGACCGACGGTCAGGGCGAGGTAGCCGCGCGCCGAGCGCGCGTACCGCAGCAGCCGGGGGTCGAGGGGCTTCACGCGTCTCGCGACCCCGCGTCAGGACCGCGAGACGACACGGTCGAACGTGAGGCCCGTCGCCTCGGGGATGTGCTCGATCGTCAGGCGCTTGCGGAAGACCCAGTACGTCCAGCCCTGGTAGAGCAGCACGACGGGCGTGAGGAACGCCGCGACCCACGTCATGACGGTGAGCGTGTAGTCGGTGGACGACGCGTTGTCGACCGTGAGGGAGTTCGCGGGGTCGAACGCCGGCATGACGTCGGGGAACATCGAGCCGAAGATGAGGACGACGGCGGCGACGATCGCGACGGCCGAGCCCGCGAACGCCAGGCCCTCGCGGCGCAACCGCGTGGCGGCGACGACGAGGACGAGCGCCGCCGCGGCGACCAGGACGGCCGCCCACGTCCAGCCCTTGCCGCTGTACGCCAGCTGCGCCCACACGGCCCACGCGCCGGCGAGGACGAGCGTCGCCACGGAGCTGCGCGCGGCGAACGCGCCGGCACGCTCCCGCATGTCGCCGTCCACCTTCATCGCGAGGAAGATCGCGCCGTGCGTGAGGAAGAGGCTGAGGGTGACGAGCCCGCCGAGCAGCGCGAACGGCGACAGCAGGGCGAAGAACCCGCCGACGTACTGGTGGTTCGCGTCGAGCTCGACGCCGCGCACGAGGTTCGCGAACGCGACGCCCCACAGCAGCGCGGGCACGAACGAGCCGAACATCAGCGCGCGGTCGGCCCACGCCCGCCACACGGGGTCGTCGATCTTGCCGCGCCACTCGAAGGCGACGACGCGCACGATCAGCGCGATCAGGATGAGGAACAGCGGCAGGTAGAAGCCCGAGAACAGCGTGGCGTACCACTCGGGGAACGCCGCGAAGGTCGCGCCGCCCGCCGTGAGCAGCCACACCTCGTTGCCGTCCCACACCGGGCCGACGGTGTTGATCATCAGCCGGCGCTCCTTCTCGCGGCGCGCCTTGTCACCCCGGGGCAGGATCGCCAGCAGCATGCCGACGCCGAAGTCGAAGCCCTCGAGGACGAGGTACCCGGTCCACAGGACCGCGATGAGGAGGAACCAGACGACGGGGAGGTCCATGACGGTCTCCTCAGTAGGCGAAGGACAGCGGACGGGCGGTGCCGTCGGCGTCGTCGGACGGCGGGTTGGCCTCGGGGCTCGGGTCGTGCTCGGTGTCCGCGACGCCCTGGACCGCGTAGCGCTTCATGAGCCGGAACCACACGACCATGAGCACGCCGTACAGCAGCGTGAACCCGACCATCGAGAACAGGACCATGCCGGGGCTGACGACCTCGCTGACGCCGCGCGCCGTCAGCAGCCACACGCCGTCGACGCCCGACGCGTCGGGGTTGGGCGCGACGACCCACGGCTGACGGCCCATCTCGGTGAAGATCCAGCCGAACGCCGAGGCGAGGAACGGCGTCGCGATGGCCGCCAGGCCGAGCCGGCCGAACCAGACGTTGCCGGTGACCGAGCCCTTGCGGCGCAGCAGCCACAGGGCCGCCAGCGACAGGGCGGCGGAGCCGGCCCCCAGCCCGATCATGAGCCGGAACGACCAGTAGGTCACCGCGAGGTTGGGGTAGAAGCGCGTGTCCTCGTCGACACCGGACGACACGCCGTTGGCCTCGTCCCACTCGGTGATCCACTGCGAGTACTGCTCCTGGAGCTCGTCCACGCCGCGGATGGGCGCGTCGAAGTCGTTCGTCGCGAGGAACGACGTCAGGCCCGGCACCTCGAGGATGTGGCGCACGCCGTCGCAGTCGTTGGTGAGGTCGCCGATCGCCAGGATCGAGAACGGTGCGCCGTTCTGGGAGGTGCACAGGCCCTCGGCGGCGGCCATCTTCGCGGGCTGCTGCTCGAACATGAGCTTGGCCTGCCAGTCGCCCGACAGCGCGACGCCGGCGCCCGAGACGAGCATCGTGACGAGCCCGAGCACGACGGCCGGGCGGTAGACGTCGCGGGCCTTGTCGGTCTGCCCCGTGCGGACCAGCCGCACCATCCACCAGGCCGCGATGCCGGCGACGAAGGTGCCGGCGGTGAGGAACGCGGCCGAGATCGTGTGCGGGAACGCCGCCAGGAGGGTGGAGTTGGTGAGGACCGCGACGATGTCGGTCATCTCCGCCCGGCCCGTCTCCATGTTGAACGTGGTCCCGACGGGGTGCTGCATCCAGGAGTTGGCGGCCAGGATGAAGTAGGCCGAGAGGTTCGTCGCGATCGCCACGGCCCAGATGCACGCGAGGTGGATCTTCTTCGGCAGCTTGTCCCAGCCGAAGATCCACAGGCCGAGGAAGGTCGACTCGACGAAGAAGGCCGCGAGCGCCTCCATCGCCAGGGGGGCGCCGAACACGTCGCCGACGAACCGCGAGTACTCGGACCAGTTCATGCCGAACTGGAACTCCTGCACGATGCCGGTCGCCACGCCGATCGCGAAGTTGATGAGCAGGAGCTTGCCGAAGAACTTGGTGAGCCGCAGCCACCGCTCGTTGCCGGTGCGGACCCAGGCGGTCTGCATGATCGCGACCAGGGGCGACAGGCCGATCGTCAGGGGGACGAAGATGAAGTGGTAGACGGTCGTGATGCCGAACTGCCAGCGGGCCAGGTCGAGGGCGTCCACGGGGTCTCCGGGCGGGTGCGAGGGGCGGGTCGTGCTTGCCGGACGGGCGGCGTCCGGAGGCGCGACGGGGGCGCGCGCGTACCGGTACCGCCACTTCGAAGGTAGGCCTGGTGGCCGCCGCGCGCCGGGACGAAGGTCCCGCGTGCTGACGACACGTCGTGATCTCACCCGCGGACGAACGGCGGAGCCGGGGTCCTGTGCGATACTCGTCACTGGTCCTGGCGCCCACACCGTCGGGACCGACGAGCTCGCCGCAGCAGTGACCGTGCAGGCCAGCCGCCGCCCCGCCCTCGGCGGGCTCCAGCCCGGAGCCCCGAGACGGCCTGGCAGGCGATGGCGCCGGACGGGCGGCAGCCGGACCGACGACTTCCGTCGCCGCACCGGGTCCACCGGCCGCGAGCGACGACCGACCGCCCGGGGGCGCACGTCGTGTGGGCGGGGCCCCCGGTGCTCAGGAGTACGCGCTTTGTCTCCCGTGAACAGCCCCGAGAACACCGACGCCGTCGACGCAGGCGATGCGGCCCCGAAGAAGCGGCGCCGCCGTGTCGTCCGGGACGTCGTGACGCCCGGCACCCCGGCACCCGCCGAGGCGCAGGCCGACGTGGCACCCGCCGCGCCGCCCGTCGAGACCGCCCCGGTCGCGGCCGAGCCGCAGGCTCCCGCTCCGGCGGAGGCGCCCGAGCCCGCAGCGGCGCCGGCGGCGACGACCCGCGCCCGGCGCTCGCGCCGTGTGACGCGCACCGTCGTGCTCGACGACGTCGCCGCCCCGACGGTGCAGGACGCGCCGGTCGCGGACGCGCCCGTCGTGGAGGAGGTCCCGGACGCGCCGGTCGAGGTGGACGAGCCGCAGGACGACGAGGCGACGGCGGACGTCGCCGCGGGCGACGAGCCCGCCGCGGTCGAGGAGCCGGCACCCGTCGACGAGCCCGAGGCCGTCGACGTCGCCGCGGAGAACACCGACGAGAAGGCGCCGCGCCGACGCCGTTCCGGTCGCCGAGGTGGTCGCACGGGCCGGTCCGCGCAGGACGCGGGCACCGACGAGGCCGCGGGCGACGTCGCCCCGGCCCCCGTCGAGGAGCCGACGGACGCACCGCGCACGGACGCGCCGCTGGACGTGCTCGCCGAGCTGGGCCCGGTCCGCACGGAGGAGCCGGAGTCGCGCGCACGACTCGCGACGACCGCGCTGCTGTTCCAGGCGCCCGAGCCCACGTCGCGGCCGCGCCGCCGGCGTGCGCAGTCCTCGGCGGGTTCGCCGCAGGAGATCTCGGAGTCGGCGCGCGCCGAGGCCGAGGAGCAGCTCGCGGTCGACGACGCCGCGGCGGACGAGAGCGTCCGCACGGTCGTCGAGGACGCCCCCGACGAGAGCGCCGGCCGGACGCGACGGCGTCGCGGCGGTCGCGGGCGCAAGGCCTCCGCCGACGTCGAGGACGCGCAGCCCGCCGACGACGGCGACACCGACGAGCTCGAGCCGCCTGCCGCCGAGACCCCCGCCGGGGCCGACGAGGGCGAGGGCGACGACGACGCACGCGACGACGACCGTGAGGACGACGGGGCCGACGACGACGCGTCGTTGCCGCGCCGCCGCAGGCGTCGCGGCGGTCGGGGCCGCCGCGGGCGCGCCGACGCGCCCGGCAGCGACGAGAGCACCGACGAGCAGACGACCGAGGACGAGCCGGAAGCGCCCGCCGAGGCCGAGACGTCCGAGGACGCGGGCGACGACGACGGCAGCGGGTCGAGCCGCCGCCGTCGGCGCCGTCGCCGCGGGGCCCGCGGCGAGGTGGCCGAGGAGCCGCGTCGGCGCACGAGCAGCGACGAGGTCACGGCCCTGCGCGGGTCGACGCGTCTCGAGGCGAAGCGCCAGCGGCGCCGCGAGGGGCGCGACGCCGGCCGTCGCCGTCAGGTCATCACCGAGGCGGAGTTCCTCGCCCGTCGCGAGGCCGTCGAGCGGACCATGGTCGTGCGCGAGCTCGACGCGCGCACCCAGATCGCGGTCCTCGAGGACGGGGTGCTCGTGGAGCACTACGTCTCGAACCAGGCGCAGGCGTCGATGGTCGGCAACGTGTACCTCGGTCGCGTGCAGAACGTGCTGCCGAGCATGGAGGCGGCGTTCGTCGACGTGGGCAAGGGCCGCAACGCGGTCCTGTACGCGGGTGAGGTGAACTGGGACGCCGCCGGGCTCGAGGGCGGCCAGCCGCGCCGCATCGAGCAGGCCCTGAAGTCCGGCGACGCGGTGCTGGTCCAGGTGACCAAGGACCCCATCGGCCACAAGGGCGCTCGACTGACCAGCCAGATCACGCTCGCGGGCCGGTACCTGGTGTACGTGCCCGGCGGCGGGATGACCGGCATCAGCCGCAAGCTGCCCGACACCGAGCGCTCGCGCCTCAAGAAGATCCTGCGCGACCTCGTGCCCGACTCGGCCGGCGTCATCGTGCGCACGGCCGCCGAGGGGGCGAGCGAGGACGAGCTGCGCGCCGACGTCGCTCGTCTGCAGGGCCAGTGGGAGGCGATCGAGAAGAAGCGCAAGACCGCCAACGCCCCCGCGCTGCTGCAGGGTGAGCCCGACATGGCGATCCGCGTCGTGCGCGACATCTTCAACGACGACTTCTCCTCGCTCGTCGTGCAGGGCGACGACGCCTGGTCGACCATCTCGACGTACGTCGGCGAGCTGGCCCCCGACCTGGCCGCGCGGACCGAGAAGTGGACCGGCACGCAGGACGTCTTCACGGTGCACCGCGTCGACGAGCAGCTCGCCAAGGGGATGGACCGCAAGGTCTGGCTGCCCTCGGGCGGTTCGCTCGTCATCGACCGGACCGAGGCGATGACCGTCGTCGACGTCAACACCGGCAAGTTCACCGGTGCGGGCGGCACGCTGGAGGAGACGGTCACGCGGAACAACCTCGAGGCCGCCGAGGAGATCGTGCGCCAGCTCCGCCTGCGCGACATCGGCGGCATCATCGTCATCGACTTCATCGACATGGTGCTGGAGTCGAACCGCGACCTGGTGCTGCGTCGGCTCGTCGAGTGCCTGGGGCGCGACCGCACCAAGCACCAGGTGGCCGAGGTGACGTCGCTCGGGCTGGTGCAGATGACGCGCAAGCGCGTCGGCCAGGGGCTGGTCGAGGCGTTCAGCGAGACGTGCGAGCACTGCCACGGACGTGGGTTCATCGTCCACACCGACCCCGTCGGCAAGGGCGGTCGTCCTGAGGTGCACGGGCAGCCGACCCCGGAGCCGGGGGAGTCCAAGCGGGCGCGCCGCAAGCGCGGCTCGGCCGAGCCGGCCGCGTCGGCACCGCACCCGGCCCTGCCGGTGCTCCCCGAGGCGCGGGAGGCCGTCAAGGCGACGCTCGCCACGATCGCCGCGGCCGCGGCCCACGCGCACGAGCACGAGGCCGCGCCGGGCGACACCGCGGCGCCTGCGGCAGCACCTGCGCAGGAGGCACCTGCGGCACCTGCTGACGCCCCCGAGGTCGCGTCGCCCGTCGACGTCGCACCGGTCGAGGCGGAGCCGGCCGAGGCGCCCGTGGAGGCGCCCCGCGCCCCGCGCCGCGCACGATCAGGTGGTGCGCGCAAGCTCGGGACGCTCGACGTCATGGCCGAGCTGAGCACGGCGGGCGTCGAGCCCGCCGCGGCGGGAGCCGTCCCGACGGCCGCCGTCGAGACGGACGCGCCGCTCGAGCTGCACGCGGTCGCGCCCGAGGTCTTCGAGGACGCCGACGGCGAGCCCGATGCCGTGGTGGACCCGGGGACGGAGGGGGCGCCGGCGCCCGACGAGGGGTGACGGCACGCGCGACGCCCCGCCGAGAGGTGCGGTCCGCCCCGCTCGTTTGACCGGGCGCAAGCGGGTCCGTACCCTAGAACGTCGGTGCGTCGCGCGCGTACCGGGAGCGGTGTGTGCCGGATTCCTCGAGGAGACTCGGGCCGGTCACGGCGCAGGTCCCGGTGCAGGCGCCGCGGATGGCATCGCCGACGCGAACCCCCTGCCCCCGAGGTGGGGCGGTGCGCGGGTACCGGCGGGTCACGCGGCACCGACGAGCAGGACGCACGAAGCACCGATGAGCAGGTCCGACGAGCAGAGATGAGCAGCAACGTGGTGTACGCGATCGTGAAGGCTGGCGGCCGCCAGGAGAAGGTCGCCGTCGGCGACGTCGTCGTCGTCGACCGCCTCGCCGCCGGGGCGGGGTCGTCGGTCCAGCTGCCGGCGCTCCTGCTCGTCGACGGTGAGAAGGTCACCACCGACGCCGCGGCACTGGCCAAGGTGACGGTGACGGCGGAGGTCGTGCGGGACGAGAAGGGTCCCAAGATCGACATCCTCAAGTACAAGAACAAGACCGGCTACCGCAAGCGCCAGGGTCACCGCCAGAAGCTGACGCGCCTGAAGGTCACCGGCATCCAGTGATCCCCGGCCGCTCACGCGGCCGTCCCCCCTTTCGCAGCATCCGGAGAGCAGGTCAGTCATGGCACACAAGAAGGGCGCGAGCTCCTCGCGCAACGGTCGCGACTCGAACGCCCAGCGCCTCGGCGTCAAGCGCTTCGGTGGTCAGGTCGTCAAGGCCGGCGAGATCATCGTCCGCCAGCGCGGCACGCACTTCCACCCGGGCGACAACGTCGGCCGCGGTGGCGACGACACGCTGTTCGCGCTGACCGCCGGTTCGGTGGCGTTCGGCACGCGTCGTGGCCGCAAGGTCATCGACATCGTCGCGTCCGTCTGAGGTCGCGACACAATCCCAGCTTCACGGTCGAGGGGCGCACCGGTGCGGTGCGCCCCTTCGTCGTGTGACGATCACCATCTGCATGAGAAGACGAAGGAGGTCCAGCCGTGGCGACGTTCGTCGACCGTGTCGTGCTGCACGCGACCGGCGGTGACGGTGGGCACGGTTGTGCGTCCATCCACCGCGAGAAGTTCAAGCCGCTCGCCGGACCCGACGGCGGGAACGGCGGCAACGGCGGCTCCGTGATCGTCGAGGTCGACCCGCAGGTCACGACGCTGCTGCCGTTCCACCACCTGCCGCACCGGCGCGCCGCGTCGGGGACCCAGGGCATGGGCGACCACCGCAGCGGCTCGACCGCCGAGGACCTCGTGCTCGGCGTCCCGGACGGCACGGTCGTCAAGGCGCCCGACGGCACGGTCCTGGCCGACCTCGTCGGTGCCGGTTCGCGGTACGTCGTCGCGGCCGGTGGTCGGGGAGGGCTCGGCAACGCCGCGCTCGCGTCCCCGCGCCGCAAGGCCCCGGGGTTCGCCCTGCTGGGGGAGCCGGGGGAGACGGCCGAGGTCGTCCTCGAGCTCAAGACCATCGCCGACGTCGCCCTCGTCGGCTTCCCGTCCGCAGGCAAGTCGAGCCTCGTCGCCGCGATCTCCGCTGCGCGTCCCAAGATCGCCGACTACCCGTTCACGACCCTCGTGCCGAACCTCGGGGTCGTCCAGGCCGGCGACTTCCGCTACACGGTGGCCGACGTGCCGGGGCTCATCCCCGGGGCGTCGCAGGGCAAGGGTCTGGGTCTGGAGTTCCTGCGGCACATCGAGCGGTGCGCGGTCGTCGTCCACGTGCTCGACTGCGCGACGCTCGAGTCCGGACGCGACCCGGTCTCCGACCTCGACGTGATCGAGGCGGAGCTCGCCGCCTACTCCGAGGACCTCGAGGTCGCGGCGGGCGGTGTGCCGCTCGTCGAGCGCCCCCGCGTGGTCGTGCTCAACAAGATCGACGTGCCCGAGGCGCGCGAGCTGGCCGACCTGGTCCGCGCCGAGCTCGAGGGCCGCGGTCTGCCCGTGTTCGAGATCTCGGCAGCCAGCCACGAGGGCCTGCGCGCGCTGACGTTCGCGCTCGCCGAGCGGGTCGCGGCCGCGCGCCGGGCGGCCCCGGCCGCCGAGGCGACGCGTGTCGTGCTGCGCCCCCGCGCCGTCGACGACTCCGGCTTCACGGTGAAGCGCCGCGAGGGCGGCGGTCAGGTGTGGTTCGCGATCCGCGGCGAGAAGCCCGAGCGGTGGGTGCGTCAGACGGACTTCGCGAACGACGAGGCCGTCGGCTACCTCGCGGACCGGCTCGCGCGTGCGGGTGTCGAGGACGCGCTCTACAAGGCCGGTGCGGTCGCGGGCGACGAGGTGCGCATCGGGCCCGACGAGAACTCCGTCGTGTTCGACTGGGAGCCCACGCTCCTGACGGGCTCGGAGCTGCTCGGCGGGCCGCGCGGCAGCGACGTGCGCCTCGAGGACCGGTCCCGGCCCACACGTGGGCAGAAGCGCCGCGAGTACACCGAGCGCATGGACGCCAAGGCTGCGGCCCGCGCGGAGATGTGGACGGAGCGCGAGCAGGGCGTCTGGACCGACCCGGACGTGTGAGCACCCCTCCCGGACGCGTACGGCGCGTCCGGGAGGCGGTCGCTGCACGGCGGTGCCCGCGCGGCGAGGCATCATGGGTGCCGTGAGTGCCGCCGCCCTGTCGGGACGTGACCAGCTGCCCGGAGCGGGCCGGATCGTCGTCAAGGTCGGCTCCTCGTCGCTGACGAGCGCGGACGGGCACCTCGACCCGCAGCGGCTCGCCGCCGTGGTGGACCTGCTCGCGGCGCGGCGTGCCGCCGGCACGCAGGTCGTGCTGGTGTCGTCCGGCGCCATCGCGGCGGGCATCGGCCCGCTGGGCCTGGCCGCACGGCCGCGCGACCTCGCGACGCAGCAGGCCGCCGCCTCGGTCGGCCAGGGGCTTCTCGTGGCGCACTACACGCGCGCGTTCGCGGCCCACGGGCTGACGGTCGCGCAGGTGCTGCTGACCGCCGAGGACACCTGGCGACGCGGTCAGTACCGCAACGCGCACCGGGCGCTGACGCGGCTGCTCGACCTGGGCGTCGTGCCCATCATCAACGAGAACGACGCGGTCGCCACCGACGAGATCCGGTTCGGCGACAACGACCGCCTCGCGGCGCTCGTGTCCCACCTGGTGCACGCGGACGCGCTGGCCCTCCTCACGGACGTCGACGCGCTGTACACGGGACCGCCGTCCCGCGCCGGCTCGCAGCGCATCGCGCAGGTGCGGGGCCTCAGCGAGATCGAGGGGATCGACGTCACGGCCCGCGGCAGCGCCGTCGGCACGGGCGGCATGCTGACCAAGCTCGAGTCGGTCGCGATCGCGACGCAGTCCGGCATCCCGGTGCTCCTGACGTCCGTCGCGCAGGGCGCCGCGGGGCTGACGGGGCAGGACGTGGGCACCTGGTTCGACGCGACGGGTCGCCGTCGCTCGATCCGCCTGCTGTGGCTCGCGCACGCCGCGCGCACGCGGGGTCGGCTGGTCCTCGACGAGGGCGCCGTCCGTGCGGTCGTCGACCGCCGCACGTCGCTGCTGCCCGCCGGTGTCACCGGCGTCGAGGGGGAGTTCGAGGCCGGCGACCCGGTCGAGCTGGTCGACGCGGCGGGTGCCGTCGTCGCCCGGGGCCTGGTCGCCTACGACGCGCAGGAGGTGCCCCAGCTGCTGGGGCGCAGCACGGGCGAGCTGCGCGAGGCGCTCGGCGCCGGGTACGACCGTGAGCTCGTGCACCGCGACGACCTCGTGCTCGTCCGCCGGCGCGGCTGAGCACGGTCACGCGGGGGACGAGCGGGACCGAGGTGCGGACAGCCGTGGTCCCGCGCCGGGGCGCGGCTAACCTGGCGCCATGACCACGTCGCTGGAGCAGTCGACGCCCGCCGTCCTGGACGACCCCGAGGTCGCCGTCCTCGCCGTCGCACGACGCGCGCGGGAGGCCTCGCGCGCGCTGGCCACGGCGACGCGTGCCACGAAGGACGCCGCGCTGCGTGCGCTGGCCGACGCGCTGGTCGCCGCCACCGACCGCGTGCTGGCCGCCAACGCGCAGGACCTGGAGCGTGGCCGAGCGAACGGCATGTCGCCCGGGCTGCTCGACCGACTCGCGCTGACGCCCGAGCGGGTCGCGGCGATCGCGGACGCCCTGCGCGAGCTCGCGGCGCTGCCCGACCCCGTCGGTGAGGTGGTGCGCGGCTCGACGCTGCCCAACGGCCTGCGCCTGCGGCAGGTGCGCGTGCCGATGGGCGTGGTCGGCATGATCTACGAGGCGCGTCCCAACGTCACGGTGGACGCCGCGGGCCTCGCGCTGAAGAGCGGCAACGCGGTGGTCCTGCGCGGCGGCTCGGCGGCCGCGAGCAGCAACGAGGTGGTCGTCGAGGTCCTCGCGGACGCGCTCGTCGCGCAGGGCCTGCCCGGCGACCTCGTCCAGTCGGTCGACGCCTGGGGGCGCCCGGGCGCCGTCGCCCTCATGCACGCCCGTGGCCTCGTCGACGTGCTGGTGCCGCGCGGCGGCGCCGACCTCATCGCGACCGTCGTGCGGGAGGCGACCGTCCCGGTCATCGAGACGGGCGTCGGCAACTGCCACCTGTACGTCGACGCGAGCGCGGACCAGGCGGACGCCCTGGCGATCCTGCTCAACTCCAAGACGCAGCGCGTCGGGGTGTGCAACGCGCTCGAGACGCTGCTGGTGCACCGTGACGCGGCCGACGCGTTCCTGCCGTCGGCGCTCGCCGCGCTGGGTGCGGCGGGCGTCACCGTGCACGGGGACGACGTGACCCTGCGCCACGCGCCGCGGGACGCGGCGACGGTCCCCGCGACGGACGTCGACTGGGCGACCGAGTACCTGTCGCTCGACCTCGCGGTGCGCGTGGTCGACGGCCTGGACGCCGCGATCGAGCACGTGCGTCGGTGGTCGACGGGCCACACCGAGGCGATCGTGACGCAGGACCTGCGCGCCGCCGAGCGGTTCGTGGCGGAGGTCGACGCTGCCGCCGTGATCGTCAACGCCTCGACCCGGTTCACGGACGGCGGGCAGTTCGGTCTGGGTGCGGAGATCGGCATCTCGACGCAGAAGCTGCACGCTCGCGGCCCGATGGGCCTGGCCGAGCTCACCACGACCAAGTGGGTCGTGCACGGCGACGGGCACGTGCGCCCCTGACGTGCACCGTCGTGGCGTGGTCCGGGGCCACCGGCGCCGCGTGCGACACTGGGTCGTTGCGGCTCCGGGAGGGAGTTCGGACGCCGCGACGGACACACAAGGACCGACGAGGACCAGCAGGAGGACCACGTGCACGCCACCCTCATCGCCGCCGCAGAGACGGCCGCCGAGCACAACGAAGCGCTGCCGTTCGCGCCCGCCGTCTTCGGCGTCGGCGCGTTCGTGGGCCTGCTCGCGATGCTGCTGGTCACGTACGCGTTCCGCTCCGTCGGGTCGCGCCACTGACGGTGCCGGCCACCGCGGAGGTCCCCACCCGCCCACGCCTCGGTGTGATGGGCGGCACGTTCGACCCCGTGCACCACGGGCACCTGGTCGCGGCCAGCGAGGTCGCGGCCCGCTTCGACCTCGACGAGGTCGTCTTCGTCCCGACGGGCAACCCCACGTTCAAGCAGCACGTCGAGGTGTCGCCCGCCGAGCACCGGTACCTCATGACGGTGATCGCGACCGCGTCGAACCCGCGCTTCACCGTGAGCCGCGTCGACATCGACCGCGCGGGCCTGACCTACACGGTCGACACCCTCCGGGACCTCAAGACCGAGCGTCCGGACGCCGACCTCTTCTTCATCACCGGCGCCGACGCGATCGCGCAGATCCTCACGTGGAAGGATGCTGCCGAGCTGTTCGACACGGCGCGGTTCGTGGCGGTCACCCGCCCGGGCCACGCGCTGTCGGTGGACGGCCTGCCCGCCGGGCGGGTCGACGTGCTGGAGGTCCCCGCCCTGGCGATCTCCTCGTCCGACGTCCGTGCGCGTGCCCGCGCAGGGGAGCCGGTGTGGTACCTCGTCCCGGACGGGGTTGTCCAGTACATCGCCAAGCACAGGTTGTATCGAGGTCGTCATGAGTGAACCCGGAGAGCGTCGTCGCCGTCGTGAGATGGAGCGTGCGGCCCAGGACGGTGGGCAGGGCCCCGGTGCCCAGCCCGCCCCGCCCACGGGGGACGATGCGGCTGCCCCGAGCTCGCGTCGGGCCATGCGCAGCCGGCTGGTGACACCACCGGCCGGCACGTCGTCGGCCGGTCCGACGGGCACCCCCGCGTGGTCGTCGGGCGCCGGCCAGCAGCCTGCGCGTCCCGGCCCCGTCTCCGCCGGCCCGCCCGCGGCGGGCTCGCGCGCGCCGTCCGACGACGGCTCGCGGTCGCGGCGCTCGTACCGCGACTCGGCGCTCGACCCGACCTCGGCCCCGCGTGCGGCGACGCCGCCCGCGGCACCGCCGGCTGCCCGTCCCGCCGCCCGTCCGGTCACCGCCTCGGCGCCCGCGCCCCGGCCGGCGACCTCCCCGGCACCCCCGCGGTCGGCACCCGCGCCGTCTCCCCGGCCGGCGCCCGCGCCGCCGACCCCACCCGTCTCGTCCGACTGGGGCGCGCGGGGTCAGGCCGCACCCGACCGGCGCGCCGCGTCCCGCCCTGTCGCGGCACCGCAGCCGGCACCCGCCGGCACGTGGGGCCAGCCGTCCGCGGCGCCCGCGCCCGTCGCGACGCCGCGTCCGGCCGAGGGCACCGGATGGGGTCGTGAGAGCGGACCTGCCCCGTCGACGGGTGCGCCGAGCTGGGCCGGGGGTGCCTCGTCGGCGTCCGCGGCGCCGCCGCGCACGTCCGCGTGGGGCTCGGGGACGTCGGCACCGCCGGCGGGTCCCGCCCCGGCCGCGTGGACACCGTCCTCGCCGGCGCAGGCACCTGCCGCGGCACCGTCGGTCACCTCGTTCCAGTCGTCGGCGCCCAGCGCCCCGTCCCGCCCCGCGCCGTCACCGGTCTGGACGCCGGGCGGCGCTCCGGCCACAGCGACGCCGGCCGAGCCCGCCGCCACGCAGGCACCGGAGAGCGAGCGGTCGCCGGACGCGTGGACGCGTACCCCGGACGCGCCGCCGGCTCCCGAGCCGGCAGCCCCGCCGTGGGCGGCGTCGCGGGCGGCCGGCGCCGCGCACGACGACGACCTGCACGACGACGACGACGAGGACGACGAGCCGTCGCGCCGTCTGCACCCGTACACCTGGCTGCACGTGCTGGTGCTGGCGCTCGTGGCGTTCGTCCTCGGCTTCCTCATCATGCTGCTCGTCATCCAGACGCGCTCCGACGGCACGGGCACCGAGGCCGCGGCCGCGCCTGCGGTCGCGACGGTCTCCGTCGCCGGCCCCGCCTGACGTCTCCCGCACCACCCGCGGCGTCGCACCACCCGGTCGACGCCGTCCCCACGACACGAGGAGCCCATGTGCCTGCGAGCACCCGCGCGATCGAGCTGGCCCACGCGGCAGCGCGCGCCGCTTCCGACCTGAAGGCGCAGGAGATCATCGCGCTCGACGTGAGCGAGCAGCTGGTCCTGACCGACGTCTTCCTCATCGCCTCCGGCACGAACGAGCGGCAGGTCGGCGGCATCGTCGACGCCGTCGAGGAGGCCCTGCACCACCTGGGCGCCAAGCCGGTGCGCCGTGAGGGCAAGGCGCAGGGGCGGTGGGTGCTCATCGACTTCGGCGAGATCGTGGTGCACGTGCAGCACGCCGAGGACCGCGTGTACTACGCGCTCGAGCGGCTCTGGAAGGACTGCCCGCTCATCGAGCTGCCCCCCGAGGAGCGTGGCGAGCAGGCGGACGCGTGACGCAGCGCCTGCTGCTGTGGCGGCACGCGCGCACCGCGTACAACTCGCAGGCGCGCCTGCAGGGCCAGATCGACATCCCGCTGGACGAGGTGGGGCACTGGCAGGCCCGGACGTCGGCCGCCCGGTTGGCCGTCCGGCACCGGCCGGTGCGCATCGTCGCCTCGGACCTGACGCGGGCCGTCGAGACGGCGACGTACCTCAGCCGCGCGCTGGACGTGCCCGTCGAGCTCGACCCCCGGCTGCGTGAGCGGGCGTTCGGAGCCTGGGAGGGCCTGACGGGCCAGGAGATCGAGGCCGGCTGGCCGGGGGAGTTCGTGGCGTGGCGCGCGGGCGGCGATCCGGCCGGGGTCGGTGCCGAGTCGCGCGCGGACGTGGCAGCACGCGTGTCCGCGGCGGTGCTCGACCAGGTGGCCCGCACACCGGGTCGGGGCGACGTCGTCATCGTCTCCCACGGTGCGGCGCTGGGCTCGCTCGTGGCGGAGCTCCTCGGCCAGGCGCCGGCATGGCGCGGCCTGGTCGGCATGCACAACGCCCACTGGGCGGAGATGACGTCGTCGGGCTCGGGTGTCGAGCCCGCCTGGCGGCTGCTCGGCTACAACATCGGCCCGACCGACGCGTCGGCGGACTGGAACGCCGGCCCGGACCCGGAGCCGGCGGAACAGGACGCGGACGACGCGACCCGCGACCCCGACTGACGGCGCGTTGCACGTCACACGACGATCGCCCGGACGCGATTGGCGCTTCGCCGCTCGTTCGTCCTAGACTCTCGGGGCGCCCCCAGGGGCGTCGAGGTCCGCTCGCGGACCACGGGGCTGTGGCGCAGCTGGTAGCGCACCTGCATGGCATGCAGGGGGTCAGGGGTTCGAATCCCCTCAGCTCCACGTCGTACGAAGCGGGACATCCACCACGGATGTCCCGCTTCGTCGTTCGTCGGGGTGGGAGCAGGCGCGGGTGGCCGGGACGTCCCGTCGGCTCTGCTCCCGTCAGCGCAGCTGCACGGGGAAGACCTCGGTGCGGGCGACGACGCGGTCACGCTCGGCAGCCAGGTGCACCCGCCGGGGATCGGCCAGGTACCCGTCGAGAGCCGCACGGTCGGCGAAGCGGTAGACCTGCACCTCGTGCGGGTGCCCGTCGGCGCCGTCGCCGACCACGCGCTGCAGCACCTGCCCGCCGTGGCCCGCGACCAGCGCGAGGACGGTGTCCTCGTAGTGCGTCATCGCGTCCTCGTGGCCCGGCGCCGCCCACAGGAGGCAGCACAGCGTGAGCTCGCTCATGGTGAGCAGTCTGCCGTGGTCCGTCGGTCACGCGCAGGGCCGGCGGCGGTGCCTCGTCGCGCCGCCGAGTCGTAGGGTGATTTGACTCCAGTGTGATGATCCAGCACACTCGCCGGGCGGCTGCGGCCCGTCGGCGGAAGCCAGCGGGTGCGGCCGTCCGGAAGGCGCGGGCCGCCGGTCCCGACGTGGGGACGCGGTGGACTTCCGAGGACGTTCCCCGCTTGACGCACGAAGGAGTGCTTCCATGTCCTCTGTCCCCACCCGCACCGCGCACCGGACGCGACGTCCGGTGCGCTCGCTGATCGGCGCCGTCGCCGTCGGCGCGCTGCTGGCAGGCGGTGTCGCCGCCGCCGCCCCCGCGATGGCTGCCACGATCAACAGCAACCAGACCGGCACCAGCGGCGGCTACTGGTTCTCGTTCTGGACCGACAGCCCCGGCACCGTGTCGTCCGGCATGAACGACGGCGGCAACTACACGACGAACTGGCAGAACACGGGCAACTTCGTCATCGGCAAGGGCTGGTCCAAGGGCGACAGCTCCAAGGTGGTGTCCTACTCGGGGTCGTTCAACCCGTCCGGCAACGCCTACCTGACGCTCTACGGGTGGACCAACGGTCCGCTCATCGAGTACTACATCGTCGACTCGTGGGGCACCTACCGCCCGACCGGGACGTTCAAGGGCACCGTCACGAGTGACGGCGGCACCTACGACATCTACGAGACGACGCGCGTCAACGCCCCCTCGATCGAGGGGAACAGCTCGACGTTCAAGCAGTTCTGGTCGGTCCGCCAGCAGAAGCGCGTCGGCGGCACCATCACCGCCGGCAACCACTTCTCCGCGTGGGCGTCCAAGGGCATGCAGCTGGGCAACCACAACTACATGATCCTGGCGACCGAGGGCTACCAGTCCTCCGGCAGCTCGAACATCACGATGTCGGCGGGCTCGGGCGGCGGCGGCAACACCGGCGGCGGCAACACGGGCGGTGGGAACACCGGTGGTGGCAACACCGGCGGCGGCACCGGGTCGTGCACCGCGACCGCGACCAAGGCCGAGAGCTGGGGCGACCGGTTCAACGTCACGTACACGGTCTCGGGCAAGTCGAACTGGTCCGTCACGGTCTACCCGAGCAACGGGCAGTCGATCCAGAGCTCGTGGGGTGCCAACCGCAACGGCAACACCTTCACGCCCAACGGCTCGAACAGCTTCGGCGTGACGTACTACAAGGGCAGCAACAACGTCGACTGGACGCCCACCGGCGTCTGCTCGTAGTCGTCGTGCGCGGGGGCGTCGGGGCTGCGGCCCCCGCGCCCCCGCGGTGCGCCCGGGCGTCAGGGTGCGGCGGCGGCCGGCGGTGCGGCCGGGTCCTCGCTGCTCGCGCGCCCGGCGACGAACGCGTCGAGGGCGGGGCCCTGCGCCCGCACGCAGTCCACGAGCTCGTCGCCCGTGCACGTCCACAGGCCCACGGTGATGTGGTCACCGTCACGCTCGAGCACGCGCCACACCGCGCCCGAGTCCTCCCACCGGCGCAGCACCGCGACGGCGTCCTGCGGTGCGTGCGTCGTCACGTGCGCCCGACCTCGTCCAGCGGCGGGGTGAGTCGCCCCTCCGGGTCGAGCCGCTTGAGCATCGTGCGGGTCAGGTCCTCGAGCCGGTGGACCTGCTCGGGCGTCAGGGCGTCGAGGACCAGGGCGCGGGCCGTCTCGACGTGGCCCGGAGCGGTGCGCACGACCAGGTCCCACCCGTCCTGCGTCAGGTGCGCGTTGGTCGCGCGACGGTCGTCGGGGCACGGTGCGCGCTCGACCAGCCCGCGGTCCTCGAGGCGGCGCACGACGTGCGACAGGCGGGGGAGCGTCGCGTTGGTGCGCCGGGCGAGGTCGGACATGCGCAACGTCCGCCGCGAGGCCTCGGACAGCATCGCGAGCACCTGGTACTCGAAGTGCGTGAGTCCCGCGTCCTGCTGCAGCTGGGAGTCGAGCTGCGCGGGCAGGAGCTCGGCCACGGCCACGAGGCCCAGCCAGGCGCGCAGCTCGTCGGGTGTCAGCCAGCGGGTCTCGGGGGGCACGGCACCATGCTACCTCAACAGTTGACGCGACAACTTGGATGAGGAGCTCTCGTCATCCGCGGGGGGGCTCCGGGACCGCCCACCCGTCGGTCGCCCTCACCGAGCACGACCGGAAGTCAACTACCTTTCTCCCGTGAGTGAAGCGGAGATCGGGTCGGACGTCCCTCGCGGCGTCGTCAGCCATGAGGTACCGGAGCTCCTGCGCAACGACGTCCGGCTGCTCGGCGAGCTGCTCGGCCGCGTGCTGCGCGACGCCGGTGGGGAGGACCTGCTCGAGGACGTCGAACGCCTGCGCGAGCTGGCGATCGCGTCGCACAGCGAGCCGAACGGCCATGCGCTGGACGAGGCCGAGGCGCTGGTCGCGGGGTTCAGCCACGCGCGCGCCGAGCAGGTGGCACGTGCCTTCACCTGCTACTTCCACCTGGCCAACCTGGCCGAGGAGTACCACCGGGTGCGCGTGCTGCGCGACCGCGAGTCGCGGCTCTCGCCGCACGAGCTCGCGCCCGACGACTCGCTGCCCGCCGCGTACCAGCAGCTGGTCAGCGAGGTCGGCGAGGAGACGGCACGCGAGCGCCTGCGCGACCTCGAGTTCCGGCCGGTGTTCACGGCGCACCCGACCGAGGCCCGCCGTCGCGCGGTCTCCCGGTCGATCCGTCGTGTCGCCGAGCTCGTCGCCGAGCGGGACACGCTGAACATCGGCGGCACCAGCCTCGCCGAGAACGAGCGGCGGCTCCTGGCCGAGATCGACACGCTGTGGCGGACGTCACCCCTGCGTGCCGAGAAGCCCACCGTGCTCGACGAGGTCGCCACGGTGCTCTCGATCTTCGACGCCACGCTCGCCGACGTCCTGCCCACGGTGTACCGCCGCCTCGACGACTGGCTCCTCGAGGACGCGGCCGGCACCACCACGCCCGCGGTGAGCCCGTTCGCGCGGCTCGGGTCGTGGATCGGCGGGGACCGCGACGGCAACCCCAACGTCACGGCCGAGGTCACCCGCGCGGCGGCCGCCATGGCGTCCGAGCACGCGCTCGGCGCGCTGCTGGCATCGGCCCGCCGCACGGCCGACTGCCTCACGCTCGACGCCGCGGGGACGCCCCCGTCGGCCGAGCTCGGCGCGCTGTGGCAGCGCCAGCGCTCGCTGTCGGACGCGATCACGTCGCGGATCGCCGGCTCCGCGCCGAACGAGCCGCACCGCCGCGCGCTGCTCGGCATCGTCGAGCGCATCGCGGCCACCCGTCGGCGCGACGCCGACCTGGCGTACGCGAACGCCGACGAGCTCGAGAAGGACCTGCTGATCGTGCAGGACTCGCTGCGGGCCGCCGGCGCCCGCCGGGCCGCCTTCGGCGACCTGCAGCGGCTCATCTGGCAGGTGCAGACCTTCGGCTTCCACCTCGCCGAGCTCGAGGTGCGCCAGCACTCCCAGGTGCACGCCGCGGCGCTGGCCGACATCGACGCCCACGGCATCGACGGCGACCTGCAGCCCATGACGCTCGAGGTGCTCGACACGTTCCGGGCGCTCGGCACCGTGCAGCGACGGTTCGGGGTCGCCGCGGCGCGCCGCTACATCGTGTCCTTCACGCAGTCGCCCGAGCACCTGCCGGCCGTGTACCGCCTCGCCGACCTGGCGTTCGGTGGTCCCGAGCACGCGCCGGTCATCGACGCCATCCCGCTGTTCGAGACGTTCGCCGACCTGCAGAACAGCGTCGACCTGCTCGACGCCGCGCTCGAGCACCCGCGCGTGCAGGAGCGTCTGGCGGCCAACGGCCGGCGCGTCGAGGTCATGCTCGGGTACTCCGACTCCTCGAAGGACGTCGGCCCGTTGTCCGCGACGCTCGCGCTCGACGACGCCCAGCGGCGCATCGCCGACTGGGCCAAGCGCAACGACATCGTCCTGACGCTCTTCCACGGCCGCGGTGGCGCCCTCGGGCGCGGCGGCGGCCCCGCGAACCGCGCCGTCCTGGCGCAGCCGCCGGGCTCCGTCGACGGCCGCTTCAAGCTGACCGAGCAGGGCGAGGTCATCTTCGCCCGCTACGGGGACCCGGACATCGCGACCCGGCACATCGAGCAGGTCACGGCGGCCACGCTGCTCGCCGACGCGCCGAGCGTCGTGCGGCGCAACGACGAGGCGGCCGCCCGGTTCGCCGATCTCGCGTCCCGCCTCGACGTGGCCTCGCGCGAGCACTTCCACCGCCTGGTGCGTGCCGACGGGTTCCCCTCGTGGTTCGCGCAGGTCACGCCGCTCGAGGAGATCGGGCTGCTCCCGATCGGGTCGCGGCCGGCACGACGCGGGCTGTCGGTCTCGTCGCTCGACGACCTGCGCGCGATCCCGTGGGTCTTCTCGTGGTCCCAGGCGCGCATCAACCTGGCCGGCTGGTACGGCCTGGGCACCGCACTGGCGGCCATCGGGGACGTCGAGGAGCTGCGCGCCGCGTACGCCGAGTGGCCGCTGTTCGCGACCATCATCGACAACGTCGAGATGTCGCTGGCCAAGACCGACGAGCGCATCGCCGCGCGCTACCTCGCGCTCGGCGACCGGGACGACCTCGCCCAGCTCGTCCTCGACGAGATGCGGCTGACGCGGCAGTGGGTGCTCGCGACGACCGGCAGCACGGACGTCCTGTCCCGGCGTCGGATCCTGGGACGTGCCGTCCAGCTGCGCAGCCCCTACGTCGACGCGCTGTCCCTGCTGCAGCTGCGCGCCCTGCGCGGCCTGCGGACCGGTCAGGAGCAGGCGTCGACCGACGACCTGCAGCGGCTGCTCCTGCTCACCGTCAACGGCGTCGCGGCGGGCCTGCAGAACACCGGCTGACCGCACCGCACGAGGACGCCCCGGACCGGGCGGTCGACCGTCCGGTGCGGGGCGTCCTGCGTCGTCGTCGGTGCAGGGCTGGCTGCCGCGGTGGTTTAGGTGCCGCGGCCGCCTCAGCGAGCGGGGACGGTGCGCGTCGCGGCCCACGCGCGCAGGGCCATGACACGCTCGGACATGACGACGGCGAGCGGTCGCGTCGCCCGCAGCTCCTCCAGCACGGTCCCCGCGTCGAGCGCCCGGCCGTAGGCGTGCGCGGCGTACGTCGCGGCGACCACAGCCTGCTCGACCTCGGCGCCGGAGAAGCCGTCCGACGCGGCCACGAGGTGCGCGGTCTCGTCGTCGCGCAGCGTCAGACCCCGGCGGGCGGCGTGCAGCCGCAGCAGGCCCGACCGTGCCTCCTCGTCGGGCAGGTCGACGAAGAAGAGCTCGTCGAAACGGCCCTTGCGCACGAGCTCGGGCGGGAGCGCGGAGATGTCGTTGGCCGTCGCGGCCACGAAGACGCGCGAGCCGCGGTCCGCCAGCCAGGTCAGCAGCGTCCCGAGCACGCGCCGCGCTGACCCGCCGTCGGAGTCGCTGCTCGCGACGGCCTTCTCGATCTCGTCGACCCAGAGCACGCACGGCGCGAGCGCGTCGGCCGCCGCGAGTGCGTCGCGCAGCCGGCGCTCGGACTCGCCCACGTACTTGTCGTGCACGCCGGCGAGGTCGAGGCGCAGCAGCGGGACCCCGAGGATCGACGCGGCCGCGCGCGCGGCGAGCGACTTGCCGCACCCCTGCACGCCGAGCAGCAGCACGCCGCGCGGGGCGTCGAGGTGCGGCGCCGAGCCGTCCATGGCCGGGCGACGCAGCAGCAGCCACCGCACGACCCGGTCGAGCCCCACGACGTCCGCCGGCGCGACCGTCGCGTACTCGTAGGACAGCACGCCGTCCGCCGCGAGCGCGTCGAAGCGCGCGCGTTCGACGACGGGCACGTCGCGGACGGTCAGCGCGCCGTCGTCGACGATCGCGCCGTGCGCCAGGCGCCCCACGTCGGAGCGCGACAGCCCCGCGAGCCGCTGCACGAGGAGCTCGCGCGCCTGCGGGTCGACGTGGGGGTGGAGGCCCGTGACGTTCCCCCACGCCGCGACCGTGCGGTCGACGATGAGAGCGCGCTCCGCGGGCGTGGGGAACGAGACGGGCACCCGCACCGCGAGGTGCTCGACCTCGGGCGGCAGCGTGAGCGCGTGCGACACGAGCACGAGCGTGCTGCGCAGGCCCATGGGGCGCAGCGCGGCGTCCTTGAGGAGGCGCACGACGACGGGGTCGTCGAACCACGGGTGCAGGTCCAGGAGCACGTAGACGGCGGGCGCCACGCCGTCGACGATCGACCGCAGCAGGGCCGGCGGGTCGGCGTTGTGCAGCTGCGCACCGCCCAGGTCGACGTCCATGCGCCGCAGCCCGTCCGTGACGCTCCAACGGAACACCGGCCGCCCGGCGCGGCCACCCGGGGGGCGTGACGCGGCGCGCAGCACCAGCTCGACCGCGTCCGCCTCGTCCTCGGTCTCCAGCACGACGATCGGGGTGCGGGCGGCGACGAGCGCCGCGATGTCGTCGCGGGTGGGATCCGGGTGCACGCCGTCACGCTAGCGGTGCGTGCGGTCCGTCCGGCGTGAGGTGCGGGCCGGACGCGCGAGTTCCACCCGCTCGCCTCAGCGGGGCAGCGACAGGACCGCGGGCACGGGCGCGCCGGCGGCGAGCAGGTCCAGCACGACGCGCTCGTGCGGGACCACGGGCTCGGGCAGGGCGCGCAGCGGGAACCAGCCCATCGCGGAGGCGCGGTGCGCCTCCCGGAGCGTGGGCTCACCGCTCCAGGCCGTCACCTCGAAGAAGACGTCGACGCGCTGCTCGACCTGCGGCCCATTCCGTTCGAACCGGTGGATCGTGGTCAGGGGACGCAGGGCGTCGGCGGGCACGACGACGCCCGCCTCCTCCGCCGCCTCGCGGACCGCGGCCTCGTGCACGGACTCGCCGGGGTCCACGTGACCGGCGAGCACGGCCCAGCACCCGTCCATGTAGCCGGTGCCCGCGCGGCGCTGCAGGAGGACCTCGTCGCGGCCCTCACGGGTGCCGCGTAGGACCACGTACGCGGCGGCGACCAGCAGCGTGCGCTCGCCGAGGTGGTCGTCCGGCTCGTAGGCGTCGGGGTGCGGGGGCATGGGCGCGAGTCTGGCACGCGGGTGCGACAGCGGCGGCTCAGCCTCCCGCGACGTGGTCCATGTGCAGCAGCTCCCAGACGTGGCCGTCCGGGTCGGCGACGGCGCGCGCGTACATCGACCCGTCGTCCTGGCGCGGCCGGAACTCGGAGCCGCCGCGGGCGAGCGCGGCCGTCGCGAGCGCGTCGACCTCGGCGCGCGACGACGCGGTCAGGCAGAGCAGGACCTGCGTGCCCGTGCGGGCGTCGGCGACGGGCAGGGGCGTGAAGTCGGCGAACCGGTCGCGGTCCATGAGCATCACGCAGATCGCGTCCGACACGACGAGGCAGACGATCTGCTCGTCGCTGAACATCTCGTTCACCGGCAGCCCGAGGCCGGTGTAGAACGCGCGCGACGCCGCGAGGTCGTGGACCGGCAGGGTGAGGAAGAGGATGCGGTCCACGGGTGCTCCTGCCGGTGCGGGGTGCGGCGACACCGGTGCCGACCCGCGCCGACGTCGCGGATCATCGGGGGGTGTGCCGTGTCGGTGGTCGCGGCTACCGTCGTGGTGTGACGACGACCACACCCGCACATGCGTCCGGGGCCGCGCCGAGCGCCGCACCCGGTGACCTGACCGCCGACGAGTTCGCCGAGCGGCTCGCACCCATGCGGCGCGAGATCCTCGCGCACTGCTACCGCATGACGGGCTCGGTGCACGACGCCGAGGACATGCTCCAGGAGACCTACCTGCGGGCGTGGCGTGCGATGCGCGGGTTCGAGAACCGCTCGTCGCTGCGCACGTGGGTGTTCCGCATCGCGACGAACACGTGCCTGACCCACCTCGAGGGTCGGCGCCGCCGCCCGTTGCCGACCGGGCTCGGCGCACCGGCCGCCGACCCGCGGGACCAGCCGCGCGAGGACCTCGGCACGCCGTGGCTCGAGCCGCTGCCGGACGCGCTGGTGTGGGCGCAGCCGCCCGTCGACCCCGCCGAGACGACCGTGCACCGCGACTCGGTGCGCCTCGCGTTCGTGGCCGCGCTGCAGCACCTCACGGCGCAGCAGCGGGCCGTCCTGCTGCTGCGCGACGTCCTCGCGTGGTCGGCGGCCGAGGTCGCGGACGCGCTCGACCTGTCGGTCGCCGCCGTCAACTCCACGCTGCAGCGGGCGCGCGCGCACATGGCCAACGTGCACCACCTGACGCCGATGGAGCCCACGGACCCGCGCCACCGGGCGCTCGTCGAGCGGTACGTCGCGGCCTTCGAGGCGTACGACGTCGCGGCCATCGTGGACCTGCTCGCGGCCGACGTGGTGTGGGAGATGCCGCCGTTCCCCGGCTGGTACGCGGGGCCGCAGGCGGTCGGCGAGCTCATCGGCACCTGGTGCCCGGCCCAACGTCCGGGGGACATGCGCATGGTGCCGACGTCGGCCAACGGGCTGCCGGCGTTCGCGATGTACATGCGCGACGCCCGAGGGCGCCACGCGGCGTTCCAGGTGCAGCAGGTCACGGTGACGGACGACGGTGTCAGGCACGTGACCGTGTGGTTCGGGGCCCCGCTGTTCGCGCGGTTCGGCCTGCCGGCCTACCTGGACTGACGGGCGCGGGTCCCGCCCCGCGGGCCGGCCCGGGAAGCAGCGAGCCCGGAGGCCGACGGTCCCGATGCCTCGGGGACCGCCGAGCTCCGGGCTCGACGTGCGTGGGTGGACGTCAGGCGGCGGAATTGCCCGCGCCGGACCGGCTGCGACCGCGGCCACCGCGGCGACGGCGCGGTGCACCCGCGGCGTCGGACGGCGCCGAGCCGGCGTCGCGCCCGGCCGACGGGCCGGTGCCGCGCTGCGGCGTCGCGGCCGTGCGGGGGTCGTGGCTGCGCACGGCGTCGGGCCCGCCCGAGGTCCAGACGACGGCGGGACCCGCCGGCCGTGACGCGGCACGCGTGCCCGGGCGGCGCCGTGCGGCGCCGTCGGGCTGGGACGCGGCACGGGGGCTGCCGGCCTCCGGGGAGCGGCCGCGGCCGGGTGCCGCCTGGCCACGCGCGGACGAGGAGCGGCCGCGCGTCGCCGACTGCCCACGGCCTGCGCCCTGCTGGCCACCGCCGGACCGCCCGCGGCCCCCGGAGGTGGAGCGGTCGTCCGACGTCGCGGGAGCAGCCACGTAGCTCGTCGGGGCGGGCGTGCCGCCGTTGTCGGCGCCGACCGTCCCGGGTGCGTCGGCGAGCTGACGCACGAGCGCGTCACCGGGGCGCACCGAGACGGGCGTCACGGTGATGCCCGCGGCACGCGTCATGGCGCGCACGTCGGCGCGCTGCTCGGGCAGCTGGAGCGTGAGGACCGTGCCGGACGCCCCCGCGCGGGCCGTGCGGCCCGAGCGGTGCAGGTACGCCTTGTGCTCGGCCGGCGGGTCGACGTGCACGACGAGCTCGACCTCGTCGACGTGGATGCCGCGCGCCGCGATGTCGGTGGCGACGAGCACCCGGGCCTCGCCGGACGAGAACGCGGCGAGGTTGCGCTCGCGCGCGCCCTGGCCGAGGTTGCCGTGCAGGTCGACCGCGGGGATGCCGGCGAGCGTGAGCTGGCGGGCCAGCTTCTTGGCGTGGTGCTTGGTGCGCATGAACAGCACGCGGCGACCGGAGCCCGCCGCGAGCATCTCGACGACGGCCTTCTTGGCCGTCGCGTCGGCCACCTCGAGCACGTGGTGCGTGCTGGCGACCACGGTCTGGGCGGCCGGGTCGACGGCGTGCTCGACCGGCGTCGTGAGGTAGCGGTCGACGAGCGTGCCGACGCCGTTGTCCAGCGTCGCCGAGAACAGCAGGCGCTGCCCGCGCTTCGGGGTGCGGTCCATGAGGCGCCGCACGACCGGCAGGAACCCCAGGTCGGCCATGTGGTCGGCCTCGTCGAGCACGGTGATCTCGATGCCGTCGAGCGTCACCAGGTTCTGGCGGAGCAGGTCCTCGAGGCGGCCGGGGCACGCGACGAGGACGTCGACGCCGCGGTCGAGGGCGGTGACCTGGCGCGACTGAGCGACGCCACCGAAGATCGTGGCGGTGCGCAGGCCCGCGGCCTTGGCCAGCGGGGCGAACACGGCCTCGATCTGCGTCGCGAGCTCACGCGTGGGGCACAGCACGAGCGCACGCGGCCGGCGTGCACGGCGCGGGGTGCCGGACGCGGCGAGGCGCGTCACGACGGGCAGGGCGAACGCGAGGGTCTTGCCGGAGCCGGTGCGCCCGCGGCCGAGCACGTCGGCGCCGCGCAGCGTGTCGGGCAGCGTCGCCGTCTGGATGGGGAAGGGGGTCGTGATCTGCTGGTCCGCGAGCGCGCGAACCAGCGCCTCGGGCACGCCGAGGTCGGTGAAGGTGGTCACAGGGATGGTGCCTCTCGGGCTGTTGACGTCAGGGTCCGCCGCACGATTCCCGGGGGGACTCCACGACGCGGGCGCGCGGTCGATCGCGCTGCCTCTGGGGACAACTGTCTCACACCCGGCGTCCGGCGCCCGGTCGGGCGAGCGTCGTCGCAGGTCAGCGCGCCGCGATCGAGCTGCCCTGCGGCTCGTCCAGCAGCGTGCGCAGCGTCGAGGTGGCCGCTGGGGACCACCCCGGAGGGGGCGCCACGGCGGCCCACGCGTCGGCCCACTCGCCGACGTACGTGTGCCCGTGCCCCGCCGGTGCCTGGCCGGCGACGAAGAAGTCGATCGTCACCCGGAAGAAGGTCGCCACCGGGAACCAGGTCACGTCGGGAAGCACGTCGGCGCCGCGCTTCTCCCGCAGCCAGTCGGGCCGGTCGAGCAGCAGGTCCGTGGACCACCACACGACGCCGTCCGACGGGTGCTGCAGGTACACGACGCGCGGCCGCTCCCACGTCGCACGGCCCTCCGCGAACGACGCCGCGTCGTCCCGCAGGGTGAGCCCCCAGCGCACCGTCCTGCCGCCGTCGAGCACGGGGTGGATCTCGAGCGTCCCGGGGTCGCGCTCCGCGGTGAGGTGCGCCCACACCGGGGTGAAGCCCGGGGTGCCGGCCCACACGGCGCCGTCGGTGCGGGCGGCGACGTCCTCGAGGCTCGCGAACGCACCCTGCGACCCGTAGCTGCCCAGCGAGATCCCGGAGGCGTACAGCGCGGGGCGCTCGTCGGGCGGCAGCTGGGACCAGCGGGCGTGCACGGCCTCGAACAGCGCCCGGCCGGCGGCCGGCGGCGTGGCGCGGTCGCTGACGAAGGTGACCCAGCTCGGCATGTAGGAGTACTGCATCGCGGCGATCGCGCTGTCACCGCCCCACAGCTGCTCGACCGCGGCCGCACCGGCGGGGTCGACCCACCCCGTGCCCGTCGTGGTGGTGACGACCAGCACCGCGCGGTCCCACGCGTCGGTGCGGTCCAGCTCGGCGACCACGCGCGCGGCGATGCCGTCGAGGTCGGGGCCGGTGTCCAGCCCCGCGTAGACGCGGATGGGCTCCATGACGTCCCGGTCGAGGCCGACGGACCGCGAGAAGCCGGCCAGCTCGGCCGTGCTCGGCCCGCCGGAGACGAACCGGCGGCCCTCGCGTCCCAGCGACGACCACGGGCTCAGGGACTCCGGGGAGCCGCTCCGCTGGGGCGCGGTCGGCTGCTCGCTGCCCTCCCACGTCTGCTCGTCGAGCTGCGCGTAGGTGGTCTCCAGGACGTGCCGGACACCGGCGACCACCGTGCCGTCGACGAGCAGGTACGTCGCGACGAGGACGACGGCGACCGCGACGAGCCGCGCGGGGACCGGCGGCAGCAGCCGCCCGACGAGCCGCGCCACGGCCAGGGTGACCCGTCGCAGCCCACGCGCGGCCAGCACCAGCAGCAGCGCGAGGGCTGCGGCGAGGGCGACCACGCGCAGCGGCCGCACCGACACCGGAGGGCCCATGTCGAGCAGGACGCGCGATCGCGCCTGCCAGTCGCCGTCCACGACCAGCGCCCCCACGACGACCGCGACGGCGAGCGCCGCGCAGACCCACCGCACGAGGCCGCGCCGGTGGGCCGGCCACGGTGCGCGCAGGCCGATGCGGCGTCCGCCCCACCCGAC
This sequence comes from Cellulomonas avistercoris, assembly GCF_014836445.1. Lineage (GTDB taxonomy): Bacteria > Actinomycetota > Actinomycetes > Actinomycetales > Cellulomonadaceae > Cellulomonas > Cellulomonas avistercoris. Next base: position 94,070 of record NZ_JACSQV010000005.1, read on the forward strand.
GGCCGCGCCGCACGCATAGCCGATCGCGGCGCACACGCCGGCGATCACGCCCTGGTACAACGGGCTGCGGGGCATCAGCGACGGCCCGAGGGCAGCCGCGAAGAGCACGACCGCGCCGACGAGCCCGGCGGGGGAGAAGCGTGCCCACCACCGCCCGCCCGCCGCACGGAGCCGGGCCGCACGCCCGCGGGCTGCGGGCGGCGCGTCGTCCGTGGTCCGCGGCGCGGCAACGGTCATACCTTGCACTGTGCCACGGGACGTGCGCACGCGCGGCTCGTCGCTCCCGGCGGGACGACGGGGTCGGTACGGTGTGCGCAGGCGGCCGCCGGGGCCGTCGGGGCACGGACGGGTGGCCATGAGCGACACGGGTAACGGCGACTTCGAGTTCGAGCGGCGGTTCCTCGCGCGTGACGTCCCGGCCGAGCTGCTCGACGCGGAGCCCGCGCTCATCGTCCAGAGCTACTACCTGGCCGACGAGGGGTACGCGCTGCGCGTGCGTGCGCAGGCCTCCGCGGTCGCGGGCGTCGACGTCGGCCTCGACGAGGTCACGCTCCTCGAGCGGTACGCCGACCGGGTCGACTTCTGCGCCGTCACGGTCAAGGGGCCGATGAACGGCGGGACCCGCTACGAGGCCGAGCGCGAGATCGACCCGCAGGTGGGCGTCCAGATGGTGCGGCGCGGCGGGGCCCGGGTCGCGAAGGTCCGGCACTCGGTGTGGCTGGGGGAGGACGGCTGGGTCGTCGACGTGTTCGCCGGTGCGAACGCGCCCCTCGTCGTCGCCGAGGTCGAGCGCGGCGGGCCGGTCACCGACCTGGCGATCCCGGACTTCTGCGTCACCGAGGTGACCACGGACCCGCGGTTCGCCAACGACGGGCTCGCGCACGCGCCGTTCGCGCGCTGGGCGGACGCGTGGGCCGCCGAGCTCGCGCAGCGGGGGCCGACCTTCCTCCCGGGATTCGGGCACGACCACCGCATGACCGGCTTCTGACCCGCGGCGGTCGCGTCAGCCGGCTCCGTGCCCGGCCGGCACCCGCTCGCCGTCGGGCACGGGACCGGGCGGCGTCCCGTCGCCGAACGGTCGGCCGCCCAGGGCCTCGCGGCCGTGCGGCGTCAGCCACCCGCGCAGCTCGGGCCCGCGCGGCACGATGCCGGACGGGTTGATGTCACGGTGGACCTCGTAGTAGTGCCGCTTGATGTCCACGAAGTCGACGGTGTCCCCGAAGCCGGGCGTCTGGAACAGGTCCCGCGCGTACGCCCAGAGCGCCGGCATCTCCGACAGCCGGTGCCGGTTGCACTTGAAGTGCCCGTGGTAGACGACGTCGAACCGCACGAGCGTGGTGAACAGGCGGACGTCGGCCTCGGTGAGTGTGTCGCCGACGAGGTAGCGCCGGTCCGTCAGCCGGGCCTCGAGGCGGTCGAGCGCGTCGAACAGGCGCGTGAACGCACGGTCGTAGGTCTCCTGCGAGCCGGCGAACCCGCACCGGTAGACGCCGTTGTTGATGTCGCGGTAGATCTCGTCGCCCAGCTCGTCGATCTCGGCGCGCAGCGCCTCGGGGTACAGGTCCGGCGCGCCGGGCCGGTGATGGGCGGTCCACTGCGTCGACAGGTCGAGCGTGATCTGCGCGAAGTCGTTGGTGACGACGGCGCCCGTCGGCACGTCGACGACCGCGGGGACGGTGATCCCGCGTGAGTACTGCGGGTCGCGCGCCAGGTACGCGTCGCGCAGCCGCTCGACGCCCAGGACGGGGTCCACACCGCCGGGGTCGAGGTCGAAGGTCCACGAGCGCTCGTCATGGGTCGGCCCGCACACGCCCATCGACAGCGCGTCCTCGAGCCCCAGCAGGCGCCGCACGACGATCGCCCGGCTCGCCCACGGGCACGCGCGCGACACGACGAGCCGGTACCGGCCGGCCTCGACCGGCCACCCGTCGCGCCCGTCGGCCGTGATGCGGGTCGTCAGGTAGCGGGTGTCACGTTCGAAGCCGGCACCCGGCGTGGCGTACACGCCCGGTCGCTCGTGCGCGCTCCGGCCGTCGGCGGCAGGGGTGGGGGAGGACTCGTCCATCGTCGGATGATGCCTCCCCGCGCGCGTCCACGCAGGTCCGGCGCCACGTCCGGCGCATCGCTGCGGGCGGTCCGTCCCGGATCGCACCGCTTCGCCGGGCGGGCGAGGGCCAGGTGACCTGCCTACAGTGGCTGGCCGACGGCGAGCACGCCGTCCGGGCGGCGGAAGGAGTCGGGTGCACGTGGTGGAGCAGGTGGCTGGTGCGCGGGTGCGCGCGACGACCGTGGCGGGCGCGCTCGTGGTGGCGCTCCTGGCCGGGTGCAGCTGGGGGACGGCCGACGTGGCCGGTCCGTCTGTCGCGCCGACGGTCACCGCGTCACCGACCCCGCAGGCCCTGAGCGCCACACCGGCCGACGCCGCGCCCGCGTCCGTCGTCACGGGGGACGAGGCGCAGGCCGCGCTGGCGACGTCCGCCGCGCTGCTGGCCGAGGCACCGGTCGTGGTGCTCGCGACGGCCGGTGACGCCGCCGCCGTGCTCACGGCCGCGTCCGCGGCCGTGGCGACGGGCGCACCCGTCCTGCTGGCGGCCGACGGCATCGACGTCGGCGCCGAGCTCACGCGACTGGGTGCGCAGCACGCGCTCGTGGTGGGGGAGGTCACGCCCGAGGTGCTGCCCGCCGGCCTGGCCACGGTCGCGGTGCCCGCCGGTGCCGACGCCGACGCGCTCACGCAGGCCACCGGCCTCTCCTTCGGTGACGTCTCGCCGGTGCCCGCCGGGGGCGAGGGGGCGGCGGTGCGGGCGCTCGCGGGCCCCGGTCCCGCGGTGCTCGTGCCCGAGGGCCAGGCGCCGACGCCGGCCGACGCGTCCGGCGCCGCGACGGACCCGTCCGTCGCGCCCACGCCCGGCGGCGGCACCGCGACGCTGCCGCCCACCGCGCCCGTCGTCGCCACCGGCGTGCTCGCGCTCGCGGACGGCACGGTCCCGGCCGCGGCGGCCGCGACGCTGCGCGCCCTCGGGGTCCCGGTCGCGGACGTGCCGGGCGGCGACCCGCGCGCGACGTCGGGCGCTGTGCAGGCCGTCGCGGCGGCGGCGCCGACTTCCGTGATCGCCTTCGGCGAGACGTTCGGGACGCCCGAGCTGCTGGCGGCGCGCACGGCGACCGCACGCACGGGCGTCGAGCTGCCCGGCGGCGGGCAGGTCGTCTTCCCCGCGGTCCCCGGTCAGGCCGGCAAGCGGTACGTGGCCTTGTACGGCACCCCGGGGTCCGGTGCGCTCGGCGTGCTGGGGGAGCAGGACGTGCCGGCGACGCTGGCGCGCGCCGCCCAGCACGCGGACCTCTACCGGGGCCTGACCTCGGACACCGTGGTGCCCGCCGTCGAGATCATCGCGTCCATCGCGTCGGCGGGCCCCGAGGACGACGGCACCTACTCGCGCAAGCGGTCGGTGGACGACCTGCGCCCGCTCGTCGACGCGGCCGGTGCCGCCGGCCAGTACGTGGTGCTGGACCTGCAGCCGGGCCGTCAGGACTTCCTCACCCAGGCGCAGGCGTACACCGAGCTCCTCGAGCTGCCGCACGTGGGGCTCGCGCTGGACCCGGAGTGGCGCCTGGCGCCCGACCAGGTGCACCTGCGCCAGATCGGGTCGGTCGGCATCGACGAGGTGAACGCGACCGCCGCCTGGCTGGCACAGCTCACGCGGGACAGGAACCTGCCGCAGAAGATGTTCGTGCTGCACCAGTTCTCGCTGCGGATGATCTCCGACCGTGAACGGCTCGACACGTCGCACGACGAGCTCGCGCCTCTCATCCACGTCGACGGGCAGGGCGGCCAGCCGGCCAAGGCCGGCACGTGGGCGGCGCTGCGCAACGGCGCACCGGGCGTGCACTGGGGCTGGAAGAACTTCTACGACGAGGACGTCCCGATGCTGGACCCGGCGCAGACGTACCAGGTGCAGCCGGTGCCGGACCTCGTCACGTACCAGTGACGCAGCCCGCGCCGCGGCGGGGACCGCGCGCTAGCGTGAGCCCGTGACCCAGACCCCCGCGACCGGCGTGCGCGTCGGCGTCCAGATCCAGCCCCAGCAGGCCGACTACGGCCAGATCCGCGACGCGGTCCTGCGCGCCGAGGACCTCGGTGTCGACATCGTCTTCAACTGGGACCACTTCTTCCCCCTGTACGGCGACCCGGACGGCAAGCACTTCGAGTGCTGGACCATGCTGGGCGCGTGGGCCGAGCAGACGAGCCGTGTCGAGATCGGCGCGCTCGTGACGTGCAACTCCTACCGCAACCCCGACCTGCTGGCCGACATGGCGCGGACCGTGGACCACATCAGCGGCGGCCGGCTGATCCTGGGTATCGGTGCCGGGTGGTTCGAGCGGGACTACGACGAGTTCGGGTACGAGTTCGGCACGGCGGGGTCGCGCATCGCCGACCTCGCGGCGGCGATGCCGCGCATCAAGGCCCGCTGGGCGGCGGGGAACCCCGCGCCGACGCGGGACATCCCCGTGATGATCGGTGGCGGCGGTGAGCGCAAGACGCTGCGCGTGGTCGCCGAGCACGCGGACGTCTGGCACTCGTTCGGCGACGTCGAGACGCTGCGCCGCAAGAGCGCGATCCTCGACGAGCACGGTGCCGCGGTCGGCCGTGACACCGCGTCGGTCGTCACGCGTTCCCTCGCCGTCGACGGGTCGGACCCCGACGAGGTCGGCGACGAGCTGCTCGCCGCCGGCGTGCGGCTGTTCACGTGCAGCGCGGGCGGCCCGGGCTACGACCTGACGAACGCCGCGGCGTGGGTGCGCTGGCGCGACGCCCGCGCCTGAGCACTCGCGCGTCGGAGGTGGGCAGGACGCGGCACCACGCCGCTGCTGCGGCTGTGACGTGCGCGAGCGCGTCTAGGCTCGGAGCCGATGGCTGATCCGACGAGCGACGTCCCGACCACCCGGCGGCTCGACCGCGCCCGGCGTGCGGTCGGCCGGGCCGCGCGTGCCGCGCGCGCGTGGCGGCCGCGGCACGGGTGGCCCGCGGCGATCGGTCTCGTCCTCGCCGCGCTCGTGGCGTCGGTCGTCTTCGGGGTGACCACCGCGTCCGTGCAGGGGGCGCTCGGACCCCACGTCACGCGGTACGACGTCACCACGGACGCGACCGTCACCATCGACTTCGGCCCGCTCGGCACGCTCCAGATCGACTCGCCGCTCCCCGCGACGCTCGGGGTCCGGGCCACGGTGCAGGAGATCCCGGCGAGCGTCACGGAGCTGGGCGAGGCGCGCACGCTGCAGGCGCTCAGCGAGGACCTCAACGCGTACGTCGCCTTCTTCTCGGGTCCCGCCGCGGCCGTGCAGGACGTCGCCTACGCGCTGGTGCGTGACGCCGTGGCGCGATCGGCGGCAGCCTTCGTCGTCCTGGTCGCCGCCTGGTTCCTGCTGCGGTGGCTGCTGGGGCCCGACCGGCGACGTGAGCTCGTGGACCGCCTCGCCCCGCACGCGCGCGCGTGGCAGGCGGCCGCGCTGGCCGTGGTGGTCGGCGGGACGCTGCTGACCTCGAGCGTCGCACCCGGTGACCGGCCGGCCGTGCCGCAGGCCACGTCCGCCGTGTTCGACGGCACGCCCCTGGCCGGCGCGCGCGTCACGGGGCGGCTGGGCGGCGTCATCGACACCTACGGCGGCTACGCGGTGGACGCGTGGCGCGCGAACGAGGACTTCTACCGTAGTGCCGAGGACTCGCTCGTCGCCGCGTGGGAGGACCGCGCGGCCGAGGAGGAGCAGGCCGCGCAGGAGGCGGCGCAGCAGGACGCGGCCGACCGTGCCGCGGCGCTGCTCGCGGGACCCGACCAGGACGAGGGCGCGGACGAGACGTCGACGGACGGTGGAGGCGGTGACCCGGACGGTGCGGCGCAGGGCGCCGGGCAGGACGAGCCCGCCCCGACCGACGATCCCGACGGGCGCGACGACCCCGCACCGTCCCCGACCGCGAGCCCGTCACCGACGGCGCCGCCGGTGGACCCGGTCGTGCTCGTCGTCGTGTCGGACCTGCACTGCAACGTCGGGATGGCGCCGCTGATCGGGCGGCTCGCGGAGCTCGCGGGGGCCGACGCGGTGCTCGACGCGGGCGACACCACGATGAACGGCACGTCGGTCGAGCAGTACTGCGTCACGTCGTTCGCGCGCGCCGTGCCGCCGGGCGTCGCGCTGGTCACCTCGCCGGGCAACCACGACTCGCGCGAGACGACCGCCAACTACGCCCGCGCGGGCGCCACCGTCCTCGACGGCGGCGTGGTCGAGGTCGCCGGGGTGCGCATCCTCGGGGACCGGGACCCCAACGAGACGCGCGTCGGTGCCGGCGGGACGGCCGCCGCGGCCGACGAGACGCCCGCGGAGGCCGGCCGCCGGCTCGCCGAGACCGCGTGCGACGACGGTGAGGTGGACCTCCTGCTCGTCCACACCCCGGCCGTCGGCGACGCGGCGCTCGAGGACGGCTGCGTCCCTGCGCAGGTCTCCGGCCACTTCCACCGGCGGATCGGACCCGAGCAGGTCGGGCTCGGGGTGCGCTACGTCTCGTCGAGCACCGCGGGGGCGACCCTCAACCAGCCCACGGTCGGCCCCCTGAGCGGCGTGGCCGAGCTGACCGTCCTGCGCTTCGACCCCGCGTCGCGGCGGATCATGGACTACCAGGTCGTGAGCGTCGCGCCCGACACGAGCGTGACCGTCGCGGAACGCCGGCCGTGGCCGGAGATCGTCGAGCCGCAGGACGAGGAGGTGCCGGGTTTCGGCCCGGAGGGTGACGGCACCGCTCCTGGGGACGACGGGGCGCCCGAGGGGTGAGGTCCGCGCAGGTGCGCGGATGAACTCGGCGCCCCGGGGTTGCGCTCCCGCGGATCGGGTGGTCGCCTGGATCGGTGCGTCGGGCACGGCTCATCGCAGAGCCGCGCGGGACGCGCGCGGGGGGAGCACGCGTGCGGCGGATGTCGGTCGTGGCGACCGTAGGGGTCGTGGTGGGTGTGGCGCTCGGTAGCGCCGCGCCCGCGTCCGCCGGTCCGGGCGAGGACGTGCTGCGCCCCGGCGAGCAGCTCACGGCCGGTCAGGCCCTGCTGGCCCCGGGCGGCGAGCACGTCCTGGTCCTGCAGCCCGACGGCTCCCTCGGCATGTACGCGCTCGACGACGTCGTGCGGTGGTCATCCGGTCACGGTGTGCCGGGCGCGACCCTGACCACCGACGCCGGCGGTGACGTGCGGCTCGTGGCACCCGACGGCACCGTCGTGTGGACCACCGCCACCGGAGGGTCCGACGGGACGCTGCGGATGCGCGACGACGGCGACCTCGTCGTGGAGCGCCCGGACGGCACCACGGTGTGGAGCAGCGGGACGACCGTGGTGCCCTCGACCCTCGTGGGTCCCGGACGTCTCGAGCCCGACGACCTGCTGGCCTCCCCGGACGGCCGCCACACGCTGGCCGTGGACCCCGTCGCGGGCCTGCAGCTGCACGGCCCCGACGGCGCCGTGCGCTGGACGCCCCCGCAGCCGGTGGCTGATCCCGCGACGCGGTCGTCCGGCGCGGCCCCGGCGGGACGGTCGCAGGCCGCGACCGCAGCCGCGCAGCCGGCGACGACGCTCGAGCTGCGCGCGGACGGCAACCTCGTGGCCCTCGACGCGGACGGCGACGCCGTGTGGCGCAGCCGTACCTCGGGGCACGGGCCCGCGTCCCTCGTGCTGCAGGACGACGGCAACCTCGTGCTGCTCGGACCCGACGGTGAGCCCGTGTGGAGCGCGGGCACGGCGATCGGCCCCGCGGCCCTCGAGCCGGGCGCGGAGCTCGCTGCGGGCGCGATCCTGGGCTCGCCCTCGGGTCACCTCGGCCTGCGGGTCGAGGAGGGTGCACTGGTCGCCAGCTGGGACGGCGCGCCGTTCTGGTCGTCTCCCACGGACGCCGCGGTCGGCGTGCGCCTGCAGGAGGACGGCGACCTCGTGCTGCTGGACGCCGCGGGCGCGCCGTTCTGGGGGACCGGTACCGGCGGGCACCCGGGTGCGCGGCTGACGATCGAGGAGACGGCGGTCCTGCTCATGTCGCCCGAGGGCGAGGTCCTGTGGCAGGCCGAGGCGCCGGAGTCGGTGGCGCCGAGCGGTGTGCCGGTGTCGCCCGTCCCCACGGGCCCGCAGCCGTCGGACTGCGCACTGGTCGACGGACCGGTGACGGCGGCCGACGTCGTGCGGACGCGCAGCGGCATCAGCGTGCACCCGTGCCTCGCCGACGCGCTCGACGCGCTCGTCGCGGCCGCGGCTGCCGACGGCGTCGAGCTGGGCGGTGGCGGGTGGCGCAGCCCGGAGCAGCAGATCGCGCTGCGGCGTGCGCACTGCGGCCCGAGCGACGCCGACGTGTACGACAAGCCGGCGTCGGCGTGCTCGCCGAGCACGGCCCGCCCCGGCAGCTCGCGGCACGAGCGCGGGCTCGCCATCGACTTCACGTCGGGGGGTCGCTCGCTGACGCGGGGGTCCGCGGCGTACGCCTGGCTGGTCGAGCACGCCGACGCCTACGGGCTGGAGAACCTGCCGGGTGAGGCCTGGCACTGGAGCGTGGACGGATCCTGAGCCCTCTACGCTGGGCGTCGTGTCCGAGAGCGCTGCCCCCCTGTCCGCGGTGAGCCAGGACTACCTCAAGGTCATCTGGGGCGCGCAGGAGTGGTCCGACGTGCCGGTCACCACCAAGCTGCTCGCGGGGCGCCTCGGTGTGGGTGCGTCCACCGTGTCGGAGACGGTCAAGCGCCTCGCGGACGCCGGTCTGGTGTCGCACCGCCCGTACGGTGCGGTGGAGCTGACGACCGCCGGGCGTGCGCACGCGGTCGCGATGGTGCGGCGGCACCGCCTCATCGAGACCTACCTCGTGGAGAAGCTGGGCTACGGCTGGGACGAGGTGCACGACGAGGCCGAGGTCCTCGAGCACGCCGTGAGCGACCGGTTCGTCGAGCGGATCGCCGACCTGCTCGGCCACCCGGACCGCGACCCGCACGGGGACCCGATCCCGGCCGCGGACGGCACCGTGCACCTGCCCGACGCGCGCGTCATGTGGGAGGTCGAGTCGGGCAGCTACCGCGTCGCACGGATCTCCGACGCGGACCCCGAGCTGCTGCGCTACCTCGAGGGCGTCGGCCTGGACCTCGACGCCGCGGTGACGCTCGAGGAGCGACGTGCGGTGACGGGGGTCGTGAGCGTCCAGGTGGCGGGCCGGCCGGACCGGGTCGAGCTCGGCGAGGTCGCGGCGAGCGCGATCTGGCTCGCCGCGCCCTGAGGCTCAGCGGCGCCGACGCGTGCCGAAGATGGTGCGGGTGATCTCGCGTCCGAGCTGGGTGCCCGCCGACCGGAGGAAGGCGTCCAGCGGCGCGCTGCCCGTGCCCGCGCGGGCCGAGCGCGAGCGACCCGTGGTGCCCTGCGTCCGCTGCCGGCGTGCGGCCTCCTTCTCGGCGGCCCGCGCGTCCTTCTCCGCCTGCTCCGCCGCCTGCGCGGCGGCCCTGTCGGCCTCGGCGCGCGCCATCCGGGCCGACAGCAGCTCGTACGCGGACTCCCGGTCCACCGGCTGCGCGTAGCGGGCCGCGACCGGCGACGCCGCGACGGTCGCGTGCACCGTGGCGGGCGCCGCGGGGGCCATCGACGCCCGCGGCGCGTAGAGCCGCGTCCACGCGACGGGGGTCGGCGCGCCCTCCTCGCCGAGCACGGTCACGACCGCCTCGCCGGTGCCGAGCTGCTGCAGCACCTGCTCCAGGTCGTAGTCCGACGAGGGGTACGTGCGCGCGGCGGCCCGCAGCGCACGGGCGTCGTCGGGCGTGAAGGCGCGCAGCGCGTGCTGCACGCGGCTGCCCAGCTGCGCCAGGACCTCCGCGGGCACGTCCTGCGGGCTCTGCGTGACGAAGACGATGCCGACGCCCTTGGAGCGGATGAGCCGCACCGTGCGCACGACCTCCGCGAGGAAGTCCTTCGACGCGTCGGCGAAGAGCAGGTGGGCCTCGTCGAAGAAGAACACGAGCCGTGGCTGCTCGAGGTCGCCGACCTCGGGGAGCACCTCGAACAGCTCGGCCAGCAGCCACATGAGGAACGTCGAGAACAGCGCGGGCCGGTCCTGCACGCTCGGGAGCTCCAGCGCCGAGACGACGCCGCGGCCGTCGGCGGCCGTGCGCAGCAGGTCACCGACGTCGAACGCGGGTTCGCCGAAGAACGCGTCGGCACCCTGCGCCTGCAGCCCGACGATCTCGCGCAGGACGACGCCGGCGGTCGCCGACGACAGCCCGCCGATTCCCTTGAGCTCCGCCTTGCCGTCGTCGCTCGTCAGCCACTGCAGCGCCGCACGCAGGTCGGCCAGGTCCAGCAGCGCCAGACCCTGCTGGTCCGCCCAGTGGAACACCAGCGCGAGGCTCGAGCCCTGCGTGGCGTTGAGCCCCAGCACCTTGGCCAGCAGCAACGGGCCGAAGTCGGTCACCGTGGTCCGCAGGGGCACGCCGTCGCCCCGGCCTCCGAGCGCGTAGAGCTCGACCGGGAACGCGGCCGGCGTCCACGCCTGCCCCAGGGCGGTCGTGCGCGCGGTGAGCTTCTCCGACGGCGAGCCGGGCTCCGCCAGGCCGCTCAGGTCGCCCTTGACGTCGGCCACGAGGACCGGGACGCCCGCCGCGCTCAGTCCCTCGGCCATGAGCTGCAGCGTGCGCGTCTTGCCGGTGCCGGTCGCGCCCGCGACCAGCGCGTGGCGGTTGAGCACGGCGAGCGGCAGGCCCACGCGCGCGGCGGGCGTCGGCGAGCCGTCCTCGAGCAGCACGCCGAGGGGGAGGACGCCGCCCTCGAAGGCGTAGCCGGCCGCGACGGCCTGCGCGTGCGGCGACAGGTCGGCGGACGGGTCGGCCGGCGGCGGGACGGGGCTGTCGGCCCCGCCCGGCCCCGCCGGGGGCGTGCCCGTCGTGGACCCGGCGGCGGCGCGTGCGGCGGCGAGAGCGGCCGCCGCCGCGACCGCCTCGGCCTCGGCCGCGGCGGCACGTGCCGCGGCGGCGTCGGCCGCGGCGCGCGCGGCCTGCGCCTCGAGCTCGGCGAGGTGGGCGTCACCCGGTGCGCCCTGCGGGCTGTCCGACATGGGTCGATCCTAGGGACCGGACGCCCGCGGACGTGGGGGAGCCCCTGCGTCGGTACGATTCTCCGGTGAGCGACCAGTCCCCGAACCCGACCCCCGACGACGTCCCGTACCGCTACACCGCCGCCCTCGCGCAGGAGATCGAGCTGCGCTGGCAGGACGAGTGGGACGAGCGCGGCACGTTCTTCACGCCCAACCCGGTCGGACCGCTCACCGACGGGCAGGGACGCCACGCCGACCCGTCCGCGCGGCCGTTCTTCGTCATGGACATGTTCCCGTACCCCTCGGGTGCCGGGCTGCACGTCGGGCACCCCCTGGGTTACATCGCGACGGACGTCGTGGGGCGGTTCCGGCGCATGTGCGGCGACAACGTCCTGCACGCGCTCGCGTTCGACGCGTTCGGGCTGCCGGCCGAGCAGTTCGCCGTGCAGACCGGCCAGCACCCCCGGGTGACGACCGAGGCGAACATCGCGATCATGCAGCGCCAGCTGCGGCGCCTGGGCCTCGCGCACGACCCGCGCCGGTCCTTCGCGACCATCGACGCGGACTACGTCCGGTGGACCCAGTGGATCTTCCTGCAGATCTTCGAGTCCTGGTACGACGAGGACGCCGTGCGTCCCGACGGCGGCAGGGGCCGCGCGCGGCCCGTGTCCGAGCTGGTCGAGGAGTACGCCGCCGGCACGCGCCCGCTGCCGACCGACGTCGAGGGCGTCCCCGAGGGTGCGACGTGGGCCGACCTGGACGAGGCCGCGCGCCGCCGCGTCATCGACACGCGCCGCCTGGCCTACCTGTCGCAGACGCCGGTCAACTGGGCCCCGGGCCTGGGGACGGTCCTCGCGAACGAGGAGGTCACGTCGGACGGTCGTTCCGAGCGCGGCAACATGCCGGTCTTCCAGCGCAGCCTGCGGCAGTGGAACATGCGCATCACGGCGTACGCGGACCGCCTCACGGACGACCTCGAGCTGATCGACTGGCCCGAGAAGGTCAAGTCGATGCAGCGGCACTGGATCGGGCGCTCGACGGGCGCCCGGGTGCGGTTCGCCGTCCAGGGCGGCGAGCAGGTCGAGGTCTTCACGACCCGTCCGGACACGCTGTTCGGTGCCACGTTCCTCGTCGTCTCCCCGGAGCACCCGCTGCTCGACGAGGTGCCCGCGCAGTGGCCCGACGGCACGTCGAGCGCCTGGACCGGTGGTCACGCGTCACCGACCGACGCCGTGTCCGACTACCGCCGGCAGGCCGCGGCGAAGACCGCGGTGGAGCGGCAGCAGGACGCCGGACGCAAGACGGGCGTCTTCACGGGCCACCTGGCCGCGAACCCCGTGAACGGCGAGCTGCTGCCCGTGTTCACCGCCGACTACGTCCTCATGGGCTACGGCACGGGCGCGATCATGGCGGTCCCGGGCGGCGACGAGCGCGACTTCCAGTTCGCCGAGGCGTTCGGGCTGCCGGTGGTCTACACGGTCGACGCGCCCGAGGGCACGCCCCCGGGCGCCCGCACGGGCGACGGCGCGGTCATCAACTCGTCGAACGACGAGATCAGCCTCGACGGGCTGGAGGTCGGCGAGGCCAAGGAGCGCATCGTCGCCTGGCTGTCCAGCAAGGGCGTCGGCGAGGGCACCGTGACCTACCGGCTGCGCGACTGGCTGTTCAGCCGGCAGCGCTACTGGGGCGAGCCGTTCCCGATCGTCTACGACGAGCACGACACCCCGATCGCCCTCCCGCTGTCGGCCCTGCCGGTCGAGCTCCCCGAGGTGCCGGACTTCTCCCCGCGCACGTACGACCCGGACGACGCCGACTCCGAGCCGGAGCCCCCGCTGGGCCGCAACACGGACTGGCTGTACGTCGAGCTCGACCTGGGCGACGGGCCGAAGCGCTACCGCCGCGACGCCAACACGATGCCCAACTGGGCCGGCTCGTGCTGGTACTACCTGCGCTACCTCGACCCCCGCTCGGACGACGTCCTGGTCGACCCCGCGCTGGAGGAGTACTGGATGGGCCCGGGCCACGGCGCCCAGCCCGCCGGCTCCACCGGCGGCGTCGACCTGTACGTGGGCGGCGTCGAGCACGCCGTGCTGCACCTGCTCTACGCCAGGTTCTGGCACAAGGTCCTGCACGACCTGGGGCACGTCCGCAGCTCCGAGCCGTTCCACAAGCTGTTCAACCAGGGCTACATCCAGGCTTATGCGTACACCGACGAGCGCGGCGTCTACGTGCCGGCAGCCGAGGTGGTCGAGGACGAGACGTCGCCGACGGGCTTCCGGTGGGACGGGCAGCCCGTGAACCGGGAGTACGGCAAGATCGGCAAGTCGCTGAAGAACGCGGTGTCGCCGGACGAGATGTACGAGGCCTACGGCGCCGACACGCTGCGCGTCTACGAGATGTCGATGGGTCCGCTGGACCTGTCGCGCCCGTGGGAGACGCGCGCGGTCGTGGGTGCCCAGCGGTTCCTGCAGCGGCTGTGGCGCAACGTCGTCGACGAGACCACCGGTGAGGTCGTGGTGTCCGACGAGGAGCCGTCGACCGAGACGCTGCGCCTCCTGCACCGCACGATCGCCGACGTGCGCGAGGACATGACCGGCATGCGGATCAACACCGCGATCGCCAAGCTCATCGTCCTCAACAACCACCTGACGACGCTCGAGCGCAGCCCGCGGTCGGTCGTCGAGGCGCTCGTCGTCATGACCGCGCCCGTCGCGCCGCACATCACCGAGGAGCTGTGGGCCCGGCTCGGCCACGACGAGTCGGTCGTGCACGCGGCGTTCCCGCAGGCGGACCCGCGCTACCTGGTCGAGGACACCGTCACGTGCGTGTTCCAGGTGCAGGGCAAGGTCCGCGGCCGCGCCGAGGTGGCGCCGGCCGTGGGCGAGGACGAGCTGCGGGCGCTCGCGCTCGCGGACCCCGGCGTGCAGCGTGCGCTCGCGGGTCGTGACGTGCGCACGGTCATCGTGCGCGCACCGCGGCTCGTCAACGTGGTGCCCGCCTGAGCCCCGGCTCGACGCCGCCCCCGCCCCGGGTCGCGGTCGTCACGGACTCGACGGCGGCGCTGCCCGACGGGCTGGCGCACGCCGTCGGGCTCCAGGTCGTGCCCCTGGACGTCACCATCGACGGCGCGCGGTACGTCGAGGGCGTCGACGTGACCCCCGAGCAGCTGCTGCACGCGCTCGAGCGGGGTGCGAAGGTCACGACCTCGCAGCCGCCGCCCTCGGCGTTCGCCGCGGCGTACGAGCGGGCGGCCGCCGCGGGGGCCCACGAGATCGTCTCGGTGCACCTGTCCGGTGAGATGTCCGGCACCGTGCGGTCGGCCCGCACGGCAGCCACGGTCAGCCCGGTCCCGGTCCGGGTCGTGGACTCACGCACGGCGGCCCTCGGCCTGGGCTTCGCCGCCCTCGCGGCGGCGCACCACGCGCGCACGCCCGTCGACGACGCCCCCGACGTACCCGCCGAGCCCGAGGACGGGCTCGGCGGGGCCGTCCGCCGCTGGATGACGCGCACGGTCCACCGCGGCGGTCCGGTGCCCGTGTGGCCCGATGCCACCGAGGTCGCGCGAGTCGCCGGCGCCGCTGCGGCGAGCAGCCGCGTCTGGTTCCTGGTGGACTCGCTCGAGCACCTGCGCCGCGGCGGACGCCTCGGCACCGCCGCGGCCGCGCTCGGCACCGTCCTGGGGCTGCGCCCGATCCTGTCGGTGCAGGACGGCCGGCTCGCCGTGTGCGAGAAGGTCCGGACGCGCCGGGCGGCGCGCGACCGGCTCGAGCAGCTCGCGGTCGCGGAGCTCACGGGACGCCCGTCCGCACGCATCGCCGTCCACCACGTCGGCCCGTCCGACGCCGCCGACGAGGTCGCCGCCCACCTGGCCTCGGCGGTCGGCATCGCGACGGCCGACGTCCTGGTCGCGGACGCCGGCGCCGTGCTGGCCGCGCACGTCGGACCGGGTCTGCTCGCGGTCGTCGTCGCCGACGCCTGAGGGCCTCGCGGTCCCGCGCAGCCCGGGCCGGGACGGCCGCCGGGTCGACCCTCCCGGTGGACGACGTCCGCGCGCTACCGTGGTCGCCCTCGACCGACAAGGGAAGACCGCCGTGTCTCTGACCGACCAGCAGTGGTTGAGCGCGGTGATCGCCGCGTCCGTGGCGCTGACCGTCTACGTCCTCGGGGTGCGCTCCACCGCCAGGGGGAGACGCTTCGAGGAGCTCAGCAGGGCGACCGTCAGGCTCAACGACGCTGCGATCGCGCTCGCGTCGGAGGTGTCCCGCCTCGAGGGCGACCGCGCGGCGCCCGCGGACACGCGTGACCTGCACCGCGAGGTGCGGGCGGCGGCGGCGGCCGTGCAGCTCGCCACCCAGCGCCGTGACATCCTGCTGCGCTCGAGCATCGTCGTGCGGACCGCCTGGCAGATGCGGCGCGCGGTCCAGCACCCCGACGACGACGTGTCGCGCTGGCCGTGGTGGCGGTTCGCACCCGACCCCACGCACGCGGACGGTGCCCGCTGCGCGTCGTGCCCGAGCGGGGTCCGGCCGCCGGCCGCCCTGCTGAGCGCCCGGATCCGCACCGACCCGACGGTGCGTCGGATGAACCGCCTGCTGGACGACCTCAACCGGTCCGTCGCCGGCGAGGTCGCGCGAGCGCCCTTCACCCCCGGTGACACGTCACGGCACGTCGTGGCCCGCCTGCTGCAGCCCAGCGGTCGGTGGCGGCCCGGCGCCCGTGCCGGTGGCGCCGGGGCGGCGCCACCGGCGGTGCGCGGCGTCGCGTGGCGGCGGTGGTGGCGCGAGCTGCCCGACCGCATCCGTCATCGCGGCGCCCCCGACCGCGACCAGCTCGACGAGTGGCTGCGGCACTACGGGTGCCTGAGCGTCGAGGACCCCAAGCCGTCGTCGGGTGCCGTTCCCGGCCCGGGCGCGACGGGAGCCGTGGCGGCGGGCCGGTAGTCGGTCTCGCGAGCATCCGTCGGCCGTGAGCCGACCACAGCCCCGGCGCACCAGCGCGTCGTCCACCGGTCGGGCCGCGGGGCGACCACGGCCCGCGGCGCCCTCCTAGCGTGCCGTCGGTGCCCCTCGACCGCCCCCGCGTCCCGCCGGACGTCGCGCGCCGCCTGGCCGCGCTCGCCGCGCACCGGGCCCCGGACACCGCGGTACCACCGGCGCACGGCGGCTGGACGCCCCGTCCTCCCGCCGGGCCGGCCGCCGCCGACGACCCGCAGGTGCGGGGAGACGGGCCGGCGGCAGGCGGTGGCCCGGCGGGGGACGACCTGCCGATGCCGCACGACCCGCCGGTGCCCGGCGACGGGCGGGTGGCAGGTCAGCGGTACGGGGACGCCGCACCGCCGTCCGACCCGTCCGACCCGTCCGACCCGTCCGTCGACGGTGCGCCCGGCGCCCCGGACGCAGCGCCGTGGCGGCCGAGCGTCGCGTCCGCGCTGGCCACCGCCGCGGCGTCGTTGCCCACGCCCCCGGCGACGCGGGTCCGTTGGGCGCCCGGGTGGCGCACGGCGGGTGCCGCCGTCCTCGTGCTCGCCCTGGTGGCGGGCGGGATCGTGCTCCGCGCGGCCGCCACCCCGCGCGGTGAACCGGTCGCGGTACCCGTGCCGATGGTCACCCCCGACGGAAACGGTGGCGGCACCGGTGCGGGCGAGCCGTCCGACACCGCCGACCAGGTGGTGGTCCACGTGGTCGGGGCCGTCAGGCAGCCCGGTGTCGTGCGTCTGGCGCTCGGCGCCCGGGTGTCCGACGCGATCGACGCGGCCGGGGGCGGCACACCGGACGCGGGCCTGGCGGGCGTGAACCTGGCGCGCGTCCTGGCGGACGGCGAGCAGCTGGTCGTCCCGGTGCTCGGGGCGACGGTGCCCGCGGCGGCACCCACGGACGGGCTCCTCGACCTCAACACCGCGGATGCCGCGGCGCTCGAGGAGCTGCCGGGGGTCGGTCCCGTGCTCGCCGGCCGCATCGTGCAGCGGCGCACCGAGCGACCGTTCACGAGCGTCGACGAGCTGGACGAGGTCTCCGGGATCGGGCCCGCGCTGCTCGCGGACCTGCTGCCACGGGTGCGGGTGTGAGCGGCGGTCCGGGGGCGACGGCGGCGGCGGCCGACCTGCGTCTCGTACCGCCGGCCGTGACCGCGTGGTGCGCGGCGCTCGCGGTCGTGCAGGCGCCGCAGGTCGTCACGCGGCTCGCGCCGGTCGCGGGCGCCCTGCTCACGGTGGCCGCCGTCGGGGTGCTGGGCGCCGCGGTCCGGCACGTCCGGGACCGTCGCGAGCGCGCCGGCCGGCGGGGTCCGCGCCACGGGCCACGGGCCGGTGGGTGGTACCGCACGCTGCCGGCCGTGGCGCTCGCCGCGGCCACCGCCCTGGTGGTGCTGGTCAGCGGGGCCGCCGCCCAGCAGGTCCGTGCACCGGACGTCCTGCTGACGGCCGCGGCCGACGGCGGCACCGTCGAGGTGGTCGGCCGGGTGACCTCCGCACCCCGGCAGGTCGGCTCGGGCGCCGACCCCCGCGTCCTGCTCACCGTGACGGCCTCCGCCGTCCGCGTCGACGGCACGTGGCGCCGCGCGCGGGCGCCCGTCGAGGTGGCGGCACCGGCGGGTGCCGTCCTCGACGCGGTGGTCCACGTGCGCGGCGTCGCCGCCCTCACGGTGCGCGCCGACCGCCCCGCGGTGCGCGTCCGGGCGCGGGAGGCACCCGTCGTCACCGCCCCGCCGCGGGCCGCCCACACGTGGGCCGCGCGCGTGCGCCTCGGGGCCCGCGACGTCGCCCGACCCCTGCCGCCGGACGTCCGTGGGCTGCTCCCGGCGGTCACGGTCGGGGACACCGACGGAGTCCCCGAGGACCTGGTCGCCGCGATGCGCGCGTCGGGACTGGCCCACGTCACGGCCGTGTCCGGGGCGCACTTCGCGATCCTGGGGACGCTCGTGCTCGCCGCGGCGGCGGCCGTCGGCGCCCCGGCGCCGGTCCGCGTCGCGGCGGCCGCCGCGGCCGGCGCGGCCCTGCTGCTGGTCGTCGGGCCGGAGCCGAGCGTCGTGCGGGCGGCCGTCATGGGCGGCGTCGGGCTGGTCGGGCTCCTCGCGGGGCGACGTGCTGCCGGGCCGGCCGCGCTGTCCGCCGCCGTGGTCGCGCTGCTCGTCGCCGAGCCCCGGCTCGCGGTCGACGTGGGCTTCTGCCTCTCCGTGGCGGCCACCGGGGGCCTCGTCGTGCTCGGCGGTCCTCTCGTGGAGCGCTGGTCGGCAGGGTGCGGCCGCGACGTCGCGGCGGTGCTGGCGGCGCCGGTCGCGGCCCAGCTCGGCTGCCTGCCGGTGACCCTGGCGCTGTGGCCGACGCTCGGCCCGTGGTCGGTCGTCGCGAACGTCGCCGTCGTCCCCGCGGTCGCACCCGCGACCGTCCTGGGCCTGCTCGCGGCGCTCCTCGCGTCACCGTGCCCCGTGGTGGCCGACGTCGTGGCCGCCGGTGCGGGGGCCTGCTGCTGGTGGATCGCCGCGGTGGCACGCTGGGCGGCCGGCCTGCCGGGTGCCGCGCTGGCGTGGTGGCCGGGCGTCGGGGGTGCCGTCACGGCGACGCTGGTGGCGCTGTCCGCCGCCGCCCTGGCACTGCGTCGGCCGCCCTCGACCTGACGTCCGGCGCCCACGACCCGCGGCGCCGCGGTCGGAGGTGTCGGCGGTGCATGGCAGGCTGGGACCCGTGGCCGCCCGCACCCCCGCACGCTCGTCCCGCTCCGGCGGATCCGCCCGTGGCCGCGCGGGCGGCGCGTCCGCCGGCATCCCGTGGACGCAGGCCGAACCGGCTCCCGTGGTCCTGGTCAGCGGTGCCGAGCAGCTGCTGGCCGAGCGCGCGTGCGACCGCATCGTCGAGCTGGCTCGCGCGAGCGACCCCGACGTCGAGGTCACGCGCGTGGACGCCGCCACGTACGCGGCGGGCGACCTGACCGTCCTGACGAGCCCGTCGCTGTTCGCCGAGGCCAAGGTCGTGCTCGTCGAGGGCGTGGAGCGCGCCGGCGACGCGCTGCTCCTCGACGCCGAGGCCTACCTCGACGCACCGGTGCCGGACGTGGTGGTCGTGCTGCGGCACGCGGGCGGGCAGCGCGGCAAGCGGCTGCTCGACGCCGCGAAGCGCGAGCAGGTGCCGACGATCGGCTGCGAGCCGGTGCGCAGCGACGCCGACAAGAGCGCCTTCGTCTCCGAGGAGCTCCGGCGCGCCGGTCGCCGCGCGGACGCCCGCGGTGTGCGCGCGCTGGTCGACGCCGTGGGCTCCGACCTGCGCGAGCTCGCCGCCGCGTGCGCCCAGCTCGTCGCGGACACGAGCGGTCTCATCGGTGAGGAGGCCGTGCAGCGGTACCACGGCGGACGTGTCGAGGCCACGGGCTTCCAGGTCGCCGACGCCGCCGTCGCGGGCGACGCGGGCCGCGCCGTCGCGCTCCTGCGCCATGCGCTGGCCACGGGCCTGGACCCTGTGCCCGTCGTCGCGGCGGTCGCGGCGCGGCTCCGCACGCTGGCGAAGGTCGGCGCCGTCCGTGGGCGCGGCGCGGCCGCCGCCCGTGAGCTGGGCATGGCGCCGTGGCAGGTCGACCGGGCGACGCAGGACCTGCGCCGCTGGACCCCCGAGGGGCTCGCGGTCGCCATCGCCGCGGTCGCGCAGGCCGATGCCGAGGTCAAGGGCGAGGGGCGCGACCCGCGGTTCGCCGTCGAGCGTGCGGTGCTGCGGGTCGCGGCGGCCGTCGACCGCTGACACCGCGCGCGGCGTCAGCGGCACCCGAGCAGGCTCAGGCGCCGATGAGGGCCGGCCGGCCCAGCGCGTAGCCCTGGAGGAGGTCGAAGCGCAGCTCGACGCAGTGCGCCCGCAGCTGCTCGTCCGCCACGCGCTCGGCGACCAGCCGGGCGCCGCCGGCACGCGCCTCGCGCAGGCCCGCCTCGCCGAGGTGCTCGAGGTCGCGGCAGTCGACCTTGACGAAGTCGGCGTGGCGCAGCATCGCGCACTGCGCGGGCGACGCGGTCCAGTCGTCGAGCGCCACGTGGTAGCCATGAGCCCGCAGCCGGGCCAGACCGGCCAGCGTCGCGGCGTCGGCGGGCACCGACTCGACCACCTCCAGCACCAGACGGTGGTCGGCGGGCGGCAGGGGGCGCTCGCCGACCAGGAAGGCCCGCGTCACGTTGACGAAGACGAGCCCCGTGCCGCACGGCGCGTGGTGCCCGTACAGCGTGTGCAGCACGGCGGCGGAAGCGGCGTCCTGACGGGCCGGGGGCCAGCGGTCCACGCCCGCGGCGAGACCGACGCGCGAGCGGTACAGGTACTCGTGCCCCAGCACACGACCGTCGGGGGAGCTGATGGGCTGGCGCGCGACCGGCGCGTGCGGCGCCTCGACTCGGTGGTGGGTCACACCCTGGGAGAGTGCTGTGCCGACGGTTCATGACGCGGGTCGGGCCGGACCTCACCCGTTCGGCCGCGGCGCAGGGGTGGTGCCGCGCAGGTGTCGCGGGGTGCTGCTCAGTTGCCGACGAGTCGCGCACCCGCGCGGTCGAGGACCCCGGCGCGCTCGATCAGGTTGCCCTGGAAGAGCGTGAAGCCCAGGTCCCGCGCGTGCCGCAGCACGTCGGGCGACTCGACGTACTCGGCGACGAGCATCGCGCCGAACGACCGCGCGACCCGGACGACCGGGTGCCCCTCGACGTCGAGGTCGCGGACGTCGACCTTGACGAAGTCCACGTAGGGCAGGAGCCGCCGCTGCTCGGGGCGGTCGGCGAACGCCGGCAGGGCGATCCGGAACCCCTCCTCGCGCAGGCGACGCAGGCCCGCGAGGGCGGCGGCGTCCACCTCGGCGTTGGTGCTGACCTCGACGACGAGGCGGTCCGGTCGCGCGGGGATCGGCAGCTCACCGAGCAGGTGCGCGCGCGGGCAGCGGACGAACAGCAGGCGTCCGTGGGCGACGTGCTCGAGGTCGGCGCGCCCGAACGTCGCGCGCAGCACGTGGTCGGTCGCGCGCTCGTGGTCGGCCCGTCCCCAGGTGCGCGCGACCTCGGGGTGGTGCCCCGGTGCGCGGTAGGAGAACTGGTAGGCGAACGGCCGGCCGTGCGCCGAGTAGATGCCCTGGCGCGCGACAAGCACCGGTTCGTGCGCGACGTGCTGCTCCCAGGCGCGCCGCAGCGCGCGGGGGATCGCCGCGTCGACCGCCGCGCCGAGCTGCGCGAGCGTCGAGTCCGGGTCGTCCGATGTCATGGCGTCTATGACACCACAAGTCCGGACATGTGATCATCTGGTCGCAGGGTGGAATCTGGACCAACCCGTTCGGGTGCAGGGGTGTTCGCACGGATCGGGTGGATGTGTCACCCTGTCGGCGACGTGTCCCGA
The DNA here is from genome assembly GCF_014836445.1 of Cellulomonas avistercoris. Classification (GTDB taxonomy): domain Bacteria; phylum Actinomycetota; class Actinomycetes; order Actinomycetales; family Cellulomonadaceae; genus Cellulomonas; species Cellulomonas avistercoris. Next base: position 115,488 of record NZ_JACSQV010000005.1, read on the forward strand.
CCCTGGCGGGCCGTCGACGTGACGTCCCCAGGGAGCACGCAGCCCCTTGACAGGAGAACGCCATGAAGCCCCTCACCAGTGCGATCGCCGCTCTCGCCATCGTCGGTTCGCTCGTCGTCGGCGCCCCTGCGGTCACCGCCTCCGTCTCGCTCAACGGCGGGGCGAGCGGTTGCTGCAAGGACTTCGTCTGAGCGAGGTACCCGACGGGTGCGGCGCGGCGGCCTCCGCCGTGCGTCGCACCCGTCCGGTACCGGGCATGTCGGGCACCTCCCGGAGCGCCCGCCGCACGCGCGACGTGCCGTGCGCGACGGGGGGATGGTATTCACGGTCGTCATACGTACAATGACTTCTCATGACGACTATCGGTGACCGTGTGCGCGAGGCGCGGTTGGCTGCTGGGCTGTCCCAGACGGCCCTGGCGGGCAACGCCTTCTCGCCCAGCTACATCTCCCTCATCGAGGCGGGGCACCGTGAACCCACGGACGCGGCCCTCGGCGTGCTGGCCGAACGGCTCGGCACGACCCTCGAGTTCCTCAAGCACGGCGAGGACGGACCGAACGAGGCCCGCACCCGGCTGGAGCTCGACTACGCGCGGCTGGACCTGGCCAGCGGTGACGCGGCCGGCGCCGCCCACCGCATCATGGGCCTGGACCTGACGGTCGTCACACCTGTCCTGCGGGTGGAGGCGCTCACGACACTGGCGCGCGCCCACGAGCTCCTGGGAGAGCTCGAGACGGCGATCACCCTGCTCGAGCCGCTGCTCGCCGAGACGCAGCAGCGTCCCGACCACCTGCGGGCCGCGGTGCTCACCACGGCCCTCGTCGGGTGCTACCTCGAGGCGGGGGACCTGCACCGTGCGGTGGAGGTCGGGGAGCGCACGCTCGCGGACCTCGACAGCGCGGACCTCGTCGGGACGGACGAGCACCTGCGCCTGGCCTCGACGGTGCTGTGGGCCTACGTCGAGCGCGGTGACCTGCTCTACGCGACGCACCGGGCCGCCGAGCTGGTCCGGCTGGCGGAGTCGCTCGGCACGCCGCGCGGTCGCGGGAGCGTGTACTGGAACGCCGCGCTCGTCGCCGAGCAGCGCCGCGACTACGAGCTCGCGCAGCGGTACACGGAGCGCGCGCTCGCGCTGCTCTCGGAGGGTGAGCCGGACCGCGACCTGCCGCGGCTGCGGCTGAACTACGCGTGGCTCCTGCTGCGCTCCGAGCCGGCCGACCCGCGCGCCGCGCTGGCGCAGATCGACAAGGCGGAGCCGGGCCTGCAGGCCGTCGGGTCGGCGCTCGACGTCGCTCGTCTGCAGGTCGAGCGCTCGCGCGCGCACCTCCTGCTCGGTGACGAGGCTGCCGCCGAGGCCGATGCCCGGGCGGCGCTGGACCGTCTGGGCGAGGCGCCCCGGCTCGAGACCGCCACGGCGCAGATCGCCCTGGGTGACGTGCTCGACGCGCGCGGCGACCACGACGGTGCGGCGAAGGCGTTCCAGTGGGGCGCCGACGTGCTCGGGATGATGGCGGCGACGCGGCACTCGGCCGGCGTGTGGCGCGACCTGGGGGACCGGTACCTGCGGCGCGGGGACGTCGAGGCGGCGGCCCGGGCGTTCGACCGCGCGCTGCGCGAGGCGGGCTTCCAGCCGTCGGTGCCGACGGGTGCGCCGCGTGAGACGTGGTCGCTCGGCAGCTGACCCGCGCGGGACAGCGGAAGGGCGGCACCCCTCGGGGTGCCGCCCTTCCGGCGTTCGTACGGGACCTCGCGGTCCCTGCGCGCAGGTGGAAGCTGCGCGACCGGCCTCAGAGGCCGTTGACGGCCTTCGACAGCGCCGACTTGCGGTTGGCGGCCTGGTTGGCGTGGATCACGCCCTTGGACACCGCCTTGTCGAGCTTGCGGGCTGCGACGACGAGCGCAGTGCTCGCCGCCTCCTTGTCGCCACCGGCGACGGCCTCGCGGACGCGCCGCACGTACGTCTTCAGCTCCGACTTGACTGCCTTGTTGCGCAGCCGGGCCTTCTCGTTCGTGCCGATGCGCTTGATCTGGGACTTGATGTTCGCCACGTGTGAACTCTCTTGGCTAGGTCGCCGAAGCGATCTGACAGGTCGTAGAGGGCATGCGCAGCGCCGGGACTGGGGCGTGGGGACACCCTCGGGAAAGGCCTGCGCCCGCGCCCGCCGACCCGGACGGGCACGCGGTTCGACATCTTACCAGCCGTGGAGCCGACCGGCCGCACGCACCACTGCGGCGTACCGGCGGGCGTCCAGCGCGGCGCCCTCGCGGCGGACGTCTGCCGCGGGCAGCCGCAGGACGCGGTCGAGCCGCACCTCGCTCGGACGGCCCTGCCGGTCCCACCCGCCCGCGCCCACGTCGAGCCAGACGCGGCCGTGCCGGGCCTCGTCGGCGGCGTCGCGGTCGTGGTCCTTGCTCGTGAGCATCAGCGCCACCACCGTCCCTTGCTCGACCGAGAGCACGAGCACGGGCCGGTCCTTGCCACGGGCAGGGTCGTCCTCGTACGGCACCCACGTCCAGACGACCTCGCCGGGGTCCGGCCGGCCGTCGGGCCTCGGCGCGTACGCGGTGCGGACGGTGTCGATGGTGCTCGACGGCGCTGGGGGCGCCGGCACGGGAGCCGTGGGTCGCGCCTGCCGCGCGCGGGACGGCGAGCCCGCTCCCAGGAGCCGGCGGGCGACGCCTCGCAGGGTCGCGCCCCATCGTCGGTCGGTCACGGTGGTCGAGCGTAGCCCGCACGCGGGGACCGGGACGGGCCGGCTCGGTGCAGGCGGGGGAGGCCGGTTCGACACTCCGGTCGTGGTCCTCGCGCCACGTAACGCGACGTTGACACGGGCGGACTACATTCGCGCCATGGCGGACCTCTTCGACGACTACCCGGCCGGGACCGCCTGGGACGAGATGATCGGTCCCGAGGGCGAGGTCCGTGCGGCCTACCGGCACGTGCACTCGGCGCTGGCCCAGCTGTCGGCCGGCGAGCTCCGCGCGCGCGCCGACACGCTCGCGCGCTCGTACCTCAAGCAGGGGGTCACGTTCGACTTCGCAGGTGAGGAGCGACCGTTCCCCCTGGACGTCGTGCCGCGCGTCATGGCCGGTGACGAGTGGGAGCACGTGGCCCCCGGCGTCTCGCAGCGGGTGCGGGCGCTCGAGGCGTTCCTCGCGGACGTCTACGGGCCGCAGAAGGCGGTCGCGGACGGTGTCGTGCCGCGCTCGGTCGTGGTGTCGTCCACCCACTTCCACCGCGCCGCCCGCGGGATCGAGCCCCCCAACGGCGTGCGGGTGCACGTCTCCGGCATCGACCTGGTCCGCGACTCCCTGGGCGGCTGGCGCGTGCTGGAGGACAACGTGCGCGTGCCGTCCGGCGTGAGCTACGTGCTGTCGAACCGCCGGGCGATGGCCCAGACCTTCCCCGAGCTCTTCGCGGCGCTGCGCATCCGGCCCGTCGTCGACTACTCCCGCCGGCTGCTCGCGGCGCTCACGGCCGCCGCACCGCACGGCGTCGACGACCCGACCGTGGTGGTCCTGACACCGGGCGTCTTCAACTCCGCGTACTTCGAGCACACGCTGCTGGCCCGCACGATGGGCGTGGAGCTCGTCGAGGGTCGCGACCTGTACGTCTCGGGCGGGCGGGTGTGGATGCGCACGACCCAGGGGCGCCGCCGGGTCGACGTCATCTACCGGCGCGTCGACGACGACTACATCGACCCGGTGACGTTCCGCTCGGACTCGTTCCTCGGGTGCCCCGGGCTCATGACGTGCGCCCGGCTCGGCAACGTGACCATCGCGAACGCCATCGGCAACGGCGTGGCCGACGACAAGCTGCTCTACACCTACGTCCCCGACCTCATCCGCTACCACCTGGGCGAGGAGCCGATCCTGCCGAACGTCGACACCTGGCGCCTGGAGGACCCGGGCGCCCTCGAGGAGGTCCTCGACCGCCTGGACGAGCTGGTCGTCAAGCCCGTCGACGGGTCGGGCGGCAAGGGGCTGGTCGTGGGGCCGCGCGCGACGCGCGCCGAGCTCGACGTGCTGCGCGGCAGGCTCCGGGAGGACCCCCGCGGCTGGATCGCCCAGCCCGTGGTGCAGCTGTCGACCGTGCCGACGCTCGTCGACGACGGCCTGCGCCCTCGGCACGTCGACCTGCGGCCGTTCGCGGTCAACGACGGCGACTCGGTCTACGTGCTGCCCGGTGGTCTGACGCGCGTCGCGCTCCCGGAGGGCGAGCTCGTCGTCAACTCCTCGCAGGGTGGCGGCTCGAAGGACACGTGGGTGCTGGGCGGTCGCGTCCCGCGCCGCGCGCAGTCGCAGGGCCAGTCCCTGCCGCAGGCCGTGCCGAAGGACGCGTCGGTGCCCATCGACTCCCATCCGTCGGACACGCGTCCTCAGGTCATGCAGCAGCAGCAGCAGCGCACGACGGGGGGCACGACGTGCTGAGCCGCATCGCGGAGTCGTTGTTCTGGATCGGCCGGTACGTCGAGCGTGCCGACGACACGGCGCGTCTGCTCGACGTGCACGTGCAGATCCTGCTCGAGGACCCGTGGGCGGAGGAGGACCTCGCGTGCCGGTCGCTGCTGTCCGTCATGGACCGCCCGGCACCGCCCGCCGAGCTCGACGTGGGGCGCGAGCACGTCCTCGACGTCCTCGGCTACGACCGGTTCTCGCCGTCCTCCATCGCCGGGGCGCTCGTCGCCGCGCGGGAGAACGCGCGGCGCGCGCGCGAGATCGTCTCCACCGAGCTGTGGGAGTGCCTCAACACGAGCTGGAACCAGCTGCCCTCGCAGATGCGTCCGGCGCGACCGCACGACTACTTCACGTGGGTGCGTGAGCGCGCCGCGATCGTCACGGGGATCGTCGAGTCGACGACGTCGCGCGACGACACCTGGCACTTCATGGTCCTGGGCCGCTCGATCGAGCGTGCCGACATGACCGCGCGTCTGCTGACGACGCGTGCGCTGGCGGGATCCGCGGGGCCGAGCTGGGCCACGCTGCTGCGCTCCTGCGGTGCGCACGAGGCGTTCCTGCGCACCTACCGGGGCAACACCTCGGACGAGCGCGCGGCCGGGTTCCTGCTGCTCGACCGCCTCTTCCCGCGCTCGATCGTCTACTCGCTGAACCAGGCCGAGGCGTCGCTGTCGGCGCTGGAACCCGTGGTCGACCGCACGACCATCGACGACGCACGGCGGCACATCGGCCTGGTGCGCACGAACCTGGAGTACCGGCCGCTGCTCGAGATCGTCGACGCGCTGCCGCGCGAGATGGAGCTCGTGCAGCGGGCCTGCTCGGCGGCGTCCGACGCGATCCGCGCGCGGTACTTCCCGTCGGGTGCGGAGCTGACGTGGGTCGGGGAGGCGCTGTGAGCAGGCTGAGGATCGTCCACACGTCGATGTTCCGGTACGCCGAACCCGTGGTCGCGTCGTACAACGAGGCGCGCATGACGCCGCTGTCCCAGCCCGGTCAGGCGGTCCTCGAGACGCGCCTCGACATCCACCCGCAGACGTGGATGCACGACTACCGCGACTACTGGGGCACGCAGGTCACCGCGTTCGAGGTCCTCGCGCCCCACCAGTCGCTGCTGCTGACGGCGGAGCACCTCGTCGAGGTCGTCGAGCGGCCGCGCGCCTCGTCGTCGGTCGGCTGGGACGTCCTGCACGGGCCCGAGGTGCGCGACCGGCTGTCCGAGCACCTCGCGGACACCGCCACCACCGAGGTGCCCGAGGAGGTGGCGGCGATCGCGCGTCGCGCCGCGGCCGACCTCGCGCCGTCGGAGGCCGCCGAGGCGGTCTGTCTCGCGGTGCGGGACGAGCTCGAGTACATCCCGGGCGTGACCACCGTCCACACCCCGGCCGCCGAGGCGTGGGCCAAGCGCACCGGTGTCTGCCAGGACATGGCGCACCTCGCGCTCGGTGCGCTGCGGGCGGTCGGCATCCCCGCGCGCTACGTGTCCGGCTACCTCCACCCCGACACGTCCGGCGAGATCGGCGCGACGGTCACGGGCGAGTCGCACGCGTGGGTCGAGTGGTGGACGGGGGAGTGGACCGGGTACGACCCGACCAACCGGGTCCGCGCCGGCGAGCAGCACGTCGTGCTCGGGCGCGGGCGCTGCTACGACGACGTGCCGCCCCTGCGTGGCATCTACGCGGGCCTGCAGACGCAGGACCTGGTCGTGCAGGTGAAGATCACCCGCGAGGCCTGAGCCGGGCGGTGAGGGTGAACGACGCGGGGAGCCGCTCGGGCCGGTCCGACAGGCGCCACTCGCCGGTCTCCCGGTCGTGCGTCATCAGGCCGGCGAGCGACTCCCACGGCACGCTGTCGTGCTCGTGCAGCCCGGTGATCTCCATGCCGGCGCCCAGCACGGCCGTCACGATCTCGCCGAGGCCGTGGTTCCACTCGACGGACAGCGGTGCGGCGACGGGCGCGCCGCCCGAGTAGGTGAACGTGTCGTTCCAGTGCAGCGGCTCGGGCTGCTCGAAGTACGGCAGCTCCAGCGCGGGCGTCGCCGCGCCGGGGGCGCTGATCCAGGACTGCTGGTCGCGGTCGGGATGCTCCGCGCCGACCACCATGCCCAGGGACGCGAGCAGGACGGGGTGCGCGTCGCGGACGAACAGCCGCCCGCCCGGCCGCAGCAGACCCGCGACGGTCTGCGCCCAGCGCTCGATGCTCGGCAGCCAGCACAGCGCGCCGATGCCGGTGTACACGAGGTCGAACCGCGCCGGTCCCAGCACGTCGACCGCGCTGTAGACGTCCGACACGACGTACTCGACGTCGGTCCCCGCGCGGGCCGCCAGGTCCTGCGCGGCCGCGATCGCGTCGCCCGACAGGTCGAGGCCGGTGACCCTCGCCCCCAGCCGCGCGAGGCTGAGGGTGTCGGTGCCGAGGTGGCACTGCAGGTGCACGGCGTCCAGACCGTCGATGTCACCCAGGCGCGGCAGGTCGAACCGCACGACGCCCGACAGCGCCGTCGGGTCGTCGACGAGCTCCTGCGTGCCGTACCCGCTCGCGAGGTGCACCGGCACCCGGGCGTCCCAGTTGGTGCGGTTGACCGCGAGGTAGTCGTCCATGTGCCGGACCGTAGCGCCGCGGCGTTCGGGCGCGCACGAGGAATGTGCGTGGAAGAGCCGCTCAGGGGGTCAGGGCACCTCCCACGGTCGCACGCGCCGCGGATCGGTCGCCCGTCACCACCAGGTGCGGGTCGTCGGCCGTCGTGCGTCCCCACAGCAGCAGGGCGAGCGAGGCCGCCGGACCGGCCACCTCCGCGACGGGCGCCGCGGGCGCGTCGTCCGCGGCGTGCACGGTCCACGTGCGGTCCGCGTCCATGGCGACGAGGCGGACCCGCAGGGGTGGCGCTGCCGCCCGGCCGAGGCGCACCTGGCGGGGATGCATCACGTGCACGACCTCGTCGACCGTGTCGGCCCACAGCGCGGCGGGGACGTCCAGCGGCAGCCCGCCGGCGGTGCGCAGGTCCCACAGGTGCACGAGCGTCTCGTGCACCTGGCGGCGGTGCCAGAACCTGACCACGCGGCTGTCGTCGAGCGTCCAGGCGGGCGCGTCGGGGTCCAGCCCGGCGAGCGTCTCGCGCAGCTCGGCGGCCTGGGTCGCGTACAGCTCGTCGAGGACGAACGGGCCGCGGCCCAGCGGCGTCTCCTGACGCCGGCACGCCTGCCCCGCCGCCCAGTGGTGGATGCGGGCGAGGTGCACCACCAGGTGGCGCACGCGCCACCGCCCGCACCACGGCACGGCCGCGGCGGGGTCCACCTCGGCGATCGTCGCGTGGAACCGGTGCTGCAGGGCGGCCAGCGTCGCGCGATCCGCGACGGTCGCGTCGGCGGCGGCCGGTGGGGCGTCCACGGCGTGCTTCATGGGACGATGGTGGTGCCCACCACCGACACCCGACAGAGCCACGCCTGCCACCGTGGGTCGGGATCCCGCCGACCACCGGTCGTCCGGGGCGTCGGGACGGTGCGCCACGCCACGGTCGCCCGACCGTCGACAGAACGTCCAGAAGCCGGAGAACGCCGAGTTGCCGATCCCGTCCGCCACCGCCGCCGAGGCGATCCGTCCCTCGGCGACCGCTCCCGAGCTGCTGCGCAACTTCTGCATCATCGCGCACATCGACCACGGCAAGTCGACGCTCGCCGACCGGATGCTGCAGCTGACGGGTGTCGTGGACGCGCGCGCCATGCGTGCGCAGTACCTCGACCGCATGGACATCGAGCGCGAGCGCGGCATCACGATCAAGTCGCAGGCCGTCCGCATGCCGTGGGGCGTCGCGGACGCCTCCGGGACCGTGCAGCCTTACGCGCTGAACATGATCGACACGCCGGGCCACGTCGACTTCACCTACGAGGTGTCGCGCTCGCTCGCGGCGTGCGAGGGCGCCGTGCTGCTCGTCGACGCCGCGCAGGGCATCGAGGCGCAGACGCTCGCGAACCTGTACCTCGCGATGGAGAACGACCTCCAGATCATCCCCGTGCTGAACAAGATCGACCTGCCGGCCGCCCAGCCGGACAAGTACGCCGAGGAGCTGGCCAACCTCGTGGGCGGGGACCCGGCCGACGTGCTGCGGGTCTCGGGCAAGACCGGCGTGGGCGTCGAGCCGCTCCTCGACCGGATCGTCGAGCTCGTGCCGCCGCCCGTCGGTGACGCCGATGCGCCGGCCCGCGCCATGATCTTCGACTCGGTGTACGACACCTACCGCGGTGTCGTGACCTACGTGCGCGTCATCGACGGCCGGCTCGACCCGCGCGAGAAGATCGTCATGATGTCGACCCGCGCGACGCACGAGCTGCTCGAGATCGGCGTCACGTCGCCCGAGCCCGTGCCGACCAAGGGTCTCGGTGTCGGCGAGGTCGGGTACCTCATCACCGGGGTGAAGGACGTCCGGCAGTCGAAGGTCGGCGACACGGTCACGAACAACGCCAAGCCCGCGTCCGAGGCGCTGGGCGGCTACTCCGAGCCCAAGCCGATGGTCTTCTCCGGGCTGTACCCCATCGACGGCTCGGACTACCCGGTACTGCGCGAGGCCCTCGACAAGCTCAAGCTCAACGACGCGGCCCTCAACTACGAGCCCGAGACCTCGGTCGCGCTGGGCTTCGGCTTCCGCGTCGGGTTCCTGGGCCTGCTGCACCTCGAGATCGTGCGCGAGCGCCTCGAGCGCGAGTTCGACCTCGACCTCATCTCGACGGCGCCCAACGTCATCTACGACGTCACGCTCGAGGACCACACCGAGATCGTCGTCACGAACCCCAGCGAGTACCCCGCGGGCAAGATCCGCGAGGTGCGCGAGCCGATGGTCAAGGCCACCATCCTCACGCCGAGCGAGTTCGTCGGGACGATCATGGAGCTGTGCCAGGGCCGGCGCGGCGAGCTGCAGGGCATGGACTACCTGTCCGAGGAGCGCGTCGAGATGCGCTACGTCCTGCCGATGGCCGAGATCGTGTTCGACTTCTTCGACCACCTCAAGTCCAAGACGCGCGGGTACGCGAGCCTGGACTACGAGCCCGCGGGCGACCAGGCGGCCGACCTCGTCAAGGTCGACATCCTGCTGCAGGGCGAGCAGGTCGACGCGTTCAGCGCCATCGTCCACAAGGACAAGGCCTACGCCTACGGCGTCTCGATGACCGCGAAGCTCAAGGAGCTCATCCCGCGGCAGCAGTTCGAGGTGCCGATCCAGGCCGCCATCGGCTCGCGCATCATCGCGCGCGAGACGATCCGGGCCATGCGCAAGGACGTCCTGGCCAAGTGCTACGGCGGCGACATCTCCCGCAAGCGCAAGCTCCTCGAGAAGCAGAAGGAGGGCAAGAAGCGCATGAAGACGATCGGTCGGGTCGACGTGCCGCAGGAGGCCTTCATCGCGGCACTGTCGTCGGACGCCGCGGGCAGCAGCAAGGACGCGAAGGACGCGAAGAAGAAGTGAGCCGGCGGCACCCCCGCGCGGGGGGCCTGCGGTGAGCCCTGCGCTGCCCGAGGGCGACCCCGCGCCGCCGGACGGCGCGCTGCCCGTCTCGGCCGCGCGGGGCGCCGACGCGCGCGCGTTCGGCGTGTACCTGCACGTGCCGTTCTGCGCGGTGCGGTGCGGGTACTGCGACTTCAACACCTACACCGCCACCGAGCTCGGTGGCGGTGCGAGCCTCGCGGCGTACGCCACGACGGCGCTCGGGGAGATCGCGCTCGCGGACCGTGTGCTGCGCACGGCGGGGCTGCCTGCGCGGCCCGTCGCCACGGTGTTCGTGGGTGGCGGGACCCCGACGCTGCTGCCCGTCGACGACCTCGTCCGGCTGCTGGACGGTGTGCGCACCACCTGGGGCCTGGCCCCGGGCGCCGAGGTCACGACCGAGGCCAACCCCGACTCCGTGACCCCCGACGGCCTGGCGCGGCTCGCGGCGGCGGGCTTCACGCGCGTGTCGTTCGGCATGCAGTCCGCCGTGCCGCACGTGCTGCGCACCCTCGAGCGCACGCACGACCCCGCACGCGTCCCCGACGTCGTGCGCTGGGCGCGCGACGCGGGCCTGCGGGTCTCGCTCGACCTCATCTACGGCACGCCGGGGGAGTCGCTCGACGACTGGCGGCGGTCCGTGGAGGTCGCGCTCGCCACGGGCGTCGACCACGTCAGCGCCTACGCGCTCGTCGTCGAGGCGGGGACGCGGATGGCCGTGCAGGTGCGCCGCGGCGAGCTGACCCTGCCGGACGAGGACGACCAGGCCGCGAAGTACGAGCTGGCGGACGACCTGCTGACCGGCGCGGGACTGCACTGGTACGAGGTGAGCAACTGGGCGCGCACGCCCGACGACGCCTCACGCCACAACCTCGGCTACTGGCGCGGTGACGACTGGTGGGGCGTCGGGCCCGGCGCGCACAGCCACGTGGGCGGCGTCCGGTGGTGGAACGTCAAGCACCCCCGCGCCTACGCCGACCGGCTGGCGCGCGGGCTGAGCCCGGCCGCCGGTCGCGAGCTCGTCGCCGGTGACACCGCTGCGCTCGAGCGCGTCATGCTCGGGGTCCGCATCGCCGAGGGCCTGCCGCTGCAGGACGTGCCGGCAGCCACCCGGCCCGCGGTGGCCGGGCTCGTCGCCGACGGACTCGTGGACGCGCGCGCCGCCCTGGGCGCCGACGGGCCGCGCCGGGTCGTCCTCACGCGGCGCGGCCGCCTGCTCGCCGACGCCGTGGTCCGGGCGCTCGTCGTCTGACGGGCCGCCACCGGGACGTCCGCGACCGTCGGCCTCAGGTGACCAGGCGCAGCGTGGCGGGGTAGCGGTACCACTCCCACCGGTTCGCCGCGACGGCGGCCACGATGCACAGCACGACCCAGGCGACGAGCACGCCGAGCAGGAGCGGCGTCGCCACGCCGAAGGTGACCACCGTGAGGACGGCTGCCGCGACGAGCGCGAGCAGCGCCGTGATCTGGAAGTTGAGCGACTCCTTGGCGTGGTGCTCGAGGAACGCGCCACGGCCACGGAACACCAGCCAGACGACCAGCGGCACGACGAAGCCTGGTCCGAGCAGCGGCAGCACGTGCACGAGGATCGCCCACGTGCGCTCCTCATCGGGGCGCAGCGGCGGCGCCGGGGGCGGCGGCGTCCACGCCGGGGGTGCGGCGCTCACCGGACCAGCTCGAGGCTGAACGGGTACCGGTACGACCCGCCGCGGTACGCGGCCGCCGCGGCGAGGATCGAGAGCACGAGCGCGACGATCCCGACCGCGAGCTTGCCGATCCACCCGACGACGCCGATGACCGGGAACTGCTCGACGACGTGCAGGACGACCATCGCGATGAGCGCGGTCAGCTGGAAGTTCAGCGCCACGCGCGCCTCCCGGGCGACGGCCGGGTCCTGGTCACGCTGAACGAGCCACACGACGAGCGAGGCCACCCACCCGACGAAGAGGTAGGTCAGCACGCCGCCGAGGTGGGCGACCATCGCGAGGGTCGCGCCCTGCGCGGACCGCGCGGGCGGGATGGGACGAGGGTCGTAGGACACGTGCGTCTCCCGGGGTCGTCGGTGGTGCGGTCACGGCGCTGCGACGTCGCAGGTCGTCGCAGGCGGCGGACGCCGCGCCCCGCAGCGTACCGGCGCGGTGCAGGACGCGCGCCGTCGTGCGGCGCGGTGCCTTGACACCTTCTGAGACGTTTCGGTTCGCTGTCGTCCGGGACGTGTCCACGTCCCGCCAGGTGCCAGGAGGCCCGCATGACCGAGAACCCCGGCGGGACCCCGCCGAGCGACGACGACCCGAGCGTCCCGCCGCCGCCCCCACCCGCCTACGGGCAGCCGACGGGCGGTGTCCCGCCGACGCCGCCCCCCGCCGAGGGCGGCTACCCGCCGCCCGCGTACGGCACGCCGGGCGGCCCGCCCGGCGCCTACCCGCCGCCCGGCTCGCCCTACGGACAGCCCGGGCCCCAGCAGCCCTACGGGCAGCAGCCGTACGGGCAGCAGCCGTACGGGCAGCCGTACGTCCCGCCGCCCGGCCAGGTCGACATCGGCGCCGGCTTCTCGTGGGCGTTCTCGAAGTTCGGCCAGAACTGGGCGGCGTTCGTCCTGGGCGGGCTCGCCTGGTTCGTCGTCATCGCCGTGGTCGCCGTCATCGGGCTGGGCCTCGTCGGGGGCGCCGCGGCGCTCACGGGCGGTCGGGACGGTGTCGCGGGCGCTGCCGCGGGGGTCGGTGCGTCGATCGGCATCGCGATCTTCGTGGCGCTCATGGTGCTGCTGCTGGTGCTCTTCAGCGCCGCGTTCATCAAGGCGGCGCTGCGGGTCGCGGACGGGCGCGCGCTGTCGGTCGGCGACCTGTTCGACACGTCGTACGCCGGGCAGCTCGTCGTCCTGGCGCTCATCCTCGGCGCCGTCGGCCTGGTCGCGAGCTTCATCCCCATCATCGGGCAGCTCGCGTTCGTCGTCGTCGGCTTCTTCGTGTTCTACGCCGTCGTCGCCATCGTCGAGCGCGGCCAGAGCGCCGTCGAGGCCATCCGGACCAGCGTGGCGCTGCAGACGCGCGACCTGGGCACGGGCGTGCTCGTGTACCTGGTCGTCGCGGTCGTCAGCTGGATCGGGACCGCGGTCTGCGGCATCGGCGTGCTCGTGTCGCTGCCCGTGGGCGCGCTGCTCACGGTCTACGCGTACCGGCGGCTGACGGGCGGCCAGATCGCCGCCTGACGTCCGGTCCGTGCGTGGGGCCCGTCCGCTCGACGGGCCCCACGCACGCGCCGTCAGGCCGTGACGAAGTCGATGAGCTCCTCGACGCGGCCCAGCAGGCTGGGCTCGAGGTCGGCGTAGGACCGCACGGACCGCAGGATGCGCTGCCACGCCCGTGCGACGTCCGCCTGGTCCGCGGCCGGCCACCCGAGCTCGCGCAGGATCCCGCGCTTCCACTCGGTGCCGCGCTCGATCGTCGGCCAGGCCTCCAGACCGACGCGCTGCGGCCGGACGGCCTGCCAGACGTCGACGTAGGGGTGGCCGAGGACGCGCACCGTGCCCGCGGGCACCGTGCGCAGCGCGTCGGCCGCGAGCCGGCTCTCCTTGGACCCCGGCACCAGGTGGTCGACGAGGACGCCGACCCGCCGGTCGGCCGTCGGACCGAAGTCGCGCAGCGCGTCCGCCAGGTTGTCCACGCCGTCGAGCAGCTCGACCACGACGCCCTCGACGCGCAGGTCGTCGCCCCACACCTTCTCGACGAGCTCGGCGTCGTGCTTGCCCTCGACCCAGATCCGCGAGCCGCGCGCGACGCGCGCGGGCGCGTCGGGCACGGCCACCGAGCCCGACGCGGTCCGCGTCGGACGCGCCGGTGCCCGGGTCGTCACGGGAGCCGTCAGGACGACCGGCTCGCCGTCGACCCAGAACCCCGGCCCGAGCCGGAACGTGCGGGTCCGGCCGCGGCGGTCCTCCAGCACGACGACGTGCAGCCCGCCCGACTTCTCGACGCGGACCACCGCACCGACCCAGCCGGTCTCGACGTCCTCGACGACCAGCCCGCGCTCGGCGGGCTGCTCGCGCGACGAGCGCGGGGCGCGGTGGTGGGTGGCACGGGACGTGGCGCCGGCACCCGCGAGCACGTCGGAGCCGTATCGGTCGTCGGTCACGCGGGCACTCTAGGAGCCGTGCCGCGTGGCCGTCACGGCGACGCGCGGTGCCGCCCCGGGTGCACCGGCCCGACCGCGTAGAATTGGCACTCGGCCGGTCCGAGTGCTACGCCGGACGGCCGGGGGCGACCGCACGAGGCGGTCGCACGTACGGTGTGGACCCCGGGGGACGGAGGGAGCGACATGAGCGAGGACCGGCGGCTGGACGTGCTGCGCGCGATCGTCGAGGACTACGTCGCGACCCGCGAGCCCGTCGGGTCGCGTGCCCTGGCCGAGCGGCACGCGCTGGGCGTCTCGCCCGCGACCATCCGCAACGACATGGCCGCCCTCGAGGAGGCCGGTCTGATCGTGCAGCCCCACACCTCCGCCGGCCGTGTGCCGACGGAGCTCGGCTACCGCGAGTTCGTCGACCGGCTCTCGGGCGTGCGGGCGCTGTCCGCGGCCGAGAAGCGCGCGATCGGCACGCTCCTCGAGGAGGCCGTCGACCTCGACGACGTGATGGACCGCGCCGTGCGGCTGATCGCCCAGCTGACCCACCAGGTGGCGGTCGTCCAGTACCCGTCGCTGCGGCGCTCGGCGCTGCGGCACGTCGAGCTGGTCCCCGTGGGCGCGCGCCACCTCCTCGTGGTCATCATCACGACGACGGGCCGCGTCGAGCAGCGCACGATCGAGCTGACGGCCGACCTCGACGAGAGCGTCGTCGCGCGGCTGCGCCTGCGGCTCAACGTCGTCGCGGCGGGCCTGCGGCTCGCCGACCTCGACACGGCGCTCGACGCGCTGGCGGAGGAGTTCGAGCCGGACGGTGCCGACCTCGTCCGCGCGGTCGTGGCCGTCGTCGCCGAGACGGTGGCGCAGGAGCGCGAGGAGCGCGTGATCGTCGCGGGCGCCTCGCACCTGGCCCGCAGCGCCGGCGCGGACTTCCCGCACACCATCGGCCCCGTGCTGGAGGCGCTGGAGGAGCAGGTCGTCCTGCTGCGCCTGCTGTCCGAGATGGCCGAGGACTCGGCGGGCGTCGCCGTGCGCATCGGCCGGGAGACGCAGCTCGAGGGCCTCGCCGAGACGAGCATCGTCACCAGCGGCTACGGCGGTGACGGCTCGTCCGTCGCCGTCCTGGGGTCGGTCGGCCCCCTGCGCATGGACTATCCCCAGACCATGGCGGCGGTCCGAGCCGTCGCCCGGTACCTCACCCGGATCCTCGCGGGCTGACCCCCACGCCACGCGTCCGCGCCTCCGGCGCGTCGCCCGCGGCCGGGTCCCCCCACGCACGAGCAGGAAGCGAGCAGCACGCCACGTGACCGACTACTACGAGATCCTCGGCGTCCCGCGGGACGCGACGCCGGAGCAGATCAAGAAGGCCTACCGGCGGCTGGCGCGCGAGCTGCACCCCGACGTCTCGGGCACCGAGCCCGGGACGGACGACCGGTTCAAGGACGTGTCGCGCGCGTACGACGTGCTCGGCAACCCCGAGAAGCGCCGCGCGTACGACATGGGCGCCGACCCCTCGTCGCCCGGCGGCGGCATGGGCGGCGGCTTCGGCTTCCAGGACATCTTCGAGACCTTCTTCGGCGCGGCCGGCGGCGGTGCACCGCGGGGCCCCGTGCCGCGTGCGCGGCGCGGGCAGGACGCGCTCGTGCGCCTCGACCTGGACCTGGCGGAGGCCGCGTTCGGCGTGCACCGCGAGGTGCAGGTCGACACCGCCGTGCTGTGCCCCACGTGCGGTGGTACGTGCTGCCGTCCCGGCACGTCGCCGCGCACCTGCGAGGTGTGCGGCGGGCGCGGGTCGGTGCAGCGCGTCGCGCGCTCGTTCCTCGGGCAGGTCATGACGACGCAGCCGTGCGCCGCGTGCCACGGCTTCGGCACCGTGATCCCCGAGCCCTGCACCGAGTGCGCGGGCGAGGGCCGCGTGCGCTCGCGGCGCACGCTCTCGGTCGACGTCCCGGCGGGCGTGGACACGGGGACGCGCATCAAGATGACCGGGCAGGGCGAGGTCGGCCCGGCGGGCGGTCCGCCCGGCGACGTCTACCTCGAGGTGCGCGAGCGCAAGCACGAGACGTTCGTCCGGCGCGGGGACGACCTGCACGCGACGCTCCAGGTGCCCATGACGGCGGCCGCGCTGGGCACGGTCGTGACGATGGAGACGCTCGACGGGCCGCAGGAGGTCGACCTGCGACCGGGCACGCAGCCGGGGCAGGTGCTGACGCTGCGCGGGCTCGGCGTGGGTCACCTGCACGTCGGCGGCCGTGGTGACCTGCACGTGCACGTCGAGGTCCAGGTGCCCGCACCCGCGGACGACGAGCAGGCCGACCTGCTGCGCCGCCTGGCGGTGCTGCGCGGCGAGGAGCGCCCCGAGGCGCGCCTCGCGGCGGCGAACCCGGGGATGTTCGCCAAGCTGCGCGACAAGCTCAGCGGCCGGTGAGCGCCCCGGTCTTCGTCGTCGAGCCGGGCATGCTCGACGACGTGCGGGCCGGCGGGGAGTACCTGCTCGACGGCACCGAGGGCCGGCACGCGGGCGTCGTCCAGCGGCGCGGTGCGGGTGAGCGCGTCGACGTGGTCGACTGCGCGGGCGTCCGGCTCGTGGGGCGTGTGCGCGCCGCAGGCGCCGACGGCGTGCGGATCGACGTCGAGGACGTCGTCGTCGAGGACGCGCCCGCGCCGCGGTTGGTGCTCGTGCAGGCGCTCGCCAAGGGCGACCGGGACGAGCTCGCGATCGAGGCGGCCACCGAGGTCGGGGTCGACGTCGTCGTGCCGTGGCAGGCCGAGCGGTCCGTCGTGGTGTGGCGCGGGGAGCGGGCGCAGAAGAGCCGTGCGCGCTGGATCGGGACCGTCCGCACCGCGACCAAGCAGTCGCGGCGCGCACGGATGCCGGTCGTCGAGCAGGCGCTCGACGACGCGGGCCTCGTCGCGCGCGTCGGTGCGGTCGTCGCTGCCGACGGCGTCGTCGTGGTGCTGCACGAGTCCGCCACGTCGCCGCTGCACGAGGTCGCCCTCCCCGCGGGCGGCGAGGTCCTGGTCGTCGTGGGCCCCGAGGGTGGCATCAGCGACCGCGAGGTCGCGGCCCTCACCGCGGCCGGCGCCGTCGTGTGCCGGCTCGGCCCGCACGTCCTGCGCACGTCGACCGCGGGGCCCGTCGCACTGGCGATGCTCGCCGACCGGCTGGGTCGCTGGGGCTGAGCCCCGGAACACCGGCGTGGGGGGGGGGGGGGGGGGGGGGGGGGGGGGGGGGGGGGGGGGGGGGGGGGGGGCGGGGGG
>NZ_JACSQV010000005.1:132805-167627 GCF_014836445.1 Cellulomonas avistercoris
GGGGCCCCCCCCCCCCCCCCCCCCCCCGGGTCCGGCGCGCTCGGCGTGGTGGGCCTGCGTTCGGCGCGGTCGGCTCAGCGGGCGTCGGCGCCGTCGTGCTCGACGGCCGCGCGTCCGGCCTCGAGACGTGCGACCGGCACGCGGAACGGGGAGCAGGACACGTAGTCCAGCCCGACGGAGTCGAAGAACCGGATGGACTCCGGGTCGCCGCCGTGCTCGCCGCAGACGCCGAGCGTGAGGTCCGGCCGGGTCGCCCGGCCGCGCTCCGCCGCGACCTTCACGAGCTCCCCGACACCGCGGACGTCGATCGTCTCGAACGGCGACACCGACAGCACGCCGTTCGCGGCGTACTGCGAGAAGAACGCGCCCTCGACGTCGTCCCGGCTGAAGCCCCACGTCGTCTGCGTGAGGTCGTTCGTGCCGAACGAGAAGAACTGGGCCTGCGTCGCGAGGCGGTCCGCCGTGAGCGCCGCGCGCGGCAGCTCGATCATGCAGCCGACGGGCAGGTCCACGGTGACGCCCTGCTCGGCGCTCACCTCCGCCATGATCGACAGCGCGCGGTCGCGGACCAGCCGCAGCTCCTGCACCGAGGCCACCAGCGGGACCATGATCTCCGCGTGCGGGTGACCGCCGGCGGCGAGCCGCGCGGCGACCGCCTCGGCGATCGCGCGGATCTGCAGGTCGAACAGCCCCGGCACGACGAGCCCGAGCCGCACGCCGCGCAGCCCCAGCATGGGGTTCGCCTCGTGCATGCGGCGCACGGCCGCGAGCAGCGTGACGTCCCGCTCGTCGACCTTGCCGCGCTCGGCCGCCAGCGCGACCTTGACGGACAGCTCCGTGAGGTCGGGCAGGAACTCGTGCAGCGGCGGGTCGATGAGCCGGATGGTCGTCGGCAGGCCGTCCATCTCGGCGAGCAGGTCCGTGAAGTCCTGACGCTGCAGCGGCAGCAGCGCGTCGAGGGCGGCCGTGCGCTCGGCGTCGTCCGCCGCGAGCACCACGCGCTCGACCAGCACGCGCCGCTCGCCGAGGAACATGTGCTCCGTGCGGCACAGCCCGATGCCCTCCGCGCCCAGGCTGCGGGCGCGCAGGGCGTCCTCGGCCGTGTCCGCGTTGGCGTGGACCCGCAGCCGGCGCGTCGCGTCGGCGTGCTCGAGGATGCGGTGGACGGCCCGCACCAGGTCACGCGTCTCGTCGTCCGGCGCCTCCGCGAGCGCGACGTCCAGACCGTCCTCGAGGTAGCGCTGCACGGGCGAGGGCACGACGGGGACGTCGCCGAGGAAGACCTCGCCGGTGGTGCCGTCGATCGCGATGACGTCACCCTCGTTGACGGTGTGCCCGCGGGTCGTCATGGAGCGGGCGGCCGAGTCGACCACGAGCTCCTCGGCGCCGACGACGCACGTGCGTCCCATGCCGCGGGCGACGACCGCGGCGTGCGACGTCTTGCCGCCGCGCGCCGTCAGGACGCCCACCGCGGCGATCATGCCGCCGAGGTCGTCCGGGTTCGTCTCGCGCCGCACGAGCACGACGTCCTTGCCCTCGGACGCCCACTGCTGGGCGGTCTCCGGGTCGAAGACCGCCATGCCCACGGCCGCCCCGGGCGAGGCGGGCATCGCCTTGGTCAGCAGCACGCGGTCCGCGCCGTCCCCGGGGGCGAACTGCGGGAACTGCAGCTGCGAGAGCTGGGCACCGGTGACGCGGGACAGCGCCTCGTCCATCGTGATGAGGTGCTCGTCGACCAGCTGGCACGCGATACGGAACGCCGCGGGCGCCGTGCGCTTGCCGACGCGCGTCTGCAGCATCCAGAGCTTGCCGCGCTCGATCGTGAACTCGATGTCGCACAGGTCGCGGTAGTGCGTCTCGAGGCGGCGCATGGCCTGGAGCAGCTCGGCGTGCGCCGCGGGGTCCACGTCCTCGAGGTCGGCGAGGGACAGCGTGTTGCGGATGCCCGCCACGACGTCCTCGCCCTGCGCGTTGACGAGGTAGTCGCCGAACTCGCCGGTGCGTCCCGACGCCGGGTCGCGCGTGAACGCCACCCCCGTGCCGGAGGTCGGCCCGAGGTTGCCGAAGACCATGGTGCAGACGTTCACGGCGGTGCCGAGGTCGTCGGGGATGCGCTCCTTGCGCCGGTACAGCTGCGCACGCTCGGTGCCCCAGGAGTCGAAGACCGCCACGATGGCCATGTCGAGCTGCTCGCGCGGGTGCTGAGGGAACTCACGGCCGGACTCGTCGCGCACGATCTGCTTGTACGTGTCGACCAGGGTGCGCAGGTCGGCGGCGTCGAGGTCGACGTCGGCGGTGACGCCGCGCGCGGCCTTCGCCTTGTCCAGCGCGTCGGCGAAGAGGTCGCCGTCGATGTCGAGCACGGTGCGGCCGAACATCTGGATCAGGCGCCGGTAGGAGTCCCACGCGAAGCGCTCGTCGCCGGAGAGCGCCGCCAGGCCCTGGACGGACGCGTCGTTGAGGCCGACGTTGAGGACCGTCTCCATCATCCCGGGCATCGAGAACTTCGCTCCCGAGCGCACGGAGACCAGCAGCGGCTCGTGGAAGTCACCGAGCCGGCGGCCCAGCTGGTCCTCGAGGTGGCGCACCGCCATGGTCACCTCGACCCGCAGCTCGGGCGGCACCGCGCCCGTGCGCATGTAGGCGCGGCACGCCTCGGTGGTGATGGTGAAGCCGGGCGGTACCGGCAGTCCCAGACGGGTCATCTCGGCGAGGTTCGCACCCTTGCCGCCGAGCAGGTCCTT
The DNA here is from genome assembly GCF_014836445.1 of Cellulomonas avistercoris. GTDB lineage: Bacteria > Actinomycetota > Actinomycetes > Actinomycetales > Cellulomonadaceae > Cellulomonas > Cellulomonas avistercoris. The sequence continues at coordinate 135,550 of NZ_JACSQV010000005.1, forward strand.
CTGGTCCTTGTCGCCCTCGCTGAAGTCCTTGACGTAACGAGCCATGGGGCTTCCTCCGTCGTCCGCAGTCGCCGGGCTCCGTTGCCCGAGGTCCTCCACCCAGTGTTCTCCCGACCCGACGGTGCCGCCCGGGGACGAAGGGCCCAGCCGGCGCCGCCGGGGCGACCCGTGCACCGCGGCGCCGGATCCCCCGACCGGTGCGTGGAGCCGTAGGATGGTGGGGTGCCCGCCGGAGGGCACGCGTCGAGAGAAGGAGCGCACGGCAACCGCCGAGCACATGGCCGAGTCCAGCCCCGCACCCAGCGTCCCCGAGTCCCGGCACGCGCGCATCGAGCACCGCATCACCGTCCCGTCGGACGTGTCGATGGTCGAGCTGCTCGGCCTGCGCGACGAGGTCCTGCGCAGCATCGAGGACGGCTTCCCGGCCGTCGACGTCCACGTCCGCGGCAACGAGGTGAACCTCGCCGGCTCGGCCGGTGACGTCGCCCTCGTCACGCGTCTCGTCGACGAGCTCGTCGAGATGGCCGCCGCCGGCACACCGCTGAGCCCCGACGTGGTCGCTCGCTCGGTCGTCATGCTGACCGACGCCGCCGCCGCCAGGCCCGCCGACGTCCTGACGTTCAACATCCTGTCCTCGCGCGGGCGCACGATCCGGCCCAAGACCGCGGGTCAGAAGGACTACGTCGAGGCGATCGAGCGCAACACCGTCACGTTCGGCATCGGCCCGGCGGGCACCGGTAAGACGTACCTCGCGATGGCCAAGGCCGTGCAGGCGCTGCAGGCGCGCAAGGTCAACCGCATCGTGCTGACCCGACCCGCGGTCGAGGCCGGCGAGCGGCTGGGGTTCCTGCCCGGCTCCCTGGCGGACAAGATCGACCCGTACCTGCGCCCGCTGTACGACGCGCTGCACGACATGGTGGACCCCGAGTCGATCCCGCGGCTCATGGAGGCGGGCACGATCGAGGTCGCACCGCTGGCGTACATGCGCGGCCGCACGCTCAACGACGCGTTCATCATCCTCGACGAGGCGCAGAACACCTCCGTCGAGCAGATGAAGATGTTCCTCACGCGGCTCGGCTTCGGGTCCAAGGTCGTCGTCACCGGCGACGTCACGCAGGTGGACCTCCCCAGCAGCACCACGTCGGGCCTGCGGGTCGTCGAGCAGATCCTCGGCGGCGTCGACGACGTGGAGTTCTGCCGTCTGACGTCCTCCGACGTCGTCCGGCACCGCCTGGTGGGGGAGATCATCGACGCGTACGCGAGGTGGGACAGGTCATGAGCGTCGAGGTCAGCAACGAGTCCGGCGTCGAGGTCGACGAGGCCGAGTTCGCGGCGCTCGGGCGGTACGTCCTGGACGCCATGCACGTGCACCCGCAGGCGGACCTGTTCGTCCGGCTGGTCGACACGGCCACGATGACGGACCTGCACGTGCGGTGGATGGACGAGCCGGGACCGACCGACGTGCTGTCCTTCCCGATGGACGAGCTGCGGCCCGGCCGTGAGGGCGAGCCCGCCGGGCCCGGCGTGCTCGGCGACGTCGTGCTGTGCCCCGAGGTCGCGGCCACCCAGGCCCGCGCCGCGGGTCACTCGACGGCCGAGGAGATGCTGCTGCTCACCACGCACGGCATCCTGCACCTGCTCGGGTACGACCATGCGGAGCCGGACGAGGAGAAGGAGATGTTCGCGCTGCAGCGGCGCCTGCTCCTCACGTTCCTGGCCGGCCGATGAGCGGCGTCCCCGTCGCCCTTCTCGTCACCGTCGCGCTGGTCGGGATCGTCCTGGCCGCTGCGCTGTCTGCGGGCGAGGTCGCGGTCCTGCGCGTGACGCGGGCGCGCGTCACCGAGCTCGAGAGCGAGCGCCCGGGCGCGGCGGCACGCGTGCGCCGGCTCGTCGACGACCCGACGCGCGTCACGGCCGCGGCGGCGTTCGTCCGGCTCCTCGGCGAGATGACGGCGACCGTGTGCCTCACGCTGGCCATCAGCGCCGGCAGCCTGTCGTGGTGGGCCACGGCGCTCCTGGCGATCGCCGCGTGCGCCGTCGTCGCGTTCCTGCTGGTGCGGGTCAGCCCCCGCAGCATGGGCCGGCGCCACCCCGTCGGCGTGCTGGCGAGCCTGTCGCGCCTGCTGCTGGCGGTCACGGTGCTGGCCGGTGGCGTCGGGCGGCGCGCCGACCCGTCGGCGTCGACGAGCGAGCAGGACGACGCCGAGCTGCGGGACATGGTCGAGCGGGTCAGCGAGTCCGACGCGATCGAGGAGAACGAGCGCGAGATGTTCCGCTCGGTCCTCGAGCTGGGGGACACGCTCACGCGCGAGGTGATGGTGCCGCGCACCGACATGATCACGACGCAGGCGGACACGCCGCTGCACAAGGTGCTCGCGCTGCTGCTGCGCTCGGGCTTCTCGCGCGTCCCCGTGGTGGGGGAGTCGGTCGACGACGTCGTCGGCGTGCTCTACCTCAAGGACATCGTGCGTCGCATCCCGGCGCGCGGTGCGGCGGACGTCGTGAACGGCTCGCTCGGCGACGACGACCCGCTGGACGCGCCCGCGTCGTCGCTCGCGCGCCCCGCGGTGTACGTGCCCGAGTCCAAGCCGGTCGACGAGCTGCTGCTGGAGCTGCGCGACGGGTCGAGCCACATCGCGCTCGTGGTCGACGAGTACGGCGGGATCGCCGGGCTCGTGACCATCGAGGACGCGCTGGAGGAGATCGTCGGCGAGCTCACCGACGAGCACGACGCGACCGCCCCGGTCGTCGAGGAGCTCGGGGACGGCGGCTTCCGCGTCCCGGCGCGCATGAGCCGCGACGAGCTGGGCGACCTGTTCGGCATCGACGTCGAGGACGAGGACGTCGACACCGCCGCGGGCCTGCTCGCCAAGGCGCTGGGCAAGGTCCCGCTGCCGGGCTCGGTGGGCGAGATCCACGGGCTGCGGCTGGAGGCCGAGCGCGTCGAGGGCCGCCGCAAGCGGCTCGCGACGGTCCTGGTGCACCGCGCCGACGAGCCCGACGACGACGCGACCACGACCCCCGCCCGCGGCCCCACGGCCGCGGGCCCCCCGGCGGGCGGCCCCCCCCCCCCCCCGCGCGACCACGGCTCGGAGGCCACCCGATGACCCACCGTTCCGGCTTCGCCTGCTTCGTCGGGCGGCCCAACACCGGGAAGTCGACGCTGACCAACGCGCTCGTCGGGCAGAAGGTCGCCATCACGTCCGGCCGGCCGCAGACCACCCGGCACGTGGTGCGCGGCATCGTGCACCGGGACGACGCGCAGCTCGTCCTCGTCGACACCCCGGGGTTGCACCGCCCCCGCACGCTGCTGGGCGAGCGCCTCAACGCGCTCGTGCGCGACACCCTCAGCGAGGTCGACGTCGTGGGCTTCTGCCTGCCCGCCGACGAGAAGATCGGACCCGGCGACCGCTTCATCGCCGAGCAGCTCGCGCGCCTCGGCACGCCGGGCCGGCCGGGTGCACCCGTGGTCGCGATCGTGACCAAGACGGACACCGTGCCGCGCGCGCGCCTGGCCGAGCAGCTCATCGCCGTCGACCAGCTGGGGGACTGGGCCGACATCGTCCCGGTGTCCTCGCGTGACGGCTACCAGGTGGACGTGCTCGCCGACGTGCTCGTCGGGCACCTCCCCGAGGGCCCCGCGCTGTACCCCGAGGGCGAGCTGACCGACGAGCCCGAGCAGGTGATGGTCGCCGAGCTGGTCCGGGAGGCCGCGCTCGAGGGCGTGCACGACGAGCTGCCGCACTCGCTCGCCGTCGTCGTCGACGAGATCGTGCCCCGCGACCAGCCGCCGGGCGCCGACGGCCGCCCGCTGCTGGACGTGCGCGTGCACCTGTTCGTCGAGCGCGACAGCCAGAAGGCGATCGTCATCGGCCGCGGCGGTGCGCGTCTGCGGGACGTCGGCACGCGCGCCCGCACCCAGATCGAGGCGCTGCTCGGCGCCCGCGTGTTCCTCGACCTGCACGTGAAGGTGGCGAAGGACTGGCAGCGCGACCCCAAGCAGCTCGGTCGGCTGGGCTTCTGACGTGGCCGTGACGAGCTCGGGGACGCGGCACGCGCCGACGTCCCCGGACGGGCACGGCACGCGCTCGGCGCGGCTCTCGTCGGTGTACCGCCTGGTGGCGAGCGTCGCCCTGGGCTCGCTGCTGCTCGCCGTCGTCGGTGCCGTGACGGGACCGCACTGGGACCCGGGGCCGCTCGAGGAGGGCATCGAGGTCGCGACGGCGGACACGTCGATCGGTGGCGCCCCCGACCTCGGCAGCTACGAGGTCCGGACCGTGGACGTCTCGGTGCGCCTCGACGGCGCGAGCGTCGGCGCCCGGATCAGCCTGCCGGTCGGGGTGACCGAGCCGGGGCCCGCGGTGCTGTTCGTGCACGGCGCGGGGACCGGGAGGTCCGTCCAGGCGTTCAAGCGCCAGGCGCACGCGCTCGCCGAGGCGGGCGTCGTGGCGATGGTCCCGGACAAGCGGCTCGACACGTACACGACGCGGCACCGCGACTACGTCGCGATGGCCGCCGACTACCACCGCTCGCTGGACCTGCTGCGCGACCGGCCCGAGGTCGACCCCGACCGCGTGGTCGTCTACGCCGAGAGCGAGGGCGCGTGGATCGCGCCCGTCATGGCGGCGGAGGACCCGCGCATCGCGGGTGTCGTGCTGGTGTCCTCGCCCGTCGTCCCGCCGCGTCAGCAGGCCGCCTTCGCGGTGGACGCCTACCTGCGCAACACCGGCGTGCCGCACGCGGTGTTCCGCGCCATCCCGCGCGCGGTGGGCATGTCGATGCCCGGCGGCGGCTTCGAGTACGCCGACTTCGACGTCTCGCCCTGGCAGCGGCGCATGACGCAGCCGCTGCTGGTCGTCTACGGCACCGCGGACGCCTCGATGCCCATCGTCCAGGGCGCGCTGCAGGTGCGGTCCGACGCCGCGAGCGCCGGCAACACCGCGGTGACCGTGCGCTACTACGAGGGCGCCGACCACGGGATCCGGGTCGGTGGCAGCCCGACCCCGGAGTTCCTGCGCGACCTGTCGGGCTGGGTGCTCGGACTGCCCACCACGGGCGACGGCACGCCGCGGGTGGCGGGCGCGGAACCCACGCAGGCCTACCTCGCCGGTCCGGTCCCGCAGCCGCGGTGGCTCCGCGACGGGACCGCCCTGCTCGTCCTCGTGCTGGGTGTGCCGGTCCTCATGGTCCTGTGCGGGCTCGCGGTCGGCGCGACACGCGTCGTGCAGCGCACGCCGTGGGGACGGGCGCGCCGGGACCCGGCGCGGCAGCCGCCGCGCTTCGCCCCCGGCGTCGCCTGGCGCCTCGCCGCACTCGGGGGAACGACCGTCGCGACGGTCGCGGCGCTCGTGGTCTACCTCGTGGCGGTCGCGCGACTCGCGCTGGACTACCAGCGCGACGCGTGGGTCGTGCAGGGCGGCTGGCTCGGCGTGCGGGTCCTGGGCATCAGCGCGGTGCTGGTCGCCGTGCTGCTCGCGCGCCGGGCGCACGACGCGCGGCTCGACGGCGTGGCGCTCGCACCGGGCGGCGTCCGGCGGGTCGCAGCCGTCGGGGTGCTGGGCGGATCGGCGGTCCTGCTGGTCGTGCTGGCCTACTGGGGCGTCTTCCAGCTCAACATCTGAGGGTGAACTGGACGGACGCACGTGAACCGCACGCCTCGCGTGAGGCACCATGTGCCCCGGTTGCTTCTGAGCGAGGGACGGTGGTGGCGTGCGCACGTCGTGGGGTTCGGCGACGGACCGGGGACGCGTCCGCGAGGTGAACGAGGACGCGCTCCTCGCCTACCCTCCGGTGTTCCTCGTCGCCGACGGCATGGGCGGGCACGACGCCGGTGACCTCGCGAGCCGCATCGCCGTCGAGGAGTTCGCGCAGCTCGCGGGGCAGTCCTCGGCGTCGTCGGACGACGTGCACGCGTGCTTCACGCGCACCTCGACGCGGATCCGGGCCGAGTTCACGCGCGGTCGGCAGGGCGGCACCACCGTCGCGGGCGCGGCCGTCACCGAGCACGACGGCGGCTGGTACTGGCTCGTGTTCAACGTGGGCGACTCGCGCGTGTACCGCTGGTCCGAGGGGGAGCTCTCGCAGGTCAGCGTCGACCACTCGGTCGTCCAGGAGCTGCTGGACGCGGGGGACCTCTCACCCGACGCGGCGCGCCGGCACCCCGAGCGGCACGTGCTGACGCGCGCGCTCGGCACCGGCGAGCTGCCCGAGCCCGACTACTGGCTGCTGCCGGCCGGCGTCGACGACCGGCTGCTGATCTGCACCGACGGCCTGACGCGCGAGCTCGCCGACCACGAGATCGCCGAGGTCCTCGGCGCGTTCGACGACCCGCAGGAGGCCGCCGCGCGCCTCGTGCAGGACGCGCTCGAGCGCGGCGGGCGCGACAACGTGAGCGCGGTCGTCGTCGACGTCGCGACGACCAGCACGCCCGAGCAGACGCACACGACCCTGCCGCGCTCCGCGCCCGACCTCGGCCCGCACCTGTGGGACGAGATGCTCAACGGCGCGACCGTCCCGCGGTCCGCGGCCCCCACGCCGGACGACCTGCCCACGCCCGTCCTGCCGGCCTCCTCGCCGGCCGACGCCCAGGAGGACCCCGCATGACGGACCGCGCCCACCACGAGTACCAGGACGGCCCGTGGACCGCCGTCGCCGGTGACGGGTTCCTCGCCCTCGTCGAGCCCGATGCGCCGTGGCGGCTCGTCGACGGCCTCTGGCAGGTCGCGCGCGGGGACGGCGACGTCCTCGGGGCCCTCGGTGTGGTCGCCGCCGACGGGTTCGCCGCGCTGCCGCAGTTCGCCCTCGTCCGGACCGACGCGGACGGATCGGTCCACGCGGTGCTGCGCGGGCCGGTGCGGCTGCGGCTGCACGGCACGGACGGTGCGCAGGAGGTGGACGCGCGGGACGGGGTGGTCTGGACCGAGCACCGCGCGCTCGGCGTGCAGGGCGTCGAGGTGCTCGTGGACGGTGCCGCGGACGCGACGTGGTGGCCGCTGGTCGGCGGCGTCGTGCGCGCCGGCGGCCTGCGCACGGGCGTGACCGAGGACGCGGTCGTCGCCCCCGACACCGCGACCCACGAGCAGCCGATCGTCCCCGCACCGGAGCCGGAGCGCGCGTACGGCGAGACCCCTCAGCCGCAGGCGACGGCGCCCGAGCCCGCGGAGGACCCCGCCGTGGGCACCGACCTCGCCGCGTCCGCGTGGGCCGACGGCCCGGTCGCACCCGCGGTGACGCCGGTCGACGAGCCCGCGCCGGTCGAGGAGCTGACGCCTCTCGAGGAGCTGACGCCGCTCGAGGAGCTGACGCCTCTCGAGGAGCTGACGCCGCTCGAGGAGCTGACGCCTCTCGGGGAGCCGACGCCGTTCGACGAGCCGACGGCCCTGGAGCCGACGACGTCGCCGGGCGGGCTGACCCCGCTCGACGGGGCGACGTCGCCGGGGGAGACCGCACCCCTGGAGGTGCCCCGGGAGGAGGTCGCGCCCGTCGCGGACCCCACGCCCGTGGCCCCCACCACGGCCCTGGACGAGCCGTCGACCGCGCTCGACGCGGACGACGCGCCCGACATCCCGTGGTGGCCCCTCGCCGCGCCCGCGACCGGCGCCGGCACCCCTGCCGCCGCGCCCGCGGCGACCGCCCTCGTGACGGCGGAGCCCGTGCAGGAGGAGCAGGAGTCCGACGACCACGACGGCATGACGATCCTGTCGAGCGACCTCGCGCGCCTGCGTGACCGCCTGCCCGCGTGGTCGCAGGACGCCGTCCCCGGTCCCTTCCCGACGCCCGAGGTCGCGCCCCTGCCGGCTCGCATGGTGCTGTCCACGGGGCTCGTGGTCGCGCTGGACCGCGCGGTGCTCCTCGGTCGCGCCCCGCAGGTCGCGCGGGTCACCAACCGTGAGCTGCCGCGGCTCGTCACCGTCCCGAGCCCCAACCAGGACATCTCCCGCACGCACGCCGAGGTGCGGCTCGAGGGCGAGCACGTCGTCGTGACGGACCTCGACTCGACCAACGGCGTGCACGTGTCGCGGCCCGGCGAGGGCGTGCGCCGCCTGCACCCGGGCGAGCCGAGCGTCGTGGGGACCGACGAGGTCGTCGACCTCGGTGACGGCGTGACCTTCACCGTGGAGCGCAGCGCGTCGTGACGGCGCGTCGTGAGGCGTCCGCGCCGCCGGACCTGCCCGGGTACGAGTACGTGCGCGTGCTCGGGCTGGGCGGCTTCGCGGACGTCTTCCTGTACCGCCAGCACCTGCCGCGGCGCGACGTCGCGGTCAAGGTGCTGCTCGCGGGCAGCCTCGACGACGACGTGCGCGAGCGGTTCCAGACCGAGGCCAACCTCATGGCCCAGCTGTCGCACCACCCGTCGATCGTCACGATCCACCACGCCGCGATCGCCGCCGACGGCCGGCCGTTCCTCGTCATGGAGTACTGCTCGCGCGCGGGCCTCGCGGAGCGGTACCGCTCCGAGCGGATGCCTGTGCCCGAGGTGCTGCGCATCGGCGTGCGCCTGGCCTCGGCGGTCGAGACGGCGCACCGGGCCGGCATCCTGCACCGGGACATCAAGCCCGCCAACGTGCTGACGACCGACTTCGGCTGGCCCGCGCTCACCGACTTCGGGATCGCCGCGACGACCGGTCCGGCCGCCCAGACGATGGGCATGTCGATCCCGTGGTCGCCCCCCGAGCTGCTGGCCGAGCACCCGACGGGGGACGAGCGGTCCGACGTCTACGCGCTCGCGGCGACGATCTACTCGCTCCTCGCGGGCCGCACGCCCTTCGAGCTGCCCGGCGGCAACAACAGCGCGCAGCAGCTCGTGGCGCGCATCGAGCGCTCGCCGCTGCCACCGGTCGGCCGCGAGGACGTGCCGCCGCAGCTCCAGGCCGTGCTCGACCGCGCGATGGCCAAGCACCCGTCGCGGCGCTTCGCCTCGGCGATGGCGGTCGCACGTGCGCTGCAGGAGGTCGAGGCGACCCTGCGGCTCCCGGTGACGCCGCTCGACCTGCCCGACGAGCCGCCCACGGCGCTCGGCGCCGCGGCGTCCGACGACGAGGACGCCACCCGGCTGCGCGGCATCGCCTTGCCGGGTCCCCTCCAGGGGCTCGCCGGTCACGACGAGGACGCGACGCGTGCACGGGCCGTCGTCGTCGGTCGCCCCACGCTGGTCGCACCGGCCCCGGTGCCGCAGCCCGCCCCGACGGGTGTCCCCGACGGCGCCGGGACGCGGCGAGGTGCGCGCGCGGCCGTGGTCGTCGCGGCGGTGGTCGTGGTCGCCGCGGTCGTGGGCGTGGTGGGGGCCGCGCTGCGTGGTGGTGACTCGCCCGGGCCCTCGCCGACCGAGACGTTCGCGCCGCCGCAGACGGGCCCGGCGGCCGCTCCCGTGCCCGCTCCCCACTCGCTCGCCGGCACCCGCGCGGCGGATGGCTCCGTGACGTTCACGTGGCAGAATCCCGACCCGCAGGACGGGGACCGGTACCTCTGGGGCGTGCTCGCCGTGACCGGTGAGCCGACGCTCGCGGTCGTCGACGACGAGCGCGTCACGGTCCCCGCCGACCAGGCGACCGGTGAGGTGTGCATCCAGGTGTCCATCGTGCGGGCGGACCGCAGCAGCACGGCGCGGCCCGCGCAGGGGTGCGCGCCGTGACGTGGTGGGACCCGCGCACGTGGCGCCGGCGCCCGGTGACCACGACAGCGGCCATCGTCACCGTCCCGCTGGTCGTGCTGTCGCTCGCGCTCGTCGACCGCGGCTTCCCGCTCGCGCGCGTCGACCTCAACGACGGCGGCGTGTGGCTCACCGCGACCGGCCAGATGAGCCTGGGGCGCTACAACGTCCCGGTCGAGGAGCTCGACGGCGGCATCGTCACCGCCAGCAGCACGTTCGACGTCCAGCAGGACCAGGGCTGGGTGCTGCTCGTCGAGGACAACGCGGTGTCCGTGGTGGACCCGGCGTCGGTCGCGACGACCACGCAGATCGCCACGCCGGGCACCGACGTCTCGATGGCGGCGGGGCGCGTCGCGTTCGTCGACGGCGCGGGTGGCACGTGGGTGCGACAGGTGGCGGAGCTCGACGTGCTGGACCTGACCGACGGCGCCCCGGATCTGCAGCTCGGCGAGGGCGGCGCCGCGGTCGTGGCGCGCAGCGGCGCGGTGCTGGCGGTCGCGCCCGAGGACGGTGCGGTCACGCGGGTGCCGGCGACGCAGCCGGTGGCGCCCGAGGCCCTCGGCTCCCTCGGCGCGGTCGAGGTCGACGACGCGACGACCGTCGGCGACGAGCTGGTCGTGCTGTCGGGCAGCACGGTGCGCACGCTGACCGGCGAGGTGACGGTCGACGACACCGACCTCGTCCTCCAGCAGCCCGGTCCTGCGGCGTCGAGCGTGCTGCTGTCGGGCAGCGGGGCGCTGTGGGAGGTCCCGCTCGACGGCGGTACGCCGCGCCGGCACGACACGACCGGGTCGGGGGTGCCGGCTGCGCCCGTGCGCGTGGGCGCCTGCGCCTACGCGGCGTGGGCGTCGGCCGTGGGCGCGTCGCTGCGGCTGTGCGACGGCGAGGACCCGGTGGTCGAGGACCTCGAGGGCATGACCGCGGCCGACCGCCTGGCGTTCCGCGTGAACCGCGGGTTCGTCGTCCTCAACGAGACGGTCGGCGGGCGCGTCTGGCTGCCGCAGGAGGACACGGCCGTGCGCGTCCCCAACTGGGACGACATCGTCCCGGAGGAGGACCCGGAGGACTCGGAGGAGGACTCCGACACCGGTGAGGTCATGCAGGAGCCGGTGACCGAGTGCAGCGAGCAGAGCGCGCCGCCCGTCGCCGTCGACGACGACTTCGGGGTGCGGGCCGGGCGCACGCGCGTGCTGCCCGTGATCGACAACGACTCGTCCTCCGACTGCGGGATCCTCGTGATCTCGCAGCTCGACGCGCTCCCGGCCGACTTCGGCACGGTCGAGCAGGTCCGGGGTGGACGCGCGCTCCAGGTGCACGTGCAGGAGGGCGCCTCGGGCACGGCGGCCCTGACGTACACGGTGACCGACGGACGCGGCGTCAACGCGCCGTCGACGGCGACCGTGCGGCTCACGGTGAGCGACGGCGACAACGCGCCGACGCAGGTGCGCACGTCGTCGTTGACGATCGAGACCGGCGGTCAGCTGGTGCACGGCGTCCTGGGGGACTTCGAGGACGCCGACGGCGACGACCTGCTGCTGGTCGGCGCCAGCGCCGACCCGACGGTCGGCACCGCGCGGTTCCGGCAGGACGGGGTCCTGACGTTCACCGCCGACGGCGGCGGCCTGGGTCGCACGACCGTGCAGGTGCAGGTCTCCGACGGCACGAACGTGGTCGACGGCGAGGTCGCGGTCGACGTGCGCGCCGCCGGCTCCGTGCCCCCGCAGATCGACCCCGTGCACGCGGTGACGTACGTGGGGCAGGAGGTCGTCCTGCGTCCGCTCGACGCGGTCCGCTCGGCGTCCTCCGAGCCGCCGCGCCTCGCTGCGGTGTCCGACACCGCGGGCGCCACGATCGTGCCGGACCTGCAGGCGGGCACGTTCACGTTCAAGGCGCCCCGTGCCGGGCCGTACTACGTGACGTTCGTCGTGACGGCCGCGCCGCAGCAGGCCACGGGGATCGCGCGGATCGACGTGCGCGAGTGGCCGGAGCAGGCGCAGCCGCCCGTCGCGGTGCGCGACCTGGCGCTGCTGCCGGCCGGTGGCGAGGTCACCGTCGACCCGCTGGCCAACGACGAGGACCCGGCCAACAACGTCCTCGTGCTGCAGACCGTGACGGCCCCCGAGGGGTCCGGGATCCAGGTCGCGGTCATCGAGCACCGCTACGTGCAGATCCGCGCCGAGCGCACCCCCGACGGGCCGATCGCGCTCACGTACGAGGTGTCCAACGGGTCGGCGTCGGCGGTCGGCGAGATCGTGGTGCAGCCGGTGCCGCCCTCGGCGTCCTCGCAGCCACCCGTGGTGCCGAACGTCGAGGCGACCGTGCGTGCGGGTGGCGTCGTGACCATCCCCGTCCTCGCCGGCGCGTCCGACCCGGACGGCGACGAGCTGACCGTGCTCCGGGACCTGCCCGAGCCGCTCGCCGAGGGCGACGGGCTGCTGTTCGTGTCGGGGGACGTGCTGCGCTACCAGGCGCCGGACCGCGCCCTGACGGCGCGCGCGATCTTCGAGGTGCAGGACACCGCCGGCAACGTCACGGCGGCGACCGTGACCGTCCGCGTGCACGAGTCCGACCCGGCGACGAAGTCGCCCCCGCGGCCGCAGGACGTCGAGGCGCGCGTGTTCGAGGGTGACACCGTGCGCATCCCCGTCCCGCTCGTGGGCGTCGACGACGACGGCGACGGCGTGACGCTGCTGGGGCCGGCGTCGGCGCCCGCGCTGGGGCGCATCACCGAGGTCGGCCCGGACTGGCTCGAGTACGAGGCGCTCCCGGGGTCGCGCGGGACCGACAGGTTCACGTACGCCGTCGAGGACTGGGTGGGTCAGCGGGCGGTCGCGTCCGTGCGCGTCGGCATCGCCCCGCGCCCGTCGGGCGCCTCCGGCGTGGTGGCCGTCGACGACGCGGTGACGCTGCGTCCCGGTCAGCGCGTCGAGGTCCGCGTCCTGGCGAACGACATCGACTCGACCGGCCGCGAGCTGACGCTCGACTCGATCGAGGTGCCCGAGGGCGTCGAGGCGCAGATCCAGGGCCGGCGCATCGTGGTCACCGCGCCGTCCTCACCGCAGGTCGTGCAGATCCCGTACGTCGTGACGAACGACGCGGGAGGACGCGACTACGGCGCGCTCACCGTGACCGTGACCGACGACGCGCCGGTGCAGCCACCCGTGGCGCGCGACGTGCTGGTCCCGGCGATCGACACCCTCGGCAAGACCGAGGTCTCGGTGGACGTGCTCGCCGTCGCCCAGAACCCGTCCGGCCCGTTGTCGGACCTCGACGTCTCGGTGCCGGCGTCCCACGCCGACGTCGCGCGCGTGACGACCGAGGGCGACGTCGTCGTGACCCTGGTCGACCACTCCCAGACCGTGCCGTACCGGTTGGCCAACCGGACCGCCGAGGGCGCGGACGCGTACGCCTTCATCACCGTGCCCGCGCTCGGGTTCTTCCCGCCGCAGCTGCGGCCCCGCGCGCCCGAGCTGCGCGTCGCCAGCGGCGACCAGCTCGTGATCCCGCTCGCGGAGCACGTGCAGGTCGCGCCGGGGCGCGAGCCGACCATCGCCGACCCCACGCAGGTGACGGCCGCGCGCTCCAGCGGTGCCGAGCTGGTCCAGGACGCCGGGACGCTCGTCTTCACGTCGGCCGAGGGCTACGCGGGGCCGGCCTCGATCACCGTTCCCGTGACGGACGCGACGGGCCCGTCCGACACGACAGCGCGGACCGCGCTGCTCACGCTGCAGATCACGGTGTTCGCGGTGGACGACCACCCGCCGACGTTCGAGGTGCAGACGGTCGAGGTCGAGCCCGGTGAGGCGGCGAAGCGCGTCGACCTCCTGGCGCTGACCCGTGGCCCGGAGCAGGCAGACGGGGCCGCCACGCCCGGCGACAGGTACGGGTTCCGGATCGTCTCCGGCACGCCCGCCGGCTTCACGGTGGTCCTCGACGGCGGCACCGCGCTGCGCGTCTCGGCCGACGCGGCGACCCCCAAGGGCACGACCGGCAGGGTCGAGATGCAGCTCACCTACGGCCGCAGCGGCGTCATGGACGTCGCCGTCGACCTGCGCGTCGTCGCGAGCAACCGTCGGACGGCGACGGTCCAGAACTTCACGGTCGACGACGGTGCGCAGGGCCGCGAGACGACGGTGGACGTGCTCGCGGGGTCCTCGAACCCGTTCCCCGACCTGGGTCCGCTGACGGTCGTCGGGGCGGTCGTCGAGACGGCCGGCGCCGGGTCGGCGTCGGCCACGTCCACGAGCGTCTCGGTGCGTCCGAGCACCGACTTCATCGGCCAGATGGTCGTCCGGTACCGGGTGCGCGACGTGACGGGTGACCCGGGCCGCGAGGTCGAGGGCCGCGTGACCGTCCGCGTCAGCGGTGTCCCGCTCGCGCCCGTCGCCCCGCGGATCGGGGAGGTGCGCGACCGCACGGTCGTCCTGTCGTGGACGGCGCCGGACAACCGTGGTGAGCCGATCACCGAGTACAGCGTCACCGCGTCGCCCGGCGGCGCCGCGCGCTCGTGCGCGAGCACGACGTGCACGATCGACGGGCTGACCAACGACGTCGACTACACGTTCACCGTCACCGCCCGCAACCGCGTCGGCTGGTCGGAGGCCTCCCCGCCGTCGGCGCAGGCACGTCCCGACGCCGTCCCGGACGTCCCCGGCGCGCCGCGCCTGGTGTACGGCAACCAGGCGGTGACGGCGTCGTGGGAGGCGCCGGCGTCCCAGGGGTCGCCGGTGACGAGCTACTCGCTGGAGATCAGCCCGGCACCCGAGTCGGGCGCCGCCACCCGCACGACCACCGCGACCAGCTACACGTTCGACCGGCTGCGCAACGGCGTCGCGTACTCCGTGCGGGTGCGGGCGCACAACAAGGCGCCCGAGCCGAGCGGGTGGAGCCTGTGGTCCGCCACGGAGATCCCGGCCGGCCCGCCGGGTGCGCCCGCAGGCCTGACCGCGACGCGCCACGACACCCCCGTCGGTGGGCAGATCAACGTCGCCTGGGGCGACGCGGTGGCCAACGGGGACTCGCTCAAGGGCTTCCAGCTCACGATCCGTGGACCGGGCGGCAGGACGGTCGACATCGCCAGCGCCGACGCACGCTCGTACGCGTTCACCGACGCGGTGAACGGGCAGAGCTACACGTTCGAGCTCAGAGCCGTCAACAAGGTGGGACCGGGCGAGGCGGCCTCGGCGAGCGCCTCGGCCTTCGGGGTGCCCGTCGCGGTGAGCGGGGTCTCCGTCACCGGGCGGTCCGGAGGCGGCTTCGGCGACGGGTCGGCGCTCATCTCCTGGCAGCGGCCCGACGACCGCGGCTCGCCGGTCGTGCGCCACGTGGTGAAGGTCAACGGCGCCGACCGCGACGCGGGCGCGGGCACGTCGCTCGAGGTCGGCGGGCTGCCGGGAGGCGTACCCGTGAGCGTCCAGGTGATGGCGTGCAACGCTGCCGGCTGCGGCGAGTGGAGTGCGGCCGCGACATCGCAGCCGAACCCCGTCACGGCACCGTCGGGCGTCGGCTCGGTCGTCGTCGCGGACCCCCAGTGGACCGACTCGCGCCAGATCAGCTCGATCTCCGCATCGTGGGCGGGCGTCGAGTGGGGCGGCGCGACAGGCGGCTACACGGTCGAGTTCTGGGTCGACGGTCGGCAGACGGACGTGCAGCGCAACGTCACGGGGACGTCCGCGTCCTCGTCGTCCGGCATGCCGAGCTACAGCTTCCTCAAGCGGTCCGCCTCGTTCCGGGTCGTCGTCACGCCGTCGAACGCCGCCGGGCAGGGCGGTGCGGGGTCGGCGGAGCGGACCATCACCCGGGCGAGCGAGCCGGGTGACGTGGCGGGCGGGTTCGCGCTGTCCGTCGCCCCCGACGGCGCGTCCGTGTCCGCCGACTGGGCGCCTCCCGGCGACACCGGGGGAGCGACGATCGTCGGCTACGACATCCAGGTCCGCACCGCGACGGGGGGCTGGCAGGACCTGCCGCGCGCCTCCACCGACCGGCTCGACAACACGCCGCTGCCGTCGCCCGCGGCTGCGGGCACCACCGTCCGCATCCGCGTGCGGGCCGTCAACCAGTTCGGTGAGTCGGGGTGGGCCGAGTCGGCCTCCGCCACCGTCCCGGCCGCGCCGCCACCGACCACCGACCCCGGTGGCGACGGATGACGCCCCGCCCGCCCCGCACGTCCACCCCCACCGACTGGAGCCCTCGCACATGACCCCGGAGCAGACCACCTGGTTCGCCGAGACGTTCGACGCCCTGGTGGCCAACGTCGGGCAGGCGCTCCTCGGCAAGGAGGAGACCGTCCGGCTCGTGCTGATCGCGATGCTCGCCGACGGGCACGTGCTCCTCGAGGACGCCCCCGGCACCGGCAAGACGTCGCTCGCCAAGGCGATCTCGGCGACCGTGCAGGGCTCCCACCACCGCATCCAGTTCACGCCCGACCTGCTGCCGTCGGACGTGACGGGCGTGACGATCTACGACCAGTCGTCGCAGCGGTTCGAGTTCCACCCCGGCCCGATCTTCGCGTCCGTGGTCCTGGCCGACGAGATCAACCGTGCCTCGCCCAAGACGCAGGCGGCGCTGCTCGAGGTCATGGAGGAGGCGAACGTCACGGTCGACGGCGTCACGCACCCCGTCGGGCGGCCGTTCATGGTCATCGCGACGCAGAACCCGATCGAGCAGGCCGGCACCTACCGGCTGCCCGAGGCGCAGCTGGACCGGTTCCTGCTCAAGACGTCGCTCGGGTACCCGGACCGCGCGTCGTCCGTCGAGATCCTCGCGGGCCTCAAGGACCGCACGGCCGCCCTGCGCCCGCGCATCACGACGCAGGCCGTGGGCACCATGGCCGACCTCGCGCTCACGGTGCACGTCGACGAGGCCGTGCTCGACTACGTCGCCCGGCTGCTCGAGGCCACGCGCGACGACGCCCAGACGTCCCTCGGGGCCAGCATCCGTGGCGGTCTGGCGCTCGTGCGCTGCGCCAAGGTGGCCGCCGCGGCCGACGGGCGCGACTACGTCCTGCCCGACGACATCAAGGTCCTCGGACAGGCCGTCCTCGCGCACCGGCTGGTGCTCGACTCGGAGGCCGAGTTCGCCGGCGTCACGGCGACCGAGGTCGTCGCCCGCGTCCTGGACCAGGTCGCGCCGCCGGCCCTGCGGCAGGGCTGAGGCATGGGTCTGCGCGTCGCGCCCCTCGGGTGGGGGGTCGCCGTCGTGGCGCTCCTGGCCCTCGGGGCGGGACGCCTGCTCGGGTGGGGCGAGCTCGCCGCGCTCGGCGTGGCGCTGCTCGGCGTGCTCGTCGCCTCCCTGGCGATGACCGCGGGCCGCACCCGCTACCGCGTCGTCCTCGACCTCGCGGACCACCGCGTGCGCATCGGCCAGCGTGCCGTGGGCCGCGTCGACGTCCGCAACGCCGCGTCACGGCGCTCGCTGCCGTCGCAGGTCGACCTGCCGGTGGGGGACCGCGTCGTCGAGCTGTCCGTGCCGAGCCTCGCGCCGGGTGCGACGCACGACGACCTGTTCGCCGTGCCGACGGAGCGGCGCGCGGTCATCGTCGTGGGTCCCGTGGTGTCCCGCCGCGGCGACCCGCTGGGACTCCTGCAGCGCCGGCTGCGCTGGACGGAGCCGGCCGAGCTCTTCGTCCACCCCGAGGTCGTCGCGCTCGGCGGCGCGAACGCCGGGCTGCTGCGCGACCTCGAGGGCCAGGCGACGCGCGACCTGTCCGACTCGGACCTCAACTTCCACGCGCTGCGCGACTACGTCGCCGGCGACGACCGGCGCTACATCCACTGGCGGACGACCGCGCGCCGGGGCAAGCTCATGGTCAAGCAGTTCGAGGACACGCGGCGCACGCTCACGTCGATCGCGCTCGCGACGTCCGTCGGCGACTACACGCACCCCGACGAGCTCGAGCTGGCGGTCTCGGTGGCCGCGTCGATCGCGGTCCAGGCGATCCGCGACGAGCGCGACGTCGAGCTGCTGGCCGGCGCCGGTCGGCTGCGCACCGCGACGCCCCCGCTGCTGCTCGACGACTGCTCGCGGCTGTCGTGGTCGCCCGCGGGTGCCGGCGTCGTGCTGCTCGGCCGCCGCGTCGTGCGCGAGACGCCCGACGCGTCCGTCGCCTTCCTCGTCACCGGTGGAGCGCCGTCGGACGCCGACCTGCGGCTCGGCGCGCGCGCGCTGCCCGCGGGCACGCGCGCGGTGGTCCTGCGCTGCGCGCTGGGTCAGGACGTCGCCGTCCGGACGCAGGGGTCGCTGACGCTCGGGACCGTGGGGCGCCTCGAGGACCTGCCGCGTGCGCTGCGACGGGTCGTCGGATGAGCGCGTCAGGAGCGGTCTCGTGAGGCCGGGGCAGCGGATCGGGGTGCGCGAGCCCGCGGACGCCGTGCGCGACGTGCTCGTGCTCGTGGTCACCGTGGCGCTGGCGCTGACGCCCCTGCTGCCGGTGTACGGCACGTCGGCCGTGCTGCCGGCGCTGCTCGGCGGTGTGCTGCTCGCGGCGACGGTCACGGTCGTCGGCGCGCTGCGGCGCTGGTCCGCGCTCGTCGTCGTCGCCGTGCTCGTCGCGGTGTACGCGGTCGCCGGCGGCGCGCTCGCGGCGCCCACGACGACGGTCGCGGGGGTCGTACCGACGCCCGCGACGTTCGCCGCGCTCGCGCGCGGTGCAGCATCCACGTGGAAGCAGGTCCTCACGCTGCAGCCCCCCGTCGGGACGGGCGGCACGCTGCTCGTGGCCGCCTTCCTGCTCGGGCTCGTCGGCACCGCGACCGCGCTCACCCTCACGCTGCGGGTGCGACGGCCGTCGGTCGCGGCGCTCGCGGCGCTCGTGCCCGTCCTGGTCCTCGGCGGCGCGGTCGTGCTGGGCACGCGTCAGCCGCCCGTGCCGCCCGTGGTCGCGGGGACGGTGCTCGCGGCCGTCGGCCTCGCGTGGGCCGCGTGGCGCACCGGCTCGTGGCGCCCGCGCCGCGTGGTCGCGACGGGCGTGCTCGCGGCGGTCGCCGTGACGGGCGGGCTCGTGGGCGGTCCGCTGGTGCTCGCCGACCAGCCGCGCGTCGTCGTGCGCGACGAGATCGTGCCGCCGTTCGACCCCCGGGACTACCCGAGCCCGCTCGCGTCCTTCCGACGACTGGTCAAGCTCGACGACACCGTGCTGCTCACGGTCGACGGTCTGCCGCAGGGCGCCCGCGTGCGGCTCGCGACGTTCGACCGCTACGACGGTGTCGTGTTCAACGTGGCCGGTGACGGCACGGCGCAGGCGTCGGGGGAGTTCCGGCGCGTGGGCGACGTCATCGACGTGCCGGTGCGCGGCGACGCGGCACGCGTGGACGTCACGATCGGTGCCCTGCAGGGCGTCTGGCTGCCGACCGTCGGGTACGCCCGGTCGGTGGACCTCGGCCGCGCGGACGCGGACCTGCGCTTCAACGACGCGACCGGTGCCGCGGTCGTCACGTCGGGTGTCCGGGAGGGCATGACGTACTCGCTCGACGTCGTCGTCCCGCCCGTGCCCGACGACGACGCCATCGGTCGCGCCGGTGCCGCCTCGGTCGCGCAGCCGGAGCGCGGCGGCGTGCCGCAGGCCGTCACGGTCGCCGCGGCCGACGTCGCGCGCGACGCGGGCACACCCGTGCAGGTCGCGCGCACCATCGCGACGCAGCTGGCCGAGCAGGGGTACTTCTCGCACGGTCTGACCGACGCCGGGGACTACCCGTCCCTGTCGGGCCACGGCGCGGCGCGGCTCGCGGACCTGCTGGCCGGTGAGGTCATGGTCGGCGACGGCGAGCAGTACGCGGCCGCGGCCGCCCTGATGATCCGCGAGATGGGGCTGCCGGCCCGCGTCGTGCTCGGCTTCGTGCCCGGCTCGGGCGACGACGCCGAGGGTGACGGTGAGACGGCGGTCCCGACCGACGCGGACGGTGCCGTGGAGATCCGGGGCCGCGACGTGCAGGCGTGGGTCGAGGTCGCGTTCGCGGGCCACGGCTGGGTGCCGTTCGACGTGACGCCGCCGCGCTCGCGCACGCCCGAGCAGGAGCAGGAGGAGACCGACACCGACCCGCAGCCGCAGGTCGTGCAGCCGCCCGCGCTCCCGCCGGACCGTGTCACGCCGCCGGACGACGACACCGAGCAGCCGCAGACGGAGGACCCGCCCGCGGACGACTCGGGGCTCGCGCTGTGGCTGCGCATCGCGGCCTGGACGGGCATCGGCCTCGGCGGGGTGCTGGTGCTGCTGTCGCCGATCCTCGTGGTGGTCGCGCTCAAGGCGCGTCGTCGCAAGCGTCGCCGCCGCGCGGACGACCCCGTGCGGCGCGTCGCCGGCGGCTGGGACGAGCTCGTCGACACCGCGCGCGACATGGGCGGCGTCCCGCCGGCCACGGCGACGCGGCGCGAGACGGCCCGGCTGTGGGGCACCACCATCGCCGGGGGGCACCCGACCGTGGCGGCGCGCGTCGAGGCGCTCGCACGCCGCGCCGACCGCGCGGTCTTCGCGGCCGGCTCGCCCGACCGCGCCGAGGTCGAGGCGTACTGGGCCGACGTGGACGCGACCGTCGGGGCGCTGCGCCGGACCCTGCCGTGGCGACGGCGCGTCCGTGCCCACGCGTCGCCGGCCTCGCTGCGGCGGGCGTCCGCCGCGGCGCGCACCCCCCGGCAGCAGGTGGCGCCACCGTCGACGGCGTCCGCCGCCACCACCCGACGAACCCGTCGGACCCGCCGAGCCCGCCGAGGTGAACGATGACCGCCCGAACCCCGACCTCGCCGGACGACCGGCTGGACGACCGGCCGGCGAGCCTGGGCCGGCGGTTCCTCGCGGTCCTCGTCGACCAGGTCGTCCTGCTGGTGCTGGGCGGTGGGGTCGTGGTGGTGGCGGCCCTGCGGGTCAGCACCGCGCTGCGTGACGGCGCCGCGCCGGCCGCACCCGTCGTCCCCGTGCCGCTGCTGGTCGCCGCAGCCGTGCTGGCGACGGTCGTCACGGTCGTGCAGTGGCTCGCGCACGGGCGCCTCGGCTGGACGCTCGGGCGGCGGCTGCTCGGCGTGCGGACGGTCGACGTGCACAGCCGCCGTCCCGTCGGCGCGGGCCGCGTGCTCGTGCGGGGGCTCGTCGTGGCGGCGGGCGCACTGGTCTGCGCCGTGGGCCAGTACGTCGTGCTGCTGTCACCGCTGCTCGACCGGACCGGGCGCCGGCGCGGCTGGCACGACCGCGCGGTCGACGCCGAGGTGCTGCGGGCGGCCACGTCGCGGCGCGGCGGGGACGTGGTGCGCCGGCACGTGGCCGGTGCGGGCGCGGCTCCGGGGCCGGCCGCAGCCGCACCGCGGCCGCCCGTGCCCCTGCCGGCGGCCGGGCCGGCCGCCGCGGCCGGCGGCCCGCAGGTCACGGAGTCACCGGCCCCCGTCGGGACGCCCCCTGCGACGCCGGCGGCCGGTCTGGTCCTGGCACCGCTGCACCCGCAGCGCTCGGCCCCCGACCTCGACACGCGCGCCATCCCGGCGGTGCGCTCCTCGCCGACGCTCGCGTTCGGGCTCGCGCCGGAGCTCGAGACGACCCGGCCCGCCGCGCCGCGCACGGACGTGGTCCCCGAGCCGCGGACCGGGTCGACGCCCGGGCTGCGCGTCGCGTTCGACGACGGTCGCGTGCTCACCGTGGAGCGGCTGGCGCTCGTGGGCCGCAACCCGTCACCCGGACCCGGCCTGCAGGTCGTGCGGGTCGTCGACCCGACGCGCTCGGTCTCCAAGACCCACCTGCAGCTCGCGGTCGACTCCGCCGGCGGTGCGTGGGTCGTGGACCGCGGCTCGACCAACGGCACCCTGGTGACGCTGCCCGACGGCGGGCAGGTCGTGTGCCCGGTGGACCATCCCGTACGGCTGCGCGAGGGTGCGGTCGTCGTGTTCGGCGACCGGTCCCTGCGGGTCGTCGCGATGCCCGTCGTCGCGCAGGGACGCAGCCCCGTCGCCTGAGCCTGCCGGGCTCCGAGCCCGAGCGGATCGTCGGGCCGGCCGGGCAGGTCTGCTGCCCCGTGCGTGGGATCGTCCGGCAGCTCGTCCAGCGGGTCTGACCGCACGCCCGCCCCGCGGGGCGGGTGTGGCCTAGTCTCAGCCCATGGGTGGCCTACGCCCGGCCCCGCAGATGCGGCCGGTCGAGCTTGTCGACGACGACGACCTCTCGGGGACCGGCGGCGACCTGGCGCGCGACGACGCGGACAACCTGCCCGGTGCCGGTGCGGCCGACGGCGCCGGCGCCCGCGGTGGCGGGTGGCGACGCCGGCGCTGGGTCGTGATCTCCGTCGTCGTGGTGGTCGGGGCCGCGGCCGTCGCCACCGGTGTCACGGAGCGGGCGGCGCGCGAGCAGGCCGACGCCTTCGCCGCGCTGCCCGGGGTCGTGCGTCCGCTGGAGCAGGTGCCCGTCGAGCGCTGGCGGGCGGACGCGGACGGACCGACGCCGGTGCTGGGCGCGGGCGGCGGGATCGTGACGGTCGCCGGCGCGCAGGGGAGCTGGACCGTGCGCTCGTGGGACCCGGCGACCGGCGCGCTGCGCTGGGAGGTGCCGGTCGTCGACGAGCCCGGGTCCGGCTTCGAGTCGGTGGCCGTGGCGTGCTCGGCGACGGTGGACCCGTCGGCGCTGCTGCTGTGCTCCTGGACCGAGCCGGGGGTCGTCTACGGGGGATCAGGGGAGTCCACGCCCTACGTGCCCCCGACGCAGTTCCTCGCGCTGGACCCGGACGGCGGTGAGCAGCGGGGTGCGTGGGAGCTCGAGGGGAACCTGCTCGGCCTCGTGCGTGCCGAGGGCGACGTCGTCGTCGCGACAGGGCTGCGCGACCGGCACGTCCTGGTCGAGCGCCGGGACGGCACGGACGGGACCGTGCGCTGGTCGTGGACCTCGCCGATCCCGCTGGTCGACAGCGGCGGTGTGCGCGCCGCTCCGCAGCTCGTCGGGGACGACCGCGTCGTGGGCCTCGTGGCCATGACGACCACGCTGCTCGACGCGGGCACGGGCGCGGTCCTCGAGGCCGGCCCGCCCGGGCGGCAGATCCTGGTCACGGGCCTGCCCGACGGCGGTTTCGCGACGTGGGAGTCGGGGTACGGCGGGACGCTGCGCGACGCGGACGGCGAGATGCGCGCGCGCGTCCCGGGGCTGCCCCTCGCCGTCGTGGGCGACGCGTCGGTCGACGACCTCCTGATGGACGTCGGCAACCGTGTGGTCGCCGTGCGGCCGCAGGACGGCGTCGTGACGTGGCGGCTGCCGTCGTCGATGTCGCCGGTCGCCATGGCGTACGGCGTCGTGGTGATGGCGGGCGAGGGCTCGGTCGGGGCCGTGGACGGCGCGGACGGGCGGTTGCTCTGGGAGGAGGAGCTGGTCGCCGAGCAGCGCATCCCGCCGGCGACCGACGGGCTGCACGTGCTCACCGCGGAGCCCGACGGTGAGGGCCGCAGGCACCTGGTCGCGCGGGGGCTGCGCGACGGGGTGGAGGCGTGGCGGCTCGGCGTGCCGTCGGACGTGCTGCTGCTCACGGGCATCGGCGGCCGTCTCGTCGTGGTCACGGACGACGTGGTCATCGTCCTCGCGTGATCCCGCCGCGGGTTGCCGCGGCAGGTGCCCGCGGGGGTAAGGTCGTCCCGTGCGCGCACGCTCGCTGCTTCTTCGTCGCCGCGACGAGGCCCTCTAGGCCGGCTCCTCGTCGCGGTGTGTGTCGTGCCCGGCTGAATGCCCGCCGAGACCCGCGATGAAGGACCACCCGATGAGCAGCCAGAGCCCCGCCACCCCCGCGCCGATCACCCAGGCGCCGGCCGCCGAGCGCAACCCGCAGCAGCCCTCGGGCATGCCCGCGCACCGGTACCGCCCGTTCCACGAGCAGATCCGCGTCGACCTGCCCGACCGCACGTGGCCCGACCAGCGCATCACCCGGGCGCCCCGGTGGTGCGCGGTCGACCTGCGCGACGGCAACCAGGCGCTGATCGAGCCCATGAACCCCGCCCGCAAGCTCGAGATGTTCGAGCTGCTGGTCGAGATGGGCTACAAGGAGATCGAGGTCGGGTTCCCCTCGGCCTCGCAGACGGACTACGACTTCGTCCGGATGCTCATCGAGGAGCGTCGCATCCCCGACGACGTCGTGATCCAGGTGCTGACGCAGGCCCGCGAGCACCTCATCGAGCGCACCTACGACGCGATCGCCGGGGCGAAGCAGGCCATCGTGCACCTGTACAACTCCACCTCGGTGCTGCAGCGCGAGGTCGTCTTCCGGTCCGACGAGGACGGCATCGCCGACATCGCCGTGTCGGGAGCACGCTTCTGCAAGAAGTACGAGGAGCTGGTCCCGGACACCGAGGTGTTCTACGAGTACAGCCCCGAGTCGTACACCGGCACCGAGCTGGAGTACGCCGTGCGGGTCTGCAACGCGGTGCTGGACGTGCTGGAGCCGACGCCCGAGCGCCCCGTCATCATCAACCTGCCGGCCACCGTCGAGATGGCGACGCCGAACGTCTACGCCGACTCGATCGAGTGGATGAGCCGCCACCTGCATCACCGCGAGTCGGTCGTGCTGTCCCTGCACCCGCACAACGACCGCGGCACCGCGGTGGCGGCCGCCGAGCTGGGCTACCTGGCCGGTGCGGACCGCATCGAGGGCTGCCTGTTCGGCAACGGCGAGCGGACCGGCAACGTCGACCTGGTCACGCTGGGCCTCAACCTGTTCAGCCAGGGCGTGGACCCGCAGATCGACTTCTCCGACATCGACCGCATCCGCCGCACCGTCGAGCGCTGCAACCAGATGCCCGTGCACGAGCGCCACCCGTACGGCGGGGACCTGGTGTTCACGGCGTTCTCCGGCTCGCACCAGGACGCGATCAAGAAGGGCCTGGACGCCCTGGAGGTCCGCGCCGCGGCCGCCGGCAAGGAGGTCGGCGACGTCGAGTGGGCGGTGCCGTACCTGCCGATCGACCCCAAGGACGTGGGCCGCTCCTACGAGGCGATCATCCGGGTGAACTCGCAGTCCGGGAAGGGCGGGATCTCCTACCTGCTCAAGTCCGAGAAGGACCTGGACCTGCCGCGGCGCCTGCAGATCGAGTTCTCGCAGGTCGTGCAGCAGCACACCGACCAGCACGGCACCGAGGTCACCGCCGACGAGCTCTGGTCGATCTTCAGCGACGAGTACCTGCCCGCGCTGCCCGAGGGTCCCCTGGAGCCCTGGGGCCGGTTCGCGCTGCGCGGCACACGGGCCACGAGCACCGAGGGCGGTCAGGACACCCTCGAGGTCGACGTGGTCGACCGCGGGGTCGAGAAGACCCTGAGCGGCACCGGCAACGGTCCCGTCGCCGCCTTCGTGGCAGCCCTGCGCAGCACGGGGGTGGACGTCGCGGTGCTCGACTACGCCGAGCACGCGCTGTCCGCCGGCGGTGACGCGACGGCCGCCGCCTACGTCGAGTGCGCCATCGGCGACGACATCCTGTGGGGCGTCGGCATCGACCCGTCGATCACGACGGCGTCGCTCAAGGCGATCGTCTCGGCGGTCAACCGGCACGAGCGCTGAGGGACGGCCGCGGCGCGCCCCCGGCGCGCCCCGGCCCCCCCCCCCCCGGGCCCCACCTGTCGGTGCCGCGGGGGACAATGGCACGGTGAGCCTCTACCGCGACGAGGCGATCGTCCTGCGCACCCACAAGCTGGGGGAGGCCGACCGCATCGTCACCCTCCTGACGCGTGAGCACGGCAAGGTGCGCGCCGTCGGCAAGGGCGTGCGCCGCACGACGTCCCGCTTCGGCTCCCGGCTCGAGCCGTTCATGCACATCGACGTGCAGCTGAGCACGGGACGCAACCTCGACGTCGTCACGCAGGTCGAGGCGCTCGGGTCGTACGGTCGCCAGATCTGCGAGGACTACGGGCTGTACACCGTCGGCACGGTGATGCTCGAGACGGCCGAACGGCTCGTCGAGGCGGAGCGCGAGCCGTCGGTCCAGCAGTACCGGCTGCTGGTCGGCGCGGTGCGCGCGCTCGCCACGCGCGCCCACGCGCCGGGTCTCGTCCTGGACTCCTACCTGCTGCGCGCGCTCGCGGTCGCCGGGTGGGCGCCGAGCTTCACCGACTGCGCGCGGTGCGGGGCCCCGGGCCCGCACCACGCGTTCGCGCCCGCCGTCGGCGGCGCGGTGTGCGGGGCGTGCCGGCCACCGGGTGCTGCCGCCCCGGCCCCGGAGACGTTCACGCTGCTCGCCGCGCTGCTGTCGGGCGACTGGGGCGTCGCCGACGCGAGCGCCGAGCGGCACCGGGCCGAGGGCAACGGACTCGTCGCGGTGTTCTGCCAGTTCCACCTCGAGCGGCGCCTGCGCTCGCTGCCGATGGTCGAACGCGTCTGACGGACGGCGCCGGTGCGCGCGCCGGGTGGCACGATGTGCTGCGTGCCACGCGAGACCGTCCCGCCCTACCCGCACCCGTCCGGCGCCCGGCCGCCCCAGATCCCTCGGGCGCTCGTGCCGCGCCACGTGGCGGTCGTCATGGACGGCAACGGCCGCTGGGCCAACGCGCGGGGGCTGCCCCGCGTCGAGGGCCACCGCGCGGGCGAGGCGTCGCTCCTGGACGTGGTCGCGGGCGCGATCGAGATCGGCGTCCAGCACGTGTCGGCGTACGCGTTCTCGACCGAGAACTGGTCACGCTCGCCCGAGGAGGTCCGGTTCCTCATGGGCTTCAACCGCGATGTGCTGCGCAGGCGGCGCGACCTGATGGACTCGTGGGGCGTGCGCGTGCGCTGGGCGGGCCGGCGTCCCCGGCTGTGGCGCTCGGTGATCAACGAGCTCGAGACCGCGGAGCGCCAGACCGTCGAGAACACGACGTGCACCCTGACGATGTGCGTGAACTACGGCGGCCGCGCCGAGATCGCCGACGCCGCGCAGGCCATCGCGCGCGAGGTCGCCGCGGGCCGGCTCAAGCCCGAGCGGGTCAACGAGAAGACCGTGCAGAAGTACCTCGACGAGCCCGACCTGCCGGACGTCGATCTCTTCCTGCGGTCCTCGGGCGAGCAGCGGATCTCGAACTTCATGCTGTGGCAGTCGGCGTACGCCGAGATGGTCTTCCTCGACGAGCCGTGGCCGGACGTCGACCGGCGGCACCTGTGGCGCGCGGTCGAGACGTACGCGCGGCGTGACCGGCGCTACGGCGGTGCGGTCGACGTCCCCGCCGCGACCTGACGCCGGATGTCCGAGGCGCGCGCTAGGTTC
This sequence comes from Cellulomonas avistercoris, assembly GCF_014836445.1. Taxonomy (GTDB): domain Bacteria; phylum Actinomycetota; class Actinomycetes; order Actinomycetales; family Cellulomonadaceae; genus Cellulomonas; species Cellulomonas avistercoris. Next base: position 162,371 of record NZ_JACSQV010000005.1, read on the forward strand.
GCGCCATGGGACTGACCGTGAGCATGGTGACCTTCGACACGCACGACGCGCCCACGCTGGCGGCCTGGTGGGCAGGTCACCTCGGCGGCGAGGTCCAGGGCCACGAGGAGGAGTTCGTCATGGTTCTGCCCGCCGGGCCGGGGCTGCCCGCGTTCGGCTTCCAGCGCGTCGACGACCCCACGCCGGGCAAGAACCGGGTCCACGTGGACCTGGGCGCGGACGACCCGGCGCGAGCCGTCGAGGCGTTCGTGGCGTCCGGGGCGACGAGGGTGGCCGACCACACGCTCCCGGACGGGTTCGCGTGGACGGTGCTGGCGGACCCGCACGGCAACCAGTTCTGCGTGTCGGCGACCCACACGGCCTGAGGGCGGGGTCCGGTCCGTCTCAGCCGCGCTCGCGGGCCGCCGTCCGGCCGGTGCGTGCGTCGCCCGCGGGGGCTGCGAGGTGCGGCTCGGCGGTGCGGCGACGTCGCAGCCCGGCGACCGTGACGGCGACGAGGAGCACGGCGGCGAGCCCGATCGCGGCGAGCGCCCAGCCGGAGCCTGCGGCGAGCATGACCGCGCCCCACACCGCGCCCGCGCCGACGGTGCCCCAGATGACGGACCACAGGGCGGCGCCGGGGATCGAGGCGACCGTGAAGCGCAGGTACGGCATGCGCACCAGGCCGGCACCGGCGAAGACGGCGGTCTGGATGCCGACGGTCGCGTAGGCCAGCGTCACCGCGAGTGGCCCCCAGCGGTGCACGAGCGCGACGCCGCGGCGTGCCGACGGCGTGGACGCCAGGCGCGCGGTGCGCTCGACCGTGCGCTGCCACCAGCGCGGTCCGCGCCGGCGCCCACCCTCGAGCTGTGCGCCGCGCTGGACGCCCCGGCCGGCCCAGTAGGTCAGGTGGGAGCGCGCCATGACGATCGTGAAGAGGCAGGCCAGCGCGACCGCGACGGGCAGACCGTCGAGGCCGTACACGGCCAGCACCTCGCCCGACGACACTGCCTGATCGTACGCCGGGGGCGGGGCGCCCTACCGGTGGTCGCCCGACGGTCGCACGGCCGGCGGGGCGTCCTCGCAGGCCGCGTCGGTGGCGGGGACCAGCACGTCGTCGGACAGGTCGGGATGGGGGTCGTGGGCGGCCCGTCGCCGTGCGAGCACCGGGTGCACGACCGCTGCCGCCGCGTAGAGCGCGATCGCGAGGACGACGATCGTCGCGCCGGGCGGCACGTCGTTCCAGTACGTGATGACCAGCCCGACGACGCTGACCGTGACGCCCAGCGCGCTGGCGACCACCATGGTGCGTCCGAACGAGCGGGCGAAGATCTGCGCGACGGCGACCGGCACGATCATGAGCGCGCTGACCAGCAGCAGGCCCACGACACGCATCGAGATGGTGACCGTGAGGGCCGCGAGGCACGCGACGACCATCGACATCGCGCGGACGGGGACGCCGCTGGCGCGCGCGAACTCCTCGTCGTGGCTCACGGCGAACAGCGCCCATCGCAGGCCGACACCGACGGTGAGGACGAGGACGGCCAGGGCCGCCGTCCACCACAGGTCGGTGGTCGACACGGTCGAGATCGAGCCGAAGAGGTAGCTCATGAGGTTCGCGTTGGTGCCCCCCGCGACCTTGATGAGCAGGACACCGCCGGCGATGCCGCCGTAGAACATGATCGCCAGCGCGAGGTCCCCGCTGGTCCGCCCGCGCTCGCGGACGAGCTCGATGACGACCGAGCCGACGACGGCGGCGACCACGGCGCCGGGCACGGCGAGCGCGTCGGCGGGCGCGACCGCGGCCCAGCTGCCCACGAGCCACCCCAGGGCGACACCCGTGAGCGCGACGTGGCCGATGCCGTCACCCATGAGGGCCATGCGGCGCTGCACGAGGAAGGTGCCGACGACGGGAGCCGCGGCACCCACCAGGACGGCCGCGACGAGTGCGCGCTGCATGAGCGGCGACGTCAGCAGCTCCACGACCTGCTCCCACCCGCTCACCGGGTCACCTCCAGCGTGAGGTCCGGTCCCTCGGACGGCGGTTCGGGGTCGGCGTGCGGGTGCGTGTGGTCGTGCCCGGCGTCGCCGTGCTCGCCGCGTGCGGGCGGCGGGGCGCCGTCGTGCACCACGCGCCCGTGGCGCAGGACGACGGCACGGTCGATCAGCGGGGCGAACGGACCGATCTCGTGCAGGATCACCACGACGGTGGTCCCGGCGTCACGCAGGGACGACAGCGCGGTGACGAACGTGTCCTGCGTGGGCAGGTCGATCCCGGACGTGGGCTCGTCGAGGACGAGGAGGGACGGCTCGCGCACCAGCGCCCGTGCGATCAGGACCCGCTGCTGCTGGCCGCCGGACAGGTCCTGCACGCGACGCTCGTGCAGGTCGGCGACGCCGAGCGCGTCGAGCGCGGCGCGTGCGCGGGCCCGTGCGTCGCGCGGGGGCCGCAGGCGGTGGCCGTCCAGCAGGCCGGACACGACGACCTCGAGCGCGGTCGTGGGGACGCCGCCGCCGGCGGCCATGCGCTGCGGCACGTAGCCGACGCGTCGCCACGGCACGTCGCGCCCCAGGGGGCGGCCCAGCAGGCGCACGCTGCCCGACACGTGCGGCACGACGCCGAGCAGCGCGCGCACGAGCGTCGACTTGCCCGACCCGTTGGCGCCCAGCAGCGCGAGCACCTGACCCGGGGGGACCGTCAGGTCCACGCCCCGCACGATGGGCTGGCCGCCGAGCGTCACGTGCACGTCGGTGGCTTCGATCGCGTTCACGAGCAGGACAATGCCACGCGCAGGGCCTCGAGGTTGGCCTCGGCGATCGAGAAGTAGTCCTGGGTGTCGTCGCCGAGCCCCTCGATCGGGTCGAGGACCGCCGCCTCGACCCCGAGGTCCGCGGCCAGCGTCCGGGCGACCTTGGGCGAGACGAGCGTCTCGAAGAAGATCGTCGTGACGCCCTCGTCCCGCACGACCTCACCGACCTCCCGCAGTCGTGCGGGCGACGGCTCGGTCTCGGGGTCGACGCCCGAGATGCCGACCTGCTCGAGGTCGTAGCGGTCCGCGAGGTAGCCGAACGCCTCGTGCGACGTGACCACGACCCGACGCTCGCACGTCGCGAGCCCGGCCGTGTACGCCTCGTCGAGCGCGGTCAGGCGCGCGGTGAGCGCGTCGGCGTTGGCCCGGTAGACGTCGGCCCCGTCGGGGTCGATCTCGGAGAGCGCGGCGGCGACGTCGTCGGCGACCGCGGCCAGGCGCGTGGGGTCCAGCCAGAAGTGGGGGTCGGCGCCGTGGTCGTCCCCGTCCTCGGCGTCGTGGTCGTCGGCTTCGTGCCCGTGCGACGACGCGTCGCCCGCGAGGTCGGCGTGGACGGCGGCGTCGACGACGTGCTCGGGTGCCGCCTGGGCCACGGCGTCGTCGACGGCCGGCTGGAAGCCGGACTGGTGGACGACGAGCTGCGCGGCGCCGACGGACGCGACCTGGGCGGGGGAGAGCTCGACGTCGTGCGGCTCGGCGCCGGGAGGCGTCAGCGAGCTGACGGTGACGCGGTCGCCGCCGACCTCCTCGGTCACCATCTGCAGCGGGTAGAACGAGGCGAGCGCCCGGACCGTGCCGTCCTCACCCGGGCCCGCCGAGCACGCCGCGGTGACCAGCACCGGCAGCACCAGGACGGCAGCGAGCAGGCGGGAGCGGCGGGGTGACCTGGACATGAGATCAATTCTCAATGACGACGAGAACCGTTGTCAACACGGGCGCGCCCGGTGCACACCCGCGTCCGCGGTCCGCCGCCGACCGATAGCCTGGGCCGTTGTGTCCCGCGGCACCCAGCCGCGGACTTCCTCGACCCAGGAGATCCACCGTGGCTGCCACACCTTCCCGTCTCGACGCCGTCGTCTCCCTCGCCAAGCGCCGGGGGTTCGTCTTCCCGAGCGGCGAGATCTACGGGGGCACCCGCTCCGCGTGGGACTACGGACCGTTGGGCGTCGAGCTCAAGGAGAACATCAAGCGCCAGTGGTGGCGTGCGATGGTGACGAGCCGCGACGACGTCGTCGGCCTCGACTCGTCCGTCATCCTGCCCCGGCAGGTCTGGGTCGCCTCCGGTCACGTCGGTGTCTTCACCGACCCGCTGACCGAGTGCCTGTCCTGCCACAAGCGGTTCCGTGAGGACCACCTGCTCGAGGACTTCGAGGCCAAGAAGGGCCGGGCGCCCGAGACAGGCCTCGCCGAGATCGCCTGCCCCAACTGCGGCACCCGCGGGCAGTGGACCGAGCCGCGCGACTTCAACATGATGCTCAAGACGTACCTCGGCCCCGTCGAGGACGAGTCCGGGCTGCACTACCTGCGTCCCGAGACCGCGCAGGGCATCTTCGTGAACTTCAAGAACGTCTACACCGCCGCGCGCATGAAGCCCCCGTTCGGCATCGGCCAGATCGGCAAGTCGTTCCGCAACGAGATCACGCCGGGCAACTTCATCTTCCGCACGCGTGAGTTCGAGCAGATGGAGATGGAGTTCTTCGTCGAGCCGGGCACCGACGAGACGTGGCACCAGTACTGGATCGACCGTCGCACCGACTGGTACGTCGACCTGGGGATCCAGCGCGACAACCTGCGCCTCTACGAGCACCCGGCCGAGAAGCTGTCGCACTACTCCAAGCGCACGGTCGACATCGAGTACAAGTTCGGCTTCAGCGGCAGCGAGTGGGGCGAGCTCGAGGGCATCGCCAACCGCACCGACTTCGACCTCGGGACGCACTCCGAGCACTCCGGCCAGGACCTGTCGTTCTTCGACCAGGCCAAGAACGAGCGCTACGTGCCCTACGTCATCGAGCCGGCCGCGGGCCTGACGCGCTCCCTCATGGCCTTCCTCGTCGAGTCCTACACCGAGGACGAGGCGCCCAACACCAAGGGCGGCGTCGACACCCGCACGGTGCTGAAGCTCGACCCGCGGCTCGCGCCGGTCAAGGCCGCCGTCCTTCCGCTGTCGCGCAACGAGCAGCTCAGCCCCAAGGCCCGTGACCTGGCCGCGGAGCTGCGCAGCAGCTGGAACGTCGAGTTCGACGACGCGGGTGCCATCGGCCGTCGCTACCGCCGCCAGGACGAGATCGGCACGCCGTTCTGCATCACGGTCGACTTCGACACGCTCGACGACCAGGCCGTGACGATCCGCCACCGCGACGACATGTCGCAGCAGCGCGTCGCGCTCGACCAGGTCACCGGGTACCTCGCGCAGCGCCTCGTCGGCGCCTGAGGCACGCACGACCGCGGGCCCGGGTGCTTCGGCACCC
>NZ_JACSQV010000005.1:167637-224158 GCF_014836445.1 Cellulomonas avistercoris
CCCCCCCCCCCCCCCCCCCCCCCCCCCCCCCCCGCGGCCGTACTCCCGGGGCAGGTGTCCCGTCAGGACTGCTCCTCGGCACGGATCCGCAGCACCACCGTGCCGCGCTTGCGACCGGTGTCGACGTAGCGGTGGGCCTCGACGACGTCCTCGAACGCGTAGGTGCGGTCGACGACCGGCCGCACGACGCCCTCGGCCGCCAGCCCGAGGATCTCGGCGAGGTCGGCGGCCGACGTCGGCAGGTCGCCCGTGACGGCGCGGACGCCGCGGAGCCGGGCGAACGGCGTCCCGAGGGTGCCGGCCAGGTCGGCGACGACGAGCAGCAGCGTGCCGCCACGTCGCAGCACCCGGCGGGCTCGGGAGACGGGCAGCGTGCCGACGCAGTCGACGACGACGTCGACGCGCCGTCCGAGCGCCGTGACGTCCTGCGTGAGGTGGTCGACGACGTCGGTGGCCCCGAGCGAGCGCACGAGGTCGGCGTTCGGTGCGCTGCACACGGCGGTGACGCGCGCACCGCGGGCGGCGGCGAGCTGGACGACCATCGTCCCGACGGCGCCCGACGCGCCGTTGACGAGCACCTCGACGCCGGGCCGCACGTCGGCGCGGCGCAGGAACTTGTGAGCCGTGAGCCCGCCGAAGACGAGCGCGACGGCCTCGTCGAGCCGCAGGGCGTCGGGGACGTGCGCGACGACGCCGGACGCGGGCACCCGCACGAGCTCGGCGTGGCCGCCGAACCCGGACCCCGTCGCCGCGACGACGCGGTCGCCGGGGCGGAAACCCGTCACCCGGGGGCCGGTGGCGGCGACGACGCCGGCGACCTCCATGCCGAGCACCTGCCGACGCGGGCGACGGAAGCCGACGACGGGACCGGCGAGCGCGCCCATGCCGCGGGGCAGGTCCCGCGCGCGCAGCCGGTGGTCCGCGACGCTCACGTCCGAGGCGTACGCGCGCACGAGCAGGTCACCGGGGCCGAGTGCGGGCACCGGGACGTCGGCGAGGCGGACGACCTCGGGCCCGCCGTAGCGCTCGTGCACCGCGGCGCGCATGCGGTGGCCGACGCCGGAGGCGGTCGGGGCCGTGGGGTCGCTGCGGTGGGGCGTGGTCGGCACGGTCGCCTCCGAGGTCGGGCCTTACGGCGTAAGGTTTACGTTGTAAGGGTCGCATCCGACGGTGCGGCGCGTCAACGGTCGGCCGGGACGGTGAGAAGGTGGTGGCGTGGTCGAGGCTCCCGTCGCCGGCGCGTCGCGTCCGCGGCTGACGCGTGAGCGCGTGCTGCGCCGCGCCGTCGACATCGCCGACGCCGCGGGCGTCGAGGCCCTGACGATGCGACGGCTCGCGGACGAGCTCGGCGTCGAGGCCATGTCGCTGTACCACCACGTGCGCGGCAAGGGGGGCATCCTCGACGGCGCCGTCGAGCTCGTGCTCGACGAGCTGGCCGCGGCGGCCGACGCGAGCGCGGTGCCGCCCGGGGACGGCGGGTGGCGGGCGGCGGTGCGTGCCCGGCTCGTCGCCGCGCGCACGGTCATGCTGCGTCACCCGTGGGCGCCCGACGTCATGGCGGCGCGCAGCGTCATGACCCTGGGCGCCGCGCGGCACGTCGACGCCGTCGTCGGCCTCATGCGTGCCGGCGGCCTGTCGTACGACCTCGTGCACCACGGGCTGCACGCGCTGGGCAGCCGGATGTTCGGGTTCAGCCCCGAGATCGCCGAGCCCGACGCCGGTGACCAGCAGGGCGCCGACGCCCTCGCCGGGATGGCCGAACTGGTGCCGCACCTCGCCGCCATGCTCGCCGAGGTCGCGCACGACGACGCCACGACGCTCGGGTGGTGCGACGACCAGACCGAGTTCGAGTTCGGTCTCGACCTCGTCCTCGACGGTCTCGACCGTCTCGCACACGGGTCGTCGGCCGCGGGCGACGGTCCTGGCTGAGCCGGTGGACAATGGGGCGGTGCCCGAGACGACCACGACGCCGCACGAGAGCCCGCGGACGACCTCCGCGGTCCTGCCGCCCCTGCGCATCGGTCCCATCACCGTCGACACGCCGGTCGTGCTCGCCCCGATGGCCGGGGTGACGAACGCCGCCTTCCGCCGGCTGTGCCGGGAGTCCGGCGCCGGGCTCTACGTCGCCGAGATGCTCACCTCCCGCGCGCTCGTCGAGCGCAGCCCGGAGTCCTTCCGGATCATCTCGTTCGAGCCGGACGAGGTGCCGCGCTCCGTCCAGGTCTACGGCGTCGACCCCGCGACCGTCGGAGCCGCCGTGCGGCTGCTCGTCGAGGAGGACCGCGCCGACCACGTCGACCTCAACTTCGGCTGCCCCGTGCCCAAGGTCACCCGGCGCGGCGGGGGAGCGGTGCTGCCCTGGAAGCGGGACCTGTTCGCGTCGATCGTCCGGGCCGCGGTCGACGCGGCACGGCCGGCGGGCGTGCCGGTGACCGTCAAGATGCGCAAGGGCATCGACGAGGACCACCTCACGTACGTCGAGGCCGGGCTCACCGCGCAGGACGCGGGCGTCGCCGCCGTGGCCCTGCACGGACGCACCGCGGCCGACTACTACTCCGGCACGGCCGACTGGGACGCGATCGCGACGCTCAAGGCGGCCGTGACCGACATCCCCGTGCTCGGCAACGGCGACATCTGGTCGGCCGAGGACGCGCTGGCGATGGTCGCGCACACCGGCTGCGACGGCGTGGTCGTCGGGCGCGGCTGCCAGGGGCGGCCCTGGCTCTTCGCCGACCTGGCAGCGGCCTTCGCGGGGTCGGACGAGCGGATCCGGCCCGGCCTGCGGGAGGTCGCGGGCGTCGTGCGGCGTCACGCCGAGCTGATGGTCGACCACTTCGGCGACGAGGACAAGGCGCTGCGCGAGATGCGCAAGCACATGGCCTGGTACTTCAAGGGGTACGTGGTCGGGGGCGAGCTGCGCGCGCAGCTGGGTCTGGTGTCGTCGCTCGCGCAGCTCGACGACCTGCTGGGACAGCTGGACCTCGACCAGCCGTACCCGGGTGAGGCATCCGAGGGTCCGCGGGGGCGCGCAGGGTCGCCCAAGCGCCCGATCCTGCCGTACGGCTGGCTGGACTCCCGCGAGCTGTCCGAGGACTTCCGCCGCGACCTGCACGAGGCGGAGCTCTCGGTCTCGGGCGGCTGACGACGGATCGCCGTCACGCGTCCTCGACGGGCGCGTCCGGCCGTCGCACTGCAGACTTCTGCGCGTGCGAACCATGGGTGTGGAGGAGGAGTACCTGCTGGTGGACGCCGAGGGCGTCCCGACCGGTGTGGCCGACGCGGCGGTACGCGCGTACGAGCGGGGCGGCGGTGAGCCCGCCGACGAGGGGGAGCCGGGCGGGGGTCTCGAGCACGAGCTCCAGGAGCAGCAGATCGAGACCGGCACGCACCCGTGCGTGGACCTGTCCGAGCTCGCCGCTGAGGTGCGTGCGGGGCGCCGTCGTGCGGCGGGCGCCGCGCAGCAGGCCGGCGGGCGCCTCGTCGCCGTCGCCACGTCGCCCGTGCCGGGCCCCACGACGCTGTCCCGGGGCGCGCGCTACGAGGCGATGGCGCAGACCTACGCGCTGACCGTCCGCGAGCAGCTCACGAGCGGGTGCCACGTGCACGTGTCCGTGGCGGACGACGACGAGGGCGTGGCGGTGCTCGACGGCATCGGCCCCTGGTTGCCGGTGCTGCTCGCGCTGAGCGCGAACTCGCCCTACTGGCGCGGCGAGGACACGGGGTACGCCTCGATCCGCTCGCAGCTGTGGAACCGGTGGCCGACGGCGGGCCCGACCGCGCCGTTCGGGTCGGCCCAGGCGTACCGGGACACGGTCGCCGGGCTGGTCGCGACGGGAGCGGCGCTCGACCCCGCGATGATCTACTTCGACGCCCGCCTCTCGCCGCGGTACCCCACGGTCGAGATCCGGGTCGCGGACGTGTGCCTGCGGGCCGACGACGCCGTGCTCGTCGCGGCGCTCGCGCGCGGGCTCGTCGAGACGGCGGCACGGCAGGCGACGCAGGGTGTGCGGCCCGTGCTCACGCGCGTCGAGCCGCTGCGCGCCGCGACCTGGCGCGCCGGCCGCAGCGGCCTCGCGGGCGACCTGCTGGTGCCCCCGACGATGAAGCCCGTGCCGGCCCGCGACGCGGTGGCCGCGCTGCTGGACCACCTGCGTCCGGCGCTGACCGACAGCGGGGACCTGCCGATGGTGCAGGAGCTCGTCGCGGGCCTGTGGCAGCGGGGAACGGGCGCGGACGAGCAGCGCGCGTGGGCGCTCGAGGGCGGGCTGCCCCGGGTCGTCGACCACGCGGTGGAGGCGACGCTGGCGTGACACGCCGGCGGCCCGGTCGCGGTGCGCGACCGGGCCCCCGACGGCGGACGAGGGTCTGTCAGGACGCGCGCAGCCACACGGTCGTGCCGGCAGGCAGCACGCCGTCGAGGTCCGCGGCGGACGCGAGGAGCACGGTCGCGTCCGCGGGCAGCGGGACGGCGGCGTCGCCCAGGTGGGCGACGACGACCACGTCGCCGTTGCGGTACGCGAGCACGTCCTCGCCCGTGGGCTCCTCGAGCCACCGGAGCCCGCCGGACCCCAGCTGCTCCTCGCGGCGGATCCGCAGCGCCGCGCGGTACATCTCGTACGTCGAGCCCGCGCGTCCCCGCTGCCGGTCGACGGCGAGGTCGGCCCACGCGGCGGGCTGCGGCAGCCACGTCGCGCCGGTCGGCGAGAACCCGAAGCCCGGGGCGTCGCCGGACCACGGCAGCGGCACGCGGCAGCCGTCGCGGCCGCGCTCGGCGCCGCCGGTGCGGAAGAACGCGGGGTCCTCGCGCAGGTCGTCGTCCAGGGCGGTGTGGTCGGGCAGGCCGAGCTCCTCGCCCTGGTACAGGTAGGCCGAGCCGGGCAGACCGAGCATGAGCAGCGTGGCGGCGCGCGCGCGGCGCAGGCCGAGGGCCGCGTCGGGCTGCTCGTCGCCGTGCCCGATGCCGTTGGGGCGGTGCGTCGGGTCCGACAGGCCCAGGCGCGACGCGTGGCGCACCACGTCGTGGTTGGACAGCACCCACGTGGTGGGTGCGCCGACGCGGTCGTTGGCGGCGTAGGACGCCGTGATGACGCGCCGCAGCGCGGGGGCGTGCCAGCCCGCCGCGAGGAACGCGAAGTTGAAGGACTGGTGGGCCTCGTCCGGGCGCACGTAGCGCGCGAGCCGGCTCAACGGCTCGACCCACGCCTCGGTGACCATGGCGCGGTCACCCTCGTAGGTGTCGAGCACGCGGCGCCACGCGCGGTAGATCTCGTGCACGCCCTCCTGGTCGAACATCGGCCCGTGGTTGCCCGACCCGTCGACGGCGTCCACGTCGTCGGCCCCGTCGGTGCCGTCGATCATCGCGACGTGACCCTCCCAGTCGGGCAGGCCGGGAGCCTTGACCATGCCGTGCGCGACGTCGACGCGGAAGCCGTCCACGCCGCGGTCGAGCCAGAACCGCAGGACGTCCTCGAACTCGGCGCGCACCTGGGGGTGGTCCCAGTCCAGGTCGGGCTGCTTGCTGTCGAACAGGTGCAGGTACCACTGCCCGGGGGTGCCGTCGGGGTCCGTCGTCCGGGTCCACGCGGGCCCGCCGAAGATCGACTGCCAGTTGTTCGGCGGCAGCTCGCCGTGCTCGCCCCGCCCGTCGCGGAAGTGGTAGCGCGCGCGCTCCGGCGAGCCGGGTGCGGCGGCCAGCGCGGCCTGGAACCACGCGTGCTCGTCGGACGTGTGGTTGGGCACCAGGTCGATGATGACGCGCAGCCCGAGCTGGTGCGCGCGGGCGATGAGGGCGTCCGCGTCGGCCAGCTCGCCGAACAGGGGGTCCACGTCGCGGTAGTCGGCGACGTCGTAGCCGGCGTCCGCCTGCGGCGAGCGGTAGAAGGGCGAGAGCCACACGGCGTCCACGCCCAGCTCGACGAGGTGGTCCAGGTGCGCGGTGACGCCCGGCAGGTCCCCGATGCCGTCGCCGGAGGCGTCGGCGAACGAACGGGGGTACACCTGGTAGATGACGGCGTGGCGCCACCAGCTCGACGCAGTGTCGGCGCGGTGGGCGAGGAACGCGGTGGGGAGGGCCTCGGTGCTCACGGTGAGCCTTCCTTCGGGGTGTGCGGGTGCGGGGGGACAGGGGCGCGCGCAAGGCGCGCGGGGGCCCGCGGACGTGCCGGGCGGAGGATCAGGAGACGGCGGGGGCGCTGACGCGCGCGGGCGCGGTGACGTGCGCGCTGCCGGTCGAGCCGCGCACGACCAGCTCGGGGTGGAACAGCAGCTCGGCGCGCGCGGCCGGCGTGCCGGCGATCTCGGCGACGAGCGCGGAGACGGCGGCGTGGCCCATCGCGGAGACGGGCTGGCGCACGGTGGTGAGCGGCGGGTCGGTGAACGCGATGAGCGGGGAGTCGTCGAAGCCCACGACCGAGACGTCCTCGGGCACGCGCAGGCCGAGGGAGCGTGCGGCGCGCACGGCGCCGAGCGCCATGAGGTCGGAGCCGCAGACCACGGCGGTGTGCCCCGAGCGGATGAGCTCGGCGGCGGCCGCGTGGCCGCCCTCGACCGTGAAGAGCGTCGAGACGACGTGCGCGTCCGGGTCGGTGACGCCCTGGTGCTTCTCGATGAGCGAGGCGAACGCGTCGCGCTTACGCTGCGAGGGGACGAACCGCGTGGGACCGATGGCCAGCCCGATCGCGCGGTGGCCGAGGGAGTACAGGTGGCGCAGCGCCTGATCCATCGCCGCGGTGTCGTCCGTCGACACCGCGGGAGCGTCGACGCCCTCGGCGTAGCCGTTGACCAGCACGATCGGCACGCCGCGGCCGCGCAGGCGGTGGTACCGGTCCTTGCTCGCCGTCGTGTCGGCGTGCAGGCCCGACACGAAGACGATGCCGTCGACGCCGTGGTCCATGAGGAGCTCGACGTACTGGTCCTCGGTGGTGCCGCCGGGGGACTGCGTGCACAGCAGCGGCGTGTACCCGCGGTCGCTCAGCATGGTCTCGATGACCTGCGCGAACGCCGGGAAGACGGGGTTGGTGAGCTCGGGGACGACCAGGCCGACGAGCCCCGCGGACCGCATGCGCAGCTTCTCCGGACGCTCGTAGCCGAGCATGTCGAGAGCGGTCAGGACGGCCTGGCGCGCCTGGGCGGAGACGCCCGGCTTGCCGTTGAGCACGCGCGACACGGTCGCGGTGCTCACCCCGGCCTGCTCGGCCAGGTCCGTCAGTCGTGTGCGCACAGACGGCAGCGTAGTCCGGGCCACCGGACCTCCTCGTCCCCGCACGGATGACGTGCGTCGTTCGACTGCAACTGTTGCCTGAAAGTTACCGTAACGATTTGCGGGGAGGGTCGCAACGCACCTAACGTCACGAGCACGGGCCGATGACGCACCACGCGGACGTCTGCCACGACGATCGACAACAGGAGACGAACGATGCGACGAGGCATCCCGGCCGCTGCGGTGACGCTCGGCCTTGCGCTGGCCCTCACGGCGTGCGGCGCGAACAGTGACGACACATCAGGCGACGCCAGCTCCGCGCCCGCGTCGGGTGGCTCCGAGGACAGCCTCGTGGTCTGGGTCGACGAGACCCGCCAGGCGGCCGTCGAGGTGGCGGCCCAGGCGTTCGAGGACGAGAACGACGTGGACGTCGAGCTCGTGCTGAAGAACTTCGAGGACATCCGCACGGACTTCCTCGCCCAGGTCCCGACCGGCGAGGGTCCCGACATCACGGTCGGTGCGCACGACTGGCTCGGCGAGCTCACGAGCAACGGGGTCGTCGCGCCCATCGAGCTCGGTGACAAGACCGAGGACTTCATCGACGTGGCGGTCGAGGCGTTCACGCAGGACGGGCAGGTCTACGGCCTGCCGTACGCGATCGAGAACGTGGCCCTCATCCGCAACACCGCGCTCGCGGCCGAGGCGCCGGCGACCTGGGACCAGGCGGTGGCAGCAGGTCAGGCCGCCGGTACGCAGTACCAGGTCCTCATCCAGACGACGCCCGAGGGCGACCCGTACACCTACTACCCGCTGCAGACGTCGTTCGGGGCCGAGGTCTTCGCCCAGAACCAGGACGGGTCCTACACCTCGGACCTCACCATGGGTGGCGCACCGGGCCAGGCGTTCGCGACCTGGCTGCAGGCGCAGGGCGCGTCCGGCGTGCTCTCGACCGACGTCACGTACGACATCGCGGTCGAGGCGTTCAAGAACGGCGAGGCGCCCTTCATCATCGGCGGGCCCTGGATGGTCGACCAGTTCGAGGCCCTCGAGCTCTCGATCGACCCGGTCCCGTCCGCGGGCGGCCAGCCGGCGCTGCCGTTCGTCGGCGTGCAGGGCTTCTACGTCTCGGCGCAGAGCGACAACGCGCTGCTCGCCAACGACTTCCTCGTGAACTACATCGCGACGGACGAGGCGCAGCTCGCCCTCTACGAGGCCGGCAACCGGCCGCCGGCGCTGGCGTCGGCAGCCGAGGAGGCCTCGTCCGACCCCATCACCGCCGGCTTCCTGGCCGTCGGCGAGGAGTCGCTCCCGATGCCGTCCATCCCGGAGATGGGCTCCGTCTGGGCCTTCTGGGGCGTCACCGAGGCGAACATCATCTCGGGCGCGGCCGAGCCCGTCGCGGCCTGGGACAAGATGATCGCCGACATCCAGGGTGCGATCGGGTCCTGACCCGCACCGGTCGCACCGCGGGTCCGCCCGCGGTGCGACCGCCCGCTCGCCGGTCGCCCCTGCGTCCGGCGGGCGACCTTCCCGGCGCCGACGCGCCGACCGACCGCACGGAAGGCGCGCGATGCCCAGTCAGCCCACCCTCACCGGCGACGCCACGGACCCCACGGGGACCACGGGCGGCACGTCCGGGCCCCGGGGTCTTTCCGCGCGCGATCGTGACCGTCCCGCGCGCGGTCCCGTCCGTCCCGGGACGCTCGTCAAGATCGCGCTCATGGCGGTCGTCAACGCGCTCGGCGTCTTCGGCGTCCTCGCCGCGTGGCGCGAGGGCCACATGGGCATCCTCGCGTCGATGGTCGCGCTCGTCGTCGTCGCGGACTGGGTCTACTTCTCGAAGCGCACGCTGCCGCTGAAGTACATCCTGCCCGGCCTGGCCTTCCTGCTCGTCTACCAGGTCTACGTGGTCGGCTACACCGGCTGGGTCGCGTTCACCAACTACGGCGACGGTCACAACTCCACCAAGGAGCAGGCCGTCGAGGCGCTGCTGCTGCAGAACGAGCGCCGCGTCGAGGGCTCGCCGACGTACCCGCTGACCGTCGTCGACCGCGGTGGGGCGCTCGGGTTCGCGATCGTCGAGGACGGCGAGGCGATGGTCGGGACGGCCGACGACCCGCTGAGCGAGGTGCCCGACGCGACCGTCGACGACGACCGCGTCACCGAGGTCCCCGGCGCGACCGTGCTGAGCCGCCAGGACATCCTGCGCCGGCAGTCGGAGGTCACGAGCCTGCGGGTGCCGGTGTCGGACGACCCGAACGACGGCTGGGTGCGCACGCAGGACGCCCGCACGGGCTTCCTCGCCACACCCACCCTGCAGTGGGACCCCGAGGCCGACACCATGACGGACGTCACGACGGGCACCGTCTACGAGGCGACGTCCGACGGGTCCTTCCGCTCCGACGACGGTCAGCGTCTGAACGTCGGCTGGCGCGTCATGGTGGGCCTCGACAACTTCCGCACCGCGTTCGGGGACGAGCGGTACGCCCAGCCCTTCGTCAAGATCCTCGTGTGGACCTTCGCGTTCGCGATCCTGTCCGTGGTCTCGACGTTCCTGCTCGGCCTGTTCCTGGCCATCACCTTCAACGACACGCGCGTGCGGGGCCGCAAGATCTACCGCACGCTGCTGATCTTCCCGTACGCGATCCCCGGCTTCCTCGCGGCGCTGCTGTGGTCCGGCATGCTCAACCGCTCGTACGGGTTCATCAACCAGGTGCTGCTCGGCGGTGCCGCCGTGCCCTGGCTGACGGACCCGTGGCTGGCCAAGCTCTCGGTGCTCGGGGTCAACCTGTGGCTGGGCTTCCCGTACATGTTCCTCATCTGCACGGGCGCGCTGCAGTCCCTGCCCGGCGACGTGCTCGAGGCGGCGAAGGTCGACGGTGCCAGCGCGTGGCGCACCTGGCGCTCGGTGACGCTGCCGCTGCTGCTGGTCGCGACGTCACCGCTGCTCATCTCGTCGTTCGCCTTCAACTTCAACAACTTCACGCTCATCTACATGCTGACGGGCGGCGGTCCGCGCTTCGCCGACGCGTCCGTGCCGCTCGGCCACACCGACATCCTCATCTCGATGGTGTACTCCGTGTCCGGCCTGGACGGCACCGCGGCCAAGAACTACGGCCTGGCCAGCGCGCTGTCGATCGTCATCTTCCTCATCGTCGCGACGATCTCGGCGATCACGTTCAAGCGGACCAAGCAGTTCGAGGAGATCAGCTGACATGGTCACCACCGACGTCACCGCCTCGTCCAGCACCGCGCCCGGGCCCGACGAGCACCGCATGCCCCGCCGGCGGTGGCTCGCCGAGCTCGGCTGGCGCCACCTCGTGGGCGTCGTCGCGGTCGTCTACGCGCTGTTCCCGATCGTCTACGTGATCTCGGCGTCGCTGTCCGAGGGGGGCACGCTGACCGGCTCCAACCAGCTGTTCGCGCAGGTGAGCACCTCGAACTACGAGGCGCTCGGCGGCACGCTCTTCTGGACGTGGCTGGGCAACTCGCTGCAGATCGCGATCGCGACGGGCGTCGGGACGGTCCTCATGGGCGCGGCCGCGGCGTACGCCTTCTCGCGGTTCCGGTTCACGGGGCGCCGGGTGGGCCTGACCTCGCTGCTCATCATCCAGATGTTCCCGCAGATGCTCGCGTTCGTGGCCGTCTTCCTGCTGCTGATCGCGCTGGGCAACGTCGTGCCGGCCCTGGGGCTGAACAGCAAGCTCGCGCTCATCGCCGTGTACCTCGGCGGCGCCCTGGGCGTGAACACGTTCCTCATGTACGGGTTCTTCAACACCATCCCGCGCGAGCTCGACGAGGCCGCCAAGATCGACGGCGCCACGCACGCCCAGACCTACTGGACGATCATCCTGCGGCTCGTCACGCCGATCCTGGCGGTCGTCGCGCTGCTGTCGTTCATCAGCACGTTCGGCGAGTTCATCATCGCCCGGCTCGTGCTGCAGTCCGAGCGCAACTGGACCGTCGCGGTCGGCCTGTACGGCTGGGTCTCGGCGCTGCTCGAGGCGAACTGGGGGCTCTTCGCCGCGGGCGCCGTGATCTCGGCGCTGCCGGTGCTGGTGCTCTTCCTGTTCCTGCAGAAGTACATCGTGGGCGGGCTCACGGCCGGCGCCGTCAAGGGGTGAGCGAGGGCGTGAGCAGGGCACGGCCGTCCCGCTCTACCCTGGGGACGTGACCGCACTCGACCACATCGCGCCCGACGTCGACGGGTACGCCGACGCCGACCGGGAGCGCTGGGTCGCCGAGGGCGAGAAGTCGCGCGAGCGCACCCCGTTCGAGCGCGACCGCGCGCGCATCGTGCACTCCTCGGCCCTGCGCCGCCTCGGCGCCAAGACGCAGGTGCTCGGGCCGTCGTCGGACGACTTCGTGCGCACACGGCTGACGCACACGCTCGAGGTCGCGCAGGTGGGCCGGGAGCTCGGCAAGGCGCTGGGCTGCGACCCCGACGTCGTCGACACCGCGTGCCTGGCGCACGACCTCGGGCACCCGCCGTTCGGGCACAACGGCGAGCGTGCGCTCGCGGAGCTCGCGCGGGGCATCGGGGGGTTCGAGGGCAACGCGCAGACCCTGCGCCTGCTGACGCGCCTCGACCCCAAGGTCGTCGCGCCGGACGGGACCTCGGTGGGTCTGAACCTCACGCGCGCGAGCCTCGACGCCTCCGTGAAGTACCCGTGGCGGTACGGGCAGGGGCCGATCAGCCCTGCCAGCGGACGGCCCACGCACAAGTTCGGCGTGTACGAGGACGACCTGCCGGTCTTCACCTGGCTGCGGGCGGAGGCGCCCGACGGTCGCAAGTGCCTCGAGTCGCAGGTCATGGACCTCGCCGACGACATCTCGTACTCGGTGCACGACGTCGAGGACGCCGTGGTCGGCGGGCGCCTCGACCTCGGCGTGCTCACCCGTCCCGACGAGCGCGCGCGCGTCGTCGAGGCCGTGGACACCTGGTACGGCGCGCAGGTGACCGCCGACGAGCTGTCCGCCGCGATGGACCGCCTCGTGGCCGCGCGGCTGTGGGAGCGTGGGTTCGACGGGTCGCGCCGGGCCCTCGCGGTGCTCAAGGACGCCACCAGCCAGCTCATCGGCCGGTTCGCCAAGGCCGCGCAGCAGGCGACGCGGGCGCGCTACGGCGACGGGCCCCTGACGCGGTACGCGGCCGAGCTCGTCGTCCCGCACGAGACGCTCGCCGAGATCCTCGTCCTCAAGGGCCTGGCCGTCGCGTACGTCATGGCCCCGCGCGAGCTCGAGCCGCTCTACCAGCGCCAGCGCGAGATCCTCACGGACCTCGTCGAGGTGCTGGCCGACCGCGGTGCGGACGCCCTCGAACCGCCGTTCGCGGTCGACTGGCGCGCGGCCCCGGGCGCCCCGCCGGCGCGGCGGCGTCAACCAGGTCGCCTCCCTCACCGACGTCTCGGCGGTCGTCGCCCACACGCGGCTCGTCCACCCGCCGCGCCACTGACCCGGCGGCGCCGTGGCAGGGCCGTCAGTCGCCCGCGTCCAGCGGCCAGACGGGTCGCACCTCGACCCGGCCGGCGCGCGCCATGGGGTGCGCCGCGGCGATCGCGACCGCCGCGTCGAGGTCGGGCGCCTCGATGACGTCGTAGCCCGCGATCTGCTCGCGCGTCTCGGCGAACGGCCCGTCCGTCAGGACGACCTCGTCACCGCGCCGCCGCACGGTCGTCGCGGCCTCGACCGGCCGCAGCCGGTCGCCGTGCTTCCACGCACCGCGCGCGTCCACGTCGGCGCCCCACTGCTCGATCGTCAGGTCCCTGGGCGCGGCCTCCTCGCCGTCGGGGTCGGTGCAGATGAAGAGCATGTACTCCACGTCGTCCTCCTCGTGCCTCGCGGGCGTCGGCCACCCGTCACCCCCATGACGCGCGGCCGGAGTGACATTCGACATCATGCGGGCCGCCGACCTGCGGCGGGGCGCCGACGCGCCCCGGGACCGGCGCGCGGACGCCTAGACTCACGCCCGTGGCCGGACGGATTCTGCGGGAGGACGTGGAGGCCGTCCGCGAGCGCGTCCGCATCGAGGAGGTCGTCGGTGCGCACGTCGCGCTGCGGCCCGCGGGCGTCGGCTCGCTGAAGGGGCTGTGCCCCTTCCACGACGAGCGCTCGCCGTCGTTCCACGTCCGGCCGCAGGTGGGCCGGTACCACTGCTTCGGGTGCGGCGAGGGCGGCGACGTCATCGCGTTCGTGCAGAAGGTCGACGGCCTGGGCTTCACGGACGCCGTCGAGTACCTCGCGTCGCGCGCGGGCATGCAGCTGCGGTACGAGGAGGGCGGCGGACCCTCGCGGCCCGGCGAGGAGCCCGGCAGGCGTCGGCGCCTGCTGGACGCGCACCGCATCAGCGAGGAGTTCTTCCGCGAGCAGCTCGTCTCGCCGGAGGCGGCGGTGGCGCGCGCGTTCCTCGCCGAGCGCGGGTTCGACCGGTCCGCGGCCGACGACTTCGGCGTCGGCTTCGCCCCCCAGGGCTGGGACACGCTGCTGCGGCACCTGCGCGGGCGCGGCTTCACCGAGGCCGAGCTGACGGCGTCCGGGCTCGTGAGCCAGGGCGCGCGCGGCATCTACGACCGGTTCCGCGGGCGCCTGGTCTGGCCGATCCGTGAGGTCACGGGTGAGACGGTCGGCTTCGGCGCGCGCCGGCTGCTCGACGACGACAACGGGCCCAAGTACCTCAACACCCCCGAGACGCCGCTGTACCGCAAGTCGCACGTGCTCTACGGCATCGACCTCGCCAAGCGGGAGATCTCCCGCGAGAAGCAGGTGGTCGTGGTCGAGGGCTACACCGACGTCATGGCGATGCACCTGTCCGGCGTGCGGACCGCGGTGGCGACCTGC
The DNA here is from genome assembly GCF_014836445.1 of Cellulomonas avistercoris. Lineage (GTDB taxonomy): Bacteria > Actinomycetota > Actinomycetes > Actinomycetales > Cellulomonadaceae > Cellulomonas > Cellulomonas avistercoris. Next base: position 181,673 of record NZ_JACSQV010000005.1, read on the forward strand.
GGCACGGCCTTCGGCCCGGAGCACGCGCGGATCGTGCGCCGGCTGGTCGGCGACAGCGGGGGAGCGGGCGGCGTCCAGCTGGCGGGCGGGTCGTCGGTGGGCGGTGCGATCGTCTTCACGTTCGACGGCGACGCGGCGGGGCAGAAGGCGGCGCTGCGCGCGTTCGGTGAGGACCAGGCGTTCAACGCCCAGACGTTCGTGGCCGTCGAGCCCTCGGGCATGGACCCGTGCGAGCTGCGCCAGGAGCGCGGTCCCGACGCCGTCCGGGCCCTCGTGGCGTCGCGGCAGCCCCTGTTCGAGTTCGTCATCCGCTCGACGCTCGCGGCGCACGACCTGACGACGGCCGAGGGGCGCGTCGGTGCGCTGCGCGCCACCGCACCCGTGGTCGCCGGGATCCGCGACTCGGCGCTGCGGCCCGAGTACGAGCGGCTCCTGGCCGGGTGGCTCGGCATGGACGACGTCGCAGGCGTGCGTCGCACGGTCGCCGACGCCGCGCGTCGCGGGTCGCGGCCGACCTCCCGTCCCGGCGACCGCGACGGCGTGCGGCGCCCCGCGCCGGGCGACGACGCGACGATGCCCTCGCCGATGCCGCGCATGTCCGCGCCCGACCGGCGCGACCCCGTCGCGCAGGTCGAGCGCACGGCGTTGGAGGTCGTGCTGCAGCACCCGACGCTCGTGCCGCCCGAGTTCGACGCGCTCGCGCCCGACGCGTGCACCGCACCGGCGTACCGCGCGGTGCACGAGGCCGTGCGCGCGGCCGGGGGGCTCACGACCGCGGCAGAGGTCGTCGCGCAGGGCGGTGAGTCCGCCTGGGTCGGTGCCGTGATCGAGGCGGCCGCCGAGCCCGTGCGTGGGCTGCTCACGGAGCTGGCGGTCGCGCCGCTGCCCGAGGACCGTCCCGACGCGCTGCCGGCCTACGTGCGGGGCGTGGTGATGCGGCTGGTCGACGTCGGCCTCACGCGCCGGGTCGCCGACGTCCGCGGGCGCCTGCAGCGGCTCGGTGCCGACGCCGACCCCGTGGAGCAGCGCAGCCTCCTGGGCGAGCTCCTCGAGCTCGAGGCCCAGCGCCGCACGCTGCGGCCCGCCTGACCCGCCGGGTCAGCGCAGCGCGACCAGCCCGGTGCCGTCGTCCGGTGCCCGCGTGTCGCTGACGGCCGTGACGGTCATGGACCGCAGCCGCAGGCTCCCGCCGTAGTACGACAGGAACGCGGTGTCGGTCGCGTCGCGCCCGGTGGCGATGCGCAGGAGCGACGCGCGCGGCGCCAGGCCCGTGGCGTCGACGACGTACCAGGCGCCGTCGACGTACGCCTCGGCCACGGCGTGGAAGTCCATCGGCTTGAGCCCGGGCGCGTAGGCCGACGCCAGGCGCGCGGGCACGTCGCAGGCCCGCAGCAGCGCCACGACGAGGTGCGCGAAGTCGCGGCACACGCCGCGCCGCTTGAGCAGGGTGTCGGTCGCGCCGTCCGTCGGCAGGCTGCCGCCGGGCAGGTACGTGACGTGCTTGCCCACCCAGGACACGACGGCGTCGAGGAGGTCGGCACCCGTCAGGCCGCGGAACTGGTCGCGCGCGAACGCCAGCAGGCGGTCGGAGTCGGCGTACCGGCTGGGGCGGCGGTACTCCACGAGGTCGACGTCCTCGACCGGGGGCGGGGCGGCCTGCCCGGTCACGGTCGCCTGGTAGTCCACGACGACACGGCCCGCCGGCGCGAGGATCCGGTGCATGCGTCCGCCGTGCGGCGTCTTGATCTCCAGCACGTCGAGCGGGTCGTCGTCGGTGCGCGCGAGCAGCAGCTCGGTGCGTTCGAACGGCCCCTCCGCGACGGCCACGGCGAGCAGCAGCTCGAGCGGCGCGTGGACGTCGAGCGAGAGGTGGGCAGCCACGGAGCGCAGCACGGACGACGCATCCTTCCCCGGCCAGGACGGGCCGGACGACGGGTGGTGACGGGGGGCGGTGACGCGACGAGCACCTGCGGGGGACGCGGGGTCGACGACTCGTCCGCGGGCCGGACGACGACGTCGGTGGGCCGGCGGACGAGGGCATGGCGAAGCAGGGGTGAGGCGGGGAGAGGGTCCCGGGGCGAGCGGGATGAGGCAAGTGTGAGGCTCACGAGGACGTTCGTCCAGCCCCTCCGTCGGGCGCTGCGTCCGTGCAGGTCAGGGCGTTGTTCTCGCGTTGCTGGGCACGCTCGGGCGGCGCCGTCGACGGTCAGTCCGGGGCGCGCCGTGCCGCGGTGCGCCCGGTGTGCTTCTCGCGCAGCAGGACCCGGGGGAGCAGGAACGTCGCGAGCGCCGTCACGACCCACACGACGACCGTCGCGAGCACCCACGCCGTGACGCCGCTGATGCGCAGACCGCCGGTGAGGAGGTGGGCGAGCAGCAGCGCCACGAACGTCGACACCAGGCCGATGCCGCCGAGGAGCGCCGGCGCGTACCTGCTGCTGAGCCGCAGGACGACGGGCGCCAGCAGCGACTGGGCGAGGGCGAACACCACGACCGTCACGACGAAGCCGGACGCGGTCACCGTGACCCGGTCCACCAGGGCGGCCGCGGCGAGCAGGCCGAGCGCGGCGGAGCCGAGGAAGATCAGCGCGCGCAGCAGCAGCCGGACCATGAGGTCAACGTAGACCCGGGGCCCGGGGGCGGCGAGACGTGCGCGGGGCGCCGTCGCGTGGTGGGGTCCCGCGTCGCGTGCCAGGCTGGACGCGCCGTCGCCGCGCCGCGGCGAAGAGGGGAGGACGCCACGTGCCGCAACGTCTCACCGCCGCCAACGTGGCCGCGTCGAGCACGTGGACGGACCCCGAGGGCATCCGTCGGCCCGCCGGTGACGTGCACGCCTGGGTGCCGGGCAAGAACCAGACCGTCTGCGGGCTCGCGCTGAGCCGCTCGTCCCTCGCGCGTCTCCCGCACGTCGCGTGGCACGAGGCCCTGCCCGAGTCCGGACCCCACGCCGACGCCGTGCAGCACGTGTGCCCCCGGTGCCGTGCCGCGCTGCGGCCCCGGCCCGACGGGGTCGACCGGCGCGCGTTCCGACGCCCGTGAGACGCACGTGAGCGGGGCCGGCCCCGTCCGTGTCGTCGCGGTCGCCGACACCCACGTCCCGGCCCGCGCCCGTGACCTGCCGGCGGTCGTGTGGGACGCGATCGACGCCGCGGACCTCGTCGTGCACGCGGGGGACTGGGTCACGACCGACCTGCTCGACCGGTTCGAGGAGCGCGCGACCCGGCTGCTGGCCTGCCACGGCAACAACGACCCGCCCGCCCTCGCGTCCCGCGTCCCGGAGGTGGCCCGGGCGGTCGTGGCGGGGGTGCGGCTCGGCGTCGTGCACGAGACGGGCGCGGCGAGCGGGCGCGAGCGGCGCTGCGACGAACGTCACGCCGACCTGGACCTGCTCGTCTTCGGGCACAGCCACTTCCCGTGGGACACGGTGACCCCGGGCGGCCTGCGGCTGCTCAACCCCGGTTCGCCGACCGACCGCCGCCGGCAGCCCGCGTGCACGTACCTGACGTTCACGCTGCACGACGGCGCGGTGCGGGACGTCGAGCTGCACCGTCTGCCGCCGCGCACACCCGTGCCCTGACCAGGGCGTCCGGACAGCACGAAGGCCCCCGACCCGCTCGGACGCGGGGCGGAGGCCTCGTTGGACTGCTCCCCCGACTGGACTCGAACCAGTAACCCTTCGATTAACAGTCGAATGCTCTGCCAATTGAGCTACGGGGGATCGTGCGGCAAAACCTTAGCAGCCTCCCGGGGGTGCCTGGCGACACGTCACCGGTCCGCAGGCCGTCCGGCCGGCCGACGTCACGGCGCCAGCCCGGCCTCGGCGCGCACGCGTGCCTCCGCGTCGGCGACGAGCCGTGCGGCGGCGGGGTCCGTGAGGTCCACGGTCCCGTCGCCGATGACCTGCGTGAACAGGTCGCCGCGCTCGTCTCGGCGCAGCGCGACCCGCACGGACGTGCGCACGCCGGGGACCGTGACGTGCTCCACGTGGACCACCGACTGCTGCACGCGCTCGCGGAACGACTGGACGAGGTCCCACGCGTGGTCGTCCGTGGCGAGGACGAGCTCCGTGCGGGCCCCGCTGACCCAGTGGACGGTGAGCGTGCGGGTCTGGTCGTCGAGCGAGCCGCGGTCCACGTCGGCCCACGGCGTGCGCACGGCACCGCCGTCACCGACGACGTGCAGCGCGCGGCGCGTCGTGACCGCCCACCGCCCGTCGTCGAGGGGGGCGGTCGCGAGGATCGCGTCGCCGTGCAGGTCGAGCGCGCGTCGCAGGGCTTCGGGCAGGCGGTGCCGCCGGGAGAAGAGGGCCACGTCACCACGGTAGCCGCGCCGCGGCGCGCCACCGACCGGCCGGCTCACCGGGCCGCCTCACCGGGCCGGCGTGCGCCGCCGGACGTGGTTCCACGCCAGCACGGCGCACGTGGCGCCGTTGAGGAAGCCCACGACGACGTCGGTCGTCGCGTGCATGCCGCGGTAGGTCCGTGCCACGCCGACGGCCACGGGCACGAGCACGCACAGCACCGTGGCCGCCCAGCGCACCACGGGCTGCTCGATGCGCTGCGCCGCGAAGGCGAGCGTGAGGTAGAAGGCCGTGGCCGCACCCGTGTGGCCGCTGGGGAAGCTCGAGGTCGGCGGGGCGTGGTCGAGGTGCTCGACCTGCGGGCGCTCGCGCCCGACGACGAGCGCCGACGTGAGGAAGATCGCGGCCTGGACGGCCACCGCGAGGCCCGGCACGACCGCGAACCACCACTGCCGCGTGCGCCACCACGCGACCGCCATCGCCACGACGCACGCGCCGATGAGGAACTCCGTCTGACCGATCGCGGACAGCACCGTCGTCACGGAGTCGAGCGCCGGCGTGCGCCACGCCACGAACGACTCGTTGACGCGCGCCTCGGCCGGCAGGCCGCCCAGCGGTCCGGTGATCAGCAGCCCCAGGCCCACGACGAGGCACCACAGGAGGCCCGCGGGCAGCAGCACCCTGCGGACCAGGTCGTGACGCGCCTGCTGCGGCGAGGGTCGGCGGTCGTCGATCTCGTAGCGGTGCCAGAAGGCGTGCACGCGTCCTCCGTCGGTCAGGGGGTCGGGGGATCAGGGGTCGGGGGTGCTGCGGGGTGCGGGTCGTCGGGCGCCGCGGGCGCTGGGTCGTCCGGCGCGTCGCGACGCCAGCCGACGTAGGACGCCCCGGCGATCGCGAGGCCGAGCAGGATCCCGGCCAGGACGTCGGACGGGTAGTGCACGCCCAGCAGGACGCGGTCGGCCGCGGTGAGCACGACGAGCGCACCGGCGGCCACCGGGACCAGCACGCGCCCCACCGGGCCGAGCAGGGGCCGCACGAGCACCGTGAGGGCCACGGCGACGACGGTGGTGTTGGCGGCGTGACCGGACGGGAAGCTCCAGCCCGGGGCGTGCGCGACGGCGTCCTCGATGACCGGCCGCGCGCGCTGCACGAGCGCCTTGGCGGTGATCTGCAGCACCCAGCCGACGGCCACCGTGCCGGCAGCCCACACGGCCCGGTCGCGCAGCCCGTGCCGGCGCCACGCCCAGAGGCAGACCGCCGGCACGAGCAGCAGGTCGATCCACCGCGCGGAGAAGACCTCCTGCCACGTGACCAGCAACGAGCGCAGCGGACGTGACGCGCGCGTCACGTCCGTGGCGGCACGCACCGTCTCCTCGTCGAACCGCACGACGGCGTCCCAGCCGCCGCGCACCGCCACGGCCAGGGCGATCACCGGCAGCACGACCGCCGCGCCGAACGTGGCGGCACGCACGAGCGCACGACGCGGCGTGCGGGGGGCGGGCATGGCGAGACCCTAGGGGTGCGCGGCGCGGGCTGCACCCGGACGGCCTCGCGGCGGTCCCGCGACCGTTCGCGCAGGTCGCAGCGGTGGGCCAGGTGGGGCTTGAACCCACGACCGACGGATTATGAGTCCGCTGCTCTGACCGACTGAGCTACTGGCCCCTGATCAGGTGGAGGTTACCGGAGCGCCTCGGCGGTCCGCGGCCTCCCGCGCACGGCCGAGCAGGTGGTCGCGCACGTCGACGTCGCCGGCCAGGTCGGCCGCGCGCCGGTAGGCGGCCGTCGCCTCGTCGTGGCGGTCCGTGCGGGCGAGCAGCGCCGCACGCGTGGCCCACCAGGGCTGGAACGCCGGGACCGGCTCGGGCGGGAGCGCCGCGAGCCCCGCGTCCGGCCCGTCGAGCCGGCCGACGACCGCCGCGAGGGCGACCCGCGCACCGAGGCTCGGGGCCACGGCGTCGAGCGCGAGGTACAGCAGCCGCAGGGCCGGCCAGTCGGTGACGCCCGTGCGCCGCCGGTCGCAGTGCACGGCCTGGATCGCGGCCTCCAGCCGGAACCGGCCCGGCACCCCCGGCCCCTCGGCCCGACGCAGGTACGCCTCGCCCTCGGCGACGAGGTCGCCGCGCCACGCCGTCGCGTCCTGCTCGTCCAGCGGGACGAACGGGCCCGTGCTGCGCCGTGCCAGCGCGAACGTGACGAGCGCCGCCAGGGCCCACGCCTCGGCGTCGTCCTCCAGGAGCGTGGCGAGCACGACCGCGAGGTGCTGCGCCTCGCCCGCCAGACCACGCCCGTCCTGGCGCCAGGTCGCCGCGGCGGCGCCGTAGACGGCCTCGAGGACCGCCGGCAGGCGCTCGACCAGCTCGGACCGGCCGGGCACGACGAAGGGGACCCGAGCCGTGGCGATGCGCCGCTTGGCCCGCACCAGGCGCTGCGCCATCGTCGCGGGCGGCACCGAGAACAGCCGGGCGACCTGCGCGGCCTGCAGGCCCAGCACCGCCTGCAGCATCAGCGGGGTGCGCACCTCCGGCGCGATCGCGGGGTGCGCGCAGACGAGGAGCAGGGCCAGCCGGCGGTCGGGGACCGCGTCCGGGTCGAGGTCGGCGAGGGGGTCGGTCGTCGAGGCGGCGACGGTCTCGTCCAGCGGGACGGACGTGCGGTGCGCGGCGGAGCGCCAGACGTCACGGACGCGGTGCCGGGCGACGGTGAGGAGCCAGCCGTCGGGGTTGCGCGGCACGCCGGCGGACGGCCAGGTACGCAGCGCCTGCTCGAACGCCGTCGAGAGCGCGTCCTGCGCGAGCGCGACGTCACCGGCCGCCGCCGCGAGCAGCGCCAGCAGGCGGCCGTACGAGTCCCGGGCGGCGCGCTCGGCGGCCGCCCGGGCCTCGTCCGCGCTCACGCGCTGGGGACCCAGGAGCCGTCCACCGTGTGCAGCGCGCCGGGGCGCACCTCGACGGGACCCCACGTCACGGACGGCGCCTGCCGGGCCCAGGCCAGCGCCGCGTCGAGGTCCGGGACGTCGATGACGAACGTCCCCCCGAGCTGCTCCTTGGTGTCGGCGAACGGGCCGTCCTGCACCTGCAGGACGCCGTCCACGGAGCGCACCGTGGTGGTCGCCACGGACGGCTGCAGGACCTCGGCGCCGACGAGGACGCCCGCGGCCTGCAGCGTGGCGGCGTAGGCGGTGAAGGCCTGCTGCCCGTGGGCGATGCCGTCGGGTCCGAGCTCCTCGGGCGTCAGCTCGGGGTAGTGCAGCAGCAGCGTGTAGCGCATGGCGTCCTCCTGGGACGTGCGGCCGACCTCGTCGACAGCGTAGGACGCGCCCGTCGTCCGGGTCGCGGGCGGGGTGGGCACCCCGTCGTCAGCATGACGATCTCGCGCCCCACCGATCGACAGGGCCGCGCGGGCCGCGGGCCGTGACGGGCGCTTCCGGATGCCGATCACCCGGAGCGCTGCCACCATCTCTGGCGGGCACCGACGGACGTCGGGACGGGGAGCCCGTGTCGAGGAGGTGTCATGGCCACGGTCGCGACGAGGTCCCCGCAGGGCGCGTGGGAGCTGGGGGCACGGGCGGGCTACGCCGCCAGCGGGCTGCTGCACGTGCTGATCGGGGTGCTCGCGGCGCAGCTCGCGCTGGGGTCGTCCGGGGGGAGCGCGGACGAGTCCGGGGCCTTCACGGCGATCGCGGCGACGCCGTTCGGTGCCGTGGTGCTGTGGGTCGCCGTGGTCGCCTTCGTCGCGCTCGCGGCGTGGCAGGCGGCGGCCGCGATCAGCGGTGCCGCCGGTGAGACGGGAGACCGGGTCAAGGCGGGGGCGAAGGCGGTCGTGTACCTCGCGCTCGCCGCGACCGCGTACTCCGTGGTGCGCGGCGCGTCGGGCGGGGGCCGCACGCAGAGCGCCACCGCCGAGATCATGCAGTCCCCGGGTGGTCGGCTGCTCGTCGGGGCCGTCGGTGTCGGTGTCGTCGTCGTCGGCGTCTACCACGTCTACAAGGGGCTGACGAAGAAGTTCCTCGAGGACCTGAACCGGCTCCCGAGCGGGACGGCCGGCCGGGTCGCGCGCCGGGCGGGCGTCGTGGGCTACGCCGCGAAGGGGCTCGCGCTGACGATCGTGGGCGTGCTCTTCGTCCTGGCGGCGGCCACCGCGAACCCCCAGGAGGCGTCCGGTCTCGACGGTGCCCTCCAGACGCTCCGCGACGCCCCGGCGGGACCGGTGCTCCTGCTGCTCGTCGCGGCGGGCCTGGTGGCATTCGGTGGCTACTGTGGCGTTAGGTCCCGGTTCGGCAGGCTGTGACTTTTCACCCGGTCCGGACAGATCTGGCATGGCGACGCTTCTTGCACAGTTGTCCAGATCGGGGCATAGTCGGGGATGTCAGCGACAAAGGGCAAACCCGCCGCAAGGTGGGGACGCAAAGCCACGGGGCCCACGGGGTCAGCCGAGCTACCGAACGACGAAGGAGTACCAGCCATGGCTGTTCACACCACCCTCTCCGAGGCCCCGCTCACGCAGGGCGCTCTCCTCACCCCGGGTGAGGTCGCGGTCCTCTTCCGCGTCGACCCCAAGACGGTGACGCGCTGGGCGCAGGCCGGCAAGCTCTCCGCGGTCCGCACCCTCGGTGGCCACCGCCGCTTCCACGAGGCCGAGGTGCGCCAGCTCCTGACCGGCGTCCCGCAGCAGCGCGCGGGGGAGTGATCCCCGCGCCGTCAACGACGACGCATCCACGACGCCGACGCCGGTGGTGACCTGTTCACCACCGGCGTCGTGCTGCGTGCGCCCGGTCATCGGGCATCGTCGCGGGCGCGGCTCGCCGGGTCGCTGCGACGTGAAAGGATCAGGGCATGGCTCTGCGTGAGATCCGCATCGTCGGCGACCCGGTGCTGCGCACCCCCTGCGACCCCGTCACGACGATCGACGACCGTGTCCGCTCGCTGGTCGAGGACCTCCTCGAGACCGTCGACGTGGAGGGGCGTGCCGGCCTCGCCGCGAACCAGATCGGCGTCAGCCTGCGGGCGTTCTCCTGGAACATCGACGACGAGATCGGCTACGTGCTCAACCCGGTCATCGTCGAGGTGTCCGAGGACGAGTACCAGGACGGCGACGAGGGCTGCCTGTCGGTGCCCGGCCTGTGGTTCCCGACGCACCGCGCCTGGTACGCGCGCGTGGTGGGCACCGACCTCGACGGCCGCGAGGTCGTCGTCGAGGGCACCGAGCTGATGGCGCGCTGCCTGCAGCACGAGGTCGACCACCTCGACGGCATGCTCTACCTGGACCGGCTCGAGCGCTCGGTGCGCAAGAAGGCGATGCGCGCGGTGCGCGAGCACCTCTAGGTCCGCCCAGCGCGTCCGCTGGACCTGCGGGAGCGGATGGGGCATCCTGTGCCGTGCACGCCGCGTGCGCTGCATCTGTGCTGGTGACGTTCCCGATCAGGGGCGAGGTCGTTGGGGAAGGCGACCCTCGAGCCCTTCCGGGAGGACGACATGGCCGGTGCTATCACCCGCGGTGTACTTTTCGTGCACTCCGCGCCGCGCGCGCTCTGCCCCCACGTCGAGTGGGCGGCAGGCAACGCGCTGGGCGCGCGCGTCAGCCTGGACTGGACACCCCAGCCGGCTGGCCCCACCTTCTACCGCGCCGAGCTGTCGTGGCAGGCGGCGCCCGGGACGGGTGCGCGGCTCGCGTCCGCGCTGCGCGGCTGGGCGCACCTGCGGTACGAGGTGACGGAGGAGCCCAGCGCCGGCGTCGACGGCTCGCGGTGGAGCCACACGCCCGAGCTCGGCATCTTCCACGCCGCCACGGACGTCCACGGCAACGTCGTGATCCCCGAGGACCGGATCCGTGCGGCCCTCGAGCACGCCGCCGACCCCGACCGGCTGCGGGCCGAGCTCGACCTCGCGCTCGGCCAGGCGTGGGACGACGAGCTCGAGCCGTTCCGCTACGCCGGGGCGGGCGCGCCCGTGCGCTGGCTGCACCGCGTCGGCTGACCCACGGCACCGGGGCGGGCGGGTCCACCGTTCGGGTGGACGGCCCGCCCCGTCCGCGTTGTGAAACGTTTTGAACGTCGGGCGGGGGGACCGGGCCGGGCACGCGCTCGGCTAGCGTCCCCCTCGCGTCCCGGGTCCACCGGAGTGCGCCGAGCCATCCGGGGGGAGACGGACCGCGGTGCGGTGCGTCGAGCACCCGCGGAGGACGCCGATGCCCGCACGACGTCGGTCGCGCCCCACCCTGCGGGTCGCCGCCGGACTGGGTGCCGGCCTCGCGCTGACCGGGTGCACCGTCGCCGCCCCCGCCGACGCACGGCCCGCCGCGGAGCCCCGCGCAGGGCACACCCCCCTCGCGCCCGCCGCGGACGGGACGTACAGCGGCAGCGGCAGCTACGAGACGCCGGGCGGGCGGCAGCAGATCGACGTGACGGTCGTCCTGGCGGACGGGGTCGTCACGGGCGTCCGCGTCGACCCGGCGGCGACGAACGCGACGTCCCTGCGGTTCCAGGAGCGGTTCGCGTCCGCGGTGGTGGACTCCGTGGTGGGTCGCACGCTGGACGAGGTCGCGGTCGACCGGCTCGCCGGATCGTCCTCGACGGGTGCCGGGTTCATGGCGGCGCTCGAGAGGGCGGTGCGCGATGCACGCGCGTGAGAGGTCCGGTGCGTCGGAGGGGTGCGCGCCGGACCCGACGGTGACGGACCGGGTGACGCGCTGATGGGACGGTTCGACGGGCTCCTGGGCGGGGTCGGTGCGTACCGGACCGCGACGCTGACGCTGCTGGCGGTGCACGGCGCGGCGGCGCTGCTGGGCCACCTCGGCATGCTCGACGTGGACCCCGTCGCGCTGGCGGCCACGGTGGGTGCGGCGTCGGCCGGCACGCTGCTGACGAGCCTCGTCGGTGCGCTCGTCAGCGGGGTGCGCGCGCACGTCGAGTCCTCGCTCATCACCGGCCTGCTCCTGGCGCTGCTGCTCTGGCCCGCGCTCACGTTCGAGTCCCTCGTCGGCGCCGGCCTCGTCGGGGCCGCCGCCGGGCTCTCGAAGGTGCTCGTGCGGTGGCGCGGCCGTCACCTGCTCAACCCCGCCGCCGCCGGCGCCCTGGTCGCAGGACTCGTCGTCGCGCCCGTCCTGGGTACCGCGGCCCCGGTGTGGTGGGTGGCGACGCCGCTGCTCGCGCCGGTCGTCCTGGTGGCGGGCCTGGTCGTGCTGCGCCGGACGGGCACCGCCGCGGTGGCGGTCGCGTACGGGCTGACCTACCTGGCGGTGACCCTGCCGCGCCTCGTGCTGTCCGGTCAGCCACCCCTCGACGCGCTCGCGGCCGTCCTGGGCTCGCACCCGGTGCTCGTGGTCGCCGCGTTCATGGTCGTCGAACCGCTCACGCAGGCGCCGCGGCGGCGCGAACGTGTCGTGATCGCGGTGCTCGTCGGGGGGCTCGCCGGTGTGCCGTTCGCCGTCGGTCCGCTCTCGACGTCGCCGGAGCTGGCGATCGTCGCGGGCAACGTCCTCACGGCGCTCGTCGCCGCGCCGCGCGCGCTGCGGCTCGTGGTGGTGGGCCACGGCTCGCCCGGTCCCGGAGCCCACGAGGTGCTGCTGCGTCCCGCGCGGCCCCTGCGCTGGCAGCCCGGGCAGTGGGCCGAGATCGACGTCGTCCGCATGCGCCCCGACGGGCGGGGGCGGCGTCGCGTGTTCTCCCTGGTGCCGGCCGGCCGGGACGCCGTCGCGGTCGCCTTCTCCGTGCGGGACCGGCCCTCGGCGTTCAAGCGGGCGCTGATGGCAGCGCCGGTCGGCTCGAGCGTGCGCGCGACCTACGTGGGCGGCGACTTCCTGCTGCCCGACGACCCGACGCGTCCCGTGCTCATGATCGCCGGCGGGATCGGCGTCACGCCGTTCCTCTCCCAGATCGAGCACGCCGGCCCGCGCGACATGGTGCTGGTCCTCGTGTGTCCCACGGGCATGCCCCCGCCCTACCTGCGGCGCCTGGCGCGCACGCGGGCGCGCGTCGTGATCGTCTCGCCGGAACCGGTGCCGGCTCTCCCGCCGCGCTGGACCTGGCACCGCGGCACGCGGCTCACGGCTGCCGCGCTGCGGACGGCGATGCCGGACCTGCCGCGGCGCGCGGCGTACGTCTCCGGTTCGCCGGACCTCGTGCGCCGGGCGCGGGCCGTGCTGCGCGAGGTGGGCGTCCGCCAGGTGCGCACCGACACCTTCACGGGTTACGGCCGCCGCCCGGCGCACCGGTCCGCGGGTGGCGCCGCACCCGCCGCCGCGGCACCGGCGCCGGTCGAGGCCGCCCGCACGCGGCGGAAGGAGCCGGGCAGGCGGCGGTCGCGGGCCGCCGGCATCCGGGCGGGTCGCGGCGGGATCACGGCCGGTGCCCCGCGCTGAGACCCGGTTCGAGGCGATCGGGACCCGGTGGTGCGTCGAGACCGCGGCACCCCTCGCGGACGCGACGCTCGACCGGGTCCGCGGGGTGGTCGACGCGTACGACCTCGTCTGGTCCCGCTTCCGGGCCGACTCCGTCGTGTCCGCGATGGCACGGGACGGCGGCACCTACGCCCTGCCCGGCCACGCGGCGGAGCTCCTCGACCTGTACGACGTGCTGGAGGACCGCACCGACGGCGCCATGACGCCGCTCGTCGGACGCAGCCTCGAGCACCTCGGCTACGACGCGACGTACCGCCTGCGCCCCGCCGGCGCCCCGCTGCCCGCACCTCGTGGCGTCCGTACCCGCGACGTGGTCACGTGCGCGCGCCGCGACGAGGGCGCGCTCACCGTGACCGCGATGCGCCCGGTGCTCCTCGACGTCGGCGCGGCCGGCAAGGGCCAGCTCGTCGACCTCGTCGCGGCCGAGCTGCGCGCGTGCGGCGTGGGGGAGTACGTCGTCGACGCCGGTGGCGACATGGTGCACCGCGGCCCCGACGTGGTGCGGGTCGGGCTCCAGGTGCCGGGCGACCCCGGACGTGTGCTCGGCGCCGTCGACCTGCGCGACGCGGCGCTCTGCGCGTCCGCGGTCGACCGGCGCTCCTGGGGCGACGGGCTGCACCACGTCCTCGACGCCCGCACGGGCGCACCCGTCGGCGGGGTCGTCGCCACGTGGGTGGTCGGCGAGCGCGCGATGGTCGCCGACGGCCTGGCGACGGCGCTCTTCCTCGCCGACCCCGACGTCCTGCAGGGCGTCGCCGAGCACACGTACGTGCAGCTGCGGGCCGACGGGAGCGCGCGGGTCGCGCTCGCGCTGCCGGGCCGGCTGTTCGGGACGGGCCAGGACTAGGAGCCGCGCACCGGGGTGTGCAACCCGTTGATGAGCGCCACGGTCGCGGACGCACCGTACGCGGCGGACCCGATGAAGTACCCCGTCGACTTCCAGACCGAGCTGGGACCGGTGCTCGCCGACGCCGCGGCACACCAGCCCGCGGCGCCGAGCCCGACGACGAAGACGACGCCGGCCGCGAGCTCGACGTCGTCGCGCCCGACCCGCGAGATCGCGACGGGCACGACCACCACGAGCAGGACGAGGACGCCGAGCAGGATGACGACCGCTCGGACGCGGTGCACGGTGCGCACCTCCGGCCCACCGATCATGGCCTGGTCGAAGAGGCGTACCAGCGCGGAGCGCGGCGCGCGGCCGTCCTGCTCCGAGGTGCTCACCCGTCCGACGCTAGCCCCGGCGGACGGTGGGCGCGGCGCGAGCGCCGGTGCGCGCGTCTAGACGGAGGTCACGACCAGCGCGACGTTGTGGCCCCCGAACCCGAAGGAGTTGTTGACCGCGGCAACGGGGCCCGCACGCAGCGCGCGCGGCTCGTCGCGGACGAGGTCGAGGACCAGCTCCGGGTCGGGCTTGGCGACGTTGATCGTGGGCGGCGCCGTGCGCTCGTGCAGCGCGAGGACGGTGAAGATCGTCTCGAGCGCGCCCGCGCCGCCGAGCAGGTGGCCCGTCATGGACTTCGTCGCCGAGAGCACGGCGTGGTCGGCGTCGTCGCCCAGGACCGCCCGGATCGACCGCGCCTCGATGAGGTCGCCGACCACGGTGGAGGTCGCGTGCGCGTTCACGTGCACGACGTCGGTCGTCGCGACGCCCGCGTCCGCGATCGCGGCGCGCATCGCCCGGATCTGTCCGTCGCCGGACGGTTCGGGTGACGTGATGTGGTAACCGTCGGCCGACAGGCCCAGGCCGGCGATCCGGCCGTAGACGCGCGCGCCACGGGCGGCGGCGTGCGCGGCGGACTCGAGGACCACGATGCCCGCGCCCTCACCGATCACGAAGCCGTCGCGGTCGACGTCGTAGGGGCGGGAGGCGCCGGCGGGGTCGTCGTTGCGGGTCGACAGGGTGCGGGACGCCGCGAACGCGGCGATCGGCATGGGGTGGATCGTGGCCTCGGTCCCACCGGCGACGACCACGTCGGCGCGGCCGTTGCGGATCATCTCGACGCCGTAGGCGATGGCCTCGGCGCCGGACGCGCACGCCGAGACGAGCGCGTGGGCACCGGCACGGGCACCGAGCTCCAGGGACACGTACGCGACCGGCGAGTTCGGCATGAGCATCGGCACGGTCATGGGCAGCACGCGACGGCCGCCCTTCTCCCGGAGCGTGTCCCACCCGTCGAGCGTGGTCCAGATGCCGCCGATGCCCGAGGAGACGACCGCACCCAGGCGGTCGCCGTCCACCTCGGGCGAGCCCGCGTCGGCCCACGCCTCGCGCGTCGCGATGATCGCATACTGCGCGGAGGGGTCCATGCGCTTGAGCTCGGGCCGGGGGAGCACCTGGTCCGCGGGGACCTTGAGCGTCGCCCCGAAGTTGACGGCGATCTCGTACCGCTCGGCCCAGTCGTTGTCGAAGGGGCGCGCACCGGACTCACCGGCGAGCGCGGCCTGCCACGTGCTCGGGACGTCTCCGCCGAGCGGCGTGGTCGCGCCCAGACCGGTGACGACGACCTCAGGGACGGTGCTCATGGTGTTCTCCTCGGTTCAGGCGGGGGGGGGGGGGGCGGGGTGCCCGGCCCGGGGCCCGGCGCACCGCCCGGGTGCACGCGGGGTGCGGCGCAGGCTCAGGCCTGGGCGCCGGCGATGAAGCTCACGGCGTCGCCCACGGTCGCGAGGTTCTTGACCTCGTCGTCGGGGATGCGGACGTCGAACTTCTCCTCCGCGAGCGTGACGATCGTCATCATCGACAGCGAGTCGATGTCGAGGTCGTCGGTGAAGGACTTCTCGGGCAGGACGGAGTCGGTCGGCAGACCGGTCTCCTCGCTGACGATCTCGGCCAGGCCGGCCAGGATCTCCTGCTCGCTGTGGGCCATCGGGTGTCTCCTCGTGTCGGGTGGTGCTGGGACGTGCTGAACGGTACAGGCGCGCGTGCGACGGCCGCCGGGTGGGTCAGGGCAGGACGACGACCTGTGCGGCGTAGACCAGCCCCGCGCCGAAGCCGATCTGCAGGGCGAGCGCGCCGGGCTGGATCTGCCCCTCGCGCCGCAGCCGCTCGGCCGCGAGCGGGATCGACGCCGCCGACGTGTTGCCGGTGTCGGCGATGTCGCGCCCGACGACGACGGACTCGGGCAGCTTCAGCTGCTTGATCATCTGGTCGATGATCCGCATGTTGGCCTGGTGCGGGATGAACGCCTCGATGTCGGAGGCGCTGACGCCGGCGGCGTCCAGCGCCTTCTGCGCCACGGGCGCCATCTGCCAGACCGCCCACTTGAAGACCGACTGGCCCTCCTGGCGCAGCGTCGGCCAGCCGGCGCCCTCGTCACGGGTCGCGAGCCACGAGTGCGTCTGGCGGATCGCCTGGGCCTGCGCGCCGTCGGAGCCCCAGACGGTCGGGCCGATGCCCGGCGTGTCCGACGGGCCGATGACGACCGCGCCGGCGCCGTCGCCGAGGAGGAACGAGATGGACCGGTCCGTCGGGTCGACGAACTCGCTCATCTTCTCGGCACCGATCACCAGGACGTGGCGGGCCGTCCCGGCCCGGACCAGGGCGTCGGCCTGCGCGATGCCGTAGCAGTACCCGGCGCACGCGGCGGAGATGTCGAACGCGGCGGCGGGCGTCGCGCCGATCCGGTCGGCGATGATCGCGGCACCCGCGGGCGTCTGGTGGAAGTACGTGACGGTGGACAGGATGACCGCGTCGACGTCGGCGCCGGTCAGGCCGGCGTCGTCGAGGGCGGCGCGGGCCGCGGCCTCCGCCAGGTCCAGCACGTCGGTGCCCTCGGCCGCACGGCGGCGCGTGACGATGCCGGTGCGCTGACGGATCCACTCGTCCGACGAGTCGATCGGGCCCACCAGGTCGTCGTTGGTGACGACGCGCTCGCCACGCACCCCGCCGAGGCCGAGGATGCGGGTGTGCGCGGGCCCGGTGGCCTGCGTGAGGGTCGGACGGGTCACGACGGGCTCTCCTGTGCGGTGAGGACGGTGCCGGCGTGCCGGCGGACGAGGTCGCGCGCGGCGTCGAGGTCGGCCGGGGACTTCAGTGCGAGGGTCTCGACGCCCGGCAGCGTACGCCGCGCCAGGCCCGTCAGGACGCCGCCGGGTGCCACCTCGAGCAGCGCCGTCACGCCCAGGCGGGTGAGCGTGGCCTGGCACAGGTCCCAGCGCACCGGGCGCGCGACCTGCGCGACGATGCGCGCGAGGGCGTCCGCACCGTCGGTGACCTCGGCGCCGTCCGCGTTGCCGAGCAGCGTCACGACGGGGCGGCGCGGGGAGACCGTGGCGGACGCCCGCGCGAGCTCCTCGACGGCGGGCGCCATGTGGCGCGTGTGGAACGCACCGGCCACCTGCAGCGCGACGACGCGCGTGCGCGCCGGCGGCTCGGCGGCGAGTGCCGCGAGCGCGGGGAGCGTGCCGGCGGCGACGACCTGGCCGCCGCCGTTGACGTTGGCGGCCACGAGGTCGAGGTCCGCCAGGCGTTCCAGGACCGCGTCGGGGTCGCCGCCGAGCACGGCGCTCATGCCCGTGGGGGTCGCGGCGGCGGCGCGCGCCATCGCGGCACCGCGCACGGCCACGAGCGACAGGGCGTCGTCGTCGCTCAGCACACCGGCCGCGGCGGCGGCGGCGAGCTCCCCGACCGAGTGCCCCGCGACGACGTCCAGCGCACCGGGGACGACCTCGGCGAGGTCGGTGCCCGCGTCGGCGCCCAGGACCGTGCGCAGGGTGGCGAGCGCGGTGGCGACCAGCAGGGGCTGCGCGACGGCCGTGTCCCGGATCGTGTCGGCGTCCGACGTCGTGCCGTGCGCGAGCAGGTCCATGCCGACGACGTCGCCGGCGTGCCGTAGCGCGTCGGCGAAGCCGTCGATCTCGGTCCAGGGCAGGAGCATGCCGGGGGACTGGGCACCCTGGCCGGGGCAGGCGACGACGAGCACCCGACAACCATGCCGTCCGAGGGTGCCCCTACCCGGTCACGGCTCGCACCAACCTCACGACCCAGGGTTGTCGGACCTGCACAAAGGGCCTCTCGGCGTGCGGGCCCGCGCCCCGGACCGCGCGTCAGCCGGTGGAGGCGTCGAGCCGTCCCACGGCCAGCGCGACCTGCAGCACGTACGACTCGCGCGCGTCGAGCGGGTCCCATCCGGTCACGTCGGAGACCCGGCGCAGCCGGTACCGGACGGTGTTGGGGTGCACGTACAGCGTGCGGGCCGCGGCCTCGAGCGAGCGCCCCGCGCCGAGGTAGGCGGAGAGGGTGTCGAGCAGCGAGCCCTGGCTGGCCGCGAGCGGCGCGTAGGCGCGCTCGACGAGCGCACGACGCGCGTCGTCGTCGCCGACGAGCACGCGCTCGGGCAGCAGGTCGTCCGCGTGCACCGGGCGGGGGGCCTGCTCCCACCCCGGCGCGGCGAGCAGCCCCGCCAGGGCGGACCGCGCCGACCTCGTCGCCTCCGCGAGGCCCGCGGCGGTCGGGCCGATCACGACGGGACCGGGGCCGAACCGCGGGAGCAGCGTCATCGCCGCGGCCCGCAGGTCGCCCTCGCCACCGAGGAACACCACCAGGCGGTCACCCAGGATGCCGACGAGCGCGTCGTCGGCGGCCCGTCGCGTGGCCCGTCGCAGGTCCGCGGCACGCACCTCGTCCATGTGCGCGCCGGCGGTACCCACGACGACGAGCGTCGAGCCGCGGCCACCCCAGCCGAGCGCCGCCACGCGCGAGCGCAGGGCGTCGTCGACGTCACCGCGGACCAGTGCGTCGACCACGAGCGCCTCGAGCCGAGCGTCCCACGCGCCCCGCACCTCGGCTGCCCGTGCGTAGACCTCCGCCGCGGAGAACGCCACCTCGCGCGAGTAGCGCAGCACCGCCTCGCGCAGCTCGCGCTCGGCGCCCGGGGCGGCCAGCCGGTCGGAGTGGGTCTCCACGACGTCGACCACGACCCGCACGAGCTGCAGCGTGTGCTGCAGCGAGATCGACCGCGTCAGCTCGGGGGGCGCGGCGGCGAAGATCTCGCTGACCGCGTGCGGCGGACGCGACGGGTCGGCGTACCAGGTGACGAAGGCCGTGATCCCGGCCTGCGCGACCAGGTTGACCCACGAGCGGTCCTCGGCCGGCAGGGCCCGGTACCACTCCAGGTCGTCGTCGAGCCGGCGCATCGCGGCAGCGGACAGCAGCCCGGTGCCGTCGCGCACCCGCCGCTGCGTCTCGCTCTGGTCGCCGGGCCCACCGGGGCCGGCTGCGTCCCGTGCGGGCGCGGGGGAGCGGCGGGGCGAGCGCGCCGCCGGCGTCCTGGGGGGCGTCGCCATGACCCGAGCATAGGGTCAGGTTGTGGGAAGCCCACAAGTCCGAGGTGCCGCGCAGGCGCGTCGACGGCCCCGTCGGACAGGTGCGCGAGGAACGGAGCGGATAGGGTCGCCGCATGGCTCTTCTGCCCCGCCTGCGCCAGCTCATGCGGCGACCCTCCTCGGCCTCCAAGGTCGGGGCGCGTCGCCCCACGACGGCCTCGCGGCGTGGCGACACCCTCCATGAGGACGCGCTGCGTTCCATGCTGAGCGACGATCCGAACAACGAGCGGGCGTTCCTCGCCCTCGCCGAGATCGTCCGTCGCCGTGCCGCCGAGTCCGTCCCCGAGGAGGACCCCCTGACGGCACCGAACGTCGAGCACGAGCGGCAGCACGCCGCCGACCTGGCCGTGTGGTCGCTCGGCGAGGAGCTCGCGGGCAACCCGCGCGCCTGGTACCCGCTCATCGAGGTGGCGCGCCTGTCCGTGCGCGACGACCACGAGGGCACCATCCGCCGGCTCACGACGGCCGCCGAGCGCGACCCGTCGGGCCAGGCGCTCGTGCAGGGCATCGCGCTGCTGTGCGAGGCGGGCCAGCCGGTCGAGGCCCTCAACCTCGGCGTCGGCCACTGGCGACCGCGCGAGCACGTGCCGGAGGTCGCGCGCGAGCTCGTCCGTGCGGCGATCGCCGCCGAGCGCCCGCTCGAGGCCAAGCAGCACCTGTCGTCGCTCGAGCTCTACCCGGACCAGGCCGCGATCGCGGCGCTGAAGGACGAGCTCAGGATCGAGATCGCGCAGGCCGAGCAGGCCATCCCCGGCACCTGACCGTCACGGGCTGCCGGGCGTCCCGCCCGCAGGTCCCGTGCAGACGCACGAACGCCCCCGGCCGTACGGCCGGGGGCGTCCTCGTGTCAGCGGGAGGTCAGGAGTCCCCACCGGTGTTGCCGGACGTGCCGGCCGTGACGTCGTACAGCCGGTAGCGCTCGATGGCCTGGGCGGGGAGCGACGCGTCCACCTTGCCCTCCAGGACGAGCTGCTGCAGCACGCGGACGACCGTCGACGGTCCGTCGATCTTGAAGTGCCGGCGCGCCGCCGCACGCGTGTCCGAGAAGCCGAACCCGTCGGCCCCGAGCGTGGCGTAGCGACCCGGCACCCAGGC
This sequence comes from Cellulomonas avistercoris, assembly GCF_014836445.1. Taxonomy (GTDB): domain Bacteria; phylum Actinomycetota; class Actinomycetes; order Actinomycetales; family Cellulomonadaceae; genus Cellulomonas; species Cellulomonas avistercoris. The sequence goes on from NZ_JACSQV010000005.1 coordinate 201,789, forward strand.
GCGCACCTGGTCGGCCACGAGGTGGTCGAAGTCCGTCGTGGCGACGAACGGCCCCTCGGCACCCTGCAGCTTCTGCGTCAGGTACGGCGTGCGGATCCCGTCGCCCGGGTGCAGGAACGCCTGCTGCTCGGCGGCGAGCGCCTCACGACGCAGCTCGTTCCAGCTCGTCACCGACCAGACCGCGGCACGCACGCCCCAGTCCTCGGCCAGCAGGTGCTGCGCCTCGAGCGCCCACGGCACCGCGACGCCCGACGCGAGGATCTGGGCGCGCGGCCCGTCGCCCTGCGCCGGCGCGATCAGGTGGATCCCCTTGAGGATCCCCTCGACGTCGACGCCCTCCGGCTCGGCCGGCTGGACCATCGGCTCGTTGTAGACCGTCAGGTAGTAGATGACGTCCTTGTCGCGGCCGTCCGCCGTCTCGCCGTACATGCGCTCGATGCCGTCGCGCACGATGTGGCGGATCTCGTAGCCGTACGCCGGGTCGTAGTGCACGACGTGCGGCATGGTGCCCGCGAGCAGCGGCGAGTGGCCGTCGGCGTGCTGCAGCCCCTCGCCCGTGAGCGTGGTCCGCCCCGCGGTGGCGCCGATGAGGAACCCGCGCGCCATCTGGTCACCGGCGGCCCAGAACTGGTCGCCGGTGCGCTGGAACCCGAACATCGAGTAGTAGAAGTAGAACGGGACGAGCGGCTCGCCGTGCGTCGCGTAGGAGGTGCCCACCGACTGGAACGCGGCCGCGGAACCGGCCTCGTTGATGCCGGTGTGCATGATCTGCCCGGCCTCGGACTCCTTGTACGAGAGCATGAGCTCACGGTCCACGGCCATGTAGTTCTGGCCGTTGGTGTTGAAGATCTTCGCGCTCGGGAAGATCGAGTCCAGGCCGAAGGTGCGCGCCTCGTCGGGGATGATCGGCACCAGGCGGTGGCCGAACTCCTTGTCCTTGACGAGGTCCTTGAACAGGCGCACGAGCGCCATGGTCGTGGCGACCTCCTGCGTGCCCGAGCCCTTGGCCAGGCCCTCGTAGACCTTGTCGCCCGGGAGCGTGAGCTTCGTGTGCTCGGTGCGACGCTCGGGGACGAACCCGCCGAGCTGGCGCCGGCGCTCGAGCATGTAGCGGATCGCCTCGTCCTCGGGCCCCGGGTGGAAGTAGGGCGGCAGGTACGGGTCGGCCTCGAGCTGCTCGTCCGTGATCGGGATGTGCAGCGAGTCGCGCAGCGTCTTGAGCTGGTCGAGCTTGAGCTTCTTCATCTGGTGCGTCGCGTTGCGACCGGCGAAGCCCGAGCCCAGGCCGTAGCCCTTGATCGTGTGCGCGAGGATCACGGTCGGCTGACCGGTGTGCTCACGGGCCGCCTTGTAGGCCGCGTAGAGCTTGCGGTAGTCGTGCCCGCCGCGCTTGAGCGCCCAGATCTCGTCGTCGGTCATCTTCTCGACCAGCTGCTTGGTGCGCGGGTCCCGACCGAAGAAGTGCTCGCGGATGAACGCGCCGTTCTCGGCGCGGTACGTCTGGAAGTCGCCGTCGGGCGTCGTGTTCATCAGGTGGACCAGCGCGCGGTCCTTGTCGGCGTTGAGCAGCGTGTCCCACTCGCGGCCCCAGATGACCTTGATGACGTTCCAGCCCGCACCGCGGAACTGGGCCTCGAGCTCCTGGATGATCTTGCCGTTGCCGCGGACCGGGCCGTCGAGACGCTGCAGGTTGCAGTTGACGACGAACGTGAGGTTGTCCAGGCCCTGCTGCGCGGCGTGCTGGAGCATGCCGCGCGACTCGGGCTCGTCCATCTCGCCGTCGCCGAGGTACGCCCAGACGTCCTGCTGGCTGGTGTCCTTGATCCCGCGGTTGTGCAGGTACTTGTTCGTCCACGCCTGGTAGATGGCCGAGGCCGGGCCGAGGCCCATCGAGACCGTGGGGAACTCCCACAGCTCGGGTGCCAGCCGCGGGTGGGGGTACGACGGCAGCCCGCCGCCGGGGTGGGACATCTCCTGGCGGAACCCGTCGAGCTGGTGCTCGGAGAGCCGGCCCTCGAGGAACGCCCGCGCGTAGACGCCCGGGGACGCGTGACCCTGGAAGTAGACCTGGTCACCGCCGCCCGGGTGGTCCTTGCCGCGGAAGAAGTGGTTGAGGCCGACCTCGGTCAGCGTCGCGACGGACGCGTACGACGAGATGTGCCCGCCGACGGCCACGCCGGGCCGCTGGGCGCGCGTCACCATGACGGCCGCGTTCCAGCGGATCCACGACCGGTAGCGGCGCTCCATGGCCTCGTCGCCGGGGAAGTACGGCTCGTTGTGCACCGCGATGGTGTTCACGTACGGCGTGTTGAGCGACGCCGGGATCGCGACGTTGCGCTCGCGTGCGCGCCGCAGCAGGTTCATGAGCACGTACCGGGCCCGCGGACCGCCCTTGTCCTCGATCAGCCCGTCGAGGGACTCGAGCCACTCACCGGTCTCCTCCGGGTCGATGTCGGGGACCTGGCTGAGCAGGCCGCCGATGAGCGGACCCGTCTCGTCGATGGAAGCCACCGGTGCTCCTTCGCGTCTCGTGCGCGCCCGGCGCCTCGTGGCGCCCCAGCACGCTCCAGTGCCTGCAGCCGGCGACCAGCGCGTGGTGAGCGGGTGCGGTTGCGGGTAGTTGCACCATTCTCGGTCCGTCGGGGGCCGAAAGTCACACCGTGGCCCCGGTTGCGCGGCGTGACGTCCGTGACACGCGTGCCGATCCGCCTCTTGCCAGCGCCCCCTGCGCTGCGGTGGGCTAACGTGTGCCGACATCGACAGGTGGGTCCGCGAACAGTGCGGCGCACCGGGGGAGAAGGGAACGGGCCGACGTGTCATCCACCGCGGACGACTCCGCGACGCAGGCGGTCGCCCGCCTCGGCTTCACAGCCGGGCAGGTGATCCAGGAGCTCAACTACGACGACGACGTCGACGCCGACGTCCGTACGGGGATCGAGGCCGTGACGGGCACCGAGCTCGTCGACGAGGACTACGACGACGTCACCGACGGTGCGGTCATCTGGTTCCGGCAGGACGACGGCGACCTCACCGACGCCCTGGTCGACGCGACGAGCGTGCTCGAGGACAGCGGCCCCATCTGGGTCTTCTCGCCCAAGGCGGGTCGTCCGGGTCACGTGTCGCACTCCGACATCGAGGAGGCGGCCACGACGTCCGGGCTCCACGCGATGTCGACGTTCTCGATCGGTCCGGACTGGTCCGCGACACGTCTGTCCTCCCGAGGCCGCGGGAAGTGAGCGGTGCGGGCGTCCCGCAGGTCGGGACGCGCGCCCCTGGGCTGACGCTCCCCGACACGCACGGCACGCCCGTCGCGCTCGCGGAGCTGCGCGGCACGCCGGTGGCGGTGGTGTTCTTCCCGTTCGCGTTCTCCGGCATCTGCACGGGTGAGCTCTGCGAGCTGCGGGACGACATCGCCGCCTTCGACGACGCCGGCGTGCGGCTGCTCGCCGTGTCCTGCGACCCGATGTTCACCCTGCGGGCGTGGTCGGAGCAGGAGCGCTTCGGGTTCGACCTGCTCTCCGACTTCTGGCCGCACGGCGAGGCGGCCCGCGCCTACGGGGTCTTCGACGAGGCCACCGGGCACGCGCTGCGTGGCTCGTTCCTCGTCGACGCCGACGGGGTGCTGCGCTGGAGCGTCGTGAACCCCCGCGGGCAGGCGCGCCCGCTGTCCGCCTACCGTCAGGCACTGGCGGCGCTGTCGGCGTGATGCCCGCCGTGAGGCGTGACGTGATGCGTGGGTGGGCCCGGCCGGTCTCGAACCGGCGACCTCCGCGGTGTAAGCGCGGCGCTCTGACCAACTGAGCTACAGGCCCTTGCGGTCGGTCAGCCTACCGGCGCGCCGGTGACCGTTGGCACGTCCGCCGCCACCCGGTCGCGGGCGGACGCAGGCGGTCGCGCCGTAGGCTTCCGGTGTGCGAGCCACCGTCATCCACGGCCCCCACGACGTGCGCGTCGAGCAGGTGCCCGACCCCGTCGTCCAGCGCCCCACCGACGCCGTCGTCCGCGTCGTCGCGACCTGCGTGTGCGGCTCCGACCTGTGGGGCTACCGCGGCGTGCGGGACCCGGGCGAGCCGCACCGGACGGGTCACGAGTTCGTGGGCGTCGTCGAGGAGGTCGGCGCCGACGTCCGGCGGGTGGGCGTGGGTGACTTCGTCGTCGCACCGTTCTCGATCAGCGACGGCACGTGCGTGCACTGCCGCGACGGCGTGCACACGTCGTGCGAGCAGGTCGCGTGGTGGGGGTCGCCGGACCACGAGGGCATCCCGTCGGACGGTGCGCAGGGCGAGTACGTGCGCGTGCCGCTGGCCGACGGCACCCTCGTCGTGGCCCCCGAGCACCCCGACGCCGCGCTGCTGCCGCACGTGCTGACGCTCACCGACGTCCTGGGCACCGGCCACCACGCGGCGCTGTCCGCGGGCGTCCGGGCCGGCTCGGTCGTCGCGGTCGTCGGTGACGGCGCCGTCGGCCTGTGCGGCATCATCGCCGCGCGCCGCCTCGGCGCCGAGCGGATCGTCGCGTTCTCCCGCAACCCCGCACGCCAGGCCCTCGCGCGGCGGTTCGGCGCGACCGACGTGGTGACCGAGCGCGGCGACGAGGGGGCGGCGGCCGTCGTCGACCTGCTCGGCGGCGTCGGACCCCACGGCGTGCTGGAGTGCGTGGGCACCCGGGAGTCGATGGCCCAGGCGCTGGCCACGGTGCGACCGGGCGGGCGCGTCGGGTTCGTGGGGGTCCCTGCCGGGGGGCCGGAGCTGTCCGTGCAGACGATGTTCTCCGCCAACAAGGGCGTCGTCGGCGGCGTCGCCCCGGTGCGCGGCTACATCGAGGGGCTGCTGCCGGACGTGTGGGCCGGCACCATCGAGCCCGGCCTGGTCTTCGACGCGACCTTCGGGCTCGACGACATCGCCGACGCGTACCGCGCGATGGACGAGCGCACGTGCACGAAGGCGCTCGTGCTGCCGTGACCGCGACGCTCGCCGAGGTCGTCGCCGCGCTCGAGGCCCGCTACCCCCCGCGCACCGCCGAGTCCTGGGACCGCGTGGGGCTCGCGGCCGGTGACCCCGCGGCACCGGTGCGCCGCGTGCTGCTGGCGGTCGACCCGGTCGCCGCGGTCGTGGACGAGGCGCTCGCGTGGGACGCGGACCTGCTGGTCACGCACCACCCGCTGCTGCTGCGGCCCGTCCACTCGGTCGCGGCCACGACCTACAAGGGCGCGCTGCTGCACCGGCTCGTGCGCGCGGGCTGCGGGCTCTACACGGCGCACACCAACGCCGACGCGGCGCACGGCGGGGTGGCGGAGGCGCTCGCGGACGCCGTGGGACTGGTCGGGACCGAGCCGCTCGTCCCGGCCGACGCGCCCGCGCTCGACAAGCACGTCGTCATGGTGCCCGTCGCCGCGGCCGACGCGCTGGTCGACGCGCTCGCGGAGGCGGGTGCCGGGCAGGTGGGCGCGTACGCGCGCTGCGCCTGGACGACGACCGGCGAGGGGACGTTCACGCCCCTGCCGGGCGCGTCGCCGGCCGTGGGTGCGGTCGGGCGCCGGGAGACGGTCGCGGAGGCGCGTGTCGAGATGGTCGCGCCGCGCCACCTGCGTGGCCGCGTCGTCGCCGCGATGCGCGCCGCCCACCCGTACGAGGAGCCGGCGTTCGACGTCCTCGAGGCGGCCGCGCTGCCGGGGCGGACGGGCCTGGGGCGGGTCGGCACGCTGCCGACGCCGCTGCCGCTGCACGCGTTCGCCGCGGCCGTCGCACGCGCCGTGCCCGCGACGGCCCAGGGCGTGCGGTACGCCGGCGACCCCGACATGCCCGTGCGGCGCGTCGCGGTGCTCGGCGGCTCGGGGGACTCGCTGTTCGACGCCGTGCGCGCCGCCGACGTGGACGCGTACGTCACCGCGGACCTGCGCCACCACCCGGCGTCGGAGCAGCAGGAGCGCGCGGCGTTCGAGGCCGGGGACGGTCCGCCGCGCCCGGCGCTCGTGGACCTGGCGCACTCCGCGTCCGAGTGGCTCTGGCTCCCGCGCGCCGCCGACGCGTTGCGGGCGGACCTGGCGGCCGCGGGCACTACGGTGGAGACCCGCGTCAGCACGCGGCGCACCGACCCGTGGACGGGTCACGTGCCGCAGACGTCCCCGCCGGAAGGAACCACCACGTGACGAGCGCCCCCGCCGCAGACCAGCGCCGACTCCTCGACGTCCAGGACCTGGACACCCGCCTCTCGCAGCTCGCCCACAAGCGGCGCTCGCTGCCGGCGCTCGCGCGGATCGTCGAGCTCGACGCGCAGCTCGCGGACCTCGACTCCGCGCTCGTGACGTCCCGCACGGCGGCGTCGGACCTGCGGACCGAGCTCGCGAAGGCCGAGGCCGACGTGGCCCAGGTGCGCGGCCGCGCCGTGCGGGACCAGCAGCGTCTCGACGGCGGCCAGGTGGGTGCGAAGGACGCGCAGGCGCTGACGAGCGAGCTCGCGAGCCTCGCGGCCCGGCAGTCGCACCTCGAGGACGTCGAGCTCGAGGTCATGGAGCGCCTCGAGGCGCACGAGGCCGTGCTGCGCGACCTCGAGCAGGCGCAGGGCGCGCTCGTCGCCGACCGCGAGAAGGTCGTCGCGGAGCGCGACGCCGGGTACGCGGAGATCGACGCCGAGGCGGGCCGCGTGCGCGCCGAGCGCGAGCGCGCAGCCGACGGGCTCGACGCGGGCCTCGTCGCGCTCTACGAGCGGCTGCGTGGCCAGCTGGGCGGCAGCGGCGCCGCGGCGCTGCGCGGGACCCGGTGCGAGGGGTGCCGCCTGGAGCTGAACCCCCTGGACATCGAGGCGATCCGTGCGCGCCCGGTCGACGCCGTCGTCCGCTGCGAGGAGTGCGGCCGCATCCTGGTCCGTCTCACCGACGCCTGAGCGGGTCCGCCGGCTGGACCCCCGGCCCCGCGGGGCGAAGACTGCGGGGGTGACCAGCACTCCCGCGCACGACCCCGACCGTCCCGACCGTCCCGGCGGGGCCGCTGGCGCCGGGCGCTCGCCCGCCGAGCCGCTCGCAGGCGACCGCGTCGACCCTGCCGGGGCGGGGGCCGCGTCCGCGGCCCCGCAGGCCGGGCGGCGGCGTGCCGTGCGCCCGTCGGGGACGGCCCCGCGGTTCGACGACGACGAGCCCACGACGGTCGTCCTGGTGCGCCACGGGCAGACCACGATGACCGTCTCGCGCGGGTACTCGGGCTCCTCGGAGCCGGGACCGCCGCTCGACGAGGTCGGACGCACGCAGGCGGCCGCGGCTGCCGCGCTGGTCCACCGCGTCGGGCACGACCTGTGGGGCGACGTCGACGACCCGAGCGAGATCGTCGCCTCGCCCATGGTGCGGACGCAGGAGACCGCGGCGGTCATGGCGGCCCGGCTGGGGTTGCCGGTGCGGACCGACGCTGCGTTCCAGGAGGCCGACTTCGGGCAGTGGCAGGGGCTGACGGCCGAGCAGATCGAGGAGCGCTGGCCGGGGCTGCTCGAGCCGTGGCACACCGACGGGCACCTGCGCCCGCCCGGCGGCGAGTCCATCGCGGACGTCGGCGTGCGGCTGCGCCGCGGGCTGGACGCGCTGCGCGAGGGCGGCCCCCGCACGGTGGTCGTGGTGTCGCACGCCGTCGCGATCCGTGCGGCGCTCGGCGTGACGATGGGCGCCCACCCCGGGACCTGGAGCCAGCTGCGGGTCGCGCCCGCGTCGGTGAGCATCGTGCGGCTCTTCGCGGACCGTCGCGACGAGATCGCGGTCGCGGGTGCGCCCAGCGAGGGCTGGTGACGCGGCAGCACTGAGGGCCCCGACGGCCCGCAGGCCTAGGTGACGACGAGCGAGAGCGTGCGGGCGCCGCGGCGCGGCGCCGGGGCGAGCTCCACGGCGTGCAGCGCGTCGCCGACCAGGGCGCTCGCGGCGTGCGCGAGCTCGTCGGCGTCGCGCGGCTCGCGACCGCGGCGCGTCACGAGGTGGTGCGTCAGGACGCCGCGTGTGTGCTTGGCGTGGTGCGAGACCACGGACCGTCGACCGTCGACCTCGCGCAGCACCCGCACCTCCACCCACGGCGCACCCGTCGGGGGCGTCCACGCGGCGCGGTAGGTCGCGGACCGGCAGTCGACCACGAGGTCGTCGGCGGCACGTGCGGCGAGCTCGACGCCCAGCGGGCCGCGCCACGCGGCGGCGAGCGGGCCGATGCCGGGCAGGTCCGTCCCCATCGACAGCCGGTACGCGGGCACGACGTCGTCCACCGTCAGGACCCCCCACAGGGCGGACACGACGCGCACGCTCGCGACGGCACGCGCCCGTGCCGCGGGCGTGAGCGCGTCGAGACCGGCCGCGCCGTACAGCACGCCGCTGTACACGCGCGACGCCCGGGCCGCCGGTGCCGAGCGCAGCCGGACGTTGCGTGCGACCTCCTCGGCCAAGCCGGGCGAGACGCCCAGCACGTCGCACGCGTCCGGGCGGGCGCTGACGTCGACGAGCGCGTCGAGCACCTTCTCGCGCACGGGCGTCAGGCCGGGGTGGGACAGCGCCGCCAGGTCCAGCGGGGGAGCGGTGGCGGGTGCGGGCGTCTTGCCCTCGGAGGGCGGCAGGAGCACGAGCACCGCACGAGGGTACGGTGTGCGCCCCGGGCATCCGGCGCGTGGAAGGTGTGGGACGTGGCACAGGTGAAGCTGTACGGCCGCCGCTCGGTGTGGGCGGCGCGCCGCCAGGAGGTGTCCGACGCGGTCCACGGCGCGCTCGTCGCGGCGTGGGGGCTGCCGCAGGACAAGCGGTTCCACCGCTTCCTGCTGCTCGACGACGAGGACCTCGTCGCGCCGCGCTCGCACGAGTACCTCGTGGTCGAGGTCGTGTGCTTCACGGGCCGCAGCCCCGGCGCCGTCCGCGCGCTGATCGCGGCGTTCTTCGACGATGTCGCCCCCGCGCTCGGCCTCGCGGCCGACGACCTGGAGGTCGTCGTGCTCGAGAGCCCGCCCACGCACTGGGGGATCCGGGGCGTCGCGGGCGACGAGCTGAGCCTGACGTACCGCGTCGACGTGTGACACGGGTAGGCTGACCGGCGCGGATGAGTCAGCCAGGCGGCCGCGTCAGGACCCTCGGGTCCTGCCGAGGAACGTCCGGGCTCCGTAGGGCAGGGTGGTGGGTAACGCCCACCCGGGGTGACCCGCGGGAAAGTGCCACAGAGAACAGACCGCCACGACGGACCGGCTCGCCGGGACGGCGCGGTAAGGGTGAAACGGTGGGGTAAGAGCCCACCAGCGTGCCGGGTGACCGGTGCGGCTCGGCAAACCCCACCCGGAGCAAGGCCAGACAGGGAGCGTTTGAGGGTTGCCCGCCCGAGCTCCCGGGTAGGCCGCTGGAGGCGTGCGGCAACGTACGTCGTAGATGGATGGTCGCCACCCGCGCGGGGGAGACCGCGCGCGGGGACAGAACCCGGCGTACCGGCTGGCTCATCCGCCCCACCCCCCGCCGGCGTCAGAGCCGTGCGGGGGTGTGCGCCTCGTCGTCACGGGTCCCCGTCGGCGCGGGCGCGGCACCGTGCACGGGCGACGCCGGGAGCCGGACCGTGAAGGTCGCGCCCACGCCCGTGTCGCAGACGGCGTGGATCGTGCCACCGTGGCTCGTGACGACCTCGCGCAGCAGCGCCAGGCCCAGGCCGAAGCGGCGCTCGTCGTTGCCCGGGCCGCGGTGGAAGCGGTCGAAGAGGCGCTCGGCGTCCTCGGGGTCGAAGCCCTCGCCGGTGTCCAGGACGACGACCTCCACGACGCGCCCCTGCTCGGCCGCGGCCGCACGGACCGCGACCTGACCACCGGGCGGCGTGTGGGACAGCGCGTTGGTGAGGAGCTCGGCGACGACGCGTCGCAGCGCGGACTCGACGCCGCGCACGCGCGGCAGGCCGGGGTCGGTGAGCGCGATGACGGTGACGCCGCGCTCGAGCGCCCGTGCCGTGTCGGCCGCGACGGCCTCCTCGACGAGCGCGGCGACGTCCACCTGGGTGCTGTCGGGCCGCGTGGCCGCGGTGTCGTGCGCGGAGCTCAGCCGCGCGGACATGAGCAGCTCGTCGACGATCTCGCCCAGCCGCCGGGTCGTCGCGACGAGCCGGTCGAGGTCGCGCGCCTGCACGTCGTCGTCGGCGGCGCGGGCGCGTCGCACGAGCAGCTGCGCGCGTGCGTGGACCTGCGCGATCGGGGTGCGCAGCTCGTGGCTCGCGTCGGCGACGAAGCGGCGCTGGCGGTGCAGGGCCTCGGCCAGCGGGGCGACGGCGCGGCGGCCGACGACGACGCCGCTGACGACCGCCGCGAGCGCACCCGCGGCGGCGGCGACGGCGAAGGCGATGAGCAGGTGGCGCCGGTCGGCGAGCTGGAACCGGGCGTCGAAGACGGCCTGGACGACCTCGTCTCCCTGCCTCGCGGTGCGCACGTGGTAGACGGTGCCGTCCTGCGCGATCCGCGCGTCCTGGGTCGCGCCGGTGGCGTGGACCTCGATGAGCGCGTCACCCAGGGGGAACCCGTCGGGCGGCGCGGCCACGCCGGTGTCGACGGTGGTGCCGTCGTACGTGATGATCCAGCTGCACGCGGGCGGCCCGGCGATGGTGCCGTGCTCGATGCCCCAGCCGAGCTCACCGTCGATCTGACGCTCCTGGCTGTGCAGCAGGACGCCGTAGGAGATCGCGCCGGCCAGGCCGAGCAGCGCCGCGATGACGAGGCCGACGAGCGAGCCGATCCGCAGCCGTGCGCGCCGGACCACGCGCTCCTCGTCGCCCCCCGGCCTCACAGCGTGCCCAGCCGGTAGCCGGTGCCGTGGACCGTCGCGACGGCCGCACGGCCCAGCTTGCGGCGCAGGTAGTAGACGTAGGTGTCGACGATCGACGCGGCCTCGGTGTCGGCGAAGACCGTGCGGCGCAGCTCGTTGCGCGTGTGGACGGCCGTCGGACGCTCGGCGAGCGCCTGCAGCAGGGCGTGCTCGCGGGTCGACAGGTCGACGCGTCGGCCGTCCGCGAGCACGACCTGGCGCGTGACGAGGTCGAGCGTCGCCTCACCGACCGCCAGGTGCGTGTCCGCCTCGTCGACGCGGCGGCACAGCGCACGGATCCGGGCGCTGAGCTCGTCGAGCTCGAAGGGCTTGACGAGGTAGTCGTCGGCCCCCGCGTCGAGGCCGGCGACACGGTCGGCGACCGTCCCGAGCGCCGTGAGCACCAGCGCGCGTGCGCTGACGGCCCGTGAGCGCAGGCGCTGGAGCATGTCCAGCCCGTCGACGGCGGGCAGGCGGCGGTCGACCACGAGCACGTCGTACGGGCGCGTGAGCCCCAGGTGCAGGCCGCGGTGGCCGTCGCGGGCCTGGTCGACGACGTAGCCTTCGTCGGTCAGGACCTCGGCCAGCATGTCGTTGAGCTCGCGGTCGTCCTCGACGAGGAGGAGGCGGTGCGGTCGTCCGGACATGTCCTGACAATGGCACATCTCGTGTGACTTGAGTAACACCTGTCTCGTCACAGGGTGACCCGGGCCGGCTCGGCCGGGGCCGGCTCGGCCTCGGCGGGTGGGTGCCGACGCTCGACCCACGTCAGCAGCGGGCTCGTCATGATCGTCGTCACGAGGGCGACGAGCACGAGGACCGTGAAGAGCGCCGGCCCGACGATCCCCGCCTCGAGCCCGATGTTCAGCGCGATGAGCTGCATGAGCCCGCGTGCGTTCATGAGGGACGCCACGCGCAGCGCCACGCCCTGGGGCTCGCCGCGGCGGCGCGCCGCGAACCAGCACGCGCCGAACTTGCCGGCGATCGCGACCAGGACGCACGCGACGGCGAACAGCAGGACCGTCGGGTCGGTGAACAGCCCGAACTGCGTGTGGAGCCCCGAGTACGTGAAGAACAGCGGCACGAGGACGCCCGTCACGGGCGTGAGCGCCCCGACCACGCGGTCGGCGGCGGGCACGCGCGGCACCGCGAGGCCGAGCGCGAACGCCCCGAACACCGCGTACAGCCCGATCTCGTCGGTGAACCACGCGGCGGCGAAGAGCGCCGCGACCGTGCCGAGCAGGCGCGCGTGGTCGTCGACGCGCGTGGTGGTCATGAGCCGGTGCATGCCGGGCCGGGCGACGAACCACATGAGCGCGACGAACACGAGCGCACCGCCCACGGTCAGCAGCGCCGGGCCCGCGCTGCCCGTCGCGGCCGCCAGCACCACGGCGAGGAGCACCCACGCGACGACGTCGTCGACCGCGCCGCTGGCCAGGGCGATCGACCCGTGGCGCGTGCCGGCCTGGCCACGCTCGGTGATGATGCGCGCGAGCATCGGGAACGCCGTGATGGCCAGCGCGACGCCGACGAACGCCGCGACCACGCCCACGGGCACGCCGTCGGGACGCAGCGGCACGAGGCCGTCGAGCGCGAGCACGAGCGCGGCGCCGAGCACCAGGGGGGCCGTGACGCCCGCGAGCGACACCGCGGCCGCCGTCCGGGTGAGCCCGACCGCACCGTGCGTCGAGAACGCGTACCCGGCGTGGAACATCAGCAGGACCAGCCCGATCTGCCCGACGACGAACAGCACGGGCCGCAGGTCGTCCGGGAACAGCGCCTGCTGCGCGCCCGGCAGGAGCAGCCCGAGCAGCGACGGGCCCAGCAGGACGCCGGCGACCATCTCGCCGACGACGGGCGGCTGCCCGACGCGTCCCAGCACCCAGGACACGCCCCGGCAGACCAGGAGGATGACGACGACCGCGAGGAAGAACCGCGGTGCGAGCTCGACGGGTGTCATGCGCGGACCTCCGCGAAGTAGGTGGTGCAGGGCTGGAGCCGGCGGGCCTCGAGCACCATCGCGGTGCCGAGGACGAGCTGTTGCACGGACCGGCCGACGTCGGCCCAGCGGTCGGCCAGCCGCAGGGCGCCGAGCCGGGCGCGTCCAGGGCCGGCGACGCCGACGGGCGTGAGGTACGCGGGTCCGCGGTTGGGCATCGAGCGCGTGTGCGCGCCGGTGGACGTGACGTCGTAGCGGCGCAGCACCTCGCGCAGCACGGCGCGCAGCATGACGGGCGCGGACCCGCGTGCCGGGCACGCGCGGTTGGCGGTGACGCCGAACGGGATGAAGTGCGCGTCGTGGTGGCGCAGCGTGCGCCACCTCTCGGGGTCGAACACGTCGTCGTCCGCGGCCCCCGTGCGCTGGTACGCCAGGTAGTTGAAGAGCAGCACCGAGCCGGTCGGCAGCGTGACGTCGTCGTCGACGCGGATCGGCGCCGACGTGATGCGGTGGGCCACCCCGAACAGCGGGTGCACCCGCAGCGTCTCGTCGACCAGGCGGTCCAGCGCGTCGTCGTCGTCGACCTGGTCCCGCGCGGGCCCGTAGGCGCCGGCGCACAGCAGGACGTGCGCGGCCGCCTCGGACATCTGGACCACCGCGGTGTTGAAGAACGCGCCCTGCAGGTACCACGCGGTCTCCTGCGCCGTGAACGGGGGCGGCAGCACCACGGGGCACGTGCCGTCCTCGACGCGCTCGCGGAGGTACGCCGTGAGGCGGTCGCGGCGGTCCATGTGCCGCAGACCCGTGCCCTTGAGGGCGGTGACCACGTCGTCGGCGTTGGCCACGACGAGCGCGCGGGCGGCGGGCGGGCACGGCTCGTCGAAGACGAGCTCGTGGTAGACCTCCGCCCACACGGGCATGAGCAGGTCCCGCAGCCGCACGAGGCTCGCGCGGTCGTCGGGCAGGGCGTCGAGCGCGCGGCGGGCGGCGGCGGTCGCGAGCTCGTCGCTGCGCGCGTGCCGCACCGCCAGGACCTGCCGCGTCGTGCGGGCCACGGTGCGGTACCGATCGCCGGGCTCGAGGTGCTCCTGGTGCATGTGCGCGCCGGGCGCCAGCCAGTACCAGAACAGGTCGGACAGCCCTGCGCCGGCGCTGCGTCCGTCGGCGGCCGGGTCCGAGTAGACCCGCTCGAAGTGCTCGGCGCCGACGAGCGGGCCGGGCACGGGTATGCCCTCGCTGCCGTTGACCCACGCGAAGACGCGCTCGCGCAGCCGGACGACGGCCCGGGGCAGCCAGCGCGGCAGCGTCCACGCCACGACCAGGCCGGCCGCGGCGGCCGCGACGACGGGGCTCACGGGACCGTCACCAGGTCGGGCCCCAGATCGCCCGGCCGGTGGGCTCCGACCAGGGCCATGGCGTGCGCGAGCCCGTCGGTCAGGTCCTCCAGGACCTCGTGCACGCCGTCCGCACCGCCGCGTGCGAGCCCCCACAGGACGGGGCGGCCCACCATGACGGCGTCGGCGCCCAGTGCCAGCGCGACCAGGGCGTCCGCGCCGCTGCGCACGCCGCCGTCGAGCAGCACCGGCACCCGGCCGGCGACCGCCGCGACGACCGCGGGCAGCGCGTCGAGGGTGCTCAACGTCCCGTCGAGCTGGCGCCCCCCGTGGTTCGAGACGACGATCCCGTCGACGCCGTGCTCGACGGCGAGGCGCGCGTCGGCGGGGTGGAGCACCCCCTTGACCAGGAGCGGCAGCGACGTGGTGTCGCGCAGCCACGCGACGTCGTCCCAGCCGAGGTCCGGGTCGACGACGAGGTCGCGCACGCGTCCGTCGCCGTCGCGCAGGTTCTCGCAGACGAGGCCGGCGGGCAGCTCGGTGAACCCGTGCCGCGCGTCGCGCGCGTGCCGTCCCCGCACGGGCGAGTCGACCGTCAGGACGAGGGCCCGGCAGCCGGCGGCCGCGGCGCGCGTGGCGATCGCCGCCGTGAACGCCCGGTCCGGCTGCAGGTAGAGCTGGAACCACAGTGCGGCCCCCGTCGCGGCGATCTCCTCGACCGCGGTCGTCGCCATCGTGCTGACCGTCAGCAGCCCGCCGGCCGCCCGCACGCCCGTCGCGGTCGCGACCTCGCCGTCGCGGTGGGCGAGGCGGTGGAACGCCGTGGGGGCGACGACCACGGGCGCCGCGAGCCGCACGCCCGGCAGGTCGGTCGTCAGGTCGACCGGCCCCGGTCCCCGCAGGACGCGGGGCACCAGCCGGCGGCGCGCGAACGCGTCCTCGTTGCCCGTCAGCGTGCGCTCGTCGCCGGCGCCGCCCGCCAGGTAGTCGAAGTGCACGGGGTCGAGGACGGCGCGCGCACCGCGCTCGGCCTCCCGCGCCCGGACCGACGGGCCCACGTCAGCGTCCCGCGAGCGCGCCGGTCACGAACGCCTCGAGCGGTGCGACGTGCGCGTCGGGCCGGTCCCACCGGTTCTCGAGGTTCTCCGCGAGGTGGTGGGTGGCGACGTGCTCGCCGCGGCGGTGGTGCCGGACGACGGGGTGGAGGTACGCGGCGTCGTGCGCCACGCCCGGCACGTCCTGCGCGATGCGGTTCACGCTCACGTCGAACGGGTCGACCTTGTCGTGGTCAGGCCCGTACTCGAGCGTGACGACGAACGCGTCGTCGTCGTGACCGTCCGGGCCCAGACCGACGCGGCCGTGGTAGGCCACCGGCACCTCCTCGTGGTAGCGCGCCGCACCGTCCGTCACCGCGACGACGTCCGCGAGCACCCCGAACTGCTGCCACAGCGCGGACGTGCGGTTGACGCGCTCGACCACGGCCGCCGTGATCGCCGCGGGCGTCGGGTCGACGGGCACCGACGGCCACGGCTCGCCGGCGTAGCGCCGCTCGAGGACGTGGTGCAGGGCCCGCACGGCGTACCGGAAGCCGTGGACGAACCCGTTGGTCGAGTGCTTGAAGTCGCGCTGCTGGCTGAGCGTGCCGGCGAAGAACAGGCCGGGCACGTCGACCGACTCCCACTCGTCGGTCTGGGCGGGGAACCGCCCGCCGATCGCGAGCGCGGGCCGGCACGTGTCGTCGAACACCGAGGCGTCGAACGCGAACCCGGTGCACGCGAGGACCCGGTCGTAGTGCAGCACGCGGGTCTCGTCGGCGCGCGTGAAGCGGAACGTCACCGCCAGGCCCTCGTCGTCCCGCTCGATGCGCTCGACCGTGCCGTCGAGCACCGCGTTGGCCGACTTGAGCTGGTAGGTGTCGAGGAAGTTGTTGTTCACGGCCCGCAGGTGGCCGACGTAGTGGGTGCGCCACGCGAGGTGCACGGAGTCGGGCCCGGCGACGTGGATGGTCGTCGTCGTCTCCATGAGGGCGTCGGCCGTCTCGAACGCCGAGTTGCCCTTGCCGATGATGAGGACCCGCTGGTCGAGGTAGTCGGCGGGGTCGACGGGCATGGTGTCGTACCCCTCGGCGAGCTCGAAGCCGGGGATCTGCGGGCGGTGCAGCCGGCTGACGCCCGTGGCGACCACGACCGAGCGTGCCGTCAGGACGTCGCCGCCGACCTGCACCTCGAAGACGTCGTCACGACGCGACACGCGCGAGACGGAGGCGCCGTACCGCACGCGCACCTTGGAGCGCTCGGCGAAGTCCGCGAGGTACTGCACCATGACGTCGGCGTCGGGGAAGTAGCGGTCGGTGTAGCGCGTAAACCGGAGGTCCGGGTCGTCGCTCAGCAGGGAGTTCCAGTCGAGCCGCAGGTTGACCTCGGGGTCGTCGCTGCCGGTGCGGGGCTTGTTGATCGAGATGAGCCGACGGTGCCGCGGGTAGCG
Source organism: Cellulomonas avistercoris (assembly GCF_014836445.1). GTDB lineage: Bacteria > Actinomycetota > Actinomycetes > Actinomycetales > Cellulomonadaceae > Cellulomonas > Cellulomonas avistercoris. Next base: position 218,320 of record NZ_JACSQV010000005.1, read on the forward strand.
CGTGAAGAACGAGCCGGGGACGTCGGCGCGGTCGACGACGAGGTAGTCGCGCCGCCCGTCGGCCTCCAGCAGCGCGCCGAGCTGCAGGCCCGCGGGTCCTGCTCCGATGACGAGGTGGTCGAGGGTCATGGCTGGTCCTCCGGGTCGGTGGTCAGGACGACGTGCGCGGCGGTGCGCACGTCCTGCTGGAGCGGGCGGTCGGGGTCGACGGGACGTACGGCGGACGCGAGCGAGGACAGCAGCGCGGTCGACGCGGGCGCGCTCGGGGACCGGCCGCCGACGTGGGCGGCCTGGCGCAGCCCGAGCGCGAGCGAGCCGACCAGCAGGTCGAGGACCTCGACGCCGTCGAGCGAGCGCAGCGCCGCCTGCGTGCCGAACGGCACGACGTCCTGCGTGCGCAGGTTGGTCGACAGCGACTGCATGCTGGCCGGGGTCGCGTCCCGGCGGAGCTCGGCCACCAGCGCGGTCGACGCGAGCTGCACCCCCTGGAGCCCGTGCTGGAGGCCCGGGCCCGCCGCCAGCATCGGTGGCAGGCCGCCGTTGCGCACGGGGTCGACGAGCAGGTCGAGCTGACGTTCGGCGAGGTTGCCGAGCTGCGCGGTGACGAGCGCGAGCAGGTCGGCGGCGAAGGCCGCGGGCTGACCGAAGAAGTTGCCCCCGTGGACGATCTTGTCGTCGTCGGGGAACAGCAGCGGGTTGTCGCTGACCCCGGCCAGGTCGGCCGTGACGACGTCCTCGACGTACCGCAGGGCGTCGTGGGCGGCGCCGAGCAGCTGGGGGGTGCAGCGGATCGAGTAGGGCTCCTGCAGCGCGCGGGTGCCGGACGGCACGAGGCCCGTGAGGAGCCCGCGCATGCGGGCGCCGACGACGGCGGCACCCGGGTGGGCGTACCGGTCCAGCAGGTCGACGTCGGTGAACTGCGCGTCGCAGCCGAGCAGGTCGGTGAGCAGGCACGCGAGCCGCACGAGCGCGCCGTGGGCCCGACGCACGCCGTCGAGCGCGAGCGCCAGCGCCGCGGTGGTCAGCGACGTGCCGTTGACCAGGGCGAGGGCGTCGCGGCCGTCGAGGCGCAGGGGGATCAGGCCGCACGCGTCGAGCGCGTCGGCGGCCGGCATGCGCCGTCCCTCGACGTCGGCCTCGCCGTCGCCGCGCAGCGCGGCCGCGACGGCTGCCAGCGGCACGAGGTCGCCGCTGGCCCCGACGGACCCCCAGCGCGGCACGACGGGGGCGAACGTGGTCGCCAGCATGGCGGCGAGGGCGTCGAGCACGTGCGGCCCGACGCCCGAGGCGCCCTGCGCGAGCGACCGGGCCCGGACCAGCACGGTGGCCCGGACGAGCCCCGCGGGGAGCGTGGGGCCCTGGCCGGCGCCGAGGTGCGCGAGCGTGTTGTCGGCCTGGTCCCGGCCGTCGGGCCGGCCCCGGAACCCGACCAGCGCCCCGAAGCCCGTCGTGCGGCCGTAGACGGCGCGGTCGTCCGCGACCGCCGTGTCGAGGAACGCCCGTGCCGCGCCGGTGCGCTCGCGTGCCTCGAGCGGGACGACGACGTCGATCGGGCCGGCGGCCGCCACCAGGTGGTGGGTCCGCAGGGGGGAGGCGAGGTCGACGCGGGTCCTCAGCGCGGCACGGGTGTCCATGGCCTCGACGGTAGGTAGTTGATCTCAAAACTATGTGAGATAGGTCACTTAGCGTCTCCGGCATGACGCCTCACGACCCGACGACCGACGGCGGACGCGCGGCGGTCTGGCCGCAGCCGGTGCTCGACCTGCTGGCGCGCGACCCGGACCGGCCCGTCTTCGAGGACGGCGACCGGGTCGTCGGTGCCGGTGAGACGACCGACGCCGTCGCGCGTGTCGTGGCGGGGCTGCGCGCGGCGGGGGTCGGCCCGGGGGTGGGAGTCGCGCTCGACCTCGGCGTCTCGCCCGAGGCGTTCGCCGCGACCCTCGCGTCCTTCGCAGTGGGTGCGCGCGTCTGCGGGCTGCCCGCCGGGCTCGCACCGGCGCAGCGTGCCGCGCTGCTCGCACGCGCCGACATCACGCTCGTCGTCGACGACGAGCGGCTCGCGCACCTCATGGCGTCGCCGCCGGCCGCGTCGGTGGTGGCCGCCGGGCGTCCCGACGACGTCGCGCGCGTCACCTGGACCAGCGGCACCAGCGGCCGCCCCAAGGGGTGCGTGCAGACCTACGCCTCGATGACGGGCGCCTGGGCGCCCCACCCTGAGCAGTGGCCGCCCGCCGTCGCCGCGCTCGCGCCGCGGCTGCAGCGCTACCTCGTCGTCGGCCCGCTCAGCAGCCAGGTGGTGCTCGAGTACGCCGTGCTCACCCTGGCCGCGGGCGGCGTCCTGGTCGCGGCGCGGCCGCCCGGCTTCCCCGACGCCATCGTGCGGCACCGCGCGACCGCGAGCGTCATCACCGTCGGCCGGCTCCACCAGCTCGTGCGCGCGCAGCGCGAGCACCCGGCGGACCTGTCGACCCTGCGGGCGCTGCTCGTCTCCGGGTCGCCGCTGGCGCCGTCCCGCCTCGCCGAGGCCCTCGACGTGCTGGGCCCCGTCGTGTTCCACGGGTACGGCCAGACCGAGACCGGGATGATCGCGATGGCCACGCCGGCCGAGATGCTGGCCGACCCCGCCGCGCTCGCGTCCGTCGGACGCCCGCCGGCGGCCGTCGAGGTGCAGGTCCGGGACGGCGAGCTGCGGGTCCGCACGCCGTCGCAGGCGTCGGCCTACTGGGGCGACCCGCAGGAGACGGCCGAGGTCTTCGTCGACGGCTGGGTGCGCACGCGCGACCTGGGCGAGCTCGACGAGGACGGCTGGCTCCACCTGCGCGGCCGCGCGCGCGACGTCGTCATCGTCGACGCGCAGCTCGTGCACGCGGGGGCCGTCGAGCGCGTCCTGGCGCAGGACCCGGCGGTCGCCGAGGCGTACGTCGCGGCCCGTCCCGACGACGACACGGGGGAGGCGGTCCACGCGTGGGTCGTGCCCGCCCACGGGTCGGTCCCCGACGTCGACGCGCTGCGCGAGCGTGTCGCGCGGGCGCTGGGCGACGTCGCCGTGCCCCGCAGCGTCACCCTGGTCGACGGGGTGCCGCTCACCCCGGCCGGGAAGCCCGACAAGTCCGCGCTGCCCGCCCCGGTCCTCGTCGCGCCGCTGGGAGCGCAGCGCCCGCCGACCCCCTGACGAGCGGTGCTCCCCGTCGCCCGCGGGCAGGCACGACGCGCGACGCGCACCGGATGACCGGGCTTCCCGGCGGCGCCGGGTTACCGTGCCATGAGGGCGTGCCGCAGACGCGCCGCAGGAGGCCCCCATGTCCCGGAACGCCGTCGCCGTCGTCGCGTTCGCGCTCCTGAGCGCGCCCCTGGGTGCCGTGTCACCCGCGGCCGCGTCCGTCAGCACCCCGTCGCCCGCCGAGGCGGCCGAGGCGACGGTCCAGCTCGCCGACGTCGTGCTCGCCGGGCGTGCGAGCGCCCCGGCCGGGCAGCAGCCCGACGACACGGTCGACCCGGCCGACCTCACCCACGTGGTGGCCGGTGCGCCGCCGAGCGTCGGGCCGACCGATCGTGTCCTGACCGCGGCGATCCGCACGGACGACGTGCAGACCGTCGGGATGACGTGGCCCGAGGGCAGCAGCGCGGGCGCCCTCAGCGTCCCGCGCGTGCGGTCGCTGACCGACGGCACGTGGTCCGAGTGGGTCGACCTCGAGGTGGCGGACGACGGGCCCGACGTCGGCACCGCCGACGCGGAGCACGCCGGCCGCGGCGGCACGGACCCCGTGTGGGTCGGCGACGATGCCGAGGCGGTCCAGCTGTCGTTCAGCGCCTCGGTCGGCCCGATGGCGACGGCGGGCCTGCGGCTCGCGCTGGTGGGGTCCCCGCAGACCGAGCCCGCGACCGGCAGCGGCGGGATCGGCGCCGGACGCGGTGCCACGGTGCCGACGGCCGTCGGCGCGGGCGGCATCATCACCCGCGCGGAGTGGGGTGCGCGCTCGCCGGCCTGCACGCCGGACGTGGCGCGCACGCTGGTCGGCGGCGTCGTGCACCACACGGCCACGACCAACGCGTACTCCTCGACGGCCGAGGTGATGCAGCAGCTGCGCAACATCCAGGCGTACCACATCGACGGTCGCGGCTGGTGCGACATCGGCTACAACTTCCTGGTCGACAAGTGGGGCCTGGCGTACGAGGGCCGGGTCGGGTCGCTCGAGAAGGCGGTGATCGGCGTGCACGCCGGCGGCTTCAACACCGGCACCGTCGGGGTGTCGATGATCGGCACGTACGACGCGCGCCCGTCCGACGCGACCCTGCGCACGGTCGGCAACCTGCTGCGCTCCAAGCTCGGCCCCTACGGCGTGCGCCTCAACGGCTGGATGACCTACTACACGTCCGGCGGGGAGAACTCGCGGTACGCGAACCAGAACGTCACCCTCCCGACGGTGTTCGGGCACCGTGACGTGTCGTACACCGCCTGCCCCGGCAACGGCGGGCACGGTGCGCTCGACGCCATCAGGGCGATGGACCCGTACGACGTCCAGGGTGCGATCCGCGACGTGTGGGCGGCAAGCGGCTACGGCGGCGGCGTCCTCGGGATGCCCGTGTCGTCCGTGATCGGCGGGCTGCGCGGCGGCGGGCGGTACCAGGTGTTCGAGCGCGGCTCCGTCTACGACGTGCCGGGCATCGGCGCGTCGCTCGTGACGACGGCCTTCGACGCCGCGTGGCCGACCGCCTCGCGCGAGAACGGCCCGCTCGGCTACCCGGTGTCCGGGCCGTCGACGTCGGCCGACGGCACGGTGACCCAGCGCTTCGAGCGGGGCGTCGTGCTGCAGCTGCCCGGCCGGTACCCCGTCTCGGTCGCGGACTCCGTGGCTGCGGTGTGGGAGCGCGTCAAGGACGTGCTCGGCAGACCGGTCACGGGCACGCTCACAGGTCTGCGCGGCGGCGGCATGTTCCAGCTCTTCGAGGGCGGCGGCGTGTACGACGTGCCCGGTCGCGGCACGTTCTACGTGACGTCCGCGTTCGACGCCGTGTGGCCGCCGTCGTCGCGTGAGAACGGCCCGCTCGGCTATCCCGTCTCCGACCCGGTGCGGGCCTCCGACGGCACGGTCTCGCAGTCCTTCGAGACGGGGACCGTGGTGCAGCGTCCCGGCGAGGCGCCGCGGTCGTCGACGAGCGCGGTGGACCGGCTGTGGCAGTCGCTGGGCGGTGCGTCGGGAGTGCTCGGCACCCCCGTGAGCACGACCGTGCCCCTGCGGTCCGGGGGGTACTACCAGCAGTTCACGCGCGGCGCGGTGTACCACTCGCCGGTGGGCGGCACGCGGTACGTGCTGCCGGAGTTCGACGCCGCGTGGCCGACAGCCACGCGCGAGAACGGCCCGCTCGGCTACCCCGTCTCCGACCCGTTGCCGCTGCGTGACGGCGGCCGCTACCAGTCCTTCGAGCGTGGGGCGATCTACTCCTCGGGTGCGGGGACGTTCGCGGTGTCGCCGGCGTTCGATGCGGTGTGGCCGTCGAGCCAGCGGGAGAACGGGCCGTTGGGTTATCCGACGTCGGCGGCGGTGCGGGGTGCCGACGGGACGGTGACGCAGCGCTTCGAGCGTGGTGCGGTCGTGCAGGTCGCGGGTGGTGCGCCGGTGTCGATGTCGAGCGCGGTCCTGACGGCGTGGACGGCGGCGGGTGGTGCGGGTGGTGCGTTGGGCGCTCCGTTGGGTGGCACGGTGCGGGGGCTGCGTGACGGTGGCAGCTACCAGTCGTTCCAGCGTGGGGCGATCTACTCGTCGGGTGCGGGGACGTTCGCGGTGTCGCCGGCGTTCGATGCGGTGTGGCCGTCGAGCCAGCGGGAGAACGGGCCGTT
>NZ_JACSQV010000005.1:224258-248941 GCF_014836445.1 Cellulomonas avistercoris
CGAGCGCGGTCCTGACGGCGTGGACGGCGGCGGGTGGTGCGGGTGGTGCGTTGGGCGCTCCGTTGGGTGGCACGGTGAGAGGGCTGCGTGACGGCGGCAGCTACCAGTCCTTCCAGCGCGGGGCGATCTACTCCTCGGGCGCCGGGACGTTCGCGGTGTCGCCCGAGTTCGACGTCGCGTGGCCGTCGAGCCAGCGCGAGAACGGGCCGCTCGGCTACCCGACGTCGGCCGTCACGCGCGCCGCCGACGGCACGCTCACGCAGCGCTTCGAGCGCGGCCGCATCCGGCAGGCGCCCGGCGGCGCGCCCGTCGCGACCGTCGGCTGAGGCCGCGCCCGTGCGGGACCGGCGGGGTCACCCGTCGGACGTCCCCACGCGGTCGGGCCGGTCCGGGGGCCTGGGCGGGTACACCCAGGCGACGAGCACGACCGAGATGATCATGAGCAGGAACCACGCCACGAGCTTCGTGCCGCCGACGACGTGCCAGCCGTCGACCTGCGACGGGTAGAGCCACGCCCCGGCGAACGTCGCGACGTTCTCCGCGACCCAGATGAACGTCGCGACCAGCGCGAACGCCGCCAGGATCGGCATGCGCAGACGTGCCGCGTGCACGCGGAAGTGCATGACGGTGCGGCCGTACACGGCGACCACGGCCGCGAGCAGCACCCAGCGGGCGTCGGCGAACCAGTGGTGGGTGAAGAAGTTGACGTAGATGCCCGCCGCGACCAGTGCCGTCAGCCCGCGGCGGGGGTACCGGTCGAAGCGCAGGTCGAAGATGCGGAACACGCGGACCAGGTACGAGCCGACGGCGCCGTACATGAACCCCGAGAAGAGGGGGACCGCACCGACCCGCAGGACGCCCTCGGCGGCGTACGACCACGAGCCCACGTCGGTCTTGAACAGCTCCATCACGGTGCCGACGACGTGGAAGAGGAGCACCACGCGCATCTCGCGGAGGGTCTCGAGGCGGGTCACGAGCATGACGACCTGCAGCGCCAGCGCCGCGAGCGTCAGCGCGTCGTTGCGGGCGAGCGAGGCGTCGTCGGGGTACCAGAAGCGGGCGACGAGGAGCACGACCAGCAGCAGGCCGCCGAACAGGCACGCCCAGCCCTGCTTGAGGACGAACACCGCGAGCTCGACCAGTCCCGCACGCACGCTGCGCGCGCGCAGGCGGGTCAGGCGGGCACGGGCCCAGTCGTCGATGCGTTCCTCGACGACCGTGAGCTCGCGCGCGCCCGGCCGGGGGAGGGACAGACGCAGGTCGCGGAGCACCTGCCCATCCCACCGCGACGCTGCGGCGGGTGGGCGGGTGACGTGGTCGGTTTCCCGGTGGGACCTGTGCAGATCCTGTGCGGCGCCCCACGCTGGGCGCCGCACAGGATCAGGGCGGGCTCAGCGCGTGGAACGCGCCCGGTACCGCTGGACCATGGGGCAGTCGAAGGGGTCGCGAGCCGACAGGCCGACGCGGTTGAGGTACTGCACCACCAGCGCGTAGGACCGCACGAGCGAGGTCTCGGTGTAGGGCATGCCGACGCTCTCGCAGTGGGCGCGCACGATCTTGCGCGCACGGGCCAGGTGCGGTCGCGGCATGTTGGGGAACAGGTGGTGCTCGATCTGCGCGTCGAGGCCGCCCATGAGCATCGTGACGGTCGTGCCGCCGCCGATGTTGCGGGACGTGAGCACCTGCTTGGACAGGAAGTCGAGCCGGCTGTCGGCCGGGATGATCGCCATGCCCTTGTGGTTGGGCGCGAAGGACGCGCCCATGTACACGCCGAACACGGCGAGCTGGACGGCGAGGAACGCGGCGGCCATGCCGAGCGGCAGCGCCCACACGACCAGCGCCACGTAGATGCTCAGGCGGGCCGTGAGGATCACGAGCTCGAGCGTGCGCGCGCGCGACGCCGGGGCGGCGATGAGGCTCTTGAAGGCCAGGACGTGCAGGTTGACGCCCTCGAGCGTGAGCAGCGGGAAGAAGAGCCAGCCCTGCTTGCGGGTGATGGCGGCCATGATCCCGCGCTGCTTCGCGGCGTCCTCCTCGAGGAAGGAGACGGTGTCCCACTCGATGTCGGGGTCCTTGCCGACGCGGTTGGGGTTCGCGTGGTGGCGCGTGTGCTTGGTCATCCACCACGAGTGGCTGATGCCGACGACACCGTTGGCGAGGACGCGGCCGAGCCGGTCGTTGGCCGGGCCCGTCAGCAGCACCTGCCGGTGCGACGCCTCGTGCGCGACGAACGCGAACTGCGTGAGCACGAGCCCGAGTGCCGCGGCGACCAGCAGCTGCCACCAGGAGTGGCCGAGGAGCACGAACGCGGTGACCAGGCCGGCGAGGAGCGTGGTCAGGCCGGCGAGCAGCGAGATGTAGAAGCCGGGGGTGCGCTCGAGCAGGCCTGCCTCACGCACCTGGGCGGACAGCTCGTGATAGCTGCCCGTCGCGGCCGCCTGACGGGGACGCGTCGGGGCGGGGGGCGCAGGTACGGATGCAGCAGCCACATGACCTCCAGGGCTGATTCGACTTCCCAGCCGTGGGGTGGAGCGGTTGCTCGTGGTGCGGATGGCCCTACCCTACGCGACCGTAGGTTCGGTGTCCCGGGATGTGCGGGGGTGAGTTCCGGGAGGCGGCGAACCCGCAGATCAGACGCGTCCGCCGGTGGCCGCGAGCCGCGCCGCGCCGACGATCCCGGCGGCGTTGCGCAGCTGGGCGGGCACGATGCGGGTGCGCAGGTCGAGCAGCGGCAGGAACTGCTCGTGCTTCTTGCTCACCCCGCCGCCCACGACGATGAGGTCGGGCCAGAACAGGTTCTCGACGACCGAGAAGTAGCGCTGCAGGCGCTGCGCCCACTGGGCGAACGACAGGTCCTCGCGGTCCCGGGCGGCGTCCGACGCGCGGGACTCGGCGTCGTGCCCGTCGATCTCGAGGTGCCCCAGCTCGGTGTTCGGCACGAGGACCCCGTCGACGACCAGCGCCGACCCGATGCCCGTGCCCAGCGTCACGACGAGCACCACGCCCGGGACGTCCCTGGCCGCGCCGTAGACGACCTCGGCGTACCCCGCGGCGTCGGCGTCGTTCACCGCGAGCACCCGCCGACCGGTCGCCGCGCCGACCGTCGCGGCCACGTCGGTGCCGATCCACGCGTCGTCGACGTTCGCCGCCGACTGGGCGACCCCGTGCAGGATCACGGCGGGGAACGTCACGCCGATCGGCACGTCCTTGTCGAGGTCGAACGAGTCGACGACCTCGGCCACGGTCCGCGCGACCGCCTCCGGCGTCGCCGGCTGGGGCGTCGGGATCCGCACCCGGTCGCGGACGAACTCCCCGGAGCCCAGGTCGACGGGGGCGCCCTTGATGCCCGACCCGCCGATGTCGATGCCGAACGCCGTGCCGACGTCGGTGTGCTTGTGCTTCGCGTCCTTGCTCATGGCAGCGTCAGGATCTCCGCTCCGGTGTCGGTGACCAGCAGGGTGTGCTCGAACTGCGCCGACCGGCGGCGGTCGGCCGTGACGACCGTCCACCCGTCGTCCCACATCTCCCAGTCCGCCGTGCCCAGGTCCAGCATCGGCTCGATCGTGAAGACCATGCCGGGCTCGATGAGCGTGGCGTACTCCGGTGCGGCGTCGTAGTGCGGCACGACGAGCCCGGTGTGGAACGCCGGGCCGACGCCGTGCCCCGTGAAGTCCCGCACGACGCCGTAGCCGAAGCGTGCCGCGTACTTCTCGATGACGCGACCGATGACGTTGATCTCGCGCCCCGGACGCACGGCCGTGATGGCGCGCTGCAGGGCCTCGCGCGTGCGCTCCACCAGCAGACGCGACTCCTCGTCGACGTCGCCGGCGAGGAACGTCGCGTTGTTGTCGCCGTGGACGCCGCCGATGTAGGCGGTGACGTCGATGTTGACGATGTCGCCGTCCTCGACCACCGTCGAGTCGGGGATGCCGTGGCAGATCACCTCGTTGACCGACGTGCACAGCGACTTGGGGAAGCCGCGGTACCCGAGCGTCGACGGGTAGGCGTCGTGCGCGACGAGGAACTCGTGGCCGATGGCGTCCAGCTCGTCGGTCGTGACCCCGGGGGCGACGTGCCGGCCGACCTCCTGCAGCGCCTGCGCGGCGATGCGGGCCGCCACGCGGACCCGGGCCACGGTGTCGTCGTCGAGCACGTCGGGCCCGCGCCAGGGTGCCGGCAGCGGCTTGTCGACGTACTCGGGACGGGGGATGCGCGCGGGGACGGGTCGTCGCGGGCTGACCTGCCCGGGGACGAGCGCCGTGCGCGACGGGTGGACGGACGGCATGCCTGGCAGTCTACGTAGCGGCGGGGCTGCACGGCCCGCCGGGACGAGAGGAGCCGAGGTGACCGAGTACTTCTACAACACCCGGACCAACCAGGTGGAGGAGGGGCGCCAGAGCGACTGGTCGCAGCTCATGGGTCCCTACGCCACGCGTGAGGAGGCCGCGCAGGCGCTCGAGAGGGCACGCGCGCGCAACGACGCCTGGGACGCGCAGGACCTCGAGCGTTGAGCGGGCGCGCTGAGCGTGCGCGGCCGGCCACGACGTCGTGGCCGGACGCGCACGCTCACGCGTCGAACGCGTGCCCCGCGGCCGGGAAGGTGCCCGAGCGGACCTCGTCGGCGTAGTCCCGCGCCGCGGCCGTCAGCGCGGCCCCGATCTCGCCGAAGCGCTTGGCGAACCGCGGGGTCCAGTCGCCCATGCCGGCCATGTCGACCCACACGAGCACCTGGCCGTCGCACTGCGGACCGGCGCCGATGCCGATCGTGGGCACACGGACGACCTCGGTGATGCGTGCCGCGACGGGCGCGGGGACCATCTCGAGCACGATCGCGACCGCGCCGGCGTCGGTCACGGCCACCGCGTCCTGGCTGATCTGCTCGGCCGCGTGGCCGCGGCCCTGCACGCGGGGCCCGCCCAGCGCGTTCTCGGACTGCGGCGTGTACCCGAGGTGGGCCACGACGGGGATGCCGGCCTGGCTCAGCGCACGGATCTGCGGCACGGACCGCTCGCCGCCCTCGAGCTTCACGGCCGCGACACCCGTCTCCTTCATGACGCGCACGGCACTCGCGAGGGCCTGCTCGGGGCCCGCCTCGTACGTCCCGAAGGGGAGGTCGGCGACGACGAAGGCGCGCCGTGCGGCACCGGCGACGGCGCGCGCGGCCACGATGATCTCGTCGAGGGTCACGGGCAGGGTGGTGAGGTGCCCGTGCATGGTGTTCCCGATGGAGTCGCCGACCAGCAGCATGTCGATGCCGGCGTCGTCGAAGATGCGGGCCGTGACGGCGTCGTAGGCGGTCAGCATGGTCAGCCGCTCGCCGCGCTCCTTGGCGGCCTGCAGGTGGTGCACGCGTACGCGGCGGGGTGTCGGGGCGTCACTGGTCGACATCCTGCGAGCCTATCCACGGGAGCCGGCGCGTGGCTGTGGCACCGCCCACACGACCCGCGCTGCGCCACCTGCGGGACGGAGGCCCCGGGAGGCCCGGTCATCAGGCAGGATGTACGCCATGGACAGGCAGCAGGAGTTCGTGCTCCGGACCGTCGAGGAGCGGGACATCCGCTTCATCCGTCTGTGGTTCACGGATGTGCTCGGGATGCTCAAGTCGGTCGCCGTCGCGCCCGCGGAGCTCGAGCAGGCGTTCAGCGAGGGCATCGGGTTCGACGGCAGCGCGATCGAGGGCCTCACGCGCGTGTACGAGGCCGACATGATCGCCAAGCCCGACCCGTCGACCTTCCAGATCCTGCCCTGGCGCGGTGAGCGGCACGGCACGGCCCGCATGTTCTGCGACCTGCTGACGCCCGACGGCCAGCCGTCGCTCGCGGACTCGCGGTACGTCCTCAAGCGGGCGCTGGACCGAGCGAGCGACCGCGGCTTCACCTTCTACACGCACCCCGAGGTCGAGTTCTACCTCTTCGACGCGCCGGCGGACCCGTCCCGGCCGCTCGTGCCGGTCGACCAGGGCGGCTACTTCGACCACGTGCCGCGCGGCACCGCGCACGACTTCCGGCGCGCCGCGATCACGATGCTGGAGTCCATGGGCATCTCGGTGGAGTTCTCCCACCACGAGGCCGGCCCCGGCCAGAACGAGATCGACCTGCGGTACGCCGACGCGCTGACGACCGCGGACAACATCATGACCTTCCGCACGGTGGTCAAGGAGGTCGCGCTCGAGCAGGGCGTCTTCGCGTCCTTCATGCCCAAGCCGCTGGCGGACCAGCCGGGCTCGGGCATGCACACGCACCTGTCGCTGTTCGAGGGCGACCGCAACGCGTTCCACGAGGCCGGTGCGCCGCTCGAGCTGTCGAAGGTCGCGCGGTCGTTCATCGCGGGCCTGCTGACGCACGCGGCGGAGATCACCGCGGTGACCAACCAGTTCGTCAACTCCTACAAGCGGCTGTGGGGCGGCGCCGAGGCGCCGAGCTTCATCTGCTGGGGCCACAACAACCGCTCGGCCCTCGTGCGCGTGCCGATGTACAAGCCCGGCAAGGGCAACTCGAGCCGCGTGGAGTACCGCGCGGTCGACTCGGCCACCAACCCGTACCTGTCCTTCGCCGTGCTGCTCGCGGCCGGGCTCAAGGGCATCGAGGAGGGGTACGAGCTGCCCGAGGGCGCCGACGACGACGTGTGGGAGCTGACCGACGCCGAGCGCAAGGCGCTCGGCATCGAGCCGCTGCCGACGTCGCTGGAGACCGCCATCGAGGTGATGCAGCGCTCGGAGCTGGTCGCCGAGACGCTCGGGGAGCACGTCTTCGACTACTTCCTGCGGAACAAGCGCCAGGAGTGGTCCGAGTACCGCGCGCAGGTCACGCCGTACGAGCTGCAGCGGTTCCTGCCGCTGATCTGACGGTGTCCACGTCCACGGGCCGGGGGTCCTCGCTCGCGACCCGCCTGACGCGTGTGGGCGTGGCCGACGTGCCCCGCGCCGAGCGCCTGCTGGCGGACGCGGCGCTGACGGCCGTCGACCCGGACGTCGTCGACCACGTCGTCGGGGACCTGGCCGACGTGGGTGACCCCGACGCGGCGCTGCTGGCGATCGCCAAGGTCGCCGGCGCCGTGCGGCGGGACCCGACGCTGTCGGCTCTGCTCCACGACGTGCTGGCCGACGACGGCCACGCGCGTCGACGGCTGCTCGCGGTCACCGGTGCGTCCGTCGCCATCGGCAACACCCTGGCGGCCCACCCGGGCACGCTGCGCGTCGTCGCGGACGGTACCCCGGGGACGGGCGTGCCCGCCGCGGACGTGCGTGCCGAGCTGCTGCGTGCCGTCGACGCGGACCCCGACGCGGACGTCCCGGTGGCGGGCCTCGCGGGGGTGCCGGGCGTGGACGCGATGCGCCGCGCCTACCGCACGCGCCTGCTGCGCATCGCCGCGACCGACCTGACCTGCGGCGACCCGCTCAGCCGGCTCCCCGGTGTCGGTGCCGCGCTGGCCGATCTGGCGGCCGCGGCGCTCGAGGCGTCGCTCGCGCTGGCACGTGCCGACCTCGACGACCACGGGCGCGGCGTGCGCCTCGCGGTCATCGGGATGGGCAAGGCGGGTGGGCGCGAGCTCAACTACGTGTCGGACGTCGACGTGATCTACGTCGCCGAGCCCGTGGACGGCACCCCCGAGGACGCGGCCATGGTCACCGGGGCGCGCCTGGCGGCCGGTCTCGCTCGCGCGTGCTCGGCGCCGGCGGGGGAGCCCGCGCTGTGGCCCGTCGACGCGGCGCTGCGCCCCGAGGGCAAGGACGGCCCGCTCGTGCGGACCCTCGCCAGCCACCGCGCGTACTACGAGCGGTGGGCCAAGACGTGGGAGTTCCAGGCGCTGCTCAAGGCGCGACCGCTCGCGGGCGACCCCGAGCTCGGGCGCGCGTACGTCGCGACCGTCAACCCGCTGGTGTGGTCCGCGGTCCAGCGGGAGAACTTCGTCGAGGACTCGCAGGCCATGCGCCGCCGCGTCGAGGCGCACGTGCCCCGGGCGGAGGCGGACCGTCAGCTCAAGCTCGGCGTCGGGGGGCTGCGCGACGTCGAGTTCACGGTGCAGCTCCTGCAGCTCGTGCACGGGCGCGCCGACGAGACGATCCGCAGCCCCAGCACGCTGACCGCGCTCGCGGCGCTCGCCGCCGGTGGGTACGTGGGACGCGAGCACGCCGCGCAGCTCGCGGTCTGCTACCGCTGGATGCGGATGATGGAGCACCGCATCCAGCTGCACCGCCTGCAGCGCACCCACCTGGTGCCCACGTCCGACGCGGACCTGCGCCGGCTGGCCCGCACGATGGGGCTGCGCGTCGAGGGCCCGGAGGGGCTGCTGGAGCGCTGGCGCACCACCCGCCGCGACGTCCGCAGGCTGCACGAGGAGCTGTTCTACCGCCCGCTGCTGCCCGCCACCGCGCGGCTGTCCACGGCGGAGGCGAGCCTGGCCCCCGAGGCGGCACGTGCTCGCCTCGCCGCGATCGGCTACCGGGACCCGGCCGGTGCCGTGCGGCACATCGCGGCGCTCGCCGACGGCGTGTCGCGCCGCGCCGCGATCCAGCGGCAGCTGCTGCCCGTGATGCTGGGATGGTTCGCCGACGGGGCCGACCCGGACGGCGGCCTCCTGGCGTTCCGGCGGCTGTCCGACCAGCTCGGCACGACCCACTGGTACCTCAAGCTGCTGCGCGACTCCGGTACCGCGGCACAGCGGCTCGCGCAGGTGCTCTCGACGTCGCGCTACGCCGCCGACGCCCTGCGCCGCTCGCCGGAGTCCGTCAGGTGGCTCGACGACGACGCCGAGCTCGCCCCCCGGTCGGCCGAGCGGCTGGAGGCGGAGGCGGACGCGGTCCTGCGTCGGGCGGCCGAGCCCGTGCCCGCGGTCACGGCGCTGCGCGCGCTGCGGCGGCGCGAGCTGGCGCGCACGGCCGTGGCGGACGTCCTCGGGGTGACGACGGGCGTCCGGGCCTCGCAGAGCCTCACCGTCACCGCCGACGCCGTGCTCGCCGGCACGCTGCGGGTCGCGGAGTCCGACGCCCGCACCGCCGCGGGGCTCGACGCGAGCCCGACCCGGCTGCTCGTCGTGGCGATGGGCCGGCTGGGTGGCCGGGAGATGGCGTACTCGTCGGACGCCGACGTGCTGTTCGTGCACGACCCCGTGCCGGGGGCCGACGGCAAGGTGGCGCAGGACTTCGCGGTCGCGGTGGCCACGCGGGTGCGCCAGCTGCTGGGCAGCGTCGGGCCGGAACCGACCCTGAGCGTGGACGCCGACCTGCGTCCCGAGGGGCGCAACGGCCCGCTGGCCCGGTCGTTCGACGCGCACGTCGAGTACTACCAGCGGTGGTCGTCGCCGTGGGAGAGCCAGGCGCTGCTGCGCGCGCGGCCGGTCGCGGGCGACCACGAGCTGGGGGAGCGGTTCGTCGCGCTCATCGACCCCCTGCGGTACCCCGCCGGGGGCCTCGACGCCGCGACGGAGCGCGAGATCCGGCGCATCAAGGCGCGGGTCGAGGCCGAGCGGCTGCCGCGCGGTGTCGACCCCTCGCGGCACCTCAAGCTCGGTCGCGGCGGCATCAGCGACGTCGAGTGGACCGCCCAGCTGCTGCAGCTGCAGCACGCGCACGCCGTGCCCGGCCTGCGGACCACCTCGACGCTCGACGCGCTCGACGCGGCGCGGGACGCCGGCCTGCTCGAGGAGGCCGACACGGCCGTGCTGCGCGAGGCGTGGCTGCTCGCCTCGCGCGTGCGCGACGCGAACGTCCTGTGGACGGGACGCGCCGAGGGGGCGCACGCCGACGTCCTGCCGCACGACCGCACGGCGCTCGCGGGGGTCGCGCGCGTGCTGGGCCACCCCTCGGGCTCGGGCGCGATGCTCGAGGAGACGTACCTGCGCTCCGCGCGGCGTGCGCGGGTTGTCGTCGAGCGCGTCTTCTACGGCTGATGGTGGGGTCTGGTCGTCCGGACGGGTGAGCCCTACAGTCGAACGGGTGACGACCACGGCGGACGGTCAGACGCAGGGCGCGACGGCCGGCTGCCCGGTGCGCAAGCTCGCGCAGCCCGACGACGGCAGCGGTCCGGCGATCGAGCAGGTGGCAGGTGAGCGCCCGCGCTGGCGGATCCGGTCCTACGCGCTCGCGCGCGCGGTCCTGCGGCACCCCGAGGGCACCCGCCAGGCGGGCTTCGGCGCGGACTCCTTGAACGAGGGGCCCGTCCACATCCGGCCGCCGATCCTGTACGTCGAGGGTGAGGTGCACCACGCCCAGCGACGCGCGGCGGCGCACCTGTTCGCGCCGCGGGTCGTCGCCGGCTACCGCGAGTGGATGCAGGCGACGGCCGACCGTGTGGTCGCCCAGGTGCGCACCGACCGCTGGACGGACCTGACGGCGCTGACCATGGAGATGGCCGTCGAGGTCACGTCCCGCGTCATCGGCCTCGACCACGGGGGGTCGCCGCGCATGCGCGGTCGGCTGCAGGAGTTCTTCGCGCCCCCGCCGCGCCCCGGCGCACCGTTCGCGGGCGCGCGTGAGGCGCTGCGGAACACCGCCGTGCTCCGGTTCTTCCTGCTCGACGTGAAGCCGGCGATCCGGGCACGGCGGCGGCGACGCGGCGACGACCTCATCAGCGCCCTGATCGACGCCGGGTACACGGACCTGGAGATCCTCACCGAGTGCGTCACGTACGCCGCGGCGGGCATGGCGACCACGCGCGAGCTCATGGCCGCGGCGGTGTGGCACCTGCTCGACGACGACGCGCTGCGCGCCCGGTACCGGGCGGCCGACCGCGACGGTCGCGTCGCGGTCGTCGAGGAGGTGCTGCGCGTCGAGCCCGTCGTCGGGCACCTGCTGCGTCGCACGACGGCACCCCTGACGCTCGACGGCCCCGACGGGCCGGTCGAGGTCCCGGCCGGTGCGCTGATCGACGTCGACCTGCGCGCGGTGAACGCCGACGAGGGGATCGTGGGCGCGGACCCCGACGCGGTGTGCCCCGCGCGGACCATGTCGCGCGCCGTCGGCCCGGTCGTGCTCGCGTTCGGTGACGGCCACCACCGGTGCCCGGGAGCCCCGCTCGCGTCGATGGAGACCGAGATCTTCGTCTCGGCGCTGCTGCGGGACGACCTGGCGGCGGCGGGCCCGCCGCGTGTGCGCTGGAACGAGGTCAGCCAGGGCTACGACCTCACGGCGCTGCGGGTGCGCCGCGTCCCCGTGCCCGGCTGACGACGGCCGCGCCTGCGGACACCCGTTCCCGGGCGTCCGCAGGCGCGCCGGCCGGCCGGGTCAGGCGGCCGACGGCAGCGCGGTCGCGGGTGCGTCCTGCCGGCCGCGGCGCGTCCCGATCGTGTGGACGACCAGCCCGACGACGACCCAGGCGCCGAGGGTGAGGCCGGCCGTCAGGCCGCCGGTGCCCCCGAAGTACGCGACCGAGCGCACCAGGGTGCCGGTGGCCCCCGGCGGCAGGATCTGGCCGAAGGCGCCCAGGCCCGACGGGAGCCAGGCGGAGGTGGTGGCGATGCCGGCGAACGGGTTGCCGAGGAACATCATCGACATCGCACCGATCGTGAAGCCCTTGCCGCCGAACGCCTCCTGGAGGCCGGTGAGGGGGAACGCCATCGCGGCGATGCCCAGCGCCATCGCGGCCGCGACAGGCCAGAACGCGGTCTCGATGCTGCCGAAGCCGAACCGCAGGACGGCCGCCACGACGAGGCCGCCGACCACGGAGAAGGTCAGCAGGCCACCGAGTCGCCAGCCGGTCCGGCGGGCGAACGCCGTGCGGAACGCGACGACGGGGACGATGCCGCCGAAGACGAGCGGGAACGCCAGCCCACCGATGCCGATGCCGGCGGGGTCGGCGGCGGGCAGCGGCACGACGTCCGTCGACGTCGCCGCCAGGCCGAGCGCGGTGCCGACACCCTGTGCGCTCGCGGTGAGGCTCTGCGCGATGGCGGCACCACCGGCCGACGTGACGACGCTGCGGATGCCGTCGCCGTCCACCACGAAGCCGCCGACGACGTCGCGGTCGTGGACCGCGGCGACGAGGGCCTCCTGGGAGTCGAACCGCTGGACCGCGTACGCGTCCGGGGCGGCGGCCGCGAGCGCGGCCTCGACCTGGGGCACCGCGGAGGCCGGGCCGGTCACGCCGACCGGCAGGTCGTGCGGGCCGCTCCTGAGCGACGGGAGGATGAAGATCGCGAGCAGCACGGCCAGAACGGCGCCCAGCGCCACGGTCATGCCGACCAGGGTGGTGACAGGGCCGCGCGCGCGGGCCGGGGGCGGCGCCGTGTCGCCGGTCGGGTCAGGAGCGATGTCGAGCGTGGCGGTCATGGGGTCCTTCGATACAGGGGAAGCGGATGTTGACCCTCCGCTTATGTGGAAGATCTTCCTCCGGTTACACTCGTGACGTCAAACTGCGGGGGCGTGGGAACCGTCACACCCCGATCGCGGAAGGAGGCGACCATGCGCGCGGACGCTGCCAGACGGCGCGCGGACCTGGTGCGCGCCGCACGGCACCTCTTCGCCGCCGAGGGCGGGGACGTGGCGCTCGACGCGGTCGCCGAGGCGGCGGGAGTCGGCATCGCGACGCTCTACCGCAACTTCCCGTCCCGCCTGGCCCTCGCGGACGAGGTGGCCCTCGCGATCCTCGAGGACGTGCGCGAGGCCGCCCTCACCGCGTTGGGGACCATCTCGCAGGATCCGGAGGTCGCGTGGGACACCTACGTCCGCCGGCTCGCAGGCCTCGACCTCGGAGCGCTGTCGGCGGCCCTGGCCGAGCACCTCACGGACGACCTCTCCGCGCCCGTGCGGACGGCGCAGGAGCAGACGCTCGCGAGCGTCGAGTACGTCCTGGCCGGCGCGCGGCGTGCCGGGCTGGTCCGCCACGACCTCGCGCCCCTCGAGCTGGTCCTCGGGATCGGGTTGATCACGCGGCCGCTGCCGGCGGCCGTGGCCCGGGACGTGCCGGATCTCGTGCCGCGCATGGTGGACGTCGTGCTGGCCGGGCTGCGCGCGACCTGACGCACGACCCGACGCACGACCCGTTCCCGGACACGCCACGAGGGGCGCCCCTGACGGGACGCCCCTCGGTGCCGAACTGATCGGGAGCAGCCGATCAGACGTCGTAGTAGAGCTCGAACTCGTGCGGGTGCGGACGCAGCCGGATCGGGTCGACCTCTGCCGAGCGCTTGTAGTCGATCCACGTCTGGATGAGGTCCGGCGTGAAGACGTTGCCGGCCGTGAGCCAGTCGTGGTCGGCCTCGAGGTTGTCGAGCACCTCGGACAGCGAGCCCGGGACCTGCTGGATGAGCGCGTGCTCCTCGGGGGGCAGCTCGTACAGGTCCTTGTCGATCGGGTCCGGCGGCTCGATCCGGTTCTGGATGCCGTCGAGGCCCGCCATGAGCATGGCCGCGAACGCGAGGTACGGGTTGGACGACGGGTCCGGCACGCGGAACTCGACGCGCTTGGCCTTCGGGTTCGACCCCGTCACCGGGATGCGGATGCACGCGGAGCGGTTGCGGGCCGAGTAGACCAGGTTGACGGGTGCCTCGAAGCCCGGCACCAGGCGGTGGTAGGAGTTCACCGTCGGGTTCGTGAACGCGAGGAGCGAGGGCGCGTGCTTGAGCAGGCCGCCGATGTACCAGCGCGCCATGTCGGACAGCCCGCCGTAGCCCTTCTCGTCGAAGAACAGCGGCTCGCCGTCCTTCCAGAGGGACTGGTGGACGTGCATGCCCGAGCCGTTGTCACCGAAGAGCGGCTTCGGCATGAACGTCGCCGTGCGGCCGTTCTCGTGCGCCACGTTCTTGACGACGTACTTGAACAGCTGCACCTTGTCCGCGGACTTGGCGAGCGTGTCGAAGCGGTAGTTGATCTCGGCCTGACCGGCCGTGCCGACCTCGTGGTGCGCGCGCTCGACCTGCAGGCCGAGCTCGTCGAGCTGCAGCGAGATCTGGTCGCGCAGGTCGGCGAAGTGGTCGACCGGCGGCACGGGGAAGTAGCCGCCCTTGTAGGGCGTCTTGTGGCCGAGGTTGCCACCCTCCTCCTTGCGGCCCGTGTTCCACGCGGCCTCGATGGAGTCGATGTAGTAGTACGACGCGTTCTGCTTCGTCTCGAAGCGGATGTCGTCGAAGATGTAGAACTCGGCCTCGGGCGCGAAGAACGCGGTGTCCGCGATGCCGGTCGACTTGAGGTACGCCTCGGCCTTGGCGGCGACCTGGCGGGGGTCGCGGCTGTAGGGCTCGTCGGTGTACGGGTCGACGATGTGGAAGTTGATGTTCAGGGTCTTCTCGACGCGGAACGGGTCGACGTACGACGTCGACACGTCCGGGACCAGCTTCATGTCCGACTCGTGGATCGCCTGGAAGCCGCGGATCGAGGACCCGTCGAACATCTGGCCGTCCGTGAAGAAGTCCAGGTCGAGCGAGGCGGCCGGCACGTTGAAGTGCTGCATCACGCCCGGCAGGTCACAGAACCGCACGTCGACGAACTTGACGTCCTCGCTCTTGATGAACGCCAGGACTTCCTCTGGCTTGGTGAACATCCGCTGCTCCTCGGTCGATGGTGCCCGGTCGTCCCGGGCAGAGCGAGGCTAGGAGGGCGGAGTTTCCCTGCCGTGGCCCCCTTGTTTCCGGGAGGTTACGGACCTGCGTACGAGGTAACGATCGCACGACACGACCGGCGCGCCGGACCGTTCCGGCGCGCACGTAGGCTGGACGCATGGTGACGCGCGACTCCGTGGGCTCGTGGCTCGAGGGTGGGCCGGGCGGCCACGACGACGGCACCGCGCGCGGCGAGCGGCTGGGCCTGGCGCCCACGGGCCCGGGGTCGCTCGCGCGCCTCGGTCGCCGGCTCGCGGCGCTGGCGATCGACTGGGTCGCGTGCCTCGCGGTGTCCGCGGTGCTGCTGCCGTCACGCACCGACGGCCTGTTCCTGCTGCGTGGCGACTCGCTCGGGACGCTGGCCGTCTTCGCGCTCGAGAACCTCGTGCTCGTCGCCACCCTCGGCACCACCCTCGGGCACCGGCTCATGGGCCTGCAGGTGCGACGGACGATCCCACGGACCCCGCAGACACCGGCCGGCACGCCGGCGGTGTCGGCCGCCCCGCCCGGGCTGCTCGCGGCGCTGGTGCGCACCGCCCTGCTGTGCCTCGTGCTACCGGCTGCCGTCTGGGACGGCGACGGTCGCGGCCTGCACGCCCGTGCGGCCGGGACGGTCCTGGTCCGCCGCTGACGCCGGGGGCGTCAGCGCCCGCGCATGCCCTTGCGGTCGGGACGTGCCCGCGTCGGGTCGATGCCCTTGGGCACCGGCAGTCGCGCGGCACCGAGGGACGTGACGCGGCGCAGCACGACGGCCACCTCGTCCTTGGTGAGCTGGGGCTTGAGCTTGGTCACGGCGCGCGGCAGCTGGCGCAGCGGCACCTGGCCCTCGCCGTCGCCGACCTGGATGAGGTGGATCGGCGCACCCGACACGACGCGTGCCGTCCGCTTGCGCTCCGCCTCGAGCAGCTTGCCGACGCGGTGGCCGGGGCCCTCGCCCACGAGCACCACACCGGGGCGTCCGACGCCACGGAACACGAGGTCCTGCGTGCGGGGGTCGACCGCGACGGGCTCCTGCGTGAAGGTCCACCCGCGGCGCAGCGTGCCGAGCGCGGCGAGCGAGGCACCGGGCTGACCCTCGATGCGCGTGTACGCGGCCTTCTCGGCGCGACGGGTCAGCACGAACAGGGCGCCGAGCAGGGCGAACGGGATGCTGAGCACCAGCACGTAGACGAGCTGGTCGACGAGCGTGCCGATGAGGAGCCCGACCGCGACGATCCCCAGGAACACGCCGAGCATGATCCAGGTGACGGCGGGGTCGGACTGCCGGGTGATCTGGAACGCCTGCCAGACCTGGTGGTACCAGCGGGTCTTCTTGACCTTCCCGGTGCCTGTCCCCGTGCTCGGGGAGGAGCCCTGCGGGGACGTGGAGCGCTCGCGTGCCATGACCCGGGAGTCTACCGGCGCGCGCGCGTGCGGCCGCGCGGCGTCCTGCGGGTCAGTTGCCGGTGCTGCGGGCGAGCAGGGCCGAGGCCTCCTGGCGTGCCGTCGTCGGCTCGCCCAGGTGCGCGAGCGCGGCGGGGATCTCCAGACCGCGGCTGCGCATGGCCTGCCCCCACAGCCGCCCGGCACGGTACGACGAGCGCACGAGCGGCCCCGACATCACGCCCAGGAAGCCGATGCGCTCGGCCTCGTCGGACAGCTCGACGAACTCCTCGGGGCGCACCCAGCGGGCCACGGGGTGGTGGCGCACCGACGGCCGCAGGTACTGCGTGATCGTGATGAGGTCGCAGCCCGCCTCGTGCAGGTCGCGCAGCGCCTCGACGACCTCCTCCGTCGTCTCGCCCATGCCGAGGATGAGGTTCGACTTGGTGACGAGGCCCGCGTCGCGCGCGCGCGTCAGCACGGACAGCGAGCGGTCGTAGCGGAAGGCCGGCCGGATCTGCTTGAAGATCCGCGGCACGGTCTCGAGGTTGTGCGCGAGCACCTCGGGGCGGGACTCGTTGACCTGGTCCAGCAGCTCGGGCACGGCGTTGAAGTCCGGGATGAGCAGCTCGACGCCGGTGCCGGGGTTCAGCGCGTGGATCTGACGGACGGTCTCGGCGTACAGCCACACGCCGCCGTCCGGCAGGTCGTCACGTGCGACGCCCGTGATCGTGGAGTACTTCAGGCCCATGGCCTGGACCGACTCCGCGACGCGGCGCGGCTCGTCGGTGTCGAGCGCGGCGGGCTTGCCGGTGTCGATCTGGCAGAAGTCGCAGCGCCGGGTGCACTGGTCGCCGCCGATGAGGAAGGTGGCCTCGCGGTCCTCCCAGCACTCGAAGATGTTGGGGCAGCCCGCCTCCTCGCACACCGTGTGCAGGCCCTCGCGGCGCACCAGGCCCTTGAGCTCGCTGTACTCCGGGCCGGTCGTCGCCCGGGTGCGGATCCACTCCGGCTTCTTCTCGATCGGGGTGGCGGCGTTGCGCGCCTCCACCCGGAGCATCCGGCGTCCCTCGGGTGCGATCGTCACGGCGTCAGCCTAGCCCGCCGTGGTGCCGCTGCCCGCGGGGTGTGACGGGGACCTCTGTCCCGTGCGCTCGTCGACGTCGAGGAGGAGTCTGGGGACGAAGCGGTCGCGACCCCGAGGGCGGGGCACGACGCCGACCCTGGAGGAGGTGGCGCGATGCGCGTCCTGGTGACGGTGGCGTCGAGGCACGGCGCGACGCGGGAGATCGGTGCGGAGGTCGCCGCACGGCTGCGGGAGGCCGGTCACGACGTCGACGAGGTCGAGCCCGACGACGTCGAGCACGTCGACCCCTACGACGCGGTCGTGATGGGCTCCGCGGTGTACGTCGGCAGGCTCGCGCTGGGACTGCGCGACCTGGTCGACCGGCAGGCCGGCCAGCTGCGGCAGCGGCCGTCGTGGCTGTTCTGGTCGGGTCCGGTCGGCGACCCGCCGATGCCGGAGACGGTGCCGGACGACGTGGCGGACATCGCGCGCACCACCGGCGCGCGCGACGTCGCGGTGTTCGCCGGGCGGCTGGACCGGGACGGCCTCAACATCTCGGAGCGGGCGCTCGTCGCGCTGACCCGGGCCGACGCCGGCGACTTCCGCGACCTCGAGGCGGTCCGCACGTGGGCCGGGTCGATCGCGACGGCGCTGCGCTCGATCCAGCAGGACGCGTAGCGCTCAGCGTGCGGCGGGCACCTCGTCGTGCGCGGCGAGCAGGGGCGTCAGCACGTCCTGCAGGTGGGCGACCACCACGGGCGTGATCTCGGCGATCGTCACGTCGCGGCCCGCCTCGGCCGACAGCGTCGTGACGTCGGCGTCGTCGATGCCGCACGGCACGATGCGCGAGAACCCGTCGAGCGACGCGGTGCAGTTCAGCGCGAACCCGTGCATGGTCGTGCCCCGCGCGACGCGCACGCCGATCGCGGCCACCTTCCGCGCACGGCGCGGGTACGGCGACGCGTCCGCGTCGTCGGCCGGGAGCCAGACGCCGCTGCGACCCTCGACGCGGCCGGCGCCCACGCCGACGTCGGCGCACGTGCGGATGAGCGCCTCCTCGAGGGCGCGGACGTAGCGCACGACGTCGACCGGCTCGGCGAGCCGCACGATCGGGTAGCCGACGAGCTGACCGGGACCGTGCCAGGTGATCCGCCCGCCGCGGTCCACGTCGACCACGGGCGTGCCGTCGAGGGGGCGGTCGGACCGTGCCGTGCGCCTGCCGGCGGTGTACACGGGCTCGTGCTCGACGAGGAGCAGCGTGTCCTCGCGCTCGCCGGCCGCGACCGCGGCGTGGACCTCGCGCTGGAGGTCCCAGGTGGGCACGTAGGGCTGCAGGCGGGTGCCGAGCTCGAGGGGGTCGACGCGCATGCGCGTCAGGCTATGCCCTCGTCGCGGGCGGGCCGTCGACCGCGTCGACCGGCGGGCCGGGCGTGACGCCCCACGGGGCGACGACCTCGCGCATCAGCTCGTCGAGGAGCGCGCGGCGCTCGGGGGGCAGGTGGCCGAGGACGGCCTGCTGGGCGGGTCCGGGGTCGGCGCACGCGGCGAGCGCGGCGGAGCCGGCGGGGGTGATGGCGACGACGTGGCGGCGCCGGTCCTCGGCGTGGGGGCGGCGCGTGACGTAGCCGGTGCGCACGAGCCGTGCCACGACGCGGCTCATGGTCTGCTCGGTGACACCGCAGGAGTCCGCGAGCTCGCGCTGCGACATGGGTGCGACGGTGATGTGGACCAGCACGGGCAGGCTCGCGTGGTTGAGGTCCCAGGAGGCGAGGTGGGCGTCCCAGGCGCGCTCGATGCGTCGCGCCGCCGCGGAGAGCATCCGGCCGACCGGCCAGTGGTCCGGCGGCGGGCCCTGCTGCATGGTCACGCGTCCTCCCGTTTGCCGAGTAGCCGCTCGGGGACCATGATACTCAGCATGCTGAGGAATCCCGTGGCCCGCGCGGTCGCTGTCGCCGTGGTGCTCGTCGTCTGGATGGGACTCGCCTCGGTGGGAGGTGCCGCCCAGGGACGTCTGTCCCAGGTCCAGACCAACGACGCCGCGGCCTTCCTGCCGTCGTCGGCACAGTCCACGCTGGCGGCCGAGGCCTCCCGCGAGTTCGTCGACACGCAGACCCTACCCGCGCTCGTCGTCCTCACCCCGGCCGACGGGGGTGAGGTCACGCCCCAGCAGCTCGCCGCCGTCACGGCGTTCGCGGAGCAGTTCCCGGGCACCGCGGTCGCGGACGGGACGTGGGCCGACCACCTCACCGGGCCGATCGCGCCGGTGCCGTCGCAGGACGGCCAGGCGATCCTGCTCGCCGTCCCGCTGGACGCGGCCGCGGCCGAGGTGCTCGTCGACGACGAGTCGCTCAACAACCTCCTCGTCACCGACCTGCGGGCGGCGCTGGAGGACGAGCTCGGGGCCACCGCGAGCGCCTCCGGCGACCTGGGCCTGGAGGCGTGGGTCACGGGGCCGGCAGGCTTCGTCACGGACCTCGGCACGGCCTTCGCCGGCATCGACGGGCTGCTCCTGCTCGTCGCGCTCGGGGCCGTCCTGCTCATCCTCGTCGTCGTCTACCGGTCGCCCTTCCTGCCGCTGGTGGTCGTCCTGACCGCCGTGTTCGCCCTCGCGCTGGCCGGCCTCGTCGTGTACGAGCTCGCGGACGCGGGCATCCTCGTCCTCAACGGCCAGGCGCAGGGCATCCTGTCGATCCTCGTGGTCGGCGCCGCGGTCGACTACTCCCTGCTGCTGGTCGCGCGGTACCGCGAGGAGCTGCGCCACGTGGACCACCCCGCGGACGCCATGCGCATCGCCTGGCGCCAGTCGCTCGAACCGATCGCCGCGAGCGCCGGCACCGTCGTCGCCGGCCTGCTGTGCCTCCTGCTGTCCGACCTCGCGTCGAACCGCAGCCTCGGCCCCGTGGCCGCGATCGGCATCGGTGCCGCGCTGCTCGCCGCCCTCACGCTGCTGCCCGCTTTCCTGCTGGTGGCGGGTCGCCGCTCCCGTGTCCTCTTCTGGCCCCGTGCCCCGCGCCGCGTGGTCGGGTCGCCGACGCAGGCGCCCACGCACGGCGAGCACGCCACGGCCGTCGCCCCCACCGCGGCCGACCCCGCCGAGGGCTCGGGGCTGTGGGCCCGCTGGGCGCGGTTCGTCGCGCGCCACGCGCGTCCCGTCTGGATCATCAGCGCCGCCGCCCTGCTGCTCGCGGCCGCCTTCGTGCCGACGTTCCGCGCCGGGGGCACCAGCCAGACCGACGTCTTCCTCACGCCCGTCGACTCGGTCGCGGGGGAGGAGGTGCTCGCCGAGCACTTCCCCGCCGGTGCGGTGCAGCCCGCGATCGTCGTCGTGCCCGAGGCCGAGCTCGACGCGGTGGTCGCCGCGGCCGAGAGCGTCGACGGCATCGCGTCGGCCGCGCCCTACACGGGCGCGCCGGGGGGAGCGCCCGGCGCCGCCGGGGCACCTCCCGTGGTCGTCGACGGCCGGGTCCGCGTCGACGTCGTGACCGAGGCGCCGTCGGACAGCCAGGACGCCGTGGACGCCGTCGCCGACCTGCGCGAGGCCGTGACGGCCGTGGCTCCCGACGCCCTCGTCGGTGGCCCCGCCGCCGAGACCCTCGACACCCAGATCGCGAGCGAGCACGACCTGCGCGTGATCGTGCCCGTCGTGCTCGTGGTGATCCTCCTCATCCTCATGCTGCTGCTGCGCTCCGTCGTGGCGGGCCTGCTCCTCATGGCGGCGAACGTGCTGTCGTTCGGTGCGGCGATCGGGATCTCGGCCCTCGTGTTCAACCACGTGTTCGACCTGCCCGACGCCGACCCGGTCGTGCCGCTGTACGGGTTCGTCTTCCTGGTCGCGCTCGGTGTCGACTACTCGATCTTCCTGATGACGCGCGTCCGGGAGGAGTCGCAGGCGGTCGGGACGCGCGAGGGCGTCACGCGGGGGCTCGCGGTGACCGGCGGGGTGATCACGTCGGCCGGGCTCGTCCTGGCGACGACCTTCGCGGCGCTGGCCGTGATCCCGCTGCTCTTCCTGGCGCAGCTCGCGTTCATCGTGGCGCTCGGCGTGCTCGTCGACACGTTCGTCGTGCGCAGCCTGCTGGTCCCCGGGCTCGTCCACGACCTCGGGCCGCGCACCTGGTGGCCCAGCGCGCTGGCACGACGCCCGGAGCACGGTGCGCACGCCGCGGCGCCCACGCGGACGCCGGTGGCCTGACCGGCTCCTAGAGTGGCGGCATGGAGCCGCTGCGCATCGCGCTGATCGGGTACGGCGGAGCCGGGCGTGGGATCCACGCCCGGCTCGCGCGCGAGACGGGGCAGGAGGTCGTCGCCGTCGTCACGCGCCACCGCGGCGACGAGGTCGCCGCGGACTGGCCCGCGGCCCGGGTCCTGCCCGACGTCGACGCCCTGCTCGCCGACGCGCACGACGTGGACCTCGTGGTCGTGGCGAGCCCCACGGGCGACCACGCGGCGCACGTGCGTGCGGCGCTCGAGGCCGACCTGGCCGTCCTCGTCGACAAGCCGTTGGCGACCACGCGCGTGCAGGCCGCCGCGCTGGTGCGTCTCGCGCGCGAGCGCGACGGCCGCCTCACCGTGTTCCAGAACCGTCGCTGGGACCCCGAGCAGCTGACCCTGCGCGGCCTGCTCGACGCGGGCACGCTGGGCCGGGTCCACCGCTTCGAGCGGCGCTGGGAGAGGTTCCGCCCGCAGCCGCAGCACCGGTGGAAGGAGCAGGACCCCGTCGCGGGCGGTCTGCTCCTCGACCTGGGGGCGCACCTCGTCGACTCGGCGGTGCAGCTCTTCGGGCCCGTGCGTCGCGTGCACGCCGAGCTGCGCGCGCTCACGACGCCGGCCCTCGACGACGTCTTCCTCGCGCTCGAGCACGCGCCCGACGCCACGGGCCACCACGTCGTGTCGCACCTGTGGGGCGGCGGGCTCGTGGGTGCGCCGGGACCGCGGACGCGGGTGCTCGGTGAGCACGGCGCGTACCTCGTGACGAGCTTCGAGGGTGAGCCGACGCCGTTCGCGGTGCTCGACGACGCGCAGGAGGCGGGTCGTCGACCGGGCGAGCCCGAGCACGAGGGCTGGCTCGTGCGGGGCGCCGAGCGCACACCCGTGCCGCGTGCTCCCGGTGGTCACGGCGACCTGTACCGGGCGGTGCAGGCGTGGTTGCGCGCGGACGGTCCCGTCCCCGTCGACCCCGCGGACGCCGTGGCCACGGCCCGGGTCCTCGACGCCGCGCGGGTCGCCGCCGAGACCGGGGTCGCCCAGCTCCTCGACTGAGCGGTGCCTGTGGACGACGCACGCACCGCCGACGCACCGCGGTGTTGGATGTCGGGGTGCACACCGCCGCCCCGCCACCGGACGACGTCATCCGGCTCCTGCAGGCGCACGGCGCGCGTGTCGCGTCGCCCGTGGGGACCGACGGCTCGTGGTGGGTCGCACGTCCCGCGCAGGACGAGGACGGTCCGTGGCTCGAGGTGCTCGTCGCCGACGTCCCGGTCGACGGGACGCTCGCGGCACGCGCCGGTGCGCTGACGGGCCTCGACCACCCCCACCTCGCCCGCGTGCTGGCGGTCGAGCCGCTGGCACCGGGACGCGTCGCCCTGGTGTGCGAGCACGTACCCGGTCCGACGCTCGCAGCCGTGCGCGCCGCCCGTCCGCCGCTGGCCGACGGCGAGGTCGTCACGGTGGCCGTACCCGTCGCGCAGGCGCTGGCCGCGCTGCACACGACAGGGCTGGCGCACGGCGCGGTCGGCGCCGACCGGGTCGTCGTGCGCCCCGGTGGGGTCCCCGTCCTGGTGGACCTGCGCGGGGCGCTGCGCGGCGTCGGGACGGCGACGGGCGACGTGCACCGGCTCGTCGCGGCGCTCCTGGGCCTGATGCCACCGCTCGACGCCCACCTGGCGGCAGGCCTGGAGGACGCGGTCCGGCTGCGCGACGCGCTCGAGGCGCTGCTGCGCGGCCGTGCCACGCCCGAGGACGTCGTCGAGGCGGTGTTCGCGGTCGCGTCGCCGGAGGCCGTGCAGGTCCCCGAGGCCGACGAGCTCGCGGGGGCGCAGGTGGCCCTCGAGACCGGCCGCAGCGGCGTCCCGCGCTCGACCGTGCCGGCTCCGTCGGCGCCGCGTCGCACGCGCCGGGAGCCGCGGCGCCGCCGGTGGTGGCCGGCAGCGGTCGCCGCCGCCGTCCTCGTGCTCGGGGGCGGCGCGGCGCTCGCCGTGCGGCTCCTGCCGGACCTGCCGGCGGACGCGGCCACCCCGTCGGTCGTCGCGTCGCCGTCCGCGAGCGCGTCGCCCTCGCCCGGGACGGACCCGGGTGCCGTCGACGACGTGGCCGCGCCGGCCGACGGTGAGGCCCTGGCGGACGAGCAGGACCCGGCCGCCGCGGCCGGGGCGCTGACCCGGTTGCGGGCCGCGGCGCTCGCGGCCGCGGACGCCGCCGGTGTCGCGGCCGTCGAGGTGGCGGGGTCGCCGGCACTCGCGGCGGACGAGGCCCTGATCGGGAGCCTGGCCGGAGCCCGGAGCGACGGGCTCACCGTCGACGTCACCAGCGCCGCGGCCACCGGCACGACGCCGGACGGCGACGTGACCGTCGAGGTGACGTCGACGATGAGCGCGCACGCACGGGTCGCCCCGACGGGCGAGCGCACCGACGTCCCCGCGACGCCGGCGCGCACCGTCGAGCTCGTCCTGCGTTGGACGCCCGACGGCTGGCGCGTGTGGGACGTCAGGGAGCCGGGTGGCGCGACGCCCTGAGCCAGTGGGCCACCTCGGTCGCCGTGCCGTGCCGGGGCACGAACCCCGAGGCCCGCAGCACGGCGGGGTCGGCGTTGATCGACCCCAGCACCTCGGAGGAGAAGTCGCGCAGGGCCACCCGCAGGAGGGGCGCGGGCACGGGCAGCGTGAGGTGCGCACCCCAGGCGGCGCGCAGCGCCGCGACCAGGTCCTCGTGCCGGTCGGCGCGGGCCACCAGGTTCGCCGGTCCGCGCACGGGCTGGGTCAGCAGGTGCGCGATGGCACGGACCTCGTCGAGCAGGCTGATCCAGCTCCAGTACTGCCGGCCGGACCCGAGGCGGGTCGCGACACCGGCGCGCAGCGGCAGGAGCAGGGGTGCCGCGGCGCCGCCGTGCGCGCTGAGCACGATGCCCGTGCGCAGGTGCACGACCCGCACGCCCGCCTCCTGGGCCGGGGCCGTCGCGGCCTCCCACCGGCGCACGACGTTCGCGAAGAACGTGTCGCCGAGCGGCTCGTCCTCGCGCAGGAGCGCGTCGCCGCGGTCGCCGTAGGCGCCGATGCCCGACGCCTGCAGGAGCACGCGCGGCGCCTCGTCGTCCCGGCCGGCGGCGAGCCGGGCGAGGCTGCGGGAGAGCAGGCCGGCCGTCTGCACGCGCGACGTCACGATCTCGCGCTTGCGGGCCGCCGTCAGCGGGCGGGACGCGACGCTCACGCCGGCGAGGTCCACCACGGCGTCGCTCGCGGCGAGCGCCGCGGTGTCGATGCTGCCGGCGACCGGGTCCCACCCGGCCTCACCGGGGGAGCGGGGTGCCCGGCGCACCAGACGGACGACGTCGTGGCCGGACTCGCGCAGGTGCTGCACGAGCGCCGTCCCGACCAGACCGGACGACCCGGCGACGAGCACGCGCATGCCCGCCACCCTAGCCAGCGGCGGCCCGCACGGCGCGGGATGGGCGGTGGGCGGCGGCGGGCCGCCGTGCGGTGGGCGGGACGGCGCGGGGGGGCCCCCCCCC
>NZ_JACSQV010000006.1:0-88497 GCF_014836445.1 Cellulomonas avistercoris
AGCAGGGCCAGGGCTGACGAGAAGAGACCCGGGCACGGCCCCCGCACGGGGGCCGTGCCCGAGCACCGCGCCGTCGCGCGCGGTGCAGGCACGGGCCCGCCGTGGGCACCCCCCTCCCGCGGCGGGCCTTCGTGCACCCTGCGGGGCGTGCGTCAGGCCCGGCAGGTGCGTCAGGCCAGGTGCGTGCGCCGGGGCAGGCGTGCCGTCAGGACCGGCGCGCCGTCAGGACAGCGCGTGCCGCATGGGGTCGAGCTTCGCGCGGGACTCCGCGAGCTCGGCGGCCGGGTCGGACGCGGCGACGACGCCGCAGCCGGCGAACAGGCGCAGCCGGCGGGGGTCGTCACGGTCGACCTCGGCGGAGCGCAGCGCGATGCCCCACTCGCCGTCGCCGTCAGCGCCGAACCAGCCGACCGGGCCGGCGTACCGGCCGCGGTCCATGCCCTCGATGCGCGTGATGAGCGCGCGTGCGGCCTGCGTCGGCGTGCCGCACACCGCAGCGGTCGGGTGCAGCGCCGCGGCCAGCGCCAGGGACGAGGGGTGCGCGTCGTCGCCCTGCGGGGCCGTCAGGACGCCCGTGACGTCGGACGCGAGGTGCAGGACGTTGGGCAGCGGCAGGACGAACGGCACGTCGGGCACGTTCGACGACGAGCAGAACGGCGCGAGCGCCCGCGCGACCGACGTCACCGCGTACTCGTGCTCCTCGAGGTCCTTGGACGAGTGCGCGAGGATCGCGGCGCGACCCATGTCGGCGTCGTCGTCGCCCGTGCGCCGGATCGTGCCCGCCAGCACGCGGGACGTGACGAGCCCCCGCTCCGAGCGCACGAGCAGCTCGGGCGTCGCGCCGATCATGCCGTCGACGCTGAACGTCCAGCACGACCGGTACCGGTCGGCGAGCCGGTGCAGCGCCCAGCGCACGTCGAGCGGGTGCTCGGTGCGGGCGAGCTCGTCGCGCGCGAGCACGACCTTGTCGACCTCACCCGCGCGGATCGCGGCGACGCCGCGCGCGACCACGTCGAGCCAGGCGTCGGCGTCGACGGCGCCGTCGGTGTAGGTGACCTCGCCGGGTGCGGCCGGCGGGACGCGGCGCGGCACGAGGTCGTGCAGCCGCGGCATGGGACCGAGCTCGCCCGCCGTGCTCAGGGTCGTCAGCCACGCGCGTCCGTCGCGGCGCCCCACGACGACGCGCGGCACGACGACGACGCCGCCCGCGGGGGAGTCGTCGTCGAACGCGAAGGACCCGAAGGCGATCGGCCCGGTGCCCGGCAGGCGCACCTCGTCGCGGACGATCGCGTGCTCGAGCAGCCGGCGCCACGCCCGCTCGGCGTCGGCGAACCTGTCCGCGCCGTGCACCTCGACGCGCGCGGCCTCGCCCCACGCCACGAGCCCGTCGCCGCGGCGCACCCACGCGAGCGGGGCGTCGGGACCGAGCAGGTCGAGCAGGTCGTCGGCGTCCGGCACGTCGTCCGAGGGCAGGTCGCACGCGACGGTGCGGACCAGCAGGGGGCGGGGGACGCCGCCGGTGACGGGGGTGCTCGGCGACGTGCTCATCGCCGTCAAGGGTAGGCCCTCGGCGGCCGCCGATCGCGTCGAGGGTGGTGCGACGCTCGTCTCAGCGGGCGGGTGTCAGCGGGGCTTGCGGGCCACGACGACGTCGCGCTCGATCGCCTGGTCGACGCGGTGCGAGAGCCCCAGGAAGGGCGCGTCCTCGAGCGGCTCGAGGCCGGCGTCCTCGAGCATCGCGACCAGGTCCTCGCGCGGCAGGACCTTGGTGTTCCACGACAGGCCCATCGCGCCGCCGCGGCGCAGCACGCGCGTCCACACCGGGACGGCGTCGGTCAGCAGGTCGCGCGGCGAGCGCGACGGCGTGCGCGGGCCCGTGACGGAGCCGTGCTGGATGCCGTACGGCGCGTCCGCGACGACGACGTCGAAGAACCCGGCGCGGTACATCCGGTCGGTGTCGAGCGTGTCGCCCTGGGTGATCTCGAGCGTCTGCACGTCACCCGCGCGGTACTCGTCCTTGGTCGCCGCGAGCTCGAAGCTGGTGCGTCGGCCCAGCTTGGCGCCCGCGACCCGGACGCGGCTCGAGCTCGACCGGTGCTTGAGCCGCTTGTCCTGCAGCCACCGCGCCGCGAACGCCGTGTACGCCTCGACGTCGCGCCGGTCGACGTCGACGCCGTACGCGTCCCACCCGTACATGAGCGCCTGGTTGAGCGTCGTGCCGCGCCCGCACATCGGGTCCAGGACGCGCACGCGCGAGCCCAGGAAGCCGTCGAGGGGCAGGGCGGCCGCGGCCGTGAGGTTGAGCAGGAGACGCGTGAGCTGCTCGTTCGTCTTGCCGACGTACTTGAGGATCGTCAGCAGGTCGTCGTCGTAGCGGTCGAGCCGCTGCAGGTCGACGGGCAGCAGCGCGCCGTCGTCGCGCAGCTCGAACAGCGCGAACAGCGAGGACAGGTTGGCGAGCACGCGCAGGTCGTCCGGCGCGAGGTCGGGCGCGTCGACCACCAGGTACGCCACGCCGCCGATCGTGCGCTCGACGGGCCCGCCGCGTGCACCGACCCGCCCGTCGAGGAGGAGCTCGTCGAGCGCGAGCAGCTCGTTGCGCACGAGACGCGCGGCCTGCTGCGAGTAGACCCGGTTCGCCGAGGGCTGGACGAGGATCGCGTACTGCGGCATGGGTGGTGACGCCCCCGGGGGTCGGCTCTGCGGCCCGGCCGACGCCGGGCCCACGGCGCACGCTACCCGAGCACGGTGCGCGCCCTGCCGTGCGGACCTGCGACCATGGGCGCATGCCTCGCGCCGCCCTCGACAAGGACCCCCGCGACGTCGCCGCCATGTTCGACGCGGTCGCGCACCGGTACGACCTCACGAACGACGTCATCTCGCTCGGGCAGGACCGCGCGTGGCGCAGGGCCACGCTGGCGGCGCTCGGCGCCGAGCGCGGCGAGACGGTGCTCGACCTCGCCGCCGGCACGGGGACGTCGAGCGAGCCGCTCGCCGACGCCGGCGTGCACGTCGTGCCGTGCGACCTGTCGACGGGCATGCTGCGCGTCGGCCGTCGCCGCCGTCCCGACCTGCCGTTCGTGGCGGGTGACGCGCTGCACCTGCCCTTCGCCGACGAGTCCTTCGACGCCGTGACGATGTCGTTCGGCCTGCGCAACGTGTCCGACGTGGACGCGGCGCTGCGCGAGCTGCTGCGCGTCACCCGCCCCGGCGGGCGCATGGTCGTGTGCGAGTTCTCCCGGCCGACGTTCGCGCCGTTCCGCACGGTGTACACGAACTACCTCATGCGTGCCCTGCCGCCCGTCGCGCGCGCGGTGTCCAAGGAGCCGGACGCGTACGTGTACCTCGCGGAGTCGATCCGCAGCTGGCCCGACCAGCGGGAGCTCGGTCTCCTGGTGCGGGACGCCGGCTGGGACAAGGTGGCCTTCCGCAACCTCTCGGGCGGGATCGTCGCGCTGCACCGCGCCACCCGCCCCTGACGTCCTCGGGCGTGATCGTGCGGTGCACCACCTGCGTCGGGGCGGCGGTCGGCGCGGGGGCAGGATGAGCACGACGACGTCCCGCGGTGCGCGGACGGCGGCGTCGCGAGGTGGTCGGCGGTGCTGGTGGCGGTGCGTCGCCAGGACGTTCGGCCCGGGCTGCCGCTGAGGTAAGCCAAGCCTTCGCAGACAGGCTCCGAGGCGCTCGTTACACTCGCCGGGGTTGCACGTGAACAACGTCACAAGTGGGGTGGCACGGTGGTCGGAGCGGTCGATGACGCGGACGTCATCGTCGTCGGCGCCGGTCCGGCCGGGTCCTCGGCCGCCTACCACTGCGCGGCCGCGGGGCTGGACGTCCTCCTGCTGGAGAAGGCGACCTTCCCGCGCGACAAGATCTGCGGCGACGGCCTGACCCCGCGCGCGGTCGCCGAGCTGGTGCGCATGGGCGTGCCGATCCGCGAGCAGGACGGCTGGATCCGCAACGTGGGCCTGCGCGTCATCGGCGGCGGCCACCGGATTGAGCTGCCGTGGCCCGAGCTGTCGAGCTACCCGTCCTACGGGCTGGCCCGTGCGCGCGCGTCCTTCGACCAGACGCTCGCCGAGCACGCCCGTGCCGCGGGCGCCAAGCTGCTCGAGGGCACGTCGGTCACGGCGCCCGTGCGCGACGAGCGCACCGGTCGCGTCGTCGGGGTCAAGGCGCGGCCCGTCGCGGCCGACGGCCGGCGCACCGTGGACGCCGGCGCCGAGGTCGAGTACCGCGCGCCCGTCGTCATCGCCGCCGACGGCGTGTCCGCGCGGCTCGCGACCGCCGTCGGGCGCGTGAAGCGCGACGACCGCCCCATGGGCGTCGCGGTCCGCACGTACTTCCGCACCCCCCGCCACGACGACCCGTGGATGGAGTCCCACCTCGAGCTGTGGGACGGGGCTCCCGGCGCCTCGAACCTCATGCCCGGGTACGGCTGGATCTTCTCGCTCGGGGACGGCACCGCGAACGTCGGGCTGGGCTCGGTGAGCTCCACGGCCGCCGCGACCAAGGTCGACTACAAGGACCTCTTCTCGCGCTGGATGGCCAACGCGCCGCGCGAGTGGGAGTTCACGCCCGACAACCAGGTCGCCCCCGTGCGCGGCGCGGCGCTCCCGATGGGCTTCAACCGCGGGCCGCTGTACGCCGACGGCCTCCTGCTCGCGGGCGACTCCGCGGGCATGATCAGCCCGTTCAACGGCGAGGGCATCGCCTACGGCCTGCAGGCCGGTAGGGTCGCTGCGGACGCGATCGCGCAGGGTCTGGCGCGCGGTTCGGCCGCCGGCCGGGAGCGGGCGCTCGCGACGTACCAGCAGCGCATGAAGGACGACCTCGGCGGGTACTACACGCTCGGTCGGGTGTTCGTGCGCCTCATCGAGCACCCCCAGGTCATGCACCTGTGCACGCGCTACGGGCTGCCCCGCCCGCTGCTCATGAAGTTCGTGCTCAAGCTGCTCTCCGACTCCTACGAACCTCGCGGCGGCGACGTGGTCGACCGCGTCATCTCCGCGCTCGCCCGGCTGGCGCCGGATGCCTGAGGCAGCGAGCATGACCCACGCGACGCAGGGCCGGCCCGGCCGGACGTCTTCGACGAGGAGGACCGCTCGATGAGCAACCCGTACGTCCCGCTCCTGGTGATGATCGGGATCGCGGCCGTCCTCGCCCTCGGTGGGGTCGGCGCGAGCGCGATCCTCGGACCCAAGCGGTACAACCGCGCGAAGCTCGAGGCCTACGAGTGCGGCATCGAACCCACGCCCCACGCCATCGGCGGCGGGCGCTTCCCGATCAAGTACTACCTGGTCGCGATGACCTTCATCATCTTCGACATCGAGGTCGTCTTCCTCTACCCGTGGGCCGTGGGCTTCGCCGAGCTCGCGACGTTCGGCCTCGTGGCGATGATGGCGTTCCTGCTGATCATCACGGTCCCGTTCGTCTACGAGTGGAAGCGCGGCGGCCTGGAGTGGGACTGACCGTGCACGGACCCGCACGACCGGGCCCCACCGCCGCCGCGACGCGCGGCCGACCGACTTCGAGGAGGAGCTGACATGGGCATCGAGGAAGCGCCCTCGGGCTTCCTGCTGACGACGGTCGAGGACCTCGTCGGCTACTTCCGCAAGGCATCGCTGTGGCCCGTCACGTTCGGGCTCGCGTGCTGCGCGATCGAGATGATGGCGGCCGGCACGAGCCGGTTCGACATCTCCCGCTTCGGCATGGAGGTCTTCCGCGCGTCGCCGCGCCAGTCCGACCTCATGATCGTGGCCGGCCGCGTGAGCCAGAAGATGGCGCCCGTCGTCCGCCAGGTGTACGACCAGATGGCCGGCCCCAAGTGGGTGCTGTCGATGGGTGTGTGCGCCTCGTCGGGCGGCATGTTCAACAACTACGCGATCGTGCAGGGGGTCGACCACATCGTCCCCGTGGACATCTACCTGCCCGGCTGCCCGCCGCGCCCCGAGATGCTGCTGCACGCGATCCTCGCGCTGCACCAGCAGATCCAGGACGAGCCGCTGGGCGTCAACCGCCAGGAGGCCGCGCGCAAGGCGCAGGAGGCCGCCATGGCCGCCACGCCCACGTCGCACATGACGGGACTGCTGCGATGAGCGACGAGGGCACGAAGCCCGCCGAGGGCACGACGCCGGGCGAGGGCACGGACCCCACGAAGGGCACCAAGCCCGTCGCGGAGTCGACGCCCCGCGAGGACGCGACGTCCCCCGCCGCCGACCGGCCGACGGAGGGCACCAAGCCCACCGCCGAGAAGGCGGACGCGTCGGCCGCGGTCAAGCCGGGCGAGCCCGCGCCGGCGGGGACGCAGCGCACGAGCGCGGCGGCCCTCGAGGCGGGGTCCCAGAACCTCCCGGCGGGCCCCGACCCGACGGGCCCGCGCACGCCGCTCGACATCGTCGACGTCCGCACCGGCATGTTCGGCGTGGCCGGCACGGGGGACACCTCGGGCTTCGGCGGTCTCGTGCGGACCGTCGCGATGCCCGGCCCCAGCGAGCGTCCCTACGGCGGCTGGTTCGACGAGGTCGTCGACGTCCTCACCGAGGTCCTCGACGAGTCCGGCACCGGCTTCGCGCACGCGGTCGAGGCCGTCGTCGTCGACCGCGGCGAGCTCACGCTCGAGGTCGCACGCGAGCACCTCGTCGAGGTCGTGCAGGCGCTGCGCGACGACCCCGACCTGCGCTTCGAGCTCTCGCTCGGGGTCTCCGGGGTCCACTTCCCGCACGACGCCGGACGCGAGCTGCACGCGGTCTACCACGTGGTGTCGGTGACCCACGGTCGACGCCTGCGGCTCGAGGTCGCGGCACCCGAGGGCGACCCGCACATCCCCTCCACCGTGGCGGTCTACCCCGCCAACGACTGGCACGAGCGCGAGACCTGGGACTTCTTCGGGATCGTGTTCGACGGCCACCCCGGTCTGGCGCGCATCGAGATGCCCGACGACTGGCCGGGCCACCCGCAGCGCAAGGACTACCCCCTCGGCGGGATCCCGGTCGAGTACAAGGGCGCGACCATCCCGCCC
This sequence comes from Cellulomonas avistercoris, assembly GCF_014836445.1. Taxonomy (GTDB): domain Bacteria; phylum Actinomycetota; class Actinomycetes; order Actinomycetales; family Cellulomonadaceae; genus Cellulomonas; species Cellulomonas avistercoris. Next base: position 7,022 of record NZ_JACSQV010000006.1, read on the forward strand.
CCGGACCAGCGGAGGTCGTACAGCTGATGACCGCCCCCACTTCGCAGACCCCCCACGCGACCCGCCACGTGCCGCTGGACGAGACGCAGGGCGTGCCCTCGTTCGAGGCCTCGGGCGGCGACTGGTCCGACATCGCCGAGGAGGCCGCTCGCCTCGGCGAGGAGCGCATCGTCGTCAACATGGGCCCGCAGCACCCGTCGACCCACGGCGTGCTGCGGCTCATGCTCGAGATCGACGGCGAGACCGTCACCGAGGCCCGCGCCGGTATCGGCTACCTGCACACGGGCATCGAGAAGAACATGGAGTTCCGCACCTGGACCCAGGGCGTGACGTTCTGCACCCGCATGGACTACGTCGCCCCGCTGTTCCAGGAGGCGGCCTACTGCCTCGCGGTCGAGAAGCTGCTCGGCATCACCGACGACGTGCCCGAGCGCGCCTCGGTCATCCGCGTGCTGATGATGGAGCTCAACCGCATCTCCTCGCACCTGGTCTTCCTCGCGACGGGCGGCAACGAGCTCGGCGCGACGACGATCATGATCCTGGGCTTCACGGCCCGCGAGGAGATCCTCAAGGTCTTCGAGCTGATCTCCGGCCTGCGCATGAACCACGCGTACATCCGCCCCGGCGGCGTCGCGCAGGACGTGCCCCCGGGCGCCATCGACTCGGTGCGCGAGGCCATGACCACGGTCCGCGGCTACTTCCGCCAGCTCGAGGACCTCATGCTGGCCAACCCGATCCTGCAGGCGCGCATGAAGGACGTCGGGGCGCTCAGCCTCGCGGCCTGCATGTCGCTCGGCGTGACCGGCCCGCTGCTGCGCGCGACCGGCCTGCCCTACGACGTGCGCAAGACCGACCCGTACTGCGGGTACGAGACGTACGACTTCGACGTCCCGACGCAGGACGCGGCCGACTCGTGGGCGCGTCTGCTCGTCCGCATCGAGGAGTGCTACCAGTCGATGCGGATCGTCGAGCAGTGCCTCGAGCGGCTCGCGAAGCCGGGTCCGGTCATGGTCGCCGACAAGAAGATCGCGTGGCCCGCACAGCTCGCCATCGGCACCGACGGCATGGGCAACTCCCTGGACCACATCAAGGAGATCATGGGCACCTCCATGGAGGCCCTGATCCACCACTTCAAGCTGGTGACCGAGGGCTTCCGCGTGCCGGCGGGCCAGGTCTTCCAGACCGTCGAGCACCCGCGCGGCGAGCTGGGCGTCCACCTGGTCTCCGACGGGGGCACCAAGCCGTACCGGGCGCACTTCCGCGACCCGTCGTTCAACAACCTGCAGGCCGTCTCGATGATGTGCGAGGGCGGCCAGATCGCCGACGTCGTCGTCGCCGTCGCGTCGATCGACCCGGTGCTGGGAGGGGTGGACCGCTGATGTCCGTCGAGCACGCGGGCGCCCCGGCGCCCCACGACCACGGTCGGACCCCGGGGGAGCGGCACGCCACGGGCTTCGACGACGCGACGCGCGCCCGGCTGACGGCCGACGCGCAGGAGATCATCGCGCGCTACCCGCAGGCCCGCTCGGCGCTGCTGCCGATGCTGCACCTGGTGCAGGCGGAGGACGGCTACGTCAGCCCGCGCGGCATCGCGTTCTGCGCCGCGACGCTGGGCATCTCGACCGCCGAGGTCTCCGCGGTCGCGACCTTCTACACGCAGTACAAGCGGCACCCCAACGGCACCTACACGGTCGGCGTGTGCACCAACACGCTGTGCGCGGTCATGGGTGGTGACGCGATCTGGGAGGAGCTCAGCGCGCACCTCGGGATCGGGCACGACGAGACGACCGACGACGGCGCCGTGACGCTCGAGCGCATCGAGTGCAACGCCGCCTGCGACTACGCGCCCGTCGTGATGGTCAACTGGGAGTTCTTCGACAACCAGACGCCCGCCTCGGCCGTGGAGGTCGTCGACAAGCTCGTCGAGGGCGCACCCGTCGCACCGACGCGCGGCGCGTCGTCGGTCTGCACGTTCAAGGAGATGAGCCGCGTCCTGGCGGGCTTCCCCGACGGCCGTGCCGACGAGGGCGTGGGCGCCGGGCCGGCGACGGTGCGCGGCACCGTGCTGGCCCGTGAGCGCGGCTGGACGGCACCGTCGTTCGACGCCGACGAGCGCGCGGCCACGAGCGGCGCGAGCCACGGCGAGCCGGAGGCCGGCGAGGAGCAGTCCAGCGCCGACCGGGCGCCGACGACGCCGGCCGACGTCTCGCCCGCCGGCGAGCAGCGCAAGCAGAAGTCCGACGACGCGAAGGAGTCGTGATGACGACCCTGACCCCCGTGCTGTCCGCGCACTGGGACGCGGACCGGTCGTGGAAGCTCGACCGCTACGAGGCCGACGGCGGCTACCGCGGCCTGCGCCGCGCGCTGGGCATGGCACCGGCCGACGTCGTGACCGCCGTGAAGGACTCCGGGCTGCGCGGCCGCGGGGGAGCGGGCTTCCCGACGGGCATGAAGTGGGGCTTCCTGCCCGCGCCCGACGGCGGCCCCCGCTACCTCGTCGTCAACGCCGACGAGTCGGAGCCGGGCACCTGCAAGGACATCCCGCTGATGCTGGCGAGCCCGCAGGACCTCATCGAGGGCGTGATCATCACGTCCTACGCGATCGGCTGCCACCACGCGTTCATCTACGTGCGCGGCGAGGTCGTGCACGTCTACCGCCGGCTGCTCGAGGCCGTCCGCGAGGCGCGCGAGGCCGGGTACGTGGGCACCGACATCCTCGGGTCGGGCTTCGACCTCGAGATCACGGTGCACGCCGGCGCCGGTGCGTACATCTGCGGCGAGGAGACGGCGCTGCTCGACTCTCTCGAGGGCCTGCGCGGCCAGCCGCGCCTGAAGCCGCCGTTCCCCGCGGTCGCCGGTCTGTACGCGCGGCCGACCGTGGTCAACAACGTCGAGTCCGTCGCGTCCGTGCCCGGCATCCTCGTCGGCGGTGCCGACTGGTTCACGTCGATGGGCACCGAGCGCTCCGCGGGCCACGGCCTGTTCTCGCTGTCGGGCCACGTCACGCGGCCCGGGCAGTACGAGGCTCCGCTGGGCATCACGCTGCGCGAGCTGCTCGACATGGCGGGCGGCGTGCGCGAGGGGCACGAGCTGAAGTTCTGGACGCCCGGCGGGTCGTCGACGCCGATCTTCACGGCGGAGCACCTCGACGTGCCGCTCGACTACGAGTCCGTCGGCAAGGCGGGCTCCATGCTCGGGACGCGCGCGCTGCAGATCTTCGACGAGACGACGTCCGTCGTGAAGGCCGTGTCGCGCTGGATCCAGTTCTACAAGCACGAGTCCTGCGGCAAGTGCACGCCCTGCCGCGAGGGCACGTTCTGGCTCGCCCAGATCATGGCGCGCCTCGAGGCCGGGCAGGGCACGCCGCAGGACATCGACCTGCTGCTCGACCTGTGCGACAACATCCTCGGACGCGCGTTCTGCGCGCTCGGCGACGGTGCGACGAGCCCCGTGACGAGCGCCATCCAGTACTTCCGGGAGGAGTTCGAGGCGGGCACGCACACGCCCGCCGACGTCCTGTTCCCGCCCGAGCGCAGCGCGCTCTTCGACTACACGCCGCGTCACAGCACGCAGCTGGCGGGGGTGCACGCATGACCACCACGACCCCGAGGGCCACCGACACCACGCCCCTGGTGCCGGCCGCGCCGCCCGTCGTGGCTCCCGAGCCGACCGCGACGGTGACGTTCACGGTCGACGGCATCGAGACGACCGTGCCGAAGGGCACGCTCGTCATCCGCGCCGCCGAGCAGCTCGGGATCCAGATCCCGCGGTTCTGCGACCACCCGCTGCTCGCGCCCGCCGGCGCGTGCCGCCAGTGCCTCGTCGAGGTGTGGGCACCCGGCCGCGACGGCAACGTCGCCAAGATGCCCAAGCCGCAGGCGTCGTGCACGCTCGAGGCCACCCCGGGCATGCAGGTCAAGACGCAGCACACGTCGCCCGAGGCCGACAAGGCCCAGCACGGCGTCATGGAGCTGCTGCTCATCAACCACCCGCTCGACTGCCCGGTCTGCGACAAGGGCGGCGAGTGCCCCCTGCAGAACCAGGCGATGAGCAACGGGCGCGCCGCGACGCGGTTCGTCGACGTCAAGCGGACGTTCCCCAAGCCGATCGCCGTCTCGACGCAGATCCTGCTCGACCGTGAGCGGTGCATCCTGTGCCAGCGGTGCACGCGGTTCTCCGAGGAGATCGCGGGCGACGTGTGGATCGACCTGCAGAAGCGCGGTGCCGCGCAGCAGATCGGCACGTTCGACACCCGGGTGCTGGGGTTCGCGGGCGACACGCCCGTGGGCGCGTCCACGCTCGACACGAGCGGCCGGCCGTTCGCCTCGTACTTCTCGGGCAACACCGTGCAGATCTGCCCGGTCGGCGCGCTCACGTCCGCCGCCTACCGGTTCCGCTCGCGGCCGTTCGACCTCGTGTCGGCGGCGTCGATCGCGGAGCACGACGCCAACGGCTCCGCGATCCGCGTCGACCACCGGCGCGGCGTGGTGCTGCGGCGCCTCGCGGGCGACGACCCGGCGGTCAACCAGGAGTGGATCACCGACAAGGACCGGTTCGGGTTCCACTGGCAGTCGGCGCCGGACCGCGTCACGACGCCGCTCGTGCGCCGGCAGCTGGCCGACGGCACGCGCGGCGAGCTCGAGCCGTGCTCGTGGACCGAGGCGCTCGACACGGCCGCCGCCGGGCTGCGGGGCGCGACCGTGGGCGTGCTGCCCGGGGGGCGCCTCACGCTCGAGGACGCCTACGCGTACTCCAAGCTCGCACGCACCGTGCTCGGCACCAACGACGTCGACCACCGCGCGCGTCCGCACTCGGCGGAGGAGGAGGCCTTCCTCGGTCACCACGTCGCCGGCCGCACGCTGCGCGTGACGTTCGGTGACCTGGCGGCCGCACCTGCCGTGCTGTGCGTCGGGTACGAGCCCGAGGAGGAGGGCGGCATCGCCTTCCTGCGGCTGCGCTCGTCGGTCGTCGCCGGCCGCACGCGGGTCTTCGCGGTCGCCGCACTGGCCAGCCGCGGCATCGAGCGGCTCGACGGCACGCTCCTGGCCGCCGCCCCGGGCACCGAGCCCGAGGTGCTCGACGCGATCACGACGGGCGCGGACGACGTGCTCGGCGTCACCGCCGAGGCGCTGGGTGCCGAGGGCGCCGTGATCCTCGTCGGTGAGCGTGCGGCGACGGTGCCCGGTGCGCTGACCGCCGTGCTGCGCCTCGCCGAGCGCACGGGGGCACGCGTCGCGTGGATCCCGCGGCGTGCCGGTGAGCGCGGTGCGATCGAGGCCGGCACGCTGCCGACGCTCCTGCCGGGCGGACGCCCGGTCGCCGACCCGTCGGCGCGCGTCGACGTGGCCGCCGTCTGGGGCGTCGACGACCTGCCCGCGACGCCGGGACGCAGCGCCGACGAGATCCTCGCCGCAGCCGCGGCCGGGCAGCTCGGTGCGCTCGTCGTCGGCGGCGTGGACCCGGCCGACCACGCGGACCCCGTGCTCGCGCGGGCCGCGCTCGACGCCGTGCCGTTCCTCGTCTCGCTCGAGGTGCGGCGCAGCGAGGTCACCGACCGCGCGGACGTCGTGCTGCCCGTGGCCCCGCCGGTCGAGAAGGCCGGCACGTTCGTCACCTGGGAGGGGCGTCCGCGCCCGTTCGCGCAGGTGCTCACGACGACCCACCTGTCCGACTTCCGCGTGCTCGACCGGCTGGCCGACGCCCTGGGCGCCGACCTCGGTCTGCTCACGCTGGCGGACGTGCACGCCGAGCTGGACCAGCTCGGCGGCTGGGACGGCGTCCGCGTCGAGCAGCCCGCGACGAGCCCGGCGGAGCCGCCCGCGGTGCCACCGGGTCACGCGGTGCTCGCGACGTGGCACCAGCTGCTCGACGCCGGTCGTCTGCAGGACGGCGAGCCGTACCTGGCGGGCACCGCGAAGCAGCCGGTCGCGCGCGTCTCGCCGGTGACCGCGCAGGCGGCGGGTCTCGCCGACGGCGACGACGTGGCCGTCAGCACGGACCGCGGCACGGTTACGGCAGCGGTGCAGGTCACCGACATGGCCGACCACGTCGTGTGGCTGGCGACCAACCCGCGCGGTGCCGCGGTGCGCGACGTGCTCGGTGCGGTCGGTGGCACGGTCGTCCGGCTCGCACCCGCGGGCCGCAGCGACGCCCCGGGCGTCACGGCGCACGCCGGCTCCGGACTGACCGGGGACACCGCGGAGGCCGTCGCCGGCGTCCGCGTGGACGAGGAGGAGCGGGCATGAGCGGGTGGGCCACGGCGCTGGGTGCGCTGCCGACCGCGGTCGGCGGCGGGACGGCCGGCCCGGTCTCGGCGGACTTCAGCCAGGACGTGTTCTGGGTGTGGCTGCTCAAGGCCGTCGGGATCATCGTCTTCCTGCTGACCAGCGTCCTGATCGCCATCTGGTTCGAGCGGCGGGTCGTCGCGCGCATGCAGCTGCGTCCAGGGCCCAACGTGCACGGGCCGCTCGGCCTGCTGCAGTCGCTCGCGGACGCCATGAAGCTCCTGGTCAAGGAGGACGTCACCGTCCGGGCGGCGGACAAGCTCGTCTACATCCTCGCGCCGATGATCGCGGTGCTGTGCTCGCTGCTGGTGTACGCGGTCATCCCGTTCGGGCCCGAGGTGAGCATCTTCGGGGTCGTCACGCCGCTGCAGCTCACGGACTTCTCCGTGGCCGTGCTCTACATCCTGGCGTGCGCGGCGGTCGGCGTGTACGGCATCGTCCTGGGCGGCTGGTCCTCCAACTCGACGTACCCGCTGCTCGGTGGCGTCCGCTCGACCGCGCAGGTCATCTCCTACGAGCTCGCGATGGGCCTGTCGCTGGTCAGCGTGTTCATCATGGCCGGGTCGATGTCGACGTCGCAGATCGTGGACTCCCAGACGCAGATCTGGTGGTTCCTGCCCCTGCTGCCCGCGTTCGTCATCTACCTCATCTCGATGGTCGGCGAGACCAACCGCCTGCCGTTCGACCTCCCCGAGGCCGAGGGCGAGCTCGTCGGTGGGTACACCACCGAGTACTCGTCGATGAAGTTCGCGTGGTTCTTCCTCGCCGAGTACATCAACATGCTCAACGTGTCGGCGGTCGCCACCACGCTGTTCTTCGGCGGCTGGCGCGCCCCGTGGCCGATCTCGGCCATCAACGACGGCATGTTCAACACCGGCTGGTGGCCCGTCCTGTGGTTCGTCGCCAAGGTCTGGCTGTTCATGTTCGTGTTCGTGTGGATCCGCGGCTCGGTGCTGCGCTTCCGGTACGACCAGTTCATGAAGATCGGCTGGAAGATCCTCATCCCGGCGGCCCTCGTCTGGGTCGTGTGCGTGACGCTCGTGCAGGCCGCGCGCCAGCTGTGGGACGTCGACCTGCGCACGCTGCTCTTCGGGCTCGCGGGTGTCGTCGTCGTCGGGCTGGTCCTGTCCTTCCTGGTGCCGGAGAAGAAGCCCGAGCCGACCCCCGAGCCGACGGAGCCGCAGGACTTCGACCCCTTCGCCGACGGCTACCCGGTGCCGCCGCTGCCGGGGCAGGTCCTGCCCCCGTCCCCCCGCGCGCAGCGCCGCCTCGCGGCGACCGACGCCGCCGACCCGTCCGAACCCGAGACCCCGCTGGAGGTGCGCGGTGGCTGAGCAGCGCAAGAAGAGGCCCGCGCCCGACGCGTCCGCGTCCGGTGCGGGTGCGCCCGGTGGCCAGGTGCAGCCCACGCCGCGTACCGGCGGGGCCGTCGACCGCCCGTCGTCCGAGTACGAGTCGCTCATCGAGAAGCGCTCGGGCCTGAGCGAGCTGCTCGCGCCCGTCGCCGGCTTCGGCGTGACGTTCGCGAACATGTTCAAGCCCACCGTCACGGAGCAGTACCCGCGCGAGCAGGTGCCGACCAAGCCGCGCTACCACGGCCGGCACCAGCTCAACCGCTACGCCGACGGCCTCGAGAAGTGCATCGGCTGCGAGCTGTGCGCGTGGGCGTGCCCCGCGGACGCGATCTACGTCGAGGGCGGCGACAACACCCCCGACGCGCAGTTCTCGCCGGGGGAGCGCTACGGCCGCGTCTACCAGATCAACTACCTGCGCTGCATCTTCTGCGGCCTGTGCATCGAGGCGTGCCCCACGCGCGCCCTGACGATGACCAACGAGTACGAGCTGGCCGGCCCGACGCGTCCCGGGATGATCTGGGAGAAGCAGGACCTGCTCGCGCCGCTGCGCTCGGGACAGCTCGCCGCGCCGCACCCGATGGTCGAGGGGACGTCCGACACGGACTACTACCGCGGTGAGGTCACCGGGGTCACGGACGACCAGGTCGCGTGGGTCGCGGAGCACCGGCCCGACGACCCGACGCTGCCCGAGAACGCCGCGAAGGGTGCCACGGTCCCCGACCTGGGCGAGACGCGTCTCGCGCAGCGCGCGATCACGGCCGCCGCGCACCGCCAGGGGGGTGCCAGGTGAACCCGCTGCTCACCGCGCTGCCGGCCGCCGCCGGCGCGCTGACGGACTCCGGCCAGACGAGCACGGCCGAGGCCGTGCTGTTCTGGGTCCTCGCGCCGCTCATGGTGCTCGCGGCGCTGGGCCTGCTCCTGGCCCGCAAGGCCGTGCACGCGGCGCTGGCGGTCATCTTCATCATGATCTCGCTCGCGTTCATGTACGTCGCCCAGGGGGCCGAGTTCCTCGGCGTCGTGCAGGTCGTCGTCTACACCGGCGCCGTGATGATGCTCTTCCTGTTCGTCCTCATGCTCGTCGGCGTCGACCGCTCGGACTCGCTCGTGGAGACCATCCGCGGCCAGCGCTGGATCGGCGTGCTCGCGGGCCTCGGGCTGGGTGTCGTGCTCGCAGGCGTCGTCGGACGGGCCACGTACGACCCGCCGGTCGGGCTCGCCGAGGCGAACGCGCCGTCGAACCCCGAGGCCGTCGCGCACGTGCTCTTCGCCGACCACGTGCTGGCCATGGAGGCCGTCGGCGCCCTGCTGGTCGTCGCGGCGCTCGGTGCCCTGGTGCTCACGCACCGCGGTCGCCTCGTGCCGAAGGTGGGCCAGCGCGAGCGCGCCGAGCGCCGCCTGCGCGACGGCGTGCACCCGGTCTCGCTGCCTGCCCCCGGCGTCTACGCCCGGCACAACGCCATGGACGTCCCGGCGCTGCTGCCCGACGGCACGCCGCTCGAGAGCTCGGTGCCGCGCGTGCTGCGCGTGCGCGGGCAGGAGGCGGACGCGCGCGAGTACGCGGCGCGCATCGACCGTGTCCTCGCGGGCGGCTGGGCGGTCGGCGCGGGCACGTTCACGTCCGACGACGAGTACGTCGGGGGCCCGCAGGGCGCCGTCACCGGTGGGGTCGTCGTGCACGACCCCTCCGCCGGGCCGGACGGCCCCGCGGACCGGCCGACCGACGCCCCGACCCACGACGAGGAGGACGGCCGGTGAGCCTCACCCACTACCTGGTGCTGGCCGCGATCCTGTTCGCGATCGGCGCGACCACGGTGCTGCTGCGGCGCAACGCGATCATCGTGTTCATGGGCGTCGAGCTGATGCTCAACTCGACCAACCTGCTGCTCGTGACGTTCGCGCGCCTGCACGGCAACCTGTCCGGCCAGGTGCTCGCGTTCTTCGTCATGGTCGTCGCGGCGGCCGAGGTGGTCGTCGGGCTGGCGATCATCGTCTCCATCTTCCGGACCAGGCGCTCGGCGTCGGTCGACGACGTCAACCTGCTGAAGAGCTGAGGGGCAGCACGTGCACACCCTGATCTCCCTGACCGCGCCTGCCGTGCTGCCGGCGGTCGACCCGGTCGTCGCGGCCCCCGAGTGGAGCGGCGGGCAGGCGGCCGTCTGGCTCGTCGCGCTGCCGCTGCTGTCCGCTGCGGTGCTCCTGCTGCTCGGCCGCCGTGCCGACCGGTGGGGCCACTGGCTCGGCGTCCTCGCCTCGGCCGGCGCCTTCGTCGTCGGCGTCGTGCTGCTCCTGGCCGTGCTCGGCCAGCCCGCGGGCCAGCGCGTGCACGACGTGCACCTGGCCACGTGGCTGGACGCCGGCGCCCTGAGCATCGACGCCGGCCTGCGGGTGGACCCGCTGTCGCTGACGTTCGTCCTGCTCGTGACCTTCGTCGGCACCCTGATCCACGTGTACTCCGTGGCGTACATGGAGCACGACGCGGCGCGGCGCCGGTTCTTCGCCTACCTCAACCTGTTCGTCGCGGCGATGCTCCTGCTGGTCCTCGCGGACTCGTACGTGCTGCTCTTCGTCGGCTGGGAGGGCGTCGGCCTCGCGTCGTACCTGCTCATCGGGTTCTGGAACCACCACACGCCGTACGCGGTCGCCGCGAAGAAGGCGTTCGTGGCCAACCGCATCGGCGACGTCGGCCTCCTGGTCGCGATGGGGCTGCTGTTCGCGACGTTCGGGAGCCTCGACTTCGCGACCGTCGAGGCGGGTGCCGTCTCCGGCGACGTCTCGCAGGGCACGCTCACCGCGATCGGCCTCATGCTCCTGCTCGCCGCGTGCGGCAAGTCGGCGCAGTTCCCGCTGCAGTCGTGGCTCGGTGACGCGATGGCCGGCCCGACGCCCGTGTCGGCGCTCATCCACGCCGCGACCATGGTCACCGCGGGCGTCTACCTGATCATCCGGTCCGGCGCCGTGTTCACGGCCGCGCCGACGGCCCAGCTCGTCGTCGCGATCGTCGGTGCGATCACCCTGCTCTTCGGGGCGATCGTCGGCTGTGCCAAGGACGACATCAAGAAGGCGCTGGCCGCCTCCACGATGTCGCAGATCGGGTACATGGTGCTGGCCGCGGGCCTGGGGCCCATCGGCTACGCGTTCGCGATCTTCCACCTGGTGACGCACGGCTTCTTCAAGGCCGGCATGTTCCTCGGTGCCGGGTCCGTCATGCACGGCATGGACGACCAGGTCGACATGCGGCGCTTCGGCGGCCTCGGCCGGTACATGAAGATCACGTACTTCACGTTCATGGCCGGCTGGCTCGCGATCCTCGGGATCCCGCCGTTCGCCGGGTTCTTCAGCAAGGACAAGATCATCGAGGCGGCGTTCGTGCCCGTCGACGGTCAGCCGTGGCGCGCGTGGGTCTTCGGCGGCGTCGCGCTCGTCGGCGCGGGCATCACGGCCTTCTACATGTCCCGCCTGTTCTTCATGACGTTCGAGGGGCAGAAGCGCTGGAGCAGGAAGAAGGACGGCAGCGAGCAGCACCCGCACGAGTCCCCGGCGCTGATGACCTGGCCGATGATCGTGCTCGCGGTCGGGTCCGTCGGTCTGGGCTGGGTGCTCTCGAGCGTCGGCTTCGTCGAGTGGCTCGAGCCGTCCGTCGGGCACGCCGAGCACGGCGAGCCCGTGCTCGCGGTCCCGGTCCTCATCGGGCTCACGCTCGTCGCCGTGGCGCTCGGGCTCGTCCTCGCGTGGCGCCACTACGCGGTCTCGACCGTGCCGGTGACGCCGCCCCTGGGCACCGTGGTCACCCGTGCCGCGCGCGTCGACCTCTACCAGGACGCCGTCAACGACGCGCTGCTCGTCGCACCCGGCCAGTACCTCACGCGGTCGCTGGTGTACGGCGACAAGGCCGTGGTCGACGGTGCGGTGACCGGGGTCGCCCGGGCGACGGTCGGCGTCGGTGACGTCGTCCGCCGGGTCCAGAACGGGTTCGCCCGCTCGTACGCCGCCGTCATGGTCGTCGGCGTCGTCGCGCTGGCGGTCGTCGTCCTCGCCGTGCGCGGCTGACCGAAGAGCCGACAGGAGATCTGAGAACTGATGTCGAACTTCCCCTGGCTCACCGCGCTGGTGGTGCTGCCGCTGCTCGGCGCCGCGGCCCTGTGGCTGCTGCCCGCCGGCGCCCGTGCGCGTGCACGGACGGTCGCGCTCGGGTTCGCGCTCGCCGAGGTCCTGCTCGCGGTCGCGGCCTTCGCGGCCTTCGACACGGCCGAGGCGGCGACGCACCAGCTCGTCGAGACGGCGCCCTGGATCCCGGCGCTCGGGGTCTCGTGGGCGCTCGGCGTCGACGGCGTCGGGCTCGCGCTGATCGGAATGTCGGTGGTCCTGGTGCCGCTGGTCGTGCTGGCGGCGTGGCGCGAGCAGGGCTCCACGGACGGCCCCACCGACCGCCTGCGGCACTACCTGGCGCTCGTCCTGCTGCTCGAGGCGTTCATCGTCCTGGTGTTCGCGGCGCGTGACGTCTTCCTGTTCTACGTCGTCTTCGAGGCGATGCTCATCCCCGTCTACTTCATGATCGGCGCGTTCGGCGGCGCCCAGCGGCGCTACGCCGCCGTGAAGTTCCTGCTGTACTCGCTGGCCGGCGGGCTCGTCATGCTCGTGGGCGTCATCGCGCTGTACCTGCAGGGCCCGGGCGGCCCCGAGGGCTTCCTCGTGGAGAACCTCGTCGGCCTCGACCTCGACCCGACGGTCGAGAAGTGGCTGTTCCTGTCGTTCTTCCTGGCCTTCGCCATCAAGGCGCCGATGTTCCCCGTGCACACCTGGCTGCCCGATGCGGCGCAGCAGGCACCCGCCGGGACGTCGACGCTGCTGGTCGGCGTCCTCGACAAGGTCGGCACGTTCGGGATGCTCACGCTGTGCCTGCCGCTGTTCCCCGCGGCGTCCCGCTGGGCCGCTCCCGTGGTCATCGTGCTCGCGGTCGTGTCGATCCTGTACGGGGCGCTGCTGGCCATCGGCCAGAAGGACATGATGCGGCTGGTCGCGTACACGTCCGTGTCGCACTTCGGGTTCATCGTGCTGGGCATCTTCGCCTTCACGTCGACCTCGATCGCCGGCTCGTCGTTCTACATGGTCAACCACGGGCTCTCGACGGGTGCGCTGTTCCTGCTCGTCGGGTTCCTCGCCGCGCGGCGCGGCTCGCAGCAGATCGTCGACTTCGGCGGCCTGCAGAAGGTCGTGCCGGTGCTCGCGGGCCTGTTCCTCGTCGTCGGACTGTCGGCCCTGTCCCTGCCGGGGCTCTCGACGTTCGTCAGCGAGTTCCTCGTCATCGTCGGCACCTTCGCGCGCCACCCGGCGGCGGCGGTCGTCGCGACGCTCGGCGTCGTGCTCGCCGCGATCTACGTCCTGTGGCTCTACCAGCGCGTGTTCACCGGGCCCGTCCGGCCCGAGCTCGCGACCATGACCGACGCCGGCGCGCGCGAGCGCTGGGTCGTCGGTCCGCTCATCGCGCTCATGCTGGTCCTCGGGTTCGTGCCCGGGCCGGCGCTCGACCTGGTCCGGCCGCCTGCGCAGGAGAGCATCGCGCAGCTCGGTGTCGACGACGTCGAGCCCACGGCGGCGCCGTGGGTCGCCATCCCCGCCGGTACCGAAGGGAGTGACCAGTGAGCGGCTTCACCGCCCCCGAGATCGCGTGGGGGCCGATGGTCCCCGTGCTGGTCGTGCTGCTGGCGGCCGTCGTCGGCGTGCTGGTCGAGGCGTTCGTGCCCGCCGCGCGTCGCCGCACCGTGCAGCTCGTCCTGACCCTCGCGTCGCTCGCCGGCGCGCTGCTGGCGGTCGCCGCGCTGTGGTCGGGCGTCGAGCGGACGGGCGGCACCGACGTGCTGGGCGGCTCGCTCGTCGTCGACGGCCCGACGCTCGTGCTGCAGGCCACGATCGCGCTGCTCGCGCTGCTGTCGACGCTGATCTTCGCCGACCGTGTCGCCGGCGGGGAGGACGCGTTCGCGCCGTCCGCCGCCGCGGTGCCGGGCTCGGACTACGAGGAGCTCGCGCGGAGCAAGGGCCTGCGGCAGACCGAGGTCTTCCCGCTCCTGCTGTTCGCCACCGGCGGCATGATGATCTTCCCCGCGACGACCGACCTGCTGACGCTCTTCGTCGCGCTCGAGGTGCTCTCGCTCCCGCTGTACCTGCTGTCCGGCATGGGCCGGCGCCGGCGCCTGCTCTCGCAGGAGGCGTCGATGAAGTACTTCCTGCTGGGCGCGTTCATCTCGGCGGTCATGCTGTTCGGCATCGGCCTGCTCTACGGGTACGCCGGCTCGCTGCGGTACGCCGACATCGCGGCGGCCACCGCGACGCCGAACGGGCTCGAGGGCCTGCTCGTCGTCGGTGCGCTGCTGCTGCTCGCGGGCCTGTTCTTCAAGGTCGGCGCGGTGCCGTTCCACATGTGGACGCCCGACGTCTACCAGGGTGCCCCGACGCCCGTGACGGCCTTCATGGCCGCCTGCACCAAGGTCGCGGCCTTCGGCGCCCTGCTGCGCGTCGTCTACGGCATGCTGCCGGGGATGGCCTGGGACCTCGAGGTCGTCCTGTGGGTCGTGGCGATCCTCACGATGGTGGTCGGGACGGTCGCGGCCCTCGTGCAGACCGACGTCAAGCGCCTGCTCGCGTACTCGTCGATCGCGCACGCCGGGTTCGTCCTGACGGGCGTCGTCGCGCTGGACGACTCCGGCATCACGGCGGTGCTGTTCTACCTGCTCGCCTACGGCGCGGCCACGGTGGGTGCCTTCGGGCTCGTGTCGCTGGTCCGCGAGCAGGGCACGGGCGGTGACGAGGCTCCCGCGGTGCTCGGCGAGGCCACGCGCCTGCCGCAGTGGGCCGGGCTCGGCCGCTCGCACCCGGTGGTGGCGGTCACCTTCACGCTCTTCCTGCTGTCCTTCGCCGGCATCCCGCTCACGGCGGGCTTCGTCGGCAAGTTCGCGGTGTTCTCCGCGGCGGTGGAGGGCGGGGCGTGGCAGCTCGCGCTGGTCGGTGTGCTCGCCTCGGCCGCGGCGGCGTTCTTCTACGTCCGCATCATCGTGCTGATGTTCTTCACGGAGAGCCACGACGCGACCGACGCGGGCCACGCCGAGGTCTCCTCGCTCGCCTCCGGCACCACGGCGGGAGCGGCCGACGGCGCCGACCCGGTCCGCGTCCCGGTGGCGGTCGCGACGGCCGAGGCCGAGCGGACCACGCGCACGGTCGTCGTGGGCGGCGAGGGCCTGACGGTGGTCGCCGTCGCCGTGTGCGCCGCGATCACGGTCGTGCTGGGCGTCGCGCCGTCGCCCGTGCTCGACGCCATCGCGTCGGTGGGGGTCCTGCTGCCGTGAGCCGACGGGGACGGCGCCGAAGGGGCGGACCGGGAGCGACCGGACATCACGCCCGCTCGGTTCCTTCCCGCGGCCGTCGTGCGGATAGGTTCGTGCTGTGACGACCGCCCTCGCCCTTCCCCTGCACGACGCCGCGCTCGCCGAGCGCCTCACGGGGCGCCTCCGGCTCGTCGAGGAGCTGCTGCGTGACGCGGTCTCGTACGCCGACCCGATCGCGCACGACGCGTCCCGGCACCTCGTCGACGCCGGCGGCAAGCGGCTGCGCCCGCTGCTGACGCTCCTGACGGCGGAGCTCGGTGACGGCAACCGGCGCGAGGTCGTCGACGCCGCCGCGGTCGTCGAGCTCACGCACCTCGCGACGCTCTACCACGACGACGTCATGGACTCCGCACCGCTGCGCCGCGGGGCGCCGTCCGCGCACGAGGTGTGGGGCAACTCGGTGGCCATCCTCACCGGTGACCTGCTGTTCGCCCGCGCGTCGTCCATCGTCTCGGGGCTCGGCCCGGAGGCCGTGCGCATCCAGGCGCAGACGTTCGAGCGGCTCTGCCTCGGGCAGCTCCACGAGACCGTCGGGCCGCGCCCCGACGAGGACCCCGTCGAGCACTACCTGCAGGTGCTCGCGGACAAGACCGCGTCGCTCATCGCGACCTCCGCGCGGTTCGGCGCGATGTTCGCGGGCTGCCGCCCGGACGAGGTGCGCACGGTCACGCAGTTCGGCGAGACCATCGGCGTGGCGTTCCAGCTCGCGGACGACGTCATCGACCTCACCTCCGACGGCACCGTCACCGGCAAGACACCGGGCACCGACCTGCGCGAGGGCGTGCCGAC
The DNA here is from genome assembly GCF_014836445.1 of Cellulomonas avistercoris. Classification (GTDB taxonomy): domain Bacteria; phylum Actinomycetota; class Actinomycetes; order Actinomycetales; family Cellulomonadaceae; genus Cellulomonas; species Cellulomonas avistercoris. The sequence continues at coordinate 22,826 of NZ_JACSQV010000006.1, forward strand.
GATGCCGGCGCTCCTGCTGCGCTCGCGCGCCGCGGCGGCGCCCGACGGCGCGGCCGACCGGGACGTCGTCGCGCTGCTCGACTCCGACCTGAGCGACGACGCCGACCTGGCGGTCGCCGTCGCGGCGCTGCGCGAGCACGAGGTCGTCGCGGTCACCCGCCACCGTGCCGTCGAGCTGGCGCGCCAGGCCGTCACGGAGCTGGCGCCCCTGCCGTCCGGGGCCGTGAAGGACGCCCTGGTCGCGTTCGCCGACGCCCTCGTCGACCGCGCGTCGTGACGCGGTAGCGGCGATGGTTGCGGGGGTCCGGCTGCGGTCCGGCGTCGCCACCGACCAGGCGGCGCGCGAGACCAACGAGGACACGGCGCTGGCGTCGGACGGGTTGTTCCTCGTCGCCGACGGCATGGGCGGGCACGAGGCCGGCGAGGTCGCCTCACGCGTCGCCGTGGACGTCGTGGCCGAGCTCGCCGGGACCACCCCGACCATGGACGACGTCACGCGCGTCGTCCGCGACGCCCACCGTGCCGTGCGGGCGCTGCCCGTCGAGGGCGAGCGGCGCCCCGGGACGACGCTCACGGGCGTCGTCGTCACCGAGCACGCGGGCGTGCCGTGCTGGCTGGTCCTCAACGTGGGCGACTCGCGCACCTACCGCATGGCGGGCGGCATGCTCGAGCAGCTCACGCGGGACCACTCCGAGGTGGCCGAGCTCGTCGAGCAGGGCCTCGTCGCGGTCGAGGACGCCGCACGCCACCCGCGGCGGCACGTCGTGACGCGCGTGCTGGGCGGTGCCGCGTCCCGCGTGGACCCCGACCTGCGGATGTTCCCCGTCAGCCCCGGCGACCGGATGGTGGTGTGCTCCGACGGGCTGACCGAGGCGCTGTCCGACGCCCGCGTGCAGGCGGTGCTGCGCACCGAGGCCCACCCGCGTGCGGCCGCCGACCGCCTCGTGCGCGAGGCCCTCGCGGCCGGTGCGCAGGACAACGTCACCGTCGTGGTGGTGGACGCGCTCACCGTCACCCGGGAGTCGGGCGCGGCCACGGGCGCCGACGTGGCACGATGACCGCGCACCCGACCCCGGAGGACCGCCCGTGAGCACCCGTGCCTCGGCCCCGCGCTGCGCATCGTGCGGCATGCCGCTCGCACCCGACGCCGAGTCCTGCGCCGTCTGCGGGGCCAGGGTCCCGCTGATCGCGCGCCCCGCGACGGAGGACGACGACGCGCCCGGCGACGACGACGCCCCCCGAGCGGGCGGTCTCAGCGCGCGCCGGGCCGCCGCAGCCTCGCGCGAGGGCACCGCACCCGCCGCCGCACCGCTCGCCGGGGACGCCGCGAGCGGTCTGCGCCCACCCGCGTCGCACCGCGCGGCCGCACCCCTGACCGGCTCGACACCGCTGACCGGCTCCGCACCTCTGACCGGCTCCGCAACGCTCACCGGCTCCGCCGCGCCCACGGCCGCGACCCCGAGCCCGGCACCGCCGCCTGCGCACGCCCCGAGCGCGGCCTTCGACGCGGCCGCGGCCGCGCGCGACGTGCGGGCCTCGGCCCGGCCGACGCGTCCGGCACCGTCGCGGGCGAACGACGTCCCGCCGCCCGTCGGCACGCGCGTCCTGGCCTACGCGATCGACGTCGTCGCCGCGGCGGCCGCGGCCGGCGTGGGTCTGCTCGTCGTCCGCGTCACCGACGGCGGGATGGCGCTGCTGCCGGCGCTGCTGGGCCTGCTGGTGGCCGTCGCCCAGGTGCTCGCGGAGGGCCTCGGCGGTGCCACGCTCGGGGCGCGCCTGCTGGGTCTGCGGACGGTCGACGAGCGCACGGGCGGCGTTCCCGGCGTGTGGCGCGCGCTGCTCCGGCAGCTCGTGGTCGGCCTGGGGACGCTGGTGTGCCTCGTCGGCAACTGGGTCGTCGCCGCGTCGGCCGCGTGGGACTCCGGTCCGCGCCGTCGCGGGTGGCACGACAAGGCCTCGGGCACCACCGTGGTGCACGCCTCCGCGTCGTCGGCGCGTCCGGCACGCGCGGCCGCGGCCGGCGGCGGGCAGGACGCCACGCGGCCGTGGACGCCGTCGCCGCCCCCGGGTCCCGCCGCCCCCGCGGCGCCCGCCACCGGGCGCGACGCCTCCGTGGACGACTTCCTCTTCGCGCCCGCGCCACCGGCGTCCCCCGTGCTGCCGCAGCCGTCGGCGACGACCGCGACGCCACCGCTGCCCGACCTCGTCCCCGCGGCACCCGTCGGCGCCGCCGGCCGGCCCGCTGCCGAGCGGCCCGCGGCCGACCTGCTGCCCCCGCCGCCCGCCGCGGTCCTGCGGGAGCGCGGGGAGCGTCCGGAGCCCGAGCAGCCCACGGTGCACGCCCTGGACGAGGACCTCGCGGAGCTCGAGCACACGCGCGTGCGGGACCCGGAGTCGCTGCGTCGCCGCACGGGCACCCTGGCGCTCCACTTCGACACCGGTGAGCGTGTGCGGGTCGTCGGGCGCGGTCTCGTGGGCCGCGGACCACGGGCGGAGGACGGCCAGGACATCCTCCACGTGGTCGTGCTGAGCGACGCGGCGCGGTCCCTGTCGCGCGTGCACGCCGAGTTCGGCCCCGAGGCGGCCACGGCCGACGAGGACTCCGCCATCTGGGTGTCGGACCGCGGCTCCACCAACGGCACCGTCGTCATCGACCCCGCGGGTACCGCCCGCGTGCTCCCGGCCAACACCCGTGCCCTGGTCGGCGCCGGCTGGACCGTGCGCCTGGGTGACCGTGAGGCGCGCGTCGAGGCCGACTGACGGCCGCGCGCGACGTCGTCAGGCGACCGTCGCGCCGCGGGGCGTGGGACGCCGCGAGTGCCGCAGCCCGTCCACCGTCAGGACGACGAGCGCGAGCCACACCAGCCCGAACCCCCACCACCGGGCCGGGGGCATCTGCTCGCCCGCGACGAGCACGCCGATGGCGAGCTGCAGGACCGGCGCCAGGTACTGCAGGAGGCCCACGGTCGTCAGCGGCAGGCGTCGCGCGGCCGAGTTGAACAGCAGCAGGGGGACCGCGGTGAGGACCCCGGTCCCCACGAGCGCCAGGCCGTGCAGGTCGAGCGCGAACGTGCCGGCCCCCGTCGCGTGCAGCCACACGAGGTAGAGCACGGCGACGGGCGCCAGGACGGTGGTCTCGGCGGCCAGCCCCGGCAGCGCGGTGACGCGCGGCCCGACGCGGCTCTTGATGAGCCCGTACGTGCCGAAGCTGCCCGCCAGCACCAGGGCGATCCACGGCAGGCGCCCGTAGCCGACCGACAGCACGACGACCGCGGCGGCGCCGCAGCCGACCGCGATCCACTGGACCGTGCGCAGCCGCTCCTTGAGCACGACCACGGCGAGCGCGATCGTGACGAGCGGGTTGATGAAGTACCCCAGCGCCGCGTCGACCACGTGGCCGGTGGTCACGCCGTGCACGAAGACGAGCCAGTTGACCGCGAGGAGCACGGCCGCGAGCGTGAGCCGCCAGAGCAGCGCGCGGTCCCGCATGATCGTGACGAAGGGGCGCCAGGTGCCCGTGACCTGCAGCAGGACCAGGCAGAACAGGAGCGACCACACGACGCGGTGGGCGATGATCTCGACCGGGTCGGAGGGGGTCAGCAGCGGGAAGTACAGGGGCAGGGCGCCCCACAGCGCGTAGGCGGCGACACCGGCCGCGAGGCCGCCACGGCGGGCGGGGGCGGGTGCGTCCACCCGCCGACTCTAGGCGCGTCCCGCCGGGTGTCCACATCGTGGGCTGTCCGTATCGTGGAGTGGACGTCGAGCAGGTGCGCGCCCGCGTCCTAGACTTGGCAGGCACTGCTCTCGCACCGACGGCAGGGGCGCGGCCGCCAGGCGCGACGTCACCTCCGTCCGGACGCCCCGTCGTGCGAGGGCTCCCCACAGCGGAAGGCAAACAGGTCCCGTGAGCACCCCGACCCTGCGCGTCGCGATCGTCGGCGCCGGTCCGGCCGGCATCTACGCGGCCGACATCCTGTCGAAGACCGACCTCGACGTCAGCATCGACCTGTTCGAGCGGCTCCCGGCGCCGTTCGGCCTCGTGCGCTACGGCGTGGCCCCCGACCACCCGCGGATCAAGCAGATCATCGTCGCGCTGCACAAGGTGCTCGAGCGCGGCGACATCCGCCTGCTCGCGAACGTCGACTACGGGACCGACCTCAAGCTCGACGACCTGCGCACGTTCTACGACGCGGTCATCTTCTCGACGGGCTCGATCCGCGACGCCGACCTGCCGATCCCGGGCATCGATCTCGAGGGCTCCTACGGCGCCGCCGACTTCGTCTCCTGGTACGACGGGCACCCGGACGTGCCGCGCACGTGGCCCCTGGAGGCCCAGCAGGTGGCGGTGCTCGGCGCGGGCAACGTCGCGCTGGACGTGGCCCGCATCCTGGCCAAGCACGCGGACGACCTGCTGCCGACCGAGGTCCCGCAGAACGTCTACGACATCCTCAAGGCCAGCCCGGTCACCGACGTGCACGTCTTCGCGCGCCGCGGTCCCGCCCAGGCCAAGTTCTCGCCGCTCGAGCTGCGCGAGCTCGGTCACGTGCCGGACGTCGACACGATCGTCTACCCCGAGGACTTCGAGTTCGACGAGGGCTCGATGTCCGCGATCCACTCGAGCAACCAGACCAAGCAGGTCGTCAAGACGCTGACGGACTGGACGCTCAAGGAGCCCGAGGACCTCACCGCATCGCGCCGCATCCACCTGCACTTCCTGCACAAGCCGGTCGAGGTGCTCGGTGAGGACGGCCGCGTCGTCGGCCTGCGCACCGAGCGCACCGCGCTCAACGGCGACGGCAACGTCACCGGCACCGGCCAGTTCCACGACTGGCCCGTCCAGGCCGTCTACCGCGCGGTGGGGTACTTCGGCTCGCCGCTCGTCGACATCCCGTTCGACGACGTCGCGGGTGTCATCCCCAACCGCGAGGGCCGCGTCCTCGACGTGGACGGCGACCACCTGCCGGGCGTGTACGCGACCGGGTGGATCAAGCGTGGCCCCGTCGGGCTCATCGGCCACACCAAGTCGGACGCGTCCGAGACGATCCGTCATCTCGGCGAGGACGTCGCCGCCGCGGGGGAGGCCTTCTACACGGCGACCGAGCGCGAGCCGCAGGCCGTGCTCGACTTCCTCGCGCAGCGGGGCGCCGACACCATCGAGTGGTCCGGCTGGGAGCTGCTCGACGCGTACGAGCGGTCCCTGGGCGAGCCCCAGGGCCGCGAGCGCGTCAAGGTCGTCCCGCGCGAGCACATGGTCGCGGTCGCGCTGGGGCGCGAGGTCCCGCAGGGCTGAGCTCGTCGCACGCAGGCCCCCGGACGGTGACCCCGTCCGGGGGCCTGCGTGCTGTGCCCGCGGCCGGCGCGCACGGGAACGTCCGCGGTGCACCGGGCGTTCTGCCGGTAGGCATGTCACGCTCGACGTGGGACGCGGGGGAGGACGAGGACGCACATGGGGCACCGGCACTACAACGGCCTGAAGACGGCGGCGCTGTTCGGCGCCCTGTGGGTGGTGCTGCTCGGGATCGGGTGGCTCGTCGGGGGCGCGCGCTACCTGTGGCTCTTCGCCCTGCTGGGCGTCGTGATGACGGCGTACAGCTACTGGAACTCCGACAAGATCGCGATCCGCGCGATGCGCGCGCGTCCCGTCAGCGAGCTCGAGCAGCCGGCGATGTACCGGATCGTGCGCGAGCTCTCGACGGCGGCCCGCCAGCCCATGCCGCGGCTGTACGTGTCGCCGACGATGGCGCCGAACGCGTTCGCCACGGGCCGCAACCCGCAGCACGCCGCGGTCTGCTGCACCGAGGGCATCCTGGCGATCCTCGACGAGCGCGAGCTGCGCGGCGTCCTGGGTCACGAGCTCATGCACGTCTACAACCGGGACATCCTCACGTCGTCGGTCGCCGCCGCGGTCGCCGGCATCATCACCTCGCTCGCGCACCTGGCGCTGTACCTCGGCGGCGGGGACCGCCGCGACGGCGGCAACCCGCTCGCGGCGCTGCTGATGGTCTTCCTGGCGCCCCTCGCGGCCACGACGGTCCAGCTGGCGATCTCGCGCACGCGGGAGTTCGACGCGGACGAGGACGGCGCGCGGCTCACCGGGGACCCGCTCGCGCTCGCGTCGGCGCTGCGCAAGCTCGAGGCGGGCACGAACGCGCGCCCCCTGCCGCAGGACCGTGAGCTCGTCGACGTGTCGCACCTCATGATCGCCAACCCGTTCCGCGGCGCCGGGCTGGCGCGGATCTTCGCGACCCACCCGCCGATGCCCGAGCGCATCGCGCGGCTCGAGGCGATGGCGGGCGGCGGCATCACGCGGTACTGAGCCGCGCCCTCACGCGGCGGCCGGCGCCCACCGGAACGCCACGCGCACCAGGCCGTGGTCGCCGGAGCCGTCCGCGCGGTGGTCGGGCGCGCTCAGGTGGTCGTTGACGATCGTGAGGCCGTCGAACAGCCACACCCGGCGCCGGCTGTTGTCGTAGAGCTGCTCGCTGACCAGGACGTGGTCGAGCGACTCGCGCAGGTCCTCGTGCACGTGGGTGTAGTACACGTCGCGGGTGTCGCGGTACTCCTGGAGCGTCTGGGCGGTGTAGAGCCCCGCGTCGGTGCCGCCGCGGGCGTCCCCGACGAGGTAGCGCGGCTGGCCCGTGAGGATGTTGACCGTGTTGCTGTGCTGGCCGTCGTTGACGTCGCCGAGGACGACCACGGGCGTGTCGGTGCCCTTCATGACGCCGGTGAGGATCACCCGCAGCGCCGCCGCCTCCGCGGTCCGGCGGATCGTCGAGATCGCGGCGCCGAGCGCCTCGACGTGCGGGCGGAACGTGTCCGGGTCCTCGCGGTACCAGGCCTCGCGGTCGACGCGCGTCGGGACCTTGGACTTGAGGTGCACGACCGCGACCTCCACGGGCGGACGGTCCGCGCGCGGGGCCACCGCGAACCGCAGCACGGGGCGTGAGAACCGCCGGACGCGTACGTCGATCTCGGGTGCCTGCGGGTCGTGGGTGTCCGAGGCGTGCAGCCGGACGGCGGACGGGAAGTCCGCGACCCACTGCGGTGTGCCGTGCAGCAGCCCGCGCCGCACGAGCGCGGCGCACGTGATGCGTCCGCCCGTGGCCGTGTCCGCGACGACGTCGTAGTCGTCGTCGAGGTCGGCGCGCTCCAGGGCCGCGACGAGCGCGTCGCGGTGCCACAGCTCCTGCAGGCCGACCACGTCGGCCCGCAGGTCGCGCAGCCGGTCGGCGAGCCACGCGGTCTTGCGGGCGTACTCGCGCTCGGTCCACGGCGCCTGGCCGGGGTTCATGGGCCGGCCCGGCAGCTGCAGGTTGAACAGGTTGACGGTGGCGACGGTGAAGCGGTCCAGCGGCATGACGCCCTCCCCGGGTGCCGGCCCGCGGCGGTCGGGGCCGGCACCATCGAGGAGCGCGAGGGCGTCCTCGCGGATACGTCTACCGGTAGTTGACGAACTGCAGGGCGGCGTCGACGTCCGCGCCCTTGAGCAGCGCGATGACCGTCTGCAGGTCGTCCCGGCTCTTCGCGGTCACCCGCAGCTCGTCGCCCTGGATCTGCGTCTTGACGCCCTTGGGGCCCTCGTCGCGGACGATCTTCGCGAGCTTCTTGGCGATCTCGCTGCTCAGGCCCTCCTTGATGGCCCCGGAGAGCCGGTACTCCTTGCCCGAGGGCTGCGGCTCGTTCTCGCCGGTGTCGAGCGCCTTGAGTGAGATGCCGCGCTTGATGAGCTTGGTCTGGAAGACGTCGAGCACCGCGAGCACCCGCTCGGGGGAGTTCGCGACCATCAGGACGCTGTCGCCGCTCCACGAGATGGACGCGCCGACCCCCTTGAAGTCGTAGCGCTGCGTGATCTCCTTCGCGGCCTGGTTCAGCGCATTGTCGACCTCCTGGCGGTCGACCTTGCTGACGACGTCGAACGACGACTCGCTCGCCATGCTGCTCCCTCCCTGCACCCGTGCGGGTGCGTCTGCGGTCCGGCGGAGGGGGTCGTGCGGGACGCGTGACGCGCGTGGCGCGGGCCGTGGTCCACGGGCCGCGACGTGGCGATGTGCACGAGCCCCCTCTCGGAGTTGCTATCCTTCCATCCGCACGCCGTTCGCGCGGACGCGCCGGCCCCGTCGTACGAGCTCTCGTACGCAGGGGACGACGCCGACGACGCGGCCGCGCGCCCCTTGGCGGGTTACCCGAGTGGCCAAAGGGGGCTGACTGTAAATCAGCTGGCAACGCCTACGGGGGTTCGAATCCCTCACCCGCCACGCACCGAAGGGGACGTCCGCGAGGACGTCCCCTTCGTCGTCCCCGGGCGCGGGGTCGCGGTGCTCGTGCGTCAGCAGGTCCAGGTGCCCTGGGTGAGCGACACCGTGGTGCCCTCGTCGCGCGTGTCGAAGATCCCGGCGTCCTCCTCGGACGCGAAGGACACGCCGACGCCGACCGGCTCCGTGAAGCCCGTGAGGGTCGAGAGCTTGTCCTGGGCGCCGGACTGGCAGCCGGGCGACCACGGCTCGACCTCGTAGCCCTCCTCGGCGAGGCGGTCGACCTCGGTGGCGAGCGCGGGGTCGTCGCCGTTCTCCGCGATGGCGGTCCACACGACGAAGAACTCGCCCTCGGCGTCCGCGGGCGCGATGGCCTCGGGCCAGTCGGCGGTGGAGGGGTCGACGCCGTCGTCGCCGCTGCAGGCGGCGACGGTGAGCAGGGCGGCGACGGACAGGACGGTGGCGGCCGCGCGGACGCGACGGTGACGGGGGGTGCGCATGCGCCGGATCGTGGCACGGGGGAGGACGGCCCGCGACGAACTGAAACGCTTCGGTGGGGTGCTGCCGGAGCCGTCGCGGCAGGCCGTGGGGCGGTCGTGGGAGGGCTCCGGGGAGACGATTTCACGGGCACCCCGCTGCGCGTGTACTCTGGTCCGCGCTGCCCCGATAGCTCAGTCGGCAGAGCGTCTCCATGGTAAGGAGAAGGTCAAGGGTTCGATTCCCTTTCGGGGCTCTGTGGTGTGTCACGGGCCGTTCGTCCTCGGACGGTCGGCCCGTGACATGACCGCTGTGGCGGGATAGCTCAGGTGGTTAGAGCACACGGCTCATAATCGTGGTGTCGCGGGTTCGAATCCCGCTCCCGCTACCACGTCCGGCGAACATCCGTCGCAGCAGCGCGCGTCGGCCGGCGCGCGCCAGGAGAAGAAACGCAGCCCCCGCGGGGCGCGAGAGGTGACACGAACATGGCCAGCAAGAGCGCGGACGTCCGCCCCAAGATCACTCTCGCCTGCACGGAGTGCAAGGAGCGGAACTACATCACCAAGAAGAACCGTCGGAACAACCCCGACCGGCTCGAGATGAAGAAGTACTGCCCGCGGGACAACAAGCACACGGTGCACCGCGAGACCCGCTGACGCGGTCGCGCAGCCGACCGATCAGCCGAGATGCCGGTCGACACCACGTTCGCCGGGCGGGTCTACCCGCCCGGCGACACGTATGTGGTCTCCCGTGAGAAGCTCCGCGAGTTCGCCGAGGCGACGGGTGCCACGCACCCCGCCCACACGGACGTGGACGCGGCCCGTGCCCTCGGGTACCCCGACGTCGTCGCGCCGCCCACGTTCGCCGTGGTGGTCGCGCAGCGCGCCGAGGCGCAGTACGTCGACGACCCCGCCGCGGGCATCGACTTCAGCCGCGTCGTGCACGCCGACGAGCGGTTCACGCACCACCGGCCCATCCGCGCCGGGGACCACCTGCGGACCACGCTGCACGTCGACGCCGTCACGCAGCGCGCGGGGCTGTCGATGATCACCACACGGTGCGAGATCGCCGACGCGGCCGGCGAGCCCGTCGCGACCGTCGTCTCGACCCTCGCCGTGCGACCCGAGGACGACGCATGACCGCCGGCACCCGACCCGCGTCCGCCGACCTCGCGGTCGGCCAGGAGGTCGCCCGGCGCACGGTCACCGTCGACCGCGCGCGCCTCGTGCGCTACGCGGGCGCCTCGGGGGACTTCAACCCCATCCACTGGAACGAGCGCGTGGCCACGTCCGTCGGCCTGCCCGGCGTGATCGCGCACGGCATGTGGACCATGGGCGCAGCCGCCGCCGTGGTCGAGGACTGGGCGGGGGACCCCGGTGCCGTCGTCGACTACCGGACGCGCTTCACGCGGCCCGTGCCCGTCCCGGACCCCGGTGAGGCGGCCGTCGAGGTCGTCGCCACGGTCGGGGCGCTGGACGTCGAGGCGGGCACGGTGCGGATCGACCTCACGGTGAGCGTCGAGGGCGTGCGCGTCCTCGGCAAGGCCCAGGCGGTCGTCCGGCTCGTCTGAGCGCGGCCGCGCGGGCTCGGCGTCACGAGCCGGGCGGCACCGGTCCCGTCGTCGTCCCGACGCGCAGCTGCACCGGCAGCACGCGGGGCTCGGGCGTGCGGCCCGCGAGCAGCTCCGCGACGGTCTCGCCGATGGCCACGCCCTTCTCGGCGAGCGGCTGGGCGACGCTCGTCAGCACGTCGGGCGCGAGCCAGGGCAGGTCGAGGCCGTCGAACCCGGCGACGGACACGTCCTGGGGCACCCGCAGCCCGAGCTCGCGCGCCGCCAGGACGACGCCCGACGCGAGCAGGTCGGACTGGCACACGATCGCGGTGGGGCGGTCGGGCTGCGAGAGCAGCGCCCGCCCGGCGGTCGCACCGTGCTCGACGAGCGACGCGGGCGTCTCCCAGACGACCGTCGGCGTCACGCCCGCGTCGGTGACGCCCGCGAGCCGGCGCCGCGTGATCTCCCAGGAGATCGCGGCGAGGCGCACGGGGTCGGCGGCGCCCTCCGAGCGGTCGCGGTCGAACGGCATGGTCACGGTGGCGATGCGGGTGTGGCCGAGGGCGAGGACGTGGCGCGTGAGCTCGATCATCCCGCCGTGGTCGTCGATGCCCACGGCTGCGACGTCGGGCTGCGGCGTGCCCTCGACCAGGACGGTCGGCGTGCCGCGGCGGCGGAGCATCTCCAGGACGGGGTCGTCGGTCGTGCCGCCCCACATCTGCACGGCGACGTCCATGGCCGCGGACTCCAGCAGCGGGTCGACCGCCGGCTGCGACGGGTCCTGCGGTCCGGGGATCAGCAGCACGCCGAGGCCGAGCGGTCCCAGCGTGCCGGTCAGGCCGTCGAGGACCTGCACGGCGACGGGGTCGCGGAACGCGCGCCGCAGCACGTCACCCATGATCACGCCGACGATCCCCGAGCGTCCGCGACGCAGCTGACGGCCGAGGGGGTTGGGGCCCGCGTACCCGAGCGAGCGGGCGGCCGCCAGGACGCGTGAGCGCGTGGCGTCCGCGATGGGTCCCGAGCCGGAGAACGCGAGCGAGGCGGTCGAGACCGACACCCCTGCGCTCGCGGCGACGTCGGCCAGGGTGGTGCGCTGCGCGGACAGGGCGGACCTCCGGGGCCGGCGAGGCAGTCAGGGGACGTTTGACGTCGCGGTCAGCGTACCCGCACTATGGAGGGGAACCCTCGAATCGATTCGAGGGTGAGGTGCGCCGCCACGACGCGCCCCCGGACCCCGCGTCCGCACCCCGGCCCCCGCCCTCCCGGAGCCCCTCTGTGTCCCCGCATGCCCCGTCCGTCGTCTCCCGCGCGCGCTTCCTGCTCGTCGGCCTCTTCGCCCTCGCCGGTCTCGCGTTCGCGAGCTGGCTCGCCCGCATCCCCACCGTCCGTGACCTGCTGGACCTCAGCACGGCCGACCTCGGGCTGCTGCTGCTCGTCGGGTCGATCGGGTCCCTGCTGACGGTCACCACCGCGGGCGTCCTGGTGCAGCGCCTGGGCAGCCGCCGCGTGCTGCTCGTCTCGACCCTCGTGCTGGCCTCCGCGCTCGTGCTGCTCGGCGTCGGCCCGACCCTCGGGTCCCGCTCGCTGCTCGCCACGGGCATCTTCCTCAACGGTGTCGCCGTCGCGCTCGGCAACGTCGCGATCAACGTCGAGTCGGCCCGCATCGAGCGCGCCCTGGGCCGGACCGTCATCCCGCAGTTCCACGCCGCCTTCTCGATCGGCGCGGTCGTCGGCTCCGGCGCGGGCGCCCTCGCGTCGGCGGCGGGTGTGCCCGTGGGCGTGCAGCTCCCGCTGACCGCGGTCGTGGTCGTCGTGTGGCGTCTGGCGTCGCTGCGGGGCGTGGTGCTGCCGGCGCCCGTCGTGGCCGCGGCCGCGCGGACGGCGGCCCCGCCGACCGCCACGCCCACCGGCTCGCGCGCGCGGCAGGGCGCACGACGTCTCGCGACGGCGCTCGACGCGTGGCGCGAGCCGCGCACGCTGCTCGTCGGTGTCGTCGTGCTGTCCGCCGCGTTCTCCGAGGGCGCCGCCAACAACTGGCTGTCGCTCGCGGTCGTCGACGGCTTCGCGCGCTCGGAGTCGGTGGGCGGCGCGGTGCTCGGCCTGTTCGTCGCCTCGATGACCGTCGTGCGCCTGATGGGGACCCGGCTCATCGACCGGTACGGACGGGTGGCCGTGCTGCGCGCGTCGGGTGGTGCGTCGGTCGTCGGCCTGCTGCTCTTCGGGTTCGCACCGAGCCTCGCGCTCGCGTGCGCGGGTGTGGTCCTGTGGGGCGCCGGTGCCGCCCTCGCGGTGCCCGTGGGCATCGCCGCCGCGTCCGACGACCCCGTGCGGGCCGCGGGCCGTGTCGCGGTGGTCTCGGCGTTCGCGTCGGTCGCGTCGCTCGTCGCGCCGCCCGTGCTGGGCATCGCCGCGCAGTCAGTCGGCGCGCGCCACGCGCTCGTGCTCATCGTCGCCGCCATGGTCGCGAGCGTCGTGGTGGCCCCGGCCGTCGCCCCCGAGCGGTTCGAGGTCCCCGCGCCCGCGGGCGCGGCCCCCGCGACGTCCGCCGGCGGAACGCCCGCCCTCGGCACGGCCACGGCCGCGTCCACCGACCTCGACCGCCTCGTCCGGGCCCGCCGCCACCTCCCGTCCGTCCGCGCGGTACGGCCGCGCCGGCGGCCCCGGGCCGGTCGACCCGGCGCACGCGGAGGTGCACGATGAGCGGCGTGGCCGACGTCCGACCCGCAACCGCGCCCCGCGAGGTCCGGCTCGCGTCGGCCGCGGTGTTCGCCGTCTTCCTGCTCTCGGGCGTGAACTTCGCCTCCTGGGCCGCCCGGCTCCCGGCCGTGCGCGACGCGCTGAGCCTGACGCCCGAGAGGATGGGCGTCCTGCTGCTCATCGGCGCCGCCGGCTCGCTCGTCTCGCTGCCCCTGTCCGGACTCGTGGTCGAGCGCTGGGGTGCGCGTCGCACCGTGCTCGGGTTCGCGCTCGTCAACGCGTCGGGGTTCGCGCTGGCGGCCCTCGGCGTCACGACGGGCCAGGTCGTCCTCGTGGGCGTCGGGCTCGTGCTGGCGGGGACCGGTGCCGGCGTCTGGGACGCGGCGATGAACATCGAGGGCGCGCTCGTCGAGCAGCGCCTGGGCCGGACCGTCATGCCCCGCTACCACGCGGGCTTCTCGCTCGGCACGATGGGCGCCGCCGCCCTCGCCGCGGGCGCGGCGGCGCTGCACGTGCCCGTGCAGGTGCACCTGCCCGTCGTCCTCGTGCTGTCGACGACCGCCGTCGCGGTGGCCGTGCGCGCGTTCCTCGCCGGGCCGACACCGCGCGACACCGGTGCGGACGGGGACGTTCCGGGCGGGACGCGCGCCGCCGGCGGGGCGCGCGGCGCGCTCGGTGCGTGGCTCGAGCCGCGGACCCTGCTCATCGGTCTCGTGGTCCTGGCCGCCGCGCTCACCGAGGGCGCCGCGAACGACTGGGTGAGCCTCGCGGTCGTCGACGGCTTCGGCACCGCGCACGCGACCGGGGCCGTGGCCTTCGGGCTGTTCGTCACGGCGATGACGGCGATGCGGATGTTCGGCACCGTGCTGCTCGACCGCTACGGCCGTGTCGCGGTGCTGCGGCTGTGCGTCGGCCTGGCCGGTGCCGGGCTGCTGGTCTTCGGGCTCGCGGACCAGCTCTGGCTCGCGCTCGTCGGCGTCGCCGCGTGGGGCGCGGGCGCCGCGCTCGGCTTCCCCGTGGGCATGAGCGCGGCCGCCGACGACCCGCAGCGCGCCGCGCCGCGCGTCGCGGTCGTCTCGACCGTCGGCTACGCGGCGTTCCTGGCAGGCCCCCCGCTGCTCGGCCTGCTCGCGGAGCACGTCGGCTACCGGCACGCGCTGCTCGCCATCCTCGCGCCCGTGGTGCTCGGCCTGCTGGTGACCGGTGCGGCCCGGCCGGCCGCGGGCGCCGCGGTGGCGACGGCCCCCGCGGACCGTGTCGCGCGGCCCGCGGTCTAGCCTGGAGGCGTGGAGCCCGACACCTGCGCCCTGCCCGGCCCGGCCCCCGCGTCGGCGCACCCGACCGTCCCGACCTACCCCGGCACGCCCGCGCTCGCGGACCTGACGACGCTCCGCGTCGGCGGCCCCGTCGGGCGCTACGTCGAGACGACGTCCGAGGCGGAGCTCGTCGCGACCGTGCGTGCCGCGGACGAGGCCGGCGAGCCGCTGCTCGTGCTCGGCGGTGGCTCGAACGTCCTGGTCGCCGACGCCGGCTTCCCGGGGGTCGTCGTGCGCGACGTGCGGGGCGGCGTCGAGGTGCCCGACGCGTCCGCGTGCGGCGGGATCACGCTCACGGTGCCCGCGGGCACCGTGTGGGACGACGTGGTGGCCTACGCCGTGGCGCACGAGCTCGTCGGCGTCGAGGCGCTGTCCGGCATCCCCGGCTCGACCGGCGCGACGCCCGTGCAGAACGTCGGGGCGTACGGCCAGGAGGTCGCGCAGACGGTCGCGCAGGTGCGCGTGTGGGACCGCGGCCGCGCACGGGTGCGCACGCTGCCGTTCGTGTCCCTCGGCTTCGGCTACCGCACGTCCGTGCTCAAGCGCTCGATGCGTCCCGACCCCGCCGACCCCGCCGCGCCCTGGGGCCCGACGCCCCGGTACGTCGTCCTGGACGTGACGTTCCAGGTCAGGGAGGGCTCGCTGTCGGCGCCCGTCGCGTACCCGGAGCTCGCGCGGGCGCTCGACGTCGCCGTGGGGGAGCGCGCACCGCTCGCCGACGTGCGTGCGGCGGTGCTCGCGCTGCGGGCGCGCAAGGGCATGGTGCTCGACCCCGCGGACCACGACACGTGGAGCGCCGGGTCGTTCTTCACCAACCCCGTCGTCGCGGCCGCGGACGCGGGCGCGCTGCCCGCCGACGCACCCCGCTGGCCCCTGCCCGACGGCTCGGTCAAGACGAGCGCGGCGTGGCTCATCGACCACGCGGGCTTCGGCCGCGGGTTCGGCGCTCCCGGCCCGGCGACGCTCTCGACGAAGCACACGCTCGCGGTGACGAACCGCGGCGACGCACGCGCCGACGACCTCCTCGCGCTGGCCCGCGAGGTCCGCGACGGCGTCCGGGAGCGGTTCGGCGTGGTCCTGGAGCCGGAGCCCGTGCTGGTCGGCGTCACGCTCTGAGGCGAGGGCGCGCGAGGCCGGCGGGTCGCGCGCGCGGAACCTAGACGGTCCACCCGGACCGGGACAACCCCCGCAGGTCGGGCACCGGTGTCCGTCCTGCGGCCGACGTCCTGGGCCCGCGCGACCGCCAGGGTGGACGTGCGCCGACGGCCGGGTCGCAGGGGCACCGGCGGGCGCGATCCAGGGGGATCACCATGACGAAAGCACAGTTCCGCCGTGCCCTCGCCGTGACGACCGTCGCGGCCTGTCTGGCCACGACCGTCACGGCGTTCACGGCGACGGGCGCGACCGCCCACGGCAGGCCGGGCGCCGGCCACGACCGCACGAGCCGCGCGGAGGCCGCCCGCGTCGACCGGGTGCCGACGCCCGACCCGGGCTGGTACGACTGCTCGTCCATCTTCATGCCGGGCAGCGAGTGCGGCACCGTCGAGCTCCCGCTCGACTACGACCAGCCGCGCAAGGGCACCACCGAGGTGGCACTGCTGCGGGTGAAGGCCACCGACCCCGCCCAGCGGATCGGGTCGCTGTTCGTCAACCCCGGCGGGCCGGGAGGCTCGGGCGTGGACATGGCGGCCTTCGCGCCGTACTTCCTGTCACCCGACGTGCTGGCGAAGTTCGACGTCGTCGGCCTCGACCCGCGCGGCACCAACTACTCCTCGAACGTGCGGTGCTTCCGCAACGCCGGCGAGCAGGACGCCGCGCTGTCCGGCATGTACGTGCCGTTCCCGGAGGGGCAGGAGCAGACCGCGGCGTTCGTCGACTCGGCCTGGAAGCTCGGCAAGGCCTGCTCGACGACGGGTGCCCCGCTGAGCGCGTCCATGTCGACCGCCGAGGTCGCGCGTGACATGGACGTCGTGCGGCGGGCCGTCGGCGACGAGAAGCTGACGTTCCTGGGCTTCTCGTACGGCAGCTACCTGGGCCAGGTGTACGCCAACATGTTCCCCGACCGCGTGCGGGCGATCACGATCGACGGCGTCCTCGACCCGCTCGCGTGGGCCGGTACCCGCGCGACCGCGCACATCCCGGTGACCGAGCGCCTCGGGTCCGGGACCGCCGCGTGGCGCGCGGCGCAGGAGATCCTCGACCGTTGCGGCGAGGCCGGGCCCGACCTGTGCCGCACCGCGGGGATCGGCGAGCCGCGTGCCGTGTGGGACGGGGTGGCCGCAGGTCTGCGCGCCACGCCGGTCGAGCTGCGCGACCCGGAGACCGACGAGCTGATCGTCACCGTCGACTGGCCGACGTTCGTCGGCGCCGTGCTCGGCTCGCTGTACGCGCCCGACGCGGGCGCCGGCCTCGACATGCTCACGTGGGCGATCCACTGGCTGCTCCAGCCCGAGACGCCCGAGAACGCCGAGATCCGTGCCGAGGCGCTGTCGTCCCTGCTCGGCTACGAGCGCGCGCAGCAGCAGGTCGCCGCGGAGCACGCCGGCGCCCGTACCGAGCGGGCGTCCGCGCTCGGGTTCGCGTTCCCGTACTACAACGGCACCGAGGCGTTCTCGGCGGTGCTGTGCACGGACTCCGTGAACCCGCGGCGGCCGGAGGACTGGATCGCGGCCTCCGCCCGGCAGGACGCGATCGCGCCGGGCTTCGGGCCGTCGTGGACGTGGGGGTCGGCGCAGTGCGCGAGCAAGGCGTGGACCGCGCGCGACGAGGACGCGTGGACGGGACGTTTCGACGCCCGCACGTCGTCGCCCGTGCTCGTCGTCGGCAACCTGTGGGACCCGGCGACCGCCTACGAGGGTGCCGTCGCGGCCGCGAAGGTGCTCCCGAACAGCCGCCTGCTGTCGTCGGACAACTGGGGGCACACGGCGTACGGCACGTCCGCGTGCGCCACCGACGCCATCGACCGCTACCTCATCGGCGTCGAGCTGCCGGCCGAGGGCACGCAGTGCACGGGCGACGTGCAGCCGTTCGTCGACCAGCCGATGTCGCGCGGTGCCCAGCCGCGTGCCCTGCCGCCGGTGGTGCCGCCGGTGCCGGGTGCGGAGCCGCGCACGTCGTGACGCCGTGAGCGACGCATGAGGGCGGGGGCCCGGCCACGACGGCCGGGTCCCCGTCCCGCGTCGTCAGGCGGCTGCGGGCTCCGCAGCGAGCCACGCGTCGACACCCGCGAGCAGCCGGGCCCGGGCGCCCGGGGACGCGGCGCTCGCGGTGATCGACGCCCGCGCGAGGTCCGCCAGCTCGGCGTCGGTGAACCCGTGGTGGTCGCGGGCGATGCGGTACTGGTCGACGAGGCGCGAGCGGAACAGCAGCGGGTCGTCCGCGCCGAGCGCGACGCGTGCGCCCGCGTCGACCAGCGTGCGCAGCGGCACGTCGCCCGGTGCGGCGTACACGCCCAGCGACACGTTGGAGGCGGGGCAGACCTCGAGGGGGACGTCGTCCTCGAGGACCCGGGCCAGGACGCGGGGGTCCTCGGCGCTGCGCACGCCGTGCCCGAGCCGGTCGGGCCGCAGGTGCTCCAGCACCTCCTCGACGTGCGCCGGCCCGAGCAGCTCGCCGCCGTGCGGGACGGACAGCAGGCCCGCCCGGTGGGCGATCGCGAACGCCCCCGCGAAGTCGGCGGTCGAGCCGCGCCGCTCGTCGTTGGACAGCCCGAACCCGACGACCTGCCCCGGGCCGTCGCCCGCGTGCTTCGCGGCGAGCCGCGCGAGCGTGCGCGCGTCCAGCGGGTGGCGCATGCGCGACGCGGCCACGACGACGCCGATCTCGACGCCCGTCGCCGCCTGCGCGGCACGCGCCTCGTCGAGCACGATCTCCAGCGCGGGCGTCAGACCCCCGACGAACGGTGCGTACGACGTCGGGTCGACCTGGATCTCGAGGCGGCCCGACCCCTCGGCGGCGTCGTCCGCGGCGGCCTCGGCCACGAGCCGGCGCATGTCCGCCTCGGAGCGCACGCACGCGCGCGCCGCGTCGTACATGCGCTGGAACCGGAACCACCCGCGCTCACCCGCGGGGACCATCAGCGGGTCGTCGTCGAGCAGGACCTGGGGGAGCCGGATGCCGTGGCGCTCGGCGAGCTCCGCGAGCGTCTCCACGCGCATCGAACCCGTGAAGTGCAGGTGCAGGTGCGCCTTGGGGAGCAGGTTCAGGTCACGCATCGCAGCCAGTCTGCCAGGCCGCGACCGGCGACCGCGCGGCGGGTCACGACGCGCTCGTCGTCACACCTGCGCGTCGACGAGCCGGTAGCCGACCCCGCGGATCGTGTCGAAGTGCTCCGCACCGAGCTTGCGCCGCAGGTACCGGACGTAGACGTCCACCACGTTGGAGCCGGGGTCGAAGTCGTAGCCCCACACCTCGGAGAGCAGCCGCTCACGCGTCAGCACGTCCCCGGGGTGCCGCATGAACGTCTCCGCGAGCGCGAACTCGCGCGCGGACAGGTCGACCTCGGTGTCGTCGACCCGCATGCGCCGCGTGCGCAGGTCGAGCTGCAGCCGGCCGTGCGCGAGCACGTTGCCACGGGCGGTCGCCGCGGGCTGGCTGCGCAGCCGCAGCCGCACACGCGCGAGCAGCTCCTCGAACCGGAACGGCTTGGCCATGTAGTCGTCGGCGCCCGACTCCAGGCCGGTGACGGTGTCGGTCACGGACGAGCGTGCGGTGAGCACGATGACCGGCAGCTCGTACCCCTCGGCGCGCAGGAAGCGCAGGACGTCGAAGCCGTCCATGTCGCCCAGGCCCAGGTCGAGCACGAGCAGGTCGATCCCGCCGGCCTCGACGTGCTCGAGCGCGGCCTCACCGGTCAGCACGGCGGTCGCCTCGTACCCGTGGACGCGCAGGCCCTTGGCGACGAAGGAGGCGATGCGCTCCTCGTCCTCGGCGATCAGGATGTGGGTCATCTGTGGGGCTCCACGAGCTCGAACGACTCGGCCTCGCCGTCGACGAGGCCGACGGCAGGCAGGTCGAGGACGAACCCGACGCCGGGGCCGGCGCCGGGAGGGGGGTGCTCGAGGAACACGCGTCCCCCGTGGGCGGCGGCGATGGCCGCGACGATCGGCAGGCCCAGGCCGGCGCCGTGCTGCACGCGGTCGGCCTGGCCGCGGTGGAAGCGCTCGAAGATCCGGGCCTCCTCCTCGCGGGGGACACCCGGCCCCTCGTCGCGGACCCACACCAGCACGCGGCCGTCCGCGACCTCGCTGCCCAGGCGCACGAGGGCGCCGGGCGCGGAGAAGCGCACGGCGTTCGCGAGCAGCTGCAACCACGCCTGCGTGATGCGCTGCGCGTCGAGCTCGACGACGACGTCGGCGCGCGCCACGACGACGAACCGGCGCTCGCCCAGCCCGCGGGCCTTCTCCAGCACGTCGTCCGTGAGGCGACCCACGTCCACGGGCGCGCGGCGCACGAAGTCGGGCCGGTCGACCGTGGCCAGGGTCACGAGGTCGTCGACGAGGCGCTGCATGCGGTCGAGCTCGTCAAGGGCGAGCGACTGCGTCGCGCGCACGTCGGTCTCGTCACCCGGGTCGAGCAGCTCGAGGTGGCCGCGCACGATCGTCAGCGGGGTCCGCAGCTCGTGCCCGACGTCGTCCAGCAGCTCGCGCTGCGACCCGAAGGCACGCTCGAGGCGCTCGAGCATCGAGTTCACGGACGCGGCCAGGTCGGCGAGGTCGTCCTTGCCGGTCACCTCGATCCGCTCGGACAGGTCCGACTCGGTCACGCGCCGCACGGTGTCGCGCAGCACCCGCACGGGTCGCAGCATCCGGCCCACGACGAACCACGCGACGAGCGACGTGACGACCAGTGCGGCGGCACCGACCGCGGAGTAGGTGAGGAAGATCCGCCACACGCCCGCGTTCTGCGCGGTGCGGTCGGACGCGACCACGAACATGCCGGCGACGTCCGGGTCGGCGTCGAGCCGCACCGGCACCGCGACCAGGCGGTACTCCGTGACGGACGTGCGCACGGTGCGCGGGAAGCCGGCGAGGGCGTCGTCCGCGGGCAGCGCCCGCAACCACGCCATGAGCTCCTCGTCGGTGTCGAGGCGGACGGCGCGCGTCTCGTCGGCCGGGCGCACGAAGAAGGTGCCGTCGAGGGTCGAGAGCACGCCCTCGTGCTCACCCGGCACGCGCGCCTCCACGGCCTTGAGCAGCAGCCGCTCGACGGACGACCACGGGACGCGCGAGCCGTCCGGCTGGGCCTCGCCCTCGACCTGCGCGGTGCGCAGCGCGCTGACGGCGCGCGTCAGCGAGTCGTCGATGCGCGCGTCCGTCGCGCGCAGCTGCAGCGCGAGGCCTGTCACGCCCGAGATCGTCATGGCGGCCGCGGTCAGCGCCACGACCGCGGTCATCAGCCGACCCCGGACGGTGACGCGCGACGTGGGCCGGCGGGCGGCCTCGGGGGGCACGACGAGGGCGTGCCCCGTCGTCGGCCCGTTCCGCATGGGGGACAGTATGGTCGCGCGTCCACCGCGGCAGTAGGCCCGTCCGAGCGCCGGTCGGGACCCGCTCGTCGGTCACGCGCCCGGCAGGATCCCCCGCGCGATCGCGACCGTCACGGCGTGCGTGCGGTCGTCGACCCCCAGCTTGGCGAACGCCCGCAGCAGGTGCGTCTTGACCGTGGCCTCCGTGATGAACAGCTCGCGGCCGATCGCGGCGTTCGACAGGCCGCGCGCGACCCCCGCGAGCACCTCGCGCTCGCGGGGCGTGAGCCGGTCGGCGTTGTCGCCGCGCACCTGCTGGACGAGCCGACGCGCGACCGACGGCGACAGCGCGGACTCGCCGCGCGCGGCGGCGCGCACGGCCGCGACCAGCTGCTCGCGCGGCGTGTCCTTCAGCAGGTAGCCGGTCGCGCCCGCCTCCACCGCCCGCAGGATGTCGGTGTCCGTCTCGTACGTCGTCAGGACCAGGACGTGCACGCCGGGGAGCTCGGCGACGATCCGGGCCGTGGCGGCCGCGCCGTCCGTGCCGGGCATCCGCAGGTCCATGAGGACGACGTCCGGCCGCAGCTCGTGCGCGCGGGCGACCGCCTGCTCGCCGTCGCCCGCCTCGCCGACGACCTCGAGGTCGGGCTCGAGGTCCAGCAGCGCGGCGATCCCCGAGCGCACGACGGGGTGGTCGTCGGCGACCACGACGCGCACGCTCACGACGACCCGGCCGGCACCTGCAGGCGCACGCGCGTGCCCCGGCCCGGCGCCGCCGTGACGTCGAGCGTGCCGCCGGCCGCGTCCGCCCGGGCACGCATGCCGCGCAGCCCGTTGCCCTCGGGGACGTCGGCGGCCAGGCCACGCCCGTCGTCGACGACCTCGAGGACGACCTCCGGGCCGACGCGCGCCAGCCGCAGCGTCACGTGCGTGGCGTCGGCGTGGCGGCGCACGTTGGCGAGCGCCTCCTGCGCAGCCCGCAGCAGCACCACCTGCGCCTCGGCGCCCGCGGTGTCACCGGCGTCGTCGACGACGTCGACCCGCAGGCCCGTCTCGGTGCCGAATCGCGCCGCGAGCCGCGCCAGCGCGTCGGCGAGCGTGCCGTCCTGCAGGTCGGGCGGGGCGAACGCCGCGACGAGCGCGCGCGCCTCCGCCAGGTTGTCGCGCGCGACGCCCTCGATGCTCTCGAGCCGGGCGGCCACACGGTCGTGGTGGTCGCGCGCGAGCTCGACCGACGCCGTCTGCGCGAGCATCACGACGGACGTGAAGCCCTGCGCCAGGGTGTCGTGGATCTCGGCCGCCAGGCGCTCGCGCTCCGCGACGACGCCCGCCGCGTGGTGCGACGCCGCGAGCGCGTCCTGCGCGGCGCTCAGCTCCTCGAGCAGGTACGCACGCTCCTCGCTCTGCTCGGCGATCTGCGTGATCCACAGCCCGAGGACCACCGCGAACATCAGGGCCGTGCCGAACTGCGCGGCGATCTCCGTGACCTCCTGGCCCGTCGCCCCGACGCGCAGCACCGCGGCCACCGTGATGGCCGCCGTCAGGGCGACCGCCCACACGACGCCGGCGACGCGCGTGCGCGCGAAGAACCAGATCTGCGTGTAGGCCAGGAAGAGGAGCACCGACCCGATGTCGCCGTTGGCGACCTGCACGACCACGACGACGACGAGCACCGCGAGGTAGCCGTCCGCGAGCCGCGCGCTCCCGCGCTGCGCGGCGCGCCGCCCGACCAGGACGTAGGCCAGCGCCAGCACCAGCATGGTCGAGACCGCCACGAGGGCGTCGGCGAACCCCGCGGCCTGGGTCAGCACCGCCACCAGGTACACCGCCGACATCCCGACGAAGACCAGGTCGTACATCACCAGCATGCGCAGCCAGAACCCGTGCCGGGTGACCGGCCCGGGGCCGGCCTGCGCGTCCGCGGTGCTCATGGGCGTGACTCTGCCACGGGCCGGGTCGTCCGCCGCGACGCGCGTCACCCGTCGTCCCGCCGGCGCCAGCGGAACGTCCGCACGCCCACGACCAGGCCGACGACGAGCCACGCGGCGAGCACCGCCACCGTCGCACCGTGCTGCCACGAGGCCGACGGCTCGATCGCGGCCATCTCGTCGGGCAGGAACACCGAGCGCATGCCCTGGGCCAGCCACTTGAGCGGGAAGACCGAGGCGACCTGCTGCATCCAGCTCGGGAGCTGGTCGAACTGGAAGAACACGCCGGAGACGAACTGCAGGACCAGCACCACCGGCACGACGACCGCGCTCGCGGACCGCCCGGTGCGCGGCACGGACGAGAACGCCACGCCGCACACCGCGCCGGCGGCCGTGCCGAGCACGAACACCCACGCGAACGTCCACCAGCGGCCCGGGTCCGTCGGCATCGGGACGTCGAAGACCAGGCTCGCGACCGCGAGCAGCAGCGCCGTCTGCACGAGCGCCGTGATCAGCACCTGCCCCGTCTTGCCCAGGAAGTACGCGGTCGCCGGCAGGGGCGTCGCGTGCAGGCGCTTGAGCGTGCCGTCGTCGCGCTCCGACGCGATCGACGTCGCGAGGTTCTGGAAGCTCGAGAGCATGACGCCGGTGGCGACCATCCCGGGCAGGAAGTACTGCGGGAAGTGCACCCCGGTGCCGGCCAGCAGCTCGTCCTCGGCGCCGAACACGGTCGCGAAGATCGCGAGCATGAGCACGGGGTAGGCGAACACGAACACGACCGCGTCGCGCTCGCGGAAGAAGCCGCGGACCTCGAAGACGGTGCGCGACCAGGCCAGGCGCGCCAGGCCGGGCAGCCGGGGGACGGCGTCGACGTCGGCGCGCGCCGCGACCGCGCCGCTCGGGGTGCCGGTGGTGGTCGTCATCGTGCCGCCTCCTCGTGGGCCGCGTCCGCGGTCCCGTCCTCACCGATGAGCCCGAGGTACACGTCCTCGAGCGTGGGTCGCAGCACCTGCAGTCCCGGGACCTCGCCGTCGGGGCGCCCCAGGCGTGACGCGAGCTGCGCCACGAGCGCGGTCGGGGCGTCGGTCGCCTCCTCGTGCGGGGCACCGTCGACGGTCCACCGCACGCGTGCGCGCCGCGCCTGCCGGCCGCCCAGCTCCGCCGGGGCGCCCTGCGCCACGACGCGTCCCCGCGCCACGACGACGACGCGGTCGGCGAGCCGCTCGGCCTCCTCGAGGTAGTGCGTCGTCAGCAGGATCGTCGTGCCCTCGTCGCGCAGCTGCTCGACCAGGTCCCAGAACTCGTGACGTGCCTGGGGGTCGAACCCGGTCGTCGGCTCGTCGAGGAACAGCAGCTCG
The DNA here is from genome assembly GCF_014836445.1 of Cellulomonas avistercoris. Lineage (GTDB taxonomy): Bacteria > Actinomycetota > Actinomycetes > Actinomycetales > Cellulomonadaceae > Cellulomonas > Cellulomonas avistercoris. Next base: position 46,875 of record NZ_JACSQV010000006.1, read on the forward strand.
GGGTCACCGACGACGCCGAGCGCGACGTCCAGCCGGCGCCGCTGACCGCCCGACAGCGCCCGGGTGCGCGTCGTGGCCTTGGCGCGCAGGCCCACCGCGTCGATGACCTGCTCGGGGTCCCGCGGCGAGGGGTAGAAGCCGGCCATGTGGTGCACGATCTCGCGGACCGTCACCTCGGCGAGGTCGTGGTTGTCCTGCAGCACCACGCCGATCCGGGAGCGCCAGGCGCGTCCGCCGCGCGCCGGGTCGGCACCCAGCACGCGCACGTGGCCCGCATCGGCCCGCCGGAACCCCTCGAGGGTCTCGACCGTCGTCGTCTTGCCCGCGCCGTTGGGGCCCAGGACCGCCACGATCTCGCCGTGCTCGACGCGCAGGTCCAGACCGTCGACCGCGCGCTTCTCGCCGTAGCGCTTGTGCAGGCCCTCGACCAGGACGGCCGGGGCGTTCGTCGTCGTCATGCTCCCAGCCTCCCGCCACGGCTCGCCGTGGCGCGAGGACCGCGCGGTCGGTGCCGGGGTCCACCGATCGGTGGACCCCGGGGGTCAGCCGTGGGCGTCAGGCGCGCGGGGTCGCCTCGGCCAGCAGCGACTGGATGCGGCCGACGCCCTCCGCGAGGTCGTCGTCGCCCAGGGCGTACGACAGCCGCAGGTAGCCGCTGGGCCCGAACGCCTCGCCGGGCACGACCGCGACCTCGACCTCGTCCAGGATCAGCGACGCGAGCTCGGCCGACGTCGTGGGGGTGACGCCGCGGATCGTGCGGCCCAGGACGCCCTCGACCGACGGGTAGGCGTAGAACGCGCCCTGCGGCGCGGGGCACCGCACGCCGTCGATCTGCTCGAGCATGCCGACCATGGTGCGGCGGCGGCGGTCGAACGCCGTGCGCATCGTCTCGACGGCGGACAGGTCGCCCGTCAGGGCGGCCACGGCCGCGCGCTGCGAGACGTTGGCGACGTTGGACGTCAGGTGCGACTGCAGGTTGGTCGCGGCCTTGATGACGTCGGAGGGCGCGATCATCCAGCCGACGCGCCAGCCCGTCATGGCGTACGTCTTCGCGACGCCGTTGAGCACGATCGTGGTGTCGGCGAGCTCGGGGACGACGCGCACGATCGGCGTGAACACGGCGTCGTCGTAGGTCAGGTGCTCGTAGATCTCGTCCGTGATGACCCAGATGCCGTGCTCCAGCGCCCAGCGGCCGATCTCCTCGGTCTGCTCGGGGGAGTAGACCGCGCCCGTCGGGTTGGACGGCGAGTTGAACAGCAGCGCCTTGGTGCGGGGCGTGCGCGCGGCCTCGAGCTGCTCGACCGTGACCAGGTAGCCCTGGTCGACGCCCGCGAACACCTCGACGGGCTCGGCACCCGTCAGGCGGATCGCCTCGGGGTACGTCGTCCAGTACGGCGCGGGCAGCAGGACCTCGTCGCCCGGGTCCAGGATCGCGGCGAACGCCTGGAAGACGGCCTGCTTGCCGCCGTTCGTCACGAGCACGTCCGCGGGACGCACCTCGTAGCCCGAGTCGCGCAGCGTCTTGGCGGCGATGGCCTCGCGCAGCACCGGCAGGCCGGCCGCGGGGGAGTAGCGGTGGTTGACCGGGTCGTGCGCGGCGCGCACCGCGGCCTCCACGACGTAGTCCGGCGTGGGGAAGTCGGGCTCGCCGGCGCCGAAGCCGATCACCGGCCGGCCCGCCGCCTTGAGCGCCTTGGCCTTCGCGTCGACCGCGAGGGTCGCGGACTCCGCGATCGCGGCGACCCGGGCGGAGACCCGGGCGCGGGTGGACGTCGTCGTCGGTGCGCTGTGGTCGGTCACGCGGACATCCTCGCAGAGCGGCCCGGGTCCGCGGCCACGGGATATCACGACGTGGTACGAGACCCCTCGCGCGAGCGGTTCGACCGTACGGCCCCGCGTCGCGTACAGTGGTCCACCGGCGGTTGACGTCCGCCATGATGAAGCACGCCTTCAGGCCGAGCCCGAGATGTTCGGGGTCGTTCGGAGGGTGGTCGCGGAGTCGTGGCGCACCAGGCCGCCGTAGGGCAGTGGCGCAATTGGTAGCGCAGCGGTCTCCAAAACCGCAGGTTGCAGGTTCGAGTCCTGTCTGCCCTGCGCACGCGACCGGCTCGGCCTCGGGACTCCCGAGGCCCGGGTCGGTGTCGTGAGCAGGACCGCCGGCCGGTCCGGCGCGTCGCGTCGGCCGGTCCGTCCGTCCTCGACAGCGGCACCCGTCCCCGGGCGTCGCACCGACGACCAGACAGGGGCCAGACGTGAGCGATACCGCTGCCGCCGCGGCGTCCGACGCCGAGGGCTCGGCTGCCAGCAGGAGCGAGCACGCGCCGCGTCGCGGCGAGGAGAAGCGCGGGCTGTTCGCGCGCATCGCGCTCTTCGTGCGCCAGGTCGTCGCCGAGCTCAAGAAGGTCGTCCGGCCCACCCGCCAGGAGCTGGTCACCTACACCAGCGTCGTCCTCGTGTTCGTCACGGTCGTCATGCTGTTCGTGACGCTGATCGACCTGGGCATCGGGAAGCTGACGTTCTGGGTCTTCGGGTGACGTACGCCGGCTGACGCCGACGCTCGCCCCACCCGCGTGGCCCCCGGCCGCGCACGCACCGGCCGCGCGCCGGTCCACAACGGAGAAAGCAGGTTGCACGTGTCGCAGGAGTCGCAGGAGCCCACGTCGGGCGCCGAGGCCGAGCTCGCGGACGCCCTCGCGTCCGTCGAGGCCGTCGAGGCGAGCGCGGGTGACGAGCTCGCCGACACGGTCGCCGACGACGTCGCCGTCGAGGACGAGGCCGCCGTCGAGGACGACGACACCGCGGACGACGTCGCCGCCGAGGACGACGCCGCAGCCGAGGACGACGCCGAGGCCGACGCAGGGGACGACGAGATCGACCCCGACGAGGACCCGGTCGCCGCGTTCAAGGCCCAGCTGCGCCGCGTGCCCGGTGACTGGTTCGTCATCCACTCCTACGCGGGGTACGAGAACCGCGTGAAGGCGAACCTCGAGTCGCGCACGCAGAGCCTCAACATGGAGGACTACATCCACCAGGTGGAGGTCCCCATGGAGGAGGTCGTCGAGATCAAGAACGCGCAGCGCAAGGTCGTCAAGCGCGTGCGGATCCCCGGCTACGTCCTCGTCCGCATGGACCTCACCGACGAGTCGTGGGGTGCCGTGCGCCACACGCCGGGCGTCACCGGGTTCGTCGGCCACACGCACCAGCCCGTGCCGCTCACGCTCGACGAGGTCTTCTCGATGCTGGCCCCCGCGATCGAGGCGAAGACCCCCGCGCAGCAGGCCGCCAAGGCGTCGAGCAAGCCGGTCGAGGTCGACTTCACGGTCGGCGAGTCGGTCACCGTCACCGACGGCGGGCCGTTCGACACGCTGCCGGCCACGATCTCCGAGATCAACCCCGAGAACCAGAAGCTCAAGGTCCTCGTCTCGCTCTTCGGCCGGGAGACCCCGGTCGAGCTGTCCTTCAGCCAGGTCTCCAAGATCTGACCTGCTGATCCCCGCCCCGCGGGGTACTGCAACCGGGTCATCGCCCACGGCGTCGGCCCACGACACGAACGGAAGGCATCATGCCCCCCAAGAAGAAGGTCACCGGGCTGATCAAGCTCCAGATCAACGCCGGTGCCGCGACCCCCGCGCCGCCGATCGGCCCCGCCCTGGGCCAGCACGGCGTCAACATCATGGAGTTCTGCAAGGCGTACAACGCGGCGACCGAGTCGCAGCGCGGCAACGTCATCCCCGTCGAGATCACGGTGTACGAGGACCGCTCGTTCACCTTCATCACGAAGACGCCGCCGGCCGCCGAGCTCATCAAGAAGGCCGCGGGCGTGGCCAAGGGCTCGCCGACGCCGCACACCGTCAAGGTCGGCACGCTGTCGGCCGACCAGGTGCGCGAGATCGCCAGCACCAAGCTCGAGGACCTCAACGCGAACGACCTGGCCTCGGCCGAGAAGATCATCGCCGGCACCGCCCGGTCGATGGGCATCAAGGTCGAGGGCTGAGCGTCCGCTCCCTCATGAAGGACGTGTCGGCGAGCGCGACCTGCGCTCGCCGACAGGTGGCAGGGCCCGTGTGCGGCCCGGATGACCACGACTGCTGACACAAGGAGAAACAGGCAGATGCCCAAGCACAGCAAGGCGTACCGCGCCGCGGCCGAGAAGCTCGAGGCGGACCGGATCTACACGCCGCTCGAGGCCGTGCGCCTCGCCAAGGAGACGTCGACGACCAAGTACGACGCCACCGTCGAGGTCGCGTTCCGCCTCGGTGTCGACCCCCGCAAGGCCGACCAGATGGTCCGCGGCACGGTCAACCTGCCGCACGGCACGGGCAAGACCGCCCGCGTCATCGTGTTCGCGAACGGTGAGCGTGCCGAGCAGGCCCGCGCCGCCGGCGCCGACGAGGTCGGCGGCGACGACCTCATCGCCAAGGTCGCGGACGGCTGGACCGACTTCGACGCCGCCGTCGCGACGCCGGACCTCATGGGCAAGGTCGGTCGACTGGGCAAGGTGCTGGGCCCGCGCGGCCTCATGCCGAACCCGAAGACGGGCACCGTGACGATGGACGTGGCCAAGGCCGTGGCCGACATCAAGGGCGGCAAGATCGAATTCCGTGTCGACCGGCACGCGAACCTGCACTTCATCATCGGCAAGACCTCCTTCTCGGAGACCCAGCTGGTGGAGAACTACGCCGCCGCGCTGGACGAGATCCTGCGTCTGAAGCCCGCGTCGTCGAAGGGTCGCTACATCGCCAAGGCGACGCTGTCGACCACGAACGGCCCCGGCATCCCGCTGGACCAGAGCAAGACCCGCAACCTCACGGAGGACGAGGCAGCCTGACGGTCGCCTCCCCACCGCGACGACCGCCTGGCACCCGCGAGGGTGCCGGGCCGTCGTGCGTCACGCGCCGGTCGCACGTGCGCGCCGCCCGGGAGCCCGTCCGCCGACGCGACAGGGCCCGGTCCCCCCTGCGGACCGGGCCCTGCGCACCGCCTCGGGGGTCCCGTGACGGTCAGCCCCTCACCAGGGCAGCCATGCGGTGACGCACGTGCCGTCCGCCGTCTCGCAGACCAGCCGCACGGGCCCCTCGGGGCTGGCGGCGAGGCGGAAGTAGCCCACCTCGTCGGTGTCGACGCCCACGACGTCGCCGTCGGGCCGGCGCAGCACGACGCGGCCGGGCCGCGCGGGGATGAGCTGGCCCTCGATGCCGCTGTCGGTCACCTCGACCTCGACCCCGACACCCTCACCCTCGAACACCAGGGTGCGCGACGGCTGGCCGCTGCGGTCACGGACGCCCGCGAGCTCGTCCCCCGTGCGCGAGTCGTGGACCAGGGAGAGCAGCAGCAGGTCCGTCGCGAGCTCGTCGCGCAGCGCGAGCATGCCGCGGTGGGCGTGGAACGCCGACGACGCCGCGGCGGTGACCCGGCGCAGCACGTCCTCCTCCGTGACCGCCTGGACGAGGTCCGCGGCGAGCGCGTCGTCGTCCTCCCACGCGTTCGCGGGGCGTGGCTGCGGGAGGCTCACGTCATCCGAGTGCCAGGACATCGTGGCCTCCTTCGCCGAGCACGGCGCCGGACGGCGTCGCGAGGTAGGTGCGGATGGCCTCCGTCTGACGGAGCCGGGCCAGCCCGCGCTGCCGGGTGGGGCCGATGGACCCCACGGGGATGCCCAGCCGTGCGGACACCTCCTGGTAGCTCGGGGCCGGGTCGGTCGACAGCAGGAGGAGCAGCTCCCGCTGGTGCGCGGGCAGCTCGGCCAGCGCGGCCCGCAGCGCCGCGTGCCGCTCGCCGCGCAGCAGCTCGTCGTCGAGCTCGGCGTCGTCCTGGGCGTCGAGACGCCCGGTCGTCGGGTCGACGGGGATCGAGCGTCGCGCGAGGTTCGACATGCGGATGCACTCGTGGCGGGTCGCGGTGGAGATCCACCCCGGCAGCGCCTCGGGCTCCCGCAGGTCGCCCAGGTGCTCCAGGAGGTTGAGCCACACCGTCTGCGCGACGTCCTCCGCCTGCTGCGGCGTGAGCCGGAACTGCCGGACCCGGGACATCACGAGGTTGGTGTGGCGCCGCACGATCTCCGACCACGACCCCTCGTCGCCCGTGAGCGCGCCCGCCACGAGCTGGGTCGCGGTGCGCTCGCCGTACGGTCTGCCCAGCTGTTCTCGGCTGCTCACGGCACGGCTCCTTCGCCTGTCGGGTTCGTCCCGAAGGCCATCATGACGCTCGACGAGGCAGGTGCCCAGCACGTCAGGCTCCTGGGAGGATCTGCAGGGCCCTGCCGAAGCCGGCGACGGGCTTGCCTGCGGCCAGCAGCGCCTGGACGGCCTGCGTCGCGGACAGGGAGTGCTCGGTCATCGCGCGTGCGATCGCGCCCGACACCTGCGGTGCGGCGAACGACGTCCCGGTCCATCGTGCCCAGGGGTCGGCGGTGAACGTCTGCGGGTCCGCCGCGAGGTCGGGCGACTGCGCGCCGGCGACATAGGTCGAGACGATCCCCTCGCCGACGGCGGAGACGTCGATCCAGTGTCCTCGGCTCGACCACGTGCTCGGACGCAGCCCCGCGGTCAGACCCCCGACCGACACGACCCGGCCGAACGCGGCGGGCCAGACCGGCGAGGTGGTGCCGCCGTTGCCGCCGGCGGCCACGACCACCGTCTCCCAGCCCCGCGCCATCTCGATCTCGCGCACCACGTCGAACGCGGCCGCGAGCGCCAGCGGTGCCTCGTCGCGGTGCGTCTCGGTGCCCAGCGACAGGTTCACGATCTGGGCGTTCTCCCGGACGGCCCGGATGAGCGCGCACGCCACGTCGACGTCGGTGGCGGTCCCGCTGGTCGTCAGGACCCGGTGCACCGTGATCTCGGCCCCGGGCGCGACCTGGGCGACGATGCCCGCCACGAACGTCCCGTGGCCGGCGGACACGTCGAGGTAGCCGTCGGCGGGGTCGGCGTCGAGGTGGTCGATGTTCGACCCGGTCGCCGCGCCGTCGGGCACGCGCGCCACGCCGGAGAGCCAGCCGTCCCTGCGGGGTGCCTCCACGATCCCGGTGTCGATGACGGCCACGCGGACGCCGCGCCCGAACGACGGGTCGACCGGGCCGTAGTCCGCGAACGTCGCGAGGCCCGGCGCCGGGACCCCGGCGCACCCCTTCATGACGGGCGACAGGGGCGTGACGTAGCTGAACGACACCGCGTGGCCCTGCGCCCGGAGATCATCGACGAACCGCGTGAGGCGGGCCTGCGAGTCCTCGCCGTCCGCGCGGAGCCGCACGACGCGGTCCTCGAGGTCCGTGCACCCGACGTCGACCCGCGTCAGCCCGTCGCGCGCCGCCTCGTCCGCGACGTCCGGCCACGAGCTCATGCTGACGAGGACCTCGCCACCGACGATGAGCGCCTTCTCGTCCTCCTGCGCCCCCCGCACCACGTCGACCCGGCGCTCGCCCCGGAGCCACCGGCCGCGCACGCGCTCCCGGATCACGTCGCCCCGACCACGCACACCGGCGTCGTCCGAGTGCCGGGCGAGCTCGGCCGCCTGCCGCGCGACCGCACGCCGGACGGCGGGGTCTGCCGCGAGACCGACCGCGGCGGGTGCGTAGTCGCGCCCGAACGGCCGCCCGAGCGATGGGGGATCTGTCCGGTACACGCTCATGTGTCCTCCTGGGTCCGGTTCGCGAAGCCTACGATCAGCGGATGGCCACGTCGCAGTCCGCGCCCGGCGCGAAGGCGCATGACCTGGCTCTCGGCAGGGAGGAGACCCGGGACGAGCTCCTGATACACCTGTGGGGCGTCGTCGACGCCCATGAGGCGGACCCGGCCAACGTCGAGGCGCGATCCCGGTCGGCGCTGGAGCGCGCGCGCCGCTCGCGGGACGTCGAGCTCCGGGTCCTCGCGCTGCGCGCGCTCGCGTGGGTCCACCGGGTGCGTCGGGAGACCGACGTCGCGCGCGCACTCCTGGACGAGGCGGTCCGGCTCGCCCGCCGTCACCGGCTGGCGGAGGTCGAGGGCGCGGTCAGGGTGAGCCGCGCGTACGTGCGGCAGGAGCTCGGTGACCTCGCGGGCGCCCGCCGCGACCTCGACCGCGCGCTGCGTGAGCCCGCATCCGGGGTGCGCGCACCCGACCACGCCAGGGCCGTCGGCCGTGCGCTGCTGGCCCGTAGCGTCCTGGACCACAACGCCGGTCGGCTCGTGGACGCGGAGCGGGGTTACCGGTCGGTGCTCGACGGTCCGGACCTGCAGGTGGGGACGGCCGTCGTCGCGGGCAACAACCTCGCGATGGTCCTCGCGGAGCGCGCGGCCTACGCCGACGCGCTGCGTGCGGTCGAGCTGGCCGTGCGGCTCGCGCAGGACGCCGGCCCGGCCATGCTGGCGCCGGCGCTCCAGACCCGCGCCTGGATCAAGGTGCGTGCGGGGCGGCTGAGCTCCGGGATGCGCGACTTCGAGCGCGCGTCGGGCGTCTACTCGGAGGCGGGCATCCCGCTCGGCGAGTACTTCACCGAGTACGCGGACGCCATGACGGACCTGCGTCTGCTGCCCGAGGCGGTGGCCGCTGCCGGGCGCGCCGAGGACGAGTTCGAACGTCTCGGGCTGCCGCTGCTGGCACTCGAGGCCGGCCTGCGGCGCGCGCGCGTCCTGCTGCTGTCGGGCGACTTCGACGGCGCGGCCCGCGCGGGTGCGGGACTTCGCCGCGCGGCGCAGCAGCAGCGCCGTGACCGCTGGCGCGACCGGGCAACGCTGGTCGAGGTGGAGGCCGCCCTCCTCGGCGGCACGGGTGACCGCGACCAGGCGAACGAGGTACGCAGGGTCGCGTCGCGGCTGGTCCGCGCAGGGGACCTGTCGGCCGCGGTCGACGCGCACGTGCTCGCCGGCCGGCTGGCCGAGGCGCGTGGCGACGTCGAGCATGCGCTGGGGTCCTACGCCGAGGGGGCTCGGCTGGCCGTCGACGGTGCCGTGCCCGTACGCGTCAAGGGTCGCATCGCGGCGGCCCGGGCCGCACTGCTCCGGAGCGACGCCGAGGGTGCCGTCCGGCAGTGCGACGCAGGCCTCCGCGACCTCGCGGTGCACCGGGACAGCCTGCCCACCGTGGAGCTGCGCGCGCTGGCGTCCGGCCACGGGGCGGAGCTCGGTTCGATCGGTCTGGGTGTGCTGCACCGGTCGAGCACCCCGGGCCGCGTGCTCGCCTGGATGGAACGTACGCGCGCGCTGGCGCTGGCGGGCACGTTGCCCGTGCTGCCTGCCTCAGAGGTGGAGGCGGCACCCGTGACGGTCGACGGGCAGCGGGTGGTGGCGTCGGACTGGCGCGAGATCACGCCGGGAGCGCGCACGCGGGCGACACGGTGGAGCCTGGCCCGTCTGCGGGAGGACCTCGACGGCCGGGTGCTCGTGGAGCTGGGCGGGCGTGATGGTCGGCTCCTCGCGGTGGTGGTCGACGGAACACGCTCGCGCATCATCGAGCTGGGGCCCGAGCAGGACGTGGCCGACCACCTGCGGGCGCTGGTCTTCGCGCTGCGGCGCATGGCGAACCCCCGTGGGGCCGCGGCCGCAGCCGCCGCGCGCGCGAGTGCGGAGGTGCGGCTCGCGGCGTTGTCGCGCGCGCTCGTCTCGCCGCTGGGAGTGGGCGCGGACGACGAGCTGGTGGTCGTCCCCGTCGGGGTGCTGCACGGCGTCCCGTGGTCGGCGCTGCACGCGGGGCCGGTGAGTCTGGCCCCGTCCGCGTCCCTGTGGCGACGGACGGCGCAGTGGGCTCGCGACGACAGGACGGGCCAGGTCCTGGTCGCAGGTCCCGACCTCGTCGGCGCGCGCGAGGAGATCGACGCCCTCCGGCGGACGTACCCCGAGGCCCAGGTGCTCGGCGCCCAGGAGGCCACCGCCGACGCCGTCGTCCGCGCACTGCGGGCCGCCGACATCGCGCACCTCGCGTGCCACGGGTCGTTGCGTGCGGACAGCCCGATGTTCTCCTCCGTCTCCCTGGCCGACGGTCGGCTCACGGTGCAGGAGCTGCACGCGGCCGGTGCCGCGCCGCGCCGGCTCGTCCTCGCCTCGTGCCACTCCGGGGCCGACGTGGCGTTCGCGGGGGACGAGGTGCTCGGTTTCGTGAGCAGCCTGCTGTCGCGCGGGACGGCGGGGGTCGTCGCGTCGATCGCCGCCGTGCCGGACGTCGAGGTGGTCGACCTCATGCTCGCGCTGCACCGGCGGCTCGCGGCGGGCCAGACCATGGCCCGCGCGCTGCACGGCGCGCGCGCAGAGATCGACCGCGAGACCCCCGCGGGCTTCGTCAACTGGTGCACGTTCAGCGCGCACGGTGCGGCGTGACGTTCGGCGGCGAGCGCGTCCCGCGCCCGGTCGCGTCGCCGAGATTTGGAGGCACCCCGGGGTGTGTCGTAGTCTGGGCGCGCCCAAGACCGCCGGTCGTCGGTCCGCTCGTCGGACCGGCCGAAGCTCCGCATGACGCGGGGGCCTGCGCAGGTGAGAGTTCGTCGCACGTGATCGTGCTGCCCGTGGCCCCGGCCCGGGTGGTGGTCCTTGTCCGAGCCCCGCGCCTGCGCGGGGCTCTTGTCGTTCCTGCGTCGTGACGGAAGACGCCCGGTGGCACCACCATCGGAAGGAATGCCATGGCGAGGCCGGACAAGGCTGCCGCTGTCGCGGAGCTGACGGAGCGCTTCCGCGGCTCGAACGCGGCCGTGCTGACCGAGTACCGCGGGCTCACCGTCGCGCAGCTCAAGACCCTGCGCAAGGCGCTCAGCGGCAACGCGAACTACGCCGTGGTGAAGAACACGCTGACCGCGATCGCGGCCAAGGAAGCCGGCCTCGAGGGCCTCGACGACGTGCTCGAGGGCCCGTCGGCGATCGCCTTCGTCACCGGTGACCCGGTCGAGGCGGCCAAGGGACTGCGTGACTTCGCCAAGGCGAACCCTGCACTGGTCATCAAGGCGGGCGTCGTCGACGGCCGCCCCGTGACCGCTGCGGACATCACCAAGCTCGCGGACCTCGAGTCCCGTGAGGTCCTGCTGGCCAAGGCGGCCGGCGCGATGAAGGCCAAGCTCTACCAGGCCGCGTACCTGTTCACGGCTCCTGCCTCGCAGGCCGTGCGCACCGTCGAGGCCCTGCGCGTCAAGCGCGAGGAGTCCGACGCCGCAGCCTGAGCCCGACGCTCCGGCCGCACGATCACGTAGCAACCCCAGCACCTCCCGCCGTCCGACCATCGGCCGGCGGGTCCGAACGGAAGGAAACGCCACCATGGCGAAGCTCACCACCGACGAGCTCATCGGCGCGTTCAAGGACCTCACGCTCATCGAGCTGCACGAGTTCGTGAAGGCGTTCGAGGAGACCTTCGAGGTCACCGCTGCTGCTCCGGTCGCCGCCGCGGCCCCCGCCGGCGCCGGTGGCGGCGCCGAGGCCGAGGCCGAGGAGGAGAAGGACTCGTTCGACGTCGTCCTCGAGGCCGCCGGTGACAAGAAGATCCAGGTCATCAAGGAGGTGCGCACGCTCACGAGCCTCGGTCTGAAGGAGGCCAAGGACCTCGTCGACGGCGCGCCGAAGCCGGTCCTGGAGGGTGTCAACAAGGAGACGGCCGAGAAGGCCAAGGCTGCCCTCGAGGGCGCCGGCGCGACGATCACCCTCAAGTGATCCGGGCCCGGTCGGTGGCCTGACGCGAGTCGGGCGCCCGCCGGGACCAGCCACGCACGACGAAGCCCGCACCCCCTCGGGGAGTGCGGGCTTCGTCGTGGTCGGGGCCGGCAGCGACCCGGTGTGGGGGGCGCTGCGTTTCCCCCGCGGCGCAGCGTGTGCCACCATGTCACGCGGCGACGACGAGGTCGCCGGTACGGGCGGTGTGGCCCGTAGGACCCTTCCCGTGGGCTGACTTGACGGAGCCTACGAAGGTGCGTACGCTAGCGCTTTGCGCTGGCCTGTGCCCGCGATCTCAGATATCCCGACTCCGGTTCCGACGTACGTGCGCGTCGAACCTCGTGTCGTGGCCGGGGATTGCGCCTCGCCAGGCGGCGCAGCGTGCCACGATCCGCAGGGAAGGACCCCTCTTGGCTGCCTCGCGCATCCCTTCTGCACCGTCCGCCGACGCCATCGCGAACCGCACCGCATCCCGTCGCATCTCCTTCGCCAAGATCCATGAGCCGCTCGAGGTCCCCGATCTGCTCGGCCTGCAGACGGAGAGCTTCGACTGGCTGCTCGGCAACGAGCGCTGGCAGGCCCGCGTGGCCGCCGCGCTCGAGGTCGGTCGCAACGACGTGCCGGAGACCGCGGGCCTCGAGGAGATCTTCGAGGAGATCTCCCCGATCGAGGACTTCGGCGGGACCATGTCGCTCTCGTTCCGCGAGCACCGCTTCGAGCCGCCGAAGTACACGGCCGAGGAGTGCAAGGAGAAGGACTTCACCTTCGCCGCGCCGCTGTTCGTGACGGCGGAGTTCGTCAACTACACCACCGGCGAGATCAAGTCGCAGACCGTCTTCATGGGTGACTTCCCCCTGATGACCGAGCGCGGCACCTTCATCATCAACGGCACCGAGCGCGTCGTCGTCTCGCAGCTCGTCCGCTCCCCGGGCGTGTACTTCGAGCGCACCGCCGACAAGACGTCCGACAAGGACGTCCTGACGGCCAAGGTCATCCCGAGCCGTGGTGCGTGGCTCGAGTTCGAGATCGACAAGCGCGACAACGTCGGCGTGCGCGTCGACCGCAAGCGCAAGCAGAACGCCACGGTGCTGCTCAAGGCGCTCGGCATGACCGAGAGCGAGATCCGCGAGGAGTTCGCCGAGTACCCCGCGGTCATCGACACCCTCGAGAAGGACCACGTCCAGACGCAGGACGAGGCGCTGCTCGACCTCTACCGCAAGATCCGCCCGGGCGAGCCGCCGACCGTCGAGGCCGGCCGCGCGCTGCTCGAGAACTTCTACTTCAACCCCAAGCGCTACGACCTCGCGAAGGTCGGCCGCTACAAGGTGAACAAGAAGCTCGGCCAGGACGCGCCGCTGTCCGACTCGGTGCTCACGCTCTCGGACGTCGTCGCGACGATCAAGTACCTCGCGGCCCTCCACATCGACAAGCCCACGCTGCCCGGCACGCGCGGCGGCGAGTCGATCGAGATCCGCGTCGAGCCCGACGACATCGACCACTTCGGCAACCGTCGTATCCGCGCGGTCGGCGAGCTCATCCAGAACCAGGTCCGCACGGGCCTGTCGCGGATGGAGCGCGTCGTGCGCGAGCGCATGACGACGCAGGACGTCGAGGCGATCACGCCGCAGACCCTCATCAACATCCGCCCCGTCGTGGCCTCCATCAAGGAGTTCTTCGGGACGAGCCAGCTGTCGCAGTTCATGGACCAGAACAACCCGCTCGCGGGCCTGACGCACAAGCGGCGTCTGTCGGCCCTCGGCCCCGGTGGTCTGTCCCGCGACCGCGCCGGCATGGAGGTCCGTGACGTCCACACCTCGCACTACGGCCGCATGTGCCCGATCGAGACCCCTGAGGGCCCGAACATCGGCCTCATCGGCTCGCTCGCGACCTACGGGCGCATCAACCCGTTCGGGTTCGTCGAGACGCCGTACCGCCGCGTCAAGGACGGGAAGGTGTCCGACGAGGTCGACTACCTGACCGCCGACGACGAGGACCGGCACATCATCGCCCAGGCGAACGCGCCGCTGACGGCCGACGGCTCGTTCGTCGAGGACGCCATCCTCGTGCGCACCAAGGGCGGCGAGCCCGACCTGGTGCCGCCGTCGAGCGTCGACTACATGGACGTCTCGCCGCGCCAGATGGTCTCGGTCGCGACCGCGCTCATCCCGTTCCTCGAGCACGACGACGCCAACCGCGCCCTCATGGGTGCCAACATGCAGCGCCAGGCCGTGCCGCTGGTCCGCTCCGAGGCCCCGCTGGTCGGTACCGGCATGGAGCGTCGTGCGGCCGTCGACGCGGGCGACGTGGTCGTGGCCACCAAGCCCGGCGTGGTCACCGAGGTGTCCGCCGACCTGGTCGTGGTCGCCAACGACGACGCGACGACGTCGACGTACCGCATCGCCAAGTTCCGCCGCTCCAACCAGGGCACCTGCTACAACCAGCGCGTGCTGGTCGAGCACGGCGCGCGCGTCGAGCCCGGCTCGGTGCTGGCCGACGGCCCGGCGACGGACGAGGGCGAGCTCGCGCTCGGCCGCAACCTGCTGGTCGCCTTCATGTCGTGGGAGGGCCACAACTACGAGGACGCGATCATCCTGTCGCAGCGCCTCGTGCAGGACGACGTGCTCTCCTCGATCCACATCGAGGAGCACGAGGTCGACGCGCGCGACACCAAGCTCGGCCCCGAGGAGATCACGCGGGACATCCCGAACGTCTCCGAGGAGGTCCTGGGCGACCTCGACGAGCGCGGGATCATCCGCATCGGTGCCGAGGTCGGCGCGGGCGACATCCTCGTCGGCAAGGTCACGCCCAAGGGCGAGACCGAGCTGACCCCGGAGGAGCGCCTCCTGCGCGCGATCTTCGGCGAGAAGGCCCGCGAGGTCCGCGACACGTCGCTCAAGGTGCCCCACGGCGAGTCCGGCACGGTCATCGAGGTGCGCACGTTCAGCCGCGACGACGGCGACGAGCTCCCCGCCGGCGTCAACGAGCTGGTCCGCGTGTACATCGCGCAGCGCCGCAAGATCACGGACGGCGACAAGCTCGCCGGCCGTCACGGCAACAAGGGCGTCATCTCGAAGATCCTGCCGGTCGAGGACATGCCGTTCCTCGAGGACGGCACGGCCGTCGACGTCGTCCTCAACCCGCTCGGCGTGCCCGGCCGCATGAACGTCGGCCAGGTGCTCGAGACGCACCTCGGCTGGGTGGCCAAGCAGGGCTGGGACATCAAGCTGGCCGAGGGCGAGGCCGTCTGGCGCGAGGGCGTCCCCGACGCCGTCGCCAGCTCCACGCCCGGCAACCCGGTCGCCACCCCCGTGTTCGACGGCGTGCCGGAGCAGACCCTCACCGGTCTGCTCGGCTCGACGCTGCCGAACCGCGACGGCGAGCGGATGGTCAAGGGCGACGGCAAGGCGCGGCTGTTCGACGGCCGCTCCGGCGAGCCGTTCCCGGAGCCCGTGTCGGTCGGCTACATGTACATCCTCAAGCTGCACCACCTCGTGGACGACAAGATCCACGCTCGCTCGACCGGCCCCTACTCGATGATCACGCAGCAGCCGCTGGGTGGTAAGGCGCAGTTCGGTGGCCAGCGGTTCGGCGAGATGGAGGTGTGGGCACTCGAGGCGTACGGCGCCGCCTACACGCTGCAGGAGCTGCTCACCATCAAGTCGGACGACGTCCCGGGCCGCGTGAAGGTCTACGAGGCGATCGTCAAGGGCGAGAACATCCCGGACTCCGGTATCCCCGAGTCGTTCAAGGTCCTGCTCAAGGAGATGCAGTCCCTCTGCCTGAACGTCGAGGTGCTGTCCTCCGACGGTGTCTCGATCGACATGAAGGAGAACGACGACGAGGTCTACCGCGCCGCGGAAGAGCTCGGCATCGACCTGTCGCGGCGCCCGAACGCCAGCAGCGTCGAAGAGATCTGACGTCGAGCCCCGGTCCGGCTGCACACCACCCGTGATGCCGGACCGGGCGCCCGCACCCCTCAGCACGATTTCCGTTCCGCTGGTTCTCGAAACCGGCAAGCGAAGGAAGTAGGACCCCCTTGCTCGACGTCAACGTCTTCGACGAGCTGCGCATCGGCCTGGCCACGGCCGACGACATCCGTGCCTGGTCGCACGGCGAGGTGAAGAAGCCCGAGACCATCAACTACCGCACCCTCAAGCCGGAGAAGGACGGGCTCTTCTGCGAGAAGATCTTCGGCCCCACCCGGGACTGGGAGTGCTACTGCGGCAAGTACAAGCGCGTGCGCTTCAAGGGCATCATCTGCGAGCGCTGCGGCGTCGAGGTGACGCGCTCGAAGGTCCGCCGTGAGCGCATGGGCCACATCGAGCTGGCCGCCCCCGTCACGCACATCTGGTTCTTCAAGGGTGTGCCGTCGCGGCTGGGCTACCTGCTCGACCTGGCGCCCAAGGACCTGGAGAAGGTCATCTACTTCGCGGCCTACATGATCACGTGGGTCGACGTGGACGGCCGCCAGGAGGACCTCCCCAACCTCCAGAACGAGATCGACCTGGAGAAGAAGGAGATCTCGGACCGCCGCGACAACGACATCAACACCCGCGCCCAGAAGCTCGAGGCCGACCTGGCCGAGCTCGAGGCCGAGGGTGCCAAGGCCGACGCGCGCCGCAAGGTCCGCGACTCCGCCGAGCGCGAGATGGCGCAGATCCGCAAGCGTGCGGATGCCGAGCTCGACCGCCTCGAGCAGGTCTGGGACCGGTTCAAGAACCTCAAGGTCGCCGACCTCGAGGGCGACGAGATGCTGTACCGCGCGCTGCAGGACCGCTACGGCAACTACTTCGAGGGCTCGATGGGCGCCGCGGCGATCCAGAAGCGCCTCGAGGCGTTCGACCTCGAGGCCGAGTCCGAGTCGCTGCGCGACACCATCAAGAACGGCAAGGGCCAGCGCAAGACGCGCGCGCTCAAGCGGCTCAAGGTGGTCAACGCGTTCCTCACGACGAACAACTCGCCGACGGGCATGGTCCTCGACGCGGTCCCGGTCATCCCGCCGGACCTGCGCCCGATGGTCCAGCTCGACGGTGGCCGCTTCGCCACCTCGGACCTGAACGACCTGTACCGCCGCGTCATCAACCGGAACAACCGCCTCAAGCGACTCCTGGACCTGGGCGCGCCGGAGATCATCGTCAACAACGAGAAGCGGATGCTCCAGGAGGCCGTGGACTCGCTGTTCGACAACGGCCGCCGCGGTCGTCCGGTGACGGGCCCCGGCAACCGTCCGCTGAAGTCGATCTCCGACATGCTCAAGGGCAAGCAGGGCCGGTTCCGCCAGAACCTGCTCGGCAAGCGCGTCGACTACTCGGGCCGTTCGGTCATCGTCGTCGGCCCGCAGCTCAAGCTGCACCAGTGCGGTCTGCCCAAGCAGATGGCGCTCGAGCTGTTCAAGCCGTTCGTGATGAAGCGCCTGGTGGACCTCAACCACGCGCAGAACATCAAGTCGGCCAAGCGCATGGTCGAGCGCGCGCGCCCGGTCGTGTGGGACGTGCTCGAGGAGGTCATCACCGAGCACCCGGTGCTGCTCAACCGTGCACCCACGCTGCACCGTCTGGGCATCCAGGCGTTCGAGCCCCAGCTGGTCGAGGGCAAGGCGATCCACCTGCACCCGCTCGTCTGCGCCGCGTTCAACGCGGACTTCGACGGTGACCAGATGGCCGTCCACCTGCCCCTGAGCGCCGAGGCGCAGGCCGAGGCCCGCATCCTCATGCTCTCGAGCAACAACATCCTCAAGCCGTCCGACGGCCGGCCCGTGACCATGCCCTCGCAGGACATGATCATCGGTCTGTTCCACCTGACCTCCGACAAGGAGGACCCGGAGGGCCAGGGCCGTGCGTTCAGCTCGGTGTCCGAGGCGATCATGGCGTTCGACCAGGGCTCGCTCGACCTCAACGCGGTCGTGAAGATCCGGTTCGACGACCTGGTGCTCTCCGAGGACCAGGCGCCCGAGGGCTGGGAGCCGGGGCAGACGCTCCTGTTCGAGACGACGCTGGGCCGTGCGCTCTTCAACGAGCTGCTGCCCGTCGACTACCCGTACGAGAACGGCGTCGTCGACAAGAAGCGCCTGTCGGTCATCGTCAACGACCTGGCCGAGCGGTACCCGAAGGTCGAGGTCGCCGCGTCGCTCGACGCCCTGAAGGAGGCCGGCTTCCGCTGGGCCACCCGCTCGGGCGTGACGATCGCGATCTCCGACGTGGCGACGCCTGCCGAGAAGCAGGACATCCTCGACGAGCACGAGGCACGCGCGGCGAAGGTGCAGGGCCAGTACGAGAAGGGCCTCATCACCGACGACGAGCGTCGTCAGGAGCTCATCGAGATCTGGACGAACGCCACCGACAAGGTCGCCAAGGCCATGCAGGCCAACTTCCCGCCCCGCAACACCGTGTTCCGCATGGTCGGCTCCGGTGCGCGAGGCAACTGGATGCAGGTCCGCCAGATCGCGGGCATGCGTGGCCTGGTCGCCAACCCGAAGGGCGAGATCATCCCTCGCCCGATCAAGGCGAACTACCGCGAGGGCCTGTCCGTCCTCGAGTACTTCATCGCGACGCACGGCGCCCGCAAGGGTCTGGCGGACACCGCTCTGCGGACCGCCGACTCGGGCTACCTCACGCGTCGTCTGGTGGACGTCTCGCAGGACGTCATCGTCCGTGAGGACGACTGCGGCACCGAGCGTGGCCTGACCATGCCGATCGGCGTGGCGGCGGCGGACGGCACGCTGCGGCGCCACGACAAGGTGGAGACGTCCGTGTACTCGCGGACGCTCGCCACCGACATCGAGGTGGAGGGCGAGGTCATCGGCCGCTCGGGCGACGACGTCGGCGACGTCCTGCTCGACCGGCTGCTGGAGACGGGTGTCACCGAGCTCAAGATCCGCTCGGTGCTCACCTGCGAGTCCCGCGTCGGCACGTGCGCCAAGTGCTACGGCCGCTCGCTGGCCACCGGCAAGCTCGTCGACATCGGCGAGGCGGTCGGCATCATCGCCGCCCAGTCGATCGGTGAGCCCGGCACGCAGCTGACGATGCGGACGTTCCACACCGGTGGTGTGGCCTCGGCGGACGACATCACGCAGGGTCTTCCCCGCGTCCAGGAGCTCTTCGAGGCCCGCACCCCCAAGGGTGAGGCGCACATCGCGGAGTTCTCGGGTCGGATCACGATCGAGGAGACGGACCGCGCGCGTGCGCTCGTCCTGACCCCGGACGACGGTTCCGAGGAGATCCGCTACGCCATCACCAAGCGGTCGCGCCTGCTGATCCAGGACGGCGACCACGTGTCGGTCGGTACCCAGCTCGTCGTGGGCGCCGTCGACCCGAAGAAGGTGCTGCGCATCCTCGGCCCGCGTGCCACGCAGAAGCACCTGGTGGACGAGGTCCAGGAGGTCTACCGCTCGCAGGGCGTGGACATCCACGACAAGCACATCGAGGTCATCGTGCGGCAGATGCTGCGGCGCGTGACGGTGCTCGACTCCGGCGAGACGGGCCTGCTGCCCGGCGAGCTGGCCGAGCGCGGTCGCTTCGAGGACTTCAACCGCAAGGCGGTCTCCGAGGGTGGTCAGCCGGCCTCGGGTCGTCCCGAGCTCATGGGCATCACGAAGGCGTCGCTCGCGACGGACTCGTGGCTCTCGGCGGCCTCCTTCCAGGAGACGACGAAGGTGCTCACCGAGGCCGCGATGTCGAGCCGTTCGGACCCGCTGCTGGGCCTGAAGGAGAACGTCATCCTCGGCAAGCTCATCCCCGCCGGCACCGGGCTGCCCCGGTACCGGAACGTGGCGGTGGAGGCGACCGAGGAGGCGAAGGCCGAGCTGTACCCGGCCTTCGGCTACGACGAGATCGACTTCCCGGCGCTCGGTCTGGGCACCGGCGAGGCGATCCCGCTCGAGGACATCGACTTCGGCGACTACCGCTGAGGTCGACCACCTCCCAGCACGACCCCGAGGGGCCCGTCGGTTCGACCGACGGGCCCCTCGGGCGTGCCCGGGGCGCCCGGGCGGGGCGGCTGGGCCCCCGGGGCCCCCCGCCGGGGGCCCCCGGGCACTGCCCGCCGCCGGCCCGGCCCGGGGGGCCCCGGGGCCCCCCGCGACGGGGGACCAGGGGCACTGCCCGCGGCCGGCCGGGCACGCGAGAGTTCGGGCATGACCACCCTGGGGACGCGCGCCCGCGTGCACGAGACGTCCGACCGCGGCGCCGGGTCCGTCGAGTACCTCGGCGTCGTCATCGTCGTCGTGCTCGTCGTCGCGGGTGTCATCGCGGCCGCGCGCGTCTCCGACGTCGGGACGACGCTCGCGGAGCGCGTCACGTGCGCGGTGCGCTCGATCGGGACCCAGGCGGGCGACTGCGGCGGCGAGGACGTCCCGACCTACTACGGCGGCGACGCGCCCGCGGCCGGCGACGAGGACCCGGCTCCGCCCGTGGCGGGCACCGACGAGGACGCGGCACCGGGTCCGGACCGCGGCGAGGCGCCTGCGGCGCCGACGGCCGACGCCGGCGGGACGGGCGGCGGGCCCGACTTCGCCAACGCGTCCGACACGCGGCCGGCTGCGGACCAGGAGCGCGTCGACGAGGCGCTGGACGATGTGCGCGACGCGCTCGACGGCGGGTTCTGGGGTGTGCGAGCCGGTGACCTGGACGACGCCCGGGACGCGATCGCGCAGCTCAACGGCCGCGAGATCGACGCCCTCGTCGCCGAGATGAGCGACGACGAGCTCGAGCGCTGGGTCGACCAGATGGAGGACGGCTGGGTGTTCGGCGGCTGGTCCCGTGAGGAGCGCCGCGAGCTCTGGGAGATCCTGGCCGGGAACGCGTCGAAGGAGACGCTGGACCGGCTGGCCGCCTTCACGGGCGAGCTGCAGCCGTCGTTCTCCACGATCGGCGGCGACGACGCCCGGGACAAGAAGGACAGCCCGGCCAACGCCGGCGTGTACGGCGAGGTGCCGCACGACCTGGTGGTGCAGGGAGTGGACCCGGACGACATCGCCCAGGGCTCGATCGGCAACTGCTGGTGGATGGCCTCGCTGGGTGCGGTGGCGCACGCGGACCCGTCCGTCATCGAGGGCGCGATCACCTCCAACGCGAACGGCTCGTACACCGTCCGTCTCTACGACGACGGTGTGCCCGTGTACGTCACGGTCACCCCGGAGATGGTGCTGGTCGACGGCAAGCCGTCGCTGGCCCGCTCGCCGCAGTACCTGCTGAGCGACAACCAGACGACGGGGTACGAGCTGTGGCCCATGGTGATGGAGAAGGCGCTGGCGCTGCACTACGGCGACTACGAGAAGACCGAGGGCGGCACCGCCGACGTCGGCCTGGAGATCCTCACCGGCGTGCCGTCGACGAACCACGCGCCCGGTGACCTCAGCATCGAGGACCTCGCCGGCATCATCCAGGGCGGCGGAGCCGTCGGCCTGTCGTCCATGGCGCAGGGCCAGGGCAAGGACCTGCCGACGTACGGGCAGCAGGCGGGTGCGGACCGGCTCATCCGGGGGCACGCCTACTATGTGAGCGCCGTCGACACGCAGAAGGGCACGGTGACCGTGGTCAATCCGTGGGGGACCGCGATGTACCCGCCGATCACGATGACGATCGAGGACTTCGACGCGTCGTTCCGGCAGGTCCGCGTCAACGAGGTGCACCCGTGAGCCGCGCATGGAGGTCGGTGGCCGTCGCGCTGACCGTCGGCGCGCTCGCGATGGGCTGCACGACCACGGAGGAGGAGCCGGTGCCCGACGACGCCGTGCAGCTGCGCGCGAACATCCCGACCGACGTCGCGGGGCTGATCGTCGTGGCCGCCAACGTCGAGGAGGACAGCGCCGTGCTGAACGTCGGTGACGGCACCTCGCCGGCGTCGGTGCTCGACGTCGCGGTCGGCGAGACGGTCGAGGCCCTGGGCGTGTCGTTCACGCTGGTCGCGACCGAGCTGGGTGGCGACGACCGCCCCGACCTGCCCGACGCGGCCGTCTGGGTGGTCGTCGACGAGGACTGAGGCGCGGGTCGGTGTCCGCATGCGGACATATCGCCCGTGCGCCGCGCGCGAGCCGCTACCATCGGGCCGCGGTCCCGCGCGCGGTCGGCGTGCGCCGCGCACAGTGACGTGTCGAGACGAGATGAGGTCGCCCCGTGGGACGAGCTGGACGAGGGTTCCGGAGTGCTCTGGTCGTCGGGCTGGTCGCGCTGCTCGCGGCCTGCGGCGGTCAGGACGTGCCCGAGGGTGCGGTGCACCTCAAGGCGGGGGAGCCCGTCGAGGTCGACGGGCTGACGCTCACCGCCGCCAACTTCGGGGAGGACAGCATCTCGCTGATCGCCTCGGACGGCCAGGACTTCGACGACGCGGTCGACCTCACCGTGGGACGGTCCGGCGAGGTCAAGGGCAAGAGCTTCGAGCTCGTCAAGGTCGACGTCGAGGGCTCCGGCGACGACGTCGTCGAGGAGAGCGGCGAGGCCTGGGTGCTGCCCGCCGAGTGACGCTCGGCCGGCGGGGCCTGAGCCGGCTCGCCGTACGTCCTGCCGGGGGCCTCCGGGCCCCCGCTTCCGCCCCGCACCTCGGCCTTTGACGCGCCCGGCGACGGCGGGTAGCGTAGGACACCGTGCCCGCGCCGTCGGGCCCTTGCGCGTGCACTCGGTCGCCCACCCCTTGTCGGGGTGCGTCCGGGGGGCACCGGGTGGCTCCCACCTCTACCGGAACGGTCCCGTACGGGACGGTCGCCGTGCGGAGGGCCGGGGCGACACGCCCGGGCGCGGGGGTCGGTTCGGGACTCGAGACCTCCGGGGTAGTCGCGCGACGGGCGACGATCCGGGCCGAGCCGGCCGTCCAGGGTGACGGGTGCCGGTCAGACCAGAGAACACCGACAGACGGAGACGTAGTGCCTACGATCCAGCAGCTGGTCCGCAAGGGCCGGCAGGCGAAGACGAACAAGTCGAAGACGCCTGCCCTCAAGGGCTCCCCCCAGCGACGCGGTGTGTGCACCCGTGTCTACACGACCACCCCGAAGAAGCCGAACTCGGCGCTCCGCAAGGTGGCGCGCGTGCGCCTGTCCTCGGGCATCGAGGTCACGGCCTACATCCCGGGCGTCGGCCACAACCTGCAGGAGCACTCCATCGTGCTCGTGCGCGGCGGTCGTGTGAAGGACCTCCCCGGCGTCCGCTACAAGATCGTGCGCGGCGCGCTCGACACGCAGGGCGTCAAGAACCGCAAGCAGGCACGCAGCCGCTACGGCGCGAAGAAGGGCTGAGACAGATGCCTCGCAAGGGTCCCGCTCCGAAGCGGCCGCTGATCGTCGACCCCGTCTACGGCTCGCCGGTGGTCACGCAGCTCATCAACAAGGTCCTCCTCGACGGCAAGAAGACCGTCGCCGAGGCCATCGTCTACGGCGCGCTCGAGGGCGTCCGTGACAAGACGCAGTCCGACCCGGTCGTCGTGCTCAAGCGCGCGCTGGACAACGTGCGTCCCTCCATCGAGGTCAAGTCCCGCCGCGTCGGTGGCGCCACCTACCAGGTGCCGATCGAGGTGCGCCCCGTGCGCGCCACGACGCTGGCCCTGCGCTGGCTCACGGACTTCTCGCGCGCCCGTCGCGAGAAGACGATGACCGAGCGCCTCATGAACGAGATCCTCGACGCGTCCAACGGCCTGGGTGCCGCGGTGAAGCGTCGCGAGGACATGCACAAGATGGCCGAGTCCAACCGGGCGTTCGCGCACTACCGCTGGTGACCCCGGCGCTCGCTGCGGGCCCGTCGGACTGACGGGCCCGCGGCGACGCGAACGGCACCCACCTCAAGCCAACCGACAAGGGGCTACCACGTGGCACTGGACGTGCTGACGGACCTCACGAAGGTCCGCAACATCGGCATCATGGCGCACATCGATGCCGGCAAGACGACGACCACCGAGCGGATCCTGTTCTACACGGGGGTCAACTACAAGATCGGTGAGACGCACGACGGCGCCTCGACGATGGACTGGATGGAGCAGGAGCAGGAGCGCGGCATCACGATCACGTCGGCCGCGACGACCTGCTACTGGAAGAACAACCAGATCAACATCATCGACACGCCCGGTCACGTCGACTTCACGGTCGAGGTCGAGCGCTCGCTGCGCGTCCTCGACGGTGCCGTCGCCGTGTTCGACGGCAAGGAGGGCGTGGAGCCCCAGTCGGAGACCGTCTGGCGCCAGGCCGACAAGTACGACGTCCCGCGCATCTGCTTCGTCAACAAGATGGACAAGCTCGGCGCGGACTTCTACTTCACCGTCGACACGATCGTGAACCGCCTCAAGGCCAAGCCGCTGGTCATCCAGCTGCCGATCGGCTCCGAGAACGACTTCATCGGTGTCGTGGACCTGGTCGAGATGCGTGCGCTCGTGTGGCGCGGCGAGACCGCCCTCGGCGAGAAGTACGAGATCGAGGACATCCCGGCCGACCTGCAGGAGAAGGCCGAGCAGTACCGGGCCGAGCTGCTCGAGTCCGTCGCGGAGACGAGCGACGAGCTGCTCGAGAAGTTCCTCGGTGGCGAGGAGCTGACGGTCGCCGAGATCAAGGCCGGCATCCGCCAGCTCACCATCTCGTCGGAGGCGTACCCCGTGCTGTGCGGGTCGGCGTTCAAGAACAAGGGCGTGCAGCCCATGCTCGACGCCGTCATCGACTACCTGCCGACGCCCCTGGACGTCGCCGCGGTCGAGGGTCACGACGTCAAGGACCCGGAGCTCGTCGTCGAGCGTCACCCGGACGCGACCGAGCCGTTCTCGGCTCTCGCGTTCAAGGTCGCCACGCACCCGTTCTTCGGCAAGCTGACGTACGTGCGCGTGTACTCGGGCAAGGTCGAGTCGGGCGCCGCGGTGCTCAACTCCACCAAGGGGAAGAAGGAGCGCATCGGGAAGCTCTTCCAGATGCACTCCAACAAGGAGAACCCCGTCGCCGAGGCGCAGGCCGGCCACATCTACGCGTTCATCGGGCTCAAGGACGTCACCACCGGTGACACCCTGTGCGACCCGAGCGCGCCGGTGATCCTCGAGTCGATGACCTTCCCGGAGCCCGTCATCGACGTGGCGATCGAGCCGAAGACGAAGGCCGACCAGGAGAAGCTCTCCACGGCCATCCAGAAGCTCGCCGAGGAGGACCCGACGTTCCGCGTCCGCCTGGACGAGGAGACCGGCCAGACCGTCATCGGCGGCATGGGCGAGCTCCACCTCGACATCCTCGTCGACCGCATGCGTCGCGAGTTCAAGGTCGAGGCCAACGTCGGCAAGCCGCAGGTGGCCTACCGCGAGACGATCCGTCGTGCCGTCGTCAAGATCGACTACGTGCACAAGAAGCAGACCGGTGGCTCGGGCCAGTACGCCAAGGTGCAGATGACCTTCGAGCCGCTGGACCCTGCCGAGGGCGAGCTCTACGAGTTCGACAACAAGGTCACCGGTGGCCGCATCCCGCGCGAGTACATCCCGTCGGTCGACGCGGGCATCCAGAGCGCGATGCAGCTGGGCGTGCTCGCGGGCTACCCGCTCGTGGGCGTCAAGGCGATCCTGCTCGACGGTGCCGCGCACGACGTCGACTCCTCGGAGATGGCGTTCAAGATCGCCGGCTCGATGATCCTCAAGGAGGCGGTGCGCAAGGCGGACCCGGCCCTCCTCGAGCCGATCATGGCCGTCGAGGTGCGCACGCCCGAGGAGTACATGGGCGAGGTCATCGGCGACATCAACTCCCGCCGCGGCATCATCCAGTCCATGGAGGACGCGACCGGCGTCAAGGTCGTCCGCGCCCAGGTGCCCCTCTCCGAGATGTTCGGGTACGTCGGTGACCTGCGGTCGAAGACCCAGGGCCGTGCCGTGTACTCGATGCAGTTCGACAGCTACGCCGAGGTTCCTCGGGCGGTTGCCGAAGAGATCATCAAGAAGACCCGGGGCGAGTAAGTCCCACAGGTCGAACCCTGCAGTTCCAGCTACACATCCGACCCGTAGGACCGCACGTCGGGCAGGTACCGTCAGGTAACTGCCGTCGGGCAATCTCTACCAAGTCCTGAGGAGGACACCCAGTGGGCAAGGCGAAGTTCGAGCGGACGAAGCCGCACGTCAACATCGGGACCATCGGTCACGTCGACCACGGCAAGACGACGCTGACCGCCGCGATCTCGAAGGTGCTGCACGACAAGTACCCGGACCTGAACCCCTTCACGCCGTTCGACGAGATCGACAAGGCGCCGGAGGAGAAGCAGCGCGGTATCACCATCAACATCGCGCACGTCGAGTACCAGACCGAGAAGCGTCACTACGCGCACGTCGACGCGCCCGGTCACGCCGACTACATCAAGAACATGATCACGGGTGCCGCGCAGATGGACGGCGCGATCCTCGTGGTCGCGGCGACCGACGGCCCGATGGCCCAGACGCGTGAGCACGTGCTGCTCGCCCGTCAGGTCGGCGTGCCCTACCTGCTCGTGGCGCTCAACAAGTCCGACATGGTCGACGACGAGGAGATCCTCGAGCTCGTCGAGATGGAGGTCCGCGAGCTGCTGTCGTCGCAGGAGTTCGACGGCGACAACGCGCCGGTCGTGCGCGTCTCCGGCCTCAAGGCGCTCGAGGGCGACCCGGTCTGGGTCAAGTCCGTCGAGGACCTGCTGGACGCCGTGGACGAGAACGTGCCGGACCCGGTCCGCGAGATCGACAAGCCGTTCCTCATGCCCATCGAGGACGTCTTCACGATCACGGGCCGTGGCACGGTCGTCACCGGCCGTGTCGAGCGTGGCTCGCTCAAGGTGAACGAGGAGGTGGAGATCGTCGGCATCAAGGAGAAGGCGATCAAGACCACGGTCACCGGCGTCGAGATGTTCCGCAAGCTGCTCGACTACGCCGAGGCGGGCGAGAACGTCGGCCTGCTGCTGCGTGGCACGAAGCGCGAGGAGGTCGAGCGCGGCCAGGTCGTCGTCAAGCCCGGCTCGATCACGCCGCACACCGAGTTCGAGGGCCAGGTCTACATCCTGTCCAAGGACGAGGGTGGCCGTCACAACCCGTTCTACGGGAACTACCGCCCGCAGTTCTACTTCCGCACCACCGACGTCACCGGCGTCATCACGCTGCCCGAGGGCACCGAGATGGTCATGCCCGGCGACAACACGGAGATCTCCGTCACGCTGATCCAGCCCATCGCGATGGAGGAGGGCCTCGGCTTCGCCATCCGCGAGGGTGGCCGCACCGTCGGCTCGGGTCGCGTCATCAAGATCACCAAGTGATCCTGGCCCCTCGGGGCTGATCCACCACGCAGGGCCCGGGAGCTTCGGCTCCCGGGCCCTGCGTCGTTCTCGGGCCCTGCGTCGTCCCCGGGCGTGCAGGGCGGTGCACCGGTACTGTCGCGCGGTGGACGAGCGCGGACGGCAGCGGCACGAGGCCCCGGGGCAGGTCGAGGCACGGCAGCGACGGATCGGGTGGGCGGTGGTGGCGGGCGGCGTCCTGGTCGCGGTCGTGGTCGCGCTCGTCGTGCGTCCGTGGGGCGACGGCGGGGCCGGCCGCGACGCGGTGGTGCAGGTGCCGCGGGGGAGCGGTGACGCGGCGACCCTCGTGCTGGATGCCCGGGCGGACCGCGTGCTGGTCACCGGGGGAGCGCCCACGGGCACGTTGCTCGACGTGCGGGGGGCCGGCGGTGACGCGACGGCCACGCACACCGCGACGGCGGGCGAGCAGGACGTGCGGGTCGCCGGCACGACCGCCACGGTCCGGCTGGCGCCCGGCGTGCGTTGGACGCTCCGCGTGACGGTGGGCGCGGACGACGCGGACCTCGACCTCGCGGGACTGGACGTGCAGGGCGTCGAGGTCGGTGGTGGCGCCGGGGGCGTCGGCGTGGCGCTGCCCCCGGCGGACGGCACGATGCGCGCGGTCGTGCGCGCGGGGGTGGACGACCTGCGGTTCCGCCTGTCGCGCGGTGACGCGGCCCGCGTCGCGGTGGCGTCCGGCGCAGGGTGGGTGGACGTCGACGGGGCACGCACGGGTGGTCTCGGCGCCGGCGCGGAGCTGACGACGACGGGCTTCGACGCCGACGCGGACCACTGGGAGCTCGTGGTCGAGGGGGGCGCGGGCGGCGTCACGGTCGACCACCTTCCCTGAGCCCGGAGACGTCGTCGGCGCGCGCGAGCGGGGGTGTGACACAGGCGGAGTTGCCCTTTCCTCGTCCCGTCTGGCAGACTGTCGGGGTTGCCCGCCGGGGTGTGCGTTCACGCGCGCCTATCGGCTGGGCGGACAGACGTGGCGAACGCTCGGACCCCGGGGTCACTCGGTGGGGGGCGTTCGACGACAACCACGGCCCCTTTCCGGGAACGGAACGCAGCACGAAGGTGCGTCGCGCAGAGCGACACGCCCGAGTGCGGGGGTCGGACGGACCGGTATTTCGAGAGAGAGAAGTAGACGACGCCATGGCGGGACAGAAGATCCGCATCCGGCTCAAGTCCTACGACCACGAGGTCATCGACAGCTCGGCGCGCAAGATCGTCGACACGGTGACTCGCGCTGGTGCGTCGGTCGTGGGTCCGGTGCCGCTGCCGACGGAGAAGAACGTCTTCTGCGTCATCCGGTCGCCCCACAAGTACAAGGACAGCCGCGAGCACTTCGAGATGCGTACGCACAAGCGGCTCATCGACATCATCGATCCCACGCCGAAGGCCGTCGACTCGCTCATGCGTCTCGACCTGCCTGCGGACGTGAACATCGAGATCAAGCTCTGATACCGCTGGGAAGGGACTGATCTTCATGGTTACCCAGCAGAACGCGCGCCCCGTCACGGCGCTGCTCGGCACCAAGCTCGGCATGACGCAGGTGTGGGACGAGGCAGGCCGCCTCGTTCCCGTCACCGTCGTCGCCGTGGGTACGAACGTCGTGACGCAGGTCCGCTCCGCTGAGAGCGACGGCTACAGCTCGGTCCAGCTGGCCTACGGCCAGATCGACCCGCGCAAGGTCACCAAGCCGCTCAAGGGCCACTTCGAGAAGGCGGGGGTCACCCCCCGTCGGCATGTGGCCGAGATCCGTACGTCCAACGCTGCCGAGTACACGCTCGGGCAGGAGATCACGGCCGGTGCCTTCGAGGCCGGCCAGGTCGTGGACGTCACCGGTACCACCAAGGGCAAGGGCACGGCGGGTGTGATGAAGCGTCACGGCTTCCACGGCGTCGGCGCCTCCCACGGTGCGCACCGCAACCACCGCAAGCCCGGCTCGATCGGTGGCGCATCGACGCCGTCGCGCGTGTTCAAGGGCATCAAGATGGCCGGTCGGATGGGCGTCGCCCGTCAGACCACCCAGAACCTGACCGTGCACGCGATCGACGTCGAGAGGGGTCTGCTGCTCGTCAAGGGCGCAGTTCCCGGCCCCAAGGGTGGCGTCGTGGTCGTGCGTTCCGCTGCGAAGGGTGCGTGACCTCGATGAGCGACACGCTGACCGTCGACGTCCTCGACGAGAAGGGCAAGAAGGCCGGAACGGCCGACCTGCCCGGTGACGTCTTCGACGCCACGACGAACATCCCGCTGATCCACCAGGTCGTCGTCGCCCAGCTCGCCGCCGCGCGGCAGGGCACCCACGACACCAAGAGCCGCGGCGAGGTCCGCGGTGGTGGCAGGAAGCCGTACAAGCAGAAGGGCACCGGCCGCGCCCGTCAGGGCTCGACCCGTGCGCCGCAGTTCGCCGGCGGTGGCGTCGTCCACGGCCCGACCCCGCGTGACTACTCGCAGCGGACCCCGAAGAAGATGAAGGCCGCGGCGCTCCGCGGTGCTCTCTCGGACCGCGCGCGTGCCGGTCGCGTCCACGTCGTCACGGGCTTCGCCCCGGGCGAGGTCCCGTCGACCAAGTCCGCCATCGCGGTGCTCGACAACCTCTCCGGCCGCAAGCACGTCCTCGTGGTCGTCGAGCGTCAGGACGAGATCACCTGGAAGTCGCTGCGGAACGTCGAGCGGGTCCACCTGCTCGTCGCCGACCAGCTCAACACCTACGACGTCCTCATCTCGGACGACGTGGTCTTCACGCAGGGCGCGCTCGACGCGTTCCTCGCCGGCCCCGTCAAGGGCGCGAAGGCTGTCGCTTCCGAGTCCGAGGCCAACGAGGAGACGAAGTGACCGACGTCGGCAAGGACCCGCGCGACATCCTGATCGCGCCGGTCGTCTCGGAGAAGAGCTACGGCCTGCTCGACGAGGGGAAGTACACCTTCCTCGTCGACCCGCGGGCCAACAAGACCGAGATCAAGATCGCCGTCGAGCACGTCTTCGGCGTCAAGGTCGAGTCGGTCAACACCGCGAACCGTCAGGGCAAGGCCCGCCGGACCCGCTTCGGCATCGGCCGCCGCAAGAACACGAAGCGTGCGATCGTCACCCTCCGCGAGGGCTCGATCGACATCTTCGGCGGACCGGTCGGCTGACCGAGAGCGAAGAGGACTTACTTTCATGGGAATCCGTAAGTACAAGCCGACGACGCCTGGCCGCCGCGGCTCGAGCGTCGCCGACTTCGTCGAGATCACGCGCTCGCAGCCGGAGAAGTCGCTCGTCCGTCCGCTGCACAAGACCGGCGGTCGCAACGCGACCGGTCGCATCACGACGCGTCACCAGGGCGGCGGGCACAAGCGCGCCTACCGCGTGATCGACTTCCGTCGTCACGACAAGGACGGCGTGCCGGCCAAGGTCGCGCACATCGAGTACGACCCGAACCGCACCGCGCGCATCGCGCTGCTGCACTACGCGGACGGCGAGAAGCGGTACATCCTCGCCCCCAACAAGGTGTCGCAGGGCGACATGCTCGAGGCAGGTGCCGGGGCGGACATCAAGCCGGGCAACAACCTCCCGCTGCGCAACATCCCGACCGGTACGGTCATCCACGCCATCGAGCTCAAGCCCGGCGGCGGCGCGAAGATCGCACGTTCGGCAGGTGCCTCGGTGCAGCTCGTCGCGAAGGACGGGCCGTACGCGCAGCTGCGCATGCCGTCCGGCGAGATCCGCAACGTCGACCTGCGCTGCCGCGCCACGGTCGGCGAGGTCGGCAACGCCGAGCAGTCGAACATCAACTGGGGCAAGGCCGGCCGCATGCGCTGGAAGGGCAAGCGCCCGACCGTCCGTGGTGTCGCCATGAACCCGATCGACCACCCGCACGGTGGTGGCGAGGGCAAGACGTCCGGTGGACGTCACCCCGTCAGCCCGTGGGGCCAGTCCGAGGGCCGCACCCGTCGTCCGAACAAGCCGAGCGACAAGCTCATCGTGCGCCGTCGGCGCACCGGCAAGAAGCGCTGATAGGAGCCCGAGAGAATGCCTCGCAGCCTCAAGAAGGGCCCGTTCGTCGACGGCCACCTGCAGAAGAAGGTCGACGCGCAGAACGAGGCCGGTACGAAGAACGTCATCAAGACGTGGTCTCGTCGTTCGATGATCACGCCCGACTTCCTCGGCCACACGTTCGCGGTGCACGACGGCCGCAAGCACACCCCGGTGTTCGTGACGGAGTCGATGGTCGGGCACAAGCTCGGCGAGTTCGCCCCCACGCGGACGTTCCGCGGCCACGAGAAGGACGACCGGAAGGGCCGTCGCCGCTGACCCCCGGGTCAGCCTGGTGACGCCCTGACGGCAGAGACAAGAGAGCAGGACAGCGATGGAAGCCAAGGCGAAGGCGCGGTTCGTCCGCGTCACGCCCCAGAAGGCCCGCCGCGTCGTGGACCTCATCCGTGGCAAGCAGGCGGCGGAGGCCGTGGCGGTGCTGAAGTTCGCGCCGCAGGCCGCGGCGGAGCCCGTCTTGAAGACGGTGCAGTCCGCGGTCGCCAATGCGGTCGAGGGGGCCAAGCGCAACAGCGAGCGACTCGACGAGGCAGACCTCTTCATCTCGGAGGTCTTCGTCGACGAGGGTCCGACGCTCAAGCGGTTCCGTCCGCGGGCGCAGGGTCGGGCCAGCCAGATCCTCAAGCGCACGAGCCACATCACCGTGGTCGTCGCTGAGCGTGAGACGAAGGGACGGGCCCGATAGTGGGACAGAAAGTCAACCCGCTCGGGTACCGCCTGGGCATCACGACCGACCACCGTTCGCGATGGTTCGCGGACTCGACGAAGCCGGGTCAGCGCTACCGCGACTACGTCCGTGAGGACGTGCAGATCCGCAAGCTCATGAGCACGGGTCTCGAGCGCGCCGGCATCGCCAAGGTCGAGATCGAGCGCACCCGTGACCGTGTGCGCGTCGACATCCACACCGCCCGCCCGGGCATCGTCATCGGGCGTCGTGGCGCGGAGGCCGACCGCATCCGCGGCGAGCTCGAGAAGCTCACGGGCAAGCAGGTCCAGCTGAACATCCTCGAGGTCAAGAACGCCGAGATCGAGGCTCAGCTGGTCGCCCAGGGCATCGCCGAGCAGCTGGCGAGCCGTGTCTCGTTCCGCCGTGCCATGCGCAAGGGCATCCAGTCGGCCCAGCGCGCGGGTGCCAAGGGCATCCGTGTGCAGGTGTCCGGCCGCCTCGGTGGCGCGGAGATGAGCCGTACGGAGTTCTACCGCGAGGGTCGTGTGCCGCTGCACACGCTGCGCGCGAACATCGACTACGGCTTCTTCGAGGCTCGCACGACCTTCGGCCGCATCGGCGTGAAGGTCTGGGTCTACAAGGGCGACATGACGGAGAAGGAGTGGGCACGCGAGCAGGCCTCGCAGGCTCCCCGTCCTTCCCGTGGTGGCCCGCGCGGCGACCGTGGTGACCGCGGTGACCGTGGTCCTCGCACCGGGGCACGCCGTCCCGAGCGTCAGGACGCCCCCGCTCCGGCCGCCGAGCAGGCGCCCGCAGCGCAGGCGCCCACCGAGTCCGGAACGGAGGCCTGAGCCGTGCTGATCCCGCGCAGGCTGAAGCACCGCAAGCAGCACCACCCGGGGCGCTCCGGCGCCGCGACGGGTGGCACCACGATCTCGTTCGGTGAGTACGGCATCCAGGCTCTCGAGCCGGCCTACGTCACGAACCGGCAGATCGAGGCTGCACGTATCGCCATGACCCGCCACATCAAGCGTGGGGGGAAGGTCTGGATCAACATCTACCCGGACCGTCCCCTGACGAAGAAGCCCGCCGAGACCCGCATGGGTTCCGGCAAGGGCTCGCCCGAGTGGTGGATCGCCAACGTCAAGCCGGGCCGAGTTCTGTTCGAGCTCGCCGGTGTCCCGGAGCCGCTCGCGCGTGAGGCCATGCGCCGCGCGCAGCACAAGCTCCCGATGAAGACACGTTTCATCGTGCGCGAGGGTGGTAACTGATGGCTATCGGAACCAAGGAGCTGGCTCCCACGGAGCTGGACACCTTCGACGACGAGAAGCTGGTCGCCGAGCTGAAGAAGGCCAAGGAGGAGCTGTTCAACCTCCGCTTCCAGTCCGCGACCGGTCAGCTCGAGAGCCACGGACGCCTCAAGGCCGTCCGCCGCGACATCGCGCGCATCTACACGATCCTGCGCGAGCGTGAGCTCGGCATCCGTACCGCACCGAGCGCGGAGTGAGGCAATCATGACCACCAAGCACGAGCAGACGACGGCGACGTCGGAGCCCCGCGCGGACCGCAAGACCCGCCGCGGCTACGTCGTGTCCGACAAGATGGACAAGACGGTCGTGGTCGAGGTCGAGGACCGCGTCAAGCACCCGCTGTACGGCAAGGTCATCCGCCGGACCAGCAAGGTCAAGGCGCATGACGAGCTGAACGCCGCCGGCGTGGGCGACCTGGTCGAGATCATGGAGACCCGGCCGCTGTCGGCAGCCAAGCACTTCCGGCTCGTCGAGATCCTCCAGAAGGCCAAGTAACCCTGCAGCCGGCCGCGAGGCCTGCGCAGCACAGCACCACGACAGTTGCCCACGACGCGGGCGGGTCTCCCGCCCGCGGCGTGTGCACCACGGCAACCATCCGGATGGCCAGGCTCGCCGCCATCGTGCGAGCGAGAACCCGCCAGACGACAGGAGTAGGTAGATGATCCAGCAGGAGTCGCGACTGCGTGTCGCCGACAACACGGGTGCCAAGGAGATCCTCTGCATCCGTGTGCTCGGCGGTTCCGGCCGCCGTTACGCGGGCATCGGTGACGTCATCGTCGCCACCGTGAAGGACGCCATCCCCGGCGGCAACGTCAAGAAGGGCGACGTCGTCAAGGCGGTCATCGTCCGCACCCGCAAGGAGCGTCGGCGCCCCGACGGTTCGTACATCAAGTTCGACGAGAACGCGGCTGTGATCCTCAAGAACGACGGCGAGCCTCGTGGCACGCGCATCTTCGGCCCGGTGGGCCGGGAGCTGCGTGACAAGAAGTTCATGAAGATCATCTCGCTCGCTCCGGAGGTGATCTGACCATGGCGAAGATCAAGAAGGGCGACCTCGTCCTCGTGATCTCGGGCCGCGACAAGGGCCAGCAGGGACGCGTCCTCGAGGTGCTCCCCGAGACGCAGCGCGTCGTGGTCGAGGGCGTCCAGCGTGTGCAGAAGCACACGAAGGCCGGCCAGACCTCGCGCGGCACCCGCACCGGTGGCATCGAGACGATCGAGGCCCCCATCCACATCAGCAACGTGATGCTCGTGGACCCGGAGACCAAGAAGGGCACCCGGGTCGGCTACCGCACCGAGCAGGTCGAGCGCGACGGGCGCACGCGCAACGTGCGCGTCCGCGTCGCCAAGCGCTCCGGTAAGGACATCTGATGACCGAGACCACCATCGAGGCCCCGGCTCTGCCGCGGCTCAAGACGCGCTACAACGACGAGATCCGGTCGGCGCTCTTCGAGCAGTTCAGCCACGAGAACATCAACCAGGTGGCGCGACTGGTCAAGGTCGTCGTCAACATGGGTGTCGGCGACGCCGCGAAGGACTCCAAGCTCATCGAGGGCGCGATCCGCGACCTGACCCAGATCACGGGCCAGAAGCCGCAGGTCACGAAGGCTCGCAAGTCCATCGCGCAGTTCAAGCTGCGCGAGGGCATGCCGATCGGCGCGCACGTCACGCTGCGCGGCGACCGTGCCTGGGAGTTCCTCGACCGCCTGCTGTCCACCGCGCTGCCGCGCATCCGCGACTTCCGCGGCCTGTCGCCCAAGCAGTTCGACGGTCACGGGAACTACACGTTCGGCCTCGTGGAGCAGTCCGTGTTCCACGAGATCGACCAGGACAAGATCGACCGTGTCCGCGGTATGGACATCACGATCGTGACCACCGCGACGACGGACGACGAGGGCCGCGCGCTCCTCAAGCTCCTCGGCTTCCCGTTCAAGGAGAACTGACATGGCGAAGACCGCCCTCATCAACAAGGCGGCCGCGAAGCCCAAGTTCGCGGTCCGCGGTTACACGCGTTGCCAGAAGTGCGGACGTCCGCACTCGGTGTACCGCAAGTTCGGCCTGTGCCGGATCTGCGTGCGGGAGATGGCCCACCGTGGCGAGCTCCCGGGCGTGACGAAGAGCAGCTGGTAATCCAGCGCTGCTGGTAACACCCTCCTGACGTCGGTAGGTCCGCGGCCCTGAACACAGGGCCGCGGATACCCCGGCGAGAAAGGGCTGACGCCCGATGACCATGACCGACCCGATCGCAGACTTCCTGACTCGTCTGCGCAACGCGAACTCGGCGCACCACGACACGGTGACGATCCCGTTCTCGAAGCTCAAGAGCCACGTCGCCGAGATCCTGCAGGCCGAGGGCTACATCTCCGGCTGGACCGTCGAGGACGCGCCTGTGGGCAAGAACCTCACGATCACGCTGAAGTACGGCCCCAACCGCGAGCGTGCGCTCGCCGGCGTCAAGCGCGTGTCCAAGCCGGGCCTGCGCGTGTACGCCAAGTCGACCAATCTGCCGAAGGTGCTCGGCGGCCTGGGTGTGGCGATCCTGTCCACGTCCTCGGGGCTGCTCACCGACAAGCAGGCCGCCAAGAAGGGCGTGGGTGGGGAAGTCCTCGCCTACGTCTGGTAAGTCCGAGACGGAGAGGAGAACAGCCATGTCTCGAATCGGCAGGATCCCCGTCCCGGTGCCGGCAGGCGTCGATGTCGCCATCGACGACCGCGTGGTGACGGTCAAGGGTCCCAAGGGAACGCTCAGCCACACCATCGCGGCGCCCCTCACGGTGGACCGCGACGACGCGGGCGCCCTCGTGGTGTCGCGTCCCGACGACGAGCGCAACTCGCGCTCGCTGCACGGCCTGACCCGCACGCTGCTGGCCAACCTGGTCACCGGCGTGACGGAGGGCTACACCAAGAAGCTCGAGATCGTCGGCACCGGTTACCGCGTGCTGGCGAAGGGTGACAACCTCGAGTTCGCACTCGGCTTCAGCCACCCCGTGGTTATCGAGCCCCCGGCCGGCATCACGTTCGCGGTCGAGTCCGCGACGAAGTTCTCGGTCCAGGGCATCGACAAGCAGCAGGTGGGCGAGGTCGCCGCGAACATCCGCAAGATCCGCAAGCCGGAGCCCTACAAGGGCAAGGGCGTGCGGTACGCGGGCGAGAACGTGCGCCGCAAGGTCGGAAAGGCTGGGAAGTAGCCATGGCTATCGGCATCAGAGGCAAGGGCACGACCGTCGCTCGTCGGCGTCGTCACCTGCGCCTGCGCAAGAAGGTGGTCGGTACGGCTGCTCGTCCCCGCCTCGTCGTGACGCGCTCCGCGCGGCACATGACCGCTCAGGTCGTGGACGACGCGATCGGCAAGACGCTCGCGTCTGCGTCGACCCTCGAGGTCGACCTGCGTGGCGACGACGGCGACAAGACCGCCAAGGCCCGCAAGGTCGGCGAGCTCGTGGCCGCTCGTGCCAAGGCTGCCGGCGTCGAGGCCGTCGTGTTCGACCGTGGCGGCAACAAGTACCACGGTCGGGTCGCTGCGGTCGCCGACGGCGCCCGCGAGGGCGGTCTGAACCTGTGACGACGAACTCCGCATCGAAGAAGAGGACTCTCTGATGGCTGCTCCTCAGCGCAGCAACACCGGTGCCGGTGGCACCGGCGGCGACCGCCGGGACGGCGGCCGTCGTGACGGCGGGCGGCGTGACGCCCCCGAGAAGAGCGCGTTCGTCGAGCGCGTCGTGACGATCAACCGTGTCGCCAAGGTCGTCAAGGGCGGCCGCCGGTTCAGCTTCACCGCGCTGGTCGTGGTGGGCGACGGCGACGGCACGGTCGGCGTCGGCTACGGCAAGGCCAAGGAGGTGCCCGCGGCGATCGCCAAGGGTGTCGAGGAGGCGAAGAAGAGCTTCTTCCGCGTCCCCCGCATCCAGGGCACCATCCCTCACCCCGTCACGGGTGAGAAGGCCGCCGGTGTCGTCTTCCTGCGTCCCGCGTCGCCGGGTACCGGTGTGATCGCCGGTGGTCCGGTGCGCGCGGTGCTCGAGTGCGCCGGCATCCACGACGTGCTCAGCAAGTCGCTCGGGTCGACCAACGCCATCAACATCGTGCACGCCACGGTCGAGGCCCTGCGCTCCCTCGAGGAGCCCGAGGCCGTGGCCGCCCGTCGTGGGCTGCCGCTCGACCACGTCGCGCCGCACGCGCTGCTGCGCGCGCAGGCCGAGGGTCGTGCCGCTGCGTCGGCGAAGGCAGGTGCATGATGGCCCGCCTCAAGGTGACCCAGACCCGTTCCGCCATCGGCGGTAAGCAGAACCAGCGCGACACGCTGCGCACCCTGGGCCTGAAGCGGATCGGCGACGTCGTCGTCAAGGAGGACCGCCCTGAGATCCGCGGCATGGTCAACACGGTGACGCACCTGGTCGCGGTCGAGGAGGTCGAGTGACCATGGCCGACGACAAGAAGGCTGACAAGACGGCCGACGACACGACGGTGACCGAGGCGCCCAAGGCTGCCAAGAAGGCTCCGGCGAAGAAGGCCACCGCCAAGACGGAGTCCGCTCCGGCTGCGGAGAAGAAGACCAAGGCGGCCTCGTCCGCCAAGGCCGACTCCTCCACGACCGAGTCCTCCGCGAAGGCCGACAAGGCCCCGGCGAAGAAGAAGGCCCCGACGGCTGCCGCCAAGGCCGCCGCCGAGGCTGCTGCCCAGCCCGGCGCCGGTGGCACCCTCAAGGTGCACCACCTGCGTCCGGCCCCGGGCGCCAAGACCGCCAAGACCCGCGTGGGTCGTGGTGAGGCGTCCAAGGGCAAGACGGCCGGCCGTGGTACCAAGGGCACCAAGGCCCGGTACCAGGTGCCGGACCGCTTCGAGGGTGGGCAGATGCCGCTGCACATGCGGCTTCCCAAGCTCCGTGGCTTCAAGAACCCGTTCCGCGTCGAGTACCAGGTCGTCAACCTGGACAAGCTCTCGGCGCTGTACCCCGACGGTGGCGACGTGACGGTCGCCGACCTGGTTGCCAAGGGCGCGGTCCGCAAGGGCCACCGCGTCAAGGTGCTGGGCGACGGCGAGCTGACGGTCAAGGTCTCCGTCGACGTGGACAAGTGCTCCGCATCGGCGAAGGACAAGATCGAGGCCGCCGGCGGGAGCGTCGCGCAGGGCTGACGCCCCGCAGACGTCCGCACGGTCGGACCACACGCAGCGGGCGGTCCCGGGAGAGATCCCGGGGCCGCCCGCTGCGTCGTTGTCGGCACCCTTCCGGTCCCGGCAGGCGCACACCGTGGTGCGCCACGCTGCCCGGCCGACGCAAGTCCCGGCGCGGTGTCTCCGAAAGTCGTCCTGACGTGCACCTCGC
Organism: Cellulomonas avistercoris; assembly: GCF_014836445.1. GTDB lineage: Bacteria > Actinomycetota > Actinomycetes > Actinomycetales > Cellulomonadaceae > Cellulomonas > Cellulomonas avistercoris. The sequence continues at coordinate 85,040 of NZ_JACSQV010000006.1, forward strand.
CCGGCACGGCGACGGGCCCTTGTGCGGGGTCGGCGCGCGCATCGCACTGCCGATCACGCGTGGTCGACGGCACGAGCCGTCGCACCGCGTGGCCGATCCACGTCTCGCCCTGGCGAACGGTTGCCAGGTCTGACCTGCGGCGCGGCGGCGAACGGGTGACGCGACAGCGTCGTGTCATGACCGCCCATGGCATCCGGTTGCGGTTTCGGGCGTCCGGGTGAAACAGATCGGCGGCCTGGGGAGTAGCACCCGGCGTTGTGCGCCTCTAGGTCCGGGTGTGGCCCGGTGTGGCCCTTGTGTCCTGATGGACGCCCGTCCTGGACGACTGACCTACTTGAACCTGCAAGCAGGTACCGGAACCGAGGCCCACAGGGGCTCGCCCGGCCGCCACCGGCAGGACCAAGGGGGACGACGAAGATGCGAGCAGGCACGAGGGCGGGGGAGCAGGTGCGCGCGCGGCGCATCGGGCTCGCGCTCGTCGTCGCGCTCACCGTGGGCACCGTCGCCACGGCCGTCGACGTCGCCGGCGCGCCCGCGGCGCAGGCGGCAGCCGGCGATGCGGGCAGCAGCGCGACGGGAGCGCCGGTGTACGCCACCGGCGGCACCGGTGCGCACAACGACCGGATCGCTTGGCTGACGTGGGGCGCGGACGCCGCCAACATCCCCAACAACACGATCGCGTCGAACTGGCACGAGGTGGGCCCGGCCCAGCGCGTCGAGGTCAGCTGCACCATCAGCAACCTCAACGGCGCTGTCGAGGTCTACCGGCCGGGGGGCTACAACGGCGACGGGCTCGACGGCATGTACAACGTCGGCGGTTCGGGCGGCGCCAATCAGCTGCGCCACGGGATCCTGTCCCGGGGCGGCTCGAGCAGCAACCTCCTGCAGCGGACGTTCACCGTGACGTGCGGTGCCTCGCTCGTCGAGTTCGACGGTCAGGGCTGGGGGGCGGCCAACCGGGGCACCAGCCGTGCGCTCGACCTCGGCGGCCTGGTCGTGGCCGACGCGGAGTCCATGAGCTCCAGCGAGTCGCTCGCCGTGACGGCGAACAACAGCCCGGTCGCAGCGCCTTGGCGGGTCCTCAGCCGCAGCGCCGGCGGGTGCTCCAACGCGGACTACCGCATCCGCGCCACGCTCTCGAACAGCAGCAAGACGCTCACGCTGAGCAACCGGGACGACGAGTGCACGAGCGGGGCCGGCACGGCGAACGCCGTGCTGCTCGCGACCGGAGTCTCCTCGCTCAGCTTCACGCTGCGAGGCGCGGGCGGCAACGCCGTCGCGATCGGCTACGTGCTCGGGGCCGACTTCGGTGACGCGCCCGCCTCGTACGGTGTCGCGGGCGGCGTCGTCGTTCCCACGTGGACGGGGACGACGCTCAGCTCCACGACGGACGTCGCCGGCTACGCCTGCACCGGCATCATCCCCTGCAACCGCGCGGCGATCACGGCGCCCCAGCTCGCGGGCATGGCGGCGCCGACCACGACGCTCGGCGCCTCGGCGCTCCCGAACAGCTCGGTGCCGCACTCCGCCGGCGCCACGGGCGACGGCAGCGGTGACGAGGACGCCTTCACCGGGCTCACGCTCGCAGCGCCCGCGGTGTACCCCGGGGTCACGACGACGTACCAGACGACCGCGAAGTGTCGCGGCACGGCCGCGAGCCGTGTGGCGGGCTGGATCGACTGGAACCGTGACGGCGACTTCCTGGACGCCGGCGAGCGGTCGGTCGGCGACACGGCGTGCACCAGCACGGCGAACGACGGCGGCAACGTGACGCTCACCTGGAACCTGCCCGCCGGAACCGTCGCGGGGCCCTCGTTCCTCCGGCTGCGGGTCTCGACCGCTGCGAGCGACCTCGCCTCTCCCGTCGGCGCCTCCCTGCTCGGTGAGACCGAGGACTGGGCCGTCACCGTGCAGGTCGCGAAGCTCGAGGTCGAGAAGAGCGCCGGCGGCGCCACCGAGGTGCCCGGCGCCGGTGGCACGGTCACCTACAGCGTGACGCTGCGCAACACCGGCAACCTCGACTTCACCGCCGCGCAGCCGGCGTACCTCGTGGACGAGGTGGCCGGTGCGCTGGACGACGCGAGCCTCGGCACGCTCTCGGCCACCCGGACGCCCGCAGGCCCCTCGGTCGGTGCGCCCGTCCAGACCGGCAGCCGGATCACCTGGAGCGGCGCGCTCGCTGCGGGCACCTCGGTGACCGTGAGCTACCCGATGACCGTCAAGGTGGTTCCGGGGAACCGGATCATGACGAACCTCGCGCGGGCCTCGACGGTCGCGATCGCCGCGGGCACGCCGGTCGTGTGCGACCTCGGGTCCGCCGAGCTCAGCGCGAAGAGCTGCGCCCGCGTCGAGCTGTGGGCCCTCGGTGTCGACGTTGTCAAGCGTGCCTACGTCCCCGGCACGTCGACGCCGCGTGCGACCGGCGCGGTGCTCGCGCCCGGCACGTCCGTCGAGTGGCGCTACACCGTCACGAACACCGGCAGCGCGGCGCTGACGAACGTCCGCCTGACCGACGCGTGGACCGAGAGCCGCACCACCGCGGCCGGGACCACGCCCACCAGCGGGGCCGTGCTCATCACGTGCCCGGGGCTGCCGGCCGCCACCACGGTCGTCATCCCACGTATCGAGCCAGGTGCCGCGGCTGCGGTGACCTGCACCGGTCAGAAGGCGGTGGTGCCGCATCCGTGACGGACGGTCCGCCGCACCACCTGACCGCAGCACCCACGCACTCGCAGACGCCCGCCCGGACGTGCTGCTCCGCCCTCCGGGCGACCACCCTCAGAAAGGCATCACCATGAAGAACAAGACCAAGGGCCTCATCGCCGGCGTCGCCGGGATCGCGCTGCTCACCGGTGGCTCGACGTTCGCGCTCTGGAGCGCCCAGGACTCCGTCGCCGGTGGCACCATCACCAACGGTGACCTGAACGTCACGGCTGCCGCCGCGCTGTCGTGGGTCGACACCTCGGCCGACCGCACCGACGCCGACCACGTGATCAACCTGAGCACCTGGCGCATGGTTCCCGGCGACACCGCCGAGGGCACCGTCGCCGTGGACGTCACGCTGATCGGTGACAACCTGGCCGCCGAGCTCGCCCTCACGTCGACCGCGCCGGTCGACCTCAACGGGCTCGAACTCTCCTACGAGGTGTACAAGGAGGGCGACACCACGACGCCGGTCGCGACCGGTGCGTACGGCGCCCCCGCCGCGCTCCGCTTCGCCGCCAACACGACGAGCCAGGAGACGACCTCGCCCACCACGATCCTCGTGGAGAGCGACGGCACCACGACCCTCACGGTCGTCATCACGGCGAGCTTCGCCGACACCGGCGTGACGCAGGCCCGTGACGACGTGAACGCCGCCACCGCGCTCGGCAACCTGGGCGTCTCGCTCACGCAGGTGCGCGAGGACGCGGGCTTCACCACCCCGTGATCCCCCGGGTGGGGCGGGCCGCACGGCC
>NZ_JACSQV010000006.1:88507-226761 GCF_014836445.1 Cellulomonas avistercoris
GGGGGGGCGCCCCCCCCCCCCCCCCCCCCCCCGCCCCGTACCGCCGACCACCCGAGGAGGACCGATGAGGACCACGCCCGCCGCCCCGCGCGACAGCTGGCTCTCCGGCCTCCTGTCGACCCTCACGACCTTCGCGCTCCTCGTGCTGCTCGCCGCGGCCGTGGCGCTCGCGGTGGTCCCCAAGGTCGTCGACGGTGCCGCACTGACGGTGCTCACCGGCTCGATGGTCCCCACGTACGATCCCGGCGACGTGGTCGTCGTCCGCGGCGTCAAGGACGTCGCGGCCGAGGTCCAGGTCGGCGATGTCGTCACGTTCCAGCCGGTGTCGGACGACCCGACGCTCATCACGCACCGTGTGGTGGAGAAGATCTTCACCGCCGAGGGCACGATGTTCGTCACGCGCGGCGACGCCAACAGCGCCGACGACGACCCGCTCGTGCCCGCTCAGGTCAAGGCGGAGGTCATGTACCACGTGCCGTACGTCGGGTACGCGTCGCTCTACCTCGGCCAGCAGCGCGGGCTGCTCGTCGTGGGCGTCGCCGTCGCGCTGCTCGGCTACGGCGCGTTCATGGTCCTGCGTCCCGAGCGCCGTCGCGCCGACGCAGCGGAGAGCCCCGCCGCGCTCACCCCTGACCTCCCCGCGCTCGCACACGTCCAGGAGGAGACCCGATGAGGCGCCGCCGCGCGCTGTCGCTCGTCGCGACGGCCCTGGTCGTCGCGGGTGCGACGGCCGGCATCACCTACGCCATGTGGGGCAAGGACGCCTCACTCGCCATGCCTGTCGTCCGCGCGGGCAACCTGGACCTCGCGCTCGTCGGCACCCCGCAGTGGAGCGAGACGACCCCGGGCATCACCCATGCCGTGCCCACGCAGAGCGACTACGTGACCGCGAACCACCTCGCGACGCCCGGGGACACGTTCACCGTGCGCCAGGAGTTCCGCACGACGCTCACCGGTGACAACCTGGCCGCGCGCGTCAACGTCCGGTGGGACACCCCGCCGAGCCTGACCCCGGCCGGACGGGTCACGGCCACCTACGTGGTCACCACCCCCGGCGGGACGTCGTCGACACCCGCCGCGGTCGGGTCGCCCGTCACGGTCCCGAGCGGCGGCGCGAACATCACGCCCGCCCAGGTGGCGGCATGGGGGTCCACGCCGTGGTCGGTCACCGTCACGCTCGCCTACACCGGCACGTCGTCGTTCGTCGTCGCGCCCACCGCCGTCGACTCGCAGCCGGCGACGTCGCTCGGCACGGTCGTGATCGAGCTCGCGCAGGTGCGGACGGGGGCCGGGTTCTCGTGACGACCGCGACGCGCCCCTCGTGGCGTCGACCGCACGGCTGGGTCCTCACGGCTGCCGTGGTGCTGGCGGCGGTCCTCGTGGGCGCCGGCACCGGCGGCACCTTCGCGCTGTGGCGCGACCAGGAGAGGGGCACGGCCGCGATGCCCGTGGGTGTCACCGTGTTCGGCGTCGGTGCCCCGGCCACGCCTGGCTCGCTCGCGACCTACGCGACCGCGGACGGCCAGTCGCTCGTCTTCGAGTTCGGCCCTGCGCAGGCGGCGACGCTGTACGGCACGACGGCGACGGGCGGCGCCGTGGCGATCCCCGTCCAGGTCGACTCGCTCGCGCAGGGTCACCGCGGCCTGTCGTACACGGTCACGCCCTCCGTCTCCGGCGGTGTGTTCGGGGCGTCGACCTGGGCGCTGTACAAGGTGGCGTCGCAGGCGGCGTGCACGACGTCGACGACGGGGACCGCGACGACGACCGCGACGCCGTGGAGCACCGCCTACACCTCGACCAGGGCGCTGACGTCCGAGTACTGGTGCCTCGTCGCGACGTTCGTCCCGGTCACCGGCACGCACGAGAACACCGCGACCGTGACCGGCACACCCGACACCCCGGGCATGGCCACTCCCCGGGAGGTCACCGACACCAGCGACACGTGGCGCGCGACCGTGGCCCAGACGCTCGACCCCGCGGCCGAGCCCACCCACCGCCTGACCTTCACGTTCACGACGACCCGTCCGGGCGGCACCCCGTGAGGGCCGTGCGCCACGCCGCAGGGGGTGTCCTCGCCCTGCTCCTGACCGTCGCGCCCGCGGCAGCCGCCACGGCCGCCGTCGACGTGGCCTGGACCGGCCCGACGCTGTCGCTCGCGTGGGACGGCTCGACGCGCGCGACCGCCGAGAGCTCGTTCGTCGGGGTGCCCGTGACCGTGCCGGGCGACCGAGCGGTGCGCTCGGTGACCGTGCGCAACGACGGCCCGAGCGGCGGCACGCTCCGCGCGTGGGTGACGCAGGTCGACCTGCTCGACCCGCCGGCCGGCTCCGTCGACCCGTTCTACGACGACCTCCGCCTCGACTGGGACACCGCGTCGCAGACCGACGGCGCGTCGTTCGCCGCGCTCGCGGACGCGCAGGAGACCCTCATCGCGCAGACCCACCTCGCGCAGGGGGCGTCGACGCACCTGCAGGTGGCGTACGAGCTGCCCCTCGCCGCGACGAGCGGCAACCGCTCCGCGGCCGGGGCGCGGCAGGCGTCGTTCGTCGTGCGGGTGCAGATCCAGGGCGACACCCCGACGTCCGCGCCGACTCCCGTCCCGGGCGCATCCGGGGGCATCGCCGCCGCTCCCGGGGCCGGCTCGGCCGCCGCCCTCGCCCTCACGGGCCTCGACGCGCTCCGTGCGGCCCTCCTCGCGGTCGTCGCCATCGGCGTCGGATCGACCCTTCTCGGCGCCGCTCGACGACGTCGCGACGTCCAGAACCCGGGCGGGGCCGGCACCACGCCGTCCGCGGGGTAGTCTCTACCGGCGGTCCGTCCCGCTCATCGACGGCGACGGGGTCGGAGGACGGCCCACACAGCAGGAGGACGACAGGTGCTCAGTGCATTCGCTCGGGCGTTCAGGACGCCCGACCTGCGGCGCAAGCTGCTCTTCACCATCGGGATGATGGTGCTCTTCCGCGCCGGGTCCTTCCTGCCGACCCCCGGGGTCAGCTATCCCAACGTGCAGGCCTGTATCGAGCAGACCGCGGACAACGACCTGCTGGGCCTGGTCAACCTGTTCAGCGGCGGCGCGCTCCTGCAGCTGTCCGTCTTCTCGCTCGGGATCATGCCGTACATCACGGCGAGCATCATCGTGCAGCTGCTGCGCGTGGTGATCCCCAAGTTCGAGGAGCTCCACAAGGAGGGGCAGTCCGGCACCGCGAAGCTGACGCAGTACACGCGGTACCTGACCATCGGCCTGGCGATCCTGCAGTCGACGACGATCATCACGTTCGCGCGCAGCGGCAACCTGTTCCAGGGCTGCACGCTCGACGTCATCCCGAACGACACGCCGCTGACGCTGCTCATCATGGTCATCACGATGACCGCGGGCACCGGCCTGATCATGTGGTTCGGCGAGCTCATCACCGAGCGCGGTGTCGGCAACGGCATGTCGCTGCTCATCTTCACGTCCATCGCCGCGTCGTTCCCCGGCGCCCTGTGGTCCATCGCCGGCGGCAACAACGGCGTCGGCAAGTTCATCGCCGTCCTCGCGATCGTCGTGCTGGTCATCGGGCTCGTCGTGTTCGTGGAGCAGTCGCAGCGCCGCATCCCGGTGCAGTACGCGAAGCGCATGGTCGGCCGCCGCATGTACGGCGGGTCGAGCACCTACATCCCGATCAAGATCAACATGGCCGGCGTCATCCCCGTGATCTTCGCGTCGTCGCTGCTCGCGGTGCCGACGCTGATCGCGCAGTTCGGTGACGCGACCGCGGGCTGGGTGCAGTGGATCAGCGTGAACGTGGCCGACCCGGCCGCGCCGCTGCACATGGCCCTCTACATCGTCCTGATCATCTTCTTCTGCTTCTTCTACACGGCGATCACGTTCAACCCGGACGAGGTCGCGGACAACATGAAGAAGTACGGCGGCTTCATCCCGGGGATCCGGGCCGGCCGTCCGACGGCCGAGTACCTCGACTACGTGATCACGCGTATCACGACGCCGGGCTCGCTCTACCTCGCCCTCGTCGCGCTGATCCCGATGATCGCCTTCATCGTGCTCGGCGTCGGTGCCAACATCCCGTTCGGCGGGGCGTCGATCCTCATCGTGGTGGGCGTCGGCCTCGAGACCGTCAAGCAGATCGAGTCCCAGCTGCAGCAGCGGCACTACGAAGGGTTCTTGCGTTGAGTTCACGTCTGGTCCTGCTCGGCCCCCCCGGTGCGGGCAAGGGAACGCAGGCCGCGCGCCTGGCCGAGGAGCTGGGCGTCCCGGCCATCTCGACCGGCGACATCTTCCGCTCCAACATCAAGAACGGCACGGAGCTCGGGCGACGCGTGCAGGACATCACGGCGTCGGGCGCGCTGGTCCCGGACGAGCTCACCAACGAGCTCGTCCGTGACCGCCTCGCGCAGGCGGACGCCGTCGACGGGTTCCTGCTCGACGGGTACCCCCGCAACGTCGCCCAGGTCGCGGCGCTCGACGAGATCCTGGCGTCCGCGGGGCACGAGCTGGACCTCGCGGTGGAGCTCACCGTGGACCCGCAGGTCGTGGTCGACCGTCTGACGAAGCGCGCGCAGATCGAGGGGCGCGCGGACGACACCGAGGACGTCGTCCGCCACCGGCTCGACGTGTACGCCGAGCAGACGGCGCCCATCTCGCAGGTCTACGCCGCCCGCGGCCTGCTCGTGCAGGTCGACGGGCTCGGCGAGGTCGACGACGTCACGGCTCGGCTCCTGGCGGTGCTGAGCCCGTCCGCCTCCTAGGGGAGCGGCCGTGTTCGGGCGCGAGCGCGTCGAGTACAAGACCCCGGAGCAGGTCGCGGTCATGCGGCGTGCCGGCCTGGTCGTGGCGGACGCGCTCGACGCCGTCCGCGCCGCGCTGGCGCCGGGTGTGACGACCGCCCGGCTCGACGCGGTGGCGGAGGACGTCATCACGTCCGCCGGTGCCACGCCGTCGTTCCTCGGCTACCACGGGTACCCCGCCTCGCTCTGCGTCTCCGTCAACGACGAGATCGTCCACGGGATCCCGGGCTCGCGTGTGCTCCAGCCCGGTGACGTCGTCTCCGTGGACTGCGGCGCGATCGTCGACGGCTGGCACGGCGACTCCGCCTTCACGGTCGTCCTGGACCCCGCCGACCCCGCGGACGTCGAGCTCGCGGCCACGACCGAGGACGCCATGTGGGCCGGCATCGCGGCGCTCGCCACCGGCGAGCGGCTCGGCGCGGTGGGGGAGGCCGTCGAGGAGGTCGTCGAGACCGCGGCCGCGCGCAGCGGCTCGGCCCCGTTCGGCATCGTCGAGGACTACGTCGGCCACGGGATCGGCACGGCCATGCACCAGCCGCCCGACGTCCCGAACTTCCGGACCCGCGACCGCGGCCTCAAGCTCCGGCCGGGGCTGTGCGTGGCGGTCGAGCCGATGCTGGTCCGCGGCGACCAGGCCAACCGGACGCTGGCCGACGACTGGACCGTCGTCACCGACGACGGCTCGCGTGCCGCCCACTGGGAGCACACCGTCGCGCTGCTCGAGGACGGCATCGTCGTGCTCACCGCGCGGGACGGCGGCGCCGCGCGGCTGCGCGCCCTCGGTGTCGAGGTCGCCTCGCTCTGACCTCAGCCGCCCGGCCGGCCGTCGAGCCGGCACCGCGACATCGGTCGTTCCGACTCGACCGCGGTGAGGTGGCGGAGACGGGGGTCGTGGCTCCGAGAGGGTGACGTCGCCCACGAAGGAGTGAGCGGACGGTGCCCGCGGGCGTGCACCCTGCACCGTCGAGGCGCCCCCCGTCGCGAGCGGGGGAGAGTGAAGGCGGCCGTGCGTGGCGATCATCGCGCGACGGTGCGTCGCAGCGGCCGACTGGCCGCCGCGACGAAGGAGCAGACACCGATGGACCGCCCCCGTACCACCCCCGTGCGCAGCAGCAGGAGAGCGCTGCGTCGACGCGCCGCAGCAGCGGCGCTCGCCGGGAGCGTGGTGATGCTGTCCGTCGGCCTCGTCGCCGGCCCCGTCCAGGCGGACGTCGCCGGCGTGTGCGTGGCGGGTGAGACGGTCAACCCCATGGGTGTCGCGACGCCCGTCGGCGCCGATCACGGGTACACGATCTGGACCTCCGGAGACACGCTGCTCGACAACAGCGAGGTCGAGGGGTCACTCGCGGTCGGCGGCACCCTGACCGTGGGCAGCACGCACCAGGGCGACTTCCCGATCGTGCACGCCATCGCCGGCAACGCCGCGTACGGACTGCCGGTGGTCGACGGCCACGTGAACCGCCTCCTCGTCAACGCCTACACCCCGGGGGACGGGCCCGCCCGCGCGGTGAAGGTCAAGACGCAGGGCAGCGCAGGCGTCACGGGCTACGGGGATCTGGACGGCCACGCGGTGCTCGTGGACACGTCCACGCCCCCCGGCTTCGAGGTGCGGCCTGGCTTCGAGAGCGCAGGTCATCTCGCCTTCTGGGCGGGTGCGACATCCGCGTGGGGCGGTCTGAACGCGAACCAGCGGCCCGGCATCGAGTCGTTCACGCAGACGCCGGCCGAGGCCTCGACGCTCCAGGCGCAGCACGCGTTCACGGACTACTTCGGGCCGGACGCGGGGACGGCGCTGCTGGCGCAGACCGACGGCTGGCTCGCTCCGACCTACCCGTCGGACCAGAACCAGCCGATCGTCCTCGCGCCCGGTGGCGCCAACCGCACCACCTTGTCCGCCCTCGTCACCCGGTACGGCGGCATCGGCAAGTTCGCGCTCGCGGGACACGGTTCGACCGGCAGCTCCCTCATCGTCAAGGTCACGCCCGCCGACGTCGTGGGTGGGGTCCTCGTCCTGCCGAGCGTCGCGCAGGCCGGCAAGGACGGAGACATGGCGAGCTACGTCCTGTGGGACCTGTCCGACCTGACCGGGACGGTGACGCTCCGGGCGCCGAACGAGCCGGTCCGCGGTGCGGTGTACGCGCCGGCGGCTCGCGTCGTGGTCGACGACCGCGAGTTCGAGGGGCAGATCGTGGCCGAGAGCTTCGTGGGCATCGCCCCCGGCAAGGAGGTGCACACCAGCCTGTTCCTCGGCAGCGTGCCGTGCACGAGCAGCTCGGTCGTGCCGACGCCCACCGCCGAGCCGACGGTTCAGCCGACCGCCGAGCCGACGGTTCAGCCGACCGCCGAGCCGACCGTCGAGCCGACGGTTCAGCCGACGGCCGGGCCGACCGCCGAACCGACGGTTCAGCCGACGGCCGAGCCGACCCTCCAGCCGACGGCTGAGCCGACCGTTCAGCCGACCGTCGAGCCGACGGCCGAGCCGACCGTTGAGCCGACGGCCGAGCCGACCGTCCAGCCGACGGTCGAGCCGACGGTCGAGCCGACGGTCGAGCCGACGGTCGAGCCGACCCTCCAGCCGACGGCCGAGCCGACCGTTCAGCCGACGGCCGAGCCGACCGTTCAGCCGACGGCCGAGCCGACGGCCGAGCCGACGGTTCAGCCGACGGCCGGCCCGACCGTCGAGCCGACGGCCGGACCCACAGCAGGAGCGACGCCGACCGTCGAGCCCACGGCGACGGTCGAGCCCACGGCGACCCCGACGGCTGAGCCGACGTCGACCGTGGGCGCGCAGCCGTCGGACACCGCGACGCCGACCCCGACGGCAGCCGTCGGCGTCGAGACCTCCGGGCCCACCTCGGGGGCGGCGGCAGAGGGCGGCGACGTGCTGGCGGTCACCGGTGCGTCGGCCGGAGGCGTCGCCCTGTCGGCGGGCGTGCTCCTGCTGGCCGGGACGCTGATCCTCGCTGCGCGCGCTCGTCGGGTGAGGTCCGTCGAACGCTGAGCACCCCCGGGGGCGGGGCCCCCCCCCGCCCCCCCCGGGCCACGCGCTCCGTTGCGCGGGGCGTACGGCGACGCAGGCCGGTACCGACCGGCGTCGGGATGCCGTATGATTGCTCGTTGGTTGTGTGCGCCGTTCGTTCGGCGACCAGTCACCCCATGATCAGGCCGCACGATCTCGTGCGGGTCCGGCACGTCCTGCGGACGGTCCAGGGGTGGTACGACCACCGGCAGGACAAGTCGAGCACGACAGTTAGCGGAGGACATGGCCAAGAAGGACGGCGTCATCGAGATCGAGGGCAGCGTGGTCGAAGCGCTGCCCAACGCGATGTTCCGCGTGGAGCTGGCCAACGGCCACAAGGTGCTCGCGCACATCTCAGGCAAGATGCGCCAGCACTACATCCGGATCCTCCCCGAGGACCGTGTGGTGGTCGAGCTCAGCCCGTACGACCTGTCCCGCGGGCGCATCGTCTACCGCTACAAGTAACCACCACCATCGAGACGCCGTCGGTCGGACCCACGTGGCCCGGGCGCGGCGGCGGAGGAACGAACGCGATGAAGGTCAAGCCGAGCGTCAAGAAGATCTGCGACAAGTGCAAGGTGATCCGCCGGCACGGTCGCGTCCAGGTGATCTGCGAGAACCTGCGCCACAAGCAGCGCCAGGGCTGAGCAGCAGCACCACCGCCCCCTCCCGGGGGCAGCAAGCGCACCGCCGCCCCGTGACCCCGGCTCCGGCCCAGGTCACGGTGAACCCCCAGCTCGGAGGCTGGGGCCCGCAAGGACTGCGGGAGGACGGTGCGGCAGACCTCCGAGTGCAGTACAGGAGCCACCAGGCACATGGCACGTCTCATCGGTGTCGACCTGCCCCGCGACAAGCGGGTCGAGGTCGCCCTCACGTACATCTTCGGGGTCGGGCGCACGCGTGCGCAGCAGGCCCTGGCCGCCACGGGCATCAGCCCCGACGTCCGGGTCAAGGACCTGGGCGACACCGAGCTGGTCGCACTGCGCGACTTCCTCGAGGGGAGCTTCAAGCTCGAGGGTGACCTCCGTCGCGAGATCGCCGCCGACATCCGCCGCAAGGTCGAGATCGGCAGCTACGAGGGTCTGCGTCACCGCCGCGGCCTCCCGGTGCGTGGTCAGCGCACCAAGACCAACGCGCGTACCCGCAAGGGCCCCAAGCGCACCGTCGCCGGCAAGAAGAAGGCCGGGCGCAAGTGACGCAGCGGGCTGGTCGCGCCTGTCGCTGACCGCCCGCCCGTCGGCCCACCGACCCGCAGACCCCGAGAGAAGAAAAGATGCCTCCCAAGTCCCGTACCGCCGTGCGCAAGCCGCGCCGCAAGGAGAAGAAGAACGTCTCCCACGGCCAGGCGCACATCAAGAGCACGTTCAACAACACCATCGTGTCCATCACCGACCCGTCGGGCGCCGTGATCGCCTGGGCGTCGTCGGGCCAGGTGGGCTTCAAGGGCTCCCGCAAGTCGACGCCGTTCGCCGCGCAGCTCGCTGCCGAGGCGGCGGCCCGCAAGGCGCAGGAGCACGGCATGCGCAAGGTCGACGTCTTCGTCAAGGGCCCCGGCTCGGGCCGTGAGACCGCGATCCGCTCGCTGCAGGCCACCGGCCTGGAGGTCGGCTCGATCCAGGACGTGACGCCGCAGGCCCACAACGGCTGCCGTCCGCCGAAGCGTCGCCGCGTCTGACCCGCGTCCGGCCGGGACGGTACCCGTGGTACCCGTCCCGGCCGTCGCGTGCCCGCCGCGCAGCACGTGCGGCCGCCCCGCAGGGGGCAGCCGACCGTGGGCGCGTCGGTCCACCACAGCACTTACGCCCAGGCGTGCAGACCGAGGCACGTCCAGGCACGCAGTACCTGCGAAAGCGTCATATGGCGGACGCTCGCGGAGAGGAATCACACCGTGCTGATCGCACAGCGTCCCACCCTGACCGAAGAGGTCATCTCGGAGCACCGTTCGCGGTTCTCCATCGAGCCCCTCGAGCCCGGCTTCGGCTACACCCTCGGCAACTCCATGCGCCGGACGCTCCTGTCGTCCATCCCGGGCGCCGCTGTGACGTCGATCCGTATCGACGGCGTGCTGCACGAGTTCTCGACGATCCCGGGTGTCAAGGAGGACGTCACCGAGATCATCCTCAACATCAAGAACCTCGTCGTCTCCTCCGAGAACGACGAGCCCGTCGTGATGTACCTGCGCAAGCAGGGTGCGGGTGAGGTCTCCGGCGCGGACATCGTGCCGCCCGCCGGCGTCGAGGTGCACAACCCCGAGCTGCACCTGGCCACGCTGAACGAGAAGGGCAAGCTCGAGATCGAGCTGACCGTCGAGCGCGGCCGTGGCTACGTGTCGGCGAACCAGAACAAGTCGTTCGACGCCGAGATCGGCCGCATCCCGATCGACTCGATCTACTCGCCGGTCCTCAAGGTGACCTACAAGGTCGAGGCGACCCGTGTCGAGCAGCGCACCGACTTCGACAAGCTCATCGTCGACGTCGAGACGAAGCCGGCGATCAGCCCGCGCGACGCCCTCGCGTCGGCCGGCCGCACGCTGGTGGAGCTGTTCGGGCTCGCCCGTGAGCTCAACGTCGAGGCGGAGGGCATCGAGATCGGCCCGTCGCCGACCGACGCCGCCCTGGCTGCGGACCTGGCGCTGCCGATCGAGGACCTGCAGCTGACGATCCGGTCCTACAACTGCCTCAAGCGCGAGGGCATCCACTCCGTGGGCGAGCTCGTGGCGCGGTCCGAGGCGGACCTGCTGGACATCCGCAACTTCGGTGCGAAGTCGATCACCGAGGTCAAGGAGAAGCTGGCCGAGCTCGGCCTGACGCTCAAGGACAGCCCGCTGGACTTCGACCCCTCGGCCGCCGGCGGCTACTACGGGGACGACGAGACCGACTTCGTCGAGGACGAGCAGTACTGACGTAGGTGCTCCCGTGACCGTGCGCTGACGCGCCGGCCACGGGACGTCGCCCTCATCGCAGAACCCAAGGAGTAGAGACCATGCCCACGCCCACCAAGGGTCCCAGGCTCGGTGGTAGCCCGGCGCACGAGCGGCTCATCCTCGCGAACCTCGCGACGGCGCTGTTCGAGCACCGGAGGATCACGACCACGGAGACGAAGGCCAAGCGCCTGCGTCCCCTGGCCGAGCGCCTCATCACGTTCGCCAAGCGCGGCGACCTGCACGCGCGTCGCCGCGTGCTGACCGTCGTGAAGGACAAGGGTGTCGTGCACACCCTGTTCACGGAGATCGCGCCGGCCGTGGCCGACCGCCAGGGCGGCTACACGCGCATCACCAAGATCGGTCCGCGCAAGGGCGACAACGCCCCCATGGCCGTCATCGAGCTCGTCCTCGAGCCGCTGTCGCCCAAGCAGGCCGTCGTCAAGGAGGCCACCCGCGCCACCGAGAAGGCAGCGCCCAAGAAGGCGGCGAAGTCCGAGGACAAGCCGGTCGAGGACGCTCCGGTCGAGGACGCTCCCGTCGAGGACGCCCCGGTCGAGGACGCCAAGGTCGAGGACGCTCCCGTCGAGGACGCCAAGGCCTGACGCACCCCGCACCACGACAGGGCCCGGACACCGCACGGTGTCCGGGCCCTGTGCCGTCCCGCCTGCTGCGTCCCTCGGGCGGGTGCACCCGTGCCCGCATAGCCTCGGCCCATGGCCCCGGCACTGCCCGTCGTCCTCGTGCACGGCCTGCGGGCGTCCCGCACGATGTGGCGCGCGCAGGTCGAGGCCCTCGAGCGCGCCGGTCACGTCGCGCTCGCCGTGGACCTCCCCGGGCACGGTGAGCGCATCGCGGAGACGTTCACGTGGGACGGCGCGCTGCAGGCCGTACGGGACGGTGTCGACGCCGTCGGGGGACGGGCGCTCGTCGTCGGCCTCTCGCTCGGCGGGTACGTCGCCGTCGCGCACGCGGCGCGCTACCCCGAGCAGGTCGCCGGGCTCGTGGCGGCGGCCTGCAGCTCGCGGCCGTACCCGGCCGTCCTGCGCGCCTGGGCGGCGGCGGCGGACGGGTTCTTCGCGCGCCTGCCCGACCGCGGGGCGGCCATCAACCAGGCGCTCGTCGACCGCACGCTGCCGCCGCAGGCTGCCGTCGACGTCGGGGCGGGCGGCTTCGCCCTCGACGTCGTCGGGGACACCATGCGCGCGATGCGGCGCGCGGACCCGCTGACCGACCTCGCGCGCCTCGACGTGCCCGTCTGGATCGTCAACGGCCGGTTCGACCACTTCCGCGGTGAGGAGCGGCGCTTCGTGGCCGCCTGCCGGGAGGGCCACCTCGTGGTCGTGCCGGGGGCCACCCACCTGGTCAGCCTCGTGCAGCCCGTGCGCTTCACGCGCGTGCTGCTGGAGGTGCTCGACGACCTCGACGCCCGGGCGGAGCCGTCAGGCGTCGTGCGTGCGCAGGTCCCACGCGCGGACGCCCCCGACGATGCCGGCCCGGTTGGGCACGACGACGACGTCGTCGCCGAGCCGTTCGAGCGTGGGCGGCGACACGCGCCGGGAGTTGCCGCCGCCGAGGTACAGGCGGTCCCAGTGGAAGACGGGCCGCAGCCCCTCGACGACCTTGCGGACCCGTCGTGACCACAGCGCGTCCCCGAGGCGCGCGCGCTCGTGCTCGCCGACGTACGCGTCGTACGTCGTGCCCCACCGCACCGGGGCGTGCGACAGCTCCAGGTGGGGCGCCAGCCGCCCGCCGTCGAACAGTGCGGCGCCCAGGCCCGTGCCGAGCGTGAGGACGAGCTCGAGGCCCGTGCCGGAGACCACGCCGGCACCGTGCACCTCGGCGTCGTTCAGGACGAGCGTCGGGATGCCGAGGCGCGCGGTCAGCAGCGCCTGCACGTCGCAGCCGGCCCACGCGGCGCGCAGCTCGGGCACCACGGCGCTGCGCGGTCCGGAGCGGGTCACGTAGTGCGGTGTGGCGACGACGACGCCGTGGCGGACCATCCCGGGGACGCCCACGGTGGCGCGCTGCGCGACCGGCAGGCCGGCGGCGATGTCGGCGATCGTGTCCGCCAGGCGCTGCGGGGGCAGGGGGTACGGCGTGGGGACGCGCACGGCCGGGGCGTGCAACGTGCCGGCGGCGTCGAGCACGGACGCCTTGATCCCGCTGCCGCCGCAGTCGACGGCCAGCGTGTACGGCTCGGACGGACGGTGCACCGTGCCACGGTAGCCCGCCGGTTACGGTGGGGCCCGTGACCGGCGAGGAGACGCGCACCGTGCGCCTGCGTCTGGACCTGGCGTACGACGGCGGGCGGTTCGCCGGCTGGGCCCGGCAGCCGGGTCTGCGGACCGTGCAGGGTGAGCTCGAGGCGGGTCTCGCGACGGTGCTGCGCAGCGAGCCGCGTGGCGAGCCCGTGCCGCGCGTGACGGTCGCCGGGCGCACCGACGCCGGCGTGCACGCGCGGGGTCAGGTGGCCCACGTGGACGTCGTGACGGGCGCGCTGGCGGCCGCGCGCGGCCGGTCGGACCGTCAGGACGTGGACGCGCTCGCGACGCGCCTGGCGGGCGTCCTGCCGGACGACCTGGTGGTCCGGGCCGTGCGCCGTGCGCCCGACGGGTTCGACGCGCGGTTCTCCGCGCTGCGCCGGCGCTACGCCTACCGGGTGTGCGACACCCCGGCCACGCGTGACCCGCTGCGTCGGGGCTGGGTCCTGTGGCACCGCCGGCCGCTCGACGTCGCCGCGATGGACGCCGCGGCCGGCACGCTCGTGGGGCGCCACGACTTCGCGGCCTACTGCAAGCCGCGTCCGGACGCGACGACGATCCGCACGCTCGAGGCCTTCGGCTGGTCGCGGCCCGACGCGGGTCCCGACGCCGGGCTCGTCGTGGCCCACGTGCAGGCCGACGCGTTCTGCCACTCGATGGTGCGGGCGCTGGTCGGTGCGAGCATCGCCGTGGGGGAGGGGCGACGGCCCGTCACGTGGCCGCGCGAGCTCCTCGACGGGCGCGTGCGGCACGGCGGCGCGACCGTCGTCCCGGCGCACGGCCTGACGCTCGAGGAGGTCACGTACCCCGCGGACGACGAGCTGGAGGGCCGTGCGGAGCAGACGCGCGCGCGCCGCAGCGCCGACGACGTGGACGGTGCGCCGCCCGTGCCCGGCTGCTGCGGCTGACGTCGCCGGCACCACGCGACGGGCGCGGTCCCGGCGACGTCACTGCCGGCTCAGGGCGTGCGGGGCTCCTCGCCGCCGACGTCCTGCGACGTGACCTCGTCGTCGTCGTCCGTGGCCCAGGCGCCCACGTACTCCTCCTCGATGACGTGCACGGCCGCCTCCTCGGCGGACGCGGCGCCGCCGTCGACGCCCGCGTCGACCGCGAACTCGTCGGTCCCGCCGGCCTCGACCGCGTCGTCGTCCTCGACCAGGCGTCCGGCACGCAGCTCGTCGCGGTGCGGGGCGGGCGGCGTCTCGGCCTCCCAGACCTCCGGCTCCTCCTGCGCCACGCGCTGGTCGAGCGTCTCGCCGCGGGCCTCCTCCCACGCCGTCTCGCCGAAGTGCGCGGAGGCCGGCCGCGGGCGCTCGGGCACGGTGATGCCCTCGTCGAGCGGGTCGGTCACGCCGCGCTCGACCATCGTGTCCTCGCCGGGCAGCTGGTTGCTGTCGCCCTCGCTGCCCAGGGCCGGGTCGGTGCTGGTTGCTGGGGTGTCCTCGCTCATGCCCCCGACCCAAGCACTGCTCGCACGGTCCCGCCACAGGACCGCGGTGCGCGCCCCGCAATGCGCTTCCCGCCCCTGCGCGGCGGGCCCCACACTGATCCGCATGGGTCATCTCGACGTCGGCGGTGTCGGCTACACGCTCCCCGACGGGCGTCCTCTGCTGCACGACGTGACGTTCCGCGTCGGGGACGGTGCCCGCGTGGCGCTCGTCGGGCCCAACGGCGTCGGCAAGTCGACGCTGCTGCGCATCGTCACCGGCGACACCGCGGCGCACGAGGGGTCGGTGCAGCGCAGCGGGGGCCTGGGCGTCATGCGGCAGGACGTCGGGCGCATCGACGACGAGCGCAGCGTGCGGGACCTGCTCGCCGGCCTCGCGCCCGCGGCGGTCCGTGAGGCGGCGGCCGAGCTCGCCGCCGCCGAGCTGGCCATGATGGAGACGGACGACGAGCCGACGCAGATGCGCTACGCGCAGGCGCTCGCGGACTGGGCCGACGTCGGCGGGTACGAGGCCGAGGTCGGCTGGGACCGGGTGACCGACGCGGTGCTCTCGCTGCCGTTCGAACGGGCGCAGCACCGGTACGTGCGCACGCTGTCCGGCGGCGAGCAGAAGCGGCTCGTGCTGGAGGCGCTCCTGCGCGGGCCGGACGAGGTGCTGCTGCTCGACGAGCCGGACAACGCCCTGGACGTGCCGACCAAGCGCTGGCTCGAGGACCGGCTCGTCGCGAGCGGCCGCACCGTGCTGTTCGTCAGCCACGACCGTGAGCTGCTCGCACGCGTCGCGACCCACGTCGCGACCCTGGAGCCGGCCGAGGGCGGCGCGCGCGTCTGGGTGCACGGCGGCGACTTCGCGACCTACGGGCAGGCGCGAGCCGACCGGCGCGCGCGTCACGAGGAGCTGCTGCGGCGCTGGGAGGAGGAGCACGCGCAGCTGCGCGAGCTCGTCGTGACGCTCAAGACGAAGGCCGCGTTCAACGACGGCCTGGCCTCGCGCTACCAGGCCGCGCAGACGCGGCTGCGCAAGTTCGAGGAGGCCGGGCCGCCGGCCGTCGTCGCGCGCGACCAGCAGGTGAGCGTGCGGCTGCGCGGCGGGCGGACGGCCAAGCGGGCCGTGGTCGCGCAGGACCTCGAGCTCACCGGCCTCATGCGGCCGTTCGACCTCGAGGTCTGGTACGGCGAGCGCGTCGCGGTGCTGGGTGCCAACGGCTCGGGCAAGTCGCACTTCCTGCGGCTGCTCGCGGCCGGCGGCTCCGACCCCGAGCACGCGCCCGCGGGTGACGTGCCGGTCGCGCCCGTCGCCCACACGGGGTCGGTCGTGCTGGGGTCGCGCGTGCGGCCCGGGTGGTTCGCGCAGAACCACGCGCACCCCGAGCTCGTGGGGCGCACGCTGCTGGAGGTCCTGCACCGGGGTGACGGCCACCGCGCCGGGCTGGGTCGCGAGGCCGCGAGCCGCGCGCTGGACCGCTACGAGCTCGTCGCGGCGGCCGAGCAGCGGTACGAGACGCTGTCCGGCGGTCAGCAGGCGCGCCTGCAGATCCTGCTGCTGGAGCTCGGCGGCGCGACCCTGCTGCTCCTCGACGAGCCCACCGACAACCTCGACCTGCACTCGGCCGAGGCCCTCGAGGCGGGGCTCGCGGCGTTCGACGGCACGGTGCTCGCGGTGACGCACGACCGGTGGTTCACGCGCACGTTCGACCGCTACCTGGTGTTCGGGTCCGACGGCTCGGTGCTCGAGACGCCGGAGCCCGTGTGGGACGCGGGGCGGGTGCAGCGCGTACGGTAGGGACCGACGCACGTGACGCCTGCCACCTGTTTTGCCTGGCGGAGCCGGGCCGGGTAGTCTGGTGCGTCGTTGTGCGTCCCCTGTCGCGCACCGGTGGCTTCTCACCACCGGGTGCCGATGGACGTCCTGGTGCGATCCCACTCGCCGGGCGGGATGCTCCGGCAGCCATCCTCGGCCGGTCGCCCTGCGCGCCCGGCCACGACACGTATCACGAGACAGAGGCAACCCCGTGCGCACGTACACCCCGAAGCCCGGCGACGTCGAGCGGAACTGGTACGTCATCGACGCGACCGACGTCGTGCTCGGTCGTCTGGCCAGCCACGTGGCCACCCTGCTGCGCGGCAAGCACAAGGCGACCTTCGCTCCTCACGTCGACGGCGGCGACTTCGTCATCGTCATCAACGCGGAGAAGGTCGCGCTGACCGGCAACAAGCGGGAGACCAAGCTCGCCTACCGCCACTCCGGTTACCCGGGTGGTCTGCGGGCGACCCGTTACGTCGACCTCCTCGAGAAGCACCCGGAGCGTGCGATCGAGAAGGCCGTTCGCGGCATGCTGCCCCACACGACCCTCGGTCGCGGGCAGATCAGCAAGCTCAAGGTCTACCGCGGTGCGGAGCACCCGCACGCGGCCCAGCAGCCGAAGCCGTTCGAGCTCACCCAGGTGGCGCAGTAAGCCCCCGGCTGCTGCGGCAGAGAAACTAGAACGCGAGGATCCCGTGGCTCAGACCACCGTCGAGACCGAGTACGAGGGCGACGACACGCCCACCAGCTACACCTCCGAGACCGTCGCGCCCACCGGCCG
This sequence comes from Cellulomonas avistercoris, assembly GCF_014836445.1. Taxonomy (GTDB): domain Bacteria; phylum Actinomycetota; class Actinomycetes; order Actinomycetales; family Cellulomonadaceae; genus Cellulomonas; species Cellulomonas avistercoris. The sequence continues at coordinate 105,528 of NZ_JACSQV010000006.1, forward strand.
CGGGCAGTCCCTCACGGCACCGGGCCAGGCGCTCGGCCGCCGCAAGGAGGCCGTCGCCCGCGTCCGTCTGGTGCCCGGCACCGGCCAGTGGAAGATCAACGGCCGCGCCCTCGAGGAGTACTTCCCGAACAAGGTGCACCAGCAGCTCGTCAACTCCCCGCTGAAGCTCGTGGACGTCGAGGGTCGTTTCGACGTCGTCGCGCGCATCACCGGTGGTGGCGTCTCCGGCCAGGCCGGCGCGCTGCGCCTGGGCATCGCCCGCGCGCTCAACGCGATCGACGCGGAGAACAACCGTCCGGCGCTCAAGAAGGCCGGCTTCCTCACGCGTGACGCTCGCGTGGTGGAGCGCAAGAAGGCGGGTCTCAAGAAGGCCCGCAAGGCGCCGCAGTACTCGAAGCGCTGACCCAGCGCTCCGGCCCGATGGCCCCGACGGTCGACAGACCGCCGGGGCCATCGGCATGTCGGGGCACTGCGGGCCGGCGCGCGGCTCGCGACGCCGGGAACGGATCAGGCACGGCGCCGGCAGCGTCCTCACGGGGGCGGGCGGTCGGCAGGACGAAGGAGCCGGGAATGGGTCGACTGTTCGGGACCGACGGGGTACGCGGTCTGGCGAACCGGGACGTCACGGCGGAGGTCGCGCTCGACGCGTCCGTCGCCGCGGCGCACGTGCTGGCCTCGCGGGGGGACTTCGCCGGGCACCGTCCGCGTGCGCTGATCGGCCGTGACTCGCGCATCTCGGGCGAGTTCCTCTCGGCGGCCGTCGCCGCGGGCCTGGCCTCCGCGGGCGTCGACGTCGACAACGTCGGCGTCCTGCCGACGCCGGCGGTGGCCTACCTGACGGCGGCGCGCGGCGTCGACATCGGTGTGGTGCTGTCCGCGTCGCACAACCCCATGCCGGACAACGGCATCAAGTTCCTCGCGCGCGGTGGCCAGAAGCTCGACGACGACGTCGAGGCGGCCATCGAGGCGCGCATGGGCGAGGACTGGGACCGGCCCCTGGGCGCCGACGTCGGTCGGATCCGCATGGACCTCAACCTCGCCGGCCAGCAGTACGTGGACCACCTCGTCGCGACGATCGGCGCCACGCGCCTCGACGGCCTGCGCATCGTCATCGACTGCGCCAACGGTGCCGCGAGCGAGGTCGGCCCCGTCGCGCTGCGCCAGGCGGGCGCGGACGTCGTGGTCATCAACGCGTCGCCCGACGGCCGCAACATCAACGAGGCGTGCGGGTCCACGCACCCCGAGCACCTGCAGGCCGCCGTCGTGGCCGCGCACGCGGACCTCGGCGTCGCGCTCGACGGCGACGCCGACCGCTGCCTGGCGGTCGACGCGAGCGGTCAGCTCGTCGACGGCGACCAGATCATGGGCGTGCTCGCCGTCGCGATGCACGAGCGCGGCGACCTGCCGCACGGCACCCTCGTCACGACGGTGATGAGCAACCTCGGCCTGCGGATCGCGATGCGCGAGGCGGGGATCGCGACCGTCGAGACGGGCGTCGGTGACCGGTACGTGCTCGAGGCCATGCGCGCCGGCGGGTTCGGCCTGGGCGGCGAGCAGTCCGGCCACATCATCATGGCGGCCCACGCGACCACGGGTGACGGCCTCCTGACGGCCCTGCACCTCGCGGCGCGCGTCGTGCAGACCGGACGTCCGCTGGCCGAGCTGGCGGGGGTCGTCCGCCGGCTGCCGCAGATCCTGGTCAACGTGCCGGACGTGGACCGCTCGCGCACCGACGACCACGTGCTCGCGCAGGCCGTCGCCGCCGCGACCGCGTCGCTCGGCGACACCGGACGCGTGCTGCTGCGCCCGTCGGGCACCGAGCCGCTCGTGCGCGTCATGGTCGAGGCCGCCACGCAGCAGGAGGCCGACGCCGTCGCGAACGAGCTCGCGGGAGTGGTCCGGGAGCGCCTGTCGCTGTGAGGTCAGCCGCCGGCGTCGCCGGCGTCGGCCGCGGCTGGAGGAGGAGGACGGGATGTCCGAGAGCGACCGCATCGCGCGGGACCTGGTGCGACGCACGCTGGACGCGGCGCGCGCCGCGGGACCCGACGCCGTCGCGCCGATCGTCCAAGCCGGGCACCCGGTGCTCCGCGCCGTGGCGCGGCCGTACGACGGCGGGCTCGCGGCCGACGAGCTCACCGAGCTGCTCGCGCTCATGCACCGCACGATGCGGGCGGCGCCGGGCGTCGGTCTGGCCGCACCGCAGATCGGGATCCCGCTGGCCCTCGCGGTCGTCGAGGACCCGGGAGCGGGCGACGGCGAGGTGGCCCAGGTGCGGGAGCGGCCCGCGCTGGCGTACCGGGTGCTGGTCGACCCGTCCTACGAGCCGGTCGACGACGAGCAGGTCGCCTTCTACGAGGGCTGCCTGAGCGTCGTCGGGTACCAGGCGGTCGTGGCGCGCGCGCGGACGGTGCGCCTCACGGGGCACGACGAGACGGGTGCGCCGATCGACGAGGTCCTGCGCGGCTGGCCCGCGCGGATCGTCCAGCACGAGACCGACCACCTGCGCGGCACGCTCTACGTCGACCGTGCGATGCCGCGCTCGCTCTCCGCGACGGACGCCTGGGGCGCACACTGGGGAGCGGAGCCGGTCCCGCGCGAGGCCGCGCGGGCGCTGGGCTTCGAGCTGCCGCGGACGGCACGGGGGAGTGCCGGGGAGGAGAGGTGATGAAGCCGTTCCTGTTCCTGGGGGTGCGTCCCGAGGCCGCGCCTGCGGACGACGAGTACGCCGCGATGCTGCGGTGCACGGGTCTCGACGAGTCGACGCTGCGTCGCGTGCGCCTCGAGGCCGCACCGCTCGGCGCCGTGGACCTCGACGCGTGGTCCGGCATCGTGCTGGGCGGGGGGCCGTTCTGCGTGAGCGACCCCGAGGACGCCAAGTCGGCGGTGCAGCGCCGCGTCGAGGCGGACCTCGCGCGGCTGCTGGACGCGGTCGTGCCCGCCGACCACCCCTTCTTCGGGGCCTGCTACGGCATCGGCACCCTGGGCCGGCACCAGGGGGGCGTCGTGGACCGTGCGCACCCCGAGCCCGTCGGCGCGGTCACCGTCGAGCTCACGGCCGCCGGGCGGGCCGACCCCGTCATGGGCGTCGGCCCCGCGCGCTTCGGAGCGTTCGTGGGGCACAAGGAGGGGCTCAGCGCGCTGCCGCCCCACGCGGTGCTGCTCGCGACGTCGAGCACGGCACCCGTCCAGGCGTTCCGCGTGGGCAGCAACGTGTATGCCACGCAGTTCCACCCGGAGCTCGACGTCGACGGGCTCGCGACGCGCGTCGAGGCGTACCGCTACGACGGGTACTTCGACCCCGCCGAGGCGGCGCAGGTCGTGGCCGACGCGCGCACCAGCGGCGTGCGCACGGTGCCGGGGGTGCTGCGGGCGTTCGTCGAGCGGTACGTCCACCCGCGGGGGGAGACCGGTCGGCACCGTACGGACCTGGGGGACGAGATCACCGTTCCTCAGGGCTGATTCGGGGGAATACCCGATGTGCCGGGGAGCGGTGCGCACCTAGCGTGGTCACGTCGCCACCACCGGGGTGGGTACGACGAGGGGAGGGCACGTGCTCGAGCAGTGGGCACTCGACCTCGCGGCGTCGCCGTGGGTCTTCGCGGCGCTGCTCGGGTTCGCGACGGTGGACGGGTTCTTCCCGCCGGTACCCAGCGAGTCGCTGGTCATCGGGCTCGCCTCGTTGTCGACCTCGACGGGCAGCCCCGTGCTGTGGCCGGTCATCGCGGTCGCGGCCCTCGGGGCGTTCACGGGCGACCAGATCGCGTTCCAGATCGGCAGGGCCCTGCCCATCCGCCGACTGCGCGGCTTCCGCGGCCGGCGCGGGCAGGCGCTCCTGGACTGGGCCGAGCGGGCGCTGCGCGACCGTGGCGCCGCGTTCATCATCGCGGCCCGCTACATCCCCGTCGGTCGGGTCGCGGTCAACATGACGGCCGGGGCGCTCGGCTTCCGCCGTCGGCGCTTCGTGCTCCTCACCGGGATCGCCGCGGTGACCTGGGCTCTCTACTCGACCCTCATCGGGATCGGCACGGGGACCGTGCTGGGGCACTCGCCGATCATCGGCGTGGGCGTGGGGGTCCTCGGCGGGTTCGTGATCGGGCTCGTCGTCGACCGGGTCCTGCGGCGCTGGCTGCGCATCGAGCCGCCACCCGCGCAGGACGCGTCGGCCGCGATCGACCAGGGGGCGACGTCCGACGCCCCACCCGCCGTCGTGGGCGACGCGCGCGTGCGGCCGGGCGAGGGCACGGCCGCCTGACGGCCAGTCGGAGGTCACGGTGACCTCACGATACGACCGCTGTGACAACGATCCGGTATCGACCGGTCGGCCGGGTGCGCTCCGGTGCCCGGCGCGTCCTACGCTCGAGGGAGCGCGACGTCGACGTCACGCTCCCCGCCCACCGCGAGGCCCCACGACGAGCAGGGGTCCGACCCCGTGCGTCCGGGGACGAGACGGCGGAGGTCGACGGTGCGGGCAGCAGGACGTGGTGCGACGACGGCGATCGCCGTGCTCGCGCTCGCGGGCTGCAGCCAGTCGGTCGCCGCACAGCCCGCCGTCACGACCGCCGAGGTCCGCACGGACGCGAGCTGCCTGGACGCGGAGGTGCTCGACGCGCTCGGGCTCGAGCTCGACGCGTCGCTGCGCACCGGCGCCCCGGCGGCGACGACGCGAGGGCTGCCACCCGACGGGTTCGTCCCCGACACCGCGCTGCTGTGCGACCGCGGCACGACGCTGCGCGACTCGGCCGGCCGGTGGTGGGCGGTCACGTCGACGCGGCTCGAGGGTGACCTGGAACCGCTGGTCGGCGTCATGACGCGCGCGTCCGCCGCGTGCGGCGTCGGGATCGTCGCCCAGGTGTGGCTCGTCGACGCGCTGGGTGCGGCCGTCCTGCTGCCGCGCGAGGCGGCGTGCTCCGACGACGGCCTGCCCGCGGCGCTCGAGCAGCTCGACGTCGTCGACCGCACCGAGCACCCCGTCGCGCTCGTGCCGGGCGGCACGGCGCAGGCGCCCACGCCCTGAGGCGAGGGCCGGGCACGTCGGGCACCGTGCGGCGGGACGTCAGATCTTGCGCAGCCGCACCCGCTGCACCGCGTGGTCCGGCCCCTTGGTGAGCACCAGCGTGGCGCGGCTGCGCGTCGGCAGGATGTTCTCCTCGAGGTTCGGCGCGTTGATGCTGTCCCAGATGCTCTCGGCGCGCGCGACCGCCTCGTCGTCGGTGAGTGACGCGTACCGGTGGAAGTACGACTCCGGGCGCGCGAACGCCGTCTCCCGCAGCGAGAGGAACCGGTCCACGTACCACTGCTTGACGTCGGACGTGCGGGCGTCGACGTAGATCGAGAAGTCGAAGAAGTCGCTCAGCGCGAGGTTCGACGTGCCCGCCAGGGTGGGGCGTGCCGGCTGCAGCACGTTGAGGCCCTCGACGATGAGCACGTCCGGCTGCCGCACCACCACGTGCGCGTCGGGCACGATGTCGTACGTGAGGTGGTCGTACACGGGGACCGTCACCTCGGGACGCCCGGCCTTGACCTTCGACACGAAGCGCAGCAGCGCGCGCCGGTCGTAGGACTCGGGGAAGCCCTTGCGCTGGAGCAGGCCGCGACGCTCGAGCTCGGCGTTGGGGTGCAGGAAGCCGTCCGTCGTCACCAGCTCGACGTGCGGCGTCGCCGGCCAGCGCGCCATGAGCTCCCGCAGCAGGCGCGCCGTCGTGGACTTGCCCACGGCGACCGACCCCGCCACGCCGATGACGAACGGCGTGCGGCCGACGTCCTCGCGCAGGAACGTGCTCGTCGCGTGGTGCAGACCGCGCGTCGCCTGGATGTACAGGTCGAGCAGGCGCGAGAGCGGACGGTAGATGGCGTCGACCTCGGCGAGGTCGATGGGGTCGCCGATGCCGCGCAGCCGGTCGACGTCGGCGTCGGTCAGCGGCAGGGGCGTCGAGGCCGACAAGCGGGTCCAGGCGCTGCGGTCGAGGTCGACGTAGGGCGTGGCGGGGACCAGGGACGGCACGCGACGATTCTTCCGCATGACGCGGTGTGCTGGTGCCGACGGTCCGCGCGCCACCCGTCCGCGCGGGGAGCCCCGGTAGAGTCGGCCCCATGTGCGGAATCGTCGGGTACGTCGGCAGCGCGACTCCGAGCGAGCGTCCCCTGGACGTGGTGCTCGAGGGTCTGCGGCGTTTGGAGTACCGCGGGTACGACTCCGCGGGTGTGGCGCTGGTCGTGCCCGGTGGTGGGCTCGCGACGGCCAAGAAGGCCGGCAAGCTCGTCAACCTGGTGGAGGAGCTCGCCGCGCACCCGCTGCCGCCGGCCACCGCGGCCATCGGCCACACGCGCTGGGCGACGCACGGCGGCCCGACCGACGTCAACGCGCACCCGCACGTGTCCGGGGGCCTCGCGGTCATCCACAACGGCATCGTCGAGAACTTCGCGCCCCTGAAGGCCGAGCTCGTGGGTGCCGGGGTCGAGTTCCTCTCCGAGACGGACACCGAGGTCGTCGCGCACCTGCTGGCCCGCGAGTACGACGAGGTGAAGGACCTGACGGCCGCGATGACCTCGGTCGCGCGGCGGCTGCAGGGCACGTTCACCCTGCTGGCGGTGCACGCGGACGTCCCCGACACGGTCGTCGGCGCGCGGCACGACTCACCGCTGGTCGTCGGCCTGGGTGACGGCGAGAACTTCCTGGGCTCGGACGTCGCGGCGTTCATCGGCTCGACGCGCAGGGCGCTCGAGCTGGGGCAGGACCAGGTCGTGACGATCACGCCGACGTCCGTGACGGTCACGGACCTCGCGGGGACGCCCGTCGAGGCCAAGCCGTACACGGTGGACTGGGACACCGCCGCCGCCGAGAAGGGCGGCTTCCGGTCCTTCATGGAGAAGGAGATCCACGACCAGCCCCAGGCGGTCGCGGACACGCTCCTGGGCCGGCTGGACGTCTCGGGCCGCCTCGTGCTCGACGAGCTGCGCATCGACGAGTCGGTGCTGCGCTCGATCGACAAGATCGTCGTCGTCGCGTGCGGCACGGCCGCCTACGCGGGCCACGTCGCCAAGTACGCCATCGAGCACTGGTGCCGCATCCCCGTCGAGGTCGAGCTCGCGCACGAGTTCCGCTACCGCGACCCGGTGGTCGACGAGCGCACCCTGGTCGTCGCCGTGTCGCAGTCCGGCGAGACGATGGACACGCTCATGGCGGTGCGTCACGCGAGCGAGCAGGGCGCCACGACGCTCGCGATCGTCAACACCCACGGCTCGACGATCCCGCGCGAGGCCGACGCCGTCCTGTACACCCACGCGGGCCCGGAGATCGCCGTCGCGTCGACCAAGGCGTTCCTGTCGCAGATCACCGCGGCGTACCTGCTGGGTCTGTACCTGGCGCAGCTGCGGGGCAACAAGTTCCCCGACGAGATCGCCGCGACCCTCGCCGACCTGCGCGAGATGCCCGGCAAGATCCAGCTGGTCCTCGACCGCGCCGAGCGGGTCCGGGAGGTCGCGCGCTGGATGGCGGACTCGCCCGCCGTGCTCTTCCTGGGCCGGCACGTCGGCTTCCCCGTCGCGCTCGAGGGAGCGCTCAAGCTCAAGGAGCTCGCCTACATCCACGCCGAGGGCTTCGCCGCCGGCGAGCTCAAGCACGGCCCGATCGCGCTGATCGAGCCGGGCCAGCCCGTGTTCGTCATCGTCCCGTCGCCGCGCGGGCGCGACTCGCTGCACTCGAAGGTCGTCTCCAACATCCAGGAGATCCGCGCGCGCGGCGCACGGACGCTCGTGGTGGCGGAGGACGGGGACGAGGCCGTCGTGCCGTACGCCGACGAGGTGTTCTCGGTACCCCAGACCTCGACGCTGCTCGCGCCGCTGCTCACCGTCGTGCCGCTGCAGATCTTCGCCTCGGAGCTCGCGAACGCCAAGGGCCTGGACGTCGACCAGCCGCGCAACCTCGCGAAGTCCGTCACCGTCGAGTGACCGGCGGGCCCGCGGGGGGTGCCGCGTGATCGTGGGCGTCGGCATCGACGTCGTCGACGTCGCGCGCTTCATGGCGACGGTGGAGCGCGTGCCCGCGCTGCGGGTGCGGCTGTTCACGCCCGACGAGCGCGACCTGCCGGACGCGTCGCTCGCCGCGCGGTTCGCCGCGAAGGAGGCGATCGCCAAGGCGCTCGGGGCCCCGCCGGGCATGAGCTGGCAGGACGCGACCGTGCGGCGCGTCTCGGGGGCGCAGCCCGTCGTCGAGATCGTCGGCACGGTGCTGGCGCGTGCCCGGGAGCTCGGCGTCGACCGGTTCCACCTGTCGATCTCGCACGACGCGGGCATCGCCTCCGCCGTCGTCGTCGCGGAACGCGACACCTGACGCCCGTCAGGGTCGTGAGAGAGCAGTCCGCCCGCCTCCTGTGGGGCGTGAGAGAGCAATCCGGTCGCCGCTGCGGGGACCGGATCGCTCTCTCACGCCCGGGGGGAGTGCTGGATTGCTCTCTCGCGGCCGGGGGAGGGGAGGGGAGGGTCAGCGGAGGTGGGGGGCGACCTCGCGGGCGAAGAGCTCGATGCCCGAGCGGTCGTACGCGGCCTCGGCGAAGTACGTGATCGCGTACGTCATGCCCAGCGACTGCAGCTCGCGCAGCTTCTCGACGATCTGCTCGGGCGTGCCGACCAGCGGGCCGCGGCGGAACTCCTCGGCGACGCCGGGCGCCTTGTCGGGCACCGTGTTGGCGTAGTGCTCCTCGACCCACGCGATGCGGTCGTCGACCTCGTCCTGCGTCGCGCCGATGACGACGTTGTAGTTGGCCGAGCGCGTGATCTCGTCGAAGTTGCGGCCGATGGCCTCGCAGTGCCCGCGCAGGATCTCGGACTTGTGCGCGAAGCCCTCGGGGCTGCCGTCGAAGTTGGTGTACTGCGCGTGCTCGGCCGCGATCCGCAGGGTCTTCTTCTCGCCACCGCCGGCGATCCACAGCGGCGGGCCGTCGACCTGCAGGGGGAGCGGCGAGAGCTGGGCGCCGTCGACCTGGTAGTGCACGCCGTCGAGCGTGGCGGTGCCGTTGGTCCACATCTGCTTGAAGATCTGCACGCCCTCGTCGAGCATCGCGATGCGCTCGCCCGCACGCGGGAAGCCGTAGCCGTACGCCCGCCACTCGTGCTCGTACCAGCCGGCACCGATGCCCATCTCGACGCGGCCGCCGGAGATGACGTCGGCCGTCGTCGCGACCTTCGCCAGGTAGGCGGGGTTGCGGTACGCCATGCACGTGCACATCTGGCCCAGGCGCACGCGCGACGTCGACGCCGCGAACGCGTTGATGAGGCTCCACGCCTCGTGGGTCGCCTCGCCGTTGGGCTCGGGCACGGCGTGGAAGTGGTCGTACACCCAGATGGACTCGAAGACGTCGCCGTCGTCGGCCCACTGCGCGAGACCGTGCATGACCTTCCAGTGGTCGCGGGTCTCGATGCCCGTGAGGTCCTGGCGCCAGCCCTGGGGGATGAAGAGTCCGAATCGCATGCGCGCCACGCTACCGGCGCTCGCCCCCCGGCTGCGCGCGGGCCAGGATGGGCGCGTGCTGCACTCCTGGGACGCCACCGCCGTGCGCGCGGCAGAGGAACCGTTGCTGACCGCCGGGGTGCCGCTCATGGCGCGCGCGTCGTTCGGGCTCGCCACGCACGTCGCGCGGGCGCTGCGCGAGCGGCGAGGGCGCGTGGGCGGTGCGCGGGCGGTCCTGCTCGTGGGGTCCGGCAACAACGGCGGCGACACGCTGCACGCCGGGGCACTGCTCGCGCGCCGCGGCGTCGCGGTCACGGCCGTGCTCGCGTCGGGGCGCGTGCACGGGGACGGGCTGGCCGCGTTGCGGGCCGCGCACGGGCGGGTGCTGACGCTCGACGGCCACCCCGAGCCGCACGGCGTCCCGGAGCCGGTCGCGGCGGCCGTGGCGGCCGCCGACGTCGTGCTCGACGGCCTGCTGGGCATCGGTGGCCGCGGCGGCGTGCGGGGTGCCGGGGCCCGGCTCGTCGACCTCGTCGCGACGGCCGACCCGCGGCCGCTCGTCGTGGCCGTCGACCTGCCGTCCGGCGTCGGCGTGGACGACGGCACGCGCACCGGCGCCGTCCTCGACGCGGACCTCACGGTGACCTTCGGTGCGCGCAAGCCCGCGCTGCTGCTGCCTCCCGCGTCCGGTGCCGCGGGCCGTGTCGTGCCCGTCGACATCGGGCTGCGGCCCGCGGGTGCGCCCGCGGTCGCCCGGCTCGAGGGCCACGACGTGGCCGCGCTGTGGCCGGTCCCGGGCACCGACGCGCACAAGTACGGTCGCGGCGTGCTGGGCGTCGTCACCGGGTCCGCCCGGTACCCCGGGGCGGCGGTCCTCTCGGTCGCGGGAGCGCTGCGCACGGGCGTCGGCATGGTCCGGTACCGCGGGCCCGCCGGTGCGCAGGTGCTCGCGGCGCACCCCGAGGTCGTCGAGGGCGACGGGCGGGTGCAGGCGTGGGTGGTGGGCTCGGGCGTCGCACCCGACGACGACGCGCAGCGCCACCGCGCGCGCGAGGCGCTCGCGCACGCGCTGCGGCACGACGAGCCGGTCGTCGTCGACGCCGGTGCGCTCGACCTGCTGCCGGACCGGGTGCCGCCGCACGTGGTCCTGACGCCGCACGCGGGTGAGCTCGCGGCGCTGCTCGCGGCGCGGGGGCAGCGCGTCGCGCGTGCCGACGTGGAGGCCGGACCGCTCGCGCACGCCCGCCGGGCGCACGAGCTGACGGGCGCCACCGTGCTGCTCAAGGGCGGGACGACCGTCGTCGTCGGACCGCACGGGGCCACGTACGCGCAGGCCGACGGGCCCGCGTGGCTCGCGACGGCCGGCGCCGGGGACGTGCTGGGCGGCGTGCTGGGCGCGCTGCTGGCGGGCAGGGCGGCCGACGCCGTGGCGGACCCCACGCTGCCCGCGGCGCTCGCCGCCGCGGCCGCGCACGTGCACGGCCGCGCGGCGCACCGCGCCAACCCGGGCGGTCCGGTGACGGCGAGCGACGTCGCGGCGGCGCTGCCGGCGGTCGTGGCCGCTCTGGTGCGCGCGTGAGCCCGCGCCCCGACGAGCCGTCGCCGACCCGGGCGTCGACGCCGCACGTCCCACCGCCCGCGCCGCTCGCCCCCGCGCTCGCGGACCGCGTCCACGCGCTGCTCGCCGAGGGCGGGCGGCGGGTGCTCGGCATCGTCGGCGCGCCGGGGGCGGGCAAGTCCACGCTGGCCGCGCAGGTCGCCGCGGCCTTCGGCGACGCGTGCGTCGTGGTCCCCATGGACGGGTTCCACCTCGCGCAGACCGAGCTCGAGCGCATCGGCCGCGCCGACCGCAAGGGCGCGCCCGACACGTTCGACGCCGACGGGTACGTGGCGCTGCTGCGACGCCTGCGCGCGCCGCGCCCCGGGCACGTGGTGTACGCACCCGAGTACCGCCGCGACCTGCGCAACCCCGTCGCGGGCGCCGTCGCCGTGCCGCACGACGTCCCGCTCGTCGTCACCGAGGGCAACTACCTGCTGCTCGACGACCACGGGTTCGGCCCCGTCGCGGACCTGCTCGACGAGTCGTGGTTCGTCGCACCCGACGACGACGTGCGCCTCGCCCGGCTGGTCGAGCGCCACGAGCGGTTCGGCAAGCCGCCCGCCGCCGCGCTCGCGTGGTCGACCGGCCCGGACGCCGCGAACGCGCGGCTCGTCGCGCCGACCGTCGGGCGCGCCGACGTGGTCGTCGGACCGGCGCTGCTGGGCTGAGCCCACCGGCCGGGGCGCCGCGGCCGGGCGGCGCGCACGGGACCGGGGGCCCGGTGGTGAGAGACTGGCAGGCGTGAACGACTTCCCGGCGCGCGCGGTGGTCGACCTCGGCGCCCTGCGCGGCAACGTCCGCACCCTCGCCTCCCTGGCCCCCACCGCGCAGGTGATGGCCGTCGTCAAGGCCGACGCGTACGGGCACGGCCTGGTGCCCAGCGCGCTCGCGGCGCTCGAGGGCGGCGCCACGTGGCTCGGCACGGCACAGGTCTCCGAGGCGCTGCACCTGCGCCGCGCGGGCGTCACGGGCGCCCGCATCCTCACGTGGCTGTACGCGCCCGGCGCGCCGCTGCGGGAGTCCGTGGAGGCGGACGTGGACCTGTCGGTCGCGTCGCGCTGGGCGCTCGACGACGTGGTCGCGGCGGCGCGCGCGGCGGGCCGGACCGCCCGCGTGCACCTCAAGATCGACACCGGGCTCGGTCGCAACGGCCTGCTCCCGGCACAGCTGCCCGACGTCCTGGCGGCCGCGCTCGCGGCCGAGGCCGAGGGGCTCGTGCGGGTCGTCGGCGTGTGGTCGCACCTGGCCTTCGCGGACGCGCCCGACCACGCCGTCGTGGGTCGGCAGGCGGCCGTCTTCACCGACGCGGTCGCGGCCGTCGAGGCAGCCGGCGCGCGCCTCGAGGTCCGCCACCTCGCCAACTCGGCGGCGACGCTCACGGCGCCCGCGCTGCACTGGGACCTCGTGCGGCCCGGCATCGCCGTCTACGGCCTGACGCCCGTGCCGCAGCTCGGTGGGCCCGAGCGGTTCGGCCTCGTGCCCGCCATGACGTTCGAGGCGGAGCTCGCGACCGTCAAGGCCGTGCCCGCGGGCTCCGGGGTGTCCTACGGGCACGAGTACGTCGTGCCGCAGGACACGGTGCTCGGCGTCGTCCCGCTGGGGTACGCCGACGGCATCCCGCGGCACGCCTCGGGCACGGCCGACCGCTGGGGCGGTCCCGTGCAGGTGGGTGGACGACGCCTCGGCATCGCGGGACGCGTGTGCATGGACCAGGTCGTGCTCGACCTCGGCCCCGGCGCGAGCGACGTCGCCGGCGACCGCGTCGTGCTGTGGGGCGACGGGCGCGACGGCGGGCCGACCGCGCAGGACTGGGCGGAGGTGGCGGGCACCATCTCCTACGAGCTCGTCGCGCGGCTGGGGGCACGGGTGCCCCGGGTGTACGTCGACAGCGAGCAGGACCGCGAGCAGGGCGCGGTCGGCGCGCACGCCCTCGCCACCACCGACCCGTCCTCCGTCGGCGGAGGTGCCGCGTGAACCAGCAGGTGCCGCTGCCCGACGCCGACGCGACCCGGGCCTGGGGCCGGGAGCTCGCCGCGCTGCTGCGCGCGGGCGACCTGGTCGTGCTCACCGGTGACCTCGGTGCCGGCAAGACGACGCTCACGCAGGGCCTCGGGCAGGGGCTGGGGGTCCGGGGGCAGGTCGCGTCGCCGACCTTCGTCATCGCCCGCGAGCACCCGCCGCTGCCGCGCCCGGACGGTACGCGCGGCCCCGCGCTCGTCCACGTCGACGCGTACCGGCTCGGGTCGCTCGACGAGGTCGAGGCGCTCGACCTGGACTCGGCGCTCGACGAGGCCGTCACGGTGGTCGAGTGGGGTGCGGGCTGGGTCGAGGGCCTGACGGACGACCGGCTCGAGCTGCGGCTCGAGCGCCCGCACGGCGGTGTCGGCGACGACGTCGAGGACGCCGCGGCGGGGGAGCGCGTGCTGACGGTGCACGGTGTGGGGGAGCGCTGGGCGGGCGTCGTCCTGCCGGGCGCGCCCGCGGCCGCGCACGCGAGCCACGAGGAGGGCGGGGCCTGATGCACCTGGGGATCGACACGTCCGGCGCGGTCGCCGCGTCGCTGGTGCTCGACGCGGACCGGGCCGACACGCTCACCGACGACGAGCCGCGCCGGCACGCCGAGCTGCTGGCCCCGCTCGTCACGCAGCTGCTCGCGCGGCACGGGCGTGCGGCGCGGGACCTCGAGAGCGTCGTGGTCGGCACGGGCCCGGCGCCGTTCACGGGTCTGCGCGTCGGGCTGGTGACGGCCCGCGTCCTCGGCCTGTCGCTCGGGATCCCGGTCCACGGCGTGCCCAGCCTCGACGCGCTGGCCGAGGCAGCGGCCCGGTTCGCCGGCCTCGAGGACGGGACCCCGCTGCTCGTCGTCACCGACGCGCGCCGCCGCGAGGTCTACTGGTCGCGCTACGAGGTGCGTGGCGGCGCCGCCGTGACCACGGCCGGGCCCGACGTGGCGCCGCCCGCCGACGTCCCGCGCACCCCGGACGACGTCGTGCTGGGGGCCGGCCGCGACCTGTACCCGCAGGTGTTCGGCGAGCCCGACCCGCGCGTGGCCGCGGGGTCGCCCGCGCTGCGGTCCCCGGACCCGGCGCTGCTCGTCCGCATCGCGCAGCGGCGGCTCGCTGCGGGCGAGGCCCTGCCCGCCGACCCGCTGTACCTGCGCCGCCCCGACGCCGTGCCTCCCGCGGGCGCCAAGCGGGTGCTGGCGTGAGCGCACCGGCCCTCGACGTGGCCGTGCGACCCCTCGTCGCGGGCGACCTGTCCGCGCTGGACCGCATGGAGCGGACGCTCTTCGGCGTCAGCGCGTGGACGCGGCAGATGCTCGCCGAGGAGCTGGTCGGCCCGGGGCGCACCTACGTCGGCGCCGAGCTGCCGGGCGGGTCCCTCGTCGGGTACGCGGGCATCTGGTTCGACGGCCGGGACGCCCAGGTCATGACGGTGGCGACGGACCCCGGCTACCAGGGCCGCGGCATCGCGCGGCGGATGCTGGTCACGCTCCTCGAGCGGGCGCGCGCGCTCGGCGCGGAGTCGGTGCTGCTGGAGGTGCGCGTGGACAACGCGCCGGCGATCCACCTGTACGAGACGCTGGGGTTCACGCAGCTGGGGCGCCGCCGCGGCTACTACCAGCCGGAGAACGTCGACGCCTGGACCATGCAGCTGCTGCTGCCCCGGGAGGTCCGCGTGGTCCGCGAGGTCCCGGAGGTCCGGTCCGAGCAGGAGGCGTCGTGAGCACGCAGGACGAGACGCGCCGACGGGTCCTGGTGGACGCCGACGAGCTCGCACGGCTGCTCGCCGACGACGAGCCGCCCGCGCTGCTGGACGTGCGCTGGGCGCTGGGCCGGACCGACGGCCACGAGAGATACCTCGCGGCGCACCTGCCCGGGGCGGTGTACGTCGACCTCGACACCGAGCTCGCCGCGCCGCCGTCGCCCGCGGCCGGCCGGCACCCGCTGCCGGACGTCGCCGACCTCGAGCGGGCCGCGCGGCGCTGGGGCGTGCGCGAGGGCGGCGCGGTCGTGGTGTACGACGACGCCGGCGGCACGTCCGCCGCACGGGCGTGGTGGCTGCTGCGCTGGGCCGGCGTCCGCGACGTCCGCCTGCTCGACGGCGGGCTCGCCGCGTGGGTCGCCGCGGGCTACGGCGTCGAGCCGGGTGACGTGACGCCCGAGCCGGGCGACGTGGTGCTCGTCCCGGGTGCGCTGGCGACCGTCGACGCCGACGGTGCCGCGGCGCTCGCGGCGGACGGTGTGCTGCTCGACGCCCGCGCCGCCGAGCGGTACGCGGGCGACGTCGAGCCGGTGGACCCGCGCGCGGGGCACGTGCCGGGTGCGGTGAGCGCGCCGACGGCCGCCAACCTGGACGACGCCGGCCGGTTCCTGCCCGCCGACGCGCTGCGCGCCCGGTTCGACGCGGCGGGCGTCGTGCCCGGCGGTGGGCCGGTGGGCGTCTACTGCGGCTCGGGCGTGACCGCGGCGCACGAGGTCGCGGCGCTGGCGTCGGTCGGCGTCGACGCGGCGCTGTACCCCGGGTCGTGGTCGCAGTGGTCGAACGACCCGTCCCGGCCGGTGGCCACCGCCTGACGCTCAGACCACGCGCGCGACGTCGTCCCAGGCGAGCCGGGGTGCGCGGGGACGGTCGGTGCCCTCCCCGTCGGGCCACCCGACGTTGAGCACGGACAGGGTCCGCCACGACGTGCCCGCGAAGAGGTCGGCGTCGACGCCCGCGGCGTCCAGGCCCGTCATGGGCCCGACGCCCAGGCCGGCGGCGCGCAGCCCCACGACGAGGTAGCCCGTCTGCAGCCAGGCGTTCTCGCGGGCCATGCGCTCGCGCAGGTCCGGCACGTCGGCGAACCGGTCGCCCGACGTCGGTGCGTGCGGCACGAGCGTCGGCAGGTGCAGGTGGAAGTCCACGTCCGCCGCGACGACCAGCGTCACGGGGGCGGCCAGGACGCGCTCGCGGTTGTGCTCGGCCATGTGCGTCGCGAGGCGCTCGCGGCTCTCGCGGCTGCGGACGACGAGCAGGCGCAGCGGGGTGGAGTTCATCGCGGTGGGCCCCCAGCGCACGGTGTCGTACACCGAGCGCAGGAGGTCGTCGGGGACGCCGTCGTCGACGAACCGCCCCACGGTGCGCCCACCCTCGAACACGATGTCCGGGAGCGGGGAGTCGCCCTCGCGGAGCAGCGTCGCCGACCCGTGGATGGGGTCGCTCGAGATCATGCTCATGTCCGTGTCGACGCTCGCTGTGGTCACACCGGTTCAACATCGTTGCGTCCGCAACGATGCCCCCCGGCAACAGTGAGGCCCGTCACGTCGCCGACGGCGCCTATCCTGAGGGACGTGAGCGCACCCCTCGTCCTCGGGATCGAGACCTCCTGCGACGAGACCGGCGTCGGGATCGTCCGCGGGTACGACCTGCTGGTCGACGCCGTCGCCAGCTCGGTGGACGAGCACGCGAGGTTCGGCGGGATCATCCCCGAGATCGCGGCGCGGGCCCACCTCGAGGCGATGGTGCCCACCATCGAGCGCGCGCTCGCGACGGCCCAGGTCACCCTGGACGAGGTCGACGCCATCGCGGTGACCGCGGGCCCCGGCCTGGTCGGACCGCTGACGATCGGTGCCGCGGCAGCCAAGGCGCTCGCGGTGGGTCTCGGCAAGCCGCTGTACGGCGTGAACCACGTCATCGGGCACGCCGTCGTCGACGAGCTCGTCGACGGGCCCTTCCCCGAGCGCGTCATGGCGCTCGTCGTGTCCGGCGGGCACTCGTCGCTCCTGCTGGTCGACGACACGGTGAACGTCACCGAGCTCGGCTCGACGCTCGACGACGCCGCGGGCGAGGCCTTCGACAAGGTCGGCCGGCTGCTCGGGCTGCCGTACCCCGGAGGGCCGCACATCGACCGCCTCGCGCGCGAGGGCGACCCCACGGCGATCCGGTTCCCGCGAGGGCTGACCGCACCCAAGGACCAGGCCGAGCACGCCACCGACTTCTCGTTCTCGGGTCTCAAGACGGCCGTGGCGCGGTGGGTCGAGTCCCGGCAGGACGCGGGAGAGGCGATCCCGCTGCAGGACGTCGCCGCCTCGTTCGCGGCCGCGGTGGCCGACGTGCTCACCGCCAAGACGATCGCGGCGTGCCGGCGCGAGGGCGTCTCGACGCTCGTCGTCGGGGGCGGCTTCTCCGCCAACTCCCAGCTGCGTGACATGGCGGCCGCCCGGTGCGCCGAGGCGGGCATCGAGCTGCGGATCCCGCCGATCCGCTACTGCACGGACAACGGCGCGATGATCGCGGCGCTCGGTGCCGCGGTCGTGCGCCGGGGCCTGCCGCCGTCCCCGCTCGACCTGCCGGTGGACTCGACCATGCCGCTCACGCAGGTCCTCGTCTGAGCGGACCTGCGGCTCGGTCGTCGGTCAGCTGACCGGCGTCCGGCGCCACACGCGCCAGACGCGAGCGCCGAGCGCGAAGCCGAGCGCGCCGAGCGCGAGGGAGACGGCGAACGGCTGCCACCCCAGCGGGAAGGTGAGCCCGTACGTCGCGTCGCTGTTCTCCGCGGTCATGGGCACCCCGAGCCAGGAGAGCTCCGCGCGTCCGCCGCCCATGGCGCCGACCGCCTCGACCGCCCCGACGGCCCAGGCGGCCCACATGTACAGCGGGAGGCCGAACCCGAGGAGCGTCGCCAGGACGGCGCCGTCGTTCCACCGCGGCCGGGCGCTGTCGAGCGCGTCGAGGTGGTCGGCGGCCACCCGCCACGGGCTGCCGATCTCGCGCAGCGCCGCGTCGACGCCGATCCGCCCGGCGTCGTCGAGGAGCGCGGCCCCCAGGTCGCGACGGATGCGTCGCGCCTCGCGCGCCGGGTGGTCCTGCATCGCGAGCGAGAAGCGCCACAGCCACCGGCGCACGCGGGCGCGCTCGCGTCGCCCCAGGACGGTGGGGTGGGCGGTGGTGGTCGTCGGGGGCATGGGGGTCTCCTGGGGTCGTCGACGCGCGAGGCGGTCGTCGGTGGTCATGGTGCGCAGCCCGCGGGGGAGGGTGCGCCGGTCGGCGGCGGGTCGCTCGGGGGTGGTGAGCCGTCGAGCACGCGCCCGGCGGTGGCGACCAGCTCGGCCCAGGCGGCGCGCTGGGCGGCGAGCGCCTCGAGGCCGGGTGCGCTGGGCCGGTAGTACTTGCGCGCCGGCCCGGAGGGCGACGCGACCAGGCGGGAGACCAGCAGGCCGTCGCGCTCGAGCCGGGTCAGGACCGGGTACAGCGTGCCGGTGGAGAGGTCGTCGAGACCGGCGTCGCGCAGCGTCGCGACGAGCTCGTAGCCGTACGTCTCCGCGCGGGCGAGCGCCGCGAGCGCGAGCATCGGCAGCACGCCCTTGAGGAGCTGGGGGTCGCGGGGCTCGGTCACGGCATGAAGGTAACGCCTGGTACTCGGCTATGCAAGATACCGGCGCCGCTTCAGCGCCCCCGCTCGTGTGCCGACATCTCTGCGGTGAGCACCTCCGCGACGCCGCTCGCCGTCGTCGTCGACCACGTCGCCCGGGTGACGGACAGCTGGGTCCCGGGCGCCTGGCTGCGCCCGGTGCTCTTCGTGCTGCTCGTGCTCGTCACCCTCGGGGTCGTCGTGGCGGCCGTGCCGGTCGGCCCGCTGTTCCGCTGGCGGCTGCGGCGCCGGATGCTCGCGATGCTCGACCCCGCCCTGTCCGCCGAGGAGCGCGAGCGGGCGCGCGCGACCCTGCGCGAGGCGATCCCGGTGCGGGGCCGCCCCGCCGTCGTCGACGAACGGCTGCCGCGCGGTCACGACCCCGTCGCGCTGCGGGTCCCGGTCGTCGTGGCGCCCGGCCCCGACGGCTGCCCGGGCTTCCGCATCGCGGCACCCTGGCACAACCGTCCCGTGCCCGAGCACCAGCCCGGCAGCCGCCAGGTCGTCAGCGTCCTGCTCCGCGGCGGGCGCGCGCTCCTGGTCGTCGTGCTCGGACGCGTGGGGGAGGTGGACGCCGGCGTCGTGCTGGCGGGCGCCCCCGACCGCCCGCACGTGCAGCGCGCGACGGCGCGGGACGGCACGACCTTCCCCGGCGACGTCGTCGAGGTGCCCACGCCGATCGGGCCGGTCTGGCGCCACACGTACGGCGTCGGGCGCTCCTTCGTGACGGACACCCACCTGGACCGCGACGGCTGGGCGTTCGTCATCGGGGTGGTGCGCAGCAACGAGGACACGAGCCTCAAGGGCCTGGGCGACGCGGTGCTCGCGACGTGGCAGTGGCTCCCGGCGGACGACGACGGCGAGGTGCCACCCGCCGCCGTGCCGACGGACGCCGCCGTGCCGACGGACGCCGCCGTGCCGACGGACGCCGCCGTGCGGGACGTCGGCCTCGTCCTGGCCGACGAGCGGGGCCCCCTCGCCCGGTTCCGGGTGCCCTCGGCGCCGGCGGCCGTCGACGTCCCCTGCCCGGACGGCTCGACCACGTGGGCCTACCTGCGGCTCTCGCCGACCGCCCACCTCGTCGTCTCGTCGACGCCCTGGGACGGGGTGGTCGGGACGGCGCTGGGCGACCTCGAGCAGCCGGGTCGCACGGCGTGGGGGCCGTCCGTGACGCCCGCCGGGCCCGTGTCCGAGCGTCGGACCGGTGCCGGTGACGTCCTGGTGCGCACGTTCCGCGTGGACGGCGTCCTGCGCACGCAGGCGCGCCTCGACCGTGCGGACCGCAGCTGGACGTGGTCGCTGACCCGCACGCCCGACGAGCGGGACACGCTCGCCGCCCTCGACGACGTGCTGCGGACCTGGCAGTGGGCGCCGTTCACGGAGCCCGACCCGGCACCGACCGCCGTGGCCGCGCCGCCGCCCGGCTGAGCCGCTAGAGCGGGCGGCCGGCCGCGAGCTCGGCGACCAGCGAGCGCACGACGGGCTCGAGCTCCCCGGCGTTGCGGCGTGCCACCGCACGCTGCCGCTGGTACGACGCACCGCGCCGCAGGATGGTGCGCACCTGCTCGAGCTCGGCCGCGCAGCCCAGCCGCTCGGCCACCGGCGCGAGCTCGACCAGCCACCGGCTCACCGAGTCGGTCACGAGCTCCTCGGCGCCCGCGGCGTCGGTGATGACGATCGCGTCCATGCCGTAGCGCGCGGAGCGCCACTTGTTCTCCTGCACGAACCACGGCGGCATGGTGGGCAGGGGCTCGCCCGCGTCGATCATGGACGAGAAGTGCTCCACCAGGCAGTGGGTGAAGGCGCTGATGGCCGTGACCTCGAGCAGGCTCGCGGCGCCGTCGGCGATGCGCATCTCGAGCGTGCCGAAGCGCGGCGACGGCCGGATGTCCCACCGGACCTCGTTGACCTGGTCGATCACTCCGGTGTGCACCATGTCGCCGACGTACTGCTCCAGCTGCTCCCACCGCTCGAACTGCGGCGGCAGGCCGGCCGTCGGCAGCTGCTGGAAGAGCAGCGCACGGTTCGACGCGTACCCGGTGTCCTTGCCGCCCCAGAACGGCGACGAGGCCGACAGCGACTGGATGTGCGGGAACACCGTGAGCATCGCGCGGCTCAGCGGCAGGACCTTGTCGCGGTCCTCGACGCCCACGTGCACGTGCACGCCGTAGATGAGCATCTGGCGGCCCCACCACTGGGTGCGGTCGATGAGCGTGGCGTACCGCTGCTTGTCCGTGACGCGCTGGTGGGCCCAGTTGGCGAACGGGTGGGTCCCGGCGCCCATGAGCTCGATGCGCAGGGGGCGCGCCGCGGCGGCGACCTCGTCGAGGGCGCGCTGCAGGTCGGCGCCGGCCTCGCCGACCGTGCGGCACTTGCCCGACGACACCTCGACGGTGTTGAGCAGCAGCTCGGACGTGATGTGCGGGTGCTCGCTCCCGTCGGGCGGCTGCACGGCGGCGAAGATGGCCTGCGCCGCCTGGCGCAGGTCGCCCGAGTCGGCGTCGACCAGCGCCACCTCCCACTCGATGCCGACCGTCGACCGCTCCGAGAACGCGAACGGCAGGGTCACGGGCGCGGCCATCAGACCGGCTCCACGACGAGCACGCGCTGCTGCCCGGCGACGCGTGTGAGCACGACCGTGCTCTCGGTGCCGCCGCGCAGGTCGAGCTGGCGGCGCAGCGTCTCCGGGGTCACGGCGGTGCCTCGCTTCTTGATCGTCAGCCGGCCGACGTCCCGCTCCCGCAGGTAGGTGCGCAGGCGCTTGAGCCCGAACGGCAGGTCGTCGAGCACGCGGTAGGCGGTGGCCAGCGGCTGCCAGGCGGCGCGGTCGGCGAGGGCGTCGGACGTCACGTAGGCGATCGTGGGGTCCACGAGCCGGCCGCGCACGCGGTGCGCGACCGTGCCGACCAGGCCGGCGCGGATCACGGCGCCGTCGGGCTCGTACAGGTAGCCGCCGACCGGGCCGACGGGCGGTGCGTCGTCGTCCCCGTCGGGGTCGGCACGCAGGACGTGCGCGCTGCCGTCGCGCAGGACGAGCGCGGAGCGTCCCGGGCCGTCGGGAGCCAGCGGGCCGAACCACAGCCCGAGCTCCACGACCTCGCCGCCGGACGACACCCACTGCGCCTCGGCGTCGTGCGGCAGGTCGCGGTGCGCGATGCCGGGGCCCAGCTTGAGCCCGAGCGCCGGGACCGTGCCGCGCACGGCGAGGACCTCGTCGAGCGGCGGCGAGTAGGCCCGCGGGTCGAACACCCGCCGGCCGGTGCCCGTGCGGCGTGCGGGGTCGGCGTAGACGCCGTCGACGCCCTCGGCCGCCAGGTCGAGCGCGAGCCCGTCGCCCATGCGGACCTCGACCTCGGGGAACGCGCGCAGGTTGACGGTGGCCAGGGCGGCGGTCGTCTCGTCGACGTCGGTGGCCAGCACCCGGATGCCGATGCCGGCCATGGCCAGTGCGTCGGCGCCGAGGCCGCACGTCAGGTCGGCCACGTACCGGCAGCCGGCCTCGCGGTACCGGCCCGCGTGGTGCGCGGCGACCTCGAGGCGCGTGGCCTGCTCGAGGCCCGCGACGGTGAAGAGCATGCCGTCGGCGAACTCACCGAGCTTGGCGCGTGCCTTGGCGCGCAGCCGCGACTGCGTGAGCGCGGCCGCGACCAGCGCGGGGTCGAGCCCGTCCTTCTGCAGCCGCTCGGCCAGCGGCAGCGCGAGGCGCTCGTCGTACGGCGGCAGCGCCTGCAGCAGCGCCCAGCCGTCGGGACTGAGCAGCTTGACCAGCCCGGCGTCGTCCACGCCACCACCTTCCCACGTCGCGACCCGCCCGCTCACCACACGCCGCCGACACGCGTGCGGCGGCGGCACGTCACCACCAGTTCTGGCACTCGGGTTGACCGAGTGCTAACGCGTTCCTAGAGTGAGGAACTGGCACTCTCCCCGTGAGGGTGCCAACCGCTCCCGTGGCCCGGCTCCCGCGACGACGGCGCGACGGTGCGGCGCAGACTCCTGAACTACTCACATGCGAAGGGGAGGTCCGCTGTGTCGGTCTCCATCAAGCCCCTCGAGGACCGCATCGTCGTCAAGGCCCTCGAGGCCGAGACGACGACCGCGTCGGGTCTCGTCATCCCGGACAGCGCCAAGGAGAAGCCCCAGGAGGGCGAGGTCCTGGCGGTCGGCCCCGGTCGTATCGACGACAAGGGCAACCGCGTGCCGCTGGACGTGGCCGTGGGTGACAAGGTCATCTACTCGAAGTACGGCGGCACCGAGGTCAAGTACAGCGGCGAGGAGTACCTCATCCTCTCCGCGCGCGACATCCTCGCGGTCGTCGCCTGACGACAGCTGTCCCGGCCGGGGACCAGTCCCCGGCACGACGAAGGCCCCCTCCCTCGGGAGGGGGCCTTCGTCGTGGTCGGGAGTCCCGCTCGGGATCAGGCGGTGACGCGGCGTCCGGCGCGCTCGGCGAGGACCGCGGCGCGCTCCTCCTCGGACAGGCCGCCCCACACGCCGTAGGGCTCGCGGACGGCGAGGGACTGCTCGCGGCACTCCTTGAGCACGGGGCACGTGGCGCAGATGGCCTTCGCCGCCTCCGCACGGCGGCGGCGGGCCGAGCCGCGCTCGCCCTCGGGGTGGAAGAAGAGATCCTGGTCCGCGTCGCGGCAGGCACCGTCGAACTGCCACTCCCACAGGTCCATCACCGGTCCGGGGAGACGCGAGATCTCGGCCATGTGTTCCTCCTTGGCTCCTGCGTGGTCGTCCTGCGGCGCTGGCCGGACGAAAGTCGGTGGTCGCCGCGGTTCCCCGTGTCGACGTGACGCCACGCTACAACCGCTTCAGAAGTTGTTCAAGACCCTCTTTTGTGACGCGATCGTGTGAATCGGTGCCTGGCGCGATCTGGACGCCGGTGCAGGACGCGTGTCCGTGGGTGTGGTCGGTGCGTGGCGCGGGGGCGTGGGATCGCGTCACACGGCTGGCACAATCGCTTCATGGTCCCCGCAGCAGACGAGACCCCGGCCGGACCGGTCGACCCGAAGGGCACGCCCGAGCCCGCCGGTCGCCCGGACGTCCCGGCGGCTCGCGACGCGGACCCGGCGCAGGTGCCGAGCGGCCCGGCGCTCACCGTCGCCGCCGTCGCCCGGCGGCTCGGCGTCGCGCCGGCGACGCTGCGGACGTGGGACCGCCGCTACGGGCTCGGGCCCTCCGAGCACCTCGCCGGCGCCCACCGTCGCTACACGAACCAGGACCTCGAGCGGCTCCTGGTGATGCGACGCCTGACGATCGACGGTGTCGCGCCCGCCGAGGCGGCACGGCTCGCGCTGGCGTCGGAGGTGCCCGACGTCCCGGCCGTCCCCACGGCCGGCAGCGACGACCTCACCGGCCGCCTGCCGGTCCGGCCGGACGCCGGGCCGTCGGCCGAGGGGTCCGGCCCGACCCCCCGCCCCGTCGTCCACCCGCCCGTCGCCGGTGTGCCCGCCGGTGGCGCGAGCGCCGTCGCGGCCCTCGTGGACGCCGCGCTCACCGGACGCGCGGACCGCTGCGCGGCGCTGCTGGACTCGACGGGTGTCGACGTCACCCGGTGGTGGACCGACCGCGTGCAGCCCGCGCTCGCGGCGCTCGCGCGCCGCACCGTCGTGGAGCGCCCGGGGGTCGACGCCCGGGAGACCCTGCTGGGCGCCGTGCTCGGCGCGCTGCGTGCCCGCACCGCGGCACCACCGCCGGCCGGCGCGCCCGTGGTCCTGCTCCTGCCCGTGCCCGGCGAGCCGCGCCCCGTCCTGGCGCACGTGCTCGCGGCGGCGCTCGTCGACGGCGGTGTCGACGCGCGGCTCGTCGCCGGGCCCGTCTCGACGCGGCACGCCGGCGAGCTCGCGCTCATGACGCGGGCGCGGGCCGTCGTGACGCTGTCGGAGTCCGCGGCGCCGGACCTGTCGGTCGTCGCACGTCTCGCGCAGGAGCGCGCGGACCTGCCGCAGTTCGTCATGGTGGCCGCGGCGGCCGAGGAGCGCGTGCCTCTCGACCGCTCCGTGCACCGCGCGCGCACCCTGCCGGGACTGCTCCACGAGGCCCTCGCGGCCGTCACGCAGTCTGCGTCGCTGTGACCGGTTGTCATCGCACGACGAGGCGATGACCCGTTCGCGTGACGTCATTTCACGTGTCAGCCCGCAAGTGTGAGGAAACGGCGCGTTCGATTCTCGACGGTCCACCCCGGGGGCTAACGTGACGCACCGGTAACGCCGATGCAGGCATAGACCCGTGCACGCATGTGGTGTCGGGATCGGCGCGAGGAGGAACCCCATGGCTGGAGTCGTGGTTTGCCACGGCTCGGCGACCGTTCGTGAACGGCTCGTCGTGACTTCGATCGGTGTGCCCTCGTTGGCCCCCGTCCGCGCTGCTGCGACGGCCGACGAGCTGCTGGCGCTCGCCCGCCGGATCGCCCCCACCGTCGTCCTGCTCGACGCGCACCTGCCCGGTGCGGGTCCGGCCGAGGCGATCCGACGGCTGCGTGCCGTGGCGCCCTCGGCGGCCGTCGTGCTGCTCGCCGGTCCTGAGGACGGCGAGGCGCTCGACCGCGCCCTCGCCCTCGGTGCCCGCGGCTTCCTCGCGCCCGCCGTCGGGCGCGCCGAGCTGGCGGCCGTCGCCGCGCACGTGCAGGCGAGCCCGGTCTCGTCCCCGCCTCCTGGGGGACCGGCGGTCCCGCACCCGGCCTCGCCGCTGCAGGAGAGCCACACGACCCGCACCGAGGCGGGCGTCGGCGCGCGCCAGGGCGACGCGAACCCCGTGCTCACCAAGCGGGAGATCGAGGTGCTCGTCGGCATGAGCCACGGCCGGTCGAACGCCCAGATCGGCCAGGAGCTGTTCCTCTCCGAGGACACGGTCAAGACGCACGCGCGGCGGCTCTTCCGCAAGCTCGGTGCGTCCGACCGTGCCCAGGCCGTCGCCATCGGCCTGCGCCGGGGGATCATCGACTGAGCGGGCGTTCCGACGCCGTCGTGCGCGCCGTATCCTGATCTGATGACGGCGCCCGACTTCTCCACGTCTCCCGCGGACCCGTTCGCCCGGGTCGGACTCACCTACGACGACGTCCTGCTGCTGCCCGGCGAGACGGACGTCATCCCCTCCGAGGTGGACACGACCTCACGCCTGACGCGTGAGATCACGGTGCGCGTGCCGCTGGTCTCGGCGGCCATGGACACGGTCACGGAGTCGCGCATGGCGGTCGCCATGGCGCGCCAGGGCGGCGTCGGCATCCTGCACCGCAACCTGTCGATCGCCGACCAGGCCCACCAGGTCGACGTGGTCAAGCGCTCCGAGTCCGGCATGGTCTCCGACCCGGTGACGGTCGGACCCGACGCGACGCTCGCCGAGCTCGACGCGCTGTGCGGGACCTACCGGGTCTCGGGCCTGCCCGTCGTCGACGACGACGGCCGCCTCCTGGGCATCATCACCAACCGCGACCTGCGCTTCGTGCCCGCCGCCGAGTTCGCGACGCGCCGCGTGCGCGACGAGATGACGTCGATGCCCCTGGTCACCGCGCCGGTCGGCATCGCGCGCGCCGACGCCGCGGCGCTGCTCGCCAAGCACAAGGTCGAGAAGCTGCCGCTCGTCGACGACCACGGCCGGCTCGCGGGCCTCATCACGGTCAAGGACTTCGTCAAGACCGAGCAGTACCCCCACTCCACCAAGGACGCCGACGGGCGCCTCGTCGTCGGCGCGGCGATCGGGTTCTTCGGTGACGCGTGGGAGCGCGCGACGGCGCTGGTCGACGCCGGCGTCGACGTGCTCGTCGTCGACACCGCCAACGGCCACGCGCGGCTCATGCTCGACATGGTGCGCCGCCTGAAGTCCGACCCGGCCACGCGCCACGTCCAGGTGATCGGCGGCAACGTGGCGACGCGCGCCGGCGCCCAGGCGCTGGTCGAGTCGGGCGTCGACGCCGTGAAGGTCGGCGTCGGACCGGGCTCGATCTGCACGACGCGGGTCGTGGCCGGTGTCGGCGTGCCGCAGGTGACCGCGATCCACGACGCGTCGCAGGTGTGCCGCCCGGCGGGTGTGCCGGTCATCGGCGACGGCGGTCTGCAGTACTCCGGCGACATCGCCAAGGCGCTCGTCGCGGGTGCCGACACCGTCATGCTCGGCTCGCTGCTCGCGGGCTGCGACGAGTCGCCCGGCGACCTCGTGTTCGTCAACGGCAAGCAGTTCAAGCACTATCGCGGCATGGGGTCGCTCGGCGCGATGGCCTCGCGCGGGCGCGTGTCCTACTCCAAGGACCGCTACTTCCAGGCCGACGTGACGACGGACGAGAAGATCGTGCCCGAGGGCATCGAGGGCCAGGTGCCGTACCGGGGTCCGCTGTCGGCCGTCGCGCACCAGCTCGTCGGCGGGCTGCACCAGTCGATGTTCTACGTCGGCGCGCACACGATCCCCGAGCTCCAGCAGCGGGGCCAGTTCATCCGGATCACGCCGGCGGGGCTCAAGGAGTCGCACCCGCACGACATCCAGATGACGGTCGAGGCGCCCAACTACACCGGCCGCTGACCCGGCCGCGCGCCGGGCCCCCCGGCGCGCGCCGGTAGGCTCGTCGGGTGACCAGCGACATCGAGATCGGTAGGGGCAAGCGAGGACGCCGGGCGTACTCCTTCGACGACATCGCGGTGGTGCCCTCGCGGCGCACGCGCGACCCGGAGGAGGTGTCGGTCGGCTGGCAGATCGACGCCTACCACTTCGACCTGCCCGTCCTCGCGGCCCCCATGGACTCCGTCGTGAGCCCGGCGTCCGCGGTCGCGCTGGGACGCGCCGGCGGTGTCGGCGTGCTCGACCTCGAGGGCCTGTGGACGCGCTACGACGACCCGACCGGCCTGCTCGAGGAGATCGCCGCGCTGGACGCGTCGCGCGCGACCGCCCGCATGCAGGAGATCTACGCGGCGCCGATCCGGCCCGAGCTCATCCGCGCCCGGCTGCAGGAGGTCCGTGACGCGGGCGTCGTGGTCGCGGGCGCGCTGAGCCCGCAGCGCACGCAGGAGCACTGGCGCACGGTCGTCGACGCGGGCGTCGACCTCTTCCTCATCCGCGGGACCACGGTGTCGGCCGAGCACGTCTCGGGCCGGGCCGAGCCGCTGAACCTCAAGCGCTTCATCTACGAGCTCGACGTCCCGGTGATCGTGGGCGGTGCGTCGACGTACACCGCGGCGCTGCACCTCATGCGCACGGGTGCGGCCGGTGTGCTCGTCGGGTTCGGCGGGGGAGCGGCGCACACCACGCGCGTGTCGCTGGGCATCCACGCCCCCATGGCCACGGCCGTCGCGGACGTGGCCGCGGCGCGGCGCGACTACCTCGACGAGTCCGGCGGCCGGTACGTGCACGTCATCGCCGACGGCGGCGTCGGGCGCTCGGGCGACCTGGTCAAGGCTGTCGCGTGCGGCGCCGACGCGGTGATGCTCGGTGCCGCGCTCGCGCGTGCGACCGACGCCCCCGGGCGCGGGTTCCACTGGGGCCCCGAGGCGCACCACCCGCAGCTGCCGCGCGGTGAGCGCGTCGAGGTGGGCACGGTGGGGACGCTCGAGCAGATCCTGTTCGGCCCTGGTCACACGGCCGACGGCACGCTCAACCTCATCGGCGCGCTGCGCCGTGCGATGGCCACGACCGGCTACTCCGACCTCAAGGAGTTCCAGCGCATCGAGGTCGTCGTCTCGCCGTACCAGCCGCACTGACGCACCGGTCCGCACTGACGCACCCGCCGCACGGACCCGCGGGCGCGGCCGGCCTCAGCGCCGGCCGTGCCGCTCCGGCACGTCGGGCAGGCGGGGACGCGCCGGGGCGCTGCCGTGCGGGTGCGGCGCACGGGCGGTGGCGACGGCCGCGTGCCCCAGCGTGACCGTGCCGGCGAGCCACTGCGCCATCGCCTCGTAGGCCGTCCGACGCACGGGCGCGGGCGACAGCACGACGTCGTGCAGCGCGTCCTCGATCCGCACGATGGTCACGTGCCGGCCCACGTCGGCCGCGCGCCGGGCAACGCCCTCGACGTCGAGCGCGACGTCGGCGCGGCTCATGGACGGGTCCCAGCGGGGCAGGAGGGCGCTGCGCGTGGACAGCAGGACGAGCGCGGGCACGCGCACGTCCAGGCCGCGAGCGAGCCGGGCCTGGCCGGTGAGGACCGCCGCGAGCCAGCCGGACGTCACCCGGAAGCCGTGCTCGGGCCGCCACGTCAGGTCGTAGTGCCACTCGCCGCCGTACGCGTCGGACACGACGCGCGTGTAGAAGCCGCGGTCGACGACCGGCAGCCGGTGGGCCGGGTTGAGCCGCGCGTCGGCCTGCACCATCGGCTCCAGCACGGCACGCCCCACCTCGCGGGTCTGGAGCTCGAGCCACGGGCTGTTGAGGACCAGGGCGGTGGCCTCGCCCGGGTGCCGCGCGGCCCACAGACTGAGTGTCAGGCCGCCGGTGGAGTGGCCCATCAGGACGAGTCGCCGGGGCCGGTCGGGCGGCACGTCCTCGGCCATGGCGGCGCGGGCCGCGGCCACGTCGGCGTCGTACGTCGTGAGGTCCGTGACGAACCCGGGGATCTGCCCGGGGCGCAGGCTCCGGCCGTACCGGCGCAGGTCGAGCGCGAAGAACCGGGCACCCTGCGAGCCCCAGAAGTCGGCGAGCTCGGTCTGGAAGAAGTAGTCCGACCACCCGTGCACGTACAGCACGTCGAGGCCCAGGTCGGGGTCCTCCGCGACGGGGAGCCGACGCACGAGCGTCGCGACGGCCGGTCCGGCGTCGTCCGCGGGCAGCGGCAGCGTCCGCTGCTCGTAGCCGGGGCCGAGCACGTCCGGCACCCAGCCGGGTGCCGGGGCCGCCGCGTCGTCGTCGTCGGACGTCATCACCTCACGGTACGGGCTGTGCCGCCGGGCGCTCGGTGGGAGGTGTGGCGGCACCCTCGTCGGCCGGCTGCGTGCCGCGGCCCGTGCGGTGCCGGCCCAGCGGCAGCACCAGCGGCGTCCCGCTGACCGGGTCGGGGACGACGCGCGCGGCCATGCCGAACACGTCCCGCACCATCTGCTCGGTCACGACGTCCGACGGGTCCCCCTGCGCGTAGAGGCGGCCGTCCGTGAGCGCGACGAGCCGGTCGGCGTACCGCGCGGCGAGGTTGAGGTCGTGCAGGACCATGACGATCGTCGTGCCGCGGTCACGGTTGAGGTCGACCAGCAGGTCGAGCACGTCGACCTGGTGCGCGACGTCGAGGAACGTCGTCGGCTCGTCGAGCAGCAGGACGTCCGTCTGCTGCGCGAGCGCCATGGCGATCCACACGCGCTGCCGCTGCCCGCCGGAGAGCTCGTCGACGGGCCGGTCGGCGAGGTCGAGGATGTCGGTCGCGACGAGCGCCTGCTCGACGACCGCGTCGTCCTGCGCCGTCCACCGGCGGAACCAGCCCTGGTGCGGGTACCGGCCCCGGCCCACCAGGTCCGCGACCGCGATGCCCTCGGGGCACACGGGCGCCTGCGGCAGCAGCCCCAGGACCGTCGCGACGTCCCGCGACCGCATCGAGTCGATCGGCGTGCCGTCCAGCAGGACGCGACCCGTGCGCGCGGGCAGCAGGCGTGCCATCGCGCGCAGCAGCGTGGACTTGCCGCAGCCGTTGGCGCCGACGATGGCCGTGACCGCACCGGGCGTGATCTCGAGCGTCATGTCGTGCACGACGACCCGGTCGTCGTACCCGACGGTGATGCCCTCGACCGCGAGCGTGTGGACGGGGTCCGTCACAGGGAGCCTCCGGATCGGTTGGTCCTGGCCAGCAGCCAGAGCAGGTAGGGCGCGCCCAGGACGCCGGTGACGACGCCCACGGGGAACCGGTGCACGAGCAGGTGCTGCCCGACGAGGTCGGCGGACAGGACGAGCAGCGCACCGACGAGCGCCGCGGGGACCAGCAGCGCCCCGGTGCCGCGCATCAGGCGGTGCGCGATGGGCCCGGACAGGAAGGCGACGAACGCGATGGGCCCGGTCGCCGCCGTCGCGACGGCGATGACCGCGACGGCCACGAGCAGCAGCCCGAGCCGCGACCGGTCCGGGGATACCCCGAGACCGGCGGCAGCGTCGTCGCCGAGCTGCAGCGCGGGCAGGCGGCGGGCCAGCACGAGCAGGACGGGGAGCAGCACCGCGAGGGCCGCCGCGAGCGGGCCCACACCGGGCCAGAACGCCGAGTTGAGGGAGCCCGTGAGCCAGCGCAGCGCCTCGTTCGCGTCGTAGACCCCCGCACGGGTCAGGGCGTACCCGATGACGGAGTCGAGCATGGCGCCCACGGCGATGCCGATGAGCACGAGCCGGGCACCCTGCACGCCGCTGCGCCACGACAGCGCGTAGATCGCGGCGGCGACGGCCAGCCCGGCCACGACGGCCACGACGGACAGGGCGGCACCGGACAGTCCGAACAGCGTGATCGCGACCACGGCCGCCGCGGAGGAGCCGGCGCTCACGCCGATGATGTCGGGGCTGGCCAGCGGGTTGCGCAGCATCGTCTGGAACACGACGCCGCCCATGCCGAAGGCGACGCCCACGAGGATGCCCGTCAGGACCCGCGGGGCGCGCAGCACGCCCACGTTGAACGACGCACCGGGCACCTGCTCGCCGAGCAGCACGCGCAGCACCTCCGCCGGGGAGGAGGACCGCTCGCCGACGCACAGCGCGAGGACGGCCACGGCGAGGACCGCCAGCACGAGCACGACCAGCACCGTGCGGCGGCGTCGGGTGCGGGCGCGCCGGCCACGGGCCACGACGGCGCCGGCGGCCGGGGCCGGGGCGAGCGCGGCGGTCACAGCGCCGCCACCTTGTGGCGCCGGATGATGGCGATGAACACGGGGGCCCCCAGCAGCGCGGTGACGATGCCGACCTCGATCTCCTGGGGGCGTGCCACCACGCGGCCGATGACGTCGGCGGCGAGCAGCAGGGCCGCGCCGAGCGCGGCCGAGGTGGGCAGCAGCCAGCGGTGGCTGGGTCCCGTGAAGGTGCGCGCGAGGTGGGGGATCACGAGCCCGACGAAGCCGATGGGGCCCGCGACGGCGACCGCGGTCCCGCACAGCAGCACGGCCGCGGTCCCGCCGACGGCACGGATCACGCCGACGCGCTGACCGAGCCCGACGGCCACGTCGTCACCGAGCGCGATGGCGTCCATGCCGCGCGCGCAGCCGACCGCGAGGACGGCGCCCACGGCGAGGAACGGCAGCACCTGGCCGAGCTCCGCGAACGACGCACGGCCCAGGGACCCGACCTGCCAGAAGCGGAACGTGTCGAGCACGTCGGTGCGCGAGAGCAGCACCATGGACACGCCCGAGCCGAGCGCCGCCGTCGTCGCGGCCCCCGCGAGCGCGAGCTTGAGCGGGGTGGCGCCCTCGCGGCCCAGCGAGCCGATCGCGTACACCAGGACCGACGCGAGCGCGGCGCCCGCGAACGCCATCCACACGTACTGCGTGAGCGTCGACAGCCCGAGCAGCATGATCCCGAGGACGACGGCGAGGGACGCCCCGGAGCTGATGCCCAGCAGCGCGGGGTCCGCGAGCGGGTTGCGCGTCAGGCCCTGCAGGACCGCACCGCCGACGCCGAGAGCGGCGCCGACGAGCAGGCCGAGCAACGTGCGCGCGACGCGCGAGCGCACTGCCGCCTGCGCGATGTCGGACGTGTCCGGGTGCAGGACGCCGGCGACGACGTCGGACGGACCGACGACGCGGGCGCCGAACGCGAGCGACGCGACGACCGCGAGCAGCACCGCCACGACGCACGCGGCGAGCCCGACCGTGCGTCGACGGCGCAGGGACGCCGGCCGCCCCCCGAGGGTGGCAGCCGGCGTTCCGGGTGTGGCGGTGAGGGTCATCCGACCTGCGCGGCCGCGGCCTGGAACAGGTCGAGGTACGCGTCGAGCGCCCACGGCACCGACAGGACGGTCGGGCCCGACGTGGCCGAGGAGATCGGGTCGCCGTCGGGGACGACGACGACCGACCCGCGGGCCACGGCGGGGATCTTGTTGAGCAGCGGGTCCGCCTGGAGCGTCGCGAGCGTCGTGTCGTCGCCGTAGGTGACGAGCACGTCGACGTCGGCGAGCGTGTCGGCCTGCTCGGCGGCGAGGTTGACGAAGAACTCCTCGGTGTCGCCGGCGAGCTCGACGACCGACGGCGCGGTCGTCATGCCGAGGTCGTCGAGGAGCTGGACGCGCGCGTCGAGCGGCGTGTAGACGCCGATCGTGCTCGGGTCGGCCGGGTCGATCCACGTGTAGGCGACGGTCTTGCCCTCGACGTCGGGCCGCTCGGCGAGCGCGTCGTCGATCTGGGCCAGGACGTCGTCGACGAGCGCCTGCGCCTCGGCCTTGCGTCCGATGGCCTCGCCGTTGATGAGCGCCATGTCCTTCCAGTTCGTCCCCCAGGCGAACTCGGGCCACGAGACGGTGGGGGCGATCTGCGAGAGGGTCGTGAAGTCCTCCTCGGTCAGCCCGGAGTAGGCCGCGAGCACGACGTCGGGGGCGGTGTTGTTGACCGCCTCGAACGGGATGCCGTCCGTCTCGTCGAACAGCTCCGGCAGCGCGTCGCCGGTGGCCCCGAGCTCCTCGAGGGCCTCGTACGTCCAGGGGTGGACGCCGTCGGTGTCGTTGTCGCCGTACGTCGCCTTCGCGAACCCGACCGGCACGATGCCCAGGGCGATCGGCACGTCGTGGTTGCCCCAGTTGACGGTGGCGACCGCGGTCGGCTCCGACTCGATCGTGGTCTCGCCGAACGCGCTGGTCAGCGTGACGGGGAACGCACCCGAGGCGGCGGCGGAGGAGGTGGCGTCGTCGGCGGGCTCGTCCGTGCCGCCGGTGGCGCAGGCGGCGAGCAGGAGCGACACGGCGGTCGCGGCGACCAGCGGTCGCCAGGCGCGGCGGGAGGGCGCAGTGCGCATGATGTCCTTCGCAGGGGGTCGCTGTCGTCGTGGGCGCGGGACGGCCCCGACGGGCCCGCGGGAGGCGGGCTCAGTAGGTGAGGCTTACCTTACGGCATGACCCTTCGCGGGCGGGAGTGACGTCAGCGACATGTCCGTCGTGCCGGTCGCGGGGCCCGCGGCGCGTCCGCGGTGCCTCCGGGGTGCCCGGCGTACGCTGACGCGATGGCGCACGAGCATGCCGACCTGCAGGACCCGGAGACCGACCCGCTCGCGACGTACGTGCTCGAGCCGGACGACGTCCGACCGCTCCTGGCCCGGGTGGTCGCCGGCCCCGGCCACGCGACGTCGACGTCCATCGCCCCGTTCACCGGGGCGCCGATCGCCGCCGTCCCGCTCACGGGCGTCGACGACCTGCCCGACGCGGCCCGCCGGGCCCGGGCCGCCCAGCGGCTGTGGGCGGCGCGGTCCGTGACCGAGCGCGCCGCGCTGCTGCTGCGCGTGCACGACCTGCTGCTCGAGCGGCAGTCGGACGTGCTCGACCTGCTCCAGGTCGAGACGGGCAAGGCCCGCACGCACGCGTGGGAGGAGCTCGGCGAGGTCGCCAACACGGCGCGCTACTACGCGCTGCGCGCCCGCCGGCTGCTCGCGTCCCGCCGGGTGCGCGGCCTGACGGGTCCCTTCTCCTCGGCGCGCGTGCTGCGTCACCCGCTCGGCGTCGTCGCGATCGTCACGCCCTGGAACTACCCGCTGTCGCTCGGGCTGGGGGACGCCCTGACCGCGCTCGTGGCGGGCAACGCGGTCCTGCTGCGCGCCGACCCGCAGACCGCGCTCACGCTGCTGTGGTGCGCCGAGCTGCTCGAGGACGCGGGCCTGCCGGCCGACCTCGTGCAGGTCGTGGTCGGTGGCCCCGAGGTCGGGATGGCGCTGCTCGAGCACGTCGACCAGGCGGGCTTCACCGGCTCGACGCGCTCCGGACGCGTGTTCGCCGCGCGGGCGGGGGAGCTGGGCGTGCCCGTCACGCTCGAGCTCGGCGGCAAGAACGCGATGTACGTCGCGGCCGACGTCGACGTCGAGGCGGCCGCCGAGGGTGCGGTGCGCGCGTGCTTCGGGTCGGCCGGTCAGCTGTGCGCGAGCATCGAGCGCCTCTACGTCCACGAGGACGTCCGGGACGCGTTCGTCGCGGCCCTGGTGCGCCGCACGGCCGCGCTGCGCCTCGGGTCGGGCCTCGACTACCGCGCCGACATGGGCTCGCTCGTCGGCACCGCGCAGCTCGCGCGCGTCGTCGAGCACGTCGAGGACGCGGTCGGCCACGGCGCCACCGTCCTGGTCGGCGGCGAGCAGCGGCCCGACCTGGGCCCGTACTTCTACGAGCCGACCGTGCTGGCCGACGTGCCGGAGGCCGCCCGCGCGTACCGCGAGGAGACGTTCGGCCCGGTCGTGGCCGTGTACCCCGTGGCGTCGGACGACGAGGCGGTCGCCGCCATGAACGACTCCGAGCTCGGGCTCGTCGCCGCCGTGTGGACGCGCTCGGCGGCCCGCGGTGCGGCGCTCGCGACGCGCGTGCGCGCCGGTGCCGTGGTCGTCAACGACAGCCACCACCTGCTGTGGGGGAGCGTCGGGGCGCCGCTCGGCGGTGTCGGCGCGTCGGGCCACGGGCGGCGTCACGGGCGCGAGGGCCTGTGGGAGACGACGTGGACCCAGTCCGTCGTGGCCCAGCGCGGTGTGCACGCGGGCCGCACGGTCGGCGTCCGGCAGATCCACGAGCTCGGGACCGAGGTGTGGCCGCGCGTCTTCACGCGTCTGCTGCGCGTCGAGCGGGCGCTGCGCCTGCCCTGAACGCACGGCGACCGGGACCCGCAGGACGGGCCCCGGTCGCTCGTGGGTGCGCTCAGGCGCCGACGACCGCCACCGACTGCCGCGCGATGGCCAGCTCCTCGTTGGTCGGCACGACCATCACGGTCACGCGCGAGCCGTCCGCGGAGATGACCGTGGGCTCGCTCTTGCGGCCGGCGTTGCGCTCGAGGTCGATGACGATGCCCATGCCCTCCAGCCCGCACAGGGCCCCGGCGCGCACGATGTCGTCGTTCTCGCCGACGCCCGCCGTGAACGTGATGACGTCGACGCCGCCGAGCACCGCGTAGTACGCGCCGATGTACTTGCGCAGGCGGTGCAGGTAGACGTCGAGCGCGAGCCGCGCACCGGCGTCGCCCTTCTCGACCAGCTCGTGCAGGGCCCGGAAGTCGTTGACGCCCGACAGGCCCTTGATGCCCGAGCGGCGGTTGAGGAGGTCGTCGAGCTCCTCGACGCTCATGCCCGCGTTGCGGTGCAGGTGGAACAGGACGGCAGGGTCGAGGTCGCCCGAGCGCGTGCCCATGACCAGGCCCTCGAGCGGCGTCATGCCCATCGAGGTCTCGACCGCGACGCCGCCGCGCACGGCCGACGCCGACGCGCCGTTGCCGAGGTGCAGCACGATCTGGTTGAGCTCCTCGAGCGGACGGCCCAGCACGCGCGCGACCTTGTCCGACACGTACTGGTGCGACGTCCCGTGCGCCCCGTAGCGGCGCACGCGGTACTTCGTGGCCACCTCGGTGTCGATCGCGTACGTCGCCGCCGCGGCGGGCAGGTGGTGGAAGAACGCGGTGTCGAAGACCGCCACGTGCGGCACGTCGGGCAGCAGCGCCTGCGCGACGCGGATGCCCGTGAGGTTCGCCGGGTTGTGCAGCGGCGCCAGCGGCGACAGCTCGTCGATGTCCCGCTCGACCTTCGCGTCGACGAGGGCCGGCCCGTCGAACCGGGCGCCGCCCTGCACGACGCGGTGGCCGACGGCCACGACGTGGGCGGACGCCAGGTCCGGCCCGATCTCCTCGAAGAGCCCCAGGACGATCCGCAGACCCTCCGCGTGGTCCGGCACCGGCAGCTCACGACGCGTCGTGACGCCGTGGGCGACGTGCTTGACGGCGCCCGTGCTCTCGCCGATCTGCTCGACCAGGCCGGAGGCGACGGCGCGGCCGTCGTCCGGGGTGACCAGCTGGTACTTGATCGACGACGAGCCGGAGTTGATGACCAGCACGCTCGCGCGGGGCTGGTCGGACGGGGTGGACGTGCTCATCGTGCTCATGCCTCCGGTGTCGGTACGGTGCCGGGTTCCCCGGCGACGGAGGCCTGGTCGAGCGCCTGCGCCTGGATCGCGGTGATCGCGACGGTGTTGACGATGTCCTGCACGAGTGCACCCCGCGACAGGTCGTTGACGGGCTTGCGCAGCCCCTGCAGGACCGGGCCGATGGCGACGGCGCCGGCCGAGCGCTGCACGGCCTTGTACGTGTTGTTGCCGGTGTTGAGGTCGGGGAAGACCAGCACGGTCGCCCGGCCCGCCACGGCCGAGTCCGGCATCTTGGTCATCGCGACCGACGCGTCCACGGCTGCGTCGTACTGGATGGGGCCCTCGACGGACAGGTCGGGACGCCGCTCGCGGACCAGGCGCGTCGCCTCCCGCACCTTCTCGACGTCCGCGCCCGAGCCGGACTCGCCGGTCGAGTAGGAGAGCATCGCGATGAGCGGCTCGATGCCGAACTGCACGGCCGTCGCGGCCGAGGAGATCGCGATGTCAGCGAGCTGCTCGGCGGTGGGGTCGGGGATGACGGCGCAGTCGGCGTAGACGAGCACGCGGTCCTCGAGGCACATGAGGAAGCAGCTCGACACGCTGTTCACGCCGGGCGTCGTCTTGATGATCTCGAAGGCGGGCTTGATGGTGTGCGCGGTCGTGTGCAGCGCGCCCGACACCATGCCGTCGGCCATGCCGAGCTGGACCATGAGCGTGCCGAAGTACGACACCGAGGAGACGATCTCGCGCGCGCGCTCGACCGTCATGCCCTTGTGCCG
Source organism: Cellulomonas avistercoris (assembly GCF_014836445.1). GTDB lineage: Bacteria > Actinomycetota > Actinomycetes > Actinomycetales > Cellulomonadaceae > Cellulomonas > Cellulomonas avistercoris. The sequence goes on from NZ_JACSQV010000006.1 coordinate 142,710, forward strand.
GCGCAGCTCGGTGTACACCTCCGCGAACCGCTCGAGCGTCGCGCCGTTCTTCGGGTCGAGCACCTGCGCACCGTCGAGGTCGAGCCCGAGCTCGGTCGCGCGCGCCCGGATCGCCGTCTCGTCGCCGAGGAGCGTCAGGTCCGCGACCTGACGCTGCAGCAGCGTGGACGCCGCCCGCAGGATGCGGTCGTCGTTGCCCTCGGGCAGCACCACGTGCTTGCGGTCCGAGCGCGCCCGGTCGAGCAGCGCGTACTCGAACATCAGCGGCGTGACCACGCCCGGGCGCGGGACGGCCAGCATCGCCAGCAGCTCGGCCCCGTCGACGTGCTGCTCGAACAGCGCGAGCGCGACGTCGACCTTGCGCTGCGCGTCGTGCGTCAGCCGCCCGCGGGTCGTGGCCGCGGCGCTCGCGGACCGGAACGTCCCCAGGGACGTCGTGATGAGCGGCAGGCGCGAGCCGAGGCCCGCGACGAGGCGCTCGATGGAGGGGGCGGGGGCGAGCCCGCCGTTGAGGATGAGGCCCGCGAGCGAGGGGAAGCCCTCGGCCTGGTGCGCCATGAGCAGGCCCAGCAGCACGTCGGCGCGGTCGCCCGGGGTGATGACGACGGCGCCGTCCTGCAGCCGGTCCAGCAGGTGCTCGATCGACATGGCGCCGACGAGCACGTCGAGCACCTCGCGGCCCAGCAGCTCCTCGTCGCCGCCGGTCAGCGTGCCGCCGACCGCGTGCATGAGCTGACGCAGCGTGGGCGCGTACAGCAGGGGCGAGTCCGGCACCGCCCACACGGGGACCTCGCCGGCGAGCGCCGCGCGCACCTGGTCGAGCGACGCGGGGTCGCAGCGGTTGGCGATGACCGAGACGACCTGGGCGTGGTTCGCCACGATCTCCGTCGTCGCGACGTCGACCGCGTGGTGCACGTCCTCGAGCGAGCGCTGCGCACCGTTGACCACGAGCACGACGGGCGCGCCGAGGTTGGCCGCGATCCGCGCGTTGTAGGCGAGCTCGGTGGGCCCCGCGACGTCGGTGTAGTCGGTGCCGACCACCACGACGGCGTCGCAGCGGCGCCCCACGTCGTGGAACCGCGACACGATGCGCGACAGCGCGGCCTCGGGGTCGTCGATCACCTCGTCGTACGTCGCCCCGACGGCGTCCTCGTAGGCGATGTCGACGCCGTCGTGCTCGAGCAGGAGCTCGAGGACGTAGTCCCGCTCCTCGGTCGACCGTGCGACGGGGCGGAAGACGCCGACGCGCTGCACCGTGCGCGTCAGCAGGTCGACGAGACCCAGGGCGACGACGGACTTGCCCGTGTCACCCTCGGCCGACATGACGTAGATCGTCCTGGCCACTGTGCTGCTCACTCTCCTGGCCCCGGTAGGGGCACGTGGTCCTCCGGTCGCGTCCGGGCGGGTGGGCCCTGACGCGACCGCTGGCAAGCCTGCTACTCGTTGTCCCCGCCCGTGTCGGCGGCGACCGGCGCCCGCGACGGCTGCGGGCCGCCCTCCTCGGTGGCGGTCTCGCCGACGTCGGGCCACACCCAGTCGCGGACCTCGGGGATGTCCTCGCCGTGCGCGCGCGTGTACTGCCGCGCGCGGATGCGCTCGTCGACCATCCGCTGGCGCAGCCCCGCCTGGGACGCGCGCAGCCAGTGCACGTGGTCGATGACGTCGATGACGAGGTGGAACCGGTCGAGGTCGTTGAGCATGACCATGTCGAAGGGCGTGGTCGTCGTGCCCTCCTCCTTGTACCCGCGCACGTGCAGGTTCGCGTGCCCGTTGCGGCGGTACGTGAGGCGGTGGATGAGCCACGGGTAGCCGTGGTAGGCGAACACGATCGGCCGGTCGGCCGTGAAGATCGTGTCGAACTCCTGGTCCGACAGCCCGTGCGGGTGCTCGCGCGCGTCCTGCAGGCGCATGAGGTCCACGACGTTGACGACGCGCACCTTGAGCTGCGGCAGCTCACGACGCAGGATGTCCGCCGCGGCGAGCACCTCGAGCGTCGGCACGTCGCCGGCGCACGCGAGGACCACGTCGGGCTCCTCGTCCTGCGCCTCCGACCCGGCCCACTCCCAGATGCCCAGGCCGCGCGTGCAGTGGGCGACCGCCTGCTCCATCGTGAGGAAGTTGGGCGCGGGCTGCTTGCCGGACACGACGACGTTGACGTACTGCCGGCTGCGCAGGCAGTGGTCGTACGTGCTCAGCAGCGTGTTGGCGTCCGGCGGCAGGTAGACCCGCACGACCTCCGCCTTCTTGTTGACCACGTGGTCGATGAACCCCGGGTCCTGGTGGCTGAAGCCGTTGTGGTCCTGGCGCCACACGTGGCTCGACAGCAGGTAGTTGAGGCTCGCGATCGGGCGGCGCCACGGGATGTGGTTGGTGACCTTGAGCCACTTGGCGTGCTGGTTGAACATCGAGTCGACGATGTGGATGAAGGCCTCGTAGGACGTGAACAGCCCGTGGCGCCCCGTGAGCAGGTAGCCCTCGAGCCAGCCCTGGCACTGGTGCTCCGAGAGCATCTCCATGACGCGGCCGGCACGTTCGAGGTGCTCGTCGACCTCCGGCCCCTCGAACTCGGCGTTCCACTGCTTCGCCGTCACGTCGTACACGGCCTGCAGGCGGTTGGACGCGGTCTCGTCCGGGCCGAAGATCCGGAAGTTGTCGGGGTTGCGGCGGATGACCTCGGTGAGGAACTCGCCGAGCACGCGCGGCGCCTCGGCGAACGTGGCGCCGGGCGCCGGCACGTCCTGCGCGAAGTCGCGGAAGTCCGGCAGGCGCAGGTCGCGCAGCAGCAGACCGCCGTTGGCGTGCGGGTTGGCGCTCATCCGCAGGTCGCCCTCGGGCGCGAGCGCCGAGACGTCGTCGTCCACGCGGCCCGTGGCGTCGAAGAGCTCGTCCGGGCGGTACGAGCGCAGCCAGTCCTCGAGCACCGCGAGGTGCTCCGGGGTGTCCCGCGCGTTGGCGAGCGGCACCTGGTGCGCACGCCACGAGCCGGTCGTCTTCTTGCCGTCGATCTCCGCCGGACCCGTCCAGCCCTTGGGGGTGCGGAACACGATCATCGGGTACATGGGGCGCGTCAGGTCGCCCGTCGCCGCGCGCGCCTTGATGTCGGCGATCTGGTCGAGCACCTCGTCGAGCAGCACCGCGAAGCGTCGGTGGATCGAGAGCTGGTCCTCGTCGTCGAAGCCCGCGACGAACACGTGCGGCGTGTGCCCGTAGCCGCGCATGAGGTCGGTGAGCTCGTCGTCGGGGATGCGGGCCAGGATCGTCGGGTTCGCGATCTTGTAGCCGTTGAGGTGCAGGATCGGCAGGACGATGCCGTCCTGCTGCGGGTTGACGAACTTGTTGGAGTGCCAGCTCGTCGCCAGCGGGCCCGTCTCCGCCTCGCCGTCGCCCACGACGGCCGCCACCAGCAGGTGCGGGTTGTCGAACGCGGCGCCGTAGGCGTGGCTCAGGGCGTACCCGAGCTCACCGCCCTCGTGGATCGAGCCGGGGGTCTCGGGTGCGACGTGCGACGGGATGCCGCCGGGGAACGAGAACTGCCGGAACAGCCGGCGCATCCCCTCCTCGTCCTGCGTGACGTCCGAGTACACCTCGGAGTACGTGCCGTCGAGGTAGGCGCTGGCGACGAGGCCCGGACCGCCGTGGCCGGGGCCGGTGATGTAGATGGTCGACTGCTCCCGCTCGGCGACCGCCCGGTTGAGGTGCGCGTACAGGAAGTTCAGGCCCGGCGTCGTGCCCCAGTGGCCGAGCAGGCGCGGCTTGACGTCGTCGCGGCTCAGCGGCCGGCGCATCAGGGGGTTGTCGAGCAGGTAGATCTGACCGACCGACAGGTAGTTGGCGGCGCGCCACCACTTCTCGAGGCGCTGCAGCGTCGCGTCGTCGACCTGGTCCGCGCCCCTGCGCCAGGCGGTACGCGCCTCGCCGGCCGCGAACGACCCGGGGGCGATGGGACCGGCACCGGCAGGCTGCTGGTCCGTGGTGGTGGAAGTCATGGTCCCCTCCCGAGGGAAGCCGTCCGGCTGGGTCGGACCCCAGCCTTGCGTGAGGTCGTGGCGAGAGATGGGACGTCCGACCCACCTCACCTGTGCTCCTGACCACAGCCATACAAGCGCACATGCAGCGCCGACGCAGGAGCACCGGACCTGCGCGCGGGTGAACAACGGCACGCCGCGACGGCCGGGAGGAGCCTGTCACGCCGGGTACCGTGAGGTGTGGCCGACACCCCCACCTCCCTGTGGCGCGCCGCGCTGCGACCCCGCATGCTCGGCCTGCTCGTGGTGCTGCTCGCCGCCGCGGCCGTCTGCGGCCGGCTGGGCGCGTGGCAGCTCGAGCGCGCCGAGGTCCGCGGCGCCGCGTCGGCCGAGCGCGAGGCCGCGCGGATCGTGACCGCCGACCCCGAGCCGCTGACCGACCTGCTCGCCCCGGGCCAGACGTTCGCGGGTGACCTCGTCGCCCGCAAGGCCGTCGTGACCGGGACGTACGACGACGCCGCGACGCTCCTCGTGACGGGCCGCGAGCACGACGGCCGCACCGACGGCTTCCTCGTCCTGACGCCGCTGCGCGTCCCCACCGCCGACGGCGAGGCCGTGCTGCCCGTCGTGCGCGGCTGGTCGCCGACCGCCGACGTCGCCGCCGCTCCGGCCGGCGAGGTCGAGCTCGTCGGATGGCTGCAGGTGGCCGAGGAGGCCGGGTCCGCGGTCGACGGCGGGCGCACCGACGCGATCAGCGCCGCGCAGCTGCTCGCCGCGTGGGGCGGTCCGATCTACACGGGGTACCTCGTCGTGCAGTCGAGCGACCCCACGGACCCGGCGGCGGCCGACGGCCTCGACGGGCTCGACCCGCCCACGCGCGCGGGTTCGGGGCTCAACGTGCAGAACCTGGCGTACGCCGCCCAGTGGTGGATCTTCGGGCTGTTCGCCGTGGGGCTGTGGTGGCGCCTCGTGCGCGACGAGGCCGCCGGACGGCCCCCGCTGCCGGGCGACGAGGCGTCGCAGGACGCCGAGCCCCGCGTCGGCGTGACCTGAGGCGTCCGTCCTCAGACGGACTCGTGCTGCCAGGACCGCCACAGGGCCGCGTACTCGCCGCCCGCGGCGACGAGCTCGTCGTGCGGGCCGATCTCGCTGATCCGTCCCGCGTCGACCACGGCCACGCGGTCCGCGTCGTGCGCGGTGTGCAGCCGGTGCGCGATCGCGACGACCGTGCGTCCCTCGAGCACCGCGGACAGCGAGCGCTCGAGGTGGCGCGCGGCGCGCGGGTCCAGCAGCGACGTCGCCTCGTCCAGCACGAGCGTGTGCGGGTCGAGCAGCACGAGGCGCGCGAGGGCGAGCTGCTGGGCCTGCGCCGGTGTCAGCGCGGTGCCGCCCGAGCCGACCTCGGTCGCCAGGCCCTCGGGCAGGCCCTGGACCCACTCCCACGCGTCGACCGCGCGCAGCGCCCGCTCGATCTCCGTGTCGTCCGCCTCGACCTTCGCCAGGCGCAGGTTGTCCGCGACCGTGCCGACGAAGACGTGGTGCTCCTGGGTCACCAGGGCGACGTGGCCGCGCAGCTCCTCGAGCGGCAGGTCGACCAGCGGCACGCCGCCCACCGTCGCGGTGCCACCCGTGGGCGGGTGGATGCCGGCGAGCATGCGGCCGAGCGTCGACTTGCCGGCCCCGGACGGGCCGACGACGGCCAGCCGCTCGCCGGGCGCGAGGTCGAGGTCGATGCCGTGCAGCACGTCGTGGCCCTCGCGGTACGCGTACCGCAGGCCGCGGGTCGAGATGCGCTCGTCGGTCGGCTGCGCGTCCGACGCCTCGCGGTCGGTCGCGACCAGCCGGACGCCGACGATGCGGGCCAGGGCCGTCGCGGCGACCTGGATCTCGTCGACCCAGAAGATCAGCTCCCACACCGGCCCGGTCACCTGGTAGGCGTACATGACGATCGTGGTGACCGCGCCGAGCGTCACGTGGCCGGTCGACGCGAGGTACCCGCCCCAGACCAGGACGGCGACCGGCGCGAGCACGAAGGCGAGGTCCACGCCGGGGAAGAGGATGGTGCGCAGCCGCAGCGTGGCGCGCTCGGCGTCGAACGCCTCGCGCAGGTCGTCGCGCACCTGCTGCTCGCGGGCGTCGGCCAGCGCCAGGGCGTCGACCGTCCGCGCGCCCTCGACGGTCTCGGTGATCGTGCCGTTGAGCACCGCGTAGGACGCCGACTCCCGCACGTACGCGGGCGTCGCGCGCCGCAGGTACCAGCGGACCATGAGCACCATCGTCGGCACCCCGAGGAACAGGCCGAGCGACACCAGCGGGTCGATGACCAGGCACGCGACCACGGTGAGGGTGATGGTGACCACGGCGACGATGACCCGCGGGACCCCGAACCGGACGGCGTGCTGCAGCTTGTTGACGTCGTTCGTCGTGCGGGCCACGAGATCGCCCGTGCCGGCGCGCTCGACGACCGACAGCGGCAGCGATGTCACGGTCTCGAGGAACTCCTCGCGGAGCTCGGCGAACACCCGCTCGCCGAACAGCATGGAGGCCCGCTGCGCGTACCGGATCAGACCGGTCTGCGTGAGCACGGCCACGGCGCCGACCGCGACGAGCGTGTTGACGTACCGCGCGTCCGTGCCCCGCGTCACCGCGTCGACGAGCCGGCCCAGGAGCAGGGGCCCGGCCAGGCCCGCGACGGCAGCGAGCGTGTGCAGCGCCGCGAGGCCGCCCAGGCGGCGGCGGTGCCGGCCGAGCAGCTCGGCGGCGTAGGCGCGCACGGTCGCCGCGTCGGCGATGGGCAGCTTCACGCGGCACCTCCGGTGGGCTGGTCGAGGGAGGACAGGTCGTACGGTGCGAGGTGCGGCGGTCCGACCTCGTCGAACGAGCCCTCGACGGGCAGGTCGTCGTCCATGCGCCGGCCGACGACGCGACGGTAGGTCGCGGCGACGTCCGGCCCCGCGACGCCGTCGAGCAGCCCCGCGTGCGTGCCGCGTGCCACGAGCCCGCCGTCGACGACCAGTTGCACCTCGTCGACGTGGTCGAGCACGAGCGGGCTGGCGGTGACCACGAGCGTGGTCCGTCCGCGGCGGGCGTCCGACAGGCGTGCGGCGATCCGCGCCTCGGTGTGCGCGTCGACCGCGCTCGTGGGCTCGACGAGCACGAGGATCTCGGCCTCCGTGAGCAGGGCGCGGGCCAGCGCCACGCGCTGACGCTGGCCGCCGGACAGCGAGCGGCCCTTCTCCGGCAGCTCGCCGTCCAGGCCGTCGGGCACGGAGTCGAGGACGTCCTGCGCGTCGGCGAGGCCGCTCGCGGCGAGGAGGTCCTCGCGCGCGGCGCGGCCGCGCACGTCGAGGCCGGCGGCCAGGCTGCCGGAGAACAGCTGCGGCATCGCCTCGGCGACGACGATGCGGCGCCGGACGTCGGCCAGCGGCAGGTCGCGCAGCGGCACGCCCCCGAGCAGCACCGGCGTCCCCGCCTCCGCGTCGTCGTCGAACCGTCCGAGCCGGGTGGCGATGGCGGCGGACTCGTCGGGGTCCGCCGACACGAGCGCGACGACGCGGCCCTGCTCGAGCGTGACACCGCTGGCCTCGTCGACCAGGGGCGAGCCGCTGGGCGGCATGGCGGCCGCGCCCGGCGTGGCCCCCGCGGCCGGCACGACGCGCAGCACGGCGAGCACCTTGCGCGTCGCCACGACGGCGCGGGTCGTCGCCTGCAGGAACTCGGTCGCGTTCTGCACCGGCCACCCGAGGAAGGCCGCGTACCCGTAGGTCGTGACGAGCTGACCCGGCGTGATCGCCCCGGTCAGCGCCATGTGGGCGCCCATCCACACGAGGGCCGTGACGAACAGGCCGGGCAGCAGCACCTGCAGGGCGTCGAGCCAGGACTGCGTCACCGCGACGTTCTCGCCGCGCTCGCGCACGAGCTGGGACTGGCGGCGGTAGCGGCCCGTGAAGACCGACTCACCGCCGATGCCGCGCAGCACGCGCAGGCCGGAGACGGTGTCGGAGCCGAGCGTCGTCAGCCTCCCCGACGCCTCGCGCTGCGCGGACTGGCGCCGCTGCAGCGGCTTGACCATCAGGCCCAGCGCGGCGGCGACCGTGGGCAGGCCCAGGAGCACGACGAGCCCGAGCGGCACGGAGACCTGGAGCATGAGGACCGCGACGGCGGCGTACGCGGTCAGGGAGCCGATGAACCGCGCCGTGACGGCGAACAGGTCACCGACCCGCAGGGCGTCGTTCGCGACGGCCGAGACGACCTCGCCCGTCGGGAGCTCCGCCGTGACCGCGTGCCCCGATCGCGCCGTGGTGCGCCCGACGAGCTGCGACGTCGTGAACGCGGCGCGCAGCCAGTTCGCGACGTCGAACCGGTGGCCGACCGCGGACGCGGCCGCGCTCACGACGCCGAGCGTCAGCAGCGCGCCGGCGGCGCGCAGGAGGTCGGGGCCGAAGCCCTGCTCGAGGCCGTCGTCGATCGCGCGACCCGTGAGGTACGGCAGGAACGCCTGGCAGGCGAACTGCACGACGCCGCAGGACACGGCGGCGAGGAGGATGCCCCACTGCCGGCGGGCCAGCCAGCCCAGGTAGGCGGCGGGACCGCGCAGCGGCGGGGTGCCGGGATCTGCGAGAGGAAGGGAGCGCACGTCGGTCCACGTTACGGGGCGGTACTGACAGCGACGAGACGTTTTCCCGGGGCCGGGAGCGGCGGGTGGCCGGCCCCCGCCGAGGGTGTGCACCGCGCACCGGTGCGGGTGAACTCGGCCGGTCTGGGTCCGAGGGCCCATGCGCTGGTGGACGTGGCCCTGCGAGCAGGTCCGGCGTGAGTCGGTGGGCCCTGCGCCCGGGGGCCGCGGCCCGGCACGATCGGGGGGTGCCTCAGCCTCCCGGGCCGGACCCGGTCCCGTCGTCGCGCGCCACGCGGCTGCCCGCGCGCACGCCCCAGCGCTCGAAGCTGCCGAGCGGCGCCTCGAGCACGTCGACCGCGCCCCGGCGCGGAGCCACGAGGCCGAACGGCCGCAGCACGTGCACCGCGACCACGACGCCCGCGGCGTCGAGCTGCGCGACGTCGAGCGCCTGCGTCATCCCCACGCCGTGCACGGAGGGCTCGCCGACGAACCACATCGCCTCGGGCAGGCGGCGTCGGCCGAGCATGCCGCGCGCACGTCGCGCCCACGTGTCGGCCAGCATCAGGTCCGCGACGTCGCGACCGTCGACCAGGAGTCGTCCCACGGGCACAGTGTGCCCGTCCAGCCCCAGGACGGGGCACGCGCACGGGATGATCCGGACGTTATCCTCCCAACGCCTCCTCGCCGTCCTGGCGGGGCACGCGTCCGGACGGGTGACCACGACCACCCCGACGTGCTCGGTACGAGGTCGTGGGGCACTCTCGACGTGCCGCACCCCCGAAGACGGCGATCGAGCAGAGCGAGGAGAGTGCACGTGACGGTCCTGGCGCTGGCCCCTGCGAGTCAGGTGCCCGAGGGGACGCTCCTCGCGGCACCCGACGCCGAGTCCGTCGTGGCGCGCCTCCTGGAGCTGGGGGACGCCGAGAACGTGCTGGTCGTCGCCACGGACCGCGCCGGCCTCGAGGCCGCGCGTGCGGCGCGGCTCGTGCTCGGTGGCGAGGGCCTCGGTGTGCTGCACCACCCGGTGCCGCCGACGGCCTCGTTCGTCGCGCTGGCGGCGCTGCGGATGCTGCCGCCCGTCGCTCTCGGCCTGGCGCCCGCGCTGCTCGCCGCCGTCGCGCACGACTCGCGGACCGCCGCGCTGCTCTCGTCCGTCTCGGCGCTCGACACGCCGCGCCCGTCGATGTCGCTCGACCTCGCCAGCCGCCTGCCCGGGTCGGTGTTCCGGGTGGACTGGACCGCGCAGACCGTCGCGCGCGCCGAGTCGATCGACCTGCCCGCCGGCATCGCGGCGGTCACGACCGCCTCCGAGCGCCCGGTGCGGGAGGTCGACGCCGCCGCCTGGGGCCCGACGCAGATCCAGCTCGAGACCGATGGCGCCTTCTGGGGTGCCAAGCGGTGGTTCGAGGCGACGGTGCTGCTGCGCCCGCTCGAGGAGACCGTCGGCGCGCTGCTCCGTCCGGACGTCGTCGCCGCCGCCCACCGCTGCGCCTCGTGCGGTCGGCACGTGGCCGGCGAGCTGTGCGTCTTCTGCCAGATCCCGGTGCTCTCCGGCGCCGCTCCCGTCCACTCAGGAGGACATGTATGAACCCGCGCCAGCGGCGAGGGGCTCTCCTGCTCGTCATCACGGCTCTCGGTGCCATCGCGGTCTTCTTCGCGGTCGTCGTGTACGTCGGTGACGTCAGCTCGCGCGTCGGACCGATGACGCAGGCCCTCCAGCTCAACCGGGCCGTCGACGCCTTCGAGCCCGTCGAGCCCGACATGTTCGACGTCGTGGAGGTCCCGCAGCGCTGGCTGCCGAGCACCGCGGTCGGCGACGTCGCGCAGACCAGCGGGCTCGTGGCGGCCGCGGCGCTGCCCGAGGGCGCCATGCTCCAGGAGGGCATGCTGGTGCCGCGCCCCGGCGTGCAGCCCGGCTACCGGGAGGTCGCGATCGTCGTCGACGCCGAGACCGGTGTGGCCGGCAAGGTCGCGCCCGGCGACCACGTCGACATCCTCGCGACGATCGAGGGCGGTGACGACGCGCCCGCCCGTTCCGAGATCTGGGTCTCCAACGTCCTGGTGCTCGAGGTCGGCCTGCCGCGCGACGTGGAGTCCTCCGACGCCAACGGCAACTTCGGCAACACCCAGGGGGTGCCCGTGACGTTCGCGCTCACGTCGCAGGACGCGCTGCGCCTCGCGTACGTCGAGAGCTTCTCGGTCAAGCTCCGTCTCGCCCTGCGCGGCGACGGCGACGACGCGGTCCTGTCCGACGACGAGCTCGTGTTCCAGGCGGGGTGACGGCGATGTCGACGAAGGTCCTGCTCGCCTCCGGGGACGAGCGCACCCTGGAGCGCTACACCCAGATCCTGGCCGAGGCCGAGGGCATCACCCTCGCCCAGGTCGTCCGCGACGCCTCGGCGATCCCCGACGCGCTGCTGCGCTTCCCCGACGTCGACGTGCTGGTGATCGACGACCAGCTCGACGGCGGGCGCGGGCTGGTCGTCGCACGCTCGATCGGTGCGGCGAACCCCCTGCTCGGCCTGGTCATGCTCGTGGACCAGACCGGTCCGGACCAGCTCGCCGCCGCCATGGACTCGGGCGCGCGGTCCGTGATCTCGCGGGCGTCCAGCCTCGCGGAGGTCGTGGCCCGCCTCGAGGCCGTCGCGCAGTGGGTCGGCGCGGCACGCAGCGCCGTGACGTCCGACGCGACCGGTGGGCGCGGCGGCACCGTCATCGCCGTCGCCGGTGCGAAGGGCGGCGTGGGCACGTCCGCCCTGACCCTGCTGCTCGCGCAGTCCTACGCCGGTCCCCGCACCGTCGGGGTCGTGGACTTCGACCTGCAGTCCGGTGACCTGGCCGCCTACCTCGGCGTGCACACGCGGCGCTCGGTCGTCGACCTCGTCGACATCGCGGGGGAGATGACGGGACGCATCCTGCGCGAGACGTCGTACGACGTGCCGGGCGGGGTCCGGCTCCTGTCGGCCCCCAACGACGGTGAGCGCGAGGAGGAGATGACGGCGCGCGCCGCTCGCTCGATCGTCAACGCGCTGCGCTTCCAGTTCGACGTGTCGGTCATCGACGTCGGCTCCCACCTGACCGAGGCCACCGCCGCCGTGCTGGAGGAGGCCGACACGACGCTGCTCGTCGTGACGCCCGACCTGCCCGCGCTGCGCTCGGCGCGCCGCACGCTCGCCATGTGGGAGCGGCTGGTCGTCCGCCAGCGGTCCGCGGTGCAGGTCGTCCTCAACCGGCAGAACCGCCGCAACGAGGTGACGGAGCAGCTCGCCGCCAAGATCGTCGAGACGCCCATCCACGCGGTCGTCCCCGACGGCGGCACCGCGTTCGAGTCCGCCATGAACACGGCGACGGTCACGCAGGCGACCGGGCCGGCGCACGTGGCCGCCGGGCGCCTGGGTGCCCGCCTGCTCGAGCGGGCGGGCGACGGCGGGACGGTCGAGGAGGCCGTCGACGAGGCGCTCGCCGAGGCACGCAGCGGTGGGCGTCGGGCCCGCCGCGGGGACGCGGGCCAGGCGGCCGTCGACCTCCCGATCGCGTTCGGGGTCGCGCTCCTCCTGCTGCTCGCCTGCTTCCAGGGTCTGGCGTGGGGCGCGGGACACCTGGTGGCGCGCAACGCCGCGCACGAGGCCGCTCGTACCGCGGGGCTGCTCCCGTGGGGGCCGGCGGCGCAGGACCAGGCCCGCCGGGACGGCATCGACCGCCTCGACCCGATGTGGCGCGACGGTGCCGTGGTGGCCGTCGGCGAGCACGACGTGCGCGTCAGCGTCGGCACACCCAGCCTCGTGCCGGGCCTCGACATGTCCGCGGCCGTCAGCGTCCCCGTGCAGCGGGAACGCTGATGGGCACCCGCGAGGTCGCCACCCGCCGGCGGGACGCGGGCCTGACGTCGATCGAGCTCGTCAGCTACGTCTTCGTGCTCACCCTGATCGCGCTCGTGTGCGTCCAGGGCGTGTTCCTGTCGCAGGTCACGTCCGCCGCGCAGCAGGCCGCGCGGGACGGGGCCCGTGCGGCGTCGCTCGGGCGGGACGTGAACCACGAGGTGCGCCGCGCGCTGCCGGACTGGGCCACCGTCGAGTCGGTCGCCCTCACCACGCCGTCCGACGGGTACCGCGTCGAGGTGCAGGTCCGGGTGCCCGTCCTGCTGCGTGGCGTCACGTCGTCGAGCTTCGTCGTGACACGCGACGCCATCCTGCCGAGGGGCTGACCCATGGGACTGCTCGACCGCATCCAGCAGACCGACTCCCGGTCCGACGAGCCCGACCTCGTCTCCCACTACCGTGACCGGCTGCTCGAGGAGATCGACCTCGACGAGCTCTCACGGCTCAAGCCGACGCAGCGGCGCGCGCGCCTCGAGCGCATCCTGTCGACGCTGCTGTCCGCCGACGGCCCGGTCCTCGCCTCGCGCGACCGGTCGGTGCTCATCCAGCGCGTGGTCGACGACGCGCTGGGGCTCGGCGTCCTCGAGCCGCTGCTCGCGGACGAGTCCGTCACCGAGATCATGGTCAACGGCCCGCGCGACGTGTTCGTCGAGCGGCTCGGACGCGTGCAGCGCGTCGCCACGACCTTCGCGTCGGACGAGCACCTGTACCAGACCATCGACCGCATCGTCTCGACGGTGAACCGTCGCGTCGACGAGTCGTCGCCGATGGTGGACGCGCGCCTGCCCACCGGTGAGCGCGTCAACGTCATCATCCCGCCGCTCGCGCTCGACGGGCCGTCGCTGACGATCCGACGCTTCCCGCGGCCCTACCGCCTCGGCGAGCTCGTCGAGAAGGGCAGCCTCGACGTGCGCGCGGCGACCCTGCTCGGCGCGTGCGTGCGCGGCAGGCTCAACGTGATGATCGCCGGCGGTACCGGTACCGGGAAGACGACCTTCCTCAACGCGCTGTCCGGGCTCATCCCCGCGCACGAGCGGATCGTGACGATCGAGGACGCGGCCGAGCTCTCGCTGCAGCAGGAGCACGTGGTCCGCCTCGAGTCGCGACCCGCGAACGTCGAGGGCAAGGGCCAGGTGACGATCCGCGACCTCGTGCGCAACTCGTTGCGCATGCGGCCCGACCGGATCGTCGTCGGCGAGGTCCGCGGCGGCGAGACGCTCGACATGCTCCAGGCCATGAACACCGGTCACGAGGGGTCGCTCGCGACCGTGCACGCGAACAGCGCGCTCGACGCCATGGGTCGTCTCGAGACGCTGGCGACCATGAGCGAGCTCGAGCTCCCCGTCGCGACGCTGCGTGACCAGATCAACTCGGCGATCGACGTGATCGTGCACCTCGAGCGCGGGTCCGACGGCACGCGGCGCGTCCGCGAGGTCGCGGCCCTCGTCTCGCGGCGCCGCGAGGACTACCAGCTGGCCCCCCTGATGACGTTCGAGCCGGACCCCGTGGGCCCGGACCGCAAGGTCACCGGCCGGTTCGTCATCCACCCCATGCCGGAGGAGCTGCGCCTGCGGCTGCAGCGCGCGGGCGAGACCCTCGCGCCGCACGATCCCAGCGGTGTCGCGCCATGAGCCCCCTCATCATCGCCGCGCTGCTCTTCGTGACGCTGGTGCTGCTGGTCGTCACGGTGTCGGTGCTGCAGGAGGACGCCGCGCACCGCCGGCGGCTGCTGTCGGCCGTCGAGGCGTCCGACTCCACGCGCAGCGGGCCGTTCGACCGGATCGACGCCGCGCTGCGCACGACCGGACCCGGCATGCGCTTCTCGTCGCTGCTGGCGGGCTCCGGACTGGGCTCGCGCTCCCCGTCGCTGGTGCTGCTGCTCGTGGGCGCCTCGGCGGTGTCCGCCGCGCTGCTCGTCCTGCCGCTGGCGGGACGCGTCGCGGCCGTGCTGGCAGGCGGCCTCGTCGTGCTGGCGTTCCGCCGCTGGCTGGAGCAGCGCCGCCAGGCACGTGTCGAGAAGTTCATCGGGCAGCTGCCCGAGATGGCACGCCTGCTGGCCAACGGCGCGCAGGCCGGTCTGGGCATCCGTCGCTCGATCGAGCTCGCCGCACGCGAGATGGACGAGCCGGCGAGCAGCGAGCTGCAGCAGGTGGCCTCCGAGATGGCGATCGGGCAGACCCTCCAGGGCGCCCTGGGCCACCTCGCGGAGCGCCTGCCGTCGCGCGAGCTGGTGGTGCTCGTCCAGACCCTCGTCATCCAGGGCAAGGCCGGTGGTGCGCTCGTCTCGGCGCTGCAGAACATCGCGACGACCCTGGACGAGCGGCGTCAGCTGCGCCGCGAGATCACGACCGCGACCGCGGGCGCGACCTTCTCCGGGTACGCGGTCGCGGGCATCGGCGCGTTCGCCGTCGTCGTGATGAACATGCTGCAGCCCGGCGCGCTGGACACCATGCTCGGCACCCTCCCCGGTCAGATCACGGTCGTGCTCGCCGCCATCATGTTCGCCGTCGGGTTCGTCATGATCCGCCAGATCACGAAGGTCAAGTTCTGATGGGCCTCCTGCTGGGGCTGGCGGCCGCCCTGCTCACGGTCGTGGGCATCTCCGGCCTGCGCATGCTGCGCACGACCGGCCTCGAGGACGTCGAGGAGCAGATGCGCACCGCCGTGGCGGTCGAGCGCGAGAAGGGCCTCGGCCCGCTGCTCGACACCCTCGGCGCCCGGTTCCTCGGGCTCGCGATGCGTCTGTACGGCCCCGTGCGGCTGCGTCGCCTCGAGGAGTCGATCCGCCGCGCCGGACGGCCCGACGGCGTGACGCTCACGGTCTACCTGCGCCGGCAGGCGGCGTTCGTCGTCATCGGCGTCGTGGTGCTGGTGCTCTTCGCGATCCTGGGGCAGCCGCTCATCGGCGTGCTGATGTTCGGCCTGCTCGCGGGCTGGATGCGCCTGTGGCTGACGACGGCCGGCTCGCGCCGCCAGGCGCAGATCGAGATCGAGCTGCCGGACTTCCTCGACGTCCTCGGCGTGACCGTCAAGGCGGGTCTCGGGTTCCGGCAGGCCGTCGAGCGCGTGTGCGAGTTCCACGACGGTCCGCTGGCGCAGGAGATGCGCACCGCGCTGCAGGAGATGAGCGTCGGAGTGTCGCGCCGCCAGGCGTTCGTGGCCATGCGCGACCGCACGCGGTCCGAGGGCGTGGCGGCCTTCGTCACCGCCCTGCTGCAGGCCGAGGAGCTCGGTGTCCCGCTCGCGAGCGCGCTCGACGACATCGCGTCCGACGTGCGCAAGGACCACGCGCAGCGCGTCCGCCAGGCGGCAGCGAAGGCCGCGCCCAAGGTCTCGCTGGTCGTGACCATGACGATCGTGCCGGGAGCGCTGCTGCTCATCGTCGCCTCCGTGCTCCTCGCGAACATGGACACCTTCGGTGACCTCTTCTGACCGCTCCGCGGCGGACGTCGCGGAGCGCTCCGACCACCTGGCGATCGGGCGGGTCGTCCGGCTGCTGAGCGAGGTCCGCCTCGCGGTGCTGGTGGTGTGCATCGTCTCGGGCGTCGTCAAGGGCGGCGTCGGTCTGCTCGGTGCCGGCATCGCCGTCCTGGCCATGCTGTTCTCGGTCATGCCCGCCCGCTCGTGGGAGCAGCGCGGGGAGCTGTTCTCGCGGTCGGGCATCCTGCTCGCCTGCGACCTGGTCGTCACCGTGGTGCTGCTCGTCCTGCTGCCCGGCGAGCTGATGATGGTCTACGCCGCGGCGACGGTCGCGCTGTTCGCGGTGATCGTCGGGACGCGGCTGGCGCTGTTCATGGCGCTCCCCGTCGCGATGGTCCTGCTGGGCGCGCAGGGGACGGCGGACGGCCTGAGCTGGCTCGTCGTGGTGACCGGCGCCGTCGGTGTGCTCGCGATGGCGTGGGCCGGCAACGCGCTGGGCAGCGCCCTGCGGGCGCAGGAGGCCGCGGCACGTCGTGCCGCGAGCGGTGAGATGCGCCGCGCCGCCACGCTCGAGCGGGTGCGCATCGCGCGCGAGCTGCACGACACGGTCGCGGGCGACCTGGCCGGTGCCACCATGCTCGGCCGCACGCTCGTCGACCGTCTCGTGCGCGACGGCGCCGACCCGCGCACGGTGACGCTGGCCCGCCGCCTGGCCGAGTCGTGCGCCACCGCGCACACGCACACCCGCGTCGCGCTGGGGGAGCTGCGGCGCGCCGAGATGAGCCCGGTCGAGGAGCTGACCGCGACGGTCGGCGACTGGTCGGAGCGCACGGGCGTGCGCACGTCCGTCCGGGTGGCCCCGGCCGTCGAGGACATCCCCCCGCCCGTGGCGTCCGACCTGCGCGCGATCGTCCTGGAGCTGCTGGAGAACGTCCGGCGGCACGCGGCGGCGCGGCGGGTCGACGTCGCCGTCACGCTCGACGGCGACACCGTGCGGCTCGTGGTCGTCGACGACGGGCGGGGGATCCCGGACCCCGAGCACGTCCCCGTGGGCGAGTCCGGCCACTACGGGCTGCGCGGGATCGACGAGCGCGCGCAGGAGCGCGGCGGGTCCGTACGACGCAGCACGCCGCCCGGCGGCGGGCTGCGGACCGAGGTCGTGCTCCGCACGGACCTCGACGTGGAGGAGGTCGTCCCGGACGGGGCGGTCGGCGCACAGGTGGAGGTTCCGTGAGGGTCCTGGTGGCAGACGACAACGGGCTCATCCGGCTGGGGGTCCGCGCGGCGCTCGAGGAGCTGCCGGACGTCGAGGAGGTCGTCGAGGCGGCGAACGGGGCGCTCGCGGTGGCGCGGGCGCAGCAGGGCGACGTCGACGTCGTGCTGCTCGACGTCCGGATGCCCGAGCGCGACGGTCTGAGCGCGCTCGTGGACATCGTCCCGCACGCGATCGTGCTCATGCTGACGAACACCGACGACATGGCCTCCGTCGCGGACGCCATGCGCAACGGGGCGTCCGGCTACATCGTCCACGGGTCCCTCGACCCGCAGGGCATCGGTGCGGCGATCCGCACCTGCCTCGCCGGCGGTCGGGTCATGTCGGGCTTCGAGCCCTGGGCGGCGCCCGTACCCGCCTCGCCGGCGCCCCTGACGGGCGGTGCCGAGGTCCGCTCGGGCCTGTCCGAGCGCGAGGCCGAGATCATGGACGTCGTCAGCCAGGGGCTCACGAACACCCAGATCGCCCGGCAGCTGTTCCTCAGCGAGAAGACGGTCAAGAACCACATCAACCGGATCTTCTCGAAGCTGGGGGTGACCAACCGCGCGCAGGCCATCGCCATGTGGCTCGGCACTGGGCCCGCGGGCCCAGCAGGGATTGGGACCGGGATGGGTCCTGGGCCGGTCGCTGGGCATGTGGCCCGTCCGTAGCGTTGTCCACGTCAAGCCGACCAGCCGGGGCGCACAGCCCCTCCTCCCAAGGAGAGCCATCGTGGACAACATCACCCGTCACGCCCTTGCCGCCCGCATCGCTGTCGCCGGCGCCGTCACCGGTCTGTTCGACAAGGTCCGCACGGACGACCGCGGCCAGGGTTCCGTCGAGTACGTCGGTATCATCGTCGCCGTCGTGATCATCGTCGGTCTCGTGATCGCCGCCGCGACGTCCTCGGACCTCGGCAACACGATCATCAACCGCATCAAGGACGAGATCGCCTCCATCTGACCTGGAGTCGCACCCCGCAGGGCGGGGACGACGGCCACCACGGTGACCGGGCCGGGCGCCACCGAGCGCCCGGCCCGCTCCCATCTCCACCCCAAGGAGCCCGAGTGCACCGCGTGACCCTCCCGGCCCTCACCGCCGTCCTGGCACTGTTCCTCGTCGGCTGCACGGGTGACGCCCCCGGTCCGACCCCGTCGCCGACGGGGAAGGCGACGTCGGCGGCACCGACTGACGACGTGGACGGTGCCGTGACCCGGGAGGTCGAGGTGTCGGGGGCGCCCGTCGAGCTGACGGTGCACCCGCTGCAGGTGGCCGACGGCATCGGGCTCCTGACCGTCGACTACGTGATGGCCGAGGACGCCCCCGCCGGTGCGAACGTCGTGCTCAACATGCTCCTGTCGGCGGACGCCGGCATCTCCGACGTCGGCGGGATCCGGCTCGTGGACCTCGAGAGCTCGCAGGTCTGGCTGTCGGGCAACGACGCGGGCGTCTACCCGCGCGTCAAGCCCACGGTCCTCATGCCGGGCACGACGCAGCGCACGGAGTCGTTCTTCGCCGATCCCGGTGTCGAGAGCGTCGACGTGCTGTTCCCGTTCTTCGGGCTCGTCACCGACGTCCCCGTCGTGGACGCCGACGCGGGCGCGACGACGCCCGAGGACGTCGGCCTGACGGCCGGCGCGCAGTACCCGGTCCACTCGCTCGACGCCTTCACGGTGGCGTTCGACGACAGCGCCACGACCTCCGTCGAGGGCGAGGAGACGACCGTGACGCTCGCGTCCGACGTCTTGTTCGCGACCGACGAGTTCGTCCTGACGACCGACGCCGCCGCGCGCGTCGACGCCGCAGCCGCGCAGATCGCGCAGGCCGCCCAGGCGGGCGAGGTGCGGGTCGTCGGACACACCGACGACGCCGCCTCGGACGCGTACAACCTCGACCTCTCGCAGAAGCGCGCGACCTCGGTCGCGGAGCGGCTCGGCGCCGGCCTCGGCGGTGCCTTCACGCTGGTCACCGAGGGCAAGGGCGAGACCGAGCCGATCGCGGCCGGCTCGAGCCCCGAGGCCCGGGCCGCGAACCGGCGGGTCGAGATCCGCTTCACCGCGACCTCCCCGGCCGCCGCGCTCGTCGGCGCCGGCACGACGGCGCCGCCGCCCGAGCCGACGGGCGCCACGGGTACCGGTCACGACCCGGTCGCCGTCACCGTGCGCGACGCGACCTACGACGCCGCCGTGGAGTCCGTCGTGCGTCGCAGCGGGCACCTCGTCGGCACGATCGTCCTGACGCGCACCTCCGCCGGCGGCGGCGGGGTCGACGGGGTGCTGGGCTCGGCCGTGACCGGTCGCGCCGCCGCACGCGGCCTGTCCCTGTACTCGAAGGTCGCGGGCGCCAACGCCGCGACCCTGCTCGGCGACGGCATGCGCGTCTACCCGTCGGACTACGTGGCGGTGCCCGCCGCCGACGGCAAGACGGACCAGCGCGCGATCCTGGCGGACCAGTTCCTCAAGGGGCGCGTCGAGCAGGGCCAGTCGATCGCGGTGACGGTCGTGTGGCCCGACACCGGGCAGGACACCGTGTCGCTGGACGTCCCCGACGTCCTGCGCATCACCGACATCCCCGTCGAGGACTGACCACCGCGCCCGCCGCGGGCACCCAGCAAGGAGAAGCCATGAACGGGACCGGCCACCGGGTCGACGGACGCGCCGTCGTGCTGTTCGTCGTGCTCGACCTGCTGACGTACGCGCTGCTGTACTGGCTCGTCATGCCGGCGTTCGCCGAGGTCCTGCTCGCCGTGGACCCCACGACGTCGGTCGCGATCGGCTGGGTGCTCTCGGCGGTCCGCCTCGTGCTCGTCGGTGTGGTCGTGGCGCGGTCGTACCGCCGCCGGCACGGGTTCGAGACCCGCTCCGAGCTGCTGCCGACCGCCGTCGTCGCCGGTGTGACGGCGTGGTCGGCCCAGCTGCTGCTCGGCGTCGTGGCCAGCGTGATCGTGGGCGTCGCCCCGGGGTCGTGGGCGATGCTGCGGGACCTGGTCGTCTGGGTCGGCTTCGCGGTCGTCGCGACGCTGTTCGTCCAGCCGGGGCCGCCCGAGACCATGCCGCTGCGCTTCCGCGAGGCGCTGGGCTCGGACCGGGGCGCCGTCAACGTGATGCTGGTGCCGGCCGTCGTCGCGGTGGTCGTCCTCGCGCTCCTGCTCATCCGGATGGTCGGCTCGGCCGCGAACGACGAGCGCGAGGCACGCACGGCCGCCGACGCGGCCGCGCTCGCCGCGGTCGACCGCTGGCGGCTCGACCTGAGATCCGCCTTCGACGCCGCGGTCGGCTCGTCCGACCCCGCGAGCTTCTGGGCCTTCGCGGGCACGGACCTCGGCTCGCTGGCCTCCGGGAGCATGACGTCGGCGGCCGACCGGTACGCCAGGGCCAACGACGCCGAGCTCGTCGCGATCGACGTCGACCCCGCCAACGCGCGGGTGACCGTCCGGGTGCGCCACCACGACACGGTGCCCGAGACGACGACGCGCAAGGAGTCGGTGGCGAGCGCCGAGCTCGTGCTGCGCGGCGGCGTGTGCCGTTCGGGCAGCCGCCTGGGCTTCCGCATCGGCGGCACGTGCCGCACGAGTGCGCCGCCGCCGCCGCCCGTGCCGTCGCCCACCCCGGAGCCGACCCCCTCACCAGGGGAGCCGACGCCCAGCCCGACGCCGCCCCCGCCGCCGCCGCCCTTCGTGCCGCCGTCGGGCATCGGCGGGTTCCTCGTGGACACCCGGCTCACGGTGTCCTGACGCCACCCGGACGGCCGTCACCCGCACGGGTGCGCGTCGTCCGGCTCGGTCCCGGGGCGGTGGGCCCCAGGGCCTCACCCGGATGCCGGTGCAGGTCCGGGCGAGGTTCACGGGCCCATGCCCCGTGCGCGGGGTGCCCTTAGCGTGACGTTCACAGTCGTTCGTACGGAGGTGGGGACATGTCGAGATGGAGGTCGCGGGTCGTCCGCGGCGCGTCGGGTGACGACGGTGCAGCAACCGTCGAGTACCTCGGCGTGGTCCTGGTGGTGATCGCGATCATCAGCTCGATCATCGTCGGCGCCACGCCGGTCGGGCAGGTCATCGCCGCGCGGCTGTGCGAGGCGTTCGGCACCACGTGCGGCGCCGAGTCCGGCCCCGTCGACGCCGACGGCGACCGCATCCCGGAGGACGCCTGCACCGTCAGCACCGACACCGAGCAGATCAACGGCAAGGTCTCGATCGCGTTCATCGACCTGGGCACCGAGGGCACGATGGTCGTCGAGAAGATGAGCGACGGCACGTACCGCGTCACGGTCAGCGGTGAGGGCGGCATCGACGCCGTGCTCTCGGCCGGCGAGGCCAAGGGCGGTCTGCAGATCGGCGACTACGGCGGCTCGCTGGAGCTGTCGGCGTCCGTCTCCGCGGGGCTGTTCGCCGGCGTGGGCCTGCAGTACGACTTCGACAGCAAGGACGACGTCGACAAGTTCGTCAACCACGTGCACCGCGAGCTCGTGAAGTCCGGCGCCAAGGGCGTCCTCGGCTCGAGCAACCCGGCCATCGGCATCGGCGTCGACGTCGGCGGGTGGCTCATCGACAAGGTCACGGGCTACGACTACAAGCCGCCGAGCAGCCCCAACTCGACCTACTACGAGGGCGGCGTCTCGGGCAACGCGAGCGCGTCGGCCGGGGGCATCCTCGCGGGCGGCTCGGGCTCCGTGGACATCAGCAACGCCATGGGCTTCGAGGTCGACCACAAGACGAACGACGTGACCGTCTACAACCGCGTCACGCTCGACGCCGAGGCGGCGGTGCAGCTCGGTCTGTCGTCCTCGGACGGCAACTGGGGCCAGGGCGCCGGCGGCAGCGCCGGCATCGAGATGGTCGTCTCCACGACCGTCGACAAGTCCGGCAAGGTCACCGGGGTGTCGTTCGACGGTGCGGCCACGGCGGAGGGGGCCATGGCCCTCACGCAGCTCGCCGGGTTCCCGCTCGACGGGTCGGGCGGCAAGGGCGTGCAGATGTCGGCGTCGTTCGACGTGACGGACGCCAACCGCTCGAAGGTGCTCGCGGCGCTCGGTGGGCTGGGTGTCATGTCGGCGGCCACCGGTGGCGCCGTGACCCCGCAGGTGGCGATCCCGGCGATCCTCGCGGAGGCACGCCGCAGCGGCGACATCACGGCCCAGCTGCTGGACGTGAGCAACCAGAACCTCGTCGACGCCGCGCTGTCGCTCAAGGCGCCCGCGATCGGTGGCCTAGGCTTCGAGCTCGGCGCGTCGACGTCGTCGTCCGACAGCACCGACGCGTTCTACCTGGGGAGAAGCGGATGGAAGGACTGGGCGGCGTGCGCAGCATGACGAGGAGGCGGGGCCGGCTGGCCGGCGCCGCGGTCGTGGCAGGGCTCCTCCTCGTGGGCTGCGGCTCGGGCGGGGGCGACGCGACGCCGACGGCGGCGGCCCCGCAGGGCGACGAGGTGATCGAGCCCGTCGCGGACCTCGCGGGTGCCGAGCGCACGTCGTTCGACGGCGTCTCGATCCTGGTCCCGGAGGGCGTCGACGCGGTCGAGCGCGAGCTGTCCGAGACCACGCGGCAGATCACGCTCGTCGAGGACGGTGCCGAGCGCGCGATGGTCGTGCTCACCGTGACCGACGAGGACGTGGACGACGCGGCCGTCGCGGCGTCGGCGCAGGCCGCGCGCGCACAGGTCGTCGGGTCGGGCGCCTTCACCGAGGAGAGCACGACCACCGCGTCGTGGGAGGGCTTCGGGCTCGCGCACGTGCTGCGCGGCACGCTGGACCTCGCCGGTGACGAGCGCGACGTGACGATGGTGACCACGCGCGACCCCGACGGGACCCGGATCGTCGCGGTGTCGGCGGAGGCGGCCGCCGGTGAGCTCGACGGGTCGACGGCCGACGAGGTGCTGCGGTCCGTCCGCGTCGAGGGATGACGTCCGCGCCCGGGGGCGCGCCGTGACCCGCGGTCGCGTGGTGCTCGGTGCGTCCCTCGGCGTCGTCGCGTACGTCGTCGCCCTCGTCGGCGGCGGTGCGCTCGTCGCGGCGGTCGCCACCGCCACGCGCACGCTCCCGCCGATGGCGTGGCTGACCGTGGTCCCGCCGCTGGTCGCGGGGGTCCTCGCGCCGCTGGTCGCGCGTGCCGGTCGCGGTGCGCGCCCGTGGGCGGGTGTGCTGGTCGCGGGCCCGGCGGCGGTCGCAGCGGCGGCCATGACGTGGTGGGGGAGCGTCCTCGCCGCGCAGCACGGCGGTCCGCCGGCGGGCGAGCGCGGCCTCGACGTCGCCGTCCAGGCGCTGGCGGTGCTCGTCGTGGCGGCGGTCACAGCGTTGGTCCTGCGCGCGCGGACGGGCCCCGGACCCCGCGTCGACGCGGACTAGGCTGGGACGCGTGACGCAGAGCCCCGAACCCGCCACGCCCCCCCAGCCGACGACGCACCGCCCCGTCCTGGTCGTCGACTTCGGCGCCCAGTACGCGCAGCTCATCGCGCGCCGGGTGCGCGAGGCGAACGTGTACTCCGAGATCGTGCCCCACACGGCGACCGTGGAGCAGATGCTCGCGAAGGACCCGGCGGCGATCATCCTGTCCGGCGGTCCGTCGTCGGTGTACGCGACCGGTGCGCCGTTCGTCGGGCCGGAGCTCTTCGAGGCCGGCGTGCCCGTGCTGGGCATCTGCTACGGCTTCCAGGCGATGGCGCAGGCGCTCGGCGGCAAGGTCGCCCAGACGGGCCAGCGGGAGTACGGCGGCACGGCCGTCGAGATCA
This sequence comes from Cellulomonas avistercoris, assembly GCF_014836445.1. Taxonomy (GTDB): domain Bacteria; phylum Actinomycetota; class Actinomycetes; order Actinomycetales; family Cellulomonadaceae; genus Cellulomonas; species Cellulomonas avistercoris. The sequence goes on from NZ_JACSQV010000006.1 coordinate 166,565, forward strand.
CGACGCCGGGCACGGTGCTCGAGGGCAGCCCCGAGGGCCAGACCGTGTGGATGAGCCACGGCGACGCCGTGCACGCCGCGCCGGAGGGCTTCGAGGTGCTCGCGACGAGCGCCGGCAGCCCCGTCGCGGCCTTCGAGGACCGCGAGCGGCACCTGTACGGCATGCAGTGGCACCCCGAGGTGAAGCACTCGCCGCTGGGCCAGGCGGCCATCGAGAACTTCCTGTACCGCGGTGCCGGCCTGGCGCCCGACTGGAACCCGGGCAACGTCATCGCCGAGCAGGTCGAGCGCATCCGCGCGCAGGTCGGCGACGCGCGCGTGATCTGCGGGCTGTCGGGCGGCGTGGACTCCTCCGTGGCGGCGGCGCTCGTGCAGCGCGCCGTGGGGGACCAGCTCACCTGCGTCTTCGTCGACCACGGCCTGCTGCGTGCGGGCGAGGCCGAGCAGGTCGAGCAGGACTTCGTCGCCGCCACGGGCGTGCAGCTCAAGGTCGTCGACGCGCGCGAGCGGTTCCTCACCGCGCTCGCGGGCGTGTCCGACCCCGAGACGAAGCGCAAGATCATCGGCCGCGAGTTCATCCGCGTGTTCGAGGACGCGGCCCGCGAGGTCGTCGAGGACGCCGGTGCGCACGGCGACACCGTGAAGTTCCTCGTCCAGGGCACGCTGTACCCGGACGTCGTGGAGTCCGGCGGCGGCGAGGGAGCCGCGAACATCAAGTCCCACCACAACGTCGGCGGGCTGCCGGACGACCTGCAGTTCGAGCTCGTCGAGCCGCTGCGCACGCTGTTCAAGGACGAGGTCCGCGCCGTGGGCCTCGAGCTGGGCGTCCCCGAGGTCATCGTGTGGCGCCAGCCGTTCCCCGGCCCCGGCCTGGGCATCCGGATCGTCGGTGAGGTCACCGCCGAGCGGCTCGAGACGCTGCGCGCCGCCGACGCGATCGCCCGCGAGGAGCTGACGCGCGCCGGGCTGGACCGCGAGATCTGGCAGTGCCCCGTGGTGCTGCTGGGCGACGTGCGGTCGGTCGGCGTGCAGGGCGACGGGCGCACCTACGGGCACCCGATCGTGCTGCGGCCGGTGTCGTCCGAGGACGCGATGACGGCTGACTGGACCCGCCTGCCGTACGACGTGCTGGCGACGATCTCCACGCGCATCACCAACGAGGTCCCCGAGGTCAACCGCGTCGTGCTCGACGTGACGAGCAAGCCGCCGGGCACCATCGAGTGGGAGTGAGCGGGCGGGTCGCGTGCGCGGCCGCCCCGAGCCGACGGACGACGAGAGGACGAGCGTGAGCACCGGACCGACGAGCACGCCGACGACGACCCCGGGTACGCCCGACGCCGCCGTGTGGGCGCGCAAGGCCCGCGGGTCCCTGGTGCGGTACCGGGTCATGGCCTGGGTCACCGGGTCGATGCTGCTGCTGCTCTGCGTGGAGATGCTGACGAAGTACGTCTTCCACACGGGCGGGTACGACGCCGAGGGCGAGCCGCTGGGCGTCTTCGGCATCTGGGTCGCGATCTCGCACGGCTGGATCTACGTGCTGTACCTCGTCACGGTCTTCGACCTGTGGTCCACCCTGCGCTGGCGCCTGGGGCGGCTGGTCTCGATGGCGGCCGCGGGTGTCGTGCCCGTCATGTCGTTCGTGCTCGAGCGTCGCGTGCGCGCCGACGCGCAGGCGCGCATCGACGCGACCGCGCCCCAGGGCTGACCGGCGCCGTGCGGGTCGTCCACGTCTCCGACTGCTTCGCGCCCCGCACCGGTGGCATCGAGACGCAGGTCGGGGACCTCGCGCGGCACCAGGCCGCCGCGGGGCACGAGGTCCACGTCCTGACGGCCACGCTCGGCGAGGGCGGTGAGCGCGGGGGCGTGGTGGACGTCGAGGACGGCGTCCACGTGCACCGGCTCGGCGCACGTCTGCCGTTCGACCTGCCCGTCAACCCCGTCGCGGGCCCGCGGCTGCTGCGCTCGGCGCTGCAGGACGTGCGGCCCGACGTGGTCCACGTGCACGCGGGTGTCGTGTCGCCGTTCGCGTTCGACGGCGTGCGCGTCGCGACCGCGCTGCACCTGCCGACTGCGGTCACGTGGCACTGCATGCTCGACGGCACGCTGGGCGTCGGGCGCCAGGTCGTGCGCCGTACCCGCTGGCGGCACCTGCCGGCCGCGCTCAGCGCCGTGAGCGGTGCCGCGGCCCAGCGCGTGCGCGACCTGTTCGGCACGCGCGTCGACGTCGTGCCCAACGGGATCGACGTCGCGACGTGGGCGCCGCCCCCGGGCGAGGCGGTGTCCCGGACCTCCGGCGCACCGCAGGCACCCCTGCACCTGGTCGCCACGATGCGCCTGGCGCCGCGCAAGCGCGCCGTCCCGCTGGTCGACGTCGTCGCCGCCGCGGCGGCACGGCTGCCCGCGGGGGCGCTGCGGCTGACCCTGGTCGGCGACGGGCCGGCGCGCGACGCCGTCCGCGCGCGCGTCGCGTCGACCGGCCTCGGTGACGTCGTCGACCTGCGGGGACGCCTGCCGCGCGACGCGGTACGGGCGACCTACGCCGACGCGGACGTGTTCCTCGCGTCGGCCCGGCTCGAGGCGTTCGGCATCGCGGCGCTCGAGGCGCGCACCGCCGGGCTGGCGGTGCTGGCGCACGCGGGCACGGGCGTCGCGGAGTTCGTCACCGACGGGGTCGACGGCTACCTCGTGGCCGACGACGCGGCGATGTCCGACGCGATCGTGCGGCTCGCGGGCGACCGCGAGCTGCTGGCCCGGCTGCGGCGTCACGCGTCGACGGTGCCGCCGCCGTTCGACTGGGCGCACGTGCTGGCGGCCGCCGACGCGCAGTACGCGCGGGCGCGCACCCTCGTCGTGCGCTGAACCGCGCACGCGGGGCGGACTGCACACCGTGCCGCGCCGCCGCAGGATGTCGTCCGGCACCGGGCCCTTGGTCCGGGGTAGCGTGGATGGTTCACCCGGACGGGTGAGCCGTGCGATGCGGCCACGGGACCAGGGTCCCACTCCGTAGGCCCGACCTGCGACGACGCTGTTCACGTGAGCACATCGCTCACCGGGCCGGACCTCCGGTCTTGCGGGGGTCAGTCCTAACCGATCGGGGAGATCGAGATGTCGAACGCAGCAGTCCAGAACAAGCCGGCCCACATCAAGGTGCTGGCGACCATCGTCCTCGTCTTCGGCGTGATCTTCGCGGTGGCAGGGGCAGGCACCTGGATCGCGGTGTCGAGCAACCTGCGCGCCGAGGAGATCACCGTCTCCGACGACGCCGCGGCCTTCGGTGGCGCCCTCGTCGACACGCCCTGGGAGGCGTGGGCGCAGGCCGACATCATCAACCACCACGCGCTCGACGCGTCGGGTGGCAAGACGTACGCCGAGCTCGACAAGGAGGACCCGGTCCGCGCGACCGTCATGAACGGCTCCTTCCTGCGGGCCTCGCTGTTCACCTCGGTCGTCGCCTTCGGCGTCGGTCTCCTGGTCTTCGGCCTCGGCGTCGTCTTCATCGTCACCGGTGAGGCCCTGCGCCGGATCGCCGTGCGGGTCGAGACGCCGATCGGCGCCGCCCCCGTCGCCCAGGCCGTCTGAGCCACTGCGCTCGGGTCGCACCGCGGTCCGCACGCCGGACCGCACGGAGCACGACCGAGGGCCGGTACCCGTCACGGGTACCGGCCCTCGGTCGTACGTCGCCCCGTCCCTCCGACGGGGCGACGGGCTCACGCGCCGCCGGTGCGGCTGCGGCGCAGCCCCTGCAGCAGCGGCCCGAGGATCAGGCCGAGGCCGGCCGCGATGAGCAGCACGATCGCGGCGAGCTGCACGTCGATCGTGTACCCGGCGGCGACGAGCAGGACGCCCGCGCCGACGAGCGCGATGATCAGGCCCCACACCACGGTCCCGACCCTGACCCCCGCGCGCTGCGGGGACGGGGCCGTGCCCGCCGCCGCCGTCGGGGCGTCGTGCGGCACGGTGGCGTACCGGGCCGTGTCGGACGGAGCCGTGGCGTAGGGAGCCGTGGCGTACGGAGCCGTGTCGTGCACGGTGCTGTCCTGCCCGGTGCTGTCCTGCACGGTGCTGTCGTGCACGGTGCTGTCGTCCTGCGTGCTGTCGTCGGTGCTCACGGTGCGACCTCCTCGATGATGCGGACCTCGCCGACGCCCGAGCTGATGTCCAGCACGAGGTCGGGTGAGCCGGCGGCGGCGTCGTCGTCCTGGTACCTCAGGTCGCCCAGGCCGACACCGCTCTGCTCGTGCCTGTCCTCGTCGACCTCGAAGCTCGCGGAACCGATGCCGACCGTGACGTTGGCCTCGACGGCCGCCTCCTGCGGCACGACGACCGTGAGCGACCCGACGCCGATCGAGATCGGCACCCGCAGCACGTCGTCGTCCATCGGGACGCCCGTGAGGTCGATGCGGGACCGGCCGGCGCCGAGCTCGAACCCGGTGGCCGCGACGTCGCGGCTCGTGACCACGACGTCCCGCGCCTGGCCCTCCCAGTCCCGGACGTCGTCCGCCCAGCTGGTCTGCTGCACCAGCGCGGTCGGGACCCACACCAGCGCACCGACCACGGCCAGGAACCCGACGAACCCGCTGCTGCGGCCGCGGAGCCCGAGCGTCACGATGCCCAGGCCCGCGAGCACGAGGGCGATGCCACCGGCCGTGAGCCCCAGCGGACCGTCGTAGGCGCCCACCCGCTCGGCCAGCAGCAGCACGCCGAGCGCGACGACGCTCAGGCCGACGACGGCACCGATGGTCGCGCCGTCCGCGCTGCGCCGCGGCGGACGCGGCGGTGCGGGGGGAGCCGGCGGGACCGGAGCGCTGCCGTACGGCGCGTACGGCGCGTACGGCGGGGGCGGCGGCGGTGCGGCGGCGCCGGGTGCGGGTGCGGACGTCGGCAGGGGGGCCGTCGGCGCCTGCGCCCACGCGCCCGGCGCGCCGGAGGTGCCGGCGTGGGCCGTGCTCGTGTGGGCCGTGCTCGCGTGCGCCGTGCTCGCGTGCCCCGTCGGTGCGGGGCCGGGAGGTGCCCAGCCCGGGGGCGGGGGCCACGTGCCGCGGTTGCGGCGCTGCACGGCCGTCACCACGAGCGCGACGATCCCGGCGACGCAGGCGAGCCACAGCAGGCCGCCCAGCGCGCTGCCGCCGTCCCAGAACCACCACCAGCCGTCGCCGCGCGCGAGGCCGACGACGACGAACGCGAGCGCACCCAGGAGCGCGCCGTTCGCGTCACCCGCCCCGAGCCGCTCGAGCAGGATGCGGTTGTCCCGGGCGTCCGGCAGCAGCGCCCAGGCGATGCCGTAGAGCACGAGGCCGAGCCCGCCGACGAGGAACGTCACGGCCAGGAGCCCCCGCACGAGGAGCGGGTCGACGCCGACGCGCTCGGCCAGGCCGCCGGCGACGCCGCCGACCCAGCGGTCGTCGGAGCGGTACAGCCCCGTGCGCCGCACACCGGCCCAGAAGGCGTGCGGTGCGGGCGGGGGTGTGGGACCCGGGAGGGGCCCGGGACCCGTGCCGGGCGTGTGCCCGGACGTGCCGGCGTCTGCGCCGGAGGGAGTCTGCGTGTCCATGGCTCGATCCTGACGCGCCCGCCACCCCCGGCACATCGGGGACCACCCCTGACCCGACCCTGGGTGGCACCCCCATCTCGTGGCCCGGACCCCTGAACTGCGGCCCGGGTGCGCCGGGGACGTCGGGAGGCGTGTGACGATCGGTGCGTGACCACCCCGTACGGCGCCCCGGCGCATCCCGGCGCGCCCCCGCGCACCCGGCTGCCGCTGCGTCGACCCGAGCGCGGCCGCTGGTTCGCCGGCGTGGCGACCGGGCTGGCCGCGCACCTCGACCTGCCCGTCGCGCTCGTGCGCGTGCTCTTCGTCGTCCTGGTCCCCGTCGCGGGGGTCGGTGTCGCGCTCTACCTGTTCTGGTGGCTCGTCGTGCCGGTGGGGGACCCGGCGGCCGCGGCTGCCTCGGGACGTCCGAGCGCGCTGCAGCGTCTGGCCCGGCGGCAGACCCTGCGCGCCGACGGTCGCCGTGTGCCGTGGGCGGAGCTCGCGCTCGGTGCGCTGCTGGTCCTGACGGCCGTGGTGCTGGTCGCGGTGCGCCTGGGCGCACGCATCGACGCCGCCTGGTCCCTGCCCGTGCTGGTCGTGCTCGTCGGCGTCGCGCTCGCGTGGAGCCAGCTCGACGCGCTGCAGCACGGTCGCCAGGACGGGCGGCGCATCAGCGTGCTGCGTCTCATCGGTGGCGGGCTGCTCGCTGCGGCAGGTGTGCTGCTGGTCGCCGGGCAGGTCGTCGGCCAGGGCGTCGAGCCGATGCTGCTGGTGCAGTCCGGCATCGCCGCGCTCGCCGTGCTGCTCGGTGTGGGGCTGGTCATGGCGCCGTGGTGGGTGCGGCTCGTGCGCGCGCTCGGCGACGAGCGCGCGGCGCGGGCCCGGGAGGCGGAGCGCGCCGACATCGCGGCGCACCTGCACGACTCGGTGCTGCAGACCCTCGCGCTCATCCGGGCGCGGGCCGACGAGCCGGCCGAGGTCGCGCGGATGGCCAGGGCGCAGGAGCGCGAGCTGCGCGAGTGGCTCTACGACGACCGGCACGAGCCGGGCACGTCGCTCGTGGCGGCGCTGCGGGCCGTCGTCGCCGAGGTCGAGGACTCCCGCTCGGGACCCGGCGGGGAGCCGGTGGCGGTGGACCTCGTCGTCGTGGGGGACCGCGTGCCCGAGCCGGACACCCTCGCGCTGCTGCAGGCCACGCGCGAGGCGCTCGTCAACGCGGTCGTGCACGGGCGGCCCCCGGTGTCGCTGTACCTGGAGGTCGGGCCGCAGTCGGTCGAGGTCTTCGTGCGTGACCGGGGCGACGGGTTCGACCTCGACGGCGTGGGTCCCGACCGCTTCGGCGTCCGGGAGTCGATCATGGGACGCGTGCGGCGCCGCGGTGGCACCGCACGTGTGACGAGCAGCCCCGAGCGGGGCACCGAGGTCCACCTGTGCATGCCCGTCGGCGGCGCCGGGTCGGGCAGGTCGGCGGACGAGGACGAGGAGCGCGACGCGTGAGCGAGCAGGTCGACGTGGTGCTGGTCGACGACCACCACATGTTCCGGGCGGGCGTGAAGGCGTCCCTCGACGGGCGGGTGCGTGTCGTCGGGGAGGCGGCGACCGTCGACGAGGCCGTCCAGGTGGTGCACGAGCTGAAGCCACCGGTCGTGCTGCTCGACGTGCACCTGCCCGGTGGCGACGGCGGTGGTGGCGCGGAGGTCGTGCGGCGGTGCGTCGACGTGCCGGGCACCCGGTTCCTCGCGCTGTCGGTCTCGGACGCGGCCGAGGACGTGGTCGCCGTCATCCGCGTCGGCGCGCGCGGCTACGTCACCAAGAACATCGACCCGCAGGCGCTGTCCGACGCGGTGCTGCGGGTGGCGGGCGGCGACGCGGTGTTCTCGCCGCGGCTCGCGGGGTTCGTGCTCGACGCGTTCGGCGCGGCCGCGGGTGACATCGCGACGGGCGACGACGAGCTGGACCGCCTGTCGGCGCGCGAGCGCGAGGTCATGCGGCTCATCGCGCGCGGCTACACCTACCGGGAGGTGGCGGCCGAGCTCTTCATCTCGGTGAAGACGGTCGAGACCCACGTGTCGGCGGTGCTGCGCAAGCTGCAGCTGTCGAACCGCAACGAGCTGACCCGGTGGGCGGCGGCGCGCCGGCTGCTGTGAGCCGTCGGGCTCGCCGGCCGGCCGCGGGGGTCAGCCCCGCGCGGTGCCCGCGTCCAGCGCCGCGACGACGGATGCGACGATCGCGTCCCACTCGTCGTCGGGCAGCGCCGGCAGGTGGTGCGTCCACAGGGGCATGACGAGCCCGCGCAGCTGCACCATGCCGTCGGGCCGCGCGAAGAAGAAGACGTGCAGGTGCCCGTTGCCGTCACCCCAGCGGTGGACGTGCACGCGTCCCACGCCGGGCACGGCGGCCAGCGCGCGCTCGACGCGGACGATCATCCGGCCCAGGTCGCCCGCCGCGTCGTCGTCGAGGTCGCCGAGGTCGACGTGCGTGCGCGGGTCCAGGACGAACGTCGGGACGCTGACCGGACCCCGCGCGCTGAGCCGCCACGTGCCGTCCGTCCAGGCGAAGACCTCGTCGGGCAGGGCGCAGCGCGAGCAGGTCGCGGCGTCCTCGTCGTGACGGGGCGGCTCCGGGACCACCGGGTCCTCCAGCGCGCGCAGGCGCAGCCCCTCCCGCTCGAAGGGGAAGGTCTCCCAGTCGGCGATGCCGCCGACGGCCGCCCGCCCGTCGGGGCCGGCGGCCGCGCGGGCCCGCGCGACGAGTGCGGTGACGTCGAGCGTCGCGTCCGTGGGGTGGTCGGTGCCGGTCATGGTGTGCCGTCCTGCCCGTCTCGTGCGGCTTCGTCCGGGTCGTGCCTGCGCGAGGCTACCGCTCCGGCCGTGCGGGCGTGGCGTCCCCGGCGGAGGGACGGATCTGACGCGGCGTCATCTCGCCTACTATGGTGCCATGGACACGCTTCACGGGATCTTCCTCGTTCTCCACCTGCTCGGCTGGGCGATGGTCTTCGGGGGTGCGCTCGCCGGCATGAAGAGCACCAAGCTCACCGACGGCGCCTTCCACGGCATCCTGACGGCCCTGGTCACGGGCATCGTGCTGACCGGCCTGCTCGGCGCGGACGCGAACCACGTGAAGATCGCCGTGAAGCTCGTCGTCGCGCTCGTCGTCACGGCGCTCGTCGTGATCGGCCGCCGTCGCCCCGAGAAGGTGACGCGCGGGTTCCTCGGCGCGGTCGCCGGCCTCGTCGTCCTCAACGTCGCGATCGCCGTCCTCTGGCGCTGACGCGGTGCGGGCGGACGTGAGTCGCTAGCCTCACGTCCGTGACGATCGACTGGGCGGCCGAGCTCGACCTGCTCGTGACGGTCCTGGTCGTCGTGGGTCTGGTCGGCGTCGTGGTTCAAGTACTCCCCGGCGCGTTCCTCGTGGGCGCCGCCGTGGCCCTGTGGGGTGCGCTGCAGGGCACCGGGGCCGGATGGGCCGTCGCGGTCGCGGCCGTCGTGCTGACCGCGGCCGGGCAGGTCGTGAAGTACCTGGTCGCGGGACGCCACCTGCAGCGCACGGGGGTCCGCAGCAGCACGCTCGCGTGGGGTGGGGTCGCGGGCGTCGTCGGGTTCTTCGTCGTGCCCGTGGTCGGGCTGTTCCTGTTCTTCGTCGCCGCGGTGCTCGTCGTCGAGTGGCTGCGGGCGCGCGACGTGGCGACGGCGTGGCGCGCGACGGTGCGCGCGCTGCAGGCCACCGGCCTGACGATCCTCGTCGAGCTCGCGACCGCCATGCTCGTCGTCGGCGTGTGGGTCGTGGCGCTCCTCGCGCGCTGAGCCCGTGGCGCTCCTCGCGCTGCGCCCGTGGCGCACGGGGATGTCGGTGGCGGCGCCTAGGCTGGGTGGTGCCATGACGTCGTTGTTCGAGAGCCTCGCCCTGCCCGTCCCCGGTCTGCCCGCCCCCGGAGCGCCCGACGCGCGCGCTGCCGTCGCGCGCTCGCACGCGGGGGAGTCCTCCGGCCTGCCGCTGGTCGTCCCGCCGCGCGGTGACGACACGGGTCCCGTTGCCGCCGACGCCGCGGCGCGGGCCGCCGAGCGTGCCGCGGCCGACGAGAGCCGCGCCGCCGCGCTGCTCGACGGGCTCAACCCCCAGCAGCGCGCGGCCGTCCTGCACGCGGGCGGTCCGCTGCTCATCGTGGCCGGCGCCGGCTCCGGCAAGACGCGCGTCCTGACCCACCGCATCGCGTACCTGCTCGCGACCCACCGCGCGCGGGCGGGGGAGATCCTCGCGATCACCTTCACCAACAAGGCCGCCGCCGAGATGCGCGAGCGGGTCGAGCACCTCGTCGGGCCGTCGGCGCAGCGGATGTGGGTGTCGACCTTCCACTCCGCGTGCGTGCGGATCCTGCGCCGTGAGGCCGCGACGCTCGGGCTGCGCACCAGCTTCTCGATCTACGACCAGGCCGACTCCCAGCGGCTGCTGACGCTCGTGGCGCGCGAGCTCGAGCTCGACCCCAAGCGCTACCCCGCCAAGGCCCTGGGCCACAAGATCTCCGCGCTCAAGGACGAGCTGGTCGACCCCGACGCGTTCGCCGCGAGCAACGGGGGAGGCCGCGCCGACGAGTTCGACACCGTCCTGGCGCAGGTCTACACGCGCTACCAGCAGCGGCTGCAGCAGGCCAACGCGCTGGACTTCGACGACCTCATCATGCGGACCGTGCACCTGCTGCAGGCGTTCCCGCAGGTCGCCGAGCACTACCGGCGCCGGTTCCGGCACATCCTGGTCGACGAGTACCAGGACACCAACCACGCGCAGTACGTGCTCGTGCGCGAGCTCGCGGGCGTCGGTGCGCCGGACGACGGCGGCGTCGGTCGCGGCGAGCTGACGGTCGTCGGTGACGCCGACCAGTCGATCTACGCGTTCCGCGGCGCGTCGATCCGCAACATCATGGAGTTCGAGGCCGACTACCCGGACGCCACGACGATCCTGCTCGAGCAGAACTACCGCTCGACCCAGACGATCCTGTCGGCCGCCAACGCGGTCATCAGCAAGAACTCCGGGCGGCAGGCCAAGCGCCTGTGGACCGACTCGGGCGCCGGGCCGCAGATCGTCGCGTACGTCGCGGACACCGAGCACGAGGAGGCGCGCTTCGTCGCCGAGGAGATCGACCGGCTCGGCGACGCCGAGGGCGTGCGCCCCGGTGACGTCGCGATCTTCTACCGCGCCAACGCGCAGTCGCGTGCGCTCGAGGAGGTGCTCGTCCGCGTCGGGCTGCCCTACAAGGTCGTCGGCGGCACGCGCTTCTACGAGCGCAAGGAGATCAAGGACGCGGTCGCCTACCTGCGGGCGATCGCCAACCCGGACGACGACGTGAGCACGCGCCGCATCCTCAACGTCCCCAAGCGGGGCCTGGGGGACCGCTCGGAGTCGATGGTCGCGGCCTACGCCGAGCGCGAGCGCATCTCCTTCGGCGCGGCACTGGCCCGCGTCGACGAGGTCCCCGGCCTGGGGACCCGGGCGCTGACGGGGCTGCGCGCGTTCGCGGAGATGCTCGACGGGCTGCGCGACCTCGCCGCGTCGGGTGCCGGGCCGGCCCAGGTGCTCGGCGCCGTGCTCGACCGCAGCGGCTACCTCGCCGAGCTGCGTGCCAGCGAGGACCCGCAGGACGGCTCGCGCGTCGAGAACCTCGCGGAGCTCCACGCCGTGGCGGCCGAGTTCGAGCAGGCCGACCCCGAGGGCACGCTCACCGACTTCCTCGAGCGCGTGTCGCTCGTCGCGGACTCCGACCAGATCCCGGTGCCGGACGGCGCGGACGACGGCGAGACCGCCGCGGCGGCGCGCGACGCCGGCGTCGTCACCCTCATGACCCTGCACACGGCCAAGGGCCTGGAGTTCCCGGTCGTCTTCCTCACGGGCATGGAGGACGGCACGTTCCCGCACATGCGCTCGCTGGCCGACCCGGACCAGCTCGCCGAGGAGCGGCGCCTCGCCTACGTCGGGCTCACGCGCGCGCGGCAGCGCCTGTACGTCTCGCGCGCGGCCGTGCGCACGGCGTGGGGGGTGCCCAACGAGCTCCCGCCGAGCCGGTTCCTCGACGACCTCCCCGACGAGCTCGTCGACTGGCGGCGCCGGGAGTCCTCGACGTCGCGGCTGCGCGGCGGCTGGGGCTCGGGCTTCGGCGCCGGGGGCGGAGCACGCAGCGGCACGTCGTGGGGCGAACGCGGCGGCTCGGGGTCGAGCAGCGGGCCCGTGCGCAGCGAGAAGCGCGAGCCGCTTCCCCGCACGGGTGCGTCGTTCGGGTCGGCGACGCCCCGCGCGGCGGTCCCCGACCTGTCCGTCGGCGACAAGGTCACGCACGACGCCTACGGGCTCGGCACGGTGATCGCGCTCGAGGGCGCCGGTCAGAACGCCGTGGCCAAGATCGACTTCGGTACCACGGGCGAGAAGCGCCTGCTCCTGCGCTACTCCCCGGTCACCAAGCTCTAGCGGGGGGACCCTCCGCCGAGCGCGGTACTCCGCTGCCGAGCGCGCCAGGAACGAGTGGCGCGCTCGGCAGCGACCTGCCGCGCTCGGCGTAGGTGGGGGCGCGCAGGACGCGGGGGCGGGCGGGGTCGGAGTTGTCGACGACGACGTGCGCGCGTGCGGCCGGAGCGCACGCGGCGAGGTACAGCCGCTGGCCCTGGCGGTACCGGGTGTTGGCGTCGTGGTCCGGGCCCGGCGGGCAGCCGTCGCGCACCGCCATGCGCCGGAAGGTGACCTCGAACGGCACCTCGAGCCAGACCGAGAGGTCCCAGGCGTCGACCAGCTCGTCCCGGTGCAGGAAGATCCCGTCGACGACCGCGACCGTGGCGTCGTCGACGTCGACCCACGGCGTGCCGGGGTCCGCGTCCGTCACCACGTCGTGCACGGCGGTCCGCACGCGGCGCGGCTGCCCGCGGTCCGCGCCCAGCGGGTCGAGGAGCACCCCACGGAACGCGTCGAGGTCGTACGAGTCCAGGAAGAACCCCTCCGGGCTCGTGCGCCCGCGCCGGTACCGCTCGGCTGCCGGCCGGTGGAACCCGTCGACGGACGCGCGCAGCACGGTGCGCCCGTCCGCCCGGAGCACGTCGGCGAGCTCGTCCGCGAAGGTCGTCTTGCCCGCTCCGTCGACGCCGTCGACCGCCACGCGCACGGGACGCGCGAGGGCGCGCGCGTCGGGGAGCGCCGCCACCACCACGCGCAGCACCCTGGTGCGGGCCTCGGTCACGCCGTGACCGTAGCGGTCGACGGGCCCGCCGGGAACGGCGTGCGGGGCGAGGTGAGCGCAGACACAGTCTCTCGATGTCGAGGGACCTGGGTCCCGACGATACGATCATCCGGGCGATGCGGCCGCACCGGGCCGCTGCACGCGGTCGACGAGAGGAAACCGGACCAGGTGGACCTGTTCGAGTACCAGGCACGTGACATCTTCGAGAAGCACGGCGTGCCCGTGCTCGGCGGCATCGTCGCCACGACGCCACAGGAGGCGCGGGCGGCGGCCGAGCAGCTGCTCCCACCGGACGGCGGCGTGGTGGTGGTCAAGGCGCAGGTGAAGACCGGCGGCCGCGGCAAGGCCGGTGGCGTCAAGATCGCCCGGTCCGCCGACGAGGCGGCCGAGCGCGCCGGCGAGATCCTCGGCATGGACATCAAGGGCCACACCGTGCACCGCGTGATGATCGCGGCCGGTGCGAGGATCGCCCAGGAGTTCTACTTCTCGCTCCTGCTGGACCGCGCCGAGCGTCGCTACCTGGCGATGGCCTCGGTCGAGGGCGGTATGGAGATCGAGCAGCTCGCGGTGGAGCGTCCCGAGGCGCTCGCCAAGGTCGCGGTGGACCCGCGGACCGGCATCGACCAGGCCAAGGCCGACGAGATCGTCGCCGCCGCGGGCTTCGCGCCCGAGATCGCGGCCCAGGTCGCCGACGTCCTGCGCAAGCTGTGGCTCGTCTACCGCGACGAGGACGCCACGCTGGTCGAGGTCAACCCGCTGGTCCTCACCGAGGAGGGCGAGATCGTCGCCCTCGACGGCAAGGTCACGCTCGACGAGAACGCCGGCTTCCGCCACCCGGACCACGCGGCGCTCGAGGACAAGGCCGCCGCCGACCCGCTCGAGGCGCGCGCCAAGGAGAAGGACCTCAACTACGTCAAGCTCGACGGCGAGGTCGGGATCATCGGCAACGGCGCGGGGCTCGTCATGAGCACGCTCGACGTGGTCGCGTACGCCGGCGAGGCGCACGGCGGCGTCAAGCCCGCCAACTTCCTCGACATCGGTGGCGGCGCCTCGGCCGAGGTCATGGCCGCGGGCCTCGACATCATCCTGACGGACCCGCAGGTCAAGTCGGTCTTCGTCAACGTGTTCGGCGGCATCACCGCGTGCGACGCGGTCGCGAACGGCATCGTGGCGGCGCTGGAGATCCTCGGCGACGAGGCGTCCAAGCCGCTGGTCGTCCGGCTCGACGGCAACAACGTCGTGGAGGGTCGCCAGATCCTCGCCGACGCCGGCCACCCGCTCGTCACGCTCGCCGAGACGATGGATGGCGGGGCCGACACGGCCGCCCGCCTGGCGCACAGCGCCGCCTGAGAACCCGACCCGACGCAGAGAGAAGCAGACTTCACATGGCGATCTTCCTGACCGAGGACTCCAAGGTCATCGTCCAGGGCATGACGGGTTCCGAGGGCCAGAAGCACACGAACCGCATGCTCGCGTCCGGCACGAACGTGGTCGGCGGCGTCAACCCCCGCAAGGCCGGCACGTCCGTGACCTTCGGCGACGTCGACGTCCCCGTCTTCGGCTCGGTGGCCGAGGCCATCGAGAAGACCGGGGCCGACGTCTCCGTGATCTTCGTCCCGCCGGCGCACACCAAGGGTGCCGTGATCGAGGCCGTCGACGCCGGCATCCCGCTGGCCGTCATCATCACCGAAGGCGTCCCGGTGGCGGACACCGCGGAGTTCTTCTCCTACGCGCAGGAGAAGGGCGTGCGGCTCATCGGCCCCAACTGCCCCGGACTCATCAGCCCCGGCAAGTCGAACGTCGGCATCATCCCGGCCGACATCACGGGCCCCGGCAAGGTCGGCCTGGTGTCGAAGTCGGGCACGCTGACCTACCAGATGATGTACGAGCTGCGGGACTTCGGGTTCTCCACGGCCATCGGCATCGGTGGCGACCCGATCATCGGCACGACGCACATCGACGCGCTCGCCGCGTTCGAGCAGGACCCCGACACCGAGGTCATCGTCATGATCGGTGAGATCGGCGGCGACGCCGAGGAGCGTGCGGCGGCCTACATCGCCGAGCACGTGACCAAGCCGATCGTCGGCTACGTCGCGGGCTTCACCGCGCCCGAGGGCAAGACCATGGGCCACGCCGGTGCCATCGTCTCCGGCTCGTCGGGTACCGCGCAGGCGAAGAAGGAGGCCCTCGAGGCCGCCGGCGTCAAGGTCGGCAAGACGCCGTCCGAGACCGCCCAGCTCGCGCGCGACATCCTCAGCGCCTGACGCACCGTCCAGCGCGCACCGCGGCCCCGGTCCCCACGGACCGGGGCCGCGGTGCGTCGCGCACGCGCAGCGAGGTCGGGCGAACCGGGCGGTCCGCGACGCGCCGGGGCGGGGTCCGGCGACGCGCCGGGGGCACCGGCGACCATGGGCACGTGCCCACGTCGACCGGTCCCGTGCCCCTGGCGGGGCGCGCGCGCCGCGTCCTGCAGGACGACCCGCAGCCGACGTTCTTCACGTCGGCCATCGACGGCGCCCCCCGCTGGACGATCGGGGTGCTCACGGCCGTGCAGGCCGCCGCGCTGTCGTTGCTGACGCTCGCGGTGCCGGCCGTCGCGGTGTTCGTCGCGACGTCGTCCGACCCCGCCAACACCGACGTCGCGTGGACGCGCGCCGTCGTCGTGGCGGCCAACCTGTGGCTGCTGGCCCACGGCGTCCCGGCGGCGCTGGGCGGTGCGGTCGTCTCCGTCGTCCCGCTCGGGCTCACGCTGCTGGCCGTCTTCACCTGCTACGCGTCGGCACGCCGGTCCGGGCACGCGACGCGCAGCGGCGCGGTCGCGTCGATCGGCGGCTACGCGCTGCTCACGGGACTCGTCGCGCTCGTCGTGGGCGCGGGGGTGACCGGGACCCTGCGGGCCGTGCTCGGAGGGCTCGTCGTGGGTGGGATCGGGATCGGGGCCGGGCTCCTGCGCCGTCCCGAGGCGCCGCCCTGGGCGCGTGTGGTCGCGCCCCTGCGGGACCGGCTCCCGACGCCCGTGGTGCTCGGCCTGCGCGGTGGCCTCCTCGTGGTCGTGGCGCTCCTGGCCGTCGCCGCGCTCCTGACGACGCTGTGGGTCCTCGCGGGTCACGCGACCGTCGTCGACGTCGCGCGCCGCCTGTCCCTCGACGCGGTCGGCGGTGTGGTGCTCGCGCTCGCCGAGCTCGCGTTCGTCCCCAACCTCGTCGTGTGGGCGCTCGCCTGGATCGCCGGCCCCGGGTTCGCGGTCGGCGCCGGGACGCGCTTCGCGCCCGCCGAGGTCGTCGCGGGCCCGATGCCGGCGCTGCCGCTGCTGGGTGCGCTGCCGGGCGCGCACGGTGGTCTCGTGCTCGTCGCGCCGCTGCTGCTGGTCGGCGTGGGCGTGCTGGCGGGCCTGGCCGTGCGGCGCTGGCTCCAGCCGGTGCGGGCGCGGGACGTCGCGGTCGCCGTGGGCGTGCTCGCGGTCACCGCCGGCGTGCTGGTGGGGCTGCTCGTCGCCGCCGCGGGCGGTGCGGCGGGACCGGGCCGCATGGCGCACGTGGGGGCGCACCCGCTGTGGGTGGGTCTGCTGGTCGCCGCCGGCTGCGGGCTCGGTGCGGCCGGCGCGACGGTGCCGTTCGACCCGGCCGTGCGGGACGCGCTGCGTGCCCGGCGGGCGCGGCGCCGCGACGGAGGGCCGCACGTCGCGTCCGACCGGCCCGTCGCGGACGGACCCGTCGCCCCCTGACCCGTCGCCGGGCGGACCGCCTGCCGATCGGCGGGCCGTCGCCGGTCCCGGCGTCCGTCAGGTCGCGCGGGCTGTCCCGTGCGGGTGCGTCAGGACGGGCTCGGGACGCCGACCCGTGCGAGCAGGGTCTCGAGCCGCTCGCGCATGTCGTTCTCGAGCTGGACCGCGCACCCGCGCTGCGCCTGCCGCGTGAGCGCGGCGGACTCGCACGCCGCGTAGTCGCGCGTGGCGTCGACGTACAGCAGCGTCTGCGCGCTGATGCCGACCCACACCAGGGACGCCACGACCAGCACGACCGGGAGCGCGACGACCGACCCGCGCCCGTGGGCGCGCGCCGCCCGGACCACGGCGAGGATCCCGAGCGCCAGGCCCGCGACCGCGGCGGCGGGCGCCACGAGCATGGCCGGCCACGGTGCGCTGACCAGCAGCACCGAGGCGAGCAGCGCGGCGGCCGTCCACGCGGCGGTGCGGGAAGCGCGCGCCACGCCGACCGGGTCCGGCGGACGGACCGGGTGGGGTCCGGGTGCACCGGGGGCGCCGTGCGGGTGCGGCCCTGGCGCGGCCGGCGGACGCTCGGCGGTGTGCGGCGGGGGAGGCGGGGCATCCTGCGGGGCCGGTGCGCCGGGCGCCGGGGGCGCCTGCTGCTCGGATGCCGGCCGGCCCGGTGACGGCGAGTTGTCCGGCGGTGCCCACGGGTTGCCCATGGGGCCATTCTCGCGCACGCCGCGGGTGGACCCGTGCGGGCCCGGCGCGTGCGGGACGGGTAGGTTGCGCGGCGTGACGTCCTCCGTGCAGCCCGGTCCGGTCCCGCCCGCCCACGACGTGGCCCGCAGCCACCGCCTGGTGGTGCTCGTCTCCGGCGGCGGCTCGAACCTGGCGGCCCTGCTCGACGCGCACGTCGACCCGGCGTACGGCGCGCGCGTCGTCGGCGTGGTGTCCGACCGGCCGGGCGTCGCTGCGCTCGACCGCGCGCGCGAGGCCGGCGTCCCCACGGCGGTCGTGGCGCTGCGGGACTTCCCGGACCGCGCGACGTGGGACCGCGCGCTCACCGAGGCGGTCGGGGTCTTCTCGCCCGACACGGTCGTCCTCGCCGGTTTCATGAAGCTCGTGGGTGCCGCGTTCCTCGCCCGGTTCGGCGGCCGGACCGTCAACACGCACCCGGCGCTGCTGCCGTCGTTCCCGGGTGCGCACGGCGTGCGCGACGCGCTCGCGTACGGCGTCAAGGTCAGCGGGTGCTCGGTGATCGTCGTGGACGAGGGCGTCGACGCAGGGCCGATCATCGCGCAGACGGCCGTGCCGGTCGCGGACGACGACACCGAGGAGACGCTGCACGAGCGCATCAAGGTCGTCGAGCGGCGGCTGCTCGTCGACGTGGTCGGGCGCATCGCGCGCGAGGGTCTGAGCGTCGAGGGCCGCCGCGCGCACCTGGGCTGAGCCCCCCGCTCGCCGGGGCCGACCGCTAGACTCGGCCGCGGTCGTGACTGGCGCAGGTGGAGGACCACCGGGGAGCGATCGAGCACCACCCCTGTCCGTGCACCGCCCGCCTGGGTGCCTGGGTCCATGCCGAGGTCCGTCCGGACCGCACCGACCCAGGAAGGTGTGCCATGTCGCACGACCTGTCCCCGCTCGCCCCCGTCGCGGACCCCACGTCGGACGCCACGCGCCGTCCCGTGCGCCGCGCGCTGCTGTCCGTCTACGACAAGACCGGCCTCGTCGAGCTCGCCACCGCGCTGCACGCCGCGGGCGTCGAGCTCGTCTCGACGGGGTCCACCGCCGCGACCGTGGCCGCCGCGGGCGTCCCCGTGACGCGCGTCGAGGACGTCACCGGGTTCCCCGAGTGCCTCGACGGGCGCGTCAAGACCCTGCACCCGCGCGTGCACGCCGGGATCCTCGCGGACACGCGTCGCCCCGAGCACGTCGCCCAGCTCGACGACCTGGGGGTCGCGCCGTTCGAGCTCGTCGTCGTCAACCTGTACCCGTTCACGCAGACGGTGGCGTCGGGTGCGGGGGTCGACGAGTGCGTCGAGCAGATCGACATCGGCGGGCCGTCCATGGTGCGCGCCGCCGCCAAGAACCACCCGAGCGTCGCGGTCGTCGTCGATCCGGCGCGCTACGGCGACGTCGTGGCCGCGGTGACCGCCGGCGGGTTCACGCTTGCCCAGCGCACCCGCCTCGCGGCCGACGCCTTCGTCCACACCGCGTCCTACGACGTGGCCGTCGCGTCGTGGATGGGCAGCGTCGCGACGACCACGGACGAGGTCGACGGCGTGGCGACCGGGTTCCCCGCCTGGATCGGCGCGACGTGGGAGCGGTCGGACGTGCTGCGGTACGGCGAGAACCCCCACCAGCGTGCGGCGCTCTACACCTCGGGGCACGGGCCGGCGGGGCTGGCCCAGGCGCGCCAGCTGCACGGCAAGGCCATGAGCTACAACAACTACGTCGACGCGGACGCCGCGTGGCGCGCCGCGCACGACCACGGCGAGGCCGCGACGGTCGCGATCGTCAAGCACGCCAACCCGTGCGGGATCGCCGTCGGCGAGGACGTCGCGCAGGCGCACGCCCGCGCGCACGCCTGCGACCCCGTGTCGGCGTTCGGCGGCGTGATCGCGACCAACCGGCGCCTCACGCTCGCGGCGGCCGAGCAGATCGCGCCCGTGTTCACGGAGGTCGTCGTCGCGCCCGCCTTCGACGACGACGCGCTCGCGCTGCTCGCGCAGAAGAAGAACATCCGCCTGCTCGTCGTCGACACGCCGCCCCTCGCCCCGGTGGAGACGCGGCCGGTGTCCGGCGGCCTGCTCGTGCAGTCCGTCGACCGGATCGACGCTCCCGGGGACGACCCGGCGGCGTGGACGCTCGCCGCGGGCGACGCCGCCGACGACGCCACCCTGGCGGACCTGGCGTTCGCGTGGCGTGCCGTGCGTGCCGTGAAGTCGAACGCGATCCTGCTGGCCGACGGGGGAGCGTCGGTCGGTGTCGGCATGGGCCAGGTCAACCGCGTCGACTCGTGCCGGCTCGCGGTCGAGCGCGCGAACAGCGGTGACGTCGAGCGTGCGCGCGGGGCCGTCGCGGCGTCCGACGCGTTCTTCCCGTTCGCCGACGGCCTGCAGGTGCTGCTCGACGCCGGCGTGCGCGCGGTCGTGCAGCCCGGGGGGTCCGTGCGCGACGAGGAGGTCGTCGCCGCGGCCGCCGCCGCGGGCGTCACGCTGTACCTGACGGGCACGCGCCACTTCGCCCACTGACGTGGTCAGGGCCGGACCACCCCTCGGTGAGGGTGGTCCGGCCCGGGCTCAGGTCGCCGGCGACGTGCGCAGGAGCGTCCGCAGGTCCTCGGGCGGGTGCCCGGCGGGCAGCGCCACGCGCGGCAGGTCGTCGCGCGCGAACAGGCGCCGGGCCGCACCGACGTCGCGGGGCCGGTCCACGACGAGGGCCCCCGTGACGACGTCGCCGCGGCTCCACAGGGTCGTCCAGCCCCCGGTCGCGGGGTCGCCCAGCAGCGTCGTCCGGTCGTCGGGCGCGGGCAGGCCGAACATCGTCAGGTCGTGGCCGAGCTGCGTCGAGAAGACGTACGGCGTGGCCTCCGGGCCGTCGACGGCGAGGCCCAGGAGCCGCCGGACCAGCACGTCGGGCCCGTGCAGCGCCTCGTCCCAGTGGCCGCCCGGCACCCAGCCGTGACGCGCCGACCGGCGCACGGCGACGTCCCCGACGGCCAGCAGGCCGGTGAGGGGACCGGTGGGACCGAGCACGCGGTAGGACTCGTCGACCGCCACGGCCCCGCCGCGCAGCGGCAGCGCGTCCGCGAGCCAGCCGGTCGCCGGGCGCGCACCGATGGCGACCAGCACGACGTCGGCGGCCAGGCGCGTGCCGTCCGCGAGGTCGACCCCCGTGCCGTCGACGGCCGCCACGGGTGCCGACGTCCGCAGGTCGACCCCGGCCGTCGCGTACCAGGGCCGCGTGAGCGCGCCGACCTGCTCGCCGAGCGCGGTCGCCAGGGGTGCGGGCCGGGCCTCGACGACCGTGACCTCGTGGCCCGCCGCGGCGCAGACACCCGCCACCTCCGCACCGATCCAACCGGCGCCGACGACGACCAGGCGGCGCCGGTCGTCCCCGAGCACCGCGCGCAGCGCGTCGGCGTCGGCGGTCGTGTGCAGGGTCGCGGCGCGCCAGCCGGGCACGGTCACCGCACGTGCGCCCGTCGCGAGCACGACGCACGACGACGTCAGCGCGCCGTCGTCCGTGCGCACCACCGCACCGCCGCCGGGGCGGGGCTCGAGCCCGCGCGCGGGCCGCGCGAGGTGCACGTCGTCGGCGAGCGCGTGCAGGTCGTGGCCGAGGTCGTCGGCGAGCCACGCGGGCGACGTGCGGTCCAGCAGGTGCTTCGAGAGCGGCGGCCGGTCGTACGGCGCGACCCCCTCGGCGCCCAGGACCCGCACCGGCCCGTCGTAGCCGTGCTCCCGCAGGGCGGCGACGGTCCGCAGCGCGGCGAGCCCACCCCCGACGACGAGCACGTCGGGCGGGGGGACGACGGCGCGGCGCGGATCGGTCACGGGATCACCGTAACGGGGGGTCCGCGGCGGTAGGCTGGGCCGGCCGCGCAGGTCCGTGGGCGACGTCCACGGGGGCAGGGGCGTGGCCGGGCCCGCCCCCCGCGGCGCCCGAGCCGGACGGAGGGAGCGCACGCATGTCGACGCCTGCGCGCACGCCGTCGGCCGGTCTGCCCCGTCCCGTGTGGCCGTCGCGCCCCGTCCCGCCGACGGCACCCGGCCATCCCGAGCGCACCGAGCAGCAGGGTGCACGGCCCCGTGCCGGGGCCCCCGCGCCCGTCGTGCCGCCCGTGGCCGCCGGGCCCGCCGCACCTTCGCCGCGCGCCGTGCCGCAGGACGAGGTCGACCCGCCCCCCGCGGAGGTCCCCGCCGAGGAGGTACCGCTCGACCCGCGCAGCATCGCCCGGGCCTCGCTCGCCGCCGGACGCAACCGGTCCCTGTGGTGGACGATGTCCGGCATCGTCGTCTCCGTGGGGGTCGCCTTCCTGACGGACGCGGTGGTCGGCTCCTACGTGCTCGCGCTGCTGCTCGTGGCGTCCGCGGTCGTGCGCGCGGTCACGCCGGCGCCGGGCCCCGTCGCGGTGTCCGTGCGCTCGAAGCCGCTGGACGTCGCGGTGCTCGCGACGGGCGCGCTCGCGCTCGCGGTCCTGGCCTCCGTGCTCCCGCCGGCCTGACGCACCCCGCCCTGACACCAGCCCGCCCCTGACACGACGAGGCCCCGGGAGCGGTGCTCCCGGGGCCTCGTGGGTCGTGCTCGTCAGCGCTCGTGGACGACCACGTCGTCCTCGGCCACGTACAGCTCGTCCTCGGCGAAGAGCGAGTCCTCGGTGGGCTCCGCAGCGAACGCGCGGTAGATCAGCGCCGCGATCGCGGCACCGAGCAGCGGCGCGACCCAGAAGAGCCAGACCTGCTCCAGCGCCCAGGACTCGGAGAAGATCGCGGCGGCCAGCGAGCGCGCCGGGTTGAGCGAGCCGTTGGTGACGGGCGTGGCGAGCAGGAGCAGGACGGCGAGGGTCAGACCCACGGCGAACGGCACGTGCTGCTTGTTGGCGCGGCGGTCCGTGGCACCGAGGATGACGCCGACGAACACGGCCGTGCCGATGACCTCGACGAGGAGCGCGGCGACGAGGCTGAACTCGGCCCCGCCGTTCGAGAGCGTCGCCAGGGGCGAGTGCTCGGCGAAGCCGTTGGCGGTGCCGCTGAAGAAGGAGCGGACGCTCGTGGACGCACCCTGGCTGACCAGGCCCGGCAGCGACGCCGGCACGGTCAGGAACAGGACGGCGGCGGCGAGCGCGCCGCCCACCACCTGCGCGAGCCAGTAGGGCAGCAGGTCGCGGAACGGCGTGCGCCCGGCGAGGCACGCGCCGAGCGTCACGGCGGGGTTGAAGTGCCCGCCCGAGACGTGGCCGACCGCGATGATGCCGGCCAGGACCGCGACGCCGAAGCCGAGCCCGACGCCGAGCCCGCCGCCGACGTTGCTGAACGACGCGTACAGGGCGATGCCGACGCCGACGAGCACGAGGAAGAACGTGCCGAAGGCCTCGGCGCCGAGACGTGCGACGAGGCCGGGACCTGCGGCGACGACCGTGCCGGCCGGCAGGACGAACGTGTCGTCGTCGTCGTCGTCGACGGCGGACGTCGCGGGCGCCGGGGTGGCCGCCGCGGGTGTGGAGGCGGGCGCGGCGGCGGCGGCGGGCGCGGAGGTGGCCGCGGCGGGCGCGCGCGTGGCGGGGGTGTCGACGACGACCTCCTCGACGACGACCTCCTCGACGACCTCGACCGGCGCGTCGTCCGACGCCGTGGCGTCGGAGGACGTGGCGTCGGAGGACGTGGTCGCGGCCGGGGTGGTCTCGGCGGGCGCGGTCTCGTCGGGCACCGGGGCGCCCTCGGGGGTCTGCGGGTTCTGCTGGGACATGTCGGTCCTGTCGTGTGAGGTGGGTGACCCACCGGTCGGTGCCGAGCCGTCGGGCCGGGCCCCTGGGCGGGCGCGGTGTGGACGACAACGGGGCGAACTACGCAGAGCCCAGCATGCCAGCCCAGACTGTGCGCGCACAGGCGTGACCGGGCTGTGCACGCACACCGGGCGGTTCCTCCTGGGTCTGTCGATGTCGAGTAACCTGGCCGCCACACCCACGGCACAGGAGGCAGGCCCCCGCATGGCGAAGATCAAGGTCGTCGGCCCGGTCGTCGAGCTCGACGGCGACGAGATGACGCGCATCATCTGGCAGTTCATCAAGGACCGCCTGATCCACCCGTACCTCGACGTCGACCTGCGCTACTACGACCTGTCGATCCAGAACCGCGACGCGACCGACGACCAGGTCACGATCGACGCGGCGCACGCCATCAAGGAGCACGGCGTCGGCGTCAAGTGCGCGACGATCACGCCCGACGAGGCGCGCGTCGAGGAGTTCGGCCTGAAGAAGATGTGGGTCTCGCCCAACGGCACGATCCGCAACATCCTCGGCGGCGTCGTCTTCCGCGAGCCGATCATCATCTCCAACATCCCGCGGCTGGTCCCGGGCTGGAACAAGCCGATCATCATCGGCCGTCACGCCCACGGCGACCAGTACAAGTCGACGAACTTCAAGGTGCCCGGCGCCGGCAAGATCACGATGACGTTCGAGCCTGCCGACGGCTCGGAGCCCCAGCAGTTCGAGGTCGTGACGATGCCCGAGTCGGGCGGCGTCGCGATGGGCATGTACAACTTCAACGAGTCGATCCGCGACTTCGCGCGGGCCTCGTTCTCGTACGGCCTGCAGCGGGGCTACCCGGTGTACCTGTCGACCAAGAACACGATCCTCAAGGCGTACGACGGTGCCTTCAAGGACATCTTCGCCGAGGTGTTCGAGACGGAGTACAAGGACCAGTTCGAGGCCGCGGGCCTCACGTACGAGCACCGCCTGATCGACGACATGGTCGCCGCCGCGATGAAGTGGGAGGGCGGCTACGTCTGGGCGTGCAAGAACTACGACGGCGACGTCCAGTCCGACACCGTCGCGCAGGGGTTCGGCTCGCTGGGCCTGATGACGTCGGTCCTCATGACGCCCGACGGCAAGACGGTCGAGGCGGAGGCCGCGCACGGCACCGTCACGCGGCACTACCGCCAGCACCAGGCGGGCAAGCCGACGTCGACCAACCCGATCGCGTCGATCTTCGCGTGGACCGGTGGCCTCAAGCACCGCGGCAAGCTGGACGGCACGCCCGAGGTCACGCAGTTCGCCGAGACCCTCGAGGACGTGGTCGTCAAGACGGTCGAGAGCGGCAAGATGACGAAGGACCTCGCGTCGCTCGTCGGCCCCGACCAGGCGTGGCTGACGACCGAGGAGTTCCTCGCGGCCCTCGACGAGAACCTCGCCGCGCGCCTGGCCTGAGCCACGGCACGACGCACGCCACGACGGCGCCCTCCCGCACGGGAGGGCGCCGTCGTCGTGTCAGCGGGTCAGCTGCACTCGTAGACCGCGTGCATGGCGTCCACGCGCAGCCCGAGCAGCCACGACCGGCCGGGTCCCTCGAGCGCGAACAGCGCGTTGTCCGCCACGAGCTGCTCCACCGAGTCGATCGGGTAGGCCTCCGCCCCGGTGACCGTGCCGGTGGGCGTGTCACCGACCGTCCAGGAGCTGCTCTCCTGCCAGGCGAAGACGGCCGCGGCGACCTCGGTGCGGCCCGGTGCGGGGACGTGCACCGGACGCCCGTCGGCGGTGGACCCCGCGCGCACCCACGCCGAGCGGTCGACGCCGGTGGTCTGGACCGAGAACGTCGCGAAGTCGCAGACCAGGCCACCGGGCGCACCGGTCGCCGACCTCCACGCGTCGTCGGCGTCGCCGCGGGCCACACCGTCGTCCCAGGTGATCGCCGCGCTGTCGCCGCCCGGCACGTCGGCGGGCACGAGGTCGACGAGGGCGCCGTACGGCAGCCGCACCGCGAACCTGACGCTGCGCATCCCCGCCGGTGCGCCGTCGTGCGACGGGATCGTGCGCTCGACGACCTGCACGCCGCTGCCGAGGTCGGCGTGCACGCGCACCTCGTCCTGCAGCACCACGGCCTGCATGGCTCCCGTCAGCGCACCGACCGCACCGGAGGTCGCGGCCGTGCCGAGCGTGTACCCCCCGGGCAGCGGGAGCGCGCGTGGCAGCGTCAGCGAGTCGTAGAACGTGGTCGTGTCCTGCTCGGCGGCGCTGTTCACGTGCGGCTGGCCGCAGGCGTCGCCCGTGCGCGCGCTCGGGCACACGACGCGGCGCAGGACGCCCGCCTCGAGCTCGTAGAGCTCGACCGGCAGCCCGTACGAGCGCATCTCGTACGGGGTGAGCGACGCGGACTCAGGGGTCGCCGCGTAGATGTCCGCGGCGCCCCGGTGCCCCACCAGGTACCAGTCGTAGGTGACCTCCACGAGGGTGAAGACCGGGCCCGGCGCGTCGACGCGCTGCGGCGCCGTCCACACCTCCCCGGTGCGCGGCGCGGCGAGCCGGGCCAGGACCGTCGCGTCGTCGATCTCGGCCTCCCGCACGACGGGACCGGTGGGGGCTGCGTCCGGGGTCGGCGTCGCGGTGGGTGCGGGGGTCGGCGTCGGGGTCGCCGAGACGCTCGGCGTGGGCGTCGGGGTGACGGCGGGCTCCGGCTCGCCCCGCCCGCCCAGCAGGACGGCGGTCGCCAGGGCGCCGACGAGCGCGAGCGCCCCGACCGAGTCCCGTGCGTGCCGGCCCAGCCGGCGGCGGCGCACCGCGGCACGGACGTGCCCGAGGGCGTCGGTCGGCGCGGGGGGTAGCGCGGCCTCCAGGTCGTGCGCCGCTCGGGCCATGAGGTTCTCCAGGTCACCGGCCACGGTGGACCTCCTTCCCGGCCGTCGGCTCGACGGTCGTCGTCTCGTGCTCGTGCTCGTGCGTCCGTGCGGTCGTGCCCAGCGTCGCGGCGAGCCGCGCGAGGGCGTCGGAGGTGTACCGCTTGACCGCGCCCTCGGACAGGCCGAGCGCTGCGGCGGTGTCGGCCACCGAGAGGTCCTCCATCTGCCGAAGGACGACGCAGGCACGCTCGCGCGGGCTCAGGGAGGCCAGCGCGCGGACGACGTCGGCGCCGGGGAGCCGGTCCGGGTCGACCACGACCGCGTGCTCCCGGGCGCCCACGCGCTCGAGGGCGCGTCGTTCACGTCCGCGGCGTCGCGACGCGTCGACCGCCCGGGACGCGATGGCGCGTCGCACGTAGGCCTCGGCCTGGTCGACCGTCGAGAACCGCGCACGGCCCGCGAACGCGCTGACGAGCGCCTCCTGCACGAGGTCCGGTGCGTCGCCGTACGACCCGGACACGAACGTCGCGTGCGTCACGAGACGCCTCCATCGCTGCTCGGCCACTTCCGCCAGCAGCACCTCCCACGGTCTCGTCACGCAGTCCCTCCTCGATCGGTGCTCACGGCATGTCAACGCCCCTCGAGGTCGACGGGGTTGGGGTGAACCTCGAGGACGTCGCTGCGGTCGTCAGCACGGTACGGCGGGGGCCGGTGACGTGGCCGATGACGTGGTGCGGTGTCGTCCGCCGACGGCGCCACGGCTCCGGTAGGTTGCGACGCAGGCGTGGACGTCGAGACGTCGCGCCGCCCGCCGGCCGAACGAAGGAGCCCGTCCGTGTCCGTCTCCACGCCCGCTGTCGTCACCGTCACCGGCGCTGCCGGTCAGATCGGGTACGCCCTCGCGTTCCGCATCGCGTCCGGCCAGCTGCTCGGCCCCGACACCCCCGTCCGGCTGCGGATGCTGGAGATCCCGCCGGCCGTGAAGGCCGCGGAGGGTGTCGCGATGGAGCTCGACGACTGCGCGTTCCCGCTGCTGGACGGCATCGACATCACCGATGACGCGACCGCGGCCTTCGACGGCGTGAACGTCGCGCTGCTCGTCGGTGCCCGGCCGCGGACCAAGGGCATGGAGCGCGGCGACCTGCTGAGCGCCAACGGCGGCATCTTCGGCCCGCAGGGTGCGGCGATCAACGCGGGCGCGGCGGACGACGTGCGCGTGCTGGTGGTGGGCAACCCGGCCAACACCAACGCGTACATCGCGTCGGCGCACGCGCCCGACGTGCCGGCCGACCGGTTCACGGCGATGACGCGGCTCGACCACAACCGTGCGCTCGCACAGCTGCGGCACCGCACGGGCGCGGCGATCGACGAGATCGCGCGGGTCGCGATCTGGGGCAACCACTCCGCGACGCAGTACCCGGACCTGACCCACGCGACGATCGGCGGGCGCCCGGCGCTCGAGGTCGTCGGGGACGACGCGTGGGTGCGGGACACCTTCATCCCGACGGTCGCCAAGCGCGGTGCGGCGATCATCGAGGCGCGCGGCGCGTCGTCGGCGGCATCGGCGGCGAACGCGGCGATCGACCACGTGCACACGTGGGTGCACGGCACGCCCGCGGACGACTGGACGTCGGCGGGCGTCGTGTCCGACGGCTCGTACGGCGTTCCCGAGGGGCTCATCTCGTCGTTCCCGGTCACGGCCGCCGGCGGCGTCTACACGATCGTGCCCGGCCTGGACGTCGACGACTTCTCGCGCGAGCGCATCGACGCGTCGGTCGCGGAGCTGGTCGAGGAGCGCGAGGCCGTCCGGGCGCTCGGACTGGTCTGACGACCCGCGCGTACGGGCCGCTCAGGCCCCGATCTGGTCCCGGCGTGCGGCGACGAGCGCGCGCACGGCGTCGTCCGGGAGCGGGTGCGCGGGGTCGAACCGGATCGTGCCCTTGGCGAGGTCGACGCCCGGCAGCAGCGGGCGCACGGCGTCGACCGCCTCGGGGCTGAAGGGGTAGACGCCGATGTGCTTGGCCGCGCGCATGACCGAGAGCAGCGGCTTGCCGCGGTGGACGAGGGCCGGCATGCCGTAGCCCGTGCCCTGCTCGGCGTCCGGCACGACCTCGCGCGCCAGGTCGTACACGTGCGCCATCACGGCGGCGTCGGCCGGGTCGAGCCCGGCGAGGTAGTCGTCGACGGTTCCCATCCGCCCATGCTGGCACCGGGCGGACCCGGCGGTCCTGGGACCTGCCGGGATGGTCCGGAACGCACGTCATGACCGAAACCCTTGCTGCAAGTTCTTGCAACGGGTTACGGTCGCGGGGACAGCCACCGACGGCACGACGACGTGCCGCGACGAAGGAGTCCCGATGGTCGGCGCCGCCTCGCCACGTCCCCCCGCTCCCCGGACCGCACGGCGTGCGCTCGCGGGCCTGGCCGCCGCAGCGGTCGCCGCGACCGGCGCCGTCGCCGCGCTGCCCGCGACGCCCGCCGCGGCCGCCGCGGGTGCCGTCACGCTCGTGGGCAGCCTGCAGGACGAGCTCGGGTGCCCCGCCGACTGGGACCCGACGTGCGGGGCGACCGCGCTCGCCCCGACCGGCGTCCCGGGCCGGTTCTCCGCGACGTTCGAGGTGCCCGGCGGCGCGCACGAGTGGAAGGTCGCGCTCGACGGCACGTGGGACGGGTCCGCCGGCGCCGACGGCGGCGAGGCCAACACCCCCCTCGTGCTCGCCGGCCCGGCCGACCTCACGTTCACCTACGACGACGCGACCCGGCGCACCTCCGTCGTCGTCGAGGACCTCGCCGGCGGGTACACCGATGCCGACGGCGGCATCGTCACCGAGCCCGCCCGTGACCCGGGCGCGGGCGAGCAGATGTACTTCGTGCTCACCGACCGGTTCGCCGACGGCGACCCCTCCAACGACACGGGCGGGCTCGAGGGCGACCGCCTGGTCACGGGCCTCGACCCGACCGACAAGGGCTTCTACCACGGTGGCGACCTCGCGGGCCTGCGGGACCGGCTCGACTACATCGAGGGCCTGGGCACCACGGCGATCTGGCTCACGCCGTCGTTCCTCAACCGCGCCGTCCAGGGCACCGGGACCGACGCCTCGGCGGGGTACCACGGGTACTGGATCACCGACTTCACGCGCATCGACCCGCACCTGGGCACCAACGCCGAGCTCGAGGCCCTGATCGCCGACGCGCACGCGCGCGGCATCAAGGTGTACTTCGACATCATCACCAACCACACGGCGGACGTCATCGACTACGCCGAGGGCGAGCACGCCTACGTCGACCAGGCGACCCGGCCGTACCGCGACGCCGCCGGCGAGCCGTTCGACCCGGCCGACGTCGCCGGCAGCGCCGACTTCCCGGACCTCGACGCCGCGACGTCGTTCCCGTACACGCCCGTGGTCGACCCGGCGGACGCCGACGTCAAGGTCCCGGCCTGGCTCAACGACCCGACGCTCTACCACAACCGCGGCGACTCGACGTGGACGGGGGAGTCGGTCACCTACGGCGACTTCACCGGTCTCGACGACCTCATGACCGAGCACCCCGACGTCGTGCAGGGCTTCGTCGACGTCTACGAGGCGTGGGTCGACCTGGGCGTCGACGGCTTCCGGATCGACACCGTCAAGCACGTGAACCGTGAGTTCTGGGACGTCTTCACCAGCGCGATCGCGCAGCACGCGGCCTCGGTCGGCAACCCCGACTTCTTCATGTTCGGCGAGGTGTACGACGCCGACGCCGCGCTGACCGCGCCCTACGTGCGCGAGACCGACATGAACGCCGTGCTCGACTTCTCGTTCCAGGCCGCCGCGGCGAGCTACGCCAAGGGCCTGCCGGCGGCCGGCCTGCAGTCGCTGTTCGCGAGCGACGACCTGTACACGACGCCGACGAGCAGCGCGCAGGCGCTGCCGACGTTCCTCGGCAACCACGACATGGGCCGCATCGGCCACGCGGTCAAGGACGCCGGCGACGCGCAGGCGCGGTCGGGCCTCGCGCACGCGCTGATGTACCTCACGCGCGGTCAGCCGGTCGTGTACTACGGCGACGAGCAGGGCTTCGTCGGCGACGGCTCCCTCGGCGGCACCGACAAGGACGCCCGCCAGTCGCTGTTCGCGACGCAGGTCGAGGAGTACGCCGACCAGGCGCTGCTCGACGGCACCCCGGCGGGCTCGGTCGACCGGTACGACACCGACGCGCCCCTGTACGCGCACGTCGCCGCGCTCGGCGAGCTGCGCGCCACGACGCCCGCGCTGACCACCGGCGCGCAGGTCGAGCGCTACGCCGCCGGGCCCGTGTACGCGTTCTCGCGGGTCGGTGACGACGACGTCGAGCACCTCGTCGCGCTCAACAACGCCGCGGCCCCCGCGAGCGTCACCGTCGACTCGCTGACGCCCGGGGCCACGTTCACGCCGCTGCTCACGACGTCCGGCACGGACGTCGTGGCCGGCGCCACCGTGGTGGCCGGGGAGGACGGGACGGTCACGCTGACCGTGCCGGCGTTCGGGTCCCTGGTCCTGCGGGCCGACGCCTCCGTGGCGGCCGGGGACGACGCGATCACGCTCGAGGCGCCCGGCGCCGGCGCCGCGCTCGCGGGCCTGGCTCCCGTGGCCGCCGACGTCGACGACGCCGCCGCCACGACGTCCTTCGCGTACCGCGTCGTGGGCGACGACGCCTGGACGCCGCTCGGCACGGCCGAGACGACGGCACCGCGCGTCTTCCACGACGTGCGCGGGCTCACCGCGGGGACGCTCGTCGAGTACCGCGCCGTGCGCCAGGACGTGACGGGGCACCGCAGCGCCGCGTCGACGTACGCGAGCGTCGGGGTCGCCGTCGACGGCGTCGAGCCCCCGCCGGACCCGGGCGAGACCCTCGTCACGGTGCCCGGCAGCCACAACGCCGCCATGGGCTGCCCGGGGGACTGGCAGCCCGGCTGCGAGGCCGCGCGTCTCACGTCCACCAACGGTGTGGTGTTCCACGGGACGTTCACGATCCCGCCCGGGTCGTACGAGTACAAGGTCGCCGTCGGCGGCACGTGGGACGAGAACTACGGCGCGGGCGGCGCGCCCGGGGGCGCGAACGTCACGTACACGGTCGCCGGTGACGGCCCGCAGCAGGTGACGTTCGTCTACGACGCGACGACGCACCAGGTGACGTCGTCGGCGCAGGGCCCCCTGCTGACGCTGCCGGGCTCCTTCCAGAGCGAGGCAGGCTGCGCGGCGGACTGGGACCCGGCGTGCCTGGCCACCTCCCTGGTCGACGGCGACGGGGACGGCACCGCGACGCTCACGCTGCCCGACCTGGCGGCCGGCACGTACGAGCTCAAGGTCGCGCACGGGCTGTCGTGGGCCGAGAACTACGGTGCCGACGGGGTCCGGGACGGCGCGAACATCGCGTTCGTCGCGCCGGGCGGCGCACCCGTGTCGTTCGTCTACGACCTGACGACGCACGTCCTGACCGTGCAGGTCACCGACGCGCCGCTGCCCGGCACCGGGCAGCTCGCGGCGCACTGGGTCGACGCGCGGACGCTCGCCTGGCCGGCCTCGTTCGTCGCGAGCGGCAGCGACCCGGCGACGCTGCGGTTCTCGCTGCACGCGGCGACCGACGCGTCGCTCGAGGTCCTCGAGGGGCGCGTCACGGGTGGCGAGGAGCTCGCGCTCGCGGTCGTGCCGGGCGGTCTCGCCGCCGCGCAGCTCACGCGGTTCCCGGCGCTCGACGGGTACGTCGCGCTGCGCGTGGACGCCGACCGGCGCACGGTCGAGCGCCTGCTCACCGGGCAGCTCCTCGTGCGGCAGGCCGACGGCGACGACGTCGGCCAGGCGGTGACCGGCGTGCAGGTGCCGGGCGTCCTCGACGACCTCTACGCCGCCGGGGCGGCGAAGCGCGCGCTGGGCGCGACGTGGGCGAAGGGCAGGCCGTCCCTCGCGCTGTGGGCCCCCACGGCGCAGGACGTCGACCTGCTGGTGTGGCCCGCCGACCGGCGCGGCGCCGTGGATGCGTCCGCCGAGCCCGTGCGCACGGCGGCGCAGCGTCAGCCCGACGGCGCGTGGACGGTGTCCGGCCCACGGGGCTGGGACGGGGCCGCGTACCTGTGGGAGGTGACCGTCTACGCACCCACCACGGGGCGGGTCGAGGTCAACCGCGTCACCGACCCGTACGCCGTCGCGCTCACGCTGAACTCGACCCACGGCGTGCTGGTCGACCTCGACGACGTCCGGTACCGGCCCCGGCAGTGGGAGCGCACGGCCCAGCCCGTCGTCCGGCCGGTCGACCAGACGATCTACGAGCTGCACGTGCGGGACTTCTCGGTCTCCGACGCCACGGTGCCCGAGCGCCTGCGCGGCACGTACGGCGCGTTCGCGGTGCGCAGCAGCGACGGGCGCGACCACCTGCGCGCGCTCGCCGAGGCGGGCCTGACGACCGTGCACCTGCTCCCCACGTTCGACATCGCGTCGATCGAGGAGGACCGGTCCGCGCAGGCGACGCCCGCGTGCGACCTCGCCGCGCTGCCGCCCGACTCGCCGCAGCAGCAGGAGTGCGTGACGGCCGTGGCCGGGCAGGACGCGTTCAACTGGGGCTACGACCCGTGGCACTGGACCGCGCCCGAGGGCTCGTACGCGGTGGACGCCCACGGGGGCGCGCGGATCGCGGAGTTCCGCTCGATGGTCGGCGCGCTGCACGCCGACGGCCTGCAGGTCGTGCTCGACCAGGTGTTCAACCACACGGCGGCCGGCGGCCAGGACGCGAAGAGCGTGCTCGACCGCGTGGTGCCCGGGTACTACCACCGCCTGAACGCCACAGGTCAGGTCGAGACGTCGACGTGCTGCCAGAACGTCGCGACCGAGCACGCGATGGCCGAGCGGATGATGGTCGACTCGGTGGTCACGTGGGCGCGCGGCTACAAGGTCGACGGCTTCCGGTTCGACCTCATGGGCCACCACTCGCGGCAGACGATGGAGGCGGTGCGCGACGCCCTCGACCGTCTCACGCCGCGGCGCGACGGCGTCGACGGGCGCAAGGTGTACCTCTACGGCGAGGGCTGGAACTTCGGTGAGGTGGCCGACGACCGGCTCTTCGAGCAGGCCACGCAGGGTCAGCTGGGCGGCACGGGGATCGGGACGTTCTCCGACCGGCTGCGCGACGCCGTGCGCGGTGGCGGGCCCTTCGACGAGGACCCGCGGCTGCAGGGCTTCGGGTCCGGTGCGTTCACCGACCCGAACGGTGCGCCCGTCAACGGCACGCCGGACGAGCAGCTCGCGCGCCTGCGGCACCAGACGGACCTCGTGCGCCTGGGCATGGCCGGCAACCTGCGGGCCTACCGGCTGCCGACGAGCGACGGGACGGTCCGGCGCGGCGACGAGATCGACTACAACGGGCAGCCGGCGGGCTACGCCGACTCGCCGGAGGAGGTCGTCACGTACGTCGACGCGCACGACAACGAGACGCTGTTCGACAACCTGTACCTCAAGCTGCCGCCGGGCACGCCCATGGCCGACCGCGTGCGGATGAACACCGTGTCGCTCGCGACGACGACGCTCGCGCAGACGCCCTCGTTCTGGCACGCCGGTGCCGACCTGCTGCGCAGCAAGTCCCTCGACCGCAACTCCTACGACTCGGGGGACTGGTTCAACGTGCTCGACTGGTCGGGGCGGACCAACGGCTTCGCGCGCGGGCTGCCGCCCGCGGCCGACAACGCCGCGAAGTGGCCCTACCAGCAGCCGCTCCTGGCGGACCCCGCGCTCGTGCCGACGCCGCAGGACATCGCGACGGCGGGCACGGCGGCCGCCGAGCTCCTGGAGCTGCGGTCCTCGACGCGCCTCTTCCGGCTGGGGGACGCCCGGCTGATCGAGCAGAAGGTCACCTTCCCCGGTGCGGGTCCCGACGCCGCCCCCGGAGTCGTCGTGATGCACGTCGAGGACCGGGCGGGCTGGGACGCGTCCACGCGCCGCTGGCGCACCGACGTCGACCGCCGGCTCGACGGCCTGCTCGTGGTCGTCAACGCGTCCGACGAGCCCACGACGCAGCGCGTCCCCGGGCTCGCCGGACGGGCCTACGCGCTGTCCCCGGTGCAGGCCGGCGGCGCCGACCCGGTGGTGCGGACGACCGTGTACGACCGCTCGACCGGTGCGGTGACCGTGCCGGCCCGGACGGTGGCCGTCCTGCAGGAGCAGGCGTCGCGCGGCCACGGTGCCACCGGCGCGTGGCGGCACGTGTGCGGGCTGCTCGAACGCTGGTGGCCCGGCGTGTGCGGCTGACCAGTCGCCTCGGCCGGGCGCGCCGGTGCCTTCATCCGTCGAAGCCAGTGCAGGACCTTTGTCCGTCATCGTCCTGCCGACGTGCCGTCACCCGCCCGAGTGGCGCTCGGCGGCCCCGTGAGGGCGCCAGGACACGGAATGGTCACGGCACTTGCCCTCGCCATGCCTTCAGGTCTTGAATGCAACGCGAAGCCGTACCCGGCTCACCGGCACTGCCGCCGGCCCCGGGTGGTCGCGACGACGGACGTCCCGACCGATCGAGCGGCGAACTCAAGGGAGCGGACAACGATGTCACTGGCGTGGAAGAAGAGCGCGATCGCGATGGTCGCCGCAGGTGTGCTCGTGGGGTCCATGGCGGCCTGCAGCACCGAGCGTGAGGCCGAGCCCGAGAGCACGGGCGGCGCGGCGGCCGCCGAGGACACCGTGGTCGGCATCGCGATGCCGACCAAGAGCCTGGAGCGGTGGAACCGCGACGGGGCGCACCTCGAGGGTCTGCTGCAGGACGCCGGCTACGAGACGAGCCTGCAGTACGCCGACAACAAGGTCGACCAGCAGATCACCCAGCTCGAGAACATGATCAACCAGGGCGCCGACATCCTCGTCATCGCCCCGATCGACGACACGGCCCTGGCGCCGACCCTCCAGCAGGCGGCCGACGCGGACATCAAGGTCATCGCGTACGACCGTCTCCTGCTCGGCACCCCGAACGTCGACTACTACGCGACGTTCGACAACTACGGCGTCGGGACCATGCAGGGCGAGTTCATCGTCGAGGCGCTCGACCTCGAGAACGCCGCGGGTCCGTTCAACCTCGAGCCGTTCGCCGGTTCGCCCGACGACAACAACGCGAAGTTCTTCTTCGCCGGTGCGTGGGACGTCCTGTCCCCGTACGTCGAGAGCGGCAAGCTCGTCGTCCCGTCGGGCAAGGCGCCGGCGTCCAACGACGACTGGCAGTCCATCGGGGTCCAGGGCTGGAGCTCGGACACGGCCCAGTCCGAGATGGAGAACCGCCTCAACTCGTTCTACGCCGGGGGTGCCAAGGTCGACGTCGTCCTGTCGCCCAACGACTCGCTGGCGCTGGGCATCGCCCAGGCCCTCGCGGGCAACGGCTACGCGCCGGGCGACGGCTACCCGGTCCTCACGGGCCAGGACGCCGACCAGGCGAACGTCCTCAACATGATCGCGGGCAAGCAGTCCATGTCCGTGTGGAAGGACACCCGCGCGCTGGGTGACCAGGTCGCCAAGATGATCGACCAGATCGTCGCGGGCGAGGACGTCGAGGTCAACGACGAGGAGACCTACGACAACGGTGAGAAGACCGTCCCGACCTACCTGCTGCAGCCGCAGGTGATCACGCCGGACACGGTCGAGGTGCTCGTCGACTCGGAGTTCTACTCGGCCGACGACCTCGGCCTCTGAGGACCCCCGCCGGCCGCGTGACCTCCGGGTCGCGCGGCCGGCACCCGGCCCCACCGGCCGGTCCGGACCATCCAGCGAGGACACATGGACACCGAGCACATCCTCGAGATGCGCGGCATCACCAAGACCTTCCCCGGCGTCAAGGCGCTCTCCGACGTCACCCTCGCGGTGCGACGCGGCGAGATCCACGCCATCTGCGGCGAGAACGGCGCCGGCAAGTCGACGCTGATGAAGGTCCTGTCGGGCATCTACCCGCACGGCACCTACGACGGCGAGATCGTCCTCGACGGCGAGGTGCAGGAGTTCCGCGGCATCCGCGACTCCGAGCGCCAGGGCGTCGTCATCATCCACCAGGAGCTCGCGCTCTCGCCGTACCTGTCGATCGCCGAGAACATCTTCCTCGGCAACGAGCGCGCGGCCCGCGGCGTGGTCGACTGGAACCGCACCAACTCCGAGGCCGCCCGCCTGCTCGACCGCGTGGGCCTCGCCGAGCGCCCCGACACGCGCGTCAGCGACATCGGCGTCGGCAAGCAGCAGCTCGTCGAGATCGCCAAGGCGCTGTCCAAGGAGGTCCGGCTCCTCATCCTCGACGAGCCGACGGCCGCCCTCAACGACGAGGACAGCGCCCACCTGCTGGGGCTCATCGAGGGTCTGCGCGCCGAGGGCATCACCTCGATCATCATCAGCCACAAGCTGAACGAGATCGAGTCGATCGCGGACACCACGACGATCATCCGCGACGGCGAGACCATCGAGTCCCTCGACATGCGCGGCGACGTGCGCGTCACCGAGGAGCGCATCATCCGCGGCATGGTCGGGCGCCCGCTCGACCACCGGTTCCCCGAGCACACCCCCGACATCGGCGAGGAGGTGCTGCGCATCGAGGACTGGACGGTGCACCACCCCGTCGACCAGGCGCGCAAGGTCGTCGACGGCGCGAGCCTGACGGTCCGGCGCGGCGAGATCGTCGGGCTGGCCGGGCTCATGGGCGCCGGCCGCACCGAGCTGGCGATGAGCGTCTTCGGGCGCTCGTACGGCACCCGCATCTCCGGACGTCTCTTCCGGGACGGCGTCGAGGTGACGGCCGCCACCGTGCAGGACGCGATCCGGCACGGCATCGCCTACGCGACCGAGGACCGTAAGCGGTTCGGTCTCAACCTCATCGACACGGTGCAGCACAACATCTCCGCCGCGTCGCTCGACAAGCTCTCGCGCGCGGGGGTCGTCGACCGCGAGCAGGAGTCCGGGATCGCGGAGCAGTTCCGCAAGGACCTGAACATCCGCACGCCCACGATCACGGCGCTCGTCGGCAAGCTGTCCGGCGGCAACCAGCAGAAGGTCGTGCTGGCCAAGTGGCTCTACGCCGACCCGGACGTGCTGATCCTCGACGAGCCGACGCGCGGCATCGACGTCGGCGCGAAGTACGAGATCTACACGATCATCAACAAGCTCGCCGACGCGGGGAAGGGCGTGCTCGTCATCTCCTCCGAGCTGCCCGAGCTCCTCGGGGTCTGCGACCGCATCTACGCGCTCAGCCAGGGCCGCGTCACCGGCGAGGTGGCCCGGGCCGACGCGACCCAGGAGCACCTCATGCACTTCATGACGATGGACAAGGACGGGATCGCCCGATGAGCACCACGACCGACGTCAACCTCCCTGCCCCGAACCCGCCCGGCGCGCCGCGCGTGTCGCTCGGGCAGCGCCTGCAGGGGCTGGGCGGCAACGCGCGCCAGTACGGCATCTTCGGCGCCCTCGTCGTCATCGTGCTGCTGTTCCAGGTGCTCACCGACGGCAAGCTCCTGCTGCCCAACAACGTCGCCGCCCTGTTCCAGCAGAATGCGTACGTCATGATCCTGGCGATCGGCATGGTCATGGTCATCGTGGCCGGCCACATCGACCTGTCGGTCGGCTCGGTCGTCGCGTTCGTCGGCGGCGTGGTGGCCATGACGATGCGCGACTTCGACCTGCCGTGGGTCGTCGCCATCCTGATCGGCCTGGCCCTCGGGGCGCTCGTCGGTGCGTGGCAGGGCTTCTGGGTCGCCTACGTCGGGATACCCGCGTTCATCGTCACGCTCGCCGGCATGCTCGTGTTCCGCGGGCTCGCGCTCGTGGTCGTCGGCGAGACGATCGCGGGCCTGCCCGCGGCGTTCATCCGCATCTCCAAGGGCTCCCTGCCCAACTTCCTCGGCTTCCTCGACAACATGGACGTCGTCACGCTCCTCATCGGCGGGCTCGCGGTGGCCGCGATCGCTCTCACCCAGGTGCGGGCGCGCCGGGCGCTGCGCAAGCACGACCTGCACGTCGAGGCGGTCGGCCTGTTCTTCACGAAGATCGCGATGGTCGCGCTGGGCATCGGCGTGCTCACGGTCATCCTGTCGCTGTCCGCAGGCGGCACGCCGATCGTCCTCGTCATCGTCGGCGTCCTCGTCGTCGCGTACTCGTTCCTCATGGGGCGCACGGTCTTCGGCCGCCACATCTACGCCATCGGCGGCAACCGGGCCGCTGCCGCGCTCTCGGGCGTGAACACCCGCAAGGTCGACTTCTGGATCTTCGTCAACATCGGCCTGCTCGCGGGTGTCGCCGCCATCGTCACGACCGCGCGCGCCGGTGCCGCGATCGCCGCGGCCGGCAACAACTTCGAGCTCGACGCGATCGCCGCGTGCTTCATCGGCGGCGCCGCGGTCACCGGCGGCATCGGTCGGATCTCCGGCGCCATCGTCGGCGCGCTCATCATGGGCGTGCTCAACATGGGTCTGTCGATCCTGTCGGTCGACCCGTCGTGGCAGATGGCCATCAAGGGCATGGTCCTGCTGCTGGCGGTCGCGTTCGACCTGCTCAACAAGCGGCGCGCGGGCACGCAGTAGGGCCCCGGTAGCGCGGTGCGGCGCGTGCGCGCCGGTAGGTTGCCCCCGTGAGCAGGCGAGCGGCGGCAGCGGGCTCGCAGACGTCCCTGCGCGAGGCCAACAAGGCGCTGGTGGTGGGGACGGTCCAGCGGTACGGCGGTCTGACGCAGGTCGAGCTCGCCGCCGCGACCGGGCTGTCCCAGGCGACGGTGTCGACGATCGTCCGCGAGCTGCTCGCGGCCGGGCTCGTCGACACCGCCGTCACCACCCGCAGCGGTCGGCGTGCCCAGCTGGTCACGCTGGCACGGCGGGTCGGCCTGGCGGTGGGCGTGCAGGTCGGGCACCGTCACCTGCGCGTCGCGCTGGGCGACTTCGCCCACGAGGTCGTGGCCGAGCAGGTGCTGCCCCTGCCGTACGAGCACCCGTCGGACACGACGCTGGACCGGGCGGCGCTGCTGGTCCTCGACCTCCTCGAGCGCATCGGCTCGGACCTCGAGGAGGTCGTGGGCATCGGCGTGGGCGTCCCGGCGCCCGTCGACGCCGACACCGGCATGGTGTCGGTGCCCGGGCTGCTGCGCGGCTGGGAGGGTGAGCACCTGGGGCAGGTGCTCACCAAGCGCCTCGGCCGCCCGGTGCACGTCGACAACGACGCGAACCTCGGGGCGCTCGCCGAGTCCACGCTGGGTGCCGCGCGCGGGTACCGGGACGCCGTGTACGTGCGCGCGTCGTACGGCACGGGCGCGGGCATCGTCATCAACGGGCAGGTGCACCGCGGGTTCGCCGGGACGGCGGGCGAGATCGGGCACGTGCAGGTCGACCCGACGGGCCACATCTGCCGGTGCGGGTCGCGCGGGTGCCTCGACACGGTCGTCGGGGCGAGCGCGCTGGTGGAGCCGCTGCGCGCGACCCACGGCTCCCTCGCCCTGCGGGACGTGATCGCGCGCACGCGCGACGGGGACCCGGGGTTCGCGCGGGTCGTGGCCGACGCGGGCGCGGTGATCGGTGCGGTCGTGGCAGGGCTGGGCACGGCGGTCAACCCGCAGTGCGTGGTCGTGGGCGGCGAGCTGTCCGAGACGGGCGAGGTGCTGCTGGGCCCGCTGCGCGACGCGGTGCGCCGACGGGTGCTGCTCAACCGGATCGCACCGCTCGAGGTGGTCCCCGCGGCACTGGGTCAGCGCGCCGAGGTGATGGGCGCGCTCGTGCTCGCGCTGCGGTCGGCCGACGTCGCGGTGCGCGGGGAGGGTGGCGCGGAGCCCGACGACGACGACGGGCCGGCGGAGCAGGAGGAGGAGGGTTGACCGGGGGAGGACGGGGGGCTTCACTGCACGTGACACGTGCGCGACGGGAGCAGGTGGAACGAGGCATGACTGACGCGACACGGGTGCCGTTGCTGTCGATGCGGGGCATCAGCAAGCGGTTCGGCGCGGTCGAGGCGCTCGCGGGCGTCGACCTCGAGGTGCACCGGCACGAGGTGGTCGCCCTGGTGGGCGACAACGGCGCGGGCAAGTCGACGCTCGCGAAGATGGTCGCGGGCGTCCTGAGCCCGGACACGGGGCTCGTCGAGATCGACGGCGTCCCCGTGAGCATCCCCTCGCCCGCGGCTGCGCGCGCCTTGGGCGTCGCGACGGTCTTCCAGGACCTGGCGCTGTGCGACAACCTCGACGTGACGTCGAACCTGTTCCTCGGCCGCGAGCTGCGCGACGCGCACGGCATGCTCGACGACGAGCGCATGGAGGAGGAGGCGCGACAGATCCTGCGGGACCTGACGAGCAGGATCCCGTCGGTCCGGGTGCCGTTGTCGGCCCTGTCGAAGGGTCAGCGGCAGTCGGTCGCGATCGCGCGCACGCTCATCGGCGACCCCCGCATCGTGGTCCTCGACGAGCCGACGGCGTCGTTGTCGGTGGCGCAGACCGCCGAGATCCTCGTGCACATCGAGGGCCTGCGTGACCTGGGGCTCGCGGTGGTGCTCATCAGCCACAACATGATCGACGTGCGGGCGGTGGCGGACCGCATCGAGGTGCTGCGGCACGGCCGCAACAACGGGTCGTTCGACGCGCGGACGACCGCCTACGAGCAGATCATCGGGGCCATCACGGGCGCGGTCCGTGCCGACACCCCGCGGTCGTCGGCGCACGCCGTCTCCTGACGGCGGCTGTGCCGTCCGCGCCCTGACGGCGGCGCCGTCGGGCTCGGCGACGGCTGCGTGTCCGCCGGCTGACGGGTGCGCCGTCCCAGGCCCCCGGGGAGGGGGCGGGGGCCTGGGCGCGCTTCCACGTCGCGCGCGCGACGTGCGTCCTCAGCGGGCCGCGTTGCGCAGGCCGAGGCCCCCGAGGAGGAACCCGGTGCCGATGCCGATGAGCGTGAGCGCGACGCCGAACGCGATGACCGACGTGATGAGGGAGGCGCGCAGGAAGGTGCCGGTCGCGACCGCGGGACGCTGCGGGTCGTCGCGCTCCAGCTCGGCGTAGGTGCGGCCGCCGGTCATCTCGGCGAGGTCGGCGCGGATGGTCTCCGCCTGCGCCCAGGCGGCCCACGGCGTCACGACGGGCTGGCCCGCGAAGGCGGCGGCGTTCTCGGAGACCGTGATCTCCTCCTGCGCCAGACCCTGGGCGATGCCCGCCCAGGTGCCGACGCCCGCGAGGGCCATGAGCACGCCGAGCGCGGCCAGGAGCGTGCCGAGCAGGTGGGTGCGGCGCGGGCGAGGCGCTGCGGACGCGGTGCTGGCGCTTGCGGAGACGGGTGCGACATCGGCGGACATGGTTTCCCCTTCGATCGGACGGCACCGGAGCCTCGGCGACACCGGTGCCCTCACGCTGGTGGGTGAATTCTCAAGGAGATAGAAGACGAAACGATTTGTGTGATCTGGGCTCACAGTCGCCTCCCAGGTGCGACGGCGACGGCCAGTGCTGACCTGCCCGGGCACGGCGGTGGCTCCGGCGTGCAGGAGCCACCGCCGTGCGGGGTCAGCCGTTGCTGCAGGTGGCGCCGTTCAGCGTGAACGTCGACGGCGCCGTGTTGGTGCCGCTGTGCGAGCCGTTGAAGCCGATCTGCACCGACCCGCCGGCCGGGATGGTGCCGTTCCAGGGCGCGTTCGTGGCGGTCACCTGCGCGCCGGACTGCGCGACGGTGCTGCTCCACGCCTGGGTCACCTGCTGCCCGGACGGGAAGGCCCAGGTCAGGGTCCAGCCCGACGTCGCGGACGACGACGTGTTGGTGATCGTGACGTTCGCTGTGAAGCCGGTGTTCCACTGGTTGACCGCGTACGCGACCGAGCAGGCGCCCGGCGTGACGGACGTGGGCGTCGGGCTGGGCGTGGGGGTCGGTGTGGCGGTCGCGGTGGGGCTGGCGCTCGGTGTGGGGCTGACGCTGGGCGTGGGGCTGACGCTGGGTGTCGGTGTCGGTGTCGGTGTCGGTGTCGCGCTCGGCGTCGGCGTGGAGGTCGGGTTCGCCTGGTCCAGCCCGAAGAACGCGATCGCCGCCGCGGCGTCGACCGGCAGGTTGTGCGACACGCCCTGCAGGAGGTTGGCCTCCAGCGGCGCCTGCGTGCCCGTGCCGCCGTAGCGCGCGCGCGTGCGGTTGCCGATGGTCTCGGTCGAGGCCGGCGTCGCGCTGATCCCCATCACGTTCGTCCACTGCTTGACGGCCTCGGTGTGGTTCTGCGCGTTCAGCGTCTC
This sequence comes from Cellulomonas avistercoris, assembly GCF_014836445.1. GTDB lineage: Bacteria > Actinomycetota > Actinomycetes > Actinomycetales > Cellulomonadaceae > Cellulomonas > Cellulomonas avistercoris. The sequence continues at coordinate 208,543 of NZ_JACSQV010000006.1, forward strand.
GTCGTTGCTGCCGTGCCACAGCTGCACGCGCGGCCGCTTCCCGCTGTACCCGGGGTAGGTGGCGCGGGCCAGGTCGCCCCACTGCTGGGCGGTCAGGATGCGCCGACCCTGCGCGCAGTCGCTGTTCCACCCGGCCTGCGCCGTGGTGCCCGGCTTGGCACCGCCGGTCGAGAAGCACGTCGCGGGCACGCCCGCGAACGCGCTGCCGGCGGCGAAGACGTCCGGGTACTCGGCGAGCACGAGCTGTGTGGTCATGGCGCCCGACGACGTGCCGGTGATGAAGACGCGGGACGTGTCCGTGGTGTACCGCTGCTGCACGTGCCGGACCATCTGCACGATGCTCTGCGGGTCGGAGCCGCCGTCGCGCGTCATCGCGGCCGTCGAGGAGACGTCGAAGCAGCTGCCGGGTCGGTTCGTGCTCGGGTAGATCACGATGTACCCCAGCTGGGAGGCGAGCTCGTCGAACTGCTGACCGCTGAACATGGCCTGCGCGCTGCCGGTGCAGTAGTGCACGACCACCACGATCCCGGGGCTGGCCGCGAGCCGGTCGGGCACGAACTGGTACATCCGCAGGCCACCGGGGTTCGTGCCGAAGCCCGTCACCTCGACGAGCGACGCCGCCTGCGCGGGGGGAGCCGAGGCGAGCTGCGCGGCACCCGCCAGCGCGAGCGCCAGTGCGGTGCCCAGCAGCCCGGCCCGCACGGCCGTGCGCCGGCGTGCGCCGGAACGGAACAGTCTCATCACGTGCCCTCCTCGCCCTGCCGGACGCGGCGGTGCGCCGGCACTCGTCGACGCGGCGGGAACGTGCGCCGGGCCGTCCCGCCGAGCATGGCGTGCACGGTCCGGGACCGCACGGCACGAAACGCTTCGCAGGTGCCGACCCCCCACGTCGGTGCGGCGGAGGGCAACCCGCCGCACCGCGCGGGTCAGCGGAAGACGATGGTGCGGTTCCCGTCGAGCAGCACGCGGTGCTCGGCGTGCCAGCGCACGGCACGTGCCAGCGCCCGCCGCTCGACGTCCTGCCCCAGCGCGACGAGGTCCTCCACGGCGTGCGTGTGGTCCACGCGCTCGACGTCCTGCTCGATGATCGGGCCCTCGTCGAGGTCGCCCGTCACGTAGTGCGCCGTGGCGCCGATGAGCTTGACGCCGCGCTGGTGCGCCTGCGCGTAGGGGCGAGCGCCCTTGAAGGACGGCAGGAACGAGTGGTGGATGTTGATGACCTGGCCCTGCAGCCTGCGGCACAGGTCGTCGGACAGGATCTGCATGTACCGCGCGAGCACGACGAGCTCGACGTCGAGCTCCTCGACCAGAGCGAGCAGGCGCTCCTCGGCCGCCGCCTTGGTGGCCGCCGTCACGGGGACGTGGTGGAACGGGATGTCGTAGAAGTCGGCGATGGGCCGCAGCACGTCGTGGTTCGACACCACGGCCACCAGGTCCACGGGCAGGCTCTCCGAGCGCTGGCGGAACGCCAGGTCGTTGAGGCAGTGCCCGGTCGTGGACACCATGACGAGCGTGCGCACGGGCCGACCCGCCACGTCGAGCCGCCACGTCATGCCGAACCGGTCCGCGAGGGGCGCCAGCCCGGCGCGCAGCGCGTCGGTCCCGACGTCGGTCGTCACCTGCACCCGCATGAAGAAGAGTCCCGACAGCGGGTCGCCGAACTGCTGCGACTCCGTGATGTTGCCGCCGTGCTCGGCCAGCAGGCCCGCGACGGCCGCGACGATGCCGGGCTGGTCGGGGCAGGACAGGGTCAGGACGAGGTGCGTCGGGTCGACGGGCGAAGTGGGGGACACGAGGTCCGAGAGTAGTGCGCGGGCGCCGCGGGCTGACACCATGGCGCCATGACCGCCCTCGACATCCGCCCGGTCACCGTGGACGACGCGGGCGAGCTCCTCACGCTGCGCCGCGCCGCCTTCGTCACCGAGGCGCAGCAGTACGGCGACCCGAACATCCCGCCCCTCACGCAGACGCTCAAGGAGCTCAAGGCCGATCTGGTCGCCGACGGCGTCATCACGCTCGGCGCGTGGTGGGGCCACCGGCTCGTCGGCTCGATCCGTGTGCTCGTCGACGGTGGCAAGGCCACCCTCGGACGCTTCGCCGTCGCCCCGGACCTCCAGGGCAAGGGCATCGGCACCGAGCTGCTGTCGGCGATCCTCCCGACGCTGCCCGACGGCATCGAGGAGGTCTGGGTCTTCACGGGTCGCGACTCGCTGCAGAACATCGCGCTCTACAACAAGGCCGGCTACGAGCACCAGCACGACCAGACCGCCGGTGACCTCACGTACGCCTACCTGCGCAAGCTCCTCGGTGAGGGCGAGGCCGTCCAGGCCTGACGCCGCGACGACCACCTCGGCACGACCTGACGCCCCGCGACGCAACCTTCGCGGGGCGTCAGGCGTGTAGAGGGTGTGAGAACGACGACGTCGCCAGGCGCGACACAGGAGCAGCTCGTGCCCGTGGGTGAGGTCCCTGCCGTGCCCGTCGGCGAGGACCCCGCCGGGGCCCTGGCGACGGTCATGCCGCCGGGTCGTCGCGACGGTGTCGGGGTGGCTGGGTGTCTCGGCGGTCGCCGTGGTGCTGACCGCGGGATGGAGGGCCGGCGCCGTCCTGGGTGTCGGACCGGAGCCGCACGTCCCTCCCGCCGGCACCGTCGACGTGCCGCCCGTCGCGTCACCGGCCGTCACGGTCGCGCCGGTGCCGGAGGCGCGGCCGACCGTCCCCGCGGAGGCCGTCGTCGCCGACGACGGGACGGTGACGGGTGTGCCCGGCGACCCGTGGGACGGGCCGGAGCGGTACTGGTACGTGCGCACGGAGTCGTCGTCCCTCGCGAACCTCGACGGGGTGCTGACCTCGAACGGGCCGGAGCGCACGGAGCGCTGGCAGAGCCGGGAGCGCCCGGGGCTCCTGGTGTGGGACGGCGACCTCGACGGCGCGTCGGCGACCGGGCCCGGCGTGGTCCTCGGCAGGCTGGGTGGTCGCGGGGGTGCGGTACGAGATGCTCGCCGACCCGCGGGTGCTGCCGACGCAGGCCGACGAGCTCACCCGGGTGGTCCGCGCGAGCCTCCAGCCCGACCGCGGTCAGGGCTCGGACGACGACAGGGTGTTCGAGGCGGCGCGCACCGCGCTGAGCGAGGGCGGGCTGTGGGGGCAGGAGCACCGCGCGGCGTTCTGGGGCGTCGTCGCCGCGCTCCCCGGCGTCGAGGCGGCCGAGGGGCAGGACGGCGCCGGACGGACGGGCGAGGTGCTCCGGTACACCGACTCGGGCGGCGTGGTGCACCAGCTCGTCCGTGACCCGGCCACCGGGCTGCTGCTCGAGGAGAGCGGCGGTGACGGCTCCTGGACGCGCTACCTCGAGCAGCGGCCTGCGCCGGAGGTCCCGCTCGAGCCGACGATCGAGCTCGCCGGCTGCGCGACGTGGGCGACCTGCTGAGCGTCGAGCACGTCGTCGTCGCGCGTGCGGCGGTGGTCCCCGGTCGTCGAGCGTCCGGGGACCACCGTCCCACGGCCGGGCCGCGTACGGCGCAGCAGTGCGCGCGCGGCGGGCTGGCCGACCAGGACCCCCGCGAGGACCATGAGCACGCCCAGCGCCTGCAGCGGCGTGAGGTGCTCGCCGCCGAGGGCCAGGCCGAGCGCGACGCCCGTGACGGGGTTGAGCAGGCCGACGAGCCCGACCGCGCTCGCGGGCAGGTGGCGCAGGGCGGTGAACCAGGTGACGTAGGCGAGCGCTGTCGCGACGAGCGAGAGGAACGCCAGACCCAGCCACGCCCGCCCGTCGAGGGCGGGCGGTGCGCCCTCCGAGGCCAGTGCGACGGGGACGAGCAGCAGGCCGCCGGCGACGAGCTGCCAGGACGTCGTGGTCAGGACGTCGACGTCGTCCTTCCAGCGCGTCGCCAGGACGAACCCGAGCGAGGACATGAGCATCGCGGTCGTCCCCGCCAGGACGCCGAGGGGGTCGACCGTGACGCTGCCGGTCAGGAGCATCGCGACCACGCCGGCGAACCCGAGGCCGGCACCCGCGAGCGACGCGGCGCGCGGGCGCTGGCCCAGCAGCGGCCAGGCGACCAGGGCGAGCGCGAAGGGCGAGACCGCCATGACCGTCGACGCCACCGATGTGGGCAGGCGCTGCGCGGCGACGTACACGAGCACGAAGAACGCGCTCATGTTCAGCGCACCGAGCACGAGGGACCGCCACCACCAGGCGCCCCGGGGTGCGCGCCGCGCGATGGCGAGCAGCACGAGGCCGGCGGGCAGCGCGCGCAGCACCGAGCCCCAGAGCGGGTGCGTGGCGGGGAGCGTCTGTGCCGTGACGAAGTAGGCGGCGCCCCACGTGACGGGCGCGACGGCGGCGAGCAGCGACCAGCGCCAGGTGCTTTCCATGGAAGACAAAATACCTGACGAGGAAGATATATTCCCCGTGTGCCCACCCCGGACCCGCACCGACCGCCGCCTCCCGACCGGCTCGACCTCGTCGTCGACGCCTGGCGTCGTGAGCGTCCCGACCTCGACGTCCGCCCGCAGCAGGTCGTCGGGCGCCTGCACCGCGTCGCCAACCACCTCACCGACGAGCTCGTCGCGGTGTACGCCCGGCACGGCCTGACCGAGGGGGAGTTCGACGTCCTCGCGACGCTGCGCCGCGTCGGTCCGCCGTACGAGCGCTCGCCCGGGGACCTGGCGGAGCACACGCTGGTGACGAGTGGTGGGATGACGAAGCGGGTCGACCGGCTCGAGCGGGCCGGTCTCGTGACGCGCCGCGTCAGCGACACCGACGCCCGCGCGCGCGTCGTCGGCCTCACCGAGCGTGGACGCGAGGTCATCGACGCCGCGTTCACCGACCACATGGCCAACGAGCGGCGCCTGCTCGACGCGCTCACGCCCGCCGACGCCGACGCCCTCGAGCGGGTCCTGCGGACCTGGCTCGCGTCCTTCGAGACGCCGCCCGCGACCGCCTGACCCCGCTGCGTCCCGTCCTCCCGCGCCCCACGCGCCGCGCGGTCACCGGGCGCTGCCGCGGAAAGAGGGCGGGGGCAGGGGGGCGCGGTTGGTAAGGTGTGCGTGTCGCGACTGGCGCAGCAGGGTGGGTCACCACCGGGGAGCGACGCAGCAGCTGGACCAACGGGTCGGACGCCTGGGCCCTCGGTCACCCCACACCCGACGTGCGTGTGCGGTGCGCCGGACGCCGCCCGCACAGTTGACTGCGACAGGAGCCCTGCATGAGCGAGAACGTGCTCGACCAGAACATCTCCGAGCTCGACCCGGAGATCGCGGCGGTCCTCGACGGTGAGCTGGCCCGCCAGCAGAACACCCTCGAGATGATCGCCTCCGAGAACTTCGTGCCGCGCGCGGTCCTGCAGGCGCAGGGCTCCGTGCTCACCAACAAGTACGCCGAGGGCTACCCGGGCCGCCGCTACTACGGCGGCTGCGAGCAGGTCGACATCGCGGAGACCATCGCGATCGACCGCGCCAAGGCCCTGTTCGGCGCCGAGCACGCCAACGTCCAGCCGCACTCGGGCGCCACGGCCAACGCCGCGGTGCTGCACGCGCTCATCAACGCGGGCGACAAGATCCTCGGCCTCGACCTCGCGCACGGCGGCCACCTCACGCACGGCATGCGGATCAACTTCTCGGGCAAGCTCTACGACGTCGCCGCCTACGGCGTCGACCCGCAGACGTTCCGCGTCGACTACGACGCCGTCCGCAAGGCCGCGCTCGAGCACCGTCCCGACGTCCTCATCGGTGGCTGGTCCGCCTACCCCCGCCAGCTCGACTTCGCGGCGTTCCGCGAGATCGCGGACGAGGTCGGCGCGAAGCTGTGGGTCGACATGGCGCACTTCGCGGGCCTCGTCGCCGCCGGTCTGCACCCCAACCCGGTGGAGCACGCCGACGTCGTGTCGTCCACGGTGCACAAGACCATCGGCGGCCCCCGCTCGGGCTTCATCCTGAGCAAGGGCGAGTACGCCAAGAAGATCGACTCCGCCGTGTTCCCGGGCCAGCAGGGCGGCCCGCTCATGCACGTCATCGCCGCCAAGGCGGTCGCGTTCAAGGTCGCCTCGACCGAGGACTTCAAGGCCCGCCAGCAGCGGACGATCGACGGTGCGCGCATCATCGCCGACCGCCTCACCGCGCCCGACGTGGCCGCGGCGGGCGTCTCGGTGCTCACCGGCGGCACCGACGTGCACCTCGTGCTCGTCGACCTGCGCCACTCGACGCTCGACGGCCAGCAGGCGGAGGACCTCCTGCACTCCGCCGGCGTCACGGTCAACCGCAACGCCGTCCCGTTCGACCCGCGCCCCCCGCGCGTCACGTCGGGCCTGCGCATCGGCACGCCCGCCCTGGCCACGCGCGGCTTCGGCGACGCGGAGTTCACCGAGGTGGCCGACATCATCGCCACGGCGCTCGTCGAGGGCACGGGTGCGGACGTCGACGCGCTGGCCGCCCGGGTGCGCAAGCTCACCGAGGCGTTCCCGCTGTACCCCGGCCTGCAGCAGTACTGAGCGGAGGCGTACCGATGACCGCCCAGAAGCTCGACGGCGCCGCCGTCGCGGCCGAGATCAAGGCCGAGCTCCGCACCCGCGTCGCGGCGCTCGCCGCGCGTGGCGTCGTGCCCGGTCTCGGGACGCTGCTCGTCGGCGACGACCCCGGCTCCCGCTGGTACGTCAACGGCAAGCACAAGGACTGCGCCGAGATCGGCATCGCCTCGATCCGTGAGGAGCTGCCCGCCGACGCGACGCAGGCCGACATCGAGGCCGCCGTGCAGCGGCTGAACGACGACCCGGCGTGCACCGGGTACATCGTCCAGCTGCCGCTGCCCCGGGGCATCGACACGCACCGGATCCTCGAGCTGATCGACCCCGAGAAGGACGCCGACGGCCTGCACCCGACCAACCTCGGGCGCCTCGTGCTGCGGGTCAACGACCCCGTCACGTCGCCGCTGCCGTGCACCCCGGCCGGGATCATCGAGCTGCTCGAGCGGCACGACGTCCCGCTGCGGGGCGCCGACGTGGTCGTCGTCGGGCGCGGTGTGACCGTGGGCCGCTCGATCGGCCTGCTGCTCACGCGGCGCGAGGTCAACGCCACGGTCACGCTCACCCACACCGGCACGGTCGACCTGGCCGAGCACACGCGCAACGCCGACGTCATCATCGCCGCGGCCGGTGTGCCCGGCGTCGTCACGGCCGACATCGTCAAGCCGGGTGCGGTGGTCGTCGACGTCGGGGTCTCGCGCGAGCTCGACGCGGTCACCGGCAAGAGCCGCATCGTCGGCGACGTCCACCCGAACGTCTGGGACGTCGCATCCTGGGTGTCGCCCAACCCGGGCGGCGTGGGCCCGATGACGCGCGCGATGCTCCTGGCCAACGTCGTCGGCACGGCGGAGCGCCTCGCCGGCTGACGCGCACCACCACGAGGGCCCCGGGGCGTGCGACCCGGGGCCCTCGTGCGATGAGTTCCGGGCAGGCCGCCGGTCGGTACGGGTGCACACCGACGAGAGGAGCCCGCCATGGGCATGGTCAGCACGCACCTGTGGTTCGCGAAGGACGGTCACGAGGCGGCGGAGTTCTACGTGTCCGTCGTCCCCAACTCCCGCATCACCAAGGTCGTGAACGCGACCGCCGGCGTCCCCGACGTCCCCGAGGGCAGCCCGTTCGTCGTCGAGCTCGAGCTCGACGGGCACCCCGTGACGATCCTCACGGCGGGTCCGGCGTTCACGCTCGACGAGGCCTTCTCCTTCCTCCTGAGCGTCGAGACGCAGGAGGAGGTCGACCACTACTGGGACACGCTGATCGCGGGCGGCGGGGAGCCGAGCCAGTGCGGCTGGCTCAAGGACCGCTACGGCGTGTCGTGGCAGGTCGTGCCGAAGGCGCTCGACGACATCATGTCGCGCCCCGACGCCGCGGGCGTCGCGCGTGCGACGCAGGCGATGCTGCGGATGCGCAAGCTCGAGATCGCGCCGCTCGAGGCGGCCTACGCCGGGGAGTGACCCCGGGCGCCGGGAGGTGGCGCCGAGGTGTCGGTGGCGTGCGGCAGGATGGCCCGGTGCTTCGAGTCGCCACCGTCAACGTCAACGGGATCCGCGCCGCCTTCCGCCGCGGCATGGGGGAGTGGCTGGACGTCCGCAAGCCGGACGTCCTGCTGCTGCAGGAGGTGCGCGGGTCGGACGAGATCCTCGCCGACCACCTGTCGCCGGACGGCTGGCACCTGGCGCACGAGGCGGGGCACGCCAAGGGGCGCGCGGGCGTGGCCGTCGCGTCCCGGCTGCCGATGAGCGCGGTGCGCATCGGGCTCGGCACCGACGTCACGGGCGACGCCGGACGGTGGGTCGAGGCGGACCTCGAGATCCCGGCGGAGGGCGAGCGTGCTCCCCGCACGCTGACGGTCGTGTCGGCCTACCTGCACTCCGGCACGGTCGGGACACCCTCGATGGACGAGAAGTACGCGTTCCTCGCGCACGTCACCACGCGGCTCACCGAGCTGGTCGGGTCCGGCGGGCTGGTCGTCGTCGCGGGGGACCTCAACATCGCCCACCGCGAGGTCGACATCAAGAACTGGAAGGGCAACCGCGGGAAGGCGGGCTTCCTCCCCGAGGAGCGCGCCCACCTGGACCGGTGGTTCGACGAGCTCGGCTGGCGCGACCTCGGGCGGGACCTCGGCGGTCCCGGCCCGGGGCCGTTCACGTGGTGGTCGTGGCGCGGCAAGGCGTTCGACAACGACGCCGGCTGGCGCATCGACTACCAGCTGGCCACCCCACAGCTGGCGGCGCTCGCCCGCGTGGCCACGGTCGACCGCGCCGCCGACTACGAGGCCAGGTTCAGCGACCACGCACCGCTCGTGGTCGAGTACGACCTCTGACGCGCGCGTCGTCGGGTGGGGCCCGTCAGACCCCGCCGCGCAGGGCCGAGATGGGCTCGATCGAGGCGGCCTTCATCGACGGGTAGAGGCCCGCGAGCAGCCCGATGAGGCCACCCGAGAGGGCCGCGACCCCGACCATGCGCAGGTCCAGGATCGGCGTCCACTCCGAGACCGCGGACACGATCGTGACGACCGCGACGCCCAGCGCCGCGCCCACCAGGCCACCGAGCATCCCGACGACGACCGACTCGACCATGAACTGCGCGGCGATCTGGCGTCGCGTCGCACCCAGCGCGCGGCGCAGGCCGATCTCGCCGACCCGCTCGAGGACCGACAGCAGCGTCACGTTCGCGATGCCGACGCCGCCGATGAGCAGCGCGACGCCGCCGAGCGCGAGGAAGATCGCGTTGATGTCCGCCTGGACGCTCTGGCGCACCGACGAGCGTCCCGCGGGCATCTGCACGTCGACCGTGTCGGGGGAGTTCGGGGACAGGGCGGTCGGCAGCTGGGTCCCCACGACCGGGCCGGCGGCCACGGCCAGGTGCAGGTGCAGCTCCTGCGGCGTCGTCAGCGCGAGGTCGGTGCGGGCCGTGCCGTTCGGCAGGATCACCGCCGACAGCAGGTCCGTGCGCCGCACCACGCCGTCGACGATGCCGATGACCTGGTAGGCGCGCTCACCGATGAAGATCGACGGCTGCCGGTCGACGCGCGTGACGCCGAGGCGTCGTGCGGCGTCCACGCCGAGCACGACCACGCGGTCGCCGCGTGCGTCGTGCCCGGAGTCGAAGTAGCGGCCCTGCACGACGCGCCCGTCGAGCGCCGCCAGCGCGCCCGGGCTGGTCGCCATGACGGCGGGGCTCGAGAAGCGGGCGGCCGACGGGTCGTGCACCGGCACCGCGGTGACGTCGAGGTCGCCGAGGTCCAGCTCGGACACCAGGGCGGCGGCCTCCACGCCGTTGAGCCGCTCGGCCCGCTCGGGGGCGTCCCACGGCAGCGCGCCCAGGGCGCGCTCGGCGCCGTCGAAGCCGCTGCTCGTGGCCGGCCTCGCGAGGCCCTGCGTGGCGGCCACGGCGTCGAACTGCTTGTTGATCTGCCCCGCCGCGGTCTGCGCCAGGCCGACGGTCACGACGACGGACGCGATGCCGAGGACCGTGCCGAGGATCGTCAGCACGAGACGGCCGGGCCGGGCGCCGATGCCGGCGGCCGCCTCGGCCACCAGGTCGGCCGTGCCGAACCGGTCCGCGCGCGGCACGTGCTGCGCGACGGCGGTCATGCGATCTCCCGCAGGTGGCCGTCGGTGATGCGCACACGGCGCTGGGCGCGCGACGAGACGTCGTCCTCGTGCGTGATGACCAGCAGGGTCAGGCCGCCGGCGTGCAGCTCGTCGAACAGCTCGAGCACCGCCGACGAGCTCTCCGAGTCGAGGTTGCCGGTCGGCTCGTCGGCCAGCAGGACGCGCGGCTGCGACACGACCGCGCGCGCGACGGCCGTGCGCTGGCGCTCACCGCCCGACAGGACGGTGGGACGGAAGTCCAGCCGGTGGCTCAGGCCCACGCGGTCGAGCGCGGCGACCGCGCGGTCGCGCCGCTCGGCGCGCGGGACACCGCTGTAGATGGTCGCGAGCAGCACGTTCTCGAGCACCGTCCGGTGCGGCAGCAGGTGGAAGGCCTGGAAGACGAACCCGATGTGCCGCGCGCGCAGCGCGGCGCGGTCGCGTTCCCCCGCACGCGCGGTCGGGATGCCGTCCAGCAGGTACTCGCCGTCCGACGGCCGGTCGAGCAGCCCGAGCAGGTTCAGCAGCGTCGACTTGCCCGAGCCGGACGGTCCGACGACCGACAGGTACTCGCCCGCGCGGACCTGCAGGTCCGCCGGGTACAGCGCGTGCACGGGGGGCTCGCCGGGGAACTGGCGCTCGGCGGCCCGCAGCTCGACGACGGGGGGCGCCTCGCCCGGGTCGTCGGGGACGCCACCCTGCGGCGTGTCGAGCAGGTCGAGGACGGTCACGCGTCCTCCTCGGTCCCGGCGTCCGGCTCGGCGTCCTCGGTCTCCTCGTCGGTGCCGACCTCCTCGTCCTTCGGCGAGATGCCGACGACGACGAGGTCACCCGCCTCGAGCGGCTGCTTGGACCCGGTGATCTCGACGAAGCCCGAGGCGGCGAGCCCGGTCGTGACCTCGACGAGGCTGCTCGCACCGTCCTTCACGAGCTCGACCCGGCTCTCGCCACCGGGACCCGCGGTGAGGGCTGCCAGCGGGACGGCGAGCACCTCGCCGTCCGTCGAGCTGACCGGCACGCGGACCCGCACGTTGCTGCCCTGCAGCGACGCCAGCTGCTCGGCCGTGAGGGGGCCGACCGTGAACACGACGGTGCGCCGGTCGCCCGCGGGCTTCTTGGCGTCGCCGGATTCGCCGCCGCCGGCGGCGGCAGCCGCGTCCGGCTCGGTGACCTCGGCCACCGCGACCGGCACGTCGGTGCCGTCCACGCTGATGACGCCGGCGGTACCGGGCGACATGAGGTCAGCGTCCGCTCGCGACGCCGACGCGGTGATCTGCACGGTCGCGCCCGAGACGCTCATGAACTTGCTCTGCACGACCCCGCCGCGCTCGACGGACACGGCGTCGACGCGACGCGGCAGCGACGGGAGGTAGACGACCTCCGTGGCGGGCAGGGGGGTCAGCGCGGTGGACTGCGCCTCGGTGAGGGCCAGACGGGCCGCGGTGAGACGGTCCCTGGCCGCCCGGACGGCCTCGCGCTCCGCCGTGGTGTCGGGCGGGACGTCCGCTGCGGCTCGCGCCGCGCGTGCGGTCGCGAGCTGGGCGTCGGCCTCGACCCGCGCGGGCGGCGTGCAGTCGATGAGTGCGGGGCTGTCCGGGTCGAACGGCTGCGCGCACTGCTCCGTCAGGTAGGCGACCCGCGCCTCGGCGACCCGCACCTGCCCGTCGAGCTCGGTGACCGACGAGCCGGCGGACGCCCGGGCGGCGGCACCGACCGCGGACTCCGCGGTCCGGACCTCCGACTGGGCGGCCGTGACCGCCTCCTGGGCGGCCTTGACGCCCTCCTGGACCTCCTCGCCACCGGTCGGTGGCTCGTAGCCGACCTTCTGGTACAGCGCGCGGACGCCTGCCGCGGCGGCCGCGTCGTACGTCGCACCGCCGGGGTCGCCGCCGTCCAGACCGACCGCACGCAGCGCCGTCTTGAGCTGCTGCACGTCGGGTCCGGAGACGCCCGAGCGCAGCGTCCGGTAGGTCGGCAGGTCACCCGGCAGAGCGATGACCGGCCGGCCGACGACCTCCAGCACGACCGTGGCGGGGTCGACCGTGGCGCCGACTTCCTTGACCTGCCCGGTCACGACCGCGGCACCGCCGAGGTCGCCCGTCTCGATGGTCAGGTCGACGGCGTCGTCGTAGCCGACGTCGCCCCGCAGCACCACCTCGTTGCCGATCACCCGGCTCTCGACGGGCACCGTGATGGGACCCGCCGAGGGCGGGGCGGCGTTCGCCGCCGCCTGCCCCGGCGAGATGATCAGCCGCGAGAGCAGGATCCCGAGGGTCAGGCACAGGACCGCGACGACGGCCATGACGGCGATGGTGCGGCGTCCGCCGCTGACGTGGGTGGAGATCCTGCTCACGATGTCGTCCTCGGTCCCGGCTCCGTCGTCACTTGGCCGGGGTGCGCTTCGCGGCGATGGCCTCGAGCTGCTCGCCGTACTTCTCCCACAGGCGGTCCTCCAGCGCACGGCTGGCCGTCTTCTGGGCCTTGATGTAGCCGGACGACTCCTTGCACTCGTAGTCCGCGGCGGCCAGCGCCATCTCCTTCTTCTTCAGCTCGGCCATGGCTGCCTCGTCGGGCTCGTAGGACGCCTCGGGGTCGGGCTCGGCCTCGGGGTCCGGCGCGGCCGCCTCGTACAGGGCGTTGAGCTCGTCGAAGATGCTCTGCTGGGCCTCGTCCGGGCTCGCGTAGTCGTAGCCGGCCTTCGTGATGCACGCCGCCCACTCGGCCTGCGCCTCGCCGAGGGCCGGGTCGTCCGCGAGCGTCTCGTACTCGGAGTTCATCTCCTCCGACATCGCTTCGAAGGCGGGGTCGTCCCAGATCTGGTCCTGCTCGTACACCTCGTGCGACGCCTTGCCCTGGCAGCCGCCGTCCTCCCAGTTGTACTCGACCTCGGCGTCCGGGTCCGCCTCGGGGTCGACCTCCGGGCTCGCGCCCCACAGGGCCTCGTAGAACGCGGTCTGCTCACCCTCGGACATCGACGCGATGTAGTCGGCGTTCGGGTCCACCCACTCCTCGCTGCCGCCGTACAGCTCGTCGCTCGTGGTCGCGCCGTAGCCGAACTGCAGGGCGTACTCCTTCGAGTCCCACTCGGGGATGTCGTCGGGGTCCATGCCGCGCGAGCTCGACGGGTCGTTGGGCGAGTACTCGAACCCCTGCTCGGCCATGCACGTGGCGACGAGCTCCTCGACCTCCCGCTGCTGCTTCTCGAAGTCCTCGTCCTCGTACGACCCGCCCACCTTCTCGAAGAACGCGGTCATCGGGCCGTCGTCGTCGGCGGAGGCGGCCGAGGTGCCGCCGGTGCATCCCGCCAGGACGAGCGCCACGGCGGTGGCGGCGAGGGCCGGGAGTGCGGGTGAGCGACGCATCAGGGTGCCTTTCGAGGGGGTCGATGACAGAAGTCAGGGGGCGTTCGACGGGCGCAGACGTGACGATAGCGAAGGCCGGCAGGGCCCCGGGTCCGACCGCGGGATGACCTTGCGTGCCCGGTGGGATGACACCCGCCGGAAGGTTGGGGTACTCCGGTAGGGAGTCTCCTCGGACCGCTCGGCTCAGTAGCGGATGGCGTCGATCACCTTGACGCGGACGGCGACGGTGGCGGGGATGAGGCCCGCCAGGGCGCCGACACCCGTCGCGCAGGCCATGCCGACGAGGGCCGCGGACACCGGGAACGGCGGCCGGTCCTGGATCCCGCCGCCGAACAGGGTGTCGACCGGGACGTTCTTGATGACCGCCACCGCGAGCACGACGCCGACGAGCCCGGCGACGGCCGTGGCGACCACCGACTCCATGAGGACGCCGAAGAAGATGCGGCCCGACGTGGCGCCGAACGACCTGCGGATCCCGATCTCCCGGATGCGGTGGCGCACCGTGACCAGCGCGATGTTCACCAGCCCCAGACCGCCGAGCAGCAGGGCGAACGCGCCGACGCCGAACGCCACCCAGCGGGCGGCACCGTCCAGCGCGCCGGTGCCGGTGTCGCGGTTGTCGTAGGCCTGGACGTCCCAGCCCGGCAGCACGGCGGCGACGTCCCGCCGCAGCAGGGGCGCCAGGTCGTCGGCGGCCTCGGGCGGCACCCAGACCTTGAGGGAGGGCACCGGCTGGCCCCAGCCGTCGCTGGTCTCGGGGGTGTACCAGCGGGTGAGCTGGTCGTACAGGACGATCGCCGAGGCCATCTCGCCCGGCCACCGTCGGGCGGTCACGCCGACGATCACGGCGCGCACCGGCGTCTCGTCGCCCAGCAGCACGGTCGGGTGGGACTCGAGCCCACCGGCCCCCAGGGACTCGAGGAACACGTCGTTGACGACGAGCCGCGGGGCGTAGGAGTCGACGTCGGCGTCGGTGAACCACCGGCCCTCGTCGACGCCGACGCGCTGCATGGTGCCCAGGTCGGGGTCCACCGCGCGGACCTCGACCTGCCGCGTGCCGTCGGGGAAGCGGAAGGGGACGGACGTGTACCAGTCGCGCGTGGCCCAGGTGATCCCGTAGCGCTCGAGCGCGACCGCGTAGGTCGCGTCGAGCTCGGACGCGGGTGCCGCCTGCTCGCTGCGGGGGTACGCGTCGATGGTGATCGTGACCTGCCGGCCCATGCTGCGCTCGCCGGCCTCGGTGTAGGCCTGGGTCAGCATCTGCACGACGGCCGTGACGGCCGTGATCGCCATGACGGCGGCCGCGACGCCGATGAGGGCGAGCAGCACCCGGAGCTTGTGCAGCCGCAGCTCGTCCCAGGCCTCGACGAGGGCGCCGACCAGGCCGGTCACGGCTCGACCTGCGCAGGGACAGGGCGCGCGAGCTCCGGGACCCCGGCGACCGCGCCGGGGTTCACGGGGAGCCGGGCGCCGGGGAGCGTCGGGACATCGCCGACCCACTCGTGGCCGGCACCGCCGAGGTCGACGGGCACCAGCACGCCCTCGGTGAGCCGGTAGTGCCGCTGCGCGCGGGCCGCGACGGCGAGGTCGTGCGTGATGGTCACGAGGGCCGCGCCCGTCATCGACGCGATCTCGTCGAGCAGCCCCATGACCTCCTGGCCCGTCTCGACGTCGAGCGCACCCGTCGGCTCGTCCGCCAGGATGACGCGCGGCCCGCGCACGAGCGCCCGGGCGATCGCGACGCGCTGCTGCTCCCCGCCCGAGAGCTTCTCCGGCATGGTGTCGAGCCGGTCGCCCAGTCCGACGCGGTCCAGCATCTGTGCCGCGAGCGTCGTGCGGCGCCAGAACTGCCGGCCCTGGGCGTACATCAGGGGAGCCGCCACGTTCTCCAGCGCGGTGCGCCCGGGCAGCAGGTTGAACTGCTGGAACACGAAGCCGAAGTCGCGCCCGCGGCGCCGCGTGCGCTCACGTGCCGACAGCCGCCCGATCGGCACGCCCTCGAGCAGGTACTCGCCGTCCGTCGGGGCGTCGAGCAGCCCCAGGATGTTGAGCAGCGTCGACTTGCCGGTGCCCGAGCGTCCGACGACGGCCACGTGCTCGCCCGTGTCGACGCTCAGCGTCACGCCGCGCAGGATCTCCAGCAGCCGGTCGTCGGGCAGCCGCACCGACCGTGTCACCCCCGTGAGCTCGAGCAGGCTCATCCCTCGCACGCCGCCGGGTCGAGGTTCGGGTCGTCGCACTGCGGCTCCTCGCCGGGCACGGGCACGAACTGCATCACCACGTCGCCGAGCGCGAGACCCTCGGTGATCTGGACCACCTCGCCGTCGGTCAGGCCCAGGCCGACCGACCGCTCCTCGGGCTCCGAGCCCTCGGTCGTGACGACCCACACGTTGCCGCGCTGCACGGTGCCCTGCACGGCCGTGACCGGGACGACCACCGCGTCGGCGGCCGTGCCGTTGACGATCTCGAGGTCCGCACCGAGGCCGGGGAACGCGGTGACGTCGCCCGGCAGGGCGCACGAGACCGTGCCCGACGGCACCGTGGTGGTCGCCTCCTGCGGGTCGGGCGCGGTCGCGGGCTGGGCCGCGGCGCCGATCTTCAGGCCGGTGCACGTGAACGGCGCCGGTCCGCCCTTGAGCGTCACCTGCGCCTCGCCGGGGGCCCCGACGAGCCGGTACTGCTGATCGGGCGTGAGCGTCCCGGACACCGACAGCGTCCCCGGCGAGACCTGCCCGACCGTGTCGCCGACCGCGACGACCTGGTCCTTGAGGGTCGGGAGGCTGAGGGTCCCGCCGACGGGTGCGGTCACCTGCTCGACCACGACCTTGGGCTTGCGCTCGGTGACGGTGGTCTCGCCCGTCGTGGGGTCGGTCCGCGTGACCGGGTCCTGCGGGGTCTCCTGGCGCACCTCGAGGACCGGGGTGCCGGCGTCGACGTGCTGCCCGTCCGCGACGAGCACCTTCGCGACCGTGCCGGCGAGCGTCGCCCGCACCGGGACGGCCGGGTCCGCGACGACCGAGCCGCGCACGGTCACGGCGTTGGTGATCGTCGCCGTCGTCGCCTCGACGGTCGGCTCGACGACCTGACCGGTCGGCTCGGCGCCGGAGGCCTGGGTCGTCACGTCGGCGCCGGCGAAGGCGATGCGCACGAGCGCGACCGCGATGACCGCCCAGACGAGGATCCGCAGCGCGGGGAAGACGTAACGGCGTACCACTGCGGTGTGCTCCTCGGGTCGATGAGGCCGAGCGCGGTCGCCGATGACGCCCGCCCGACGTGGGGAGGCTAGCGGCGCGCACGGGTGGGCCGCGTCCGTCCCCGGTCGTACGCCGGTCGTCCCCCGGGTGGACGGCGTCGCAGGTCAGGCCGCGGGCGGTCCCGCCACGGCGACCGCGAACGCGGGTGCGGCGAGGCCGTGCGCGGCGCTCGACGCGGCGACCGCATCGGCGACGTGGGCCACGTCCGCGGCCCGCACCAGTGCGATCGCGGAGCCGCCGAACCCGCCGCCGGTCATGCGCGCCCCGAGCGCGCCGGCGGCGCGCGCCGCGTCCACCGCGACGTCGAGCTCACGGCAGGACACCTCGTAGTCGTCGCGCAACGACGCGTGGGAGGCGTCCATGAGCGGTCCCACGGCGGCCGGCTCACCGGAGCCCAGCGCGTCGACGAACGCCGCGACGCGCGCGATCTCCGACGTCACGTGCCGCACGCGCGGGACGAGGACCGCGCCGTCGGGCGCGGCGGCGAGCGCCTCGAGCGCCCACGCGTCGCCGCGCGCGTCGTCCGCGACGTCCCGCAGCGACGCGACGCCCAGGTGCCGTGCCGCGTCCTCGCACGCCGCGCGGCGCTGCGCGTACTCGCCACCGACGTGGGAGTGCGGGGCGCGCGTGTCGACGACGAGCAGGGCGAGGCCGTGCGTCGCGAGGTCGAACGGTACGTGCCGCACGGCGCCGTCACGGCAGTCGAGCAGGAGCGCGTGCCCCTCACGCGCCCGCAACGACGCGGCCTGGTCCATCCCGCCCGTGGGCGCGCCGGCCATCTCGTTCTCGGCGCGCACGCACAGGTCGGCCAGCAGGGCGCGTCCCGCGTCGTCGGTCGGCGCACCGGTGGCGTCCACCCCGCCGGCCAGGCCCAGCCGGAAGGACGCGTCGAGCGCGACCCCGACGGACGCCTCGAGCGCCGCGGACGACGACAGCCCGGCACCCGACGGCACGCAGGAGTCGATCGCGACGTCGAAGCCGCCGACGTCGTGCCCGGCCTGCCGCAGCGCCCACGCGACGCCCACGACGTACGCCGCCCAGCCCGTCACGGTCCCCGGTGCGACGTCGGCCAGCCGGACCTGGTGCACGCCCGACGGCTCCTGCGCGGAGACGAGCCGCACGACGTCGTCGTCCCGGCGCGCCACGGCCGCGTAGGTGCGGTGCGGCAGGGCGATCGGCAGCGCGAGCCCGCCGTTGTAGTCGGTGTGCTCGCCGATGAGGTTGACCCGTCCCGGCGCCGACCACGTCCCGCCGGGGGCGGTGCGGAAGGTCGACGCGAACAGGTCCCGCGCGCGGCGCTCGCCCTCGGCGGGGCGCCACGCGGGGGTCGGGACGGTGCTCATGCGGGCTCCTGCCTGGGGACGCGGGCGACGCGGGCGACGCGACAGTGTCCACCAGGACCCGGCACGGTCCAACTCCCGGCCGGGCCGGGCGCCGGACGCGGGGGCCGCGGGGGGGGGGGGGGGGGGGGGGCGGGGTCAGGGGG
>NZ_JACSQV010000006.1:226771-227562 GCF_014836445.1 Cellulomonas avistercoris
GGTGCCGAGGCACCACGCCCGCTGCGTCACCGTGCAGCCGACCGGGGAGGGCCGGTCAACCGTGGACGATCAGGTCGTCACGACGCCGCACAGCTCACGGTCGGCCACGTCCAGTTGCCGCCGTGCTGGACCGTGAACCCGAAGGACGCGGTCTGGCCGTTCGACAACCCGCCGTTGCCCCGCATCACCATGACGTTGGCGGAGGGCCAGCTCGGCGTCCCGCTCCACGTCGCGATGATGCGCTGCGAACCCTGCAGCGTGACGGTCGAGGACCACCCGCTGATGTTGCCGTTGGCGCGGATCGTCACGACCCCGTTGAAGCGGTCGTTCCACTTCTCGCCCTCGGAGTACGTCGCCGTGCACGTGCCCGTCCCGTTGCCCGGGTTCTGCGTCGGGCTCGTGGTCGGGTTGGTGCCCGGGTCCGTCGTGCCGCTGCCCGCGTTGAGGGCGTCGAGCGTGTAGTTGTACGCGGCCTTCTTGTTGCCCGAGCCGTCGAAGAGCAGCGGGGTGCCCGAGGCACGCCACGACTCGCTGTCACGCACGCCCCAGACCGTGATCCCGGTGCAGCGGGCGACCGAGAGGCACGCCTGCGTGACGCCGCGGAACTGCTCGGCCTGCGAGGTGCCGGAGCCCTCGATGTCGAGCTCGGTGATCTGCACGTCCACGCCCAGGTCGGCGAAGTTGCGCAAGGTCACGTCGTAGTTCGACGGGACGGGGTTGCCCGAGTTGAAGTGCGCCTGGAAGCCGACGCAGTCGATCGGGACGCCGCGGGCCTTGAAGTCCTTGACCAT
>NZ_JACSQV010000007.1:0-10709 GCF_014836445.1 Cellulomonas avistercoris
CCCCCGTCGCCCGGCCCGGGCGGGCGCGGGGGCCGGGCCTCTCGCTGCCCGGTGCAGCCCCCGCACCATCTGCCCGCCGTCGCCCCCGCGACGTGCGAGGGTGGTCCGCACGTCCGCCCCCCGCGGACGCCGTCGCCCCCCGTCACCGTCGCCTGGAGGTCGCCCCCGTGCGCATCGTCGTCCCCACCCAGCCCACCGGCCCGCTGCCCGACGCCTGGCGCGCGTGCGTCGGCACGGGACGCATGAACCTCGCCCTGCGGGCCGACTACCGCGACTCCCTCGCGCAGGTGCAGCGCGACATCGGGTTCCGGCACATCCGCGGGCACGGCGTGCTGTCGGACGACATGGGCGTCCTGCGGACCGACGAGATCGACGGCCGCACGCACACCCGCTACGCGTTCAGCTACGTGGACCAGGTGCACGACTTCTTCCTGTCGGTCGGCATCCGGCCGTTCCTCGAGCTGGGCTTCATGCCCTCGCAGCTGGCGTCCGGCGACCAGACCGTGTTCTGGTGGAAGGGCAACGTGACGCCCCCGCGCGACCACGGCGAGTGGGTCGCGCTCGTGCAGGCGTTCCTGCGCCACCAGATCGACCGGTACGGCATCGACGAGGTCCGGCAGTGGCCGATCGAGGTGTGGAACGAGCCGAACCTCACGGTGTTCTGGAAGGACGCCGACCAGCCCGCGTACTTCCGGCTCTACGAGGAGACGGCGCGCGCGATCAAGGACGTCGACGCGAGCCTCCAGGTCGGCGGCCCGGCGATCTGCGGCGGCTCCGACGACGAGTGGTGGGCGCCGTTCACCGACTTCGTGACGAGCCGTGACGTGCCGATCGACTTCGTCAGCCGGCACGCGTACTCGTCCGGTCCCGTGCAGCGCATCCCGTTCGGGGTCTACCAGACGCAGATGCCGCCGCAGGACCTGCTCCACCAGTTCGACGCGCCGCGCCGGTACCTGGCAGGCACGCCCCTGGCGGGCCTGCCCGTGCACATCACCGAGTTCAACACGTCCTACCGCCCGGACAACCCGATCCACGACACCGCGTACAACGCGGCGTTCCTGGCCCCGGTGCTCGCGGGCGGCGGCGACGTCGTCGACTCGTTCTCCTACTGGACGTTCTGCGACGTCTTCGAGGAGGCCGACGTCCCGACGTCGTTCTTCCACGGCGGGTTCGGCATGCTCACGCACCGGCAGGTCGCCAAGCCGACCTACCACCTCTACGCCTTCATGGCCCGCATGGGCCGCGACGTGCTGGCCCGCGGCGAGGACCACCTCGT
Source organism: Cellulomonas avistercoris (assembly GCF_014836445.1). GTDB lineage: Bacteria > Actinomycetota > Actinomycetes > Actinomycetales > Cellulomonadaceae > Cellulomonas > Cellulomonas avistercoris. The sequence continues at coordinate 1,277 of NZ_JACSQV010000007.1, forward strand.
GTGCGCCGACCCCGACGGGCGCGTCACGGTGCTCGCCTGGCAGCCGGTCGGTGGCACGGACGCCGCCGACGTCGCAGCCGAGCACCGCGTCGAGCTGTCGCTGCCCGTGCGTGGCGACGCGGCGTTCGTGCTGCGCGAGCGCGTCAACGAGCACGACGGCAACGCGTTCGCGGCGTGGCGCGAGATGGGCCGCCCGATGTCCCCGACGGCCCGCGAGCTGGACCTGCTGCGCGCGTGCGCGCGGCCGTCCGTCGAGCACGACGTCGCGCGGACGGCCGACGGCCGTGTCGAGCTCGACCTGACGCTCGCGCGCCACGAGGTGACGTTCGTCGAGCTGACGCCCGTGGCGCCCGCGCACCACGAGGGCCTGGACGACCGCCGCCTGCTCGGCGCCGACGACGACAGGCTCGTCGCGCGCCACGAGCGCGGGCGGGCGTGATGGCCCGCCCCGGCGACCTGGACGAGGTGGGCGACGGCCCGCTGTCGCGCGGTGCCGCGGTCGTGCTGTGGGTGCTCGTCGTGTGCGGTCTGGTCGTGCTCACCGGGGGAGTGCCGCTCCTGCTGGTGCCGTTCCTGCGGGACGACGCCGCCAACGTGTGGATCGCGGCGCTGCTCGCGCTGCCGATGGGTCCGGCCCTGGCGGCCGGGGTGTTCGCGTGGCGGCGCTTCGTCGCCGAGCGGGACCTCAGCCCGGCGCGGCACTTCTGGCGGGGGTACCGGCTCAACGCGCTCGACGTGCTGCGCTGGTGGGCCCCGACCGTCGTGGCCCTGGCCGTGGTCGGGTTCTCGCTCGCGCACCTCGACACCGCGGGCGTGCCCGCCGGCTACGGCATCGTCCTCGTCGTCATCGCCGTGGCGGTGCTGCTGTGGGCGGTGGTGGCGCTCGCGCTGTCCTCCCACCTGAGCCTGCGCACGCGTGACGTCGCACGGCTGTCGGCCTACTACCTGGCCGCGAAGCCCATGGTGACGCTGGGAGTCCTGTCCCTGCTGGTGCTCAGCTTCGGCATCGTCCTGTTCACGTCGGACTGGGTGCTCGTCATCGTGTCCGGGCTGCTGGCGTTCGCCGTCATGACCACCACCGAGCCGGTGGTGCGTGACGCGACCGCACGCTTCACCGCGGGGCCGGCCGACGCGTCCGACCCGGCCGCCGCGTCCGACCCGGCCGACACGTCCGACCCGACCTGACCTGACCCCGTCCGACCTGCTCGACCCGTGAGGTGCGCCATGTCCCTGCCCGCGAGCGACCATCTCCGCTACGGCGGCGACTACAACCCGGAGCAGTGGCCCGTCGAGGTGTGGGACGAGGACCACGCGGCGTTCGCGCTCGCGCGCGTCACCACGCTCACCGTCGGCGTGTTCGCGTGGGCGCACACCGAGCCGCGCGAGGGCGCGTACGACTTCGCGCGGCTCGACGCGATCGTGGAGCGCGCGCACGCCGAGGGGCGTGACGTCGTCCTGGCGACCCCGAGCGGTGCGATGCCGCCGTGGCTCGCGCGGGCGTACCCCGACGCGTGCCGCGTGGACCTGGAGGGACGGCGGCACGTGTACGGGCAGCGGCACAACCACTGCCCGTCGTCGCCGGACTTCCGTCGGCTGTCCGTGGCGATGGCGGGGCGGCTCGCCGAGCGGTACGGCGACCACCCGGCCGTCGTCGCGTGGCACGTCGGCAACGAGTACGGCGGCGCGTGCTACTGCGACCTGTGCGCGGCCGGCTTCCGCGACTGGCTGCGGGCGCGGTACGGGACGCTCGAGCGGCTCAACGAGGCGTGGAACACGCTGTTCTGGTCGCACGTCTTCGGCGACTGGGCGGAGGTCGTGCCGCCGTCGCTGCTCTCGGAGCACTGGCGCGGGCCGAACCACACGGCGTTCCAGGGCATCACGCTCGACTACCGCCGCTACATGACCGACCGCCTGCGCGAGGGATTCGTGGCCGAGAAGGCGGCGATCCGCGCGCACGTGCCCGACGTGCCCGTGACGACGAACCTCATGGGCTTCTACCAGCCCCTCGACTACCACCGGTGGGCGGACGACCTCGACTTCGTGTCGTGGGACAACTACCCGCCGCTGCCGGACGACCCGCTGCGCACGGCCGCCCGCATGGCCGCCACGCACGCCGCGATGCGTGGGCTCAAGGGCGGCCAGCCGTTCTGGGTCATGGAGCAGACGCCGTCGACCACCGCGTCGCGCGACGTCAACCCGGTCAAGCGGCCCGGTGTGCTGGGCCTGTGGACGTGGCAGTCGGTCGCGCACGGCGCCGACGCGACCCTGTACTTCCAGATGCGGCAGTCGAAGGGCGCGTGCGAGAAGTACCACGGCGCGCTCATCGACCACTCGGGGCGGACGGACACCCGGGTGTTCCGCGAGGCGGCCGAGCTCGGTGCGGGCCTGGCGCGCACCGGCGCGGCGCTGCTGGGGGCGCGCACGCCGGCCCGTGTCGCGCTGCTGCTCGACTGGGACTCGTGGTGGGCGGTCGAGATGACCGACGGCTACAACCGGCACGTCTCCTACCTGCAGACGCTGCTGCAGTACCACCGGGCGCTGTGGTCGGCGAACGCCGAGGTGGACGTGGTCCCGGTGACCGCGGACCTGTCCGGGTACGAGGTCGTGGTCGCCCCCGTGCTGCACCTGCTCAAGGGCGACGTGGTCGCGCGGCTCACCGCGCACGTCGAGCGCGGCGGGACCCTGGTGACCACGTTCTACGGCGGTCGGGTCGACGAGGACGACAACGCGTACTGCGGGGTCCCGCCGCTGGACCCGCTGCTCGGCACGCGGGTCGAGGAGACGGACTCCGGGGTGCCGGGGGCGGCGAACCCGGTCACCCTCGACCTGGACGGCGAGGCGACCACGCACGACGCGACGCTCGTCTTCGAGCTGCTCGTGCCGGACGCGGGCACGCAGGTCGTCGGCACGTACGGCAGCGACTTCTACGCGGGACGGGCCGCCGTGACGCGCGCGCGCCGCGGGGACGGGTCCGCGTGGCACGTGGCGACGGGGCTCGACGACGAGGGCGTCGCACGCGTGCTGCGCCACGTGCTGGCCGGGCACGGGCTGCTCGGCCCGCACGCGGACGACGCGGGCGTCGAGGTGACGCGGCGCGTCGCGCCCGACGGGACGACCTACGCGTTCGTGCTGCACCACGGGTCGGCTCCGGTCACGGTGACCTCGCAGGTCGCGGGCGAGGACCTGCTCACGGGACGCGTGGTCGAGGTCGGCGAGCCGCTGACGCTGGGCCCGGCGCAGGTGCTGGTCCTGCGGACCTGACGAGAGGCGTGAGGTGTTGCTGCCGGGATCCGGCAGCAACGCCTCACGGTCGGGTGACGACGTGGTGGTCGACGTGGGACGCGTGCTGAATCCCATGAGCGATACCATGACGGGATGACGATCCAGATCACCGTGCGCCTGGACGACGACCTCGTCCAGGCCGTCGACGCGCTCGTCGCCGAGGGGCGCGCGCGCAGCCGCGCCTCGGTCGTCGAGCTCGCCCTCGAGCGGCACCTGAGGCGCGAGCTCGCGACGCGGGACGTCGAGATCCTGCGCGGCGACCCTCCCGGCACGGATCTCGACGCGCTCGCCGCGTGGACGCAGCAGCTGCCCGCGTCGTCACAGGTCGACTGATGCGGCCCATCCACGTCGCCCAGCTCGACAGGGCGCGGCCGGTCCTCGTCCTCACGCGCGAGCTGGTGCGTCCCCACCTGTCGACCGTCACGGTCGCGCCGATCACGACCGACGTGCGCGGCTTGTCCACCGAGGTGCCTCTCGGCCGCGCGAACGGGTTCGACCACGACTGCGTCGTGAGCTGCGACAACGTCCAGACCGTCCCCGCCTCGGCGCTCGGACGGCAGATCGGCTACCTGCTGCCCGACCAGGAGGCCCGGCTCGCGCTGGCGATCGCGCTCGCGTTCGACCTGGAGCCGGAGTGACGAGTCGGGCGACGCGTGGCGCAGCGGGTGGGGTCAGGCGCGTGGTGGAGGTCGGCGTGCCGCTGAGGCCTCTCGACGAAGGTCGTCGTCCTGCGGAGTGACGACGAAGGCGTGAAGGCGTCGCTCGCGCCGGCGTTCCCGACGACCGCGGCAGCGACCACGTGCTCGTCGTCCTGGTCTGGTAGGCCGAAGGTGCCCTCGAGCCCTTCCCAACCCGTCACGCAGGCGTCGTCGAAGGCGCTGCGCATCTGATCCACGAGCCTTCGTGCGCGCGCGGACGCCTGCTCCGCCGTCGATCCGCGGACCTCGAGCTTCGCAGCCTCGTGGTGCTCGAGCTCCTCGAGGATGGCATCGGACCACAGCGGTCGGTACAGCCCCTCGATCGCGAACGAGAGGAGCACGTCTCGTTGCAGGCTCGGCCACAGCACGCATGTGTCCAGCACCGCGGCGAACACGAACGGCCCGTCACCCGTGCCGGTCGGTGACGCCTCGACGCCGCGCCGCGACCGCGTGTCGCGCCGCGCGCAGCTGCTCCCGCACCTGCTCGATGTCGTCCTCGTCGTCGACGTCGACGGAGGTGGCCGCGAGCATCTCGTACTGCTCGTTGCGACGCCGGTCCCGATACGCCAGCAGGTCGCCGAGTCGGATGCGACGGCGGTTGCCGTGCCGCTCGCTGGGCAGCAGACCCGCGTCGGCGAGGCGGACGACGGTAGGCCGGGAGACGCCGAGGAGATCTGCTGCCTGCTGGGTCGTCAAGAGCCTGGACTCAGGGGCCACGGTGACCGCTCGGCCCGCAGCGAGGGACTCCGCCACCAGCACGAGCGCGTCGTAGATGGGGCGCGGGAGCTCGACCTGTTCGCCCTCGGCGCTTCCGACCAGCAGGTAACGCGGAGCGACGTCGGCTCCCCGGGCGGCGTGTGCTGCCAGGAAGCTGCGGACCTCGGCGATCTCGTCGGTGTCGGCGTCGTCGGGGACGTAGGTGTGAGGTGCGAGTGCGGAACTCATGGCTGCTCCCGGTCCGGCTGAGGAGTACAGATCGTAACCGTGTTCGAGTTGTTCGAACAGGCCCCGGCCGACGCCAGGTCGCCGGTCGTCGGCCCGTGACGGGCCGAGGCCTCGGCCGACCCGTGCGTCGAACCGGCGACGGTGCCGCACCGGCTCGCGCGAGGAGCGCGCCGTCGACGCGCAGCTCTCCTGCCATGGGTCCCCCTGCGGTCGTCGGCGACCGACGTCGTCGAGCGCCGAGAGTAGGCGGCGCGTCCGGAGCCCGTCGGGCGCTGTCCACAGGCGATCTCCCCGCCGTCCGGGGAACATTCCCTCGCCTGGCGGAACGGACATGTCGGACGTGGTGGTTAGGCTCTGCGGGCGGGTCGCGAGCGGTGCCACCGGGTGCCGGGCCGACGGCGGCCCGCGCACGCACCGACCGGGGAGATCATGGGCTTCTTCACCAAGGACACGTCCGTCGCGACGCCGCCGGCGCCGCCTGCGCTGGGTCCGCTCAGCCGCGACCGCATCACCGCGGCGCTCGACAGCCGCGACATGCGCTACGGCATCGACGACGACGGCGACGTGGGCGGCTACTGGGACGGTCACCTCTTCTACTTCTTCCTCATGGGGCAGGACGACGAGTACCTGCAGGTCCGCGGGCGCTGGAACCGTCGGGTCGGTGTCGACCAGCTGCCGGCGCTGCTGACGATCGTCAACGAGTGGAACGCGTCGCACCTGTGGCCCAAGGGGTACGTGCGCGCCGAGGACGACGTCGTGGGCGTGTACGCCGAGCACACCGTCGACTACGAGCGCGGCGTGGCGGACGAGCAGGTCGACCTGCAGCTCGCGTGCGGCATCTCCACCGGCCTGCAGCTCTTCGAGCACCTCGACGAGGCGTACCCGGAGCAGGCCGCCGCCGCGAAGGCGGAGCAGGAGCAGGACTGAGCGTGGGCGAGGACACGGGCCCGGGGGGCAGGGCCTTCCAGGTCGACCTGCGCGGCGTCGTCGACCTGCTGGCACGCCACCTGTACTCGGGACCGCGCGTCTACCTGCGCGAGCTGCTGCAGAACGGCGTCGACGCCATCACCGCCCGCCGGGCCGTCGACCCGGACGCACCCGCGACCGTGCGGCTGCGACCCGGTCCCGACGGGACCCTCGAGGTCACCGACACCGGCGTCGGGCTCACGCCCGGGCAGGCGGAGGAGCTGCTCGCGACCGTCGGGCGCTCGTCGAAGCGCGACCTGGACCTCGGGCTCGGGCGCGAGGAGTTCCTCGGGCAGTTCGGCATCGGCCTGCTCTCGGCGTTCATGGTCGCGGACGAGATCGAGCTCGTGTCGCAGTCCGCGCTCGACCCGCCGGCGCCGCCCGTGCGCTGGGTGGGCCACGCCGACGGCCGGTACGACCTCACGGTCCTGCCCGTGGGCTCCGTCGCCGCACCCGGCAGCACGGTGCGGCTGCGTGCGCGGCGCGACATGGAGCACTGGGCGGCGGCCGAGACGGTCGTCGCCCTGGCGCAGGAGTTCGGGTCGCTGCTGCCTGTCGACGTGGCCGTCGAGGTGCCCCTGCCCGGGGCGGCGGGCACCGCGTGGCGGCGCATCAGCGAGCCGGTGCTGCCGTGGCGCGCGACGTACGCGGACGATGACGCCCGCACCGCGGCGCTCGCCGCGTACTGCGAGCGGAGCCTCGGGTTCACGCCGCTCGCGCACATCGACCTCGAGGTCCCGCTCGCGGGGCTCTCGGGCGTCGCGTACGTGCTGCCCACGGCCGTGCCGCCCGGCGCCGGGTCGCGGCACCGGGTGTACCTCAAGCGCATGCTGCTCGGCACGCAGGTCGAGGACCTGCTGCCGGAGTGGGCGTTCTTCGTCCGGTGCGTCGTCGACGCGAGCGCGCTGCGGCCCACCGCGTCGCGCGAGCAGCTCTACACCGACGACCTGCTGCTCGCCGCGCAGGAGTCGCTGGCGGCGCAGGTCCGCGCGTGGACGGTCGCCACGCTCACGTCGCCGTCGGACGTGAGCCGCGAGGTCGTCACGACCCACCACCTCGCGCTGCGCTCGCTGGCGGTCACGGACGACGAGGTGCTCGACCTGGTGGCCCAGGTGCTGCCGTTCGAGACGACCGACGGGCAGCAGACCCTCGCGCACGTGCGCGACGCGCACGGCGACGTCCTGCACACGACCCGCGTCGAGGACTACCGCCGCGTGGCTCCCGTCGCCCGCGCCCAGGGCATGACCGTCGTCAACGCCGGCTACGTGTACGACGCCGACCTGCTCGAGCGGCTCGCGCGCCGCCCGGGCTGGCGGGTGCGCGAGCTGCAGGCGCGCGACGTCGCGCAGGTCCTCGAACCGCTCGAGCCGCACCGCGAGCTCGAGGTGCTCGACCAGGTGCAGGCGGCGCGGGACGTCGTCCGGCCCCTGGACTGCGACCTCGTCGTGCGGCGCTTCGCCCCCGAGCAGGTGCCGGCCGTGCTCCTGGAGGACCGGGACGGGCGCCACGCGAGCGACGTGCGGCGGACGGTCGCGCAGGCCGACGACCTGTGGGGCGGTGTGCTCGCCGGGTTCGCCGGTGACACCGACGAGCCCGCGCGGCGGCTCGTCCTCAACGACGACAACCCGACGGTCCGGCGCCTGCTCGGCGTCGCACCGGACGCCCCGGTGCTGGCCGCCGGGGTCCGCTCGCTGTACGTGACGGCCGTGCTGCTCGCGGGTGAGCCGCTGCGGGTGCGCGAGGCCGAGCTGATGAACGACGCGATGGCCGTGCTGCTCGACGCCGGGCTCGCGCCCGGCGGGACGCACGTGCCCGACGACACCCAGGAGGACGTGTGACCCGCACGCTGGACGACGCGAACCGCGAGATCTCCCGCGTGCGGGCGCTGCCGTACGGGGCCGCGCGCACGCAGGCGGCCGAGCAGCAGGTGCGCCTCGTCGACGCCGAGGGACCCGACCGGGCGCGCGCGTTCGCGCTGCTCGTGCTCGTCGAGTCCCTCGTGTGGGGCGGCGAGGTGCAGCGCGCCTACCTGCCCTTCACGCAGGCCGTGCGCTGGTACGACCAGCACGGCGAGCAGCTCGACGACATGGACGTCCAGGGCCTGTTCTGGTCGTTCAAGTGGATGGTGGGGCACCTGTCGGACTTCCCCGACGTGCCGGCCGCGCAGATCGACGCGACCCTCGCGGACATGGAGCGCCGCTACGCGGTGGCCGGGCTGGGCCGTGACGCCGTCGCGTACGAGCGGTTCTCGTGGGCGCGGTCCCGTGGCGCCGCCGATACCGACGCCCTCTTCGAGGAGTGGGTGCGCACGCCGCGCGACGACTTCTCGCAGTGCGAGGTCTGCGACCCCGCGGACCGCGCCGCGTACCTGGTCGAGCGCGGCGACGTCGACGAGGCGACGCGCCTCATCGAGCAGACCCTCGCCGACGGCGCGACGTGCGCCACCGAGCCCGCCGACATGCTCGCGGTGCTGGCCCTCCTGCACCTCGACGCCGGGCGCACGGACGCCGCGGTCTCCGCGCACCGTCGTGCCGTCGCCGCGCTCGCGGGGGCGCAGTCGGACATGTCCGGGGCGCGCGGCCGACGGTTCCTCCTGCTGGCGCGCGGCGGGCAGCCGACGCGGGCCGTCCGGGCGCTCGCGTCGGACGCCCGGCTGCTGGTGCAGGCCGACACACCCGACGACCGGTTCGGCTTCCTCGCGTTCGTCGTCGCCGGGACGGCGGCGCTGCTGCCGTCGCACGGCGACCACCCGGTCGACCTCGACGACGTCCCCGTCACCGACGTCGCGTCGCTGCACGCGTGGGCGGACGCGCAGGCCACGGCGCTCGCCCGGGCGTTCGACGAGCGCAACGGGACGGACCGCTACGCACGGCACCTCGCGCGGGCGCGCGGGACGCGTCCGACCGACGCCCGGCTCGACCTGGACGTCATCCCCGGTGCCTCCGCGGACGGTGCCGTGACCGGTCCCGGTTCGCAGCGGCCGGGCGCACCGTCCGGCGCGACCAGCGGGTCGACGGCCGACGACGGCGCGTCGGCGTCGGAACGCGCCGAGCGGCTCGCGGCGTCGGGCGACCTGGTCGGGGCGGCGACGGCCTGGCTCGAGGCCGCCGAGGAGGCGCAGGCCGCGGGTCGGCTCGCCGACGCCGGGCTCGCCCGCGCGGAGGCGGCGCGCTGCGCGCAGGAGGTCGGCGACGAGGACGGTGCCGCGGCGACGTACCCGGGCGCCGTCGCCCGGATGCGTGCCGGGGGCGTCCTGGCGCAGGACGTGGTGCCGGTCGTCGTCGCGTGGGCACCCGTGGCGGTGGCCGCGGGCACGGCCGCAGCGGTCCTCGACGCGGTCGACGGCCTGCTCGACGAGCTCGCCGAGGCGCCTGCACCGGACGTCGCGGCGGTCGATGCGGGAGGCCCCTCGCGCTTCGGCGCCGCGGACCTGCCCGGTGTCGACCCCGTGGTCGACGCTGCCGGTGCCGAGCTCGACGCCCGCCTCTCGTCCGCGCGTCGTCGTGCACGTGCGGACCTGCACGACACCGCGGCGCGCGGGC
>NZ_JACSQV010000007.1:10719-38556 GCF_014836445.1 Cellulomonas avistercoris
GGCGCCCGCCGCGTCGACGCCGCCCGCCGGGCCGCCCGGGCGGCCGAGGGCTACGCGGGTGTCGACGCCGTGGCCGACGCGGCGCACGCCTTCTGGCTCGCGGGACGCTTGCACGCGGCCCTGGGAGACGTCGACGAGGCGGTGTGGCACCTCGAGTCGGCCGTCGAGGGCTTCACAGCCGCCCGGCAGCGGGAGCCGCGCGGTGAGGCCGCGTCCGCGCTCGTCGACGTGCTGCGCGCCGCGGGCCGTGACGACCGGGCGGACGAGGTGCTGCGCGCGCTGACGCGGTGAGCCACGCCGCTGCATCGGCACGGCGTCACTGCACCAGCAGGATGCTCACCCCGGGTACGTGCGCACCGATCAGGCGACGGTCCGCGGTGAGCAGCGGTGCGTCGAGCGCGATGGCGAGGGCGACGTAGGCCGCGTCGGCGATCCGCACGCGGCCGCGCAGCGCCCAGACGTGCGCCACCAGCCCGGAGGTGTCGAGCCGCTCGCACGGGAAGCCGGACCAGGCGTCGAGCGCGTCGTCCGCCTGCGCCGTCGTGAGCTGCCGGGCGCGCTCGAGCCGTGCGAGTGCCGACATCACCTCGGTGTCGATCAGCGCCGGTGCCACCGGTGCGGTCCCCGACAGGCGACGGCGCGCTGCGGCGGCGAGCGGCCCGCCGACGACCACGTGGACCGCGACGCTCGCGTCGAGCACGACCTTCACGGGGCCGGAGCGACGACGTCCGGTGCGTACTCGGCCCGCACGGTGTCGAGCGCTGCCACCACGTCGATCCGCGGGTGGGGCGACGGCACCGGGTGGGCGGCGAGCCACTCGTCGACGGTGGGACGCTCGAGATCGCGTTCCAGGAGGCGCGTGACGTAGTCCGACATCGTCGTGCCCGAGCGCCGCGCGCGTTCTGCCAGGCGCGCGTGGAGCTCCTCCGGAAGATGCTTGACCTGCAACGTCGCCATAAGCATGACGCTAGCATGCTGTGGGCATGCTGCGCTCAGGTCACTGTGAGCGGTCGTAGCCTGGGGCAACCCCCGACGACGAGGAGCACCGCATGTCCGCGCTCGACCCGTACCGCGCCGCCGACGACCGGTACGCGACCATGACCTACCGCCGCACGGGACGCTCGGGCCTCGACCTGCCGGCGCTGTCGCTCGGGCTGTGGCACAACTTCGGTGACACGGCACCGTTCGCGACGCAGCGCGACGTCCTGCGCCGCGCGGTCGACCTGGGCATCACGCACCTCGACCTGGCGAACAACTACGGCCCGCAGCCGGGCGCGGCGGAGGAGAACTTCGGCCGGCACCTCGCGGCGGACCTGCGGCCGTACCGCGACGAGCTCGTCATCTCCACCAAGGCGGGCTACGACATGTGGTCCGGCCCGTACCAGGACGGCGGGTCCCGCAAGTACCTGCTGGCGTCGCTCGACGCGTCGCTGCGGCGCATGGGCCTGGACTACGTCGACGTGTTCTACCACCACCGTCCGGACCCCTCGACGCCGATCGAGGAGACCATGGGCGCGCTCGCGCACGCCGTGAGCAGCGGCAAAGCCCTCTACGTCGGCATCTCCAACTACTCGCCGTCGCAGACGCGCGAGGCGCACGCGGTGCTCGCCGAGATGGGCGTGCGGCTGCTCATCCACCAGCCGAGCTACTCGATGTTCAACCGGCACGTCGAGGACGTCGGCGCGGGCCAGCACGAGTCGCTGCTCGACGTGGTCGGCGAGCTGGGCCTCGGGACCATCGTGTTCTCGCCGCTCGCGCAGGGGCTGCTGACCGACAAGTACCTGGGCGGCCAGGCGCCGGCCGGGTCGCGGGCGGCCGGGGCGAGCCCGTTCCTGTCGCAGGGCGCGCTCTCGCCGACGTACCTGGCCCGCGCGCGTGCGCTGAACGAGATCGCGGCGGGTCGCGGGCAGAGCCTCGCGCAGCTCGCGCTCTCGTGGGTGCTGCGCGACGAGCGCGTCACCTCCGCGCTGGTCGGTGCCAGCTCGGTGGCGCAGCTCGAGGACAACGTCGCGGCGCTCGCGGCACCCCCGCTGACGGACGACGAGCTGGCCGCGATCGACGAGCACGCGGTCGACGGCACCGGCCGCTGACCGGCGGGATCGTGAGGGGTTGCCGCCGCAGGACGACGGCAACCCCTCACGATCAGTAGATCGGGCGGCCCGTGGCGTCGGGGACGCCGGACTTGCGGAAGAAGTACGTGCGGACCTGGTCGCGCCACTCGGTGGCCGAGCGGACCTGCTCGTCGAGGCGCTCGGCGACCCGCGCGTGCAGGCCGTCCGGGACGAGCCCGTCCAGCGCCGCCCACGCGTCGACCCACGACGTCACCACGTCGACGGCGTCGGCGCGCGAGTCGTAGACGTGCTGGACCACGGTCTTCCCGCTGTGCAGCACGTGGCCGTACGGCACGTGGTGGAAGAACAGCAGCAGCTCGTCGGGGCAGGTCGCCAGGTCCTCGTACGTCTCGCGCCACGGTGACGGGTACTGCCCCGCGTAGCCGGTGCCGGTCGCCACTGTCCGGTCGACGCCGATCCCGTCGCGGTCCGCGAAGTGGTACGTGCCCCACTTCGAGTACTCGTACCCGTCGACGTTCGGCCCGTAGTGCCCGCGCCCGGGGTCGACCATGAAGCCGACGCCCAGCGGTGCCGTGTAGGCCTCGTACGTCAGCCACGAGTCGTCCATGAGCGTGTGCAGCGTCGCGCGCACGCGCGGGTCGGCGCCGGGGAACGTGAGCCCGATCCACTCGTCGAGCAGCTCGACCGGGTCCGCCTCGGGGTTCCACGCGAGCCGCCCGTACGCGTACAGGTTGGCCTGCGCGAGCGGGTGGCCCGTCCAGAACTCGTCGTCGCCGACGTTGGACACGGCGGTGATGCCGCCTGCGGGCAGGTCGCCCGACGGGGTGTCGCGGTGGCCCGGCAGCCCGGACACGATGCGCGCGACGTCCCGCGTCGCGTCCTCGGCCAGCGGGAAGCCGAGCACCTGCGACCACAGCGGCCCCAGGTAGCACACGTGCTTCTGGTGGCCCGTGTACTCCTGCGTGACCTGCAGCTCGACCGCCAGGCGCGTGCGCGGCATCGCGGCGAGCACCGGCGAGATGGGCTCGCGCGGCTGGAAGTCGATCGGCCCGTACTTGACCTGCAGCACGACGTTCTCGTCGAACCGGCCGTCCAGGGGTGCGAAGTGGTCGTACGCCGCGCGGGCGCGGTCGGTGCGCCGGTCGCGCCAGTCCTGCTCGTGGTTGTAGACGAACGCGCGCCAGAACACCGTCCCGCCGTGCGGCCGCAGCGCCCGCGCCAGCAGGTTCGCACCGTCGGCGTGGTCCCGCCCGTACGCGAACGGGCCCGGCTGCCCCTCGGAGTCCGCCTTGACGACGAACCCGCCGAAGTCCGGGATCGTCGCGTAGACGCGGTCGGCGGCGGCCGCCCACCACGCCTGCACGTCCGGGTCGGCGGGGTCCGAGGTCGTCAGGCCGCCGAGCACGACGGGCGACGCGAACGACACCGACAGGTACGTCCGCACGCCGTGCGGGCGGAAGAGGTCGGCGACGCGCGCGACGTCGGCCAGCCCGTCGGTCAGCAGCCGTGCCTCGGTCCGGTGCACGTTGACGTTGTTGATCGCCACCGCGTTGATCCCGATCGACCCGAGCAGGCGCGCGTAGTCCGCGACGCGCGACAGGTCCTCGCGCACGCGGCCGTCGGCGTAGAAGATCGAGCCGCCCGCGTACCCGCGCTCGACCTGGCCCATGACGGGGTGGACGTCGATGTTGTCCCAGTGGTCGAGCATGCGCACGGGTGCGACGGGGCGCGAGGTGACCGGCGCGTGGTCCGCGCCGAACGCGGCGTCCCCCGCGCGGACCACGTCGTGCAGGCCGTGCAGCAGACCGGTGGCGTCGGGGGCGACGACGACGGTGACGCCACCGGTCCGCAGTCGGGTGAACCCGTGGTCCGGCCCGTCCGGTGCGACGCGCAGCACCAGGTCGTGGCCGTCCGTCGACGAGGCGTCGTCGCCGACCGTCAGCGCACCGCCGTGCGCGGCGGTCGCCCGCCGCACCTCCTCGACCACGGTGGCGCCGACGGGGCCGGCGTCGCGTCCGAGGTCGACGAGCACGCGTCGCGCGCCGAGCGGGGCGAGGGCCGCGTCGGGCAGCCACGCGGGATGGACGCGGGGGGAGGTCGAGGCGCTCACCAGTCGTGCACCGTTCCGTCCTTGAGCCGGTTGAACGGCAGGTACGCCGCCTGGTAGGGGTGCCGCGAGGCCGCGTCGTCGTCGTACGTGACGCCCAGGCCGGGTTCGTGCCCGGGGTGCAGGTGGCCGTCGGCGAACGTGAACGACGTGCGGAACACCTCGTCGGTCGTCGCGGAGTGCTTCATGTACTCCTGGATCCCGAAGTTGTGGATCGCGAGGTCCAGGTGCAGCGCGGCGGCCATGCCGACGGGCGAGATGTCGGTCGGGCCGTGGATCCCGGACTTGATCTGGTACTGCGCGGCGTAGTCGAGGATGCGGCGCAGCGCGGTGATGCCGCCGGTGTGGGTGACGGCCGAGCGGACGTAGTCGATGAGCTGCTCGCGGATGAGCGTCTGGTAGTCCCACACCGTGTTGAAGACCTCGCCGATCGCCAGCGGCGTGGTCGTGTGCTGACGGACCAGGCGCAGCGCGTCCTGGTTCTCGGCCGGCGTGCAGTCCTCGAGCCAGAACAGGTCGTACGGCTCGAGGTCCTTGCCCAGGCGCGCGGCCTGGATGGGGGTCATGCGGTGGTGGCCGTCGTGCAGCAGCGGCAGCTCGGGGCCGAACTCGTTGCGGACGGCCTCGAAGACGCGGGGGATGTGCCGCAGGTAGGCGCGGGTGTCCCAGTCCTCCTCGGCCGGCAGCGGCGCGCGCTGGGCGGGCTCGTAGTCGTAGCGACCGGACGACGAGGGCTGCGCGGCGACGCCGTAGACGGCCGTGATGCCGGGCACCGCGGTCTGGACGCGGATGGAGCGGAAGCCCTCGTCGAGGTGCTGACGGATCGAGTCGAGGAGCTCGGGGACGTCACGCCCGGAGGCGTGCCCGTACGCCATGATCCCGCGGCGCGAGGCGCCGCCGAGCAGCTGGTACAGCGGCATGCCGGCGAGCTTGGCCTTGATGTCCCACAGCGCGACGTCCACCGCGGCGATCGCGGCCATCGTCACGGGCCCGCGGCGCCAGTAGGCGCTGCGGTAGAGGAACTGCCACGTGTCCTCAATGGTGTGCGCGTCCCTGCCGATCAGCAGAGGGACGACGTGGTCGGTGAGGTAGCTCGCGACGGACAGCTCGCGTCCGTTGAGGGTGGCGTCGCCGAGGCCCTCCACGCCGTCCTGCGTGACGATGCGTAACGTGACGAAGTTGCGACCGGGGCTGGAGACCAGCACCTCGGCAGTGCGGATGGCGGTGCCGGACATCGTGACATGCTCCTTCCGCCCGGTCGCGTCGTCGCGAGAGGGCACTGGTGAGACTAGGCAGGAACACGCTAGGCTGGCAATCGTTTGCCAGCAAGAACCGCTCTGCGCACCGTCGCGCGGGGTGTGACGAGCCGACCGGGAGGGTGCATGGCCGTCAGGCGCCAGCCCACGTTGCGTGACGTCGCTGCGGCGGCAGGGGTCGCGGTGTCGACCGCCTCGCGCGCGCTCACGAGGCCGGGTCGGGTCAACGCCGACACGGCCGACCGCGTCGTCGCGGTCGCCAAGGAGCTGGGGTACATCCCCAGCGCCTCGGCCCGCGCGCTGCTCTCCGGGCGTACCGCGACCGTCGCGCTCGTGCTCCCCGACGTCACCAACCCGTTCTTCTTCGGGCTGGTCCGCGGCACGGGGGCGCGGCTGCGCGAGTCCGGGTACGTGCAGGTCCTGGCGGACACCGAGGAGTCGGCCGAGGTCGAGCTCGACACGCTGCGCAAGCTGCGCGGGCAGGTCGACGGCGCGGTCCTGGCCGCCTCGCGTCTGTCCGACGAGCAGATCGCGGCCGCCGCGGCGGACCTCGCGCTCGTCGTCGTCAACCGCACGATCCCCGGGACGCCCGGCGTGCTGCTCGACACCGCCGGCGGCATGGTCCAGGCGCTCGAGCACCTGGCGGTGTCGGGGCACACCCGGGTCGCGTACGCGTCGGGGCCCGTGACGTCCTGGTCGGACCGCCGACGCCGAGAGGCGCTCGAGCCGGCGGCCGCGCGCCTGGGCGTCGAGCTCGTCGTGCTCGGCCCCTACGCGCCGGTCCGCGCGTCCGGCGCCCAGGTCGCCGACGCGGCGATCGACGCCGGTGTCACCGCCGTGATCGCGTTCAACGACCTCCTGGCGTTCGGCGTGCTCGAGCGGCTCGACGCCCGCGACGTCGCGGTGCCCGAGCGCATGAGCGTGATCGGCTGCGACGACATCTTCGGTGCCGACCTCGTGCGCCCCGCCCTGACGACCGTGGAGTCGCCCGTGGAGCAGGCCGGGCGCATGGCCGCCGACCTGCTGCTCGCGCGGCTCGAGGGCGGCAGGTCGGGCGACGAGGAGGGCGACGGGTTCGACGAGCCGGTCGACGCCCGCGACGCGGCCGACCCGGTGATGCTGCCCACCCGCCTCATCGTCCGGTCGTCGACGGGCGCGGCGGGCTGACGGGCGGCGGTGCCGTGGCGCACGGGGCGGGCAGGTTCAGCCCAGGGTCTCGACGTCGCACCTGATGCCCGGCGCACGGGCGAGGCGCGCATCAGCGGTCAGCAGGACGATGCCCAGTGCTTCGGCCAGCGCGACGTACGCCGCGTCGTCGCTGGTGACGGTGTGCCGGAGCTCCCAGATGCGGGGGAGCAGCGCGCGGTGCGGTGCGCGTCGGACGGGGAGGTCGACGAGGTCCTGCATCGCCAGGTCGGCGCGGCGTCCCGGCAGCTGCCCGGCGGCCGCGAAGCGACGCAGCACCGACGTGACCTCGAGATCGACGACCTCGGGAGCCGTGAGGGTCTGACCGCGCAGCCGCGCGCGCACGGTGTCGCCGTCCGGCCCGTCGTCGGCGAGTGCCGGGACGAGGACGCTGGCGTCAACGACGATCACGGTCGTCGCGGAGTGCCGCCACGCTGTCCCGGAAGGTCGACGAGCCGCCGGACCGTCCGCCGGCGCGATCGAGCACCTCGTCCAGCGTCGGTGTCGCTGCCTCTTCGACGAGCCGCGTCAGCAGGAACTCCTGCAGCGACTGGTGGGCCATCGCGGCCCTGCGGCGCAGGACGGCGTGCGTCTCCTCGGGGACGTCCTTGATCTGCACGCTGGGCATGGCGCCATTCTGGCTTTCGAGGCGCCGATCTACAAGTGCATGCGGGTGCTCAGCCGGGGGGTGACCCCAGCGTCGCCAGCACGCCCTCGGCGTAGCGGTCGAGCTTGGCCGCGCCGATGCCGGTGATGGTCCCCAGCTCGGCGCGGGACGTCGGGCGTCGCGCGACGATCTCCCGCAGCGTCGCGTCGTGGAACACGACGTACGCGGGCACGCCCTGCTCCTTCGCCGCGCCCGCGCGCCAGGCGCGCAGCGCCTCGAACACCTCGGCGTCGGGCCCGGTGAGGTCCGCCGCCGCCGCGGCGCGTCCCGACCCGCGGCGCTCACGCGGCGCCCGTGTCGTCGTGCGCGCGACCTCGCGGCGCAGCCGGACCTCGCGCTCGCCGCGCAGGACGTCGGCCGACGCGGGCAGGAGCCGGATCGTGCCGTACCCCTCGGTGTCGACGGCCAGCAGCTCGGCCGCGAGCAGCTGGCGGACCACGCCGCGCCACTCGCCGTCCGACAGGTCCTGGCCGATCCCGAAGGTCGAGAGCGCCTCGTGCCCGAGCTGCTGCACGCGCGGCGTCACCTTGCCGCGCAGGATGTCGACGAGGTGCCCCACGCCGTAGCGCTGCCCGCGCTGGTCGAGCCGCACGACCGTCGACAGCAGCTTCTGCGCCGGGACGGTGCCGTCCCACGACTCCGGCGGCTCCAGGCACGTGTCGCAGTTGCCGCATGGTCCGCCCGACTCCTGACCGAAGTACGCGAGCAGCTGCGTGCGGCGACAGTCCACCGTCTCGCACAGCGCGAGCATCGCGTCGAGGTGCTGCGTGAGGCGCCGCTTGTGCGCGGCGTCGCCCTCGGACGTGTCGATCATCCGGCGCTGCTGCACGACGTCGGCCAGCCCGTACGCGAGCCACGCGGTGGAGGGCAGGCCGTCGCGCCCGGCGCGGCCCGTCTCCTGGTAGTACCCCTCCACGGACTTCGGCAGGTCGAGGTGCGCGACGAACCGCACGTCGGGCTTGTCGATGCCCATGCCGAACGCGATGGTCGCGACCATGACGACGCCGTCGTCACGCAGGAAGCGCGACTGGTTCGCCGCCCGGACCCGGCGGTCGAGGCCCGCGTGGTACGGCAGGGCGTCGATGCCCTCCTTGCGCAGCGCCGCGGCGGTCTGCTCGACCGACGCCCGGGACAGGCAGTACACGATGCCCGCGTCACCGTCGTGCTCGGTGCGCAGCAGGTGCAGCAGCTGGGCGCGGGGGTTGTCCTTGGGGACGATGCGGTAGCGGATGTTCGGCCGGTCGAAGCTCGCGACGAACTGGGCGGCGTCGGTGAGCTGGAGACGTTCGCAGATCTCGCGGTGGGTCGCGTGCGTCGCGGTGGCGGTCAGCGCGACGCGCGGCACGTCCGGCCAGCGCTCGTGCAGCAGCGACAGCGCGAGGTAGTCGGGCCGGAAGTCGTGGCCCCACTGCGACACGCAGTGGGCCTCGTCGATCGCGAAGAGCGCGACGTGCCCGCGGTCCAGCAGGTCGAGCGTCTCGGGCACCCGCAGCCGCTCGGGGGCGAGGTACAGCAGGTCCAGCTCACCCGCGAGGAACGCGTCCTCGACCGCGCGACGCTGCTGGCGCTCCTGCGTCGAGTTGAGGAAGCCCGCCCGCACACCCAGCGCGGACAGCGCGTCCACCTGGTCCTGCATGAGGGCGATGAGCGGCGACACGACGACGCCCGTGCCCTCACGGACCAGCGCGGGCACCTGGTAGCACAGGGACTTGCCGCCACCGGTGGGCATGAGGACGACCGCGTCGCCGCCCGCGACGACCGTGTCGACGATCGCGGCCTGGTCGCCCCGGAAGGCGTCGTAGCCCCACACGCGGTGCAGGACGTCGGCCGGCGTGCCGTGCGACGGCGCGGGCGTCCCCGCCGCCGTGCTGCGCGGTGCGTCGGGACGCCGTGCCGACGTCCGGCCGGGCGACGGCGCGCCGGCCCACGGCTCGTCGGCCCACGCGTCGGGCGGGGGTGCGTCGTCCGGCGGCGGTGCCTCGTCCCACCAGGGCTCCGCCGGCTCGTCGTCCCACGTCGGGACGTCGGCGGCGGGCG
Source organism: Cellulomonas avistercoris (assembly GCF_014836445.1). Lineage (GTDB taxonomy): Bacteria > Actinomycetota > Actinomycetes > Actinomycetales > Cellulomonadaceae > Cellulomonas > Cellulomonas avistercoris. The sequence goes on from NZ_JACSQV010000007.1 coordinate 20,044, forward strand.
CCTCGTCGACGGCGGCCGTCGACCGTCGTCGACGGGCCTGCGGGAGGGCGGGGTCCGACTGCACCCGCCCACCCTACGAGCCCTCGGGGGCACCCGGGTCCGCCGCGGCCCGACCTGTGGACGGCGGGGCCCCGCTCAGCCCTCGGCGGGCTCCTCGGTCCGCAGCGGCTCGGTGTAGCGGGCCTGCAGCGCCGCACCGGCGCCGTCGCTCAGCAGCGCGCCGGCGGCCGCCTGGCCGCGGGCCCGCACCGAGCGCACCGCCACCTTCTCGTCACCCGCGAGCAGCCCGTCCACCGCCTGCCGCGCGACGTCGGCGGGGTCGTCCTTGCCGCCGTGCGCCACGCGCGTGTCCAGCATGTCCGCGCGCTCGAAGAAGTCGGTGTCCGTCGGCCCCGGCAGCAGCGCCGTCACGGTCACGCCCGTGTCGCGCAGCTCGTACCGCAGCGCCTGCGCGAACGACAGGTCGAACGCCTTCGCCGCCGCGTACGTCGCGTAGTACGGGCCGGGCATCAGCGCACCCACCGACGACGTCACGAGGACCCGGCCCGAGCCGCGGGCGACCATCGCGGGCAGCAGCGCGTGCGCGAGCCGGACGGGTGCGACGACGTCGAGCGCGATCGTGCGCAGGTGGTCCTCCAGCGCGACGTCGAGGAAGGCGCCGCCCGCGCCCACCCCCGCGTTGAGGACGAGCAGGTCGAGCGGCCGGCCGGTCCCGGCCACGTCCGCGACCAGGGCATCGACCCCGGCGGCCTGCGTCAGGTCCGCGCGGACCGCGCGGACGGCCCGGCCGTGCTGCGTGAGCCCGTCGGCCGCGAGCGCCAGCTGGTCGTCGTCGGCCGTCACGAGCAGGTCGTGGCCCAGCTCGGCCAGCCGGACGGCGATCTCGAGCCCGATGCCGCTCGACGCACCCGTGACCAGCGCGAGCGGTGCGGGAACCAGGGACGTCTCCATGCTCACCTCCGTGCCGACGTGGTCCTCCACGCTACGGGCGACCGCGGGCGGCCGCACGGGCACGGCGGAGCGCGCCGCGCCCACCGCGCGACGCGGCGGCGCTCGCATCCGTAGGGTGGCGCCATGGGAACCGCACTGGTCACCGGCGCGAGCGCCGGCCTGGGTCTGGAGTTCGCCTGGCAGCTCGCCACGGCGCGGCACGACGTCGTCCTGGTGGCGCGCGACGAGGGACGGCTGGCCCGCCTCGCGGGGCAGCTCGAGGCGGCAGCGGGCATCCACGCCGAGGTGCTGGCCGCCGACCTCACGGACCGGGCGGACGTCGAGCGCGTGGCCGAGCGCCTGCGGTCCGACGAGCGTCCCGTCGGCCTGCTCGTCAACAACGCGGGCCTCGGGCTCAACCAGCACTTCGTCTCGGGCGACCTCGCGGCCGAGGACCGCGCGCTCGAGCTCATGGTCCGGACGGTGATGGCGCTCTCGCACGCCGCGGCCGGGGCGATGGTGCGGCGCGAGCGCGGCGCGATCCTCAACGTCGGCTCCGTCGCCGGGCTCATCGCGTCGGGCACGTACTCGGCGCACAAGGCCTGGGTGCGGGTCTTCACGGAGGCGCTCGCGGTCGAGCTCAAGGGAACGGGCGTCACCGCGACGGTCGTCGCGCCGGGGTTCACGCGCACCGAGTTCCACGAGCGCGGCCGCATCGACACCGCGCACTACCCGGCGGTCGGCTGGCTCGACGCCGAGGACGTGGTCGCCGCGGCGCTCGCGGACGTCCGCCGCGGTGTCGTGCTGTCGACGCCGAGCCTGCGGTACAAGGCGGCCTCGGCGCTCCTGCGGCTCGCGCCGCGGTCCGCCGTGCGCACGTTCGGCGGCTACCGCCGGGCGCTGCTCGACGAGGCGCTCGAGGCGCCGGCCCCCGACGCCTGAGCCGGTCCGGGCGCCGGGATGCGCCCGGTTCGTCCCCTGACGCCGTGCTGCGGGTAGCGTGCGGACCTCACCGTCGTCCCCGGAGGATCCCGCATGCGCCTGCCCACCCGTCCCGCCCTGCGCCGGGCCCTGGTCGCGCTCGTCGCCGTCGGCGCGGTCGCGCGCAGGGCGGCCTCCCCCGGGGCCGCCGACGAGCCGACGACGACGAGCGGGCAGCCCGCGGGGGGCGGCGGGGGTGAGCAGGCCCCGCCGGTCGACGACGTCGCGAGCCAGGTGATGGCCGAGCAGACGGTCGACACACCGGTCGGCGACGCCTCGGCGGGCGGCGAGCTCACGCTCACGCTGCGCGACGTGCGCGTCGACGAGGGCGTCCTCACCGTGCGCTGGGCGCTGCGCTGGGACGCGCCCGACCGCGGCGACGACGAGGACATGAGCCTGTACGACCTCGGGCTCGCACCCGCGCCGCTGGTGACGGACACGACGCACCTGCAGGCGTTCCGGCCGCTGTGCGTCAAGGGCGACTGGAACGGGGGGCTGCCGGAGCGCATGGAGTGCCAGGACACGATGCTCGCCTCGCCGGTCGACCGCTTCGGCACCAAGCTGCTCAACCACTCGACGCTCGAGGGCTGGGCGGCGCTGCCTGCGCCGGAGAACGAGGGCGGCTCGCTCGACGTGCTCGTCGCCGAGGGGCTGCCGGTGTTCACGGGCGTGACGGCACGGCAGGGCGAGTGACGGCCCGCGCGGTGGGGCCGGCCCCGCGCCGTGGGCGCCTCGCGCTCGCGCTCGCCGCGGCCGTGCCCCTGGTCCTCGGCGGCGCGGGCGGGACCGCGCCGGCGGCCACGTCCGGCGCGGGGGAGCCCCCGTGGGCGGAGCTCGCACGTACCCCCGTGACGCCCGACATGGTCCAGCGCGCGACGCTGCGGCCGACGGGCGGACCGCTGGCCCTGGTCGGCGGGCCGCTCGCGCTCGTGCGGGAGAAGTCGGTGCGTGAGCTCGCGCGCGAGTCGCAGGGCGTCACGACCCTGACGTCGGACCTGCTGTTCGGCTTCGACAGCGCCGCGCTCGCCCCGGGCGCGGACGCCGCGCTCGGCGAGCTCGCGGCCGCACTGCCGCAGGGCGCCGCGGTCGCGGTCGACGGCCACACCGACGGGCTCGGTGGCGACGAGGTCAACGTGCCGCTCTCGCAGGCGCGCGCCCAGGCCGTCGCCGGTGCGCTCGCGGCCGCGCGCCCCGACCTCGTGCTCACCGTCACCGGGCACGGCAGCTCCGTGCCCGTGGCCGAGGAGCAGGTCGACGGGCGCGACGACCCGTCCGGGCGCGCGCTGAACCGCCGGGTCGAGGTGCGCGTCACGGGGTGAGGGACCGGTGCGTCGGGCGACCCGGACGGCGGGCGTCGGCGGGCGGTCGGGCCGGTAATCTCGGGCCGTGACCGACGCCCCCGCCGCAACGCCCCGCGACCAGCTCATCGCCCTCGTCCGTGACCTCGCCGTGGTGCACGGCCGGGTGACGCTCTCGTCCGGCAAGGAGGCCGACTACTACGTCGACCTGCGCCGGGCGACGCTCCACCACCGCGCCGCGCCCCTCATCGGGCACCTCCTGCTCGACCTGCTCGAGGAGGCCGGCCTCGGCACCGCGGAGATCGACGCGGTCGGCGGGCTGACCCTCGGGGCCGACCCGGTCGCCACGGCGCTGCTGCACGCGGCCGCGTCGCGCGGGCAGGACCTCGACGCGTTCGTCGTGCGCAAGGCGGGCAAGGCCCACGGCCTGCAGCGCCGCATCGAGGGACCGGACGTCGCCGGTCGTCGCGTGGTCGTCGTCGAGGACACGTCGACCACGGGCGGGTCCGCCATCACCGCCGTGGAGGCCGTGCGCGAGGCCGGTGGCGAGGTCGTCGCGGTCGCGACGATCGTCGACCGCGCCACGGGCGCGCGCGAGGCGATCGAGGCGCTCGGGGTCTCCTACCACCACCTGCTCGACCTGACCGACCTGGGCCTGGCATGACCCCCACCCCGCCGCGGGCGCCCGGACCACCGGGCCCCGCGGCGGGCGGACCGGCGCGGCGGCGCGGGCGGCGCGCGGTGCTGACCGGCGTCGTCGCCCTGTGGACCGTCGGGATCGGCTACCTCGTCCTGACGCGGATGAGCCTCGGCGGGCCCGAGGTCGTGCTGCTCGTGGTGGTGGCGGTCGTGGGGCCCGTCGTCGCGTGGCTCGGCAACCGCTGGCAGCAGCGTCGTCACGAGCGGCTCGCGGCGTGGGGGAGCCTCAACGGCTGGGACTACGTGCGGTACGACCGCGGGCTCGAGCGCATCCAGACCGGCGTGCCGTTCAGCACCGGCGACTCCCACGCGGCGATCGAGGTGATGCGCCGCGACTGGCAGGGCCGTCCGGCGGTCTCGTTCACGTACCGGTGGGTCACCGGCACGGGCAAGGAGCGGAGCACGTCGTACGCGCACGTCGTGGCGCTGCGGCTGCCGGCGTACCTGCCGAGGCTCGAGGTGACCGCCGAGGGCGTCGGGGCGCGGCTCGTCAAGCTCGCCGGCGGCAAGGACCTGCAGCTCGAGCTCGCGGCGTTCAACCGCGAGTACCGCGTCGTGGCCGCCGACGAGCGCACGGCGCACGCCGTGCTGCACCCCCGGCTGATGGAGCGGCTGCTGCGGTCCGACGCTCTCGGCCGGCCGTGGCGCATCGAGGGCACGTGGCTCGTGACCTGGGACGACGGACGCACCGACGTCGACCGCGTCGCCGGGCGGCTGATGCTGCTGGGGGCGATCGCCGACGCCGTGCCGCGCCACGTCTGGCAGGACCACGGTCACGACCCGGCCGGTACGATCGGGGCACCTCGCACCCCCTAGGAGCCCTCGTGAACGGCACCATCGCCGCCGTGGTCGTCATCGCCGTCGTCGTCCTGCTCCTGCTGTGGGCGGTCGTGCTCTACAACGGGTTCGTCCGGCTGCGCAACCTCGTGCAGGAGTCCTGGCGGCAGATCGACGTCGAGCTGCACCGCCGGCACGACCTGATCCCCAACCTCGTCGAGACGGTCAAGGGGTACGCGGCGCACGAGCGCGGCGTGTTCGACGAGGTCACGCGGGCCCGCGCGGCCGCCGCCGGGCCGGCGGCCGGGCCCGCCGAGCAGGCGGTGCAGGAGAACGCGCTGAACTCGGCGCTGGGCAGGCTGCTCGCGGTGGCCGAGAACTACCCGGTGCTGCGCGCGAGCGAGAACTTCCAGCAGCTGCAGGCCGAGCTCGCCAACACCGAGGACCGCATCGCCGCGGGCCGCCGGTTCTACAACGCGAACGTCCGTGAGCTGAACACCAAGGTCGAGTCGTTCCCGGCCAACGTGATCGCGCGGATGTTCGGGTTCACGCGCGCCGAGTACTTCGAGGTGGACGACCCGCAGATCCGCCAGGCACCCGCCGTCGGCTTCTGACGGCGACGACGAGGCCCGCCTCCCCGCTGCGAGCGGGGGGCGGGCCTCGTCGTGCCGGTCTCGTCGTGCCGGGTCAGTGCGAGAACGTCGCGATGTGCTGGGCCGTCGGCGCGACGTGACGCTCGGGCGCGATGAGCGAGGGCAGGCGGTGCAGCAGGGGGTCGACGAGGCCGCGGCGCGGGTCGAGCACGTGCGCGTGCTCGAGGCGCGCGAGCAGCCGGCCGACCTCGGGCGTGGACAGGCCGAGCAGGCGCGCGAGCGGCTCGGGCTCGACGAAGCGGTCGGTCGTCGCGCAGACGCTCGACAGCAGCAGGTCGAGGGGGCAGCCGTCCACGCCGCGGCAGACGTCCCGGTGCAGGCCGGCCGCGAGCGCGGCGACGAGCTCCGGGCTCACGTCGCCCAGGTCGCGGTGCTCCGCGACCGCGCGCGGCAGGCCGCCGTGGCGCAGGTAGGCGGCCCGCACGTCACCGACGTCGTCCGTCGGGCGCGCACCCAGCACCTCGGACAGGCTCGCGGGCTGCAGGCGGCGCACCGTCAGGCTGCCGGCGGGGCAGGCGGCCTCCAGCGCGGCCAGGTCGTCGGGGTCGAGGACCGACGTGGTCGCGACCACCTGGTCGCCGCGTCGTGCCGCGTCCGCCAGCACGCGCGGCCACCCCGCGACCGCGCCGACCTCGTCGACGACGAGGACGCGCGGCCCGTCGCACGCCGGTGCACCCGTCCGCGTGGGGGTGCGCACGGCCGTCGCGAGGTCGGACGGCTCGAGGTCCGTGAGCGTCCCGTCGGCGTCGGTGAGCTGCGCGGGGACCAGCACGACGCACCGCGGGTCGGTGGCGGGGTCGGCGACGAGGTGGGCCACGACGTCCTTGACCGCCGTCGTCTTGCCGACACCGCGCGGCCCGACCACGAGCGTGACGGTGCCGGGGAGCGGACCGTCCGCGAGAGGGGCGAGCGCGGCGCGTGCCCCGGCCGTCGCGGGCGCCCACTCGTGGCGTGCGCGCGTGGCGAGCTCGTCGTCGTCGAGCACCCAGGTCGCGCGCCGGCGGCGCGACCACCAGGGGTTGGCCGCGCGGAGCACCCGGGCGAGCTCGCTGTTGCGCATGGTCCCAGGGTGACCCCTGGTGGGGCGGCGTCACCGGGACGAACGGCCCCGGCGGGCCGGTGACCGGGGCCGATCGGCACCCCGAGGGGACGGACGTCGGTCAGACGAGCTCGATGAGGTCCTGCACCGAGTCACGCACGGCGGTGGGCCGGAACGGGAAGCGCTCGACGTCGGAGGCGCGCGTCGAGCCCGTCAGCACGAGGTAGGTGCGCAGGCCCGCCTCGATGCCCGCGACCACGTCGGTGTCCATGCGGTCGCCGACCATGACGGTCGTCTCCGAGTGCGCGTCGATCCGGTTGAGCGCGGAGCGGATCATCATGGGGTTGGGCTTGCCCACGAAGTAGGGCTTGCGGCCCGTCGCGGCGGAGATCATCGCGGCGACGGCGCCGGTGGCCGGCACGTCCCCCTCGGCGCTGGGCCCGGTGACGTCGGGGTTCGTGGCGATGAACCGGGCGCCGCCCTGGATGAGGCGCACCGCCTGGGTGATCGCCTCGAACGAGTACGTGCGCGTCTCGCCGAGGACGACGAAGTCCGGGCGGGCGGCCGTCAGGGTGTACCCGCCCTCGTGCAGGGCAGTCGTCAGGCCGGCCTCGCCGATGACGTAGGCCGACCCGCCGGGCATCTGGTCCGTGAGGAACTGCGCCGTGGCCAGCGCGGACGTCCAGATGGACCGCTCGGGCACGTCGATCCCCGTCGCGGCGAGGCGTGCGCACAGGTCACGCGGCGTGAAGATCGAGTTGTTGGTGAGGATGAGGAACGGCCGCTCGGCGGCCTTGAGCGCGTCGACGAACTCCGCGGCACCCGGCAGCGCCGTCCCCTCGTGCACCAGGACGCCGTCCATGTCGGACAGCCACGACCGGATCTCCCGCGTCATCGCCGCGGCTCCGGCCCCGTCTCGCCGCCGTCCTCGACGACCTGCGTGCCCGCCTGGCCCGGCACGGGCGCGGTCGCCGCCGCACCGAAGACCTCGCGCTCGACGGCCGCGCGCTCGACGGGCTCGTCGTAGTCGGTGTCGCGGCCCTCGACCGTCTCGCCGGTGCTCTCCTTGCGCCGCGCGCGCCAGAGCTCGAAGGCGACGGGCAGCACCGAGACGCCGACGATGACGATCAGCAGGGCCTCGATGTTGTTCTTGATGAACGTGAAGTTGCCCAGCCAGTAGCCCAGCAGCGTCACGCCGACGCCCCACAGGAGCGCGCCGACGACGTTGTAGGACACGAAGTGCCGGTAGTTCATCTTGCCGACGCCGGCCGCGACGGGCGCGTACGTCCGCACGAAGGGCACGAAGCGCGCCACGATGATCGTGCGGCCGCCGTACTTGTCGAAGTACGCGTACGTCTGGTCGATGTACTTCTGCTTGAAGAAGCGCGAGTCCGGGCGGCTGAACACCTTCGGGCCCAGCCGGCGGCCGATCACGTACGCCACCTGGTCCCCGACGAACGCCGCGGCGAACAGCATGAGGCAGAGCACGAAGATGTTGATGTGGACCGGGAACTTGTCCTGCGCGACGAGGGCGCCGGCGGTGAAGAGCAGCGAGTCGCCGGGGAGGAACGGGAACAGCAGGCCCGTCTCGATGAAGATGACGGCGACGATGCCGACGACCACGGCCGTCCCGAACGAGCTGATCAGGTGGTCCGGGTCGAGGAAGTCCGGTCCCAGCGCGGGCAGCGGACCTCCCGCCAGGAGCGGCACGGTCGCGTCGGTCAGGGCGGCGGTGAGCACCGTCGTCGTCAGCATGAGGTCCAGCGTACGGCGCACCCGGGACGCGGGGGGCGGTCTCCCGGTCGGGGAGGATCGGGGGGTGACGGACGACAGCGGCCATCCGCAGGACGCGCACCAGGTGCCCGACGTCGGCGTCGGGCCGTGGCCCGGCGGGCCCGACGCGTGGCCCGACGACCCGCGGTACGACCCCGAGCTGCTGGCGCACGGCGACCGCCGCAACGTCGTCGACGCCTACCGGTACTGGACGGTCGAGGCGATCGTGGCCGACCTCGACACGCGCCGGCACCCGTTCCACGTGGCCATCGAGAACTGGGCGCACGACCTCAACATCGGCTCGGTCGTGCGGACCGCGAACGCCTTCAACAGCGCGGGCGTCCACGTCGTCGGCCGGCGCCGCTGGAACCGCCGCGGCGCCATGGTCACCGACCGCTACCTGCACGTCCACCACCACCCGGACGCGGCCGCGCTCGCGACGTGGGCCGCCGGGGCCGGGCCGGGCGGCACGCGCCTGCCGATCGTCGGCATCGACAACGTGCCGGGCTCGGTGGCCCTCGAGACGCACGTCCTGCCGCCCCGGTGCGTGCTGCTGCTCGGGCAGGAGTCCACCGGCCTGACCGAGGGCGCCCAGGCGGTGTGCGACGTCGTCCTGCACATCACGCAGCACGGCAGCACGCGCTCGCTCAACGCGGGGGCGGCCGCCGCGATCGCCATGCACACGTGGCTCGTGCGGCACGGCTGACGGGTCCCGGTGGACGTCCCGGAACGCCCGGGGGCCGGTGGTGGCAGACTCGGGGGGTACCCCACCCCGAACACCAGGAGATGCCGCGATGCCGATCGCAACCCCCGAGGTCTACGCCGAGATGATCGACCGGGCGAAGGCGGGCAAGTTCGCCTACCCCGCCGTGAACATCACGTCGTCCCAGACCGTCACCGCCGCCATCCAGGGCTTCGCGGAGGCCGAGTCGGACGGCATCATCCAGGTCTCCGTCGGTGGCGCCGAGTACGCCTCCGGCTCGACGATCAAGAACCGCGTCAGCGGCACGCTCGCGCTCGCGGCGTACGCGACCGAGGTCGCCAAGCACTACGGCGTCACGATCGCGCTGCACACGGACCACTGCGTCAAGAAGAACCTCGACTCGTGGGTCCGCCCGCTGCTCGAGCTCGAGGCCGAGCAGGTCAAGCGCGGCGAGAACCCGACGTTCCAGTCGCACATGTTCGACGGCTCGGACATCCCCCTCGAGGAGAACCTCGTCATCGCCGCCGAGCTGCTCGAGCGCTCGCGCGCGGCCCGCACGATCCTCGAGATCGAGGTCGGCGTCGTCGGTGGCGAGGAGGACGGCCACGAGGCCGAGATCAACGAGAAGCTCTACACGACGGCCGAGGACGGCCTCAAGACGGTCGAGGCCCTCGGCGCCGGCGAGAAGGGCCGCTACCTGACGGCCCTGACGTTCGGCAACGTGCACGGCGTGTACAAGCCGGGTGCCGTCAAGCTGCGCCCGTCGATCCTCGCGGACATCCAGCGTGAGGTCGGCGCCAAGATCGGCAAGGAGTCCCCGTTCGACCTCGTCTTCCACGGCGGGTCCGGCTCGACGGCCGCCGAGATCGCCGAGGCGGTCGACAACGGCGTCATCAAGATGAACATCGACACCGACACGCAGTACGCGTTCACGCGTCCGGTCGTCGGCCACATGTTCACGAACTACGACGGCGTCCTGAAGATCGACGGCGAGGTCGGCAACAAGAAGGCGTACGACCCGCGCGCCTGGGGCAAGCTCGCCGAGGCCGGCATGGCCGCGCGCGTCGTCGAGGCCTGCCAGCAGCTGCGGTCGGCGGGCACCCGCATCTCCTGACCACCGCACGCCCGACGCCGACGGCCCCGGTCCCCGCAAGGGGGTCCGGGGCCGTCGGCGTCAGGTCCGCGTCAGGCGGGACGCAGGGTCAGCCGGGGGAGTCCACCGGCTCGAAGGGCTCCGCGCCGTCGTCGTCGACGACGTCCAGGAGCTCGCCGATGCGGGTGACCTCCAGCAGGAACCGCACGGTCGGCGGCACGCGCAGCAGGCGGACCCGGTGCTCGCTGCGGATGGACAGGCGGGCGAGGAAGGCCACGCCCGAGGAGTCCATGAACGTCACGTGGTGCGCGTCGACCTCGATGGGCAGACCGCGCTGCTCCGCCTCGGCGGTGGCCTCCTGCAGCTCGGGGCCGAGGTCCGCGTCGACCTCGCCCGACAGGACGATGCGGGTCCGGTCCGTACCCACGATGACCTGCACGGCGCCGGGTTCCCCGACGGTCGTCGCTTCGGTCGCGTCCGACGTGGCGGCGTCCTGGTCGGTGGAAGGACTGTTAACGTCTCGCACGATGCTCCTTCCGGGCGCTGGCGGGGCTCACCGGGGTGGTCGAGCCGTCCGTCGTTCGGCACGCTAGACGATCGGAGGTGGTGGAGGTCAACTCCCACGCCATCGAACCGATGCCCGAGCCTACGCCCGACCCGGCCGCGGGTGGTGCTGCCGGGGGCCCTCCCGCGTCGCGGCAGGTGCTCGGCGCGGCTCTCGGTGCCACCCAGGTGCCCATGGCCCTGCTGCACGCCACGCGCACCGGCGCGCACGTCGTGTGGGTCAACGACGCGCTCGCGCAGGCCCTCGGCCACGCCCCGCAGGACCTCGTCGGCGTCGACGTGCTGGCCGACCCGCGCGTGCGGCCGAGCGACCCGGACGCCGTCCGGGCGGTCTCGCGCGGCCCGTCGACGCACCCCGTGGTGCTGCGGCGCGGCGACGGTGCCGACGTGCGCTGCGTCGTGCACGTCTCGCCCGTGCCGCCGGGGCCCGGCGTGCCCGGCGGCACGTTCGTCGCGGCCGTCCAGGACCTCACGGCCGAGCTCACCGCGTCGGCCGAGCAGGCGGCGCTCGTGGCCGAGGAGCGCCGCGAGCGACGGAGCCTGTCGCTCATCGCGCGGGTCTCCGACCTGCTGATGGACGTCGACGAGCCGCACGGCCTGCGGGAGATCGCGAACCTGCTGGAGTCGCAGGTGGTCGACCGTGCGCACTTCTTCCTGTACGACCACGGGCTGTGGTCCGCCGACGGCCTCGAGGCCGGCCGCGGCGGTGCGGTGCGGCACCACGGCCCGTCCGGGCGGCTGCTGTCGCGCTGCCCCCTGGACCCCGTCGGCCAGCTGCTGTCCGGTGCGCGCGACGGCCTCGTCGAGCTCGACCTGGCCGCCGACCACCCCGAGGGCACCTACTCGCAGTGGCTGTCCCGCACCCTCGCCGCGGAGGGGTCGGGCCGGGCCGACGGGCCGGACGGCGGCGACCGCGTGGTCGTGCAGCCCGTCCCCGGGCGGCGCCGCACCGTCGGCATCCTCGTCGTGCGTCCGCACGGTGGCGGCGGGCGCGCCGCGCTGGGGGCGTCGGAGCGCACGGTCGTCGAGCTCGTCGCGCGCCGCGTCGGGCTGTCCATCGACAACGTGCGCCTGTACGACCGCGAGCACCGCCTGGCGGAGACGCTGCAGCGCGCGATGCTGCCGGAGCAGGCCGAGGTCGACGGTCTCGACGTGTGGACGTACTACTCGCCCAACGCCGACGACGCGCAGGTCGGCGGCGACTGGTACGACGTGCTGCAGATCGACCCGCAGACGGTCAGCGTCGTCATCGGCGACGTCGTGGGGCACGACGTCGAGGCGGCCGCCACGATGGGTCAGCTGCGGTCGGTCGTGCGGTCCTACGCCTTCGACATCACGACGCCCGGGCCCGTGCTGGACCGCGTCGACCAGCTCTTCGGCGGCATGCGGATCCCGCGCGCCGCCAGCATGGTGTACTCCGCGCTGCGGCGCGACGACGCGGGCGGGTGGGTGCTGCAGTACGCGCGCGCCGGCCACCTGCCCCTGCTGCTGGTGCGCGACGGGCACGCCGAGCACCTGCGCGGGACCGGCGGCCGCCTCGTGGGCTTCGGCTCCGGCGGGCGCGCGACGGACGAGGTCGTGCTGGGGCCGGGCGACGTCGTCGTGTACTACACCGACGGCCTCGTCGAGCGGCGCGACCGCAGCCTGCGCGACGGGCTGACGGTGCTCGAGGCGGTCGCCGCGGCCGTCACCGCGCAGGACGCGGCCGGGATCGGCGAGGACCTGCTCTCACGGCTCGCCGACCACCCGGAGGACGACGTCGCGGTGGTCGTGCTGCGCGTGCCGGGCACGGACGACCACCTGGCGGGTGCCGTCAGCCCGCGTCGGCGGCGCTGGGCGCTGCCGAGCGAGCCGGCGTCGATCGGGCGCGCGCGGCACGCCGTGGTGCGCACGTGCGAGGCGTGGGAGATGCCCGACGCGGCGAACGCCGAGCTGATCGTGTCCGAGCTGGTCGCGAACGCGGTGCTGCACGGCTGGGGCCACGTCGCCCTGCAGCTGTACGACACCGGCGACGGTCTGCGCATCGAGGTGGAGGACGACAACCCCACGCCGCCCGTCACGACCGACGGGCACCCCGGGCGCGTCGGCGGGTTCGGGATGCAGATCGTCGAACGGCTCGCCGACTGGGGCTGGCGGCAGTCACGCGGCGGCAAGGTCGTGTGGGCGAAGGTGCGCCCCGGCTCGCTGCCCTCCCCGTCCCGGCGCGCGTAGCGTCCGACCCTCGCGGGAGGGGTGGCGGCTCAGGCAGGGGCGGGCGCGCCCTCGGGGCTGCTCGGGATCTCGGCGCCCAGCTCGCAGTGGTGGTCAGCGTCGATGCGGAACAGCTCGAGCGCCCCGCAGATCTCCAGGACGAACAGGTCGCGGTCCGCCGCACCCCGCAGGACCGTCGCGCCACCGCGTCGGCGGCCCGCGTCGGCGAGCGAGATGAGGAACGCCGCGCCCGTGGAGTCCATGAACGTCACGCGGCACATGTCGATGACGAGCAGCTGCCGGCGCAGCCCCACGACGCGGGCGGTCACCTCGGGGAACTGCTCCCGCTCGGCGAGGTCGAGGTCACCGGCGACGAGCAGCGTGGTGGTGGTGGAGGACGTCGAGATCTCGATCATGGCTGTCCTGTGCTCGAGCCGGCCGGGGGGAGGGTGCCGCGGGGGACGCGTGCTGGTCGACCGTTCGACTCTAACGGCGGCGCCCCGGGGCGGCGACCGCACGTCCGGGTCGCGTGGGTTGGTCCGGGTGCGCCCGGACCGCGGCGGGGCGGCCCGGTGCGAGACTGGCGCGATGACCCACGAGAACCTCCTCGACGGCCCTGCCCCGACGCTGCTGCCCGCCGACGGACCCGACGCGACGGCACGCGCCGCGCTCGCGTCCGGCGCGGACCCTCGCGAGGTGGTGCCCGCGGCGCCGGCGTCCTCGCTGGTCTGGGCGCTGCTGGCCGAGCGTGCCGACGACCCGGTCGCCGCCTACGCCTACGCGCGCACCGGCTACCACCGCGGCCTGGACGCGCTGCGCGGTGCCGGGTGGCGCGGACGCGGCCCGGTCCCCGTCGCGCACGAGCCGAACCAGGGGTTCCTGCGCGCGCTGCTCGCGCTCGCGACCGCGGCGGACGCACTGGGCGAGACGGCGGAGGCCGAGCGCTGCCGGCAGTTCCTGCAGGACTGCGGGACGTCGGCCGACGAGGTGGCCGCGCTGCGCTGACGGGGTGGACGCGCCGGGCCCGCCCCGTGGGCGGGTCCGCGGTCCGGCGCGCGCCTCCGGTACCCTTCGGCGAGGTACGCGTCACTGCCGCGCGTCCTCGGGTCACCCGCGCCGCGAGCCCGCTCGCGCCCGTCTGCGGGCGGAGCCCTACTGCAGGCAGCGGGAAGTGGTGATCGTCATGCCGGCCGTCGTGGTGCTCGGGGCGCAGTGGGGCGACGAGGGCAAGGGGAAGGCTACCGACCAGCTCGGCGACCGCACCGACGTCGTCGTCAAGTTCAACGGCGGCAACAACGCGGGGCACACGGTCGTCATCGAGGGCGAGAAGTACGCCCTGCACCTGCTGCCGTCCGGCATCCTCACGCCCGGCGTCGTCCCGGTGATCGCCAACGGCGTCGTCATCGACATCGAGGTGCTGTTCGAGGAGATCGACGCGCTCGAGGCGCGGGGCGTCGACACGTCCCGCCTGCTGGTGTCGTCGGCCGCGCACGTCATCGCGCCGTACAACCGCACGATGGACAAGGTCGCGGAGCGGTTCCTCGGCAAGCGCCGCATCGGCACGACGGGCCGCGGCATCGGCCCGACGTACGCCGACAAGATCAACCGCATCGGCATCCGCGTGCAGGACCTCTTCGACGAGGGCATCCTGCGCCAGAAGGTCGAGGGCGCGCTGGACCAGAAGAACCACCTGCTGGTCAAGGTCTACAACCGCCGCGCCATCACGGTCGAGGAGACGCTGGACGACCTGCTGCGGCACGCCGAGCGGCTGCGCCCGTTCGTCGCCGACACGCCCCAGTACCTCAACCGGGCGCTGGACGAGGACAAGACGCTGGTCTTCGAGGCCGGGCAGGCGACCATGCTCGACGTCGACCACGGCACGTACCCGTTCGTCACGTCGTCCGCCTGCACGGCGGGCGGCGCGTGCACGGGCTCGGGCGTCGGGCCGACGCGCATCGACCGGGTCGTGGCCGTCGCCAAGGCGTACACCACGCGCGTGGGTGAGGGGCCGTTCCCGACCGAGCTGCTCGACGACGACGGCGAGTGGCTGCGCCAGACGGGCGGCGAGTTCGGCACCACGACGGGCCGCCCGCGCCGCACCGGCTGGTACGACGCGGTCGTCGTGCGGTACGCGTCGCTGGTCAACGGCCTGACGGACCTCGTGGTGACCAAGCTCGACGTGCTCACGGGACGCGAGCGCGTGCCGGTCTGCGTCGCGTACGACGTGGACGGCCGGCGCGTCGAGGACATGCCGATCGACCAGAGCGACTTCCACCACGCCCGCCCGGTGTACGAGTACCTCGACGGCTGGAGCGAGGACATCTCCGGGGCGCGGGACTTCGACGACCTGCCGAAGGCCGCGCAGCGCTACCTGCACTTCCTGGAGGAGGTGTCCGGCACCCGGATCTCCTCGGTGGGCGTCGGGCCGGGCCGCGAGGCGACGATCATCCGGCACGAGCTGCTCGTCTGATCGGCGGACGCGCGGCGGGAGGCCGCGCGCGCGGCCGGTAGGGTCGTGCGCCGTGGAGATCCTCGTCGTCGGCACCGGTGCCCGTGAGCACGCCCTGGCCCGCACGCTGTCGCTCGACCCCGGTGTGACCGGGGTGCACGTGGCCCCGGGCAACCCCGGGATCGCGCAGCGCGCGACGCTGCACGCGGTCGACCCGCTCGACGGCGAGGCCGTCGCGGCGCTCGCGCGGTCGCTCGGCGTCGACCTCGTCGTCGTGGGGCCCGAGGCGCCGCTCGTCGCGGGCGTCGCCGACGCCGTGCGCGCGGCCGGCATCCCCGTGTTCGGGCCGTCGGCGCAGGCTGCGCGGCTCGAGGGGTCGAAGTCGTTCGCCAAGGACGTGATGGCCGCGGCCGGCGTGCCGACGGCCGCCGCGCACGTCGCGACGACGCTCGACGAGGTCGCGGCTGCGCTGGACGCGTTCGGCGCGCCGTACGTCGTCAAGGAGGACGGGCTCGCCGCGGGCAAGGGCGTCGTCGTCACGGACGACCGCGAGGCGGCGCTCGCCCACGCGGCCGCGTGCCTGGCGAAGGAGGGCGGCAGCGTGGTCGTCGAGGAGTACCTCGACGGCCCGGAGGTCTCCCTGTTCGTGCTGTGCGACGGCACCGACGTGGTCCCGCTGGTGCCCGCGCAGGACTTCAAGCGCGCGCTCGACGGTGACCAGGGCCCCAACACCGGCGGCATGGGCGCCTACTCACCGCTGCCGTGGGCGCCCGAGGGACTCGTCGACGAGGTCGTCGAGACGGTCGCGCGTCCGACGGTCGCCGAGATGGCGCGGCGCGGCACCCCCTTCGTCGGCGTCCTGTACTGCGGCCTGGCGCTGACGAGCCGTGGCCTGCGCGTCGTGGAGTTCAACGCGAGGTTCGGCGACCCGGAGACGCAGGTCGTGCTCGCACGGCTGGCGTCGCCCCTCGCCGACGTGCTGCTCGCCGCGGCGCAGGGGCGCCTCGCCGAGCTCGAGCCCCTGCACTGGCGCGCCGACGCCGCGGTCACGGTCGTCGTCGCGTCCGCCGGCTACCCGGGGGAGATCCGGACCGGTGACCCGATCACGGGCCTGGACGCGGCCGAGACGGTGCCCGGGGTCCACGTCCTGCACGCCGGCACGGCCGTGCGCACGACCGGTGACGACCCGGAGAACCCCCTGAACGACCCGCTGCTGGTGTCGGCGGGCGGCCGCGTGCTGTCCGTGGTGGGCGTGGGGGAGACTCTTGCGGAGGCGCGCCGCGCCGCGTACGTCGCGGTCGACCAGGTCAACCTCGCGGGGGCGCAGCACCGGACCGACATCGCGCTGGCCGTCAGCGAGGCGGCAGCGGGGTAGCACGGCGGGCCGACCGGGTGTCACCCGTGCGTGTCGCACGGTGTGCACCGTGCGGCGACGTACCGGGACATTGGCGACCGGCTACGGGCGAACGGGGACGAACGTCCTGGTGGGGGGCCCTTTCTGCGGGATCCTTCCGCAGAACCCCGCCCCCGTCCCCGGAGCTGACATGACCTTCCGCCTCACCGGCCGCCGACGCGCGCGCGCCGCCGCCGTGCTGACGCTCGCGCTCGCCGCGATGATCGTCCCCACGGCCGCTCACGCGAGCGAGACCCCCGGGGGCACCCGGATCGATCCCGTGCCGCTGCCCATCGCGACGCTCGACGAGTCGTTCGTGGCGTCCAACGCCCACGTCGACTCGGACCGGGGCACGGGCCAGTACCGCAACAACGTCGCGTGGTACTCGCTCACGCCGGCCGCGGACGTCGCGGTGTCGATCCGCGCCACGTCGCTCGAGCCGTTCTGGGACAACACGCTCGAGGTCTGGGCCGGCGACGTGATGGTCGGGCAGGTCGACGACCGCAACGACCTCGACGCCGCGTTCGTCGTGGACCTCGAGGCCGGGACGACGTACCTCATCGGACTCGGCTCGTACAGCCGCACCGGGGGGGAGGACTGGTTCGTCAAGGGCTCCGCGAGGCTCACGTTCTCCACGCGCGTCCCGTCCGCGCCCACCGGCCTCGTGGGCACGCCGCTCGACGGCGGCGTCGCGCTCGCCTGGACCGCACCCACGGACCTCGCGGGTGGCATCGACACCTACGAGGTGCTGTGCGCGGCTGCCGGCGAGGAGGAGGACTGGTGCGACACCCTCCAGGGCTGGGACCCCGAGACCGCGGTCACGGTCCGGGGTCTGACGAACGGTGAGCCGTACACGTTCCGCGTCGTCGCGACCAACCTGCTCGGCGAGTCCGAGGCGTCCGCGCCCGTGACCGTCACGCCGCAGGTCCCCACCACCACGACCGTCACGGTCGACCCCGCCGAGCTCGCGGCGGGCCAGACGTTCGACGTGCGCGTCGAGGTCGCCGAGCAGCCGGACGCGGGCGACGACGAGGAGGAGAACCGGAGCCGCGCGGAGGGCCCGCTGGACGAGGGGACGTCCACCCGCCCCGCCGTCGGGACCGTCGACGTCACCGTCGGCGACACGTCCTACGACGACCTCGAGCTCGTGGACGGCGTCGCGGTCGTCGACGGCGTCGTCGCGACCGGTGGCACGCTGACGATCACGGCCCGGTACGCG
Organism: Cellulomonas avistercoris; assembly: GCF_014836445.1. GTDB lineage: Bacteria > Actinomycetota > Actinomycetes > Actinomycetales > Cellulomonadaceae > Cellulomonas > Cellulomonas avistercoris. The sequence continues at coordinate 37,805 of NZ_JACSQV010000007.1, forward strand.
GGCTCCGACGAGGTGCAGGCGTCGTCCGGCACGCTCGAGCTCGACGTCGCGCGGCTCGCCGACTCCGTGACGCTCGAGGTCTCCGACCTGATCCTCGGCCAGCAGGTCCGGCCCGTCACGACGTCCGCGTCCGGCCTGCCGGTGACGCTCGGCGCGACCGGTGCGTGCACCGCCGCGGACGGGGTCCTCACGGGGACCGGTGCGGGTGACTGCGTCGTCACCGCGAGCACGGCGGGCGACCGGGACACGCAGCCGGCGACGGCGACCGCGACGGTCCGGGTGACCGTCGCCGACGCCGCCCTCGGCATCGACCTCGCCGCACGGCCCGGCGACCGCGTCGCCGGCACCGTGGTCACGGCCACGGGCCAGGGCCTGCAGCCCGGCTCCGAGGTGACGCTCGTCGTGCACTCGACGCCGCGCACGTTCGCGACGGGCGTCGTGGGCGCCGACGGCACGATCGTCCTGGCGGGCGACCTGCCCGCGGGCCTCGAGGTCGGCGCGCACCGCGTCGTCGTGAACGCCGTGGCGTTCGACGGGACCGTCCTGACCAGCGAGGTCGCGTTCACGGTCGCGTCGGACGGCACGTTCCTGGCGATCGGTGGCGTGCCCGCCGTGCTCGCGGTGACCGGCGCGGAGCCGGCCGGCGCGGCCGGTCTCGCGGCGGCGTGGATCGTGCTGGGTGCCGGGCTGGTCCTCGTCGCCCGCCGGCGCGCGCCCGCCTGACCCGGACGCACGCAGGGCACGGGGCGGGG
>NZ_JACSQV010000007.1:38566-97652 GCF_014836445.1 Cellulomonas avistercoris
GCGCGACCGCTGGACGGTCGTGCGTCGCCCCGTACCCGCGTCGCACGCCACACTGTGCCCGTGAACGCACCTCTCGACGTCCCCGCGCAGCTGCCCGGATGGCGGCACGTCTACTCCGGCAAGGTCCGCGAGCTGTACGAGCCCGACGGCTCGGACGCCGGGGTCGCGCTGCGGGACCTGCACGGCGACGTCGTGCTCGTCGTCGCGTCGGACCGCGTGTCCGCGTACGACCACGTGCTGTCGCCCGGGATCCCCGGCAAGGGGGTCGTCCTGACGCAGCTGAGCCTGTGGTGGTTCGAGCAGCTCGCCGACCTCGTGCCGAACCACGTGGTGTCCACCGACGTTCCCGACGCGGTCGCGGGCCGCGCGATGGTCTGCCGGCGCCTGGACATGTTCCCCGTCGAGTGCGTCGCGCGCGGCTACCTCACGGGGTCCGGCCTGGACGAGTACCGCCACGACGGCCACGTCACGGGCATCGCGCTGCCGGACGGCCTCGTCGACGGCTCGCGGCTCCCCGAGCCGATCTTCACGCCCGCGACGAAGGCCGCGCTGGGTGACCACGACGAGAACGTGCGGTTCTCGGTGGTCGTCGACACCGTCGGCCCGGAGCTCGCCGAGCGGCTGCGGGACCTCACGCTCGCCGTCTACGCGCGTGCCGAGGCCGTGGCGCGCGAGCGCGGCGTGATCCTCGCGGACACCAAGCTCGAGTTCGGCACCGACCCGGCGACGGGCGCGGTCACGCTCGGCGACGAGGTGCTCACGCCGGACTCGTCGCGCTTCTGGCCGGCCGACGCGTGGGAGCCGGGCCACGCGCAGCCGAGCTTCGACAAGCAGTACGTGCGGGACTGGCTGACGTCGCCCGCGTCGGGCTGGGACCGCGCGTCCGACACGCCCCCGCCCGCGCTGCCGGCGGACGTCGTCGAACGCACCCGCGACCGCTACCTCGACGCGTTCCACCGGCTCACGGGACGCACGCTCGACGTGTGACCCCGCGGCACGTCGCGGGGTCGCACGTGCGGCGTCACGTGCCGAGGTCGACCTCCGCGAGCGCCGCCAGCTCGCGCCACGCGCGCGACTGCGGCGCCGTCACGGCCAGCACGTCCGCGGCCGTGAGCGGGCCGAGGTCGAGGGCCGTGAGGTCGGCGACGTCGGCGACCGGCACCTGGAACGTGCGGAACGGCCCGAGCGGCGGGGGCTGGTCGGCCGCGGCGGCGGCGTGCGTGCGCGCCGCGAGCTCGGTCGCCGGCAGCAGCGGGCTCTGGTCGAGGACGAACGCCGCCGCGGCGAGGCGTCGCCCGCCGTCGAGCGCCCACGCGGCCACCTTCCAGAACCGCAGCGGCAGGCGGACGCCCCGGTAGACCGGGTCGTCACCCGCGAGCACCGGCCCGGTGAGGACCGACAGCCGCAGCCGCTGCGCACGGGCGTGCTCCAGCACGTGGTCCTCGAGCCCCAGCCACAGCTCGCGGCCCTGGTTGAACTCCGACGCCTGGGGCGCCGCGTTGGGGTAGGCGAACGTCTCGCGCGAGGCCTGCGCGGCGACGCCAGGATCGCCCCACACCGGGTCGCGCCGGCGCACGAGGTGGCCGCGGTCCAGGTCGTTGCGCGCGTACAGCTCCGGTCCCGTCTGCTCGCAGGCCGGGACGCGCGGGTCGAGGTGCCAGTCGTCGTCGCGCGGCACGTCCTGCAGCGTCACGCCGTCGACGTTGACCGCCGTCGCGGCGGCGAGGCGGCGGGCCGGGTCCAGCAGTACCGTGAAGTGCGTGGCGGGCAGCTCGCGCACCGGCTGCGCGGCGACCGGCAGGGGGACCAGCGGTCCCAGGAACGTCGGGTCGTACCCCATGTGCCACCCCTGCCCACGAGCGGACGTGCCGGACGCCGCCACGCTACCGACATCGGCCGGCCCGCGGCGGACGACGGCGTAGTCTCCCAGCGCCTCGTCCGTCCCTCGTCCCACGTCTCGGAGGTCCCGTGGACGCCGTCCGTCCGCTCGTCCTGCACCGCGCCCGGCTGCTCGGCCGGGACGCCCCGGTCGACGTCGTGCTGCGCGACGGGCGCATCAGCGTGATCGGCGCCGCGGCGGACGCCGGCCCCGGGGTGGACGTGGTCGACCTCGACGGCCGCCTCGTCCTGCCGGGGCTGTGGGACCAGCACACGCACCTCACGCAGTGGGCGCTCGCGCGCGGCCGCCTCGACGTGTCGGGGGCCGCGTCCGCGGCGCACGCGGTCGCGCTCGTGGCCGAGCGGCTGCGGACCGACCCGCCCGCGGCGGGGCGACCGCTCGTGGGGCTCGGGTTCCGCGACGGCACGTGGCCCGACGCGCCGTCGGCGGCCCTGCTCGACGCGGTCGCGAGCGACGTGCCCGTCGTGCTCGTCTCGGGCGACCTGCACTGCGCGTGGGTGTCGACCGCGGGCCTGCGGATGTTCGGGGTGGCGCAGCACCCCACGGGCGTGCTGCGCGAGTCCGAGTGGATGCCGCTCATGGGCGCGCTCGACCACGTCCCGGACGCGACGCAGGACGCGCAGGTGGCCGACGCGCTGCGGGCCGCGGCCGCGCGCGGTGTCGTCGGTGTGGTCGACCTGGAGATCGCGGACAACGTGACCGTGTGGCGCCGCCGGGCCGCGACGGGCGACCCGGCCGTGCGCGTGCGCGCGGGCGTGTGGCCCTCCTACCTCGACCGCGTCGTCGCCGAGGAGCTGCAGACCGGTGACCGGCTCGCGGGCCCGCGCGTCACGCAGGGCCCGCTGAAGGTCATCGTCGACGGCTCGCTCAACACGCGCACGGCCTGGTGCCACGACCCGTACCCGGGCGTCGAGGGTGCGCTGGCGCACGGCGTGCTCAACGTGCCGGCCGACGAGCTGGTGCCGCTGCTGCGCCACGCGCACGCGCACGGGCTGCGCTGCGCGGTCCACGCGATCGGCGACGCGGCCAACACCCTGGTGCTCGACGCGTTCGCGGCGAGCGGCGCCCGCGGGTCGGTCGAGCACGCGCAGCTGCTCGACCCCGCGGACGTACCCCGGTTCGCGGCGCTCGGCCTGACGGCGAGCGTGCAGCCCGCGCACCTGCCCGACGACCGTGACGTGGCCGACCGCCACTGGGCGGGGCGTACCGACCGCGCGTTCGCGTTCGCGTCACTGCACGCGGCGGGCGTCCCGCTGGCCCTGGGGTCGGACGCCCCCGTCGCGCCGCTGGACCCGTGGCTCGCGGTCGACGCCGCGGTGCGGCGCACGGGCGACGACCGCCCGGCGTGGCACCCGGAGCAGGCGGTCGACGTCGTGACGGCGCTCGCGTCGTCCGTCGACGGGCAGCCGCTCGGGCTGCGCGTCGGCGGCCCGGCGGACCTCGTGGTGCTCGACGACGACCCCGTGGCGGCGGCCGCGACGCCGGGCGGGGTGCGCGCGACCCGGGTCGCCGCGACGCTCGTCGCGGGCGCCTGGAGCCACACGACCCTGTGACGTGTCCACGTTCGAGGGGTCGTCGGCCTCGTGGTCGCGGGGCGCCGTAGGATCGGCAGCGAAACCCCCTCGCGCGAACCTGGGAGCACCCGTGGGACGAGTCGTCGTCGACGTCATGCCGAAGCCCGAGATCCTCGACCCGCAGGGCAAGGCCGTCGCGAACGCGCTGCCGCGTCTGGGCTTCGGCCAGTTCACCGCGGTCCGCCAGGGCAAGCGGTTCGAGCTCGAGGTCGACGGACCGGTGACGCCGGAGGTCCTCGACGCCGCCGCGGCGGCGGCCGAGCAGGTGCTGTCGAACCCCGTCATCGAGGACGTCGTGCGCGTCGCCGACATCGAGGCCGACGCCGCCGCCACCGTCACGTCGCAGGGCCTGGCCTGATGGGACGTATCGGGGTCGTCACGTTCCCCGGCACGCTGGACGACCGGGACGCCGCCCGCGCGGTGCGCCTGGCGGGTGGCGAGCCGGTCGCGCTGTGGCACGCGGACGCCGACCTCAAGGGCGTCGACGCGGTCGTGCTGCCGGGCGGGTTCTCCTACGGCGACTACCTGCGCGCCGGGGCGATCAGCCGGTTCGCGCCCGTCATGGGTGAGATCGTCGACGCCGCCGGCCGGGGCCTGCCGGTGCTCGGCATCTGCAACGGCTTCCAGGTCCTCACCGAGGCGCACCTGCTGCCCGGGTCGATGATCAAGAACGACCACCTGCACTTCCTGTGCCGCGAGCAGGTGCTGTCGGTCGAGAACGCCGACACCGCGTGGACGCGGGCGTACAGCGCGGGTGAGCGCATCACGATCCCGCTGAAGAACCAGGACGGGCAGTACGTCGCCGACGAGCGCACCCTCGACGAGCTCGAGGGCGAGGGGCGCGTCGTGTTCCGGTACCAGGGCGGCAACCCCAACGGGTCGCGCCGCGACATCGCCGGCATCAGCAACGCCGCCGGCAACGTCGTGGGCCTCATGCCGCACCCGGAGCACGCGGTCGAGGCCGGCTTCGGCCCCGACGGTGCCGCAGGTCCGCGCTCGGGGACCGACGGGCTGCGCTTCTTCACGTCGGTCCTGCAGGCCCTCGTCGGCTGACGGCCGTGACGGTGCCGACGCCGCAGGACGTCCGCGTCGAGCACGTCGCGTGGGACGACGCGGACGCCACCGCCCTGCGGACCGCGCAGCAGGCCGAGCTGCGCGCGCGCTACGGCGACGACGACATCGGCCACGCGATGACCGGCGACGCGATCGTCGCGATGGTGCTCGTGCGCGCGGACGGTGCGCCGGTCGCGTGCGGGGCGCTGCGCGACGCGTCCGACGACCTCGGGCCCGGCACGGGTGAGCTCAAGCGCATGTACGTGCGCCCGCCGCTGCGCGGCCGCGGCATGTCGCGCACGGTCCTCGCGGCGCTCGAGGACGCCGCCGTCGAGCGCGCGTTCGACCGGCTCGTGCTCGAGACGGGCGTCCTGCAGCCCGAGGCGATCGGCCTCTACCTGGGCGCCGGCTACCGGGCGGTCGAGAACTACGGCGAGTACGCAGGGGTCCTGGAGTCGCGGTGCTTCGCGAAGGACCTGCGGCCCGCCGCGGTGCCGTCGCGGGCCGAGACCCGGGCGGATGCACCCGGGGAGGTGACGGTCGAGCGTGTCGCCTGGGACCACCCGGACGCCTCCGCGCTGCGCCGCGCCATGGTCGACGAGCTCGCGCCGCTGTACCCCGAGCACGCCCTGACCGGGCCCGGCGCGTTCGAGCTGCTCGACGCCGAGCACGGTGCGAGCGCCGTGACGACGTTCGTGGTCCGGCACGACGGGCTCCCCGTCGCCTGCGCGACGCACCGGCGCGCACCCGGCTGGGGCTCCGACGCGGCCGAGCTCAAGCGGCTCTACGTCGCACCGGGCGCGCGTGGCCGCGGCCTCGCACGGCGCCTCGTCGCCCTGGTCGAGGAGGACGCCCGCACGCACGGTGCCGCGCGCGTGGTCCTCGACACCGGCATCCGGCAGCCCGAGGCGATCACGCTGTACCGGGCGCTCGGGTACCGGCCGGTCGCACCGCCCGCCGGCGCGTGGCAGGAGCTGCCCGTGTCGCTGTGGTTCGCGCGCGCGGTCTGACGGCCGACGTGCGGGCCCGCGTGCCACGGGCCAAGGTGCGGGGGTGACGATCCGCATCGGCACGTCCGGGTGGTCGTACGACCACTGGGACGGCGTCCTCTACCGCCCCGGCCTGCCGGCCCGTGACCGGCTCGCGCGGTACGTCGAGGCGTTCGACACCGTCGAGCTCAACGCGAGCTTCTACCGCTGGCCGCGCGAGGCCGCGTTCGCGTCGTGGCGCGAGCGGCTGCCCGAGGGCTTCACGATGTCGGTCAAGGCACCGCGCGGGCTGACGCACGCACGGCGGCTGTACGGGCCCGAGGTGTGGTCGGAGCGGATCGCGCGGTCCTGGCACGAGCTGCGGGGACGCCGGGAGGCGCTGCTCGTGCAGCTGCGCCCCGACGCCGAGCGCGACGACGCCCGGCTCGACTGGTTCCTCGGCACGCTCCCGGACTGGGTGCAGGTCGCGGTCGAGCTGCGGCACCCGTCGTGGCAGGACGACGCCGTCCTCGACCTGCTCGCGCGCCACGGCGCCGCCTGGTGCGTGGTGTCGGGAGCGGGGATCCCGTGCGTCCTGCGCGCGACGTCGCGCCTCGTCTACGTGCGCCTGCACGGCCCCGACCACCAGCACCTGTATGCCGGCTCGTACTCCGACGACGACCTGCGCTGGTGGGCCGACCGCATCGGCGAGTGGTCGGCCGCGGGGCACGACGTGGTCGCCTACTTCAACAACGACGGCGGCGGCAACGCCGTGCGCAACGCCTGGACGCTGCGCTCGCTGCTCGGCGCGTGAGGCTCACAGCGCCGCCACCACGTTGACGAGCAGCGCGACCAGGAAGGTGCCGAAGAGGTACGACAGCAGCGCGTGCACCAGGACGAGCCGCCGGGCGTCGGAGTCGACGAGGTCCGGGTCGGAGGTGGCGAAGCTCATCGCCACCGTGAGCGCCAGGTAGGCGAAGTCGGAGTACCGGGGCGGGGCGTCCTGGTGGAAGTCCACGCCGCCCGTGGGCCCGTCGTACCAGTCGAGCGCGTACCGGACCGTGAACAGCGTGTGCAGCACCACCCACGACGCGAGCACGGCGGCCATCGCGGCGGTGACCCCGATCTCGCGGGCGCGTCCCTCGGCGCCCGAGAGCACCACGACGATGCCGACCAGGCTCATGACGCACGCCGCCAGCAGGAGCGCGTACGCGGCCGCGCGCGTCGGCTCCTCGCGCGTGGCGTGGGTCCGCGTCTGCTCGGCGTCGAGCGGCCACAGGAAGGTCCAGCTCCAGACCGAGAAGCACGTCGCGGCGGTCGCCCACCCGACGAGCAGCGCAGTCACGGCGGTCGCGTCCGGCAGGGCGCGCTCCGTGGCGACGCCCGCGAGGGCGCCGACGACGAGGGACACCGCCAGCCGCGTCGCCGGCGTGACGTCCCCCGGGGCGATGTCGTCGTCGTCCACGGCCCCATCCAACAGCCCCGCGCCGCACCCGGCACCCGGCCGTGGGACGGACGAGGGGGTGACGCGCGACGCGGCCGCCCGCTAGGGTGTGCGCATGTTCTCGGTCCGGGTGTGTTGTCGCTGAGCTGACGACCCCGCGCGCCTGCGGCTCCGCCCGGCTGCGCACCCGCACCACCCCCGAGGACGATCCCCGTGGCTCAGCACCTCCTCGCGCCGCTCCGCGCGACCCCCGCCGCCCGCACCGCCGCCCGTGCGGCCGCCCGCCCGGCCGCACCGACCGTCGAGGTCGCCGCGTCCTCGCGTCGTGACGACGCGACCGAGTTCCTGCTCGACGCCGACGCGCTCGACCCGACGACGCTCGCGCTCGCGGCCGCCCGGGCCGACGTCGTGCGCATCGTCCACTCCGCGGCGCTGCCGACCGCGGCGGCCGTGCGCGCGCTCGTCGAGGTGCTCGAGGACGAGGTCCGCGCCGTCGGGCGCGACCGGGCCGACGTGCGGTTCGTCCTGGAGGTCGAGGCGGTCGTCGCGCACGACGACGCCGACGCTGCCCGCCGCCGGGCCGCCGTCGCGTACGCCGAGGCGTTCGCCGCCCTCACGTGGTCGCCGTCCACGACGTGGCTCATCGCCCCGGCCGGTCGCCTGACCGCGGACGCGACCGCGCTGGCCGCCCGGACCGGCGTCGACACGGTCGCGCTCGCGCTGGTGGGCCGGTCGCGCGGGTACGCGGCGACCCTCGCTGCCGTCGCCGGCTGACGCGAGGCCGCCGCCACGGAGCTCCGGCCGGCCGTCCCCCGGATGCGGCGGCGCGGCACCCTTCCTAGCGTGGCAGCACCGGACGGGCGCCCGCCGCGACCGGTGGACGGAGGGTGACATGACCGCGACACCGCACGAGCAGACCCCGACGCACGGCCACGCCCCGGCGGCCGACGACGGCCCGACGCACGAGGAGGCGCTGGCCAAGGTCCGCGAGCTGCTCGGTGACCACCACCTGGCGATGCTCACGACGCTCGACGCGTCCGGCGCCCTGGTGAGCCGGCCGATGGGCGTGCAGGACGTCGAGTTCGACGGCGACCTGTGGTTCTTCACGACGCTCGACTCCCACAAGGTGGCCGAGATCCGGGCCGGCTCGCCCGCGAACGCCGCGTTCGCGGGGTCGTCGTCGTGGGTGTCGGTGTCCGGGACGGCGGAGGTCGTGCAGGACCAGGCCAAGATCGAGGAGCTGTGGAACCCGGTCGCCGCGGCGTGGTACCCCGACGGCCCGACGACCCCGCAGCTGTGCCTCGTGCGGCTGCGTGCGCAGAGCGTCGAGTACTGGGACAGCCCCGGCGGTCGGCTCGCGACCGTCGTCAGCCTGGTGAAGGCCAAGGTCACCGGGCAGGCGTACGACGGCGGGGAGAACGCGACCGTCGAGCTGTGACGACGACGCCCCCGCACCGGACCGGTGCGGGGGCGTCCGTGGGACAGGGTCAGACCAGGCGCTTCGGCGGCGAGGCCTTGGCAGTCTCGGCCGGGTCCGCCACGACGACGTCACCGAGGACCTCGTCGATGCGCGCGAGCACCTCGGCGGGGAGCTCGACGCCCGCGGCCTTGGCGTTGTCGTGCACCTGCTCGGGACGCGACGCGCCGATGATCGCCGCGGACACGTTGTCGTTGGCCAGCACCCACGCGATCGCGAGCTGCGCCATCGTCAGGCCGAGCTCGTCGGCGACCGGGCGCAGGCCCTGGACCCGCTCGAGGACGTCGTCGCGCAGGAACGACTTGATCATGTTCGCCCCGCCCTTCTCGTCCGTCGCGCGCGAGCCCGCGGGCAGCGGGGCGCCCGGCTCGTACTTGCCGGTCAGGACCCCCTGCGCGATGGGGGACCAGACGATCTGGGAGACCCCGAGCTCGCGCGAGGTCGGGACGACCTCGGGCTCGATGACGCGCCACAGCATCGAGTACTGCGGCTGGTTCGAGACGAGCTGCACGCCCAGGTCCTTCGCGAGCGCGTGGCCCGCGCGGATCTGGTCGGCGGTCCACTCGCTGACGCCGATGTACAGGGCCTTGCCCTGGCGCACGACGTCGGCGAACGCCTGCATCGTCTCCTCGAGCGGCGTCTCGTGGTCGTACCGGTGCGCCTGGTACAGGTCGACGTAGTCCGTGCGCAGGCGCCGCAGCGAGCCGTCGATCGACTCGCGGACGTGCTTGCGCGACAGCCCGGTGTCGTTGGGGCCCTTCGGCCCGGTGGGCCAGTAGACCTTCGTGAGGATCTCGAGCGACTCGCGCCGCTCGCCCACGAGCGCGTCGCCCAGGACGGACTCGGCGACGGTGTTGGCGTACACGTCGGCCGTGTCGAACGTCGTGATGCCGACGTCGAGCGCGGCGCGCACGCACGCGGTGGCCGTGTCGTTCTCGACCTGGGACCCGTGGGTCAACCAGTTGCCGTAGGTGAGCTCGGAGATCTTGAGGCCGGAGTTGCCGAGGAAGCGAAAGTGCATGCAGGCACCTTCTCACCCGTTCGGGCGGCCGGACGCCGACCCCGTCCCGTCCGTCCGGTACGCACGGTTCGTCCCTCTGGTGGACAGGGGTGCCCGTTGCACAGGTCGCTGCGCTACCGTCCCCGCCATGCGATCCCGACGACGTCTCGCTGCGGTCCCCCTCCTGCTGCTCGCGCTCGCCGCGTGCTCCGACGGCACCACCACGCCCGACGGCGCGGACGCCCCGGAGGAGAACATGTCCCTCCCGCCCGTCACGGGCGAGGGCAAGGGTGCGACCGAGCTGCCCCCCGTGGCGGACCAGACCGCCGCGCTCGAGGCCTCCGGCGGCGCCGTCCAGGCGCTGGCGGCCGAGATCACCGGCGGCGGGACCGAGACCGCGCAGGTCGCGCAGACCACGGCCGGTCCGCACCTGCTGCGCGTCGCGTGCACGTCGACCGACGGTGCGCCGGTCACGGTCACGGTCGCGGCCGCGGGCAACGACCTCACGTCGTACCAGGCGCCGTGCATCCCGATGATCGAGGGCGGCTCGACCATGGCCGACAGCGACCCGTTCGAGGTGCCGGGCGGCGCCGTCGACGTGAACGTGGTCGCGGCGTCCGACTCCACCGTCGCCGTCGGCCTGGTCCCGGCCGGCTGACGCGCGCCCGCCGCGACGCGCGTCGGCCCCCGGGCCGCGTCAGCGCGCGAGCGTGGCCAGCGCCTGCGCGAGGTCGTCGCGCAGGTCCTCGACGTCCTCGAGCCCGACCGACAGCCGGACCGTCGACTCGCCGATGCCGACGGTCGCCCGGCCCGCGGGGCCGAGCCTGCGGTGCGTCGTCGTCGCCGGGTGCGTGACGATCGACTTGGCGTCGCCGAGGTTGTTGGAGATGTCGACGACCCGCAGCGCGTCGAGGACGCCGAACGTGGCGGTCTTCGCTGCCTCGGGCGTCGCGTCGTCCGCGACGGCGAGGTCGAACGTGACGACCGTGCCGCCGCCGGTCTGCTGCGCACGCGCCAGGTCGTGCTGCGGGTGCGACTCGAGGAACGGGTAGCGGACCCGCGCGACCTGCGGCTGCTCCTCGAGCCACCGTGCCAGCGTCAGGGCGGACGCCGCCTGGTGGCGCACCCGCACGCTCAGCGTCTCCAGGCCCTTGAGCAGCACCCACGCGTTGAACGGCGACAGCGAGGGTCCGGTGTTGCGCAGCAGCGTCTGGACGGGCCCGCGCACGTACGGCGACGAGCCGAGGATCGCGCCGCCGAGCACCCGGCCCTGCCCGTCGATGTGCTTGGTCGCCGAGTACACGACCACGTCGGCGCCGTGGTCGAGCGGGCGGGAGAACACGGGGGTGGCGAAGACGTTGTCGACCACGACGGTCGCGCCGGCGGCGTGCGCGAGACGGCTCACGTGCGCGATGTCGACCAGGTCCTGCATGGGGTTGGACGGCGTCTCGAAGAACACGACGTCGGCGGGCGTCGCGAGCGCCTGCTCCCACTGCTCGGGCACGTGCCCGTCGACGTAGTCGGTGCGCACGCCCCACTTGGCGAGGATCTCGTCGAAGATCACGACCGACGAGCCGAACAGCGCCCGGGCCGCGACGATCCGCGACCCGGAGCGGACGAGCGCGGCGAGCGACGTGAACACCGCGGACATCCCGGTCGCGGTCGCGTAGCAGGCCTCGGCGCCCTCGAGCAGGCGCAGGCGCTCCTCGAAGCTCGTGACGGTCGGGTTGCCGTAACGCGAGTACAGGAAGCGGTCGACGTCGCCGGCGAAGCCCGCCTCCGCCTGCGCGCCCGTGGCGTAGGTGTAGCCCTGGGTGAGGAAGACCGCCTCCGACATCTCGCCGAACTCGCTGCGCACGAGCCCGCCGCGCACCGCCAGCGTGTCGGGCCGCAGGGTGGCGCGGTCGAGGCGGTGGTCGTCCCAGTCGCCGGGGCCGGGCGGGGGCGTGCTCACGGCTGGACCCACGGCAGGCCCTCGGCGCGCCAGCCGGTGTGCCCGCGGTGGCCGTCGGGGCCCGTGGCGCCCTCGAACCCGTCGAGCACGTTGTACGCCGGGCCGTAGCCCGCGGCCGTCGCCGCCTGCGCCGCGCCGATGGAGCGCTGGCCCGACCGGCACAGGAACACGACGGGGCGTCCGTCGCCCGGGGTGACGCCCGTGGCCGCGACCTGGTCGACGAACCGCGGGTTCGGCTGCCCCGACGGGTAGGAGACCCACTCGACGAGCGCGGCCTGACGTCCCAGACGGCGCAGGTCGGGCACGCCGACGTAGCGCCACTCGGCGTCGGTGCGCACGTCGACGAGCACGGCGTCGTCCCGCTCGGCCAGCAGGTCCCAGGCCTCGGTCGGCGTGATGTCCCCGGCGTAACCGGGTGCGGGGCGTGGCTGCACGCTCATGGTCCTCCCATCGTCTCTGGCGGTAGCACCCTCGGCCACGGTCTCCCGTGCGGGTTGCTGCGGCGTCGTCGAGCCAGATCTCTCGGCCGCTCTGGATGGTCGGGCGAGATGCTACGCCACGCCCGTCACGGCCCGGCGGGGCGTCTCATCCCGGGTGCCGCCGTGCGGGGCGTCGCGCACGCGTGCCAGGGTGGTGCGCGATGGATGCCCCCGAGGACCCCGTGCTGCGACCCGTGACGGCGCAGGACGTGCCCGCGCTGACGCGCCTGCTGCACGCCGCGTACGCCGACCTGGCGGCCGACGGCCTCAACTTCACCGGCGCGTCCCAGGACGAGGCCACGACCGCCCGCCGGAGCCTGCGGGTGGGGGCGTCGTGGGTGCTGGTCGACCGGGCCGGGGAGCTCGTGGGCACGGTGACGGCGTCGAGCCCGCCCGGCCGCGGGATCAGGTCGCTCACCAGCCTCGCGCTCGAGCCCGACCGCGTGTGGCTCAACCAGCTGGCCGTGCACCCGGACGCGCGCGGGCGCGGGCTGGCGACGCGGCTCTGGGCGACCGTGCGCGCGTGGTCCGTCGAGCGCGGCATGCGGTCGGTGGGGCTCGACACCGCGGTGCCCGCGACGGGGCTGCGCGCCATGTACCGCCGGTGGGGCTTCGTCGACGCCGACACCGTGCAGTGGCCGGGCAAGACGTACCGCAGCGTCGTCATGGTCCGCGACCTGGCCCCACCCCGACGCCCGTGAACGACAGCATCCGAGACGCGCCGTCTCGGATGCTGGGAGGAACGCCGTGTCGGCGTTGACACGCGCCCGTCGGGACGCCGATCCTCGACCCAGGTCATGAGCGCCAGCGTCAAGCCCCGGCTCGCTGGCCGGCAACCCTCCTCCGCGGTGGGGTGCCCCGGGTGACGACCAGGCCGCGCACCGTTCGGTGCCGGCAAGCGCGGGACCTCCTGGGGGTCCCCGGACCGTTCCGGAGGAGCACCATGACGTCCATCACCGAGCTGTTCGCGTGTGCCGACGAGGTCACGGGCACCGCGACCTCGGCCCCGGCCGCACCCCGCGGCGAGGCGCCCCTGCTGCCCGTCGTCGGTGCGTCCACCACCGTGCCGCTCGTCGACGGCACCAGCCGCACCTACGCCAACCTCGACTGCGCCGCGAGCGCGCCCGCGCTCGAGGCCGTCACCGCACGCATCAGCGAGGTGCTGCCGCTCTACGCGTCCGTGCACCGCGGCGCCGGGTACCTGTCGCAGGTCTCGACGGCGCTGTACGAGACGTCGCGCGAGGCGGTCGCGCGGTTCGTCGGTGCCCGCCCGGACGACGTCGCCGTCATCACGCGCAACACGACCGACTCGCTCAACCTCCTCGCGGGCGTCGTGCCCGCCGGCGGGGCCGTGCTCGTCCTGGACGTCGAGCACCACGCCAACCTGCTGCCGTGGGTGCAGCGCAGCGGCGGCGCGCACGCGGGGACCGGGCGCGTCGCCACGATCCTGCCGCTCGAGCCGACCGTCGCCGCGACGCTCGACGCCCTGCGCGCCGAGCTCGCGCGGCGCCCGTACGCGCTGCTGACGCTCACCGGGGCGTCCAACGTGACGGGCGAGGCGCTGCCCCTGGACCGCGTGGTCGAGATCGCCCACGCCGCCGGTGCACGCGTGGCCGTCGACGGCGCGCAGCTGGTGCCGCACCGCGGGTTCTCGCTCGCGGCGAGCGGCGTGGACTACGTCGCGTTCTCGGGCCACAAGACGTACGCCCCGTTCGGCGCGGGTGCGCTGGTGGGCCGCCGGGACTGGCTCGACACGGGCACGCCGTACCTCGCAGGGGGAGGTGCGGTGCGCGACGTGCGGGCCGACCGGACGGTCTGGCAGCCGGCACCGGCGCGGCACGAGGCGGGCTCACCGAACGTGCTGGGTGCCATCGCCCTCGCGCAGGCGTGCGACACGCTCGCGGCCCTGCCGGCCGGTGCGCTCGAGGCCCACGAGCAGGCGCTGCGCACGCGGCTGGTCGCCGGGCTCGAGGCCCTCGACGGGGTCCGCGTCGCGCGGATCTGGCCGGACTCGGTCGACCCGGTCGGGGTCGTGACGTTCGTCGTGGGCGACCTCAACCCGGGCCTCGTCGCGGCGTACCTGTCCGCCGAGCACGGCATCGGCGTGCGCGACGGGCGGTTCTGCGCGCACCCGCTGCTCGCGCACCTCGGGGCGTCGAACGGCGCCGTGCGGGCGTCCGTCGGGGTCGGCACGACGGCCGAGCACGTCGACCGGCTCCTGCTCGCGCTCGCGGACCTGCTGCGGCGCGGCGCGCAGGCCGAGTACGAGGTCGTCGACGGCTGCTGGTCGGTCGTGGACGACACGCGCCCGCTCATCGAGGTCGCGGGCCTGGACCACCTGGCGGCCACCGCCGCCGCCGCCTGCGGCCCGGCCCTCGACGACTGACCCCCACCCCCCGCCCCCTTTCCGCCGAGCGCGGCACTCACCCGTCGAGCGCGGGTGCAACGAGTACCGCGGTCGAGCGGCGAGTACCGCGCTCGGCGGGGGTGGTGGCGGTGGAATGTGGGGGCGTCGGTGGCGGGCCGTGCGGGAGCATGGGCCCGTGCTGCACGAACTCACCCTCGAGGGTCATGGTGTCCGGCTGGTCCCGCTCGCGGTCGAGCACGCGGAGGCGCTGGCGCGGTTCGTCGACGACCGGGTGTGGGCCGGCATGACGTCGGCCACACCGCGCGGTGTCGCCGCGCTGCGCGACGTCGTCGGGACCGCGCTGTCGACGCCCGGCCGCTACGCCTTCGCCGTGCTCGCCGACGGCGAGGTCGTGGGGTCGACGTCCTTCTACGACGTCGACCTGACGATGGGGCGCCTCGAGATCGGGCACACCTACTACGACCCCCGCGTGTGGGGCACGCACGTGAACCCCGCGTGCAAGCTGCTGCTCATGTCCCACGCGTACGGGACGTGGGACGTCGCGCGCGTCGCCTACCGCGTGGAGGCGCGCAACGCACGGTCGATCGCGGCCGTCACCAAGCTCGGCGCACGCCCCGAGGGCCGGCTGCGCGGGCACCGCGTCGCGGCGGACGGCACGCGTCAGGACTCGCTGTACTTCTCGGTCCTCGCCGACGAGTGGCCCGACGTGCGGGCCCGGCTCGAGGCGCGGCTCGCGGGGGACCGGGCGGACGGCGCGCGCACGTCGGTGCTGCTGATCGGCGGGCGGTCCGGCGCCGGCAAGTCGACCGTGGCGTCGGCCGTCCACGACCTGCTCGTCGCGCGGGACCTGCCGCACGCGGTCGTCGAGGGCGACGCGCTCGACCTCGCGCACCCGGCGCCCTGGGAGCACGGCGTCGCCGCGGCGAACCTCGCGGACGTGTGGCGCCGGTACCGGTCGCTGGGCCACCGGCGGCTGGTCTACACCAACACGGTGTCGGTCCTGCAGGCCGACCTCCTCGCGGCCGCCGTGGGGGACCGGCCGCACGTGACGTCCGTACTGCTCACGGCGTCGGACGGTGTCGCGCGCGAGCGTCTGCGACGGCGCGAGCAGGGCGAGTCGTACGACGCGCACGTGACGCGCTCGGACGCCGCGGCGGGCCGCCTCGAGGCCGCGGCGGGTGACGACGTGCACCGGATGGCCACCGACGGCCGCACCCCGGCGGAGATCGCCACGGAGGTCGTCGCGCTCGCGGGGTGGTGACGCGCGTCAGTCGTCGACGACCAGCCCGACGTGGGCGGCGAGCAGCGGTGCCAGGTCCAGCAGCTGGTCGCGCGTGACCTTCGCGCCGCCCAGCCCTCCGACGCCCTCGAGGACGCGCAGCCGCGCGCCGCGCAGGTCGCAGTCGGTGAGGCGGGCCTGCGTCGTGTCGAGGCGGCGCACGTCGCAGTCGACGACGACGAGGCGCTTGACGCGCGCGTGGCTCAGGTCGAGGTCACCCAGCGTGACGCCCTCCAGCCGCAGCTCCTCGACCGTCGACTCCCGCAGGTCGAGGTAGTCGATCTTGCCGCCGGTCACGGTCACGCGCGTCCACGTCGAGGCGAACGCGGTGAACGCGCCGACGCGCAGGTCGGTGAGCGTCGCGTCGCGCCACGTCGACGACGGTGCCCGCAGGGCGCCCGCGCGCACCGCGGTCCACGACGTGTCGAGGACGCGCGCGCCGTCGAGCACCGTCCCGTCGAGGTCGCAGTCGTCCACCTCGCACTCCAGGATGCGTGCGCGCGACGCGTCCCGACCGCTCAGGTCGAGCCCCGCGAACCGCATGGCGTCGAGGTCGGCGTCGGGCTCGAGGTCGTAGGCGTCACCGCTCAGCATCCCCCGAGCCTCCCACCCGGCGCCGACAGCCCGCACCCACCCCTTCCCCCCGCGAGAGAGCAATCCAGCTCCCCCGCCCCGCCCCCTTGTCGGCGCGAGAGAGCAATCCAGCTCCCCCGCCCCGCCCCCTTGTCGGCGCGAGAGAGCAATCCAGCTCGATCGTGGGGCGGACTGGATTGCTCTCTCACGCCCGCAAGGGTGAGTCCTGGGCTCTCTGCGCGCCCACAAGAGGGGGTGGGGGAGAGGGGGCGGGTCTCAGGGGTGGGGGGTGACCTTGCCCGTGAGGTGGAGGCGGCCCGTGCGGGGGTGCCAGACCGCGAACTCGTGGCCGTCGTCGGCCGGGGCGACGCGGACGTCGGGCGTCGCGGGCAGCAGCACGGGGGCCGCGAACTCGACCGACCACGTGAAGGCGTCGCCGCGCGCGGCGCCCACGTCGGCGAGCGCGCGCGACGCCGTGTACATGCCGTGCGCGATCGCGCGCGGGAACCCGAGCGCCCGTGCCGTGAGCGGCGACAGGTGGATGGGGTTGCGGTCGCCCGAGACGGCCGCGTAGCGCCGGCCCACGTCCGCGGGCAGCTCCCACCGGCCCGTGCGCACCGGCGGCGTGAAGGCCTGCCGCGCGGCGTCGTCGCGGGCCTCGTCGCGCGCGTCAGGCAGGCGCACGCCCTTCGCGAGGTACGTCGAGACGCCCCGCCACGCGAGGTCCCCGCCCGACGCGACCTCGGTGACGAGGTCGACCTGCGTGCCGGCGCGGTGGGGACGCAGGTCCTGCGCCCACGCGCGGACCGCCAGCCGGTCGCCCAGCGTCAGGGCCCGGTGCTGCTCGACGCGGTTGGCGACGTGCACCATGCCCAGCAGCGGCAGCGGGAAGTCCGGCCGCACCATGAGCGCCATCGCCACCGGGAACGCGAGCACGTGCACGTAGCCGGCGGGCAGCGCGTCCGTCGCGGCCTCGTGCAGCAGGTGCTGGTAGGCGGTCAGGTGGTCGGCCTGCGCGCGGACGTCGTCGACGACGTACGTGACGTCCGGCAGCGCGCGCGCCGCGGACCGCGCCCCGCCGGTGACGCCGAGCCGGGCGGACGCGACGAGCCCGCGTCCGTACAGCCCGCCGAGCGACGGGACCCGCGGCAGGACGACCTGCGTGGCCGGCGAGGTCACCGGCCCACCATGTTCTGGCCGCACACGCGCAGCGTGCGTCCGACGACGCCGCCGGCGGCGGGCGACGCGAGGAACGCGATCGCCTCGGCGACGTCCACGGGCAGACCACCCTGCTGCAGCGAGTTGAGCCGGCGCGCGACCTGACGCGTGACGGCCGGGATGCGTGCGGTCATCTCCGTCTCGATGAAGCCCGGCGCGACCGCGTTCGCGGTGCCGCCGAACGGCACGAGCAGCGGAGCGGTCGCCCGCACCATGCCGATGACCCCGCCCTTGGACGCCGCGTAGTTGGTCTGGCCGCGGTTGCCCGCGATGCCGGAGGTCGACGCGAGCGACACGATGCGCGGCGCGTCGACGAAGTCCCCGGACGTCAGCAGGGCCTCGTTGATGCGCAGCTGCGACGCGATGTTGACGGCCAGCACCGACGCCCACTTGTCGTCGCTCATGTTGGCGAGCAGCTTGTCGCGCGTGATCCCCGCGTTGTGGACGACGATGTCGAGCCGGCCGTGGCGCGTCCGCGCGTGCTCGAGGATGCGCTCGCCCGCGTCGGGCGCCGTGACGTCGAGCTGCAGGGCGGTGCCGCGCACGCGGTTGGCGACCTGCGCGAGCTGCTCGCCGGCGGCGGGCACGTCGACGGCCACGACCGTGGCGCCGTCGCGCGCGAGCACGTCGGCGATCGAGGCCCCGATGCCGCGCGCCGCACCGGTGACGACAGCGACCTTGCCGGCCAGCGGCTTGTCCCAGTCCGTCGGCAGCTCGCCCGCGTCGGAGTCGACCTCGAGCAGCTGGCCGTCGACGAACGCCGAGCGCGCCGAGAGGAAGAACCGCAGCGCCGCGACGACGCTCGGCGCCGTGACGGGCACGCCCTGCGCGACGACGACGCCGTTGCCCGTCGCACCGTTGCGCAGCTCCTTGGCGAGCGACCGCAGGAAGCCGTCGACGCCCTGCCGGGCCGCGGCGACGGCCGGTGCGTCGGAGTCGAGCGCGGGGCGCGAGACCGTGACGACGCGGGCGCCGCGACGCAGCCCCTTGAGGGTCGACGCGGCCGCGAGCACGGGCGCCGTCAGGTCGTCGGGGTGCTCGACGTCCGTCAGGACGAGGACCACCGCGGCGTACCGCACCTCGGGCGACGCGTGCCGGTGCACCTCGAGGTCCCAGCCGTCGAGGACGGCCGGTGCGTCGCCCGTCGGCGTGGCGCCGCCCGCGGGCGACGACAGCAGCGAGGCGAGCGCGTCGGCGTCGGGCCCCGAGCCCAGCACGAGCGCGGGCCCGTCGAGCAGCGGCTGCCCCGGGCGGTGGCGGCGCAGCACCGCGGGCCGGGGCAGGCCGAGCTGCTTCGCGAGCTTCTGGGTGAGCCCGCTGTTGACGAGCTCGAGGTAACGGTCGGTCATCGCGACTCCTGCGTCGTCGGGCGGTGCTGGGCTGCTCTCCCACCGGGGAACGGTGGGTGACGGGATTGCTCTCTCGCGGACGAGGGGGGGTGGGTCAGGCGGCTTCGAGGAGGGCCGTCAGGCCGAGGCCACCGGCGGCGCAGATCGAGACCAGGGCGCGCACGGGCGCGTCGTTGCCGGCGGCGACCTGGGCCGCGCGGCGCGCGTGCAGCTCCTTGGCGATGGTCGCGACGATGCGTCCGCCCGTCGCGGCGAAGGGGTGCCCGGCCGCCAGCGACGACCCGTGCACGTTCAGCCGGTCCGTCTCGACGGTGCCGAACGCGCCGTCCAGGCCCAGGCGCTCGCGGCCGAAGTCCTCGGACTCCCAGGCGGCGAGCGTCGTCAGCACCGTGGAGGCGAACGCCTCGTGGATCTCGACGTAGTCGAGGTCGGCCAGGCTCAGGCCGTGCCGGGCGAGCAGGCGCGGGACCGCGAAGACCGGCGCCATGAGCAGCCCGTCGACGCCGTGCACGAAGTCGACGGCGCCGGCCTCGGCGTCGACGACCGCCGCGAGCGGCGTGAGGTCGTGCGCGGCGGCCCACTCGGCCGAGCCGAGCAGCACGGTCGACGCACCGTCGGTCAGCGGTGTGGAGTTGCCGGCCGTCATCGTGGCGGGGGCGTCCAGGCCCAGGCCGAACGTCGGCCTGAGCTTCGCGAGCTTCTCCAGCGACGTGTCCGCGCGCAGGTTCGCGTCGCGCGTCAGGCCGCGGTACGGCGTGACGAGGTCGTCGAAGAACCCGGCGTCGTACGCGGTGGCGAGGCGCTGGTGGCTGCGCAGCGCGACCTCGTCCTGCGCCTCGCGCGTGATGTGCCACTGCGCGGTGGTCAGCGCCTGGTGCTCGCCCATCGACAGGTGCGTGCGCGGCTCGGACGTGCGCGGCGTGGCCGGCGCGAGGTCCTTGGGGCGCAGGCGCGCGATGGCCTGGAGCCGCTGCTGCGGGGTCTTGGCGTGCGACAGGTCGAGCAGCACGCGACGCAGCCGGTCGCTGACCGCGATGGGGGCGTCGGACGTCGTGTCGACGCCGCCGGCGATCGCGGACTCGAGCTGGCCGAGGCGGATCTTGTTGGACAGCGAGACGACGGTCTCCAGGCCGGTCGCGCAGGCCTGCTGCACGTCGTACGCGGGCGTCGTGGCGGCGAGCGCCGAGCCGAGCACGGCCTCGCGCGTGAGGTTGAAGTCGCGGCTGTGCTTGAGCACGGCGCCGGCGGCGACCTCGCCGATCGACTCGCCCTGCAGGCCGAAGCGCGCGACCAGCCCGTCGAGGGCGGCCGTGAGCATGTCCTGGTTGCTCGCCTGCGCGTACGTGCCGCCGGCGCGGGCGAACGGGATCCGGTTGCCGCCGAGGACGTACGCGCGGCGCGGGGCGTCGGGCGGCGTGCTCGGTGCGGTGGACGGGGAGGTGCTGGGGGTGCGGGCGGCCATGTGGCGCTCCCTCTCGCATCGACGTCGATGACGGGCTAGCGGACCCCGTGCCCTCCGGAGAGGGACGAACGTCCCGGAATGATGTCCGCAACCCACAGTACCTGATACCTTCGGTTGCGTGAGCCCCGTCACTCCGGGAGCGTCGACGACGACCTCTCCGCACCGCGCACGCGACGACGCGCCCGACCCGCGCGTGGTCCCCGGCCTCGTGCCTGCGGGCCCCCGGCCCGCCGCGTCGGACGACGACACGCCGCCCGACGGCCGCTCGACGCGCTGGGCCGACCACCGCGAGGCGCGACGCGCCGAGCTCGTGCGCGTCGCACGACGCACCGTCCACCACCGCGGGCCGGACGTCTCGATGGAGGAGATCGCCGCCGCCGCCGGGACCTCCAAGTCGATCGTCTACCGCTACTTCAGCGACAAGACGGGCCTGCAGATCGCGGTCGCCGAGGCGGTCGTCCTGCAGATCAGGGGCGCCCTCGAGGGCGTCCTGCTCGTCGCGCCCACACCCCGCGACGGCCTGCGAGCGATGGTCGCCGTCTACCTCGAGATGATCGAGTCGTCGCCGCACGTCTACGCGTTCGTGACGCGCGACGGGTCCGTGGAGTCCGGCGGCCCGCTCGGCCACTTCCTCGACTCCGTCACGGCCCTGGTCGCGGCGCCCTTCGCGCGCGGCCTGACCGAGGACCGGGACGCCGCCCGCGTGGTTCGCCGCCCGGGGGCCGACGACGGCGCGCCCGACGCCCCGACGCCCGACGCCGGCCCCGACCCCGCGACGGTCGCGCTCGCCGAGTCGTGGGCGGCCGGGGCCGTCGGCTTCGTGCGCGGCGCCGGCGAGTGGTGGCTGGCCCACCGCGGTGAGCCCGGCACGCCCGACCGCGAGGCGCTCACCGCGCAGGTCGCGGCCTGGCTGTGGGCCGGCCCCGTCGGCCTGCTCGCGCGCGAGCACCCGCGTCCCCCGCAGACCACCCCCGCCCACCCGGCGGACCAGCAGCCCACGGGCGGCGACGGCGCCGCCCCCACCCCCAGGGAGCAGCGATGACCGCGACGACCGAACGCCCGACCACCGGCACGACGGCCGCCGCGGTGCCCCCGCGGGTCGACGTGGCCGCGCTCGAGGAGCTCCTGCTGGGCACGTACGCGCAGCTGCGGCGCCAGTCGCGCGCGATCGTGGCCGACCCCGACTTCCAGAAGATCGAGGGCCTGTCGGTCGCCGAGCACCGCGAGCGCGTGCTCACGCAGCTGCGGCGGCTGGAGGCCGAGCACGACGTGCTGCGGTCCTTCCCCGCCCGTCTGGGCGGCGCCGACGACCACGGCGGCTCGCTCGCGCGCTTCGAGGAGCTCGTCGCCGGCGACCCGTCGCTGCAGATCAAGGCGGGGGTGCAGTGGGGGCTCTTCGCCTCGGCGATCCTGCACCTGGGCACGGCGCACCACCACGACA
Source organism: Cellulomonas avistercoris (assembly GCF_014836445.1). Classification (GTDB taxonomy): domain Bacteria; phylum Actinomycetota; class Actinomycetes; order Actinomycetales; family Cellulomonadaceae; genus Cellulomonas; species Cellulomonas avistercoris. The sequence continues at coordinate 60,106 of NZ_JACSQV010000007.1, forward strand.
CGTTCCTGTCCGACGCCATGCACCTGCAGGTGCCCGGCGCCTTCGCGATGACCGAGGCGGGCCACGGGTCGGACGTCGCGTCGATCGGCACGACCGCCGAGTACGACGCGCAGGCGCAGGAGTTCGTCATCCACACGCCGTTCCGCGCCGCGTGGAAGGACTACCTGGGCAACGCGGCCGTGCACGGCACCGCTGCCGTGGTCTTCGCGCAGCTCGTCACGGCGGCGCCCGGCGGCCCGCGGGTCAACCACGGCGTCCACGCCTTCTACGTCCCGATCCGCGACCCGCAGACGCTCGAGTTCCTGCCCGGCGTCGGCGGCGAGGACGACGGCGTCAAGGGTGGTCTCAATGGCATCGACAACGGCCGCCTGCACTTCACCGGGGTCCGCGTGCCGCGCACCAACCTGCTCAACCGGTACGGCGACGTCGCGCCCGACGGCACGTACTCCTCGCCTATCAAGAGCCCCGGCCGCCGGTTCTTCACCATGCTCGGCACGCTCGTGCAGGGCCGCGTCTCGCTCGACGGCGCGGCGGCCAACGCCAGCAAGATCGCGCTGGCCATCGCGGTCACCTACGCGAACCAGCGCCGCCAGTTCGCCGGCGGGGCCGGTGACGAGGTCGTCCTGCTGGACTACGGCCAGCACCAGCGTCGCCTGCTGCCGCTGGTCGCCGACGCGTACGCGACGGCGTTCGCGCACGAGGAGCTGCTCGCCGCGTTCGACGAGGTCTTCTCCGGTCGCGGCGACACCCCCGAGCAGCGGGAGGACCTCGAGACGCTCGCGGCCGCGCTCAAGCCCACGTCGACGTGGAACGCGCTGCGCACCCTGCAGGAGTGCCGCGAGGCGTGCGGCGGCGCGGGGTACATGGCCGAGAACAGGCTGACGGGCCTGCACGCGGACCTCGACGTCTACGCGACGTTCGAGGGTGACAACACCGTGCTCTACCAGCTGGTCGCCAAGCGCCTGCTGGGGGACTACGCCAAGTCGCTGGCCGCCGTGCAGAGCGACCGCAGCGACCTCGCGCGGTTCGTCGTCGACCGGGTGACCGACGCCGCGCTGCACCGCACGCCCCTGGTGCGTGCCGTCCAGACGCTCGGCGACCGGGGTGACGCACGGCGGTCCGTCGGGCAGCTGCGCGACACCGACACGCAGCGCGAGCTGCTGACCGACCGCGTCGAGACGATGGTCGCGCACGCCGCCCAGGCGCTCGCGCCGGCCCGCAAGATGAGCCCCGAGAGGGCCGCGGACCTGTTCAACGCCCACCAGCACGACCTCATCGAGGCCGCGCGCGCGCACGCCGAGCGCGTGCAGTGGGAGGCGTTCACGCGGGCCGTCGAGCGCGTCGAGGACGCCGGGACCCGGCAGGTCCTGACGTGGGTGCGCGACCTGTTCGGCCTGACGCTCATCGAGCGCAACCTCGCCTGGTACCTGGTCAACGGGCGGCTGTCGGCGGGCCGCGCGCGCGCCGTGACGTCGTACATCGAGCGCCTGCTGGTGCGGCTGCGGCCGCACGCGCAGGACCTCGTCGACGCGTTCGGGTACGGCCCCGAGCACCTGCGCGCGCCGATCGCGTCGGGCCAGGAGCAGCAGCGCCAGGACGAGGCACGCGCGTACTACCGCGCGCAGCGCGCGTCGGGCGACGCGCCGATCCCCGAGAAGCACGTCACCCGCTGACCTCGCGCCGGCGGCGGTGGTCCGGCGACCCCGCCGCCGGCAGGTAGTTTGTCCGCTTGTGCCCCCCCGACCTCCCTCGCAGCCAGATGCCCGGGTGCGGGCCGCGCGACGGGACCGGGGCGCGGGCTCCGTCGAGTACCTCGGCGTCGTGGTCCTGGCCGTGGTCGTCGTGGGGCTGGTGGTCGCGGCGGCCGGCGGGGTGGCGTCGGCCGTCACGGCCGGGATCGAGCGGGCGTTCTGCTCGGTCGGTGGCGGCACCGGGTGCGGCACGGCGGGCGAGCCGGGGTCCGGGGGACCCGGTGACGACGGCGCTCCCGTCCCTGCCGCGGCGCCCGCCGACCCCGGCACGGGCGGCGAGGCGGCCGGCCCGACGCAGGGCAAGGTCGTGGGGTCGGACGCCGGCCGCCGCGACACGGCGCGCGACGCACGGGGGAGTCGACGTGACGACCGGCGCGGCGCGGACCCGGTGCCGGGCCCGCCGCCGGGCACGGCGAACCCGAACGAGACCCTCGGGCTCGGGATCGCGTTCCTCGGCGAGAGCGTGAGCCTCGCGGAGCCGCCGACCTGGGAGCCCGTCGACCCGGGCGCGGGCGCCTACGCGTCGGAGGGCTCCGGCGTGGACGACGAGGCGACGAAGTTCGCCGCGGAGGCGGGCGCGAACACCCTCTCGGGCGCCTGGCCGCACGCGTCCCGCAACCTCCTGCACTTCCTCGGCAACAGCGGTGAGCCGCTCGAGCAGGACGTCGACGCCCTGCTCGCGGACGTCCCCGCGCTCGCCACGGAGTACCAGGGTCTGCAGGACGAGATGGGTGTCACCGCCCTGCTGCAGGCACAGGAGGCCGGGTTCACCGAGCCCGTCACCTACCCGCTGAGCACGCCGTGGAGCGGGTTCTACATCGGTTCCCACCTCAGCAACGACTGGTACTACGCCATGGGTGGCATCCAGTGGTCGGCGGTCGGTGAGGTCACGGTCTACCCCCCGACCGCGACCGAACCCGCGTGGACCTACGAGACGACGACGTCCTTGGTGCTGCGCGACCGGTACAACTGGGACGGCGGCAAGGGCGTCACCATCGGGCCGCTCGACGTCACCGACGAGCAGCTCGCCGAGCTGCACCGTGCAGGTGTGGCGCAGGAGTTCACCGCGACCGGCGAGTCCGCCGTCACCTCCAGGAAGGGCACACGATGAGCAGCACGACGACCCGAGGTCGCGGCACGGCGCGGGCGGTCACGACGGGGGTCACCCTGGCGGCTGTGCTCCTGGCGGCCGGGTGCGGGACGGGCGACGAGCGCACGCCGCCCGCTGCCACGACGACGGCGGCCGCTCCCTCGGCGGACGCGACGTCGGCGGGGGCGGACGACCCCGCGAGCGTCCTCACGTCGTACGGGCTCGCGCTCCCGGCGGGGGCCGCGGACGCGCAGGCCGAGCCGCGGACGGACGACACCATGACGGACGCCTGGCTGGTCACCTTCTCCGCGCCCGCCGACGAGGTCGAGGCGATGTGCGTCGACGCGGGCATCGGTGCGCCGCGCGTCTCGCTGAGCCTGACGGCGGACGAGCTCGCGGCCTACGGACTCGACGCCGTCCCGCAGGACGCGTGGGCGTGCGAGGCGAGCCGGCCCAGCGACATGCGCCAGCAGATCCGCGTCCTGTTCGACGGGGAGCCGGCGACCGTGCGGGTGGCGCTGTACACGATGCCCGAGCGCTGAGCGCGCGCGGCGGGGCCGCTGGACACCCGTCGAAGGGTGGCTGAGGGTCCCCCGGGAGTGGCCTGTGTGCACCCGAGAGCGATGAGAATGCTCTCACCCTGAGCCGCAAGCTCGGCACCGAGGGTGAGCTCTTCACGTTCGGGTACGACGCGAAGAACCGCCTCGTCTCGATGGCCGACCCGCGCGGCGTGCGGGAGCACAGGTTCGACACGACCGGGCGTCTGGCCGAGGTGACGCGCACCGACGTCGGCGGCGCGGTCGAGAAGTTCACCTACGGGTATGACGACCAGGACAACCTCACCGAGCGCACGTACCCGGACGGCACCAAGGTCACGGCGTCGTACGACGTCGCGGACCGGCTGACGTCGCTCACGGCGGCGGGTGCGGGTCACTCGGCGACGTACGGCTTCGGCTGGGACGTGGCGGACCAGCTCACGTCCATCACGTTCCCGGAGTCGACCGGCCTGACGGAGGCGCGCCAGTACGACGCGGCCGGGCGCATGACACGTGTCGCGACGACCCGCGCAGGGGGCGAGGTCGTCTCGGCGCACGACGTGGTGCGCGACGCCGTCGGCAACCCGACGCTCATCACGCAGACCCGCAACGCCGGCGGACCGGAGGTCGTCGAGGCGACGTCGTACGCGTACCACAAGGCGCACCGCCTGACGTCCGCCTGCTACGGCGCCCAGAGCTGCGCACCGGGGGCGCCGGCCGCCGAGCGGTACGACTACGGCTACGACCTGGTCGGCAACCGCACGTCGCACGCGGTCACCACGGCGACCGGCAAGGCCACGACGACGGCGACCTACGACGCGGGCGACCAGCTCACCCGCGAGCAGACGACCGTCTCCGGGACTCTCACCGGCATCCCGGACGTGGAGGCCGGGACGCGGGAGCTCACCTACGACGCCGAGGGCAATCTGACGTCCGACGGTGAGGAGACGTACGAGTACCACCTGGACCGCACGCTCGCCTCGGCGACGTCGGACGGCGTGTCCACGACGTACGCGTACGACGCGGCGGGGATGCGGTTGTCGTCCACGAGCACGGACGAGGCCGGGGCGACCGGGTCGACGGCGTGGGCGTGGGACGTCAACGGCGGGCTGCCGACGATCGCGACGGAGACGCGGACCGGCACGGACGGGGAGGGCACGACCTCGTTCCTGTACGCGCCGGACGGCTCTCCGCTGGGTCTGGCCGAGGGCGGGGAGCAGTTCTCGCACTACGTGCGGGACTGGCTGGGCGGGACGTCGGCGGTGGTGTCGGCGGGCGGTGCGGCGCAGTGGTCCTACGACTACGACCCGTTCGGTGGAGCACGCGGCACCGACCTGGAGGCCGGTGGGCAGCAGTTGGCCGAGGACGCGCCGGGCAACCCGATGCAGTTCACCGGGGGGTACCGCGACGACACGCAGTCGGGCCGGTACCACCTGCGGGCGCGCAACTACGACACGGGGACGGGTCGGTTCGACTCGGTGGACCCGGTGGTGGGCTCGGGGCAGGTGACCGCGGTGTCGTCGTACGCGTACGCGTCGAACCGTCCCACGGCGATGACGGATCCCACGGGGAGGGGGCCGCGCCCGCATCACCTGAGCGGGGCGCCGCAGCCGACGGCGACCGATCCGTACGTGACGCAGCGGGCGGCGGCGAAGAAGGCGGTGGCCGAGGCGGAGGCGTTCGTCGCGCAGATCGGTGACGAGATCGTCGGGTTGGTGCTGGACCTGATCGGGTTCACCGATGCGAGGAAGTGCATCAGTGAGGGTGATGTGGGGGCGTGCATCTCCACGGCGTTGAACGCGGTGCCGTGGGGAAAGATGTTCAAGGCCGCGAAGGTCGCGATCAAGGCGATCGGTGTGGGCAAGCGCCTGGTCGAGGTCACGGGCGGCTGCTCGTCGGTGCGGCGTCCGCGTGGGTGGGCGAGGGTGCCGTCACGACGTCCCCTTGGAGCGCGTGCCCTCGCGGTCGCAGCCCGCGCGTGAGCAGCAGCACCGCCCACCAGATCTCGAACGCGAAGACGGGCACCGCGCAGATCCCCGCGACGGCACCACCCTGCGGGACGAGGCCGAGCAGCTGGGCCGTGTTGCTGCCGAGCACGACGACGCCGGCCGCGACGCCGAGCACGCCGAGCGCGCGGGGGGTGACGTCGGCGTCGACGAGCAGCCATCCCAGCACGATGGTGTTGACGCTGATGACCAGGCCCTGACCGACGAGGAACGCGGCGGTGTGCAGGTCGACGAGGGTGTCCCCGAGCCCGGCGGACGCGGGCCCGCCCCACGCCAGCGCGAGCATCGGCAGCGTCCCGGCGGTGATGACCGCCGCCTCGAGCGTGCGCAGCAGCGCGAACGTCAGGGCGCGTGCCTGGCCATGGTGCCGCAGGAGCGCGAGCAGCAGCACGCCGGTGGCGAGGCAGCCCAGGGCGAGCGCGACCTCGAGCAGGACGCCGATCGCGGGCGCTCCCGCGTCGTAGGCCACCACGGCGAGCACGGACGTCGCGTGGGTCGACAGGTACAGCGCGCCGGCTGCGCGTTCGTGGGTGCGTGCGGAGCGAGGCATGAGGCGCCGATCGTCGTAGGTGTACGCCGTATACCGGCGCGCCGACGACCATAGGTATACGCTGTATACGTGTCAACCGCCCCGGCTCGCCCGTCGCTCGACCGGACGCGTCTCCTCGACGCCGCGGTCACGCTCGCCGACGGGATCGGACTCGAGGCGATGTCGATGCGGCGGCTCGCCGACGCCCTCGGCGTGACCCCGATGGCCCTCTACAAGCACGTCGCGCACCGCGAGGCGCTGGTCGACGGCATGGTCGAGCACATCGTGCGCGACATCGCGCCCGCCCCCCACGGGCAGCCGTGGAAGCTCGCGCTGCGCACGCGCATCCTGTCCGCACGCGACGTCATGACGACGCACCCGTGGGCCCAGGCAGCCGTCGAGACGCGGACGAGCGCCGGCCCGGCGGTCCTGTCCTACATGGACTCGCTCATCGACGTCATGCTCGGCGGTGGCCTGTCCGTCGACCTGGTCCACCACGCGATGCACGCGCTCAGCACGCGCATGTGGGGGCTCACGCGCGACGTGCTCCCCACGCCGACGCTGCCCGCCGACCCTGCGGAGCGTGAGCAGGCCGTGACGGCCCTCGCCGCCACCTACCCGGCGATCATCCGCATGGCGACGACGGCGTCCCACGCCGGGGCCGGCTGCGACGCCGACGCGGAGTTCGCCTTCGCGCTCGACCTGCTGCTCGACGGTGTCGAGCGGATGCACACCGACGGGTGGTCGTCGAAGGGACCGTGACCCGTCGGAGGTGCCGGCCCGGAACGCGTGCCGTGGCACCCGCTGGTCGCTAGCGTCGGCCACATGGGGACGTCGTGGACCGAGGCCGACGCCGACCACGCACGCGAGCGTCTCGTCGAGCTCGCCGCCGGGCTGCCCGAGGTGACGGTGCTGCCGCCCAGCGAGCACGGGCACACCGCCGTCGTCCTCGGTGGCCGGCGGTTCGCGTGGCTCACGGTCGACCACCACGACGACGGTCGCCTCGCGCTGCGCGTGGGGACGACCCGCGAGGAGCAGCGCGAGCTGCTCGCGGAGGACCCGGTGCGCTTCTTCGTCCCCTCGTACGACGGCGCGCAGGGCTGGGTCGGGATGCTCGTCGACCCCGCGAGCGATCCGGACTGGGGCCACGCGGGCGAGCTGCTCGAGGCCGCGTGGCGGCGCCGTGCCCCGAAGCGGGCGCAGCGTGCGCTCGACGAGGCTCGCGGCGCGCAGCAGGGTGACGCTGCCCCGTCCTGACCCCTGCCGGCGAGGACGCCCGCCGCTCAGCCGCCGCTGACGTCGAGCGTCTCCCCGGGCGCCAGCCGCCGGTACCCCTCGCCGACGAGTCCGCCGAGGACCCGGTCGACCAACCCGATGCCGTTGTCGTTGTAGATCCCGGTGTGGATGGGCACGACCGTGCTCGCACCCACCGAGCGGGCGTAGTCGACGGCCTCGGAGATCTTCAGCCACGGCGCGGCGGCGGGCAGCAGCAGCACCTCGACGGTCGCGTCGGCCGGGGCGGGGGTGAACGAGTCGCCCGGGTGCAGCAGGGTCCCGTCGACCAGGTAGGCGAGGTTGTGGATGCGCGGGATGTCGGGGTGGATGACGGCGTGCTGCCCGCCGAGCGCCGTCACCGAGAACCCGACGACGTCGGCCGTGTCCCCCGGGGCGACGGCGTGCAGCCTGGCCGCGTCGACGCCGGCCGCCGTGAGGAGATCGACCACCGCCGCCGGCCCCCACACCTCCAGACCCGGAACGGTCGCCAGGGCGGCCTGCAGCGCCCCCGGGTCGACGTGGTCGGCGTGCTCGTGCGTGACGAGCACGCCCGTCGCGCCGTCGAGCGCGTCGGGTGCGCTGAAGCCCCCCGGGTCGATCACGAGGGACTGCCCGTCGCGGTCGAGGCGGACGCACGAGTGCCCGAGGAAGGTCATGGTCGTCATCGAGAGTGCCCTTCAGGTGTCGAGGTGCGGGTGTCGCCCTCCGAGGGTGCCGTGCGTCGGGCGCCGGCGCTACGTCGGCCCCAGGATCAGGTGGCCCGCTCCCACTCCTCGACGCCACCCGGCACGACGACGAACAGCGGGTGCGGCACCGGCCCGCCGGACTGCTCGACGACCGCGTACCGCTCGGGGGAGCGGACCGCGAGCTTGTCCAGCAGGTGCCGCCACTCGAGGGCGAGCTGCCCGTCGGTCACCGGAACCTGGGGCGCGGTGCGCGTCCGCTCACCCTCCGGGACGTCGACGCGCGTGGTGTCGAACCGGTAGCCGCGCGCGGTGGCCTCGTCCGCGACGGCGTGCAGGTACGCCGCGACGGCCACGAGCGGGTCCGGCTGACGGCGGAACCGCACGAGCTGGGGATGCTGCGTGTAGCCGCGAGTCCGGCCCGCGAGCACCGCCTGCGCGAGGAGCCCCTCACGCCAGCACGCCGTCAGGCCCTGGCGGTCGAGCAGCGAGGGGTGCAGGGACCAGAGCCTCACGCACGCACCTGACCGAGGACCGCGGCGGCGACGTCGGCGGGTCGGTGCTCGGGCAGCCAGTGGTCGGCGTCGAGGTCGACGCGCGTGAACGCCGCGTCGACGTGGTGCGCCGTCGCCTCGACCGACGCGGGCGCGAAGAACGGGTCGCGACGGGCCGACACGTACGTCGTCGGGACGCGCACGCGTCCCGTGCTGCCGGAGCGCGGGACGCCCAGCGCGCGGTACCAGGCGAGGGCCGCCGTGAGCGCGCCGGGCTCCGACATGCGGGCGGCGTACTGCGCGGCGCGGTGCGGCGCCAGGCCCGAGCGGACCAGGGCGTCGCGCAGGCGGGCGCCACCGTCCGCGAGCAGCGCGCGCTCGGGCAGCCCCGGCACCTGGAACGCGCCGACGTACCAGGAGCGCAGGGCCTGCCCCCGCAGCAGACCCGCGCGCATCGCCGCGGGGTGCGGCGTGCCCAGCACGGTGAGCGACGCGACACGGCGCGGGCGGCGCGCGGCGACGGCCCAGGCGACGGCGCCACCCCAGTCGTGCCCCACCACGTGCGCCTCGTCGACACCGGCGGCGTCGAGGAGCGCGACGACGTCGTCGACGAGCTCCGGCACCGCGTACGCGCGTCGACCGGGCGGGCGGGCGCCCGGGCTGTACCCGCGCTGGTCGGGGACCAGCACCCGCACGCCCGCTTGCGTCAGCAGCGGGACCACGGCGTCGTACGCCGACCCGTCCTGCGGGAACCCGTGCAGCAGCACCGCCGCCGGTCCGGCCGCCGGTCCGGCGTCGCGCACGTCGAACCGCAGGCCGTTACGCGTGAAGCCGTCCACGCGTGCAGCACACCACGCGGGTCGGGCGGCGGCGAGCGGGACGACCGCGGCGAGCGGTGCGGCGGCAGCGTGCCGGTCGTGCGGTCTCAGCCGTGGCGCAGCATCCACTCGTGGTTCGGGTCGCGGCCGCCGTCAGGGTCCGGGACGGGGCTCACGTCCTGGCCGGGGACGGTGTCGGCGAGCGCGATCGGCTCGGGAAGGTGCCGGAAGTCCACGGCGGGCTCGACCGGGGGCCGGTCGCGGGGTTCGGTGCCGGGCATGGGGCGTCCCTTCGTCGGGTGCGGGCAATCTCCCACCTGGCCGGGGTGATGTCCATGGGTGTCGCCCGAAGGCGTCCTCGTGAGACCTCTCGGGCGGCTACCGTCGCGCCGTGGGCCGGCGGGTGACGTGGTGCGGGGTCGTGACGGGCCTCGTGGTGCTCGCGGCCGGCTGCGCGCCCCCCGGTGACGCGCCCGCCCCGGCCCCGACGTCGGCGGCGCCCGTGAGCCCCGGAGCGGAGACGCCGAGCGCCCTCCCCGTGCCCGCGAGCGGGCAGGTGCGCGACGCGGGGACCCCGCTCGCCGACGCCCCACCCGCCGGCCGCGCCTCCGGTGCGCTGCTCCCGGCCGACGGCGGCACCGTGCAGGTCCAGGACGCGACGGACGGCACGACCCTCACCACCGTGACGGGCCGCGCCGGCACCCTCGCCTGGATCGCGCCGCCGGAGGGAGGGCAGGCCGGTCTCCAGAGCGACGGCTCGGTGACGCTCCAGGACGCGGCCGGCACGGTCGTCGCGGCCCTCACCGCGCCCGTCGGCGACGACGGCGCACCGGGAGCCTGGCGCTCGCAGGGTGACGTGCTGGCGCTCGAGGCCGCGAGCACCTCCGCCTCGTTCGTCGTCGGGACCGCGGCGGTGTCGTCCGCCACGTGGGGTGACGCCGACGGCGGACGGTCGCTCCTGGTGGTCCCGGCGGACTGGGTGCGCGGCGGGAGCCTCGCCGCGCAGCAGGCGCTCGTGTCCCAGCTCGCGCTCGCGGAGCCCGAGGCCGCATCCCCGTCCATGCAGGCCCAGCTCTGGTGCCATGTGCTCGGCGCACGCGACAAGGCGTCGTGGAACCTCGAGCCGTGGCGCCCCGAGGTGAGCACGACGACCCTGCTCATGACCCGCTGCAACCCCACCGACGACGACGCCTGACGCGGTCGGCGGTCCGCACCCGGAAAGCGAGAAGCGTTGCTGCCGGAGTACGGCAGCAACGCTTCACGCTCCCTTCCGCCCGGCCGTCCACCGGGCGGCGGGTGGTCAGGGGGTGGCGCGGCGGCGGCGCCACACGACGAGGGCGCTGCCCAGGGCCAGCGCCAGGACCGCACCGCCCAGCAGCGCACCCGTGCGGGCGCCCGTCGCCGCGAGGACCTCGGAGCGCTCGGCGGTGGCGGCGAGCGCGGTCGGCGTCGGGCTCGGCGTGGGTGCGCCGGCCGCGAGCACCTCGGCGCGCTCGGTCGCGGTGGGTGCCGCGGCAGGTGCGGGCGCGGCGGCGGTCTCGGGGCCGGCGACCGGGGCGGCAGGCTCCGCCGCGGGGGGCGCCGGAGCCGGGGCCTGCGCGTCGGCCGTGGGCGACGCGGCGGGAGCGGGCGGTGGCGTCGTCGCGGGCGTCGCGGGTGCCGCGGGCGGGGCGTCGACAGGCGTCGGCCCCGTCGGCGGCGCGACCGGCGCGGGGGTGTCCGTGCGGCAGACCGGCGCCTGGCCGCCCTCGCCGAAGTGCTCGTCGTACCCACCGACCTGCACCCACGTGACGCACGCGTCCGGCGGCAGACCGGCGCGCTCCCACGTGAGCGCCGACGTGCCGGCGAGGTCGCCGAACCGCGTGCCCGGCCCCTCGATGTGGACGTTGCGCGACGCGGTCCCGAGCGCCGAGGTGAAGACGACGTTGACGTGCCCGTGCACCGGGAACGACGCCCCCGCGGGCAGCTCGACGCCGGCTCGCGTGACCAGGTACGGCGTCGGTGCGTCCGACCCGGCGCTCGCGGCCGTCGCCGCACCCACGAGCGTGAGCGTGGTGAGGACCGCGGCGGTGGCGGCGGTGAGCACGGACGTGCGGCGCGCGGACATCTGACCTCGACATTCGGGGAAGGGGTGGTGAAGGGCCCGACCAGCGGGGTCGGGCCCTTCACCACCCCCGCTGACCTGGCAGGTCGGAGGTTATCGGGCAGAAGGGACGAAGCGGGTGAGAAGGGCATGAGAGTCCGGTGCCGTCCCCCTCCCGGGGTCCGTCCGTGCGGCCGACGAGGGGACGTCGCGCCCGATTTCACCCGGGCGGCTCGCCGTCGGACGGGTGGTGGACACCCGCCCCGGGTGATGCCCGTGCGCCGGTACCCTGAGGCGTCTGCCGACCTGCGGCGCGGGAACCTGCGCGGGCGAGCGCCCCCTTCAGGACCCGGCCTCCATCGAGGGAACCGATGACCACCGCACCTGCGCGCCCCGACGTCCCGTCCGCCCCGCACACGTCCGACACCGTCGAGCACGCCGCGGAGACGCCCGACCTCGACCAGCCCTATGCCGAGCTCGGCCTCAAGGCCGACGAGTACCAGCGCATCCGCGACATCCTCGACCGCCGCCCCACGGCCGCCGAGCTCGCGATGTACTCGGTGATGTGGTCCGAGCACTGCTCGTACAAGTCCTCGAAGACCCACCTGCGCCAGTTCGGGGAGAAGGCCACGCCCGCGATGCGCGAGCACCTGCTGGTGGGCATCGGCGAGAACGCGGGCGTCGTCGACATCGGTGACGGCTGGGCCGTGACCTTCAAGGTCGAGTCGCACAACCACCCGTCGTACGTCGAGCCCTACCAGGGCGCCGCGACGGGCGTCGGCGGCATCGTGCGCGACATCATCTCGATGGGCGCGCGCCCGGTGGCCGTCATGGACCAGCTGCGGTTCGGCGATCCCGCGCACCCCGACACCGCGCGCGTCGTGCACGGCGTCGTCGCCGGTGTCGGCGGGTACGGCAACTCGCTCGGGCTGCCGAACATCGGCGGCGAGCTCGTGTTCGACGCCTCCTACCAGGGCAACCCGCTGGTCAACGCGCTGTGCCTGGGCGTGCTGCGGCACGAGGACATCCACCTGGCCAACGCGTCGGGCGTCGGCAACAAGGTCGTGCTGTTCGGTGCGCGCACCGGTGGCGACGGCATCGGCGGGGCGTCGATCCTCGCGTCCGAGACATTCGACGACACCAAGCCGTCGAAGCGCCCGAGCGTGCAGGTCGGCGACCCGTTCATGGAGAAGGTGCTCATCGAGTGCTGCCTCGAGCTGTACGCCGCGCGCGTCGTCGAGGGCATCCAGGACCTGGGTGCCGCGGGCATCTCCTGCGCCACGAGCGAGCTCGCGTCCAACGGGGACGGCGGCATGCACGTCGACCTCGAGAACGTCCTGCTGCGCGACCCCACCCTGACGGCCGGCGAGATCCTCATGTCGGAGTCGCAGGAGCGCATGATGGCCGTCGTCACCCCCGAGAAGCTCGACGAGTTCCTCGCGATCACGGGCAAGTGGGACGTCGAGACCGCCGTCATCGGCGAGGTCACCGGCACCGGGCGCCTGACCATCGACCACTTCGGCCAGCGCATCGTCGATGTCGACCCCAAGACGGTCGCGCACGACGGCCCGGTGTACGACCGCCCGTACGCGCGCCCCGCCTGGCAGGACGCCCTGGTCGCGGACTCGGTCAGCACGCCCGAGGGCGCCGCACGCTACGTGCGGCCCGCGGGTGGCGACGACCTGCGTGCCACGCTGCTGCAGCTGCTGGCCTCGCCGAACCTCGCCTCGCCCGCGTGGGTCACCGACCAGTACGACCGCTTCGTCCAGGGCAACACCGCGCTCGCGCAGCCGGACGACTCGGGCGTCGTGCGCGTCGACGAGACGACGGGCCTGGGCGTGGCCCTCGCGACCGACGCGAACGGCCGCTACACCAAGCTCGACCCCTACACGGGTGCGCAGCTCGCGCTCGCCGAGGCGTACCGCAACGTCGCCACCGTCGGCGCGCGGCCCCTGGCCGTGACGGACTGCCTCAACTTCGGCAGCCCCGAGCACCCCGACACCATGTGGCAGCTGGTCGAGGCCATCCGAGGTCTGGCCGACGCGTGCCAGACGCTCGAGGTGCCCGTGACCGGCGGCAACGTGTCGCTGTACAACGGCACGGGCGAGCCCGGCCAGATCGACTCCGCGATCCACCCGACACCGGTCGTCGGCGTCCTGGGCGTGCTCGACGACGTGGCCGAGGCCGTGCCGTCCGGCTGGACCGCGCCCGGCCAGGCCGTCTACCTGCTGGGGACGACGCGCGCCGAGCTCGACGGGTCCGCGTGGGCCGACGTCGCGCACGACCACCTGGGCGGTGTGCCGCCGCGTGTCGACCTCGACGCCGAGCGCCGCCTCGCGCAGGTGCTCATCGCCGCCGCGCGCGACGAGCTCGTCGACGCCGCGCACGACCTGTCCGAGGGCGGCCTCGCGCTCGCGCTCGTCGAGTCGAGCCTGCGGTACGGCGTCGGCGTGCAGGTGAGCCTCGACGCGCTGTGCGAGCGCGACGGCGTGACGCCCTTCGAGGCGCTGTTCTCCGAGTCGCAGGCCCGCGCGATCGTCGCGGTGCCGCGCTCGGAGGAGGTCCGGCTGCACGACCTGTGCACCGCGCGCGGCGTCCCGGCGCTGCGCCTGGGCGAGACGGCCGAGACGTGCACGCCCGGCGCCGGCACGCCCGCTGACGACGAGGACCACACGCACGCCGCGGCGGTCGAGGTGCGCGGCCTGTTCACGCTGCCTCTGACCGAGGCGCGCGAGGTGTGGGAGGCGACGCTCCCGCGCCTGTTCGGCTGACGCCCCGCTCTGGCCGCGGGGGAGGGGCTGGATCGCTCTCTCGCCGCCGGAGTGCGGGCTGGATTGCTCTCTCGCGGCGGAGTGCGGGCTGGCTGGATCGCTCTCTCGCGTGGGAGAGCGATCCAGCCCTCGCGTCAGGGGGTCGGGGTGACCAGGCGGTGGTAGACGCGGTCGCGGTAGATCAGCGGGTCGACGTCCGCCACGCCGTGCGCGAGCGCGCGGACCGAGACGAGGTAGCTGTCCCCGACCGGGGTGCGCTGCACGATGCGGCCGCGCACCCAGGCCTGCGCGCCGTCGATCACGGGCTCCCCGGTCGGCAGCGCGGTCCAGCCGCCCGCGGCGAAGCGGTCGATGCCAGAGGTCGCGAAGCGCGTCGAGACGTCCTCCTGGCCGGCGGCGAGGAACGAGACCGTGAGGGTCGCCGCGCGTGACAGCGCGGGCCACGACGAGGACCCGGACGCGAGCGAGAAGGCCAGCAGCGGCGGGACGGCCGAGACCGAGATGACGGACGTGGCGGTGAACCCGACGAGCCGGTCCTCGTCGCGCAGGGCGACGACCGCGACGCCCGCGGCGTGACGCCGGAACACCTGCTTGTACGCGTCGGGGGACAGGGCGGGCTCGTCGTGGTCGGCCAGGGCGCGCTCCAGGGCGTGCAGGTCGTGGGTGCTCGTGCTCATCGGGCCACCTCCACGAGGTCGCCGGCGTGCGCGGACGAGCCGACGGCGCGGCGCAGCGGGCGTTCGGCACGCACCCACCAGCGGTCGACCGCGGGGCCGACGTCCAGCAGGTCGGTGTCCACGACGCTGAGCGCGCGCGTGGGCACGGTCGCACCGAGCTCCACGAGGACGGGCCGCAGGTGCACCTCGCCGACCAGCGCGTGCGCGGGCGTGGCCGAGACGACCAGGGGCACGGCCGTCACGCCGGCGAGGCCGTCGGGTCCGTACAGGTCGAGGAACGACTTGAGCAGACCGGTGAAGGACGCCTTGTGGACGGGCGTCGCGACGACGAGCAGGTCGGCACCGGCGACCGCCGCGAGCGCGGCGTCGAGGTCGGCGGTCCGGGGCTGCACGTGCAGCGCGGGTGCGAGCGTCGCGAGGTCGACCAGGACGGGCTCGGCCGCGTCGAGGTGGGTGGCGAGCGTCCCGGCGAGGGACGCGGCGGCGCCCAGGGTGCGCGAGCCGGCGCGCGGGTTGCCCACGAGGGCGACGACGCGGGCGGGGTCGGGTCGGGTCATGGCGGTTCTCCTGTGCGGGGTGCGGACGGTCGGGCGGGGGAGCGCGTGCCGGACCGGTCCGGCGGACGGCTCGGGGACGCGCGGGACGCCACGCGGCCGCCGGTCGGGCGGGGGCGTGGACGTGACGCGGGCCCGGACATCGGCGGGCGCCGGGCAGGGTGGCGGCGGGGTGCGTCATGCGTGCCCCACCGGCTGGGGCGCGGCGACGTCGTCCACGAGCACGGGGAGGTCGCGGCCCTGGCGGACGCGCTCGAGGAACTGCACGACCGTGGCCGCGACGCTGCGGTGCGCGACGTCGTTGAGGACGTCGTGGCGACCGTCGGCGACGAGCGCGACGTGCCGGGCGCCGAGCGTGCGGTACGCCGCGACCGCCTGCTCGGCCGGGCTGATCCGGTCGGCGGCGCCGTGCAGCGCGAGGACCGGCACGTCGAGCGGCGCGTCGTCCGGGCGGGTGAGGTCGAGCGCGACGATCGCGGTGACGTCGGCGAAGAGGCTGCTGCGCGCGGCCTGGCCCAGCACCCGCTGGTGGGACGTGCAGGCGGTGCGCGCGTCGAGCTCGGCCTGCCACGTCAGGCCCTGCACGCCGGCCGATGTCGGCAGCCCGGCCAGGACCACGCCGTCCACGTGCCCCGCGCGGGCGACCCGGACGGCGGCCAGCGCGCCGACGTCGGTGCCGACGACGACGTGCGGTGCGGGCAGCGGCGCGAGCAGCTCGGCCACCGCGTGCGGCGTGGGGTGGTCCTCGCCGACCGCGACGACGCGGTAGGCGTCGGCGGCGAGCCGGCGGCCGAACCGCTCGTACACCTCGGCGGTCTCGCCGCGGCCGACGAGCAGGACGACGGTGCCGCGCACGGCTGCACCGGCCGGCTCGTGCCACGTGCGCAGCGAGGCCGGCCGCAGGGGGGTCGCGCCCCGGGCGCCCGTCCGCGGCAGGGGCCGCGTCTCGATGGTGGTCACGTGCGTGTCTCCCGTCGCGTCCGGGCGTGCCCGGGTCGGTGCGTGCGTCTTTCGGCAGGCTAGGCGCGCGGTCCCCAAAAGGGGATAAGAGCGGTCTGCTTTCTTGCCAGGTGAGACGCGCGACCGCGCGCCGGCGGGTGCGGACCGTGCGGACCGGCGCGTGCGTCGACCTCGCGGCGCCTACAGTCGAGCCGTGCCCGGCCGCCCCGTCCGTCTCCCCGCCCCCTCCGACGACGCGACGTCGCGTGCGGTGGCCGCCGGCCTCGACGCCCTGCGCGCCGAGGTCGAGCTGCCCGTCACGTACCCGCCTGACGCCCTGGCCGAGGCAGGCTCTGCTGCACAGCGCGCTCCCCACGCGCCGCACGCGCCGGGCGAGCGCGCGGACCGCACCGACGTGCCGTTCGTGACGATCGACCCCCCGGGATCGACCGACCTCGACCAGGCCGTGCACGTCGAGCGCCGCGGCAACGGGTGGCGCGTGCGGTACGCGATCGCCGACGTCGCCGCGTTCGTCGTGCCGGGCGGCGCCCTCGACGGCGAGACCCACCGTCGCGGCATGACCTGCTACAGCCCCGACGGCCGCGTGCCGCTGCACCCGACGGTGCTCTCCGAGGGTGCCGCGAGCCTGCTCGCCGACCAGGTGCGCCCCGCCGTGCTGTGGTCGATCGACCTCGACGCCGACGGCGAGCCGGTCGACGTGCACGTCGAGCGTGCGCTCGTCCGCAGCCGGGCCCAGCTGTCCTACGAGGAGGTCCAGGAGCGCCTCGACGCGGGCACCGCCGACGACCTGCTGCGCGGCCTGGCCGACGTCGGGGTCCTGCGCGAGGCGCGCGAGCGCGAGCGCGGCGGTGCGTCCCTCGACGTCCCGGAGCAGGAGGTCGTGCGGACCGCCGACGGCACCTTCGGCCTGCGGTTCCGCGCGACCCTGCCCGTCGAGGGGTGGAACGCCCAGATCTCGCTGCTGACGGGCATCGTCGCGGCGCGGCTCATGCTCGACGCGGGCGCGGGGGTCGTGCGCACCCTGCCGCCGGCGGACCGCAAGGACGTCGCCCGCCTGCGGCGCACGGCGGCGGCGCTGGGCATCGACTGGCCCGACGCGCTGCCCTACCCGGACCTGCTCGCGCGGCTCGACTCGCACGTCGGCCCGCACGCGGCGTTCCTGCGCGAGGCGACCACGCTGTTCCGCGGCGCCGGCTACCGGGCCTTCGGCACCGACGGGGCACCGGCGCCGGCGGGCCACGACGCCGAGCACGCGGCGATCCGCGCGCCGTACGCGCACGTCACCGCGCCGCTGCGCCGGCTGGTCGACCGCTACGGCACCGAGGTCTGCCTCGCCGCGGTCGCCGGGCGTGAGGTGCCCGCGTGGGTGCTCGCCGCGCTGCCGGAGCTGCCGGGGACCATGGCCCGGACCGGCCGTCGCGTGTCGGCGTTCGACCGCGGTGCGCTCGACCTCGTCGAGGCGGTCGTGCTCGCGCCCCGCGTCGGGGAGACGTTCACGGGGGTCGTGGTCGACGCCGACGAGCCGCGCGACGGGCGGGTGCGCGGTGCGCTGCAGCTGCGCGATCCTGCCGTGGTGGCGCCCGTGACGTCGGACGGGGCGCTCGCGCTGGGCGGCAGCCTCGACGTTCGGCTGGACGAGGTCTCGGTGGCACACCGTCGGGTGACGTTCGTGGCCGTGTGACCGATTCGTCCGGTTCGCACCTACCATCGCTCGCATGAGGACTCGCCCCTGGCGCAGCGTCGCGCTCGTCGTCATGGCGGTCGCCGCCCTCGTCGGCATCGGCGGTGTCGCGTCCGGACTGTGGTCCGTGCTGTGGGGCGGGCAGACCACCGCCATCCAGGGGCTGGCCGAGGAGGTGCCGTGGGACCAGGCGATCGTCGTGCCGTCGGTGGCGCCGCGGCCCACGCCGTCCGCCGCACCCACGTTCGACCTCGCGCAGCACTCCACGAGCGACCCCGGCAGCCCGTGGGTGATCGTCAACAAGCAGCATCCCGTCGCGCGCGACCACGAGCCCCCGGACCTCGTCGACGTCGACGGTGTGCGCGTGCGCGCGGCGGTCGAGCCGGACCTGCGGGCGATGGTCGAGGCGGCCGGGGGGCAGGGAGCCCGGCTCGTCGTGCGCAGCGGGTACCGCTCGTACGCGGAGCAGACGGACGCGCGCGCGGCGATCGAGGCGCGGCGCGGGTTCGCGCACGCCGAGCGCTACTCGGCCCGTCCCGGGTTCTCGGAGCACCAGACCGGCCTGGCGGTCGACATCGACTCGGGCTCGGACCCGTCCTGCAACCTGCAGACGTGCTTCACGCGCACGGCCGAGGGCGCGTGGCTGTCCGAGCACGCGTGGGAGTTCGGGTTCGTCGTGCGGTACACCGAGCAGAACACCGGCGTGACGGGGTACTCGCCGGAGGGCTGGCACCTGCGGTGGGTCGGCCGTGAGCTGACCGCCCACCTGCACCAGAACGGCATCGGCTCGCTCGAGGAGGCGTTCGGCGTCTCGGGCGGCGCGGAGTACGTCGCGGGCTGAGGCCGCGTGCGCCCCTGCGGGCGGAATTCCGTCGCGGCCCGTCGTGCCCCCGGCCTACCGTCGGCAGCGTGACCCAGTCTGCCGCGCACCCCGCCGTCGACGACGGTGCGCCGCTGCGCGCCCGCGTCGTGCGTGCGGACCGGGGTGCCCTGCTCGTCGTCCCGGACGACGACCTGGGTGCCGTCGTGCACCGGGCGGACCTGCCGCGCGACGGCCTGCTGCCGCTGCCGGACGGCACGCGCGTGCCGCCGACGGTCGGTGACGTCGTGGACGTGGACCGGGGTGGTGACGCGGACGCGTCATGGCGCGCGACCGAGCTGCACCCGCGGCGCACCGCGGTCGTGCGGGACTCGGCAGGACGCACGTCGCTCGAGCAGCCGGTCGCGGCGAACGTCGACCTCGTGCTCGTCGTCGAGCACCTGGACCCCGACCCCGACCTGGGGCGCGTCGAGCGGCTGCTGACGCTCGCGTGGCGCTCGGGTGCGCGGCCCGTCGTCGTGCTGACCAAGGCCGACCTCGTGCCCGATCCCGAGGGCATGGCCGCGGAGGTCGCGGCGGTGGCGATCGGCGTCGACGTGCACGTCGTGAGCGTCGTCGAGGGCACGGGTCTCGAGCCGGTGCGCGCCCTGCTGGCGCCGGGCGTCGCGCTCGTCGCGGTGGGTCCGTCGGGTGCCGGCAAGTCGAGCCTGGTCAACGCGCTGGCAGGCCGCGAGGTCATGGCCACGAGCGGGTTGCGGGCCGACGGTCGCGGGCGGCACACCACGACGCACCGCGAGCTCGTGCCGCTGGCGGACGGGGCCGTCCTCGTGGACACCCCGGGGGTCCGGGGCGTGGGGCTCGTCGCCGCGCCGGAGGCGCTGGACGCGACCTTCGCCGACGTGGCCGCGCTCGCCGCACGCTGCCGGTTCACCGACTGCGCGCACGTGACCGAGCCGGGGTGCGCCGTGCAGGAGGCCCTGGCGAGCGGCGAGCTGCCGGAGCGTCGCCTGGCGAGCTGGCGCAAGCTGCAGCGCGAGGCGCAGTTCGCGGCCCGGCGCACGGACGCACGCCTGGCCGCGGAGGAGCGGGCGCGGTGGCGGCGCGTCACGCGTGAGTACCACCGGCAGCAGCGGAGCCAGGGCGCGTCTCGCGGGTGAGGCCACGGGGCGGCGACGACCCCGGCCACGCCTCGTCCGAGAGGTGAGGGCGCCTCTGTATCGTCACAAAAAGGATTAGGCACCGGCCCTCGGCTCGCCAGGACGCGCCGTGCTCGGGTGTGATCGTGCAGTCGTTCGGGAGAGGTGTCGCTGGCGACCCTCCCCGGGCGCGTCGGCCCGACGCCCGTCGCCCCGACGCGCCGCTGGCCGACCCGATCCGAGGAGAGTCCATGCCCCCCCGCACGAAGGCGGCCCCCGCCGCCGGCCGCAAGCTCGTCGCGGCCCTCGCCGCAGGAGCGGTCGTCGCCGCCGGCGTCACCGCGCTCACGTCCACCGCGGCGAGCGCCGCGGCCGGCTGCCGTGCCGACTACGCGATCAGCAGCCAGTGGCCCGGCGGCTTCGGCGGCACGGTCACCGTCACCAACCTGGGCGACCCGCTGTCGTCGTGGGACCTGCGCTGGTCGTTCCCGAACGGCCAGACGATCCAGTCGCTCTGGAACGGCCAGGTGTCGACGAGCGGCTCGCAGGTCACCGTGACCAACTCGCCGTGGAACGGCTCGGTCGGGACCAACGGCACCATCCAGGTCGGCTTCAACGGCTCCTGGAGCGGCAGCAACGGCGCACCCACGTCCTTCACGCTCAACGGCACGACGTGCACGGGCGGGGTCTCCGGCCCGACGCAGCAGCCCACGTCGACGCCGTCGGCCACACCGCGCCCGACGCAGACGCCGACCCAGACGCCGCGCCCGACGCAGACGCCGACCCCCCAGCCCACGCAGTCGCAGCCGCCCGTGAGCAGCAGCGACTTCTACGTCGACCCCACCACGTCCGCGTACGCCGCGTGGCAGGCGGCGTCCGGCAACGACAAGAACCTCCTGGCGAAGATCGCGCTGACGCCGCAGGCGCTGTGGATCGGTGACTGGGCCACGGCCAGCGCGACGCAGGAGCAGGTGCGTGACTACACCGGTCGCGCTCGCGCCGCCGGCAAGACCGCGCAGATCGTCGTCTACGCGATCCCCGGCCGCGACTGCGGCTCCTACTCGGGTGGTGGCGTCTCGACGTCGGAGTACGCGCGCTGGATCGACACCGTCGCCGCGGGCATCCAGGGCAACCCCTGGGTGATCCTCGAGCCCGACGCGCTCGCCCAGCTCGGTGACTGCAACGGCCAGGGTGACCGCGTCGGCTTCCTGCAGTACGCCGCCAAGTCGCTGACGGCCAAGGGGGCCCGTGTCTACATCGACGCCGGCAACTCCGCGTGGCTCTCCGCGAGCGAGGCGGCCAACCGCCTCAACCGCATCGGGTTCTCCGACGCCGTGGGCTTCTCGCTCAACGTGTCGAACTACCGGACGACCGCGGAGGCCAAGGCCTACGGCCAGCAGATCTCCCAGCTGACGGGCGGCAAGAAGTTCGTCATCGACACGTCGCGCAACGGCAACGGCGCCACGGGCAGCGAGTGGTGCAACCCCAGCGGACGCGCGCTCGGCGACCGGCCCACCAAGGTGAACGACGGCAGCGGGCTCGACGCGCTGCTGTGGGTCAAGCGGCCGGGCGAGTCCGACGGCACCTGCAACGGCGGCCCGTCGGCCGGTGCGTGGTGGCAGTCGATGGCCCTGGAGCTCGCGCGCAACGCCACGTGGTGACGCGCAGCGCCTGAGCGCACGGCAGGACGAGGCCGCGGACGCCCCCGGACGGGGAGGCGTCCGCGGCCTCGTCGTGTCCGTTTCGTGTCAAAACGATTAGGGATCGGCCGTCCGCTCGCCATCGTGGGTCCCGAGCGGGTGTGATCGACGTGTCGTTCGGGGACGGCGTCGACGCCGACGCCCCCCGGGCGCGTCAGCCGGCGCACGTCGCCCGACGCGCCGCACGCCGACCCGATCCGAGGAGAGTCCATGTCCCCCCGCACAACGAGGGCGTTCACCCGACGAGGCCAGGTCGTCGCGGCCGTCGCCGCCGGCGCGGTCGTGGCCGCCGGCGTGACCGCGCTGACGTCGACCATGGCGCAGGCCGCCGCCGGCTGCCGCGTCGACTACGCCGTCACGAGCCAGTGGCCCGGCGGCTTCGGCGCCAGCGTCACCGTGACCAACCTGGGCGACCCGCTGTCCTCCTGGGACCTGCGCTGGGCGTTCCCCGACGGTCAGGGCATCCAGCAGCTGTGGAACGGCGTCGCGGCGTCGTCCGGCTCCCAGGTCACCGTGACCAACATGCCCTGGAACGGCTCGGTCGGCACCGACGCCCGGTTCCAGGTCGGCTTCAACGGCTCCTGGAACGGCAGCAACGGCGCACCCACGTCCTTCACCCTGAACGGCACGACGTGCACGGGTGACGTCGGTCCGACGGCCACCCCGACGCCCACGCCGACCCCGTCGGCCACGCCGACGCCCACCCCGTCGGCGACGCCCACCCCCACGCCGACGCCGAGCCCCACCCCCACCCCGACACCGAGCCCCACGCCGACCCCGACCCCCACACCGACCCCGACCCCGACGGTCACGCCGCCGCCGGTCTCCTCCGGTGACTTCCACATCGACACGACCAACCAGGCGTACCGCGCCTGGCAGGCCGCGAGCGGCACCGACAAGGCGCTGCTCGAGAAGATCGCGCTGACGCCGCAGGCCTACTGGGTCGGCAACTGGGACGACGCGTCGCACGCGCAGCAGGAGGTGCGCGACATCACCGGCGCCGCCCAGGCTGCGGGCAAGACCGCGCTGCTCGTCGTCTACGCGATCCCGGGTCGTGACTGCGGCTCGCACTCCGGCGGCGGCGTCGGCGAGTCCGAGTACGCGCGCTGGATCGACACGGTGGCGGCGGGCATCCAGGGCAACCCCTGGGTCGTGCTCGAGCCCGACGCGCTCGCCCAGCTCGGTGACTGCGACGGCCAGGGCGACCGGGTCGGCTTCCTGCAGTACGCCGCGAAGTCCCTGACAGCCAAGGGGGCCCGCGTCTACATCGACGCCGGGCACTCGGCGTGGCTCTCGCCGGCCGAGGCGGCCAACCGCCTCAACCGCATCGGGTTCTCCGACGCCGTGGGCTTCTCGCTCAACGTGTCGAACTACCGGACGACGGCCGAGACCAAGGCCTACGGCCAGCAGATCTCGCAGCTCACCGGCGGCAGGACGTTCGTCATCGACACGTCGCGCAACGGCAACGGCCCCTCCGGCTCGGAGTGGTGCAACCCGAGCGGTCGTGCGCTCGGTGAGCGTCCCACCAAGGTGAGCGACGGCAGCGGGCTCGACGCGCTGCTGTGGATCAAGCTCCCGGGCGAGTCGGACGGCAGCTGCAACGGCGGCCCGTCGGCCGGTGCGTGGTGGCAGTCGATGGCCCTGGAGCTCGCGCGCAACGCCACGTGGTGACGCGCAGCGCCTGAGCGCACCGCACGACGAGGCCGCGGACGCCCCCCGGACGGGGAGCGTCCGCGGCCTCGTCGTGGGTTCGGGGCCGCTCACGGCGCTGCCCACGGGTCGGACGTCCCTCACCCGTGCCCGGAGGCAGGCCTACGCTCGACCAGTTTCCCGTCCTCGCTGAGCAGAGCGGAGTCGACCCATGCAGGTCCAGCTGGAGCGCGTCCTCGAACAGGTGCTCGCTCGCAACCCCGGTGAGCGCGAGTTCCACCAGGCCGTCACCGAGGTGTTCGAGAGTCTCGGTCCGGTGCTCGAGCGCAACCCCCAGTACGTGGACGCGGCGGTGCTCGAGCGCCTGTGCGAGCCCGAGCGGCAGATCATCTTCCGTGTGCCGTGGGTCGACGACACGGGCCAGGTCCGCATCAACCGCGGGTTCCGCGTCGAGTTCAACTCGGCCCTCGGCCCGTTCAAGGGCGGCCTGCGCTTCCACCCGTCGGTGTACCTCGGGATCGTCAAGTTCCTGGGCTTCGAGCAGGTGTTCAAGAACTCGCTGACCGGCATGCCCATCGGTGGCGGCAAGGGCGGGTCCGACTTCGACCCGCGCGGCCGCTCGGCCGGCGAGGTCATGCGGTTCTGCCAGTCCTTCATGACCGAGCTCTACCGCCACATCGGCGAGTACACCGACGTCCCCGCCGGGGACATCGGCGTGGGCGGCCGCGAGATCGGCTGGCTGTTCGGCCAGTACAAGCGGATCACCAACCGCTACGAGTCCGGGGTCATCACCGGCAAGGGCGTGACGTGGGGCGGCTCGCTCGTGCGCACCGAGGCCACGGGCTACGGGACCGTGCTGTTCGCCGAGCGCATGCTCGCGACGCGCGGCCTGTCGTTCGACGGCATGCGCGTGACCGTGTCGGGCTCCGGCAACGTCGCGATCCACGCGATCGAGAAGGCGCAGGCGCTCGGCGCGCACGTCGTCGCGTGCTCGGACTCCCTCGGGTACGTCGTCGACGAGGCGGGGATCGACCTCGAGATCCTGCGGCAGGTGCGCGAGGTCGAGCGGCTGCCCGTGGCGGAGTACGCGGCGCGCCGCAGCGGCGCCCACTACGTCGCGTCCGCCCGCGTCTGGCAGGTGGACGCCCAGGTGGCGCTGCCGTGCGCGACGCAGAACGAGCTCGACGAGAACGACGCCAAGCGCCTCGTCGACGCCGGCCTGCTGGCCGTCGCCGAGGGCGCCAACATGCCGACGACGCCCGGGGCGGTGGCGCTGCTGCAGTCCGCGGGTGTCCTGTACGCGCCGGGCAAGGCCGCGAACGCGGGCGGCGTCGCGACGTCGGCGCTGGAGATGCAGCAGAACGCGAGCCGGGACGCCTGGTCCTTCGAGCACACCGAGGAGCGCCTCGCGGGCATCATGGCGCGCATCCACGACAACTGCGCCGAGACGGCCGAGGAGTACGGCGACCCGGGCAACTACGTGCTCGGCGCCAACATCGCCGGATTCACCAAGGTCGCGGACGCGATGCTGGCGCTCGGCGTCGTCTGACCCGCCCCACCTCCTGACGAGAGAGCGATCCGGCACCTGCCGGATAGCTCTCCCGGGTTCTGCCGAGGGGGTCGCAGGAGGCTAGCGCGCACCCACCGGCGCCTCGAGGGTCCGGGAGGGGTCGTCGTCCCCGCCTCCGGCCGACGCGCCCGCCGACGGCAGGCTGCGGCGCCACACACGCGCGCCCAGGAGCGTCAGCAGCCCCGGCAGCAGGACCAGCCGGATCACCGTCGCGTCGACGAGGATCGCGACGGCCAGCGCGACGCCCAGCATCTTGAGCTCCAGCATGCTCAGGGTCGCGAAGATCGCGAACACCGACACCATGACCGCCGCCGCGCTGGTGATGACGCCCGCCGAGTCGGCGATCCCGTCCCGCACCGCGGCCCGCGGCTCGACGCCGCGCAGCACGCGCTCCCGGACGCGGCTCAGGACGAACACGTGGTAGTCCATCGACAGGCCCACGAGGACCACCATGACGAACAGGGGCACCCAGTCGATGACGAAGCCCGGGCTCGTGAAGCCGAGCGCGTCGGCGAACCAGCCCTCCTGGAACACCAGCCGCAGGACGCCGAACGCGACGCCCACCGACAGCAGGTTCAGGGCGGTGGAGACCAGCGCGACGGACGTGCTGCGGAACGAGACCGCCATCGTCACGCACGTCAGCAGCAGCACGGCGCCGATCACCCACGGCATCCGCTGCGACTGGCGCTGCGTGTGGTCGAGGTCGTACGCGGGCCAGCCGCCCACGGCGTGCTCGACGTCCAGGCCCGCGACGGCTGCGGGCACGAGGTCCTCGCGCACGTCGCGCACGACGTCGTCGAGCGCCGGGTCTGAGCTCTCGAGCGGCACCGCGAGCGTGAGCACGTGCGTCCGGCCGTCGGCGGCGGCGACCAGCCCGGGGACGCCCAGGTCCTGGAACCGGCCCGTGGCCACGGCGGTGCGCTCCAGCTCCTCGAGCGCCGCCGCGACCTCGTCCCGCTCGTCGGCCGAGCCGCGCACGACGACGTCCAGCGTCGAGCCGCGCGACGGGAACACCTCGCCCACGCGCGTCAGGGTCGCGACCTCCGGCAGGTCCGGCGGGAGCGTGGCGAGGTCGGCGCCGTGCAGGCGCAGTCCCAGGGCGGGCGCGGCGGCGAGCACGCAGACGCCGCCCGCGACGAGGACCGCGACGAGCGGGTGGCGCACGGCCGGCGCCAGGACGCGTCGGCTGATGCCACCGGGACCGATCCGGCGGTTGACGCGCCACAGCAGCGGCACGCGCGGCCGGTCGACCCAGCGGCCCAGCGTCACCAGCAGCGCGGGCAGCACGGTGATGGAACCGACCACCGAGACCGCGACGACGATCACCGCGCCGGTCGCGAGGGAGTCGAAGGTCGCGAGCTGCAGCAGGTACAGCGCGGCGAGCGACACCACGACGGCGACACCGGACACGACGATCGCGTGGCCGGACGTCTGCGCGGCGATCTCGACGGCGTCGAGCGTCGAGCGGCCGCGGGCCCGTTCCTCGCGCTCGCGCTTGAGGTAGAACAGCGAGTAGTCGACGCCGACGGCCATGCCGATGAGGACCACCATGCTGGCGACCGTCGGCTCCGCGGGGACGACGTGCGAGGCGAGCGCCGACAGGCCCAGGGTCGCCGCGACGCTCGCGACCGCGAGCAGCACAGGGATGCCCGCCGCCACCAGCGCGCCGAACGCCAGGACCATGAGCAGCAGCGTCACCGGCAGCGACACCGCCTCGGCGGACGTCAGGTCCTGCGCGACGCGCTCGTCGATCGCGTCCGCGAGCGACACCTCGCCCGAGACGTCCACGGTGAGCGCCGGGTGACGCGCGGCCACGTCGGCCACGGCACGCTGCAGCGCGGTGACGTCGTCGACCGCCGGCTCGAGCTCGACCGTCACGAGCGCGGCCGAGCCGTCGGGGGAGGGGACGGGGTCGCCGACGCCCGCGACGCCCGGCACGTCGACCAGCGCGGCCACGACGTCGCGCGCACCGGCCTCGAGCGCCGCGTCGTCGCCGTCCGCGGTGAGCAGGACGAGCTCGGCGTCCGGGTCCTTCAGGCCCGCCTCGTCGACCCAGGCCGCGGCGCGGCCCGAGCCGCCGACCCGGTCGTCCGCGTCCTCGATGGTCTGCGTCGGCACCAGGACGCTCAGCGCGGCGCACGCGACGACGAGGACGAACCAGCCGCCGATGGCCCACCACGGGTGGGTCGCGCTCCAGCGGGCGGCGCGCTGCGGTATCCGTGACGGGGACGGGACTGCGGGTCGGTAGCGGCGCACGAGGGCCTCCGGGAGAGCAGGGATGCGGGCACCGACCACGCTCGCGCGGCAGGGGTACCGCGGTCAGGAGCGCGAGGTCCCTGGTCAGCAGGGGTGCTGGCACCACCGACGGGGCCCCGGGTGGTCGGCCAGGATGGCCGCATGCGACGCACCCCCTGGCCCGCGACCGGTCGGTCGGTCGGCCTGGCCCTGCTCTGGTTCCCCGCCGCGGTCCTGCTGGTCGCCGCGGTGCTCGCGCTGGTGCTGAGCGTCGTGGGCGTCGGCCTGCCCCTGCTCTGCGTGGTGCTGGCGGGGGCGCAGGGCCTCGCCCGCGTGCACGCCCGGCTCGCCGCGCGGACGCTGGGGCGGGACGTGCCGGTCGTGGCGCTGCCCGGCGACGGCCCGGGGGAACCGCCCGACTGGGGTCTGCTGCTCGGCACCGACGCGCGGCGCGTCCTGGCCGCAGGCGACGACCCCGCACGGCTCTCGCGGCTCGCCGCCCTGCCCTTCCGGACCGGGTGGCGGTGGCTGCGCGCCGGGCAGACGTGGAGCCTGCTCGGGTGGCTGGCCTTCGCGACCACCGGGGGCGCGCTGCTGACGCTGCTGGTCGTGCTCCTGCCGCTGGCGGCGGTCGGCGCGGCGGTGGACGCGATCGTCCTGCCGCCGCTGCTCCGCATCCCCGCGGCGTGGGTCGTGGTCCTGGCCGGCGGGGCCGTGGTGCTCGCCGCGGTGTGGTGGTGGTGGGCCGACGCCCTCGCCCGGCTGCGGGCCCGGGCGGAGGCCGCGCTGCTCGCGCCCGGGCCCGGTGCCGTGCTGGAGCGCCGCGTGCAGGACCTCGCCGAGTCGCGTGCCGACACCGTGGACCACGCCGCCGCC
Organism: Cellulomonas avistercoris; assembly: GCF_014836445.1. GTDB lineage: Bacteria > Actinomycetota > Actinomycetes > Actinomycetales > Cellulomonadaceae > Cellulomonas > Cellulomonas avistercoris. Next base: position 88,001 of record NZ_JACSQV010000007.1, read on the forward strand.
GAGCTGCGCCGCGTCGAGCGGGACCTGCACGACGGCGCGCAGGCCAGGCTGGTGTCGGTCGGGATGCAGCTCGGCATGGTCGCCGACCTGCTCGACCGCGACCCCGACGCCGCCCGCGCGCTGCTCGAGGAGGCCCGCGGGACGACGGCCGGCGCCCTGGCCGACCTGCGCGACGTCGTGCAGGGCATCCACCCGCCCGTCCTCGCCGACCGGGGTCTGTCCGCCGCGGTCCAGGCGCTCGCGCTCGACCTGCCCGTCCCCGTCACGGTCGTCAGCGCGCTGCCCGGCCGGCCGCCCGCGGCGCTCGAGTCCGCGCTCTACTTCGCGGTCGCCGAGACGCTCACCAACGCGGTGCGGCACGCGTCCGCGACGCACGTGCGCGTCGAGCTCACCGCCGGCGGGGCGAGCCTGCGCGTCGTCGTGGCCGACGACGGCGTCGGGGGCGCCGACCCCGGGGCCGGCTCCGGGCTGCGGGGCGTCGCGCGCCGCCTGTCCGCGTTCGACGGCACCATGGGCGTCGACAGCCCGCACGGCGGGCCCACCCGGATCGTCCTGGAGGTGCCGTGCGCCTGGTCCTCGCCGAAGACCACGCCCTCCTGAGGGACGGCCTGGTCCGGCTCCTCACCGCGTACGGGCACGACGTCGTCGCCGCCGTCGAGGACGCCACCGCGCTCGAGGCCGCCCTCGCGGAGCCGGACGTCGACGCGGCGGTCGTCGACGTGCGGCTCCCGCCCGGGTTCGCCGACGAGGGCCTGCGCGCGGCGATCGCGGTCCGTGCGCGGCGCCCCGGGTTCCCGGTGCTCGTGCTCAGCCAGTACGTCGAGCACCTGTACGCGCGCGAGCTGCTCGCCGGTGGTGAGGGCGCGATCGGCTACCTGCTCAAGGAGCGCGTGTCCGACCCGGCCGACTTCGTCGACGCCGTGGCCCGCGTGGCCGCGGGCGGGACGGTGCTCGACCCGGAGGTCGTGGCGGCGATCATGGCGCGGCGGGCGTCACCGCTGGACCGTCTGACGCCACGCGAGCGCGAGGTGCTCGCGCTGATGGCCCAGGGACGTGGCAACGCGTCCGTCGCGGCCGCGCTCGTCGTCACCGAGAAGGCCGTGGCCAAGCACATCAACAGCATCTTCACCAAGCTCGACCTGCCCGTCGGCACGGACGACAACCGCCGCGTGCGCGCCGTGCTGGCGTGGCTGCGCGACGGCCCCGACACCACCGGCGGCTGACCCGCGGGCGGTCGTCCGGGGCCGCGCCGTGGGTGAGGATGGGGGCGTGCCCCCGCGTCGTCGAACCGATCCCGCCGACGGCCGCGCCGCGCTGCAGGCGTGGCGCGCCGACCCCGCCGCAGCCGGCACCCCGGTGCGGCGCACCGCCGTGCGCTTCACGCTGGAGGAGCTCGCCGACGTCGCCCCCGGCAACGCCGTCGAGGTCCGGGTGCCGCCCGACGGTGCCGTGCAGGCCGTCGCCGGCCCGCGCCACACCCGCGGCACACCCCCGAACGTCGTCGAGACGGACCCCACGACGTGGCTCGCGCTCGCAGCCGGCGACCTGACCTGGGACGAGGCCGTCGCCGCCGGCAGCGTGCACGCGTCGGGCGAGCGCGCCGACCTGTCGCACCTGCTGCCGCTGCAGGCCGCCCGGACCCGCTGACCTAGGATCGCCAGGTGCCCGACGACCCCCGCCCCGCCGACGACCCCCGCCCGGACGACGTGCCCTCCGGCCACCCCGACGAGGCCGAGCTCGCACGTGCCGCCGTGCCGGCGAGCGTGCGGCGTGCACCGCGCTACGGCGCGTTCATGGTCGCAGGCGCCCTCGTCGGCGTCGTCGTCGCGCTCGTGGTGGCGTTCGCGACGTCGCACGACAGCGGCGTGAGCAGCCAGGACGGCGGCATCCTGCCGTTCCTCGGCGGCCAGAACGGCGTCCGCTGGGTGCTGGCGCTCACCGGCGCCGTCGTCGGCGCGTTCGTCGGGGGCGCGCTCGCGGTGCTCGCCGACCGGCGCAGCCTGCGGCGTCGGCGCCCCGCGCCGCAGGACTGACCCCCGCCGGGCGACCGCCCGGTGGACCCGCGGCGCGCGTCGCGGCACCGGTGTGCCACCATGGTGGCGTGGCCCCCCGCGCAGACGGACGTCTCAACCACGACCTTCTACCCGGCGAGAAAGGCCCGCAGGATGCCTGCGGCGTCTTCGGCGTCTGGGCTCCCGGCGAAGAGGTGGCGAAGCTCACCTACTTCGGCCTCTACGCGTTGCAGCACCGCGGGCAGGAGTCCGCGGGCATCGCGACGTCGAACGGCTCGCAGCTGCTCGTCTACAAGGACATGGGGCTGGTCTCCCAGGTCTTCGACGAGACGGCGCTGAACGCCCTGCAGGGGCACATCGCCATCGGTCACACGCGCTACTCGACGACCGGCGGGTCGACGTGGGAGAACGCGCAGCCGACGCTCGGCGCGACCGCCGCGGGCACCGTCGCCCTCGGGCACAACGGCAACCTCACCAACTCCGCCGAGCTCGTCGACCTCGTCGCGGAGCGGTACGGCAGCCAGCGCCGCGGCGAGCTCGCGCGCGGCAACACGACCGACACCGCGCTCATCACGGCCCTGCTCGCGGGCGACCCCGACCACACGCTCGAGGCGACGGCGCTCGAGGTGCTGCCGCGCCTGCGCGGGGCGTTCTGCCTGGTCTTCATGGACGAGCGCACGCTGTACGCCGCACGCGACCCGCAGGGAGTGCGCCCGCTCGTGCTGGGCCGTCTCGAGCGCGGCTGGGTCGTCGCGTCCGAGACCTCCGCCCTGGACATCGTCGGTGCCTCGTACGTGCGTGAGGTCGAGCCGGGCGAGTTCATCGCGATCGACGCCGAGGGGCTGCGGTCCACGCGGTTCGCACCCATCGACCGCGCCGGCTGCGTCTTCGAGTACGTGTACCTCGCGCGGCCCGACACGACGATCAACGGCCGCTCGGTCCACGCGGCCCGCGTCGAGATGGGCCGCCGCCTGGCCGTCGAGCACCCCGTCGAGGCCGACCTGGTGATCCCGGTCCCCGAGTCGGGCACGCCCGCGGCGGTGGGCTACGCCGCGAAGTCCGGCATCCCGTTCGGCCAGGGACTGACGAAGAACGCCTACGTCGGGCGCACGTTCATCCAGCCGTCGCAGACCCTGCGCCAGCTCGGCATCCGCCTCAAGCTCAACCCGCTCAAGGACGTCATCCGCGGCAAGCGGCTCGTGGTCGTCGACGACACCATCGTGCGCGGCAACACGCAGCGGGCGCTGGTCCGGATGCTGCGCGAGTCGGGGGCTGCCGAGGTCCACATCCGGATCACCGCGCCGCCCGTGAAGTGGCCGTGCTTCTACGGCATCGACTTCGCGTCGCGCGCCGAGCTCATCGCCAACGGCCTGGGGGTCGAGGAGATCGCCCGGTCCCTGGGCGCCGACTCGCTGGGCTACCTGTCCGAGGAGGGCATGATCACCGCCACCGAGCAGCCCGCGTCGCAGCTGTGCACCGCGTGCTTCAGCGGCCACTACCCGATCGAGCTGCCGCCGTCGGAGCAGCTGGGCAAGCACCTGCTCGAGCAGAACGAGCTGCCCCTGGGGCAGCCGGAGGACGGCCTGCTCAGCATCGTCCCGGCGACCGGTGGCGCGACCGCGCTCGAGCACCCGTGAGCGCCACGCAGCCGGTCACGTACGCCTCCGCGGGCGTCGACACCGAGGCGGGCGACCGGGCCGTCGAGCTCATGAAGGACGCCGTGCGCGCCACCCACGGACCGCAGGTCCTCGGTGGCGTCGGCGGCTTCGCCGGTCTGTACGACGCCTCGGTCCTCACGCGCTACCGCCGGCCGCTGCTCGCGACGTCCACGGACGGCGTGGGCACCAAGGTCGCCATCGCGCAGGCGATGGACGTGCACGACACCATCGGCTTCGACCTCGTCGGGATGGTCGTCGACGACATCGTCGTGGTCGGCGCGCGGCCGCTGTTCATGACGGACTACATCGCGTGCGGCAAGGTCGTCCCGGAGCGCATCGCCGACGTGGTGCGCGGCATCGCGGCCGCCTGCTCGGCCGCGGGCACCGCGCTGGTCGGCGGGGAGACCGCCGAGCACCCCGGCCTGCTGGGGCCCGACGAGTACGACGTGGCCGGTGCTGCGACGGGTGTCGTCGAGGCGGACGAGCTGCTGGGTCCCGAGCGCGTGCGCGCGGGCGACGTCCTGGTGGCCCTCGGGTCGTCCGGGCTGCACTCCAACGGGTACTCGCTCGTGCGGCGCGTGGTGCAGGTCGCCGGGTGGGGCCTGGAGCGCCACGTGGACGAGCTGGGACGCACGCTGGGCGAGGAGCTGCTGGAGCCGACCCGGGTCTACGCGGCGGACTGCCTGGCGCTCGTCGAGGAGTTCGGTCCCGACCGCGTCCACGTCTTCAGCCACGTCACCGGCGGTGGCCTCGCGGCCAACGTCGCGCGCGTGCTGCCGCCCGGGCTGGTGGCCGACGTCGACCGCGCCTCGTGGGTGCTGCCGCCCGTCTTCAGCCTGGTGCAGGGGCTCGGCGCGGTCCCCTGGGGGGACCTGGAGAACACGCTCAACCTCGGGGTCGGCATGGTCGCCGTCGTGTCGGCCGACGTCGTCGACGACGTGCAGCGTGCCGCCGGGCTCCGCGGCATGCCCGCGTGGGTCCTGGGGAGCGTGCGGGAGCAGCGGGACGACGACGCGACCGCCGCGGGCGTCGTGGCGGGCACGAAGGGCGTCCAGGGCGGCGCCGTGCGCCTGCACGGCGCCTACCGCGTGGGCTGACCACGGGCTGCCGCGTCGGCCGACCACGCGGCAGGGCTGACGACACGGCACGGCCCGAGCAGACAAGTCTGCTCGGGCCGTGAGCCTCGGCGTCGTCGAGGCCGGGGCGACGTCCGCTCGCGCCAGGTCGTCGGCGTGCGAGGGGACTCCGTCAGGACGCGGGTGCGGCGGGTGCGGCGTGCGACCGGGTCAGGATCGCCGCCCCGCGTGGTCAGCGGTCCTCGTCACCGGGCCAGCCCCAGCCGGGCGGGTCGTCGTCGTCCGTGGTCACCGCGCTGCGGCGGCTGTCCGTGACGACATCGTTGCGGCTACGCGACGAGAGCTCCTGCTCGAGGGCTCGGTAGTTCGTGTCGGGGCTGAAGTACTTCAGCTCCCGGGCGACCTTCGTCTGCTTTGCCTTCTGACGGCCGCGCCCCATGGCATCGACCCCCTCTAACGTGGAAGCGGGGCGGCTCCGTGCTGACACGTGCGGCCCCGGGGTGCTGTTGAGTCTCTTCGTGTGGCAACGGTACATGGTCGCGATCCATTCCGACCACCTGCGTCGGGTGGGCTCCGCCACGTCCGCCGGCGGTGCGGCGTTTTCGTGACCGTGGGGCAGCGCTTCGTGACTCCGTGGTGCTCCCGGGGTCGCGCGACGGCGGGCCGGGGCCCGCGCATGCCCGTTTTCGGCCGTCTCGGGATGTGAGTTACATCACAATATGGCACCCTTCGCGGCGCGGGAGCGCGTCCATGGTCCAGGTGTTCACCCACGTCGCAGCGTCGAGGCGCTTCGACTTGGCGCGTCTGCGCTGGTCACGGCGTCGGCCCCCGAGTGCGTCCTCGGGCGGGCGAAATCCGCCGCGCGACGGACGTCACACGAACAGGCGACAACGACTCAGCCGTCCGAGGAGATGTGTCCCGATTCGGACGGGTTTAGGGTAGGTGCATCGACGCTGCCCCAGGGATGTGGCGATGGTCGCGACCGCCCTGGGTCACCTGTCTGGAGGCAGAGCGCACGTCGCCGACGTGTCCTGGAGTGCCCGATGTGTCAGATTCAGTACCAAGCCGCGCAGCCCCGAGGCGCAACGTGTCCGGAAGGCGCATGTCGGGGCGGCTAGACAAGGGAGGTACGCAGTGTCCACCACGCACTCGTCCGATGCAGAGGCCCTGCTGACACCGTCCGAGGTGGCGACCCTGTTCCGGGTCGACCCCAAGACGGTCACCCGCTGGGCCAAGTCCGGCAAGCTGTCCTCGATCCGCACGCTCGGCGGTCACCGCCGCTACCGCGAGTCCGAGGTCCGTGAGCTGCTGAACGGCGTTCCCCAGCCGAGGTCCAACCCGCAGTCCTGAGCTCCACGGAGCCGACCGCCCGGAGGTCCGGCGCGCACCGCGGGGGAGTGCGCGTGACACCGACGGCCGGGCTCCGCCGCCCCACCACGGTGGGGCAGCGGCGGGACCGCACGTACGACGGCCGCTGCCGGTGGCCCCGGGACCCGGGGAAGCCTGGCAGCGGCCGTCGTCGCGTCTGCGGCTGTCGTGCGCGCAGGGGCGCATCGGTGGGTCCTAGGGCGCCTCGCAGGCGCCAGGCCCGCCCGCCCCCGTCAGTGCCGGGTCGCCCGCCGCACGACGCCCACGACCACCAGGGCCACGACCGCGCCGGCGATGACGAGCACCTTGCGAGCGCGTGCGCGGTCCTCGGGCAGCGCGGCGTCGTCGGTGGCGTCGAAGACGAGGCGGCGGCCCTTCTGCTGCAGGCGCTCGACCTGCCGCCGGGGGTCCGCCTCGGCGACGAGCGCGTCGACGGTGGCGGCGAGCTGCTCGCGCGCCAGGGTCACCTCGGCCTCGAGCGCCGCGACGTGCGCGGGCGGGATCGTGTCCTTGTCGCTCACCGGTGCAGCCCCTTCTTGACGGTGTCCACGTCCTCCTGCAGGTTCTCCATCGCACGCTCGGGGACCGGTGGCGCCCCCTTCTTGACGTGCCTGACGCCCAGCAGGGCGAGCACGGCGGTGACCAGCAGCAGCACGACCGAGACGATCAGCGCCGCGAGCCACGCGGGCACGACGTTCGCCAGCCCGATGATCGCCGTCGCGATGAACGCGCTCAGCGTGTAGAGGGCGAGCACGCCCGCGCCGGCGAGCAGACCGGCACCGACGCCCATCTGCTGGGCCTTGGCCGTCATCTCGCCCTTCGCGAGCGCGATCTCGGCGCGCACGAGGCGGGTGGCCTGCTCGCTCAGGTCGCCGACCAGGCGCCCGAGCGACCGGGCGTCTTCGGGCGCGTCGGAACGCGTGTCGCTCGCCCATCCGGAGTGCGTGACCATTCGACGACCTTCCTCACCTGCAGGGACGGTTGATGCCGGAGCATCAGTCTGCAGGTACCGCCGCATCCGCGCGACGCGACGCGCAGCGGGGGAGGGGTCGACGGCTCAGTCGGCCCAGGGGTGGACGAGCTCCTCGGCGGGGTGGGTGCTCGGCGGCACGGGGATGACCGGGTTGCCGACGGGGAGCATCGCGCGGCCCCAGGCCGCGGCACCGGCGGCGAGCAGGACCAGCGCGGCCCCGACGAGCAGCGCCGACAGCCACAGCGGCATGACGTGCGCGACGCCCACCACGGCGGCGAGCGCGAAGAGCGCGATGCCGATCACGGTCAGCAGCGCGGCCGCGCCGAAGGCGATCGCCGAGGGCCGGATGCGGACGGCGCGGGTGCGCATGCTGGCGCCGACGGCGTCCAGCTCGTGCTGGACCGCGGCGCGCATCTTGTCCTCCACCCGCTCGAACCGGTCCCGGGCGCGCTCCGCCAGAGGGTCGGTGAGCCGGTCGAGCATGCGGGGGCGGGGGCGGTCGGTCGTCGTGGTCACGGGAGTGTCCTCGTTCGGTAGGAGCTGTGCTCCCACCGTAGGTGCCCAGGTGCACGCCCCGGCCGGGACGATGGGCCCGGGTCGGCCGGTCGGGCGAGGCGTCCGCTGCCGTGGCGGCCACGCCGCGAGGGCGAGGGTGGCGGCCGGCGGCGCGGTCAGCGCCCGGACATGGCGACGGCCCCGGCGGGCGTCCCGCGGGGCCGTCTGTGGTGGCTCCGACCGGCGTCGATCCGGTGACCTTTCGATTTTCAGTCGAACGCTCTACCAACTGAGCTACAGAGCCTCGCAACGAGTGAACCGGCCTCTCGGCCGGTCCCTCGCAGCGACCCCGACGGGACTTGAACCCGCGACCTCCGCCGTGACAGGGCGGCGCGCTAACCAACTGCGCTACGGGGCCTCGTGGTGGCCGTGACCACCCTAAAGCCTTCTTGCTGTGCTGCTGTCCTGCTCGTACCCCCAACGGGATTCGAACCCGTGCTACCGCCGTGAAAGGGCGGGGTCCTAGGCCGCTAGACGATGAGGGCGGGTTGTCCGCCCCTGACGTCGAGGCGTCGGAAGACCGGTGATGAGCATACGGTCTGGTGGCCGTAACTCCAAAAGCGATGTCCTGCGTGCTGGTCAGCGGCTGTTCCGAGGGCAGGATGGTGCCCGTGGTGGACATGACGCGCGAGGAGTTCGAGGACGCGGTCCGCGACGCCCTGGACGAGATCCCCGAGGAGCTCGCGGCGATGATGGACAACGTCGTCGTGCTCGTCGAGGACGAGGCGCCGTCGGACGAGCCGGACCTGCTCGGGCTGTACGAGGGGACCCCGCTGACCGAGCGGGGCGAGTTCTGGGCGGCCGGGTCGCTGCCGGACCGCATCTTCGTCTACCGGCTGCCCACGCTGGCGATCTGCGAGGACCGCGAGGAGGTGGTCGAGGAGGTCGCGATCACCGTGGTCCACGAGATCGCCCACCACTTCGGCATCGACGACGACAGGCTGCACGCCCTGGGCTGGGCGTAACCCCGGGGGCCAGCTAGCATCGCCGTGTGGCGATGAATGGACGGCTCCGGCGGCCGCGGAGGGCGGGCGCGTGACCGGCGGCCACTCGCACGGCCACCACGGCTCGGCCACGGCGCGGCACCGCGGCCGGCTCGCCTGGGTGCTGGCCCTGACCCTCCTCGTGATGACCGTCGAGGTCGTCGGCGGCGTCCTGTCCGGCTCGTTCGCGCTGCTCGCGGACGCGGGCCACATGCTCACGGACGCGGCGGGGCTGGCCGTCGCGCTCGCGGCCAGCATGCTCGCGACCCTGCCCGCGACCGCACGCCGGACGTTCGGCTGGCAGCGTGCCGAGATCCTCGCGGCCATGGTCAACGGCCTCGTCGTGGCGACGGTGGGCGTCCTCGTCCTCGTGGAGGGGGTCCGCCGCATCGCGCGGCCCACCGAGGTCGAGCCGCGCCTCATGCTCGTCGTCGCGCTCCTGGGACTGGCGGCCAACGGCGTCGGGCTCGCGCTGCTGCACCGCGGACGCGACGAGTCGCTCAACGTGCGCGGTGCCTACCTGGAGGTGCTGGGCGACGCGCTCGGGTCGGTCGCCGTCGTGGCGGCGGCGCTCGTCGTGCTCACGACCGGGTTCGCACGCGCCGACGGCATCGCGTCGGTCCTCATCGCGTGCCTCATCCTGCCCCGGGCCGTCCTGCTGCTGCGCGACGTCGCCGCCGTGCTGCTCGAGGCCACGCCCGTGGGCGTCGACCTCGACGTCGTGCGCGAGCACATGGCCGGTGTGCCGGGCGTCCTGGGCGTCCACGACCTGCACGCGTGGACCATCACGTCCGGGGTGCCGGTGCTGTCGGCCCACGTCGTCGTCGCGGACGAGGAGCTGGACCGCGCGGGCACCGGGCGCGTCCTGGACCACCTTCGGGCGTGCCTGTCCGGGCACTTCGACGTCGAGCACTGCACGTTCCAGCTCGAGCCCGTGTCGCACGCGGGCGAGCAGGGCCTGCACCCCTGAGGTGCGACGGGTGGCGCGACGCCCCCTGTGTCGCGCCCCCGGTCGCCGCGGCCCCCC
>NZ_JACSQV010000007.1:97662-227198 GCF_014836445.1 Cellulomonas avistercoris
GGGGGGGGCGGGGGGGGGGGGCGGCGGCGGGCAGCGCACGGCGCCCGCCGCGGGACCGTCAGCCGGTGACGAGCTGCAGACCGTAGGCCTGCAGGATCTCGTTGACCGGCTGGAAGTAGGTCGTGCCGCCGTAGCGGCAGTTGCCCGAGCCGCCGGACGTCACGCCCTGCGCCTGCGTGCCGGCGACCAGCGAGCCGCCCGAGTCCCCGGGCTCGGCGCACACGCTGGTGCGGATGAGGCCCGAGACGCTGCCCTGCGAGTACCGGACGGTCGAGTTGTAGGCCTGCACGGTGCCGCACCGCCACCCCGTCGTGCTGCCCGAGCGGCACACGTACGCCCCGACCGCGGCCTGCTGCGAGCCGGTCACGCGCACCGTGCCGCCCGCGTAGTTGTTCACCAGGCCGCGCGGGGTGTTGCCCGCCGCGACCTGGACCCACGCGTAGTCGTTGCCGGGGAACGAGGAGCCGCGGAACGTGCCCGTCGGCGACGACGTCGACGCCCCGACCGCACCGCAGTGGCCCGCGGTCACGAAGCCGCCCTGGACGGCGAACCCGACCGAGCAGCGCGTGCGCCCGTTGATGTAGTACGCGTTGCCGCCGATCACGTCGACGAAGGTCTGCGGCGCCTCACCGGTCGTGAGCGTGACGGCGTCGGCGGGCAGCCCGGCGGCCCGGGCGAGGTCGCCCGCGGCCGCGGTGCCGCCCACCGCCTCGACGACCAGCTTGTTGGAGGGCACGTCCACGTACCAGGTGGCGACGTCCGCGGGCAGCCCCGCCGCGTCGAGGCGGGCGCCCAGGGACTCGAGCTGGGTGAGCGTGCGCTCCGCGTGGACCGTCGTCACCCCCGCCGCCATGGGCCCGCGCACCTTGGCTGGCGCGGTGGTCGCGACGTGCACGGTGCCCGCGGCCGGGTCCACCCACGCGCCCGCGTACGTCGACCCGAGGGCCTGCGTCAGCGTGCGGACCCGCGCGGCCGCGTCCTTCTGGAACGTCAGGCGCTGGGCGACCTCGGCGCGCGGGACGCCCAGGTCGCGCTCGAGCGCCTCGACCATCCCGGCCGGTACGTCGGCGTCGGGTGTCGCCGCGGAGGCGCCGCCGGTGGCGAACGGTGCCAGCAGCAGCGTCAGCGCGGTGGCGCCGAGCACGGCCGCACGCCGGCGGAGGGTGACGGAGGGAGTCATGGTGGGGCCTCTCGTTCGGTGGGACCGTGATGTCACGATAGGCGCCGACTCCAGTCAGAATCTAGGGGCCGCGTCAGTCACACCGCGGGCCTCACCCTCCGGTCCAGGTCCGGCGACGAGCGCGCGCGGCGGGCACGGGCCGCCGCGAGCTCGTCGCGTCGCGCGTCGCGCGCGGCCGCGCCCAGGCGGGCGCGCACGTCGGTGGGGGTGTCGTCGTGCGTCGCGAGCCACGTCGACCACGTCAGCGGCGTCCCGCGCAGCGTCAGCGCGCGCAGCCCGGCCGGGAGGTCGCCGTACGGCTCGGTCAGCGCCACCGCGACGCCGGCGCGGACGAGCTCCAGGCCTGCCGCACGATCGCACTCGCTCGGCGTGGGCGGCGCGAACCCCGCCCGGGCGCACGCCCGCAGGAAGCACTCGGCGAAGCAGCTGCCACCCGCGGCCGTGACCCAGTGCTCGGCCGCGAGCTGCGCGAGGGGGACGTCACCCGTGGTCGGGTGGTCCTCGCCCACGACGACGCGCACGGCGTCCGTCCCGACCAGGCGCCACGCGATGCCGGGGCGTGCGGGAGGCAGGGCGTCGCCGCACATGCCCGCCAGCACCGCGTCGTGGGCGCCGGCCGCGAGCTCGGCCACGGCGCGGACCGGGTCGGGGGTGCTGCGCAGCGTCGGGGGAGGGGCGCCGCCCGAGGACAGCCGGTGCACCAGCGGTGCCGTGAGGGCCGACCCGGCGGTCGCGAGCCGCAGCGTGGTGGCCGTGTCGTCGCAGGCGACCCGTCGTGCGTCCTGCAGCAGGGCGTCCATGGCGGGCAGCAGCGTGCGCGCGCGGTCGAGCACGAGGGCGCCCAGGGGCGTCGGCCGCACGCCGCGGTGGTCGCGGACGAACGTGGGCCCGCCGAGAGCCCGGTCGATGCGGGACAGCTGTGCGCTCAGGGCGGGTTGTGCGACGCCGAGGACGGCCGCGGCCTTGGTGATGCTGCCGAGCGAGGCGACGGTCGTCAGGGTGCGCAGATGCCGGACCTCCAGCTCCATGCCGCCGAGGGTACGGGCGACCGGACCCTCTTGTCACTGTGGCATAGCACGCACCAACAGCATGCTATGACTGGCGCACGTCCGGGTAGCGTGACGAGGCATGGTGAGGGTCGGGGTGGTGCTGCTCCCGCAGGAGCGGTGGGCGAGCGCGCGCACGCGGTGGCGGCGCGCCGAGGAGCTGGGCTTCGACCACGCGTGGACGTACGACCACCTCGCGTGGCGCGAGCTCGCGGACGAGCCGTGGTTCGCCACCGTCCCGCTGCTGGCCGCCGCCGCGGCCGTCACCGAGCGCATCGGGCTCGGCACGTGGGTCGCGTCGCCCAACTTCCGGCACCCGGTGCCGTTCGCCAAGGACGTCATGGGCCTCGACGACGTGGCCGGCGGCCGGTTCGTGCTCGGCGTCGGGGCCGGGGGAGAGGGCTGGGACGCCGGTGTCATGGGTCCCGCGCCGAGCCGCGGCGAGCGCACGCTGCGGTTCGCCGAGTTCCTCGGGCTCCTCGACAGGCTGCTGACGCAGCAGGTCACGGACCACGACGGCGAGTTCTACCAGGCCCACGCCGCGCGCATGGTGCCCGGGACGATCGCCCGGCCACGCCCGCCGTTCGTCGTCGCCGCCAACGGCCCGCGCGCCATGGCGCTCGCCGCGCGGTACGGCCAGGGCTGGGCGACCTACGGGCCCGGCACCGGTGTCGGCGACGGCGTCGACGCGGACGCCGCGCAGGAAGCCTGGTGGCAGGGGCTGGCGGGCATGGTCGGCACGTTCGACGAGGTCGCCGAGGGCAGGCCGATCGGGCGGTGGCTGAGCCTCGACGGCGCGCCCCGGTTCTCGCTGACGTCCGCCGCGCTCGCGGTCGAGGGTGTCGAGCGCGCCGCCGCGATGGGGTTCGGTGACGTCGTCCTGCACTGGCCGCGGGAGTCGGGCGTGTACGCGGGCGACGAGCGCGAGCTCGAGCGGTTCGCCGCCGAGCTGCCGCGCCTGCAGGCGCTGGAGCCGGCCGCGCGCTGACACCGGCGCCGCGTCAGGACGCCGGGCCGGCGCCCCCGCACACGACGCCGACGCACTGCGGCTCGTTGCCGTTGCCGCGCGCGGTGTTGCCGCCCAGGTCGACGGCGCCGGGGGCGTGGATGCCCCAGCGCTCGTTGTTCACCGCGGTGTTGCCCTCCAGCGCGCTGCCCGCGGGGACCGACAGGATCCCGTCGCCGTTGCGGCGCAGCTCGTTGTCCGCCAGCCGTGCGTTGCCCGAGCCGCCGACGGCGACGAACCCGACCTCGTTGCGCACGAACCGGTTGGCGGTGAGGGTCGCGTACGACCCGTCGAGACGCACGGCCGTGCCGTTGTCCCGCAGCGTGCTGCCGGTGACGTCGAGGCTCGCCGCCACCCCGCAGTCGACGCCCACCCCGTTGCGCGCGAACGTGGAGTCCTCCACGTCGCCGGTGCCGGAGTCGCACGCCAGGGCCGTGGCGTTGTCCCGCAGTGTGCTCGCGTGCACGTGCAGCTCGGAGGCCGTGCGCAGGCCGGTGCCGTTGCGGGCGACCACCGAGTCCGACAGCCACAGCCACGTCCCGGTGACCACCTGCGCCCCGGTCCCGTTGTCGGTGAGGTGCGACGAGCGCACCCACGTCCGCCCGGCCGCGCCGGTCCGGATCCCGACGACGTTGCGGACCAGCCGCGAGGACGTGACGTGGACCTCGGGCCCCACCTCGGCGGGACCGAGCAGCTCGACGCCGACGTCGTTGCCCCGCAGCGTCAGGCCCTCGAGCGCGGCGACGCCCTGGGGGCCCGGCCCCTGATCGTCGCGTCCGACGGTGACGCCGGCCGCCCACCCGGTGACGACGCCGTCGCGGAGCGTCGCGTCACCGATGCCCGGGACCGCGACGCCGGTCGCGCCCCCGTCCCCGACGAGGCGGTGGCCGCCGAGGTCGAGCGAGGCGCCGTCCGCGAGCGTCAGCCCGACGGCGCTGCCGCGGCAGACGAGGTCCGCGGTCAGCACGACGTCGCCCGTGACGACGTCGCCGCACGCGACCGTGACCGGCGCCGCCGTGGTCACGGTGGCCGGTGCCACCACGATCACGACCGCGCCCGCCGCTGCGGCGAGCGCTCGCGTGGTGCGCATCGATGCCCCTCGGCGGGCCGGGGCGCTGCCGCGGCCGTTCATGACGCGGGGCCGGGGCCGCCGCACACGACGCCCACGCACTGCGGCTCGTTGCCGTTGCCGCGCGCGGTGTTGCCGCCCAGGTCGACGGCGCCGGGGGCGTGGATGCCCCAGCGCTCGTTGCGCACGGCCGTGTTGCCCTGCAGGGTGCTCTCGCCGACGACCGACAGGATCCCGTCGCCGTTGCGGCGGAACTCATTGTCGACGAGAGACGCCGTGAAGTCCGGCGGTCCGTCGTCGCTCCGGCCCTCGAAGCCCACGTCGTTGCGGACGAACGTGTTGCCGGTCAGCGTCCCGAGGGCCGACACGAGGCGGACGGCGGTGCCGTTGTCGCTGAACGTGTTCTCGACCAGCTCGTTCGGGACCGACGGGACCCAGAAGCTGTCGAGCCCGACGTCGTTGCGCGTGACCGTGTTGCGGTGCATCGTGGCCGTCCCGTACCAGGTGGCGCTGACGGCCGTGCCGTTGTCCCGCAGGGTGCTGTCCGCGACGTCGCAGGCCGCCTCGTCGCACGCCAGCCCGGTCCGGTTGTGGGCGATCACCGAGTCCACGACCGTGACGATGCCCGACGAGAACGACGCGGCGACGTCGTTGTCGACGAGGCGCGACGACGTCAGCGTGACGGGCCTGGACGCGAGGCCCGAGACGCCCGCGCGGTTGTCGACGAACCGCGTGGCCGTGACCTCGATCTCCGGCGTCACACCGCCGAGCCCGATCGACGACAGCCCGACGTCGTTGCCCCGGAAGGTCAGGTCGTCGAGCGTCGCGACGCCCGGGCCGGCCGTCATGTCGTCGCCCGGCGCGACGGCGGCGCCCTGCGCCCACGCCGTGACGACGCCGTTGCGGATCGTCACCGTCCCCTGGCCGGGGATCGTGACCCCCGTCCCCGTCCCCCCACCGACGATCCGGTGCCCGCCCAGGTCGAGCGAGGCGCCGTCGAGGAGCGTGAGCCCGACGGCGCTGCCGCGGCAGACGAGGTCCGCGGTGAGCACGACCGCCCCCGCCACGACGTCGCCGCACCGCACCGCGGGTGCGGGGGCGGCGACGGCCGGCACGGCGAGCACGACGGACCCCGCCACGAGGGCGGAGCAGAGCATGGGTGAGCGGACGCGCACGAGGTCCCCCTGACGACCGGGCGCTGCCTGGTGGAGCGCCGACCGGTCGAGTCTGTGCCCGATATGCCCGGCTCGACCAGGCCGGTGCACCGGGTGCGGGGCGGCCGGGGCCGAAGGGGCAGCGCCGCCGCCCCTCGGGGCATCAGGAGGCGCGGCGGTGGGCGTCCCAGGCGCTGGCGACCATCTGCTCGGGGGAGTGGCGCATCGCCCAGCCGAGGTCGCGCGCGGCGGCCTCGTCCGACGCGACGATGCGGGCCGGGTCGCCCGGCCGACGCGGTCCCCGCTCCGGCGTGAAGTCGATCCCGGTGACCCGGGCGATCGTCGTCATGATCTGGGCCACCGACAGGCCGTCGCCCGAGCCGAGGTTGTAGACGCGGTCCAGCGGCCGGTCGTCGGCCAGGGCGCGGGCAGCCGCGACGTGGGCCAGCGCGAGGTCGGCGACGTGCACGTAGTCGCGCACGCACGTGCCGTCCGGCGTCGGGTAGTCGGTGCCGTTGACGCGCGGCGTGCGGCCCGACGCCAGCGCGTCGAGGACCAGCGGGAACAGGTTGTGCGGGCTCGCGTCGTACAGGTCGTCGGCCCCGGACCCCACGACGTTGAAGTACCGCAGCGACGTGTGGCGCAGGCCCGTCGCGACGCCCTGGTCCCGCAGGAGCCACTCGGCGACCAGCTTCGACTCGCCGTAGGGCGACTCCGGCGCCGTCGGGGTCGCCTCGGTCACGACGTCGACGTCCGGGCTGCCGTACACGGCCGCCGACGAGGAGAGCACGACCCGGTCGACGCCCGCGTCCGCCATCGCCGCGAGGAGGTGGGCGGTGCCCGTGACGTTCTGCTCGTAGGTGTGCAGCGGGCGCTGCACCGAGACGCCCGCGTACTTGTAGCCCGCGAGGTGCACGACGCCCGTCACGCCGTGCGCGACGAGCGCGTCCCGCACGGCGTCGGTGTCGACGACCGACGCCCGGACGAAGGGGACGTCGTCGGGCACGAACGCGGCGTGCCCGCTCGACAGGTCGTCCAGGACCACGGGGCGCAGCCGCTCGTCGCCCGTGCGTGCTGCGTCCACGAGTGCGCGCACCACGTGCGCGCCGATGTAGCCGGCGCCGCCGGTCACCAGCCAGGTCATGCGCGTCAGCATAATGAGGGGTCTGGGCGGACCCGGACGGATGCGGACGAACCCCACCGCCAGGTGGCCGCGCCGGTCGGGATCGGCGGTTCCGGTGGCTCGAACTCGAATACTCAGTACGCTGAGCATTCTTCGACGGCTCGGGGGGCGATGTGAGTCAGACCAGCGAGCGCCGGCAGCCCGGCGCGACCCGCAGCAGCCCCGCGCCCGCGCCCGCCGCCACCGCGACGACCTCGGCCGCGCCCGCGGCCGGTGCCGCCCTCGCGCACGGCGTCGAGCACGTGACCGACGCCGCCGGGCGGATCCTGCGCGACCTCGTGGTCGAGCAGCGCCGCCGCGCCGTCGCGTTCGACCCCGCGTGCGCCGAGCTGTGGCAGGACCTCGACGCGGTCACCGGGGGCAAGCTGCTGCGCCCGCGCCTCGTCGCTGCCGCCTACCTCGGCCTCGGTGGCACGGACCTCGTCGCCGCGGCCCACGTGGCCGCCGCCCACGAGCTGCTGCACACCGCGATGGTCGTGCACGACGACGTCCTGGACCACGACGAGGTCCGGCGCGGCCACCCCAACGTCGCGGGGCGGACCCGTGCCCGCCTCACGGCCGACGGCGTCCCGCGGGTCGTCGTCGACCACCAGGTCGGCGCGGCCGCGCTGCTCGCCGGCGACGCGGCGCTCGCGCAGGCCTTCGGCCTGCTCGCGACCGGCGCGGTCCCGCCGGCCCAGCTGGGCGAGCTGGTGCGGCTGCTCGCCGACGGGGTCGCGACGACCGTCAGCGGCGAGCTGCTCGACGTCCGGGGCGCGCTCGCGGTGCCGTCGGACGTCGACGCCGTCCTGGTCGCCGAGCTCAAGACGGCCGTCTACTCGTTCCGGGTGCCGCTGGAGTCGGGCGCCGTGCTGGCGGGCGCCCCCGGCGTCGCGCGGGCCGTGCTCGCGGGCGTCGGCACGGCGCTGGGCGTCGCCTACCAGCTCGTGGACGACGAGCTGGGCACCATCGGCGACCCCGCGCTCACCGGCAAGTCCGTGCTGTCGGACCTGCGCGAGGGCAAGCGCACCGAGCTGCTGCGGGTCGCGTGGCAGCGCGCCGACCCCCGGCAGGCCGCGCTGCTCGACACGCACGTCGGGCGGGCGGACCTCGACGACACCGGCGCGAACGCGGTCGTCGACGTCCTGCACGACACCGGCGCGGTCGAGGACGTGCGCGCTCTGGCGCGCCGCAGCGCGGACATCGCGCGTACGCTCGCCACCAACCTGCCGGAGCCGCTGGCGACGTACCTGGCAGGCGTCGTCGACGACCTCGCCGGGCGCGCGCGCTGAGGCTCCGTACCACCGGCACGACCGAGATGAGGACGCACGACATGCGCACGGCCACCACCGGTCAGGTCCTGTACGACGCGACCGCGATGCGGGCCAGCGCGCTGGTCCTGCGGGCGTACTCCACGTCGTTCGGCCTCGGCACGCGTCTGCTCGGTGCCCGCACGCGGGGCGACATCCACGCCGTGTACGCGCTCGTGCGCCTCGCCGACGAGGTCGTCGACACCTACCGGGGCCCCGACGCGGGCGACGAGCTGGACGAGCTCGAGGAGCAGGTGGCACGCGCGCTGCGCACCGGGTACTCGACCAACGTCGTCGTGCACGCGTTCGCCCGCACGGCGCGGCGCATCGGCATCGGCCACGGCGAGATCGACCCGTTCTTCGCCTCCATGCGGGCGGACCTGACCGTCCGCACGCACGACCGCGAGAGCTACGAGCGGTACGTCTACGGGTCCGCCGAGGTCGTCGGGGTGATGTGCCTGCGCGCGTTCCTCGACGCCGAGCGCCGGCCCGGCGACCCGCGCGTGGTGCCCGCGCCCGCGGCCGTCGACGGCGCGCGGGCGCTCGGCGCGGCCTTCCAGAAGATCAACTTCCTGCGGGACCTGGCCGCCGACAGCGGCGACCTGGGGCGCGCGTACCTGCCGGGCGTCGACCCCGAGCACCTCACGCGCGACGACGTGCGGGCCGTGCTCGAGGAGATCGGCGGGGACCTGGACCGCGCGCGTGCCGCGCTCCCGCTGCTGCCGACGCGCGCGCGGTGCGCCGTCGCCGCGACCGCGGGGCTCTACGACCGCCTGCTGCGCGACCTCGCCGCGACACCCGTCGCGACCCTGCGGGTCCGTCGCGTCCGCGTCCCGGGGCCGGTCAAGGCCGCGGTCGTCCTGCGCGCCGTGGCCGGCGTGCTGGCGGACGAGACGCGGGACCGGGTCCGCGCGACACCGCTGCTCGGCTCGCGGGCGGTGGCCCGGTGAGCGCGCCCGTGCGGGTCGTCGTCATCGGCGGCGGCGTCGGCGGCCTGACGACCGCCGCGCTGCTCGCCCGCGGCGGCGCCCAGGTGACCCTGCTGGAGCGGCACGACCAGCTCGGCGGCCGGACGGGCACGTGGGAGTCCGAGGGCTTCCGGTTCGACACCGGCCCGTCGTGGTGGTTCATGCCCGAGGTCGTCGAGCACACGTTCGCGCTGCTCGGGCGACGCGTGTCCGACCACGTCGACCTGCAGCGCCTGGACCCCGCGTACCGGCTCTTCCCCGAGCCGGGGTCCGGCGTCGAGCCGTTCGACGTGGTCGCCGACCCGCTCGCCAACGCCGCGACGTTCGACGCGCTGGAGCCCGGCGCGGGCGCCGCGATCCGCCGGTACGTCGCCGACGCGGGCGAGGCGTACCGCACGGCGCTGGACCACTTCCTCTACACGACCTTCGAGCGTCCCGACCGGGCGCTGTCCCTCGACGTGCTGCGCCGCTCGGGGACCCTGGCCCGGCTGCTGACGCAGACGCTCGCCGACCGCATCGCCGGGACCGTGCAGCACCCCGTGCTGCGGCAGGTCCTCGGGTACCACGCGGTGTTCCTCGGGTCGTCGCCGTACCGCGTGCCCGCGCTGTACTCGCTCATGAGCCACCTCGACCTCGGCGAGGGCGTGTTCTACCCGCGCGGCGGCATGTACACGCTCGTCGAGGCGCTGACCAAGGCCGCGGTCGAGGAGGGCGTCACCGTGCGCACGGGCGCCGACGTCGTCGAGATCGAGGTCGACGACGTGCCGCGCAGCGCGCGCCACCCCCGGCGTCGCGGCGTCGCCCGCGGCGTCAGGCTCGCCGACGGCACGCTCGTCCCGGCGGACGTCGTGGTGTCGGGCGCCGACCGGCACCACACCGAGACGGCCCTGCTCGCCCCCTCCCACGCGGACCTGCCCGCGGACGTCTGGGAGCGGCGCGGCCCGGGCATCTCGGCGCTGCTCGTCATGGCGGGGGTGCGCGGCGAGCTGCCCGAGCTGCGTCACCACTCGCTGTTCTTCACGCAGGACTGGCCGGGCAACTTCGAGGCCATCCTGGGTGCCGGACGCGCGACACCTGCCTCCGGGCTGCGCGTGCCGGACGTCGCGTCGCTGTACGTCTCGCGCACCACGGCGAGCGACCCGACCGCCGCACCCCCGGGGCACGAGAACCTGTTCGTGCTCGTCCCGTACCCCGCCGACCCGGCGCTCGGCAGCCGCGCGGGCGAGCTCGACGCCCACGCCGACCGCTACCTGGACCAGGTGGGCGCGTGGGCGGGCGTGCCGGACCTGCGCTCGCGGGTCGTCGTGCGGCGCGTCGTGGGCCCCTCCGACTTCGCGCGGGACCTGTCCGCGTGGCGCGGCACCGCGCTCGGCATGGAGCACACCCTGCGCCAGTCGGCGATGTTCCGGCCGGGCGTCGCCTCGCACAAGGTGCCGAACCTGCTGCACGTGGGCGGCGGCACCGTCCCCGGCGTCGGCCTGCCGATGGTCCTCATCGGCGCCGAGCTGGTCGCCAAGCGCCTGCTGGGGGAGACGTCGTCCCGCCCCCTGCCGGCGCCGCTGCGGCCCGGGTACCTCGGGTCGGCGCTGCCGCGCGGCCTGTGGTCCGACGTCACGGCGGGGCGTGCATGACGGGGCTGATGTACCTCGGCGCGCTCCTGCTGTCCCTGGGTGGCCTGGCCGTGCTCGACCGGCGGTTCCGGCTCGCGTTCTGGCACGACGCGCGACGTGCGGCCTGGACCGTCGGCCTGGGCGTCGTGGGCTTCCTGCTGTGGGACGTCGCGGGGCTCGTGCTCGGGATCTTCGCGCGCGGCGACTCGCCGCACATGACCGGCCTGCTGCTGGCGCCCGAGCTGCCGGTCGAGGAGGCGTTCTTCCTCGCGCTGCTCACCTACGTGGGCCTGCTGGCGTGGCGCTGGTTCGACGTGTCGGCGGCCCGGCGCGCCGCAGGCAGGGCGGCGCAGGGGCCGGACGGGGGCGCGTCGTGACGAACATCGTGCTCAACGTGATCGTGCTGCTGGCGCTCACCGTGGTGTCCCTGCCGGTGCTGCGGCGCCTGCGGGGGTGGCCGCTGCTCTGGGCGGCGCTGCACCTGTGCATCCTGACGGCGGTGTTCGACACCCTGATGATCGACGTCGGCCTGTACGTGTTCGACCCCGCCAAGATCCTCGGCGTCCACGTCCTGGGCGCGCCGCTCGAGGACTTCGCGTACGCGATCGCCGCCGCCGTGTTCGTGCCCGTGCTGTGGACCGTGCTGGGGCGCTCGCACCGCACCTCGTCGCGCCCGGACGGCCGGCCGGCGCCGGCCGCGGCCGGGGCGCCCGACTGATGCGCGAGGTGCTCGCGGCGTCACGCCCGTTCTCCTGGGTCAACACCGCCTACCCGTTCGCCGCCGGCTGGCTCATGGCCACCGACGGCCGCGTCGACGTGCGGCTCGTCGTCGGGACGCTGTTCTTCCTCGTCCCGTACAACCTGCTGATGTACGGGATCAACGACGTGTTCGACTACGCCTCCGACCTCGCCAACCCGCGCAAGGGCGGCATCGAGGGGGGCCTGGTCGACCCGTCGCGGGCGCGCGCGGTGCACCGCCGCATCCTGGTCGCGTGCGTCGTGGTGACCGTGCCGTTCGTGGTGTGGCTGCTGGCGCTCGGGTCGCCGCTCGCGGGCGTCGTGCTGCTGCTCGTCGTCGCCGACGTCGTCGCGTACTCCGCGCCGCGCCTGCGGTTCAAGGAGCGACCGGTCCTCGACTCGTTCTCCTCGGCCGTGCACTTCGTCGGGCCGCTGCTCTACGCGCTCGTCCTGGCGGGCGCCGACCTCGCCGCGCGCACGACGTGGCCCGTGCTGGTCGCCTTCCTGCTGTGGGGCATGGCGTCGCACGCGTTCGGCGCGGTGCAGGACGTGCGCGCCGACCGCGCGGGCGGACTCGCGTCGATCGCGACGGTGCTCGGTGCACGGCCCACGGTCCTCGCGGCGACCGCGGCCTACGTCGCCGCCGCCGCGGTGCTGCTCGCGCTGCCGTGGCCCGGCGTGCTCGCTGCGCTGCTGCCGCTGCCGTACGCGGTGAGCACGTGGCGGTTCCGCCACGTCACCGACGACGACTGCGAGCGCGCGAACGCCGGGTGGCGCACGTTCCTGTGGCTCAACCTGCTGACGGGGTTCCTCGTGACCATGCTGCTGATCGCGGTCGCCCTGACCTGACGGCACCGGCCGTGCGCGGGCCGGTCGCGCTCAGCCCGAGCCGAGCCGGCCGTGGGCCAGCAGGACCACCTCGCCCACGGCCACCCGCAGGTCCGTCGGCGGGTCCTGCGGCAGGTGCGCGTCGACGACGACGACCCGGGCCGACGTGGCACCCCGCACGTCCGCGACGTCCTGCGTCTGCAGCGTCGCGGCGTCGGTGAGCTCGAGCGTGGTGCAGCGGCCCGACGGCAGCCACGTGACGTCGACCAGGGCCGGGACCGCCTGGCGTGCCCGGTCCGGTGCGGACTCCGGCAGCCCGACGACCAGGCCCACACGGTCCACGTCCGTCGGTGCCGGCAGCGTCAGCACCAGCGCGGGTGCGCCGCCGGGACGCTGGCACGGCGGCCCGGCGTCGGCGGGCGGCGTCCACGGCGCGGACCAGGCGCGGCCCGTCGCGCCGTCGACCGCGTTGGGGGCCCCGAAGACCGGGTCCGCCGGTGCGGCCGGGTCGGCAGGCGGCGGATCGGTCGTGGCCGTGACGCCCACGACGCGCGTGTACCCGCGGGGGTCGACCTGCTGCACCGCTGCGAACGCCCGGTCGCGCACGTCGGAGGCCTGCGGGAGCACCACGACACCCGCCAGACCGACGGCCGCCAGCGCGGCCGTCGCGCGCGTCACGTGCACCTGTGCCGCACGCCCCCGGTCGAACACGACGCGCGTGCCGTGGTTCGCGGTGCGCATGCGGCGCCGGAAGGACGCGCCCGCCCCGGCGGCCCGGCGGTACCACGGCACGGGCTCGGGGGCGTCGTCCACGACCAGCGTGCTGGGCGGGGCGAGCGTGGCGCCGCACCGGCAGAAGCGTCGCGACGCGGGCAGCGCGCGCCCGCACGACGGGCACCGCACCGCGTCCTCGAACACCGGCACCGAGCCCGTCGCCGCACCGGGCCGCGCCGGTCCCGTGGACGGACCGGCGCCGCCCGTCGGCTCGTCCTGCGCCGCGGTCGGCTGCAGCGCCTCGAAGCTCGACGTGCGGGCGGGCGCCTCGGCGTCCGGCCCCGCCGGGCGCTGCGGCTCGATCCGGGAGGGGCCCGCCGCGACGCGGACGCCGATCGTGCGCGGGGGCGCGCTGCGTGCGCCGGGACGCGCCGTGCGCGGTGCGGACGGGCCCAGCGACACCTGCACGGGCGCGGGGCCGCCCGACGCGTCGCCGCGCGCGGGGGCCGGGGGAGCGGCGGGTGCGGCGGCGGCCGTGGGCGCCGGCGGCGTCCACGTGGACCGGCCCGCACCGTCCGACGGGGTCGCCGAGGCGGCCGGCGGCGCCGGTGCGCGTGGCCGGTCGGGCGGGGGCGTGTCAGGACGCGGCGCACGCCGCGACCCGGAGGCCGGCACCTGGACGGCGCGGGGTGCGCCCGCGACGTCCCGGGGCACGGCGATCGGTGCGGGAGGCGCGACCGGCCGCCGCGCGGCCGGGGTGGCAGCGGCCGGCGCGGCCGGGGCGGCGGCGTCGGGCTCGGCCGGTGCGGCGGGCGGTGGTGGCGGTGAGGCGTCGGGCGCGGTCGCGCGCGGGGCGTCCGTGGCGCGGGCCTCCGGTCGTCGGGCCCAGCCGAGGTACGCCCGGCACGTGCCGCACAGCAGCGCGTCGTCCGCGTTGTCGTGGCCGCAGCGCGGGCAGGCGGTGCTCACGGCGCACCGGGCCGGTCGGTGCGACCGGCGATCTCGAGGTCGAGGGCGAACGGGTCGGTGCCGAGCCCGGGGCCGAGGTCGAGCTCACCGGGGTCGGGCAGGCCCACGAGGGCGTCCACGGCGTCCCGCGGGACCCCGTCCGGCCCGATCAGCAGGACCCGCAGCTCGATGTCGTCGCGCGTGCCGTCCACGGTGGGCAGCACGCCCACGACCTCGCCCGCGGCGACGTCCTCGTCGTCGCGCACCCACGTGGTGTCGGGCGGGCCCGTGAGGATCACCGTCGTGCCGTCGTCGCCCGCGAGCTCGAGCCCGCCGGCGGCCAGCGTCACCGGGGCGCGGTGCACGTGACCCGCGGTGACCGCGTGGACGGTGCTGCCGGGTGCGGCCCGGACGACGGCCACCACCGGCTCGGCGGGGTCGGGACGCGGCAGCACACCGCCCGCGACGGGCTGGAACCAGCGCCCGAACGTCACGACGTCGCCGTCCTGCGGCGACCCGCGGCCGGCGGGACGTGGCGACGGCGCCGGGGTGGGGGCGGGAGGAACGGGTGCGGCGGCGACCGGGGAGGGCGGCGGGGCGGCGGGGACGGGCTCCGGCGGGCGGGTGAGATCCGCAGGCGGTGGCGGTGCCGGGTCGACCGGTTGCACCGGTACCGGCGCAGCGACGCGGCGGGGCCGCGCGGAGGGTGGTGCCGGGCGGAACTGCACGTCGGCGGGCGCGAGGAGGTCCGACAGGTCGTCCTGCGACCCGTCCTGCGTGTCCGGCCCCCCGCCCGGGTGCTGCACGACCGCGTCCCCCTGCCCGACCCCCGCCGAGAATCGTCCTTTTCGTACGGTTCGTCCGGCGCTACGGTCAGCGTACGTGACACCCGCGCGGGGGCCGAGGGTGAAGCACGGGGGAGACGCATGCGAGCGGCGCAGGACGTGCCCGCGAGCACCGGACCGGTTCCGGTGCTCCGTGCCCGCGTCGCGCGCCCGGACCCCACCGGCCTGCGGCGTGCGCGGCTGCTCGCACCGCTCGTCGGTCCGGCGGCCCCGCACCTCGTCGCCGTCGTCGCCGGGCCCGGGTGCGGCAAGACGACGCTGCTCGCGCACGTCGCCGACACGTCCGGGCTGCCCGTCGCGTGGGTGACGCTCGACCCCGCGCTCGACGACCCGCAGGCGCTGGTCCGGCACCTGCGCGCCGCGTGCGCGACGCTGCCGTGGCGCAGCCGGCCCGAGCCGTGGCACACGGTCGACGACGCCCTCGCCGCGCTCGGTGACGGTCTGTCGGGCCCGGCGCTGCTCGTCCTCGACGACGTGCACGCCACCGAGCGGCGCCGTGCCGCGCAGGTCGTCGACCTGCTGGTCCGGCACCAGCCGGCAGGGCTGCGCGTGGCACTGGGGAGCCGGTCCATGCCCGCGGGCGTGCCCAGCCGGGAGCTCGCCGGCACGGCGCGCGTCCTGGACGGGGAGGCCCTGCGGTTCCGCACGTGGGAGGTCGACGAGCTGTTCCGGGCCCACCACGCGGCGCCGCTGCGCGCGGCCGAGGTCGCCGAGCTCACGCAGCGCACCCGCGGCTGGGCCGCCGGGCTCGAGCTGTTCCACCTCGCCACGCGCGACCGTCCTGCGAGCAGCCGCAGCCGCCTGCTCGAGCGCGCGGGCCGCGGGCCCGCCGTCGCCGACTACCTCGCGGGCCACGTGCTGGACCGGCTGCCCGCGTCGGTGCGCGAGTTCCTGGTGCGCACGTCCGTCCTGGGTCGCCTGTCCGCGGACCGGTGCGACGCGCTGCTCGGCACCGACTCCGGCGCCCGGCTCCTCGCGGCGGCCCACCGGCACGGGCTGCTGACGGCGGTCGACGAGGCCGACGGGACGCAGTACGAGTGCCACGACGTCGTCCGGGGGTACCTGCTCGACACGCTCGGCGACCGCGGGGGCGGCGCGGTGGCGCGCGAGCTGCACCGGCGTGCCGCTGCCCTCGCGCTGAGCGCCGGGGAGTACGACGACGCCCTGCGCTCGTCGTGCCGCGCGCAGGACTGGGACGCCGCCCGCCGCGTCCTGACGATCGGCGGGGACGACCTCGCGGGCCGTCCCGGCACCTGGCTCGACCTGCTGCCGGGCGCGATCCGGGACTCCGACCCGTGGGTCGCCCTCGCGCTGGCACGCCGTCACCTGGTCGAGGGCGCGCTCGACACGGCGCTCGCGGCGTACGCCGTCGCCGAGGACCGGGCCGTCACCGGGCCGGGTCGCGCGCTCGTGGCCCGCGAGCGGCGCATGGTGCACACGTGGGTGGAGCCCCCGATGGGCGCGTCGTCGGACTGGGTCGCGCTGGTCCGCCGCGCGCTCGCGCGCCCACGGGAGTGCCTCACCGCCGACGCGGGCCAGGACGTGGGGCACGCGCTCGCGGCCGCCGTCGCCGGGCTCGTCGGGGGCGACGTGCGCATCGCGGCCCGCAGGTTCTCCGCCGTGCAGGCGCGCGCCGCGGCCGAGCCGGTCGTCGAGGCGGTCGCGCTGCTGGGCGAGGCCGCGTGCCTCACGCTCGTGCACGACCGCGGCGCGCGCGACGCGCGAGAGCGGGCGCACACCGCCGCCAAGCTCGTCGGGGCGCCCGCGCTCGAGCGGCTGGCCGACGGGCTGGAGCTGGCCAGCCGTCCCGCGACGGGGGCCGACGGGCTGCGCCACCTGCGCGAGTGCTGCCTCGGCGTCGGCGACGTGTGGGGTGCCGCGCTGCTCGGTCTGCTCGACGCGCTGGCGTCGACCACCGTCGCGGGCCACCGTCTGCAGACAGCCGCCACGGCACGGCGCGCGGCGGCCGAGCTCGAGGCGCTCGGAGCGACCGCGCTCGCGGTCTGGGCGCGCGCGGTCGCGGCCGTCGCGCAGGTGCGTGACCACCCGGCCGCGCCCCTGGACGACCTCGAGGTCGACGCCGCCCGGTGCGGGCCGGTGCCCCACGGGCTCACGCTCGTCGCGCTCGGGGCACCGGCCGAGCGGTGGGCGCGGCTCTCGCGGGCCGCCGGCGTCCCGGCGTGGATGCGTCTGGTCGCGCGGCGGGCCGCCGTCGCCGCCGCTGCGGGCGGAGGCGCCCGGGAGCTGGCCGCCGCGCGCCCGGTGGGCACGGGCCTCGCCGCCGGGGACCTCGCGGCGACGGGCCCGGTCGGGGCGGCCGTCGAGCCTGCCGTGCTCGACGTGCGCTGCCTGGGCGCGTTCCGGCTGGCCGTCGGCGGGTCGGTCGTGCCGACGTCGAGCCTGCGACCGCAGCACGCGGCGCTGCTGCGCACGCTCGCGCTGTCCGCGCCCGCACCCGTGCACCGCGACCGCCTGGTCGAGTGGTTCTGGCCGGGCCGCCTGCCCGAGCGCGGTCAGCACTCGCTGCAGGTCGCCGTGAGCGACGTGCGCCGGGCTCTCGACGCCGCGAGCCCCGGCGCGGGGGCGGTGCTGCGGCGCGTCGAGCAGGAGTACGCGCTGGGCGTCGACGGCCGGACGGTGCACGACGTGCGCGGGCTCGAGCGCGCGCTGCGCACGGCGGACCTCGCGCTCGCCGCCGGCGACGAGGCGACGGCGCTGGTGGCGCTGCACGAGGCCGTCGAGGCGGGCGGTGCGGAGCTGCTGCCGCAGGACGGCACGGCCGAGTGGGTGGTGGCGCCGCGCGAGCTCGTGCGCGCCGGTGTGGTGCGTGCGTGCGGGGCGCTCGCCGACCTGCTCGCGGCGCGCGGTGACGCGGCCGGTGCCGTGGCCGCCGTGCGTCGCGGCCTCGCGCTCGACCGGTTCCAGGACCACCTGTGGCGGCGCCTCGTCAGCGGCCTGGTCGCCGACGGGCGCCCCGCGGCCGCCGCGGCGGCCCGCCGCGAGTACGCCACCGTGCTGAGCGAGCTCGGCGTCGCACCCGTGCCGTCCGTCCGCGCGGTCGCCCGTGCGGCGCCCACGCTCACGACCCCCTGACGGGTCGCGCGGCCGCTCGGCGCGGGTCATCCGAGCAGGTGGACCGTCGTCGGGACGTGGACCGGGCGCACGTCGTCCACCACGCTGCGGACCAGGTCCAGGACGTCGTCGGGGTCGGGCTCGTCGGGCAGCAGGCGGACCCCGACGTCCAGGTGCAGCCGCGCGGACCCCGGCATGGGGCCGTGCGGGCGGCGGCTCCAGGCGGTGCCGCCGCTGTCGCGGACCTCGGGCTCGCACCCGGTGCAGGCGCGCACCGCCGCCGCGACCCCCCGCAGCGTGCCGCGGGCGACGGCCGACGTCACGAGGTCCGGCAGGTGCGCGCGCAGCAGCGCCGCCGGCCGGCGCGCCGCCACCGCGGGCGCGAGCCACGACGCGACCCAGCGCACCAGGTCGTCGGGCGCGTACCGGGGGTCGACGTACGCGGGCAGGTGGTCGAGCACGGTGGCGAAGGGCGCGAAGCCGTCGTCGAACGCGCGCACGAACGCGACGGTCCCCGGGGAGGCGACGAACGCCTCCGGCAGCCCGTCGACCAGCGACACCGCGACGGGTGCGGGCCGCACGTCGACCCCCCGCTGCGGGATCACGACGACCCGCTCGTGGCCGTGACCGTGTGCTCGACGCTCAGGACCACGTGCGTCACGTCGAGGTCGATGCGGTCCTGCGGGGTCGACACCGAGCGGTCCAGCGGGTTGGCGCGCAGCAGCACGACGTCCTCGACGTAGTCGACGCCGGGCACGCGTGCGAGCACCGCGTGCGCCTCGCCGGGCTGCACGGGCCGGCCCAGCGGCCAGCCGGTGCCGTCCGGGCCTCCGGTCAGGGGGCTGAAGTAGCGGAACAGCGCGTCGACGCCCGCGTGCTCGACCGTGCGCGGGTCGGCGCCCGGCCGCACCCGCACGCGCGCGTCGACCCGGACGCCCACGTACGACGGCGGCTCGACCGCCACGCGGAACCCGACGACGCGGGCCGCGTCGACGGCGGCCAGCACCCGGTCGCGCGCGTCGTCGGGCAGCTGCAGGTCCTTGAGGTCGAGGAACGGGTCGCCCGTCGCCGCGGCCGGCACGACCAGCACGCGCAGGCCCGGGGCGTCGGGGCCCTCCGCGACGGGCACGCAGTGCACGCGCGCGAGCTCCGGTGCGGCGTGCCGCACGAGGTGCACGTAGTCCTCGGCCGTCACCGCGCGGCCGCGCGTGCGCAGCTCGAGCGGTCCGCGCTCGCGGGCCTCCGCGACCGTCTCGCCGTCGACGCCCCCCGACGCCGCCCGCCGGTTCCACACGGCGGCGACGTACGGCACCGACGTGCGCAGCACCGCGAGCGTGCGCGCGGCGACGTTGCCCGCCGCCCCGCCGCCCGTCCGGTACGTGAGGCGCAGCGGCGCGCCCAGCGGCGGGACGGCGCCGTAGCCGCGCACCGACCCGTCGGCCGAGCGGACCTGCGGGCCGAACCGCAGCTCACCGGTCGTGCGGTCGAGCGTGCAGACCAGGTCCTCGGGGCCGGCCGACGCTGCGTC
This sequence comes from Cellulomonas avistercoris, assembly GCF_014836445.1. Classification (GTDB taxonomy): domain Bacteria; phylum Actinomycetota; class Actinomycetes; order Actinomycetales; family Cellulomonadaceae; genus Cellulomonas; species Cellulomonas avistercoris. Next base: position 116,841 of record NZ_JACSQV010000007.1, read on the forward strand.
GTCCACGACGCGCCACGCCTCCCAGGTCGTCGCCTCGTCCGCGCGCGCGGCGGCCCGCCCGACCTCGAGCACGACGGGCCGGTCCGGCTCGTCGAGGACGGGCGGGCGGCTGACCGTCAGGACCTGCCCGGCCGTGCCGTCGGACGTGCCGAGCGGCTCGTCGACCACGGGCTCGGCGTGGACCGCCTCGACGTCGCCGCCGACGGTCGCCGCGCTGAGCGACACCACGACGGGCGACGAGCGGTAGGCGCGCGCCGCGCGCACGACGCGGCACCGCAGCCACGCGGCGTCGACGTCGCCGACCGTCGAGCGCTCGTGCCCGTCCGGCACGTGCAGCTCGACCGCGCCCGGCACGTTGAGGCCCAGGGTGTCGTCGCGCTCGACCGCGCACACCTGCCAGCCGTCCGGGGTCCACGCCTCCCACACCAGGGGCGGGCGGTGCGGGTCGATGCCGTGCCCGCCGACCCGGCAGACCACCTGCACGAGCAGCACGCACGACGGCGCGGGGGCGTCGAGACCCACGTACAGCGCGTCCCCGATGACGGGCGGCTCGCCGAACGCGGTGAACCCGTCGCCGACGCCCAGGCCCGCGGTGCGGTCGACCGTGCGCCCGTCGGCGGCGATCGTCAGGACCGTCCGTGACGACGCCGGCGGCACGACCAGGGGCGCGACCGTCGTGAACGCGACGGGCGGCCGGTCCGCCGCGCGCCGCGTCGAGACCACGGTCCCGGCGGGCACGACGACCTCCTCGTCGTGGTGCGACGACAGCCGGAACGTCACCTCGGCGCGTGCCGCACGCGGCGGGAAGAGCTGCACGCCCAGCAGGTCCAGGAACGTGAGGTGCATGCGGTCGGGGACGCGGTTGACGCGGTAGAGCAGCAGCTCGGTCATCCACGCGAACGTCTCGATGAGGGTCACGCCCGGGTCGGACACGTTGTGGTCCGTCCAGGCCGGGCAGCGGCGCTGCACGTGGCGCTTCGCCTCGTCGACGAGGTCCTGGAACGTGCGGTCGTCCAGGCGCGGGGTGGGCAGGGTCATGACGACCTCCGGGCGAGCGCGGGGACGGGCGGGGCGGCGACGTCGGGCCCGGCGGGCAGCGGCTCGTCGGCCTCCTCGTGGCGCCCGATGACGTAGAACGGGAAGACGAGGTTGCGGCGGTCGTTGGTCGAGCGGACCCGGTAGGCGACGTCGATCCACAGCGTCGCGGCGTCGTCGGGGTCGATCGTCACGACGACCTCGCCCACCTCGACGCGCGGCTCCCAGCGCGCCAGGGCCGTGCGCACCTCGGTCGCGATCCGCCCGGCGGTCGTCGCGTCGCCGGACTCGAAGACGAACTGCGCGAGCCGTGCGCCGAACTCGGGCCGCATGGGCCGCTCACCGGGCGTCGTGGACAGGATCAGGTACATCGCCTGCTCGAGCAGCGTGCTGCCGCCGGTCAGCGCGAACGCACCCGTGGCGTCGGTCTCGACCGGCCAGTGCCAGCCCGTGCCGACGAACGCGTGGCCGGTCATCGTCCCCCCTCGTGCCTCACGGCGCGACGAGCACGGTCGTGCCCGTCCCCGCCACCTGCGCCGACGGCGCCAGGCACCCCGTGACGGGGCACCCGCCGTACGCGGCCGGCCTGCCGTCGAACGTCACGGTCGAGCTGCCCGTGACGACCCGCGCGTCCTGCGTCGTCGGGACGAGCTTCGGGTCCGACGGGTGCAGGCCGACGTGCGGCGGCGTGTTGTACCCGCTGCTGCCCTGCACCGCCGCGGGCTTGCCGCCGATCGTCACGGTCGTGGCCAGGCCCTGCAGCAGCGGGGCCTGCAGGGGCATCGGTGGGCCCGGCGACGGCGCGCCGGTCGGCGTGGGGACCTGGTGCCCCGCGCACACGCCCACGACCTTGTCGCCCATGACGACCGCCGGTGCCCCCATCGCGCCCCTCCTCCCGCTGTCGACGCCGCCGCTCAGTTGAGCGCGATCGTCGCTCCCTTGACGGTGACCTTGCCGCTGCTCTCGAGCGTCAGCCCGGACCTGCCCGTGATGCTCGCGGACCCCTGCGCGGAGACCTTGAGGTCGCCCTTCGCGTCGACCTGGACGGCGCCCTGCGCGTCGACCTTCACGTCGCCCTCGCACGTCACCGACAGGGCCTTGCTCGCCACGTCGAGCGTCACCACCACGGTGTCCCCGGCCGTGCGGACGACGACCTTGCCGGCGCCGTCGGTGTCGTCGAGCACCACCTCGTGGCCCGTGCGGCTGCGCCACACCCGCAGGTCGACCGCACCCGAGGAGGCGACCGGCTTGTCCCGGGGAGGCGAGTCGACGCCGTTGTACAGACCGCCGAGGACGAACGCCGAGCGGTGGTCGCCGTGCTCGAAGCCCACGAGCACCTCGTCGTCGACCTCCGGCATGACCTGCAGGCCGCGGTCCTTGCCGGCGCCGACATGCACCACGCGCGCCCAGTCGGACTCGAAGTCGCCGTCCAGCCACGGGTAGCGAAGGCGCACCCGGCCCCGGCCGGCGGGGTCGTCGACGTTGGTGACCACGCCGATGACCAGGCCGGGCGCCCGCTGCGGCGCCGTCGGCGCGGCGCCGCGCACCAGGCCCAGCACCGACCGGTCGTGCGACCCCGACGCCGTGAAGTGCGTGCGGTACCCCTCGCCCTCCCACACGTGCCGCGCGCGCGTGAGCGTGACCTTGCCGTCGAAGCGCCCGCCCGTCTCGCCCAGGCTCACGGGCGTCCCGGCGACGAGCAGCGGGTCGCCCGCCGCGACGCCCTCGGCGTGCACGCACGCACCGCCCAGGTGGTCCGCCCACGCGCGGGCCAGCGCGTCGCACTCCGCCTGCTGCGACACCGGCACGTCGACCCCGACGGCGCGCGGGCGGCCGAAGCGGTCGGCGACCGACGCGGGCGTGTCCCGCATCTCGGCGCTGGACGTGGTGGCCGACGTCGTGGCGACCAGCTCGCGCTTCGCCGTCGGGTCCCAGCCCCGCACCTCGACCTCCGCGACCTGCTGCGCACCCGTGACCCGCACCGACAGCCGCTCCAGGTTGGCGCCCGGCACGAGCTGGCGGCGCCCGCGCGACTCGTGGTCGCCGGGGCGCGGCGCGTCCCCGGCGCGCGGCGGCCGGACGAACGACAGCGACGTGCCCGTCACCACGAGCACCCGGCCCGCCTCGCGCGCGCGCCGCTCGAGCAGGGCGACGTGCGTCTCGTTGACCTGTGCCACGTGCGCGTGCACGACGTCCGTGGCGTCGACCGCGCCCACGTCGAGGCCCACCTGCCGTGCGATCGTCGTGGCCAGGTCGGCGTCCGTGACGTCCTGGTAGGACGCGGTGTGCACGCCCGAGTACAGCGTGTACGAGCGGTCGTAGGCGGTGACCGTCGTCCAGCCGCCGCGCTCGTCGAAGTCGTAGCCGATCGCGTGCACCAGGCCGTCGAAGAGCGTGACCGCGGCCGCCGCTCCCGGTGGTCCGGCGGTCACCGTCAGGCGTGCGCCCAGGTCGAGCGCGGTGTCGGCGAGGACGTCGCGCGCCGGGTCGTCCAGCACGAGCCGGCACGCGTCGGGACCGGCGACGTCGGTGTCGACGACCGTCGAGCGCAGCGCCGTCAGCAGCCGGCCCGCGAGCTCGACGTCCTCGACCCGCACGACCGGGCGGGCGCCCGTCGCGCTGCCTGCGTCCGGGGGCCCCGACGCGGTCGTCCCGCCCGTGCGGGTCGCGGTGGCGGTCATCGCGCGTCCCCGTGCCAGGCCGGTGCGCCGGGCCCGCCGGTGCGCAGACCGAGCGCACCGCGCTCGGGGGCGTCGGGCAGGAGCAGCTCACGGCCCACGCGCAGCCGCGTCGGGTCGTCGATGCCGTTGAGCTCGGCCACGGCACGCCAGGCGCCCGCGTCGCCGAGGCGCGACCACGCGACGGACGCGAGCGTCTCGCCGCGGCGCAGCACGTGCCGGCGCCGGGAGCGCTCGGCGCCGGACGTCGGGTTGGTCCCCTGGGGCTCGGTCTTCGCGGAGACGAGCGTCAGGTCCGCCACCGCCCGCAGGGGACGCCCCTCGCGGTCGAAGCGCTCGACGGTGACCTTGAGCTGCGACACGTTGCCCGTGAGCGTCTGCTCGCCGTTGACCGCCAGGTGGCCCCACGTGAACGTGACCTTGGGAGGGCCGTCGCCGGGCTTCGTGACGTCCGGCACCGACGTCCACGCCACGAGCAGGTCGATCTCGGGCTGCACGCTCGGTGGCTCGCGGCGGCCGGCGGCGTCGAGGAACACCTGCAGCGTCAGGCTCGTGGGTCCGGCACCCGTGAACTGCACGGGCGGGTCGTTCGCCTGCCGGGGCTGCCGGTTGTACTGCACCTGGCGGCTGAACGCGATCGTCGTCGGGTTGAAGTGGAAGGTCAGCTTGCGCGACGGGTCGGCCTCCTCCGCGAGGACCGCGACCGCCCGGCCGGTGCTCACGACGCCACCGGCTCGGCGAAGGTCTCGGTCCAGCCCTCGTGGGCGAACTCGAAGACCTCGAGCGCGACCTTGCCGCCCTCCGAGGCGAAGCTCGGGCCCTTGTAGCTGACGGGCCACACGTTGCGGAACTCCCACGTGACCACGCGCTGACGCTGGGAGTCCATGCCGACGACGCTCGCGGTCGCGTCCGCCGGCGACTTCCCCTGCGCGACGTCGTCGAACCACTGCACGAGCGCCGACGTCCGCCACCCGACGGGCCGCGTCAGCTTGACCGTGGCGTAGGTGAGCCGCCCGGGCAGCTTGTGCACGAACCCGTTCTCGCCGCCCTCGGCGTAGGTGCGCACCTCGTACTGCGCGGACAGCCCGTCGAGCGCCGTGAAGGCGCCCACGTCGACGCCGTCGATCGTCACGTCGAAGTGCATCGTCGAGACGGGGTCACCGTCCGTGCGCTTCATGTCTGCTCCTCGTCGGCGGGTGGTCGGTGTGGGCGGTCAGAGGTCCGGGAGCGCGCCGCGGCGCTCGCGCTCGAGCAGGAGCGAGCGGCGCAGACGCTGCTCGAGATGGTCCCAGAGGCGGTCGGCGAGCCCGGCGCGGTCGGCCGGCGCCTCGGGGGCCGCCGCGGTGCCGGCCGGGCTCGCGGGCTCGTCGGGGGACGCCGCGACCACCTCGCCGACGACGTCGTCGCCCGGCTCGGCCCGCGCGACGGCGGGCCGGTGCGCGTCGGGCCGGTGCGCGACGGGCGTGCGCCCGACGAGGTCCAGCGCGGCGCCCGGGTCGCGGCCGTCGGCGGCGTGCGGTGCGTCGGGCGCCGCTGCGGGCGAGCGTGTGAGCGCCCGCGACAGGGGGGCGGTGCGTCGGGACACCGCAGGCGCGGGGGAGGCGCCGGCCGGTGCCGGTCCGCTGTCGCGGTCGGATGCCCCGGGGACCGTCCGGCCCGCGGGCACGGTGGACGACGGCGGCGGGGTCGGCATCTGTCGGTCCACGGTGGCACCCCGGTCGTCGCGGCCCGTGGCGGTTGGGCTCGACGACCAGGAGGCGTGAGCGTGCTCGCCGGGGGGCGTCGACGCGTGGGCGGCGGCCTCGGCCGCCCGGAGGGCCCCGACCGGGCGGCCGAGACCGGACCGCGAGGGAGACGGCGGGACGGCACCCGGCGCGGACGGCGCCCGGAGTGCCGGACCTGGTGCCGCGGGACCCGCCGGCGGGGAGACGACCGCGCGAGACGCCCGTGCGGCCGGGGTGGGTGCGGCGTCGAGGGATCCGACGTCCGCGCGCGCGTCGTCGCCGGACGCGGCGTCGGGCGGGAGCGACGTGACCTGCCGCGGCGGCGACGTGACCTGCCGCGGCGGCGACGTGACCTGCCGGTGCGCGACGGCGCTGCTCCCTCCGGGTGCGGCGGCCGCGCGATCGACGGCGGGTGCGCCGGCCGTGCCGCTCGTGCGGGGAGCCGTGGTCGCGCGGCTCGCGCCCGGTGGGCTGCTCGCTCCCGGCGTGCGCCCGCCGTCGTCCGGCGGCGCGGCCGTCTCTGGGTGCGGGACCGAGGGCGGCAGCGGACGACCGAGACCAGCCGCGCGGGGCAAGGAGCCGGCGCCAGCGCGGGAGACAGTGCCCGGCGACCGGTCGAGGGTCGGCTCCGGCATCGCGACCACCCGTACGGCGTCCGCCGGTGCCGGTGCGGAGGCCGGTGCCGACGCGGAGCCGGGTGCCGCGGTCGAACGGTGTGCCTCCGTGGGTGCCGTGGGTGTCCGTCGAGGTGCGGCGGGTGCGGGCACCGGACGGGCCTCGGCGGGCGCCGAGGGCGTCGGCGCGGCGTCGCGGCCCAGGGCGGGTGCGCCTGCCGTCCGCTGCGCGAGGGCTGCGGGTCCCGGCGCTGCCGGCGGTGACGAGTCCTCGGCGGGCGTCGACCTGGCTGCGTGCGGCGGCACCGACCGTGCGACCTGTGCGACCTGCGCAGCGGCGCGTGCCGCCCTCGGTACCGCGGGCTCGCGCGCATCGCCCGCGCCCGGGCGTCGCGGTGTGCTGCCGTCGCGAGGTCCGGGGGCCGCTGCACGCTGGACCGGCCCGGCGGACGCGACGGACCCGGCCGACGGAGCCGACCCGGCGAGGGTCCGGCCCGCCGGCTCCGGCACCGACGGCGCAGTCCTGGCCCGCGAGCGGTGCGCACGGGCGACCGCGGTGCCGGGGTCCGTGGTGCCTGCCGCAGCGGCGGCCACGGGCGGCGTCTGCGACCGGAGCGGAGCGCGGGTGACCGCGGGGGTCCAGGACCGACCCGTCGTCGAGCCCGTCGACCCGGTCGACCCGGTCCCCGTCGTCGTCGTCGCCGTCGACCCGGCCGTCGACCGCGTCGTGGCGGGCGAGCTCGTCGACCTCGACGACGTGGGCGTCCGTCGAGCCACCGCCCGCGCCTCCGCGGGAGCCACCGGCACCGCGGGCTCGGCCGCGCGCGTGACGGCTGGGGCGTCCGGGAATCCGTCGGGCATCCGGTCGGCGGTCGCCTCGTCGGACGCACCCGTCGGGGTGCGCCGCCCACGCAGCAGCGACGCGAGACGCCGCAGCGGCGACGTCGTCGTCACCGGGCCGACCCGTCCGTCCCCCGCGACAGGGTCGCGGGTCATGGCCGCCCTCGCGAGCGGGGGTGACGAGGCGTCCGCGGCAGGCACGGGGGTCGCCGGTCCCGACCTGCCGGATCCCACCGCAGCGGCGCGATCCACGCCGCCCCGGGGCCCCGCCCCCGGACCAGCCTCGGCAGCCGCCCGCGTCACGGGCTGCGCCAGTGCGGCCGGCAGGACCCGGCGGCTCGTCAGCCCGCGCGCGAAGCTGCGGCTCGCCACGGCGGCCCGCGCCTCCAGCGGCCGCCCCCCCACGGGCCGCCACCCCTCACCGGCGCTCACGTGGCACCTCCGCCCCGCCCGCCGAACGCGGGGTTCTGCCGCTCATGACCCGTGGCAAGCGGCACAACCGCGCGTTCGGCGGGCGGCCAGGCGGCGGCGAGGCGGCGGCTGGGCGGCCGGGGTGACGGCGGGTCATCGTCGGCCTCCCTCGTCCTCGGGGTGCTCCGTCAGCGCGCGGGCGGCGGCCACGAAGTGCGCGCGGTCCGGGTGCTCCAGGTCGAGCAGGGTGTCGAGCGGCCAGTGCAGCACCGCCGCGAGGTACGCGATCTCGTCGAGCAGGTCGACGGCCGCGTACCTCACCATCCCCCCGGCGCACCACCCGACCCCCCGCTGCCGTGCAGGTCCACGGCGAACTCCTCGCGGCACGCCGGGCACGTGACCGCGGTGGTCGTCGTGCCGTCGGCGTTGACCTGCCGGTACAGGTCCTGCAGGAACGCCAGGTCCGGTGTGAACAGGCCCTCGATGACGCCGGTCGTGACCGCCGGCAGGTCGCCCAGCCGCGTCACGGTGCGGGCCAGCAGCAGGACCGTCAGGTACGCCTCGTTGTCCCGCACGCGCGGGTCCCGCAGGGGCGTGATCTCGTCGCGGGCGCGCGCCAGGCGCATCGTGCCCTGCCGGTGGACGCGCCCGTGGTCGTCCTCGAACCCCACGGGCAGCTCGAACCAGAACTCCGTCTGCAGGCCCGTGCCGCCGCTGGGCACCGGCACGGGGCCGGCACCCGGCGGCGGCACGGACCCGGGCGTGCCCGCGTCCGGCGTCGCCGCGACGTCGGCGCTCATCAGGAGACCTTCACCTCGACACGCTCGTGCACGAGCGTGACCTCCTCGATGGCGACCTCGGTCGACCCGGCCTGCAGCGACCCGAGCGTGATCTTCGAGGGCCAGCAGAAGAACAGGTTGAACCGCAGCACCTCGTGGTGCAGGTAGTCGAGCAGGATGATCGACGCGTCACGGCGCGAGCCGTCGATGTCGCCCTCCTGCACGGCCGCGATCCACTGCCACCAGCCGTCGTCCTTGGTCATGCCGCGCTTGAGCGTGACGTCGTTGAACTTCTGCGCCGCGGGCAGCTTCTTGAGCACGGGGATGCCCCCGGGCTTGTTCTCCTGGTGCTCGATCACCGAGATCTCGATGCCGAGCCCGGAGGCCTCCTTGAACTGCGCGATGGTGACGCCGTCGACCTGTACCTCGAACAGGCTGGCGGCGATCGCGTCCTCGCCGATGGGCATGGGCGTCGTCCTCTCTGGAGAAGGTCAGGTCACTCGGCGACCGCGCCGCCGGTCGGCAGCTGGCTGATGCGGAACACGACGAACTCGGCTGGCTTGACGGGTGCGATGCCGACCTCGATGACGACGTACCCGGCGTCGACCTGGTCGGGCGGGTTCGTCTCGGTGTCGCACTTGACGTAGTACGCCTCGGCGGGCGTCGTGCCGAACAGCGCCCCGTCGCGCCACAGCCCCAGCAGGAACGCCCCGACCGAGCGCTCGATGCGCTGCCAGAGCTTCTGGTCGTTCGGCTCGAACACCGCCCACTGCGTCCCGAGCAGGATCGACGACTCGACGTAGTTGAACAGCCGGCGCACGTTGACGTACCGCCACTGCGCGTCCGACGCGAGCGTGCGCCCGCCCCACACGACGATGCCGCGGCCGGGGAACGCCCGGATGGCGTTGATGCCCGCGGGGTTGAGGTCGTCGTGCTCCTTGCGGGTCAGCGCCTGCTCGACGTCGAGCGCACCCAGGACGACCTCGTTGGCCGGTGCCTTGTGGACGCCTCGCGTGTCGTCGTTGCGGCTCCAGATGCCCGCCAGCGCACCGCTCGGCGGGAAGAGCCGGGCACGGCCGAGCAGCGTGTCCCACATCGAGACCCACGGCCAGTAGACGGTCGCGAACGGCGAGGAGAACGCCATCTTCTCCGTCACCCACTCGCGCACCTGCTGCGCGTTGAGCCCGCGCGGGGTGTCGAGGATCGCCATGCGGTCCTTGCGCGCCTCGCAGTGGGACACCATCGCCGACTGCACGGCCTTGAACCCGTCGGCGTCGAGCTGCCCCGCCTCGTACGCGGCGGCCAGGTCCGGGACGCACAGGATCGTCACGTCGTCGAGCGCGTCGAGGCCCGCGATGCCGGAGCGTGCGGTCACGTCGCCCAGGTAGTCGCTCGGGGTGACGCGGGCCGGCAGCGCGGCGCCCCCGCTGAGCGCGACCTGGCCGGACGCGGGCAGACGCTCGGCGACGGGCGACGAGCCGACCTCCGTCAGGCGGACGAGCTGCGACTCCGCGACCGCCGTGACGACGTTGGCGGGGCCCTTGCGGCTCGTGACGTTCTCGTACCGCTCGACGGTGTCGCCGCGGCGCACGACGAGCGTGAACGCCTCGTCGGGGGGTGCCTCGCCCTGCCCCTCGGTCTCGACCTTCGGCTCGACGGCCACCGTGATGGCGTCGCCACCCGCACCCGGGTCGACGGCCTCCACGCGGTACACGGCGTGGCCGGCGCGCACGGAGCTGGTCAGCTCGGCCGTCGCGCGCTGGCCCTCGTCGGACCCGAGGGACCCGACCCGCACGACGTACGCGGCGCCGCCGCCGTTGTCGAAGAACTGGTGGACGGCGTAGGGCAGGTTCGCGCCCTCGACGAACGACCCGAACGTGCGCGTGAACTGCGACCAGTTGACGACCTTCACCGCCTGGTCGTAGGGGCCGTCGGCCGTGATGCCGACGAACGCCGCGACGGCCGTGCCGACGCCCTGGATGGGCCGCGGCCCCGACGCCACCTCCTGCACGTACACACCGGGCGACCGGATGCTGCTCAGCGTGGCCATGGCTCGTCCCCCTCCTGGTCGGTGCGGCGCGCGCCCGTGTGGTCCGCACCAGGGCCCAGCGTCGGCCCGCGGGGTCGCGCGCGACAGTGCCCGGCGGGCGTCGGTAGGGGCCGTCGCGCGTGCACCTACGGGCAGGGCTCCGCCGGGGGCGTCGTGCTGCGGGTGCGGCCGGGGTACGACGTGAGCATGGACGCGCCGGTCTGGGAGCGGTTCGCGGACGTCGTGCTGGCCGCCGACGCCGTGGTGTGCCGTGTCGTCCAGGGCGTGCCGCCGCGCGACTTCGCGGGCCTGTACGTCGGGGACGACGAGGTCGACGCGCTGCTCGCGACGCTGCCGGGGCTCGACGGGCCGTCGCCGGAGCGCGTGGCGCCGGTGCGCGCCCGCCTCGACCCGCACGTCGCCGCGGCCCGGGCGGCCCTGCACGCGTGGGTGCGCACGGGCGACGACGACCTCGCGCGCGCGTGCCGGTACGCGGGCGTCCGCGGTGTCGCGGCGGAGGTGCTGGCGGTGCTGCTCGCGGTGGACCTGCACCCGCAGCGGCAGCGCCTGCTCGCGTACGTGCAGGACAGCGTGCAGCTGCCGCGGCCCACGCTCGCCTGGGTCGCGCGCGTGCTGGGGGACGACGGCGTCCGCGCGCTCGCACCGCGCGGCCCGCTCGTGCGCGCGGGCCTCGTGGTCGTCGGCGCCGAGGGTGCGTGGGCGACGCGGATGTGCGGCGTCGCGCCGCGCGTGGCGTGGGCGGCGCGCGGCGACGACGCGCTGGACCCCGACGTGCCGGCGGGCACGCGCGCGCTGCCGGCGCCGCCCGAGGGTGCGCAGGCGGCGGGTGCGGGGCGGGGCGGTGGACGACGGGCCCCGCGTCCGCCCGGCGACCGGCCGCCGGGTGCGGGCGCGCTGCTGCTCGTGCACGGCGCCGACCCCGAGAGCCGGCGGCAGGCCGCCGCGTCGGTGCTGCGTGGCGCGGGTCTGCTCGTGACGCCCCTGCCCACGTCCGGCGAGGCGTGGGACGCGCTGGTGCGCGAGGCGACGCTGCGGTCCGTCGCGCTCGTCGTCGAGGTCGACGGCCGGCTGACGCCCGACGACACCGAGCGCCTGGACCGGTCGCCGCACCTCGCGCTCGTGCTCGCCTCGGCACGCGAGCTGCCCCTGGACTGCCTGCCCGCGCGGCCGTGGCGCGAGGTCCACGTGCGTGACGGCGAGGCCGACGACGCCGACTGGCAGGCACGGACGGGCAGCCCCGCGCCGGCGGGCGTGCGGCTCACGCGCGAGCAGCTGCGGCTGGTCGCCGGTGCCGACGCGGGCGCGAGCGGGCGTGCGGGCGCCGGTGGGGTCGTGGCCGGGGTGCGACGGCTCGCGGGCGGCCACCTCGACGGGGTCGCCGCGCGCGTCCACGCCCGCCGCGGCTGGGACGACCTGGTGCTGCCGGTCGCGCCCACCGACCAGCTGCGCGACCTCGTCGCGCGCTACCGGCAGCGGCGGACCGTGTTCGGCACCTGGGGGTTCCCCGCGGTGCCGTCGGCGGGGGTCGTCGCGCTGTTCGCCGGCCCGTCCGGGACGGGCAAGACGCTGGCGGCCGAGGTCGTCGCGGCCGACCTGGGCCTCGACCTGTACAAGGTCGACCTGTCGGCCGTCGTCTCGAAGTACATCGGGGAGACCGAGAAGAACCTCGAACGGGTCTTCTCGGCCGCGGCGTCCGGGGACATGGTGCTGTTCTTCGACGAGGCGGACGCGCTGTTCGGCAAGCGCACCGACGTGTCGAGCTCGCACGACCGGTACGCGAACATCGAGGTCGCGTACCTGCTGCAGCGGCTCGAGGTGTTCGACGGCCTGGTGGTCCTGGCGACCAACCTGCAGGGCAACATCGACGACGCGTTCTGGCGCCGGATCGCGGTCTCGGTGACCTTCGCGTCGCCCGACGAGGCCGAGCGGCGTCGCATCTGGGAACGCGTCTTCCCGTCGGCCGCACCGGTCGAGGACGTCGACCTGGACCTGCTGGCGCGCCGGTTCAAGGTCACGGGCGGCGTGATCCGCAACGCGGCGCTGGGCGCGGCGTTCGCGGCGGCCGACGAGGGTGCGGGCATCACGATGGGCCGGGTCGTCCGGGCTCTGCAGCGCGAGCTCGTCAAGCTCGGGCACCTGTCGGTGGTGGACCCCGTCGACGAGCCGGCGGGCGGCCCCGTCGTGCGGGCAGGGGGCTGAGACGGAGCGGGCGGCGGTCACGCAGCGGGCCGCGGCCGCCCCTGCCGCGCGGACCGCCGGTGCGTCGCGGACGGCCGCCGCACCCGCGCGCACGAGCGCGCGGGCCGTCGCGCGCACGGGTGGTCCGCGCGCGTCCGGTGCGGCGGCGGCGGGTGCGGCCGGGGTCCCGAACTCGGCCGTCGCGCGCGCCGTCCGGCGGACGGGGACCCCGCCCGGGATCGCCCGCGAACCCGGGACCGGGACGGGCGCGGCCCCGGGGGCGCGAGCCCCGGGGCCGGTGGCCGAGGCCCGAGCGGTACGGCGGGCACCCCTGTCGACGCTCGACGTCAGCCACCCGGGCGACCCCGCGGAGCGCGAGGCCGAGGCGTTCGGTGCCCGCATCGCGCACCAGCGCCCGCCCGTCGCGCCGGCCGGCACCACGGCGAGCGCGCCCGCGAGCGAGCTGGACCGCTCTCTCACGGGGAGGCGGGGGGCGACCACCCCCGTCCCCCCGGGCGCGAGAGAGCGATCCGGTGCGGCAGCCCGGCAGCCCGCCCCCGTCCCCCCGGGCGCGAGAGAGCGATCCGGTTCCGCCGCCGTGGCGCGGGACGGCGACGCGGGTGGTGCGGCCGGCCAGGTCGCCGCGGGGGGCGAGGTGCCCGTGTCGGACGCGACGCGCTCGCTCGTCGCCAGCCCCGGCGGCGGTGTCCCGATCCCCGACGCGGTGCGTGCCCGCATCGAGCCGCACCTCGGGGCGGACCTCTCGGGCGTCCAGGTGCACACCGGTGGCACGGCCACGGCCGCGGCGGCCGAGCTGCAGGCGCGCGCGTTCACGGTGGGCGCCCACATCTTCCTCGGCGAGGGGCAGTCCGTCGGCGACCTCGAGCTCATGGGGCACGAGGCCACGCACGTCGTGCAGCAGGTCGCGCTCGACACGTGGCGTGCGCCCGTCGCCCGGGACCTCGAGGTCAGCGACCTGCTGCCGGACTTCGTCGTCGACGGCGTGACGTCCGCCGTGCAGGCGATCCCGGGCTACGCGCTCGTGGGGCTGATCACCGGCAAGGACCCGCTCACCGACGAGCCCGTGCGGCCGCCGGACCTCGAGCTCGTCGAGAAGGTCCTGACGTGGGGCCCGTTCGGCGCGGCCGTGGGGCCGGTGCTGCAGGGCGTCGAGGTGCTCGCCGACATCGTCGCCTACCTGCGCGAGCGCATGGCCGCGCACGACCTCACGTGGGACCGCATCAGCGGCGACATCGGCAGGGCCTGGGACGAGATGGGCGTGACCGAGGGGATCAGCGGCAACGTCGCGATCGTCGAGCGGTACGTCGACGCGTTCCTCGCCGACGTGCGCGCGCTGGTCGAGGAGGTCAAGGACGCCGTCATCGCCAAGGTGCGCGAGGTGGTCGCCACGATCGCCGAACCGCTGCTGCAGCGTCCGGAGATCGCGCCGCTGTGGAACCTCGCCGTCAAGGCGTTCCACCACAACCCCCTCACCGGCGAGGACGTGGACGCGCCGACGGTCGAGGTCCTCGGGGACTTCCTGCGGTTCATCGGCAAGGGCACGGTCGTCGACCAGATGACCGAGCGCGGCACGCTGCAGGAGACCGCGGACTGGCTCGACACCATGTGGGGGCGGTTCACCGGGCTGCTCGGGCAGGCGGGCGCGCTGTTCTCCGACGCGTGGGACGCGATCAGCCCGGCCAACCTGCCGCGCCTGCTCGACACGCTGCCCGTGCTGGCCGACCGTGCGTTCGCGCTGGTCAGCGACGTCGGTGCGTTCGCCTGGGACGTCGTGGCGAAGGTCCTCGAGCTGGTCAAGAAGTCGCTGCTCGGGTGGCTGAGCGAGCACGCGCACGCGATCCCCGGGTTCCACCTGATGACCGTGATCCTCGAGAAGAACCCGTTCACGGACGAGCGCGTCCCCCGCACCGCGGAGAACCTCATCAAGGGGTTCATCACGCTGCTGCCCGGCGGCGACCAGATGTACTCCCAGCTCGCCGAGTCCGGGGCGATCGCGCAGGCCGGCGCGCGGGTCGACGGCGCGGTCGAGAGCCTCGGCATCTCGTGGGAGCTCATCACCTCGACGTTCAAGGGTGTGTGGGACCTCGTCACGCTGGAGAAGCTGCTCTCGCCGATCGACACGTTCAACGAGATCACCGCGAAGTTCGGTGAACCGCTCGGGCGGATCTTCGAGTTCATCGCGATCGTCGTCGAGACGGTGATCGAGCTGATCCTGCGGATGATGAACTTCCCGCCCGAGCTCGTCGGCAACGTCGTCTCCAACGCGACGGCCGCGATCGACGACATCGTCGCCGACCCCGTCGGGTTCCTGCTGAACCTCATCGGGGCGATGAAGGCGGGCTTCTCGTCGTTCTTCGGCAAGATCGGCACCTACCTGCTGAACGGCCTCGCGGACTGGCTGTTCCGCGGCCTGACGAAGCTGGGCGTCGAGCGGCCCACCGAGTTGACGCTCGAGGCCGCGATCAAGTTGGTCGTGCAGCTGTCCGGCATCACGGTGGAGGTGATCTGGCAGAAGCTGGCGGTCCACCTGGGGCAGGAGACCGTCGACCGCATCCGCGGCGCGGTCGCGATGGCCGGTGAGGCCTTCGCGTTCGTCCAGGAGGTCCAGGAGGGCGGCTTCTCCGCGATCTGGGCGCGGCTGACCGAGAAGCTGTCGATGCTGTGGGACACGTTGTTCGACATGGTCAAGGACTGGATCATGTCCGAGATCGTCGACGCCGCGATCGCCAAGGTCCTGTCGATGCTCGACCCCACCGGGATCATGGCGGTCATCAACGGCGCCATCGCGTTCTTCCGGGCCGTGCAGTCGGTGCTCGACTACGTGCGCGAGCTGCTCGAGATCGTCGACTCCTACGTCGCGACCATCGGCGCCATCGCCAAGGGCGACGTGGGGCCCGGTGCCGCGATGCTCGAGGGCGGGCTCGCCGCGGCGGTGCCGGTGGCGATCGGGTTCCTCGCCAACCAGGTGGGGCTCGGGGACGCACCGGAGAAGATCGCGGAGTTCGTCGTCGGGCTGCGGGAGAAGCTGTTCGAGGCGCTGGACTGGCTCATCGAGCGGGCGGTCGCGCTGGGGCGCGGGGCGCTCGCGGCGCTGACGGGCGAGGGTGGGGCGGACGGCGCGGAGGGCGGCCCGGAGCCCGCGGCGGCGGACTTCGAGGACGTGCCCGTCGACGAGACCGTCCACGCGCCCGACGGCGACCACCACCTGCGCGACGACGGCACGGCGCACGCGCTCGTGCTGCACAGCACGCCGGTGCCGCTGAGCGCGATGGAGCGTGCCGGGGAGCCGCTGGCCCCGCTCCTGACGGCGTTCGACACCGCGAAGCAGGAGTTCGTCGCGGCGCGGACGACGTGGCGTGCGTGGCTCGACGCCGGGCGTCCGGCCCCCCGTCCGACGGCCAACCTCGGCGGGACACGCGCCCGGCTCGTGACCGCGCTCAACGCGTTGGTCGCCTACGCCGGGGGTGGGCGGCCCGGGTACCCCCGGGCGAGCGCACCGAACATCGGGGACACCGCGAAGCACGGCAGCCAGCCCCCGCGCATCCGCGGCCCCGAGCACGCGTCGGTCCGCAGCGAGGACCCGATCTGGCAGCAGGAGTCGGAGCACGTCCTGCCGTTCGGGACCGGCCGTCAGCTGTGGACCGCGTTGACGGCCTCGGCGCCGGAGCGCGGCGAGTGGCAGGACATGTCGCAGACCACGGTCGTCCTCTACTTCGGCGCGGCCCGCATCAAGACGCCCGCCGACAACGAGCTGACGGAGCAGGCCAAGACCGCCGGGACGGCGGCCGCCACGCAGTTCGGCGACGTCCTCAAGGCGCTCGCGATCAACCCCGACAACTCGGGTGCGCTCGAACGCGCCCAGTCGCTCACGGTCGCCTACATGAACGCGCTGCGCCCCGCGGCGAACGCGGCGATGAACCGCACCGTCGACGCCATCCGGGAGGAGAACGCCCAGGTGGCGGCGGGCTTCACCGACACCAACGGCGTGCGCCGGGGCCCCGAGGGCGCGGGCGAGCAACCCGTGCCCTCGTCCGGCGTCGTCGGCGGTGCGGTCGCCACGCAGCTCGGCGAGGTCGAGGACATGGCCGAGACGGCGCTGCAGGGCGTCCTCGAACGGCTGCTCGTCGACGACACGGCCCGTCGACGGGGCTGACGAGCCGACGGGGCTGACGGGCCGACGGGGCTGACGGGCCGACGGGGCTGGCGGGCAGCGCCCGGACCCGGGTCGCTCAGCGGTCGCCGACCCGCACCTGGCGGCCCTCGACCGGCGGCCCGGCGACCTGCGTCGTCGCGACCGTCAGCGGGGCGACGAGGACGACGTCCAGCGCGGGCTTGAGCTCACCGCCCAGTGCGTTCCACAGGTCGGGGGCCGAGCGGTCGCCCGACGGCGGCAGCCCGACCGTCATGGGCACGTGCGCGCCCTCGAGGTTGCCGTCCAGGTGGACCGCGGGGATCGCGTCGAACCGCACGAGGTTGGCGAGCACGAGCCCGAGCAGGGTGTGCTCGTCCTCGGGGCGCTGCGTCCACGCGGTCACGAGGTAGGACAGGCGGTACCACCGCGGCCCGGGGGAGTAGCCGACGACGCGCCCGCGCTCGTCGTGGACCGTGCGGGACTGCGCGTCGCGGCGGTCGACCTCCTCGCGCAGGTCGTAGAGGAACACGTTGACGACGGGGCCGGTGCGCCGCGCGGCCCAGCTGGACGTCGGCGCGTCGAGGACGACCTCGGCGGGCTGCCCACGCAGCGCCTCGGTCTGCAGCAGCGCGACGAGCGCGTCGTCGGCGTCCGAGATCATGCGCGTCCCCGTCCTGCTCGGCCCGTCCGGTCCCATGGTCGCGCCGCCGACGCCCCGCACGCGCCGTCCGCACGGTGCGCTGCCTCAACGGGCACCGGGCCCCGCGCGCCCGATTCATCCTGTTCGCGGTGCTGCGACGGGCCTACCGTCGAGGCATGGCCATGCTGTCGGCCCAGGAGATCTACCGGTACGCGCGCATGGCGGGGTTCGCCCCCGACCAGGCGCAGACGATGACCGCGATCGCCCTGGCCGAGTCTGGGGGGAACACCGGCGCGCACAACCCCGTCGGTGAGGACTCGCGCGGCCTGTGGCAGATCAACGTGGCCGCGCACAAGGACCTCGTCGGCGTCGACCTGTCCGACCCGCTCGAGAACGCGAAGGCCGCCTACCGGGTGTCGGGGCAGGGCGACAACATCTCGCCGTGGACCGTCACGCACGGCGGCGGCAGCGCGCGCTACCTGCAGTACCGCGACGAGGCGCAGGCCGCGGCGCAGCTGGCCGGTGACGCGCCCGGCGGCGTGTGGTCGGGGACCGACGGGTACGGGCACGTCGTCGGCGCTGGCGGTGGCGGCGGCGAGGCGCTCGACGCGCTGTCCGCGCCCGTGGGCGGCGGGACGCCCGGCGGGGGCAGCCTGCTGCAGGCGTTCCTCGACGCGGCGACCGCGCAGGAGGGCGACCGGTACGTGTTCGGCGCCACCGCGAGCGTGGACGACGCCGACCCCGACACGTTCGACTGCTCCGAGCTCGTCAAGTGGGCGGCGGGGCGCCAGGGGGTCGACGTCCCCGACGGCACCTGGCTCCAGTACCTCGACCTCAAGGCCGACGGCGCGACGATGTCCGTCGAGGAGGCCATCGACACCCCCGGTGCGCTGCTGTTCTCCTTCCCGTCCGAGCCGCAGCCGGGCCAGGGGCGGCCGTCGAGCGCGCACGTCGCGATCAGCCTCGGTGACGGCCGGACGATCGAGGCGGCCAACCCCCGCAAGGGCGTGGTCTTCGGGGAGGCCGAGGGGCGCTTCAACTTTGCCGGGTTCATCCCGGGGCTCACCGGCGGCACGGTCGGCCCCGCCGGCGCCGTGGCCGCGGACCCCGGGCTCGACTCCGACCACGACGGCATCACCGACGTGCTCGAGCAGCGGCTGGGGCTCGACGCCTTCCTCGCGGACACCGACCTCGACGGGTCGTCGGACGGGTACGAGGTGCTGGTGCTGCGCACCGAGGCCGCCCAGGCGGACTCCGACGCGGACGGCGTCTCCGACGGTCAGGAGCTGCTGCTGGGGACCGACCCGCTGCGCGCGGACGGGCGGGGCCTGCTCGACGCGGGCGCCGCCGGCGGGCCCGACGGCGACGCGGACGGCCTGGCTGACGCGCTCGAGCAGGTGCTGCGGACCGACCCGTTCGCCGCCGACACCGACGGCGACGGCTTCGTCGACGGCGCCGAGCACACGGCGGGCTTCGACCCGCTGGACCCCGCCGGCAACCCCCTGGCGTCGATCGCCCCGGACGACCCGACCGCCTGACGGGCCCCCCACCCGCCACCCCACCCACCCACCGCCGAGCGCGGCACTCGGTGCCCGAGCGCGGTACTCAGTGGTACCGCGCTCGCACGCCAGGTACCGCGCTCGCGGGGCGGCGGAGGGCCGGGGTGCGTCAGATGAGGCCGTGGCGGACCGCGTACGCGACCGCGTGCGTCCGGTTGCGGAGCCCGAACCGCCGCGTGAGGTCCTGCACGACCACCTTGACCGTGCGCTCGGAGTACGACAGTCGCCGCGCGATCTCGCGGGTGTCGGCGCCCTCGCCGAGCAGGCGCAGCACCGAGCGCTCGCGGTCGTTGACGCCCGTGAGCGCCAGCACGTTGCCGGTGCGCGGCGGTGCCGACGCGGGCTCGGACGCGGTGCGCGGCAGCAGCGCCGCGAGCAGGTCCACCGGCACGACGGCCTCGCCGGACGCGACCGCGTGCAGCAGTGCACCGACGCCCTCGGCCGTCGCCTCGCGCCGCCGCAGCACGCCGACGGCCCCGGCCTGCACGACGAGCGCGACGGCCTCGGTGCTCACCTCGCCGACGACGAGCACGGGACGGCACCCGGGCCGGGCGGCGAGCCGCCGGACGGCGTCGACCGCACGCGCGGTGACGGTCTCCAGCACGACGACGACCACCTCGGCCTGCGCGAGGTCGGCGGGTCGCTCGACCTCGACGTGCTCGACCTGCACGTCGGCCAGCGTGTCCATGACGGCCCGCAGGCCGGCGCGTGTGAGGGCATCACCGCCCTGGACGGCGACCCGCAGGTGCAGGGCGACGCCTGCGGTGCGGACGGACTCGAGCGGTCGCAGCGTGAGCACGGATGCGGTGGTCATGGCCAGGAGCGTCGCGCCGACCCCTCAACGCGGCCTCCACAGCCGCTCAACACCTGCTCAACGTGGGGGTTTTCACCCGGGTCGGCTGCTCGTGGTGCTGACTGGATTGCTCTCTCGCGAGGGAGGTGGGGCGGGTGTGACTGGATTGCTCTCTCGCGAGGGGGGTGGGGGTGGGTGTGACTGGATCGCTCTCTCGCGGGGGGAGGTGGGGGGAGGGAGGGGGCAGCGGTGGGTGCCTGTTGGGGCATCTTGTGGGGGGTGGGGGCGTGCGTCGGGCGTGCGGTGGGAGCATGCCGTGATGGGGGACGTGGAGCGGCTGCTCGACGCCGTGGCCGACGCGGCCGAGCGCGCGTCGCGCCCGGACCTCGTGCAGCGCGTCCGTGCGGCGCGTGCGCGCCTCGCGGACCCGGCGTTCCGGGTCGTGGTGTGCGGGGCGTTCAAGAAGGGCAAGAGCTCGCTGGTCAACGCGCTGCTCGGTGCCCGGGTGTGCGCGACCGACGCCGACGTGGCCACGGCCGTGCCGACGTACGTCCGGTGGGGTGAGCGCGTCGCGGCGCGCGTGCTCGCGGAGGAGCAGCCCGACGCGCCCACGCTGGGCGACGTCGCGCCCGCCGACGTCCCGACCGCGGCGACAGGTCAGGCCGTGCCGGTCCTCACGGACGGTGGCGCGGGCGGTGGCGCGGACGGTGGCGCGGGCGGCGGCCGCGGCACGGGCGGTGCCGGCACGACGGGCAGGGCCGTCGAGATCCGCCTCCCGCGCGAGCTGCTGCGCGGAGGGCTCGTCCTCGTCGACACGCCGGGCATCAGCGGCGGGCTCGCGTCGTCCCACGCGGGCGTGGCCCTGCGCAGCCTGGCCGTGGCCGACGCCCTGCTGTTCGTCACCGACGCGGGCTCCGAGCTCGGCGCGGCGGAGATCGAGCTGCTGCGGCAGGCCGCCGCGCTGTGCCCCGTCGTGCTCGTGGGCCTGACGCGCACCGACCTGTTCGCCCACTGGCGGCGCATCCGCGACGCCGACGCCCACCACCTACGCGTCGCGGGCGTGCGCGCGGACCTCTTCGGCCTGTCGGCGCCGCTGCGGCACGCCGGCCTGCGCACGGCGGACCGCGAGCTGCTCGCCGAGTCCGGGTACCCCGCGCTCGCGGCGCGGCTGCTCGACGAGCGCGTGCGGGCGGCCGGCACCGGGGAGGCGGCCGCGGCGGCCGTGGCCGCCAGCACGCTCGGCCAGCTGCTCACGACGCTGACGTCCGAGCGCGCGGCCCTCGGCGACGACACCACGGCCCGCGAGCGGCGCACCGCGTGGGAGCAGGCGCGGGCGCGCGCGGCCGACCTGCGCGGTGCGGGCGCCCGGTGGCAGCAGGTGCTGTTCGACCGGACGTCGGACCTGGCGTCCGAGGTCGAGAGCGACCTCACGGTGCGGCTGCGGGCGCTGCGGCGCGACGCGGTCGCGCACATCGCCGAGCTGCCGGCGGCCCGTCTCGAGGCCGACCTGGGACCGTGGCTGCAGCAGCGCACGACGGCCACGCTGCTCGACCACCAGGCGCTCGTGCGGACGCTCGCGGACCAGGCCGCCGACGCCGTGGCCGAGCAGTTCGGCTCCGCGGCGTGGGAGCTGCGGCAGGGCGTCGCGACGGGTGGCGACGCCGCGAGCGGTGTGGACGTCGCGTTCGTCGCGGCACCCGGGACCCGCGCGTCGCGCCTGGACCTGGGGCTCGTTGCCCTGCGCGGCGGGTCGGCCGGCGCGATGATCAGCCACGGCGCGGGCCTCGTGCTGGGGCTCGCCCTGCCGGTGGTCCTGCCCGTCGCCGTCGTGCTGTCGGCGGTGCTCGCGGGCCGGTCCTGGCAGGCGGCGCGCGCGGGGCAGCTGCGGGCGCTGCGCGCCGAGACCGAGCGGGCCGTCGGCGCGTACCTCGAGGAGGTGGACACCGCGGCCCGCAAGCAGAGCCGCGCCGCCGTGCGCGGGCTGCAGCGGCTGCTGCGCGAGACGTACGCGTCGCGCGCCGCGGAGCTGCTCGCGACGGCGACCGCCACCGTCGAGCAGATGTCCGCGGCCATCGCGCAGGACGACACGGCGCGTCAGGCGCGCACCGCCCGCGTCGACGCCGAGCTCGGCCGGCTGCGCGACCTCGCCGCCCGCACCGAGGGTCTGCTGGCCCCGCTGCTCGCGGCCCGCCGCGCGACGGTCCCGGTCCCGCAGGGGACGACGTGACCGCCCGTGCGGGCACCGTCGACGCCGTCCGTGGGCTGCTGCGCGACGCCGCCGACGCCTACGCCGGCACCCCGCACGCGGCCGGGCTGACCGCGGCGTCCGAACGGCTGGACGGCCCGCTGCGCGTCGCGTTCGCCGGCCGCGTCAAGGCCGGCAAGTCGACACTGCTCAACGCGCTGGTCGGGCAGCGGCTGGCGGCGACCGACGCCACCGAGTGCACGCGCCTGGTCACGACGTACGTCGACGGACCCGCCGCGCGGGCGTGGGCCGTGCTGCCGACGGGCGAGCGCCGGCAGGTCGCGTTCGTGCGCGAGGCCGGGCAGACGCGCGTGGACCTGGGCGCGCTGGCCGTCGAGGACGTCGCGCGGCTCGTCGTGGAGTACCCGTCGTCGCGCCTCGAGCGCCTGACCCTCGTCGACACCCCGGGGCTCGCGTCGGCCCGCGCCGAGGTGTCGGCGCGGACCCAGGAGTTCCTGCTGGGCGACGACGAGGGACCCGGGAGCGCGGACGCCGTGCTCTACCTGCTGCGCCAGGTGCACGAGTCCGACGTCGACTTCCTGCGCGCCTTCCACGCCGACGACGACACGTGGGCCGTCACGCCCGTCAACGCCGTGGGCGTCCTGTCGCGCGCGGACGAGACGGGCGGCGGGCGCGAGGACGCCCTGGCCATGGCCGAGCGCATCGCGGCGCGGTACCGGGCGGACGCCCGCGTGCGGGCCCTCGTGCAGACGGTCGTGCCGGTGTGCGGGCTGCTCGGGCTCGCCGCGGTCGAGCTCACGCAGGCCCGGTACGCGCACGTCGAGGCCCTCGCGGGCGAGCCGCCGCACGCGCTGCTGTCGGCCGACCGCTTCCTGCGCGCGGGCGGGTCGGTCCCGGCCGACGCGCGCGCCGTGCTCCTCGACGACCTGGGTCTGTTCGGCGTCCGCCTCGCCGTCGGTGCCGTGCGGGACGGGACGGCGCCCGACGCGGCGGCGCTCGCGGCGGTGCTGCGCGTCGCCAGCGGGCTCGACGACGTGCGCGACCTGCTGCTGCGCCGGTTCGTCGCGCGGGCGGGTGCGCTGCAGGCGCAGCGCGCGCTGCGGGCCGTCGAGACGCTCGTCGCGCGGGTCCCCGTGGCGGGCGCCGACCGCCTGGCGCGGCGCTGCGAGGAGGTGGTCGCCGGTGCGCACGACCTCGTCGAGCTGCGCCTGCTCGCCGACCTGCGCACGGGCGAGCTCGACCTGCGCGACGACGCCGCCCGCGACGAGGCGGAACGCCTCCTGGGCGCGCAGGGCGGCGACCCCCGCACCCGCCTGGGCCTGCCGGCCCTCACCGCCCGCGGCCCCGACCCCGACCCCGGTCCCCACCCCACCCCGCACCCCACCCCCCACCCCACCCACCAACCCGAGGCCGACGGGTCGGATCTTCGACCACTTCTCGTCCCGGTAGGGCCGGATGTGACCACTTCCGGAGCGGGAGGCGTCGACCCCGAGGTCCGGGCGGCGGCTGTCGCGTCCCTGCGGGCGTGGCAGCGGCGGGCCGCGCACCCCTTCGCCGGGCCGGACGTACGACGCGTCGCCGAGGTGCTCAGGCGGACGTGCGAGGGGCTCGCCGCCGCCACCAGCGGCCGATGACCGACCGCTGACGCCACCGTGGCACCGGCGCCGACCGACCCAGGGCGAGCCCCGGTGCGCGGAGCCGCACGGCGTGCCGCGGTGCGCTCAGCCGCAGAGCGAGTCGCGGTGCGCTCAGCCGCAGGGGGACATGGCGCCGAACCCGGACACCGGCCCGGTCCCCTGGCCACCTGCGCCGTCGCGCGCCGTGACCGTGAGCGCAGGGGCGGCAGGCCCGACGACGCCGCTGCCGTCGTCGACGAGGTCGACCACCTCGGTGACCCGATACACCCGCTCGCCGGACCCGGCGCCCGCGCCCGCGTCGACGAGCGTACGGCCGTCGTCCCCGTGCACGTCGTGGCGGTCGGCCCCGCGCACCCAGTGGTCGAGGACCACGGCCTCGACCACCGTCGTCACGCGGACCCCGATCGTCCTGCCTCCGTCGCGCAGGGGCGCCGACCTCTGGCACGACCGGGCCGTGACGCTCGGCGGGTCGTCCGTGAGCACGTCGACCGCGTACGTCGTCCGTGGCCCCGCACCCGTGAAGGTCACACCCACCGCGTCCTCTTGCCGGCCGCCCGGCGACGCTCCCGCGTACGTCAGCGCGACGACGGCCGAGCTGCCGTCGTCCGGGACGGTCACGTCCGCCGGGCCCGTGAGCCAGGGCGGCAGGGTCAGGTGGGCCGACTGGGCGCCGCGGCACTCATGTGCCTCGAGCCGCAGGTCGGCGGTGTCGCTGCTGCTCAGGTCGAGCACGTGCTCGTCGCCGCCCGACCCGTCGATCGTGAGGTGGCACGCGTACTTCACCCACAGCCGCAGGTCGGCGGAGGCACTGCGGTCGCCGTCCGTCACGGTGAGCCGCACCGTCACGTCGCCGTCGCCCACGGAGTCGAGCACGAGCGGCTGCCCGGGCGCCGGCGGGGTGTACGACGGCTGCTCGCCGGCGTCCGACGCGACCTGCCACACCCACGTCGCGCCGGGGCCGGCACCCGCGACGGACGCGACGACGGTCGCCGACGTGTACGGCTGGAACTCCGGCTGGCCCGGGCTGGGCGGGTCGGTGCCGAGCGCGACCGTGATCTGCGGTGCAGGAGCGGCGGTGGGGCTCGGGGTCGCTCCGGGCGTCGCCGGGGCCGTGGGGTTCGCCGGCGTCCCGCGCGGGGCCGGGCGCCCACCGGCGGGCCCGGGCGTCGGACGCCCGTCCGGCGCCTGGCCGGCAGCGTCGTCGCCGGGGTCGCCGGCCGGTGCGTCACCCGGTGCTCCCGCCGCTGCGTCACCCGGGGCGTCACCCGGTGCGTCACCCGGGGCGTCACCCGGTGCGTCACCGGCGGGCGCCTGCACCGGCGGCCGCTCGTCCTCGGGCACGACGACCTGCGTGCCCTCGCCCGTCGCCGGGTCGTACTTCTCCAGCGGCGTGGGCGACCAGCGCCCGCCGCGCAGCGTCAGGACCCCGGCGGTGTGACCGTCGAGGTCGTTGAAGAACACGAACCCGTCCTGGGCCCGCAGCTCGAGGCGGTGGCCCGGGTCGCCGAGCGTGACGTGGTCGAGCACCGTGCCTGCGGCGGTGTCGACGACGGCGGTGGTGCCGCTGGCGCTGTCGGGGACGAAGACGTACCGGCCCGACTGCGCGAGGGCCGCGTACCGCGGGTCGTCGCCGGGGCCGGCGAGGTCGATCGCGCGGCCGCAGCCGTCGTCGGTGGTGGACGCGACCAGCAGCGAGCGTGCCTGCGCGACCGCGACGTAGACCTCGTGGCGCGTCGCCGAGCCGAGGACCTCGACGTCGTCGGCCGGTCGCGTGTCGAGGCAGCGGGCGGGACCGGGCCGGGCGTCGGCGCCCACGGTGTGCGTCGCCCCGCGCGCTGGGTCGACCAGCACGGGTGCACCGCGCACGAGGACGAGGCGCGCGGTCGCCGTCGCCGCGTCCGTGCGGCGCACGGTGCGGGGCTCCGTGCCCGCGTCGACCCGCGTCAGCGTCCCCGTGGCGGAGTCCAGCGCCCACAGGTCGCCCGCGCCGTCCACGACCGCCTGGCCCGGCCCGGGGCGTGCGGTGAGCGTGACCTCGTCGTGCACGGCGAGCGTGCGCGGGTCCACCCGGGTCACGGTGCGCGCCTGCGGGTCGAGGACGTGGACGACGTGCCGGCCGCCGGGGGCGGGGTCGTTCTGCAGGACGGTCACATCGCCGCCCGGGGTCCCCAGCGCCACGGGGGTCGAGGCCGCGTAGGTCGCGGGGTCGAGCCGGCTCACGGTGCCCGCGTCGTCGTCGACGAGGTACGCGCCGCCCCGAGCCTGCGCGACGCTGAGCGCGTGACCCGCGCCGGGGACCTGCACGCCCGCGACGACGTCCTCCGACGGGCCGTCGAGCAGCGTGACCAGACCACGGTCCGCGGAGACGACCCACGCGGTGCCCGCGCTCTGGTCGAGCAGGTGCGGCGCGTGCCCGCTGCCGAGCACGGCGGCCAGCGCGAGCGGCGTCGCGACGGCGAGGGCCGCACCGCCCGTCGCGACCGTGCGCGCCCGAGGGCGGGCGCGGGCGAGCATCCCCGCGACCCGCGCGGCCCCCCTCGACCCGTCGCCCGCCATCGTCCCCCCACGGGCGCACCGCCGGCCCTCCACCGGCGGTCCGCCCGTCCGTGGGGGAGGAGCGGTGGACGGGCGTCCTGATACGTGGTCGTCACCGGCCGCACGGGACGGCCTACCAGCAGCTCCACGAGTTGGTGCCGGCGGTGGGCGGCGACGACGCGCCGGACGAGTCGATCGCGCGGATGGTCCACCCCGCGCCCGACAGCGACGCCGTGGGCACCTCGCGCCAGTAGAGCGTGTCCGGGCTGCCGGTGTTGTGGTCCAGGTGCCAGTCGGTCCCGGCGTTGGTGAGCACGACGTCGAGGCCGGCCTGGTCGCCGTCGCGGTACGAGGCGTAGAACGTGGTGACGTCGCCGTTGCGGACGCACGAGGTGTACCCGCCGGGCATCTCGGCGGTCGGGACGATCGCGGGGGGCACGTTGGCGACGACGTCCAGCGCTTCCTCCTGCGGCGTCGCGATCTCCAGCCGCACGGTGACCGCGCCGGTGTTGCGGCCGTCGACGGGCGGGTCGCCCGTGCGCGTCACGGTGAGGGACGAGTTGCCGGAGGGGGACAGCGTGAACGTCCCGCCGCCGCTGAGCCACGCCGGCACGACGAGCGTTACCTGCTCCTCGTGGCACCCCGGGATCCCGACCACGACGTCGCCCGTCGAGCCGAACTCCGGCAGCACCAGCTCCGTGGTCTGCACCATCAGGTCGCACACGTACACGACCGGGACGTCCACCGACCGCGTGTCCTGCGTGCCGCCGCCCTCGACCGTGAGCGTCACGGTGAGCGTCCCGACGTCCCCGACGTGGTCGAGCTGGAGCGGGTCGCCCGGTGCCGGGGCCGTGAACGGCACCGCACCCGTCGCGCTGTTCACGGCCGTCCACGTCCAGGTCGTGCCGGGCGGCGCGTCGGCGACCTCCGCCACGACGGTCGCGGGCGTGTACTGCGCGTACTGCGCCTCCGTGCTCGCGAGCGACGTGATGCTCACCCCGGGTGCCCGCACCGTGACGGGCAGCGTCCGCGTGGCGGTGAGCGTGCCGACCGTGACGGTCAGCCGCAGCTGGTAGGTGCCCTCGGCCGCCTCGCGCGGCGGCGTGTACGCGAACGACGCGGCCTGGTCGGACGTCGTGACGGTCCCGCCGCCGGGGTCCGTGAGCGTCCACGCCCAGGTGGCGCCGTCGGTGCCGGTCGTGGTCGCGGTGAAGGTCGCGGGCCGACCGAGGACGACGGGGTCGGGCGCGACCGCCAGCGCGGTCACCTGCGGTCCGCCGGCCGTGGCGCCCGGGGAGGGCGTGCCCGGGGCGCCGGGTCCGCCCGGTCCGCCGGGGCGTCCCGGCACGGGATTCCGTCCGGGCGGTGCCTGCCCGCCCGTGCGCCCCGGGCCCGCGCCCGGGCGGCCGTCCCGCCCCGGTGCGTCGTCCGGCGCGACCTGCTCGTCCTGCGGCGCGTCGGAGCCCTGGTCCCCGGCGCCGGGCGCGTCGTCCCCTGACCCCTCGTCCGGCACGACGACGTTGGTCCCCTCGCCCGTGGCGGGGTCGTACTTCTCGAGCGCGGCCTGCACCCACACGTCGCCGCGCAGGGTCAGCACGCCCGCCTTCTCCCCGTCGAGGTCGTCGTAGAACACCAGGCCGTCCTTGGCCTCGAGCGTCACCCGGTGACCCGGCTCGGTGAGCGGGAAGGCCGCGGTCGTGCTGTCGACGGTGTCGACGACGGTCGTCGTCCCGGTCGACAGGTCGGGCACGAAGACGTACCGGCCGGACTGCGCGAGCGGTCCGAACCGGGCGGTCGCGGGGTCGGCCACGGGGACCGTGCGCGTGCAGTCCTGGCGGTCCACCGCGGCCACGAGGAGGGCACCGGCGACCGCCGCGTACACCTCGCGCGTCGACCGCGACCCCAGCAGCTGCACGGTGTCGGTGGGCCGGGTGTCGAGGCAGCCGGTGGCGCGCGGCGTCCCGTCGAGCGCGGCGAGCGTGCCGGTCGCGGGGTCGGCGAGCACGGGCCGCCCCTGGACCAGCAGCACCTGCGCGGTCGGCGTCGCCGACGACGTGCGGCGCACGGTCTTCACGGGCGACGGGGCCCCGGCGCGGCTCGCGGCCACGCGCGTGACGTTCCCGGCTCCTGCGTCGACGACCCACAGGGCGCCGTCGTCGGCGACCGCGGCCTGGCCGGGTCCGGGCTGCGCCGCCAGCGCCGTCTCGTCGCGCACGTCGAGCGTCACGGGGTCGACCTGGGTGACGGTGCGCGCACCGGCGTCGACGACGTGAACGACGTGCGGCGGCCCCCCGGTCCCGGGTGCGTTCTGGAGGACGGTGAGCGGCTCACCGGGCGTGCCGAGCGCGACGGGTGCGCCGACCTGCCAGGTCGCCGGGTCGACGCGCGCGACCGTGCCCGCGTCGCCGTCGAGGAGGTACGTGCCGTCGTCCGACTGGGCGACGGACAGCGCGTGGCCGGCGCCGGGGACGGTGACGGTCGCGGCGATCTCCTCGGTCGGCCCGTCGACCAGCGAGAGCAGGCCGAGCTCGGCGCTGACGACCCACGCACCGCCGGAGCGCTGGTCCAGGACGTGCGCGAGGTGGCCGGAGCCCGTCACGGCGGCGAGCACGAGGGGCACGGCGACGGCGAGCGACGTCCCGCCCCCGACCGCGGCACGTCGCCCGGGCCGCCGCAGCGTGGGTCGCCTCACGGCGCGACCCCCACGACGTCGACCCGCACCTGCGAGGCGGGCTGCCCGGTGACCTCGAGCGTGAGGGCGCCCGCGACCGGTCCGGGCGACGGCGGCGGGCCGACCGTACGCAGCGTGATCGTGCCCGGTGCGCCGGGTGCGAAGTCGCCGCTCGTGTCGGCCTGCAGCCAGCCGGCGGCCGTCACCGTGATCTGCTGCCGCACGGGGCACGCGGGGTCCACCGAGACCTGCACGGTGGGGTCGGTCGCCAGGTCGACGACGGGTGCCGACACCGTCAGCGGGCACCAGGTCACGACGCGCAGCGTGGTCGTGGCCGTCGCGGTCCCGCCGTCGCGCACGACGACGAGGGTCACGGCGTACTCGCCGACGTCCGGCAGGGCGCTGATGCTCAGGGGCACGGTCGGCGTCCGGAAGTCCTCGAACGTGCCCGTCGCCAGGTCCTCGAACCGCCACCACCACACCTCGCCGGGCGCCGGCTCGCCCGTGACGTCCGGCGTGACGAGGGCGGGTGCGCCCGGTGCGTACAGGGTGCGGTCGGTGACGAGCGAGTCGATCCGGAACGTCGCGGGGGCGCTCGACGCGTCCGGGCCCGTGGGCGCCGTGCGCGGCACCTGCGCACCGACGCCCGTCGTCGGGTCGTACTTGTCGACCGTGGTGCTGCGCCAGGCGTCGTCGCCGAGCTCGAGCAGCCCCGACCCGTGCCCGTCGAGGTCGTTCCAGAAGACGGTGGACCCGCGCACCACGAGCTCGACGCGGTGACCCGGCTCGGCCAGGGCGAACGTCTGCGGCGTGCCCGTGCTGCGGTCCACGACGGTCGTCACGCCCGTGCGCCGGTCCGTCGCGACGACGTACGTGCCGACCTGCGCGAGCGCCCCGAGGTCGGCGTCCTCGGCGCCGACCGTGGCGAGGGTGCCGCACGTGCCGCCGTGGGTGCCCGCGACCCGCAGCGTGCCGTAGGCCGCGGTGAACACCTCCGGGGAGGTCGAGGACCCGACGACGGCGACCCGGTCGGCCTGCGAGCGGGTCTGCCGGCACGCGACCGTCCGCGGCCCGTCGAGCGCGCGGACCGTGCCCGCCGGCACGTCGACGAGGACCGCGCGCCCCTGCACGAGGACGAGGTCGCCCCCGTCCCCGCGCTCGGGTGCCACGCGCAGGCCGCCGTGGGCGAGCCGGACGCGTGCGACGTGGTCGTCGTCGGCGGCCCACACGTCGCCCCGGTCGTCGACGACCGCCCGTACGGGCTCGTCGAGCGGCAGGTCCGCCGTCGCCCTCACCTCGAGCGTGCGGGAGTCGACCGCCCGCACGGTGCGGCCGTCGAGGACCCACAGGGGCGCCGGCAGGTCGCCCGTCGTGCGGCCCGGCAGCACCGTCAGCGCGGTGCCCGCGTCGGCGAACGCGACCGCACCCCCGACGGTCCACGTCGCCGCGTCGACGCGCGCCAGGGTCCCCGCGCGCACGACGTACGCGGCGTCGCGGCCCTGGACGACGCTCGTGGTCGGGTCGGCCACGGGCAGCCGCAGCGTCACCGCGACCTGCGCGGACGGACCGTCCACGAGCGTGACGAGCCCGCGCGCGGGGGAGACGAGCCACGCCGCGCCGCTGACGAGGTCGACCGCCCGCGGGGCGTGGCCCGCGCCCCACAGCCCCGCGAGGACGAGCGGCACCACGGCGAGCAGCGTCCCGACGGTCGTGCCCACCGCGTGGCTGCGTCGACGGTCACCCGGCACGTCCGGCTCCGTCCGCCGGGCCCGCCCCAGCCGGCACGGCGTCATCGGCGCCCTCGGGCCGGGGGACGTCGGTGGGTGCGTCACCGGGTGCTGCGGCCTCGGGGACCGGTGTGGTGCGCGGCCCGCGCAGCGTCCGCGGGTCGACCGCCGCGAGCACCCGCCGGGGCAGCGGCGTGCGCGCGGCGACCCGCCGGCGCACGTCGGCCTCGAGGGCCCACGCGCGGCGTGCGGTCGCGTCGGTGGGCTCGGCCGGTGCGCACACGGTCGCGGTGACGAGCGTCGCGAGCTCGCCCACCGCGTCGGACGCGGCGGCGGCGGGCCCACCGGCCGCGGCCGTGGTGCGGGCGACCTCGAGGGGCGTGCGCGCGAGGGCCACGGGCACGCCCTGCTCGCGCAGCAGGTCGCACGTCTCGCGCCACGCGGCCGCGACCCGGCGGGCCGGCGCGCCGCGCGCGCGCCGCCGCGAGCGGCGGACCGTCTTGGCGAGCACGACGCCCCCCGCGAGCAGCAGGAGCAGCAGGACCAGGCCCGTCACGACCAGCGCACCCGTGCGGACCACGCGGCCCAGCACACCGCCCGCGACCTCGGTGCCGCCGTCGTCGGCGGCGTCGTCCGCCTGCGTCGGCTGCGCGACCGCGTCGTCGGGCGCGACCTGCGGGACCTCGGGCTCCTCACGCTCCGGGGAGTCGACGGTGTTGGCCACGTCGGTGGGCTCGAACGCGACCCAGCCGTAGCCGTCGAGCAGCACCTCGGGCCACGCGTGCACGTCCGTGGAGACGACCTCGACCACGCCGTCGACCGCGCGGGACGGGTCGAGCCGGTACCCCACGGCGACGCGCGTCGGGTACCCGAGCGCGCGCGCGACCACGGCGAACGCCGACGCGTGCTGCTCGGCGTACCCGGCCACGGGGTCCTGCGTGCGCAGCACCCGCTCGAGCGCGCCGTAGGAGTGCCCGGGCAGGCCGCCCGGGTCGTAGGGCAGGGCGCGCAGCGACGCGGCGAGGGCGTCGAGCTGCGCCCACGGGGTCGTGCCGGCCGCGCGTGCGACGTCGGCGCGCTCGCCGACCCACTCGGGCACGTCCGGCAGCGCGAGCAGTCCGACGTCCCCGGCCGGTGGTCCGGCACCCTCGACGTCGTCGAGGTGCGCGACCAGGCCCGTCACGGCGTAGGACGACGACGTCGCCGACCCGGCGTCCGACCCGGCGTCCGGGCCGTCGTCCGCCCGCACGAGCGTGCCGCTCACCTCGTCGAGCGCCGCCGCCGCACCGTCCAGCGCGACGGGCTCGCCCACGACCGGCAGGAACGGGCTCGCCCCGGTGAGCACCTCGACGTCGAGGCGCACGGTGTCGGCGCCCGCCGCGTAGGCCGTGGTGTGCGGCAGCGTGCTGCCCGCGAGGACGAAGCGCCCGCCCTGCGTCCACAGCGCACCGTCGAACCGGTCGAGGGCCGTCAGCCGCACCCGGCTCACGTCGGCGGGGTCACCGTCGGTCCGCACACGCACGCGGTACAGCGGCACGGGGGAGTCGGTGAGCTGGGGGCGCACCTGCACCAGCGGGCTCAGGCCCTGGTCGACCTGCACGGGCGGTGCGTAGACGCTGCGCGGGTCGGCGCGGCCGCTGCCGTCGGCGAGCGGCAGCGCGGACGCACCGAACGCGGCCAGCGCCACGACGGCCGCCGCGCCGGGCAGGCCGATGAGCACGCGCCCCGCCGTGGAGTGCCGGCGCTGCGCCCCGAGGTCGACGCCGACGGCACGCGCGTCCGCGGCGCTCGCGCCGTCGTCGGTCGACGCACGGTTGGCGCGCACGAGGACCAGCAGCAGCGCGGTGCCCAGCAGCGTGACCGTCGGCACGAGCGCCCACGCCTCACGTCCCGCCGTCAGCGCGAGGCACGCGGCGAGGACGACGAGCGCCGGCAGCGCCACCGCCACGACCAGACGCGTGCGCAGCACGAGCAGCACGCCGGTGTACGCGGCGGCGAAGGCGAGTGCGACGGGCAGCGCCAGCAGGTCCGGGGTGGTGTCCGCAGGCAGGGTCACGGTGAGCATGCGCGCCCAGCCGGACAGCAGCCCCTCACCGGTCGCGCGCAGCGCCGCCGGGCGCGGCAGCCCGTACAGCGTCGCGGACGCGTGCAGGCCGTAGAGCTGACCGACGGCCAGCACGACCAGCGCGACCGGTGCGCACGCCCACCCCGGCACCCGGCGCCACGTCACGAGCCATGCGAGCAGGGCGCCGGCCACGGCGGCGACGGCCACGGGCGGCGCCCAGGCCCACCCCGTGAAGAACCCGGAGAGCGCGCTCGCGGCCGCGAGCACGGTGGCGACCGCGAGCACGGGCTCGGCGGTGCGGGCCACGGCGGGACCCCAGCGCCGGCGCCCACGGGGCCCGGCTGCGGCCGGCACCGGGCGTGGCCCGTCGGGTGCGGGAGCGACCGCCGGCGCGGCGGGGGCGTGCGTCGTCACGTCCTCACCCCCGCACCAGCGCGTTCCACACGGCGGGGAAGTCCTCGTCGGACGCGACGCCGACGACCAGCGCACCGTCCAGCGGCGCGGCCCGGCGACCGCGCGGCTGCGCGACCTGCACGAGCGAGACCATCTGGAACCGGCCGCGCACGCGCGAGACGACCGCGCGCTCGGCCGCGGGCGGCTGGCCCGTCACGACGCCCAACGAGACGCCCTCCTCGCGCGGGACCATCGACGCGAGCGCCGGCAGGCCCGGGTCCTCGACGGTCGCCTGTGCCGCGGCGAGCAGGTCGAGCACCTCGCTGCGGTCGCGCGTGCGGTCGACGACCACGGTGTCGCCGGCCGTCGTGGACAGCTGCAGCGGGAAGCGCCCGTCGACGGCCGCGATCGCGAGCGACGCGGCGATGCGGCACGCGTCCTCGAACGTGCCACCGGGGTAGGAGACCGCGCGCGTGTCGAGCACGACCATGAGCCGCGGCTCGAACGGCACGACGTTGTGCCGGACCATGAGCACGCCGGTGCGCGCGCTGGCCTTGGCGTGGATGAGCCGGTGGTCGTCACCGGGCTCGTACTCGCGCAGCGAGTGGAACGCGATGCCGCCGCGCGGCGCGCTGGAGGACGTGGGCCCCTCGGCGTCCTGCGAGCGCCCCGACGGCAGCGACGCGACGTGGTGGATCCGCGGGTGCACCGTGAGGCGCCCGGTCGACGCGTGGTCCGACGCGATCCGCATGAGGCGCAGCGGGTCGGAGTGCCCGATGGCGAGCGGGCCCACGGGGTACACGCCGCGCCGCGCGGTGGGCAGCGGGTACGCCGTCACGTGCGACGCGTGCGGGCCGAGGCTCGGCAGCGGCAGCGTCACCGACCGCGTCCCGACGTGCTCGGTCGCCAGGACGGGCGGGCTGCGTCGCGCGGCGGTGTTGGTGACGGTCAGCAGGCCGCGAGCCGTCTCGCCCTCCGCGACGCGCAGCGGCTGGATCTCGCGCCGCACGGTGACCGACGGCCGGTAGACCATCCACAGCGCGGCCCCCGCGAGCGCGACCAGGCACGCGAGCCCGACCAGCACCAGCTCCGGCCAGTCGGCGAGCCACCCGATCAGGGGCAGCAGCACGCCCGCGACCGCGACGCCCTGCCCCGAGCGCGTGAGCACGTCACACCTCGGCGCGCTGCTGCGGCACGGGCACGCTGGTGAGCACCTGGTCGAGCAGGTCGGCGGCCGTGCGGCCCTGCAGCTCGGCCTCGGGGCGCAGCACCATGCGGTGCGGCAGCACGTACGGTGCGACGACCTTGAGGTCGTCGGCGGTGACGAACGAGCGGCCCTGCGTCGCGGCCAGCGCCTGGGCGGCCTTGGCGGTCGCGATGGTGCCGCGCGGGCTGACGCCCAGGCGCAGCTCGGGCATGGTGCGGGTGGCCGCGGTGACGGTGACCAGGTACCCGAGGACGGCGGGCGCGAGGTGCACCTGCGACGCGATCTGGTTCATCTGCTCGAGGTCCGCGGTGCTCAGCACGGCGGGCAGGTCGTCGGTGCTCTGCCCGGCCGTGACCTGCGAGACGACCTCGACCTCGGCGTCGTGGTCCGGGTAGCCGAGCGTCGCGCGCATCATGAACCGGTCGAGCTCGGCCTCGGGCAGGTCGTAGGTGCCGCCCTGCTCGACGGGGTTCTGCGTCGCGATGACGACGAACGGGCGCGGCACGAGGTACGGGATCGAGTCCACCGTGACCTGCCGCTCGGCCATGACCTCGAGCAGCGCCGACTGCGTCTTGGGCGACGCCCGGTTGATCTCGTCACCGAGCACGATGTTGGCGAACACGGCACCGGGGTGGAACACGAACTCGCGCTTGCCGGCGTCGTACACCTGCACGCCCGTGACGTCCGACGGCAGCAGGTCGGGCGTGAACTGGATGCGGCGCATCGACCCGTCGATCGACTGCGAGATGGCCTTGGCCAGCGACGTCTTGCCGGTGCCCGGCACGTCCTCCAGCAGCAGGTGGCCCTCGGCGAGCATGCAGACCAGCGCCATGCGGACCACGTCGGGCTTGCCACGGATGAACGACTCGACGTTGGCCGCGAGCGCGTCGAACTGCTCGGCGAACCACGCGGTCCGGCCCTGCGCCGACGCGTCGGCGAAGTCGTTGTCCACGCCTGTCCTCCCCCCGGACCCGCACCGGCCCCGCGCCGGGGCGCCTCCGCGCACGGCGGGCGTATCACCGACCGCCGTGCGCGGTACCTGCAAGGTAGGACCGGCGCCACGGCGGGCAGATACGTCGGGCGGGCAGGGTTCGTGCCCGTTGGGGCAGCGGGGGTCCTCCCGGCCCGTCGCCGGGACCGTCCGGGGGAAGGGTGCGGTCATGGACGTCGTCACGGACCCGGTGCTGGAGCTGGCGGCCCGGGTGGTCGCCGTGGACCCCGGCGGCGAGGCGCGCACGCGCGTGACCGTCCACCACACGGGCGACGTCGTCGCGCAGTACCGCGTCGAGGTGCTGGGGGAGGCGGCCCGGTGGTCGACGGTCACGCCGCACCTGGTCTCGGTGCTGCCGGGGGAGGAGCAGGGCGTCACGGTCGACGTCGTGTTCCGACCTCCGCCGCCGCCCGCGTCACCCGTGGGCGACGTGCCGTTCGGCATACGGTGCGTGTCGCTCGAGCACCGCGACGTCGCCGCGGTGGTCGAGGGCGACCTGGTGGTCTCGCCCGTGCAGGGTCTCGACGCCCGGCTGCGGCCCGACGGCCCGGGCGGAGCGCGCGCGGGCCGGTTCCGCGTCGAGCTGCAGAACGTCGGCACGACCCCGCTCGACGTGGACCTCCAGGTCGCCGACGCGGCCGGGCTGCTGCGGTTCGCGCTCGCCCCGCGCCGCGCGACGGTCCCGGCGGGTGGCACGGTGGTCGCCCTGCTGGCGGTCGCGAGCCGTGCGCCGCGGCTGCTGGGCCCGCCCGTGCCGCACCCGTTCGTCGTCACGTACGCCGAGGCCGCGTCGGTGCACGGCGGTGAGCTCACGGGCACGTGGGAGCAGCGCGCGGTGCTGCGCACGTGGTGGCTCGTCGCCGGCGCGCTGCTCGTCGTCGCCCTCGTGGCCGGGTGGCTGTGGCTGCGCGGGCAGGGCGGTGCGGTCGACCTGGGGGCGGGGTCGCCGCCGCCCGTCGTGCTCACGGCCGTCGAGCCGGGTCAGCGCCAGGTGCGCCTGGTGTGGGAGCGCAGCGCGTACGCGACGGGCTACGTCGTGCGCGAGCGCACCGAGTCCGGCGAGGGCACGGGCGTCCAGAGCGTCGACGCGCAGGACCAGACGTCGTTCACCTGGCCCGAGCGCGAGCCGGGCACGCACTGCTACGACGTCGCCGCCGTGGCGGACGACGTGTCCGGCCCGGCCAGCGCCCAGCAGTGCGTCGAGGTCGCGGAGGTGGCCGCGACGCCCGCGGCGACGCCGGCCCCCACGGCGACGTCGGCGTCCGGCGGACCGGCGTGGGAGCCCACCGGCTGGTACGTGGTCTACAACGCGTTCCCCCTCGCCGACACGGCGGCCGCGACCGCGCCGCAGCAGCTCCTCGCACAGCTGCAGTCCGCGGGGGCGACGGGCGTGCGGATGGAGGACTCGCGCGGGTCGGTCGCGGTGGCCGACGGCCCGGGCGACACGGGCCTGGTCGTCGTCCTCAAGGACGGCTTCGCGTCCGAGGCGGACGCGCGCGCCGAGTGCGACGCGTTCCGGGCGGTCGCGGGCTTCTGCATCGCGCGGCCCCCGGCGGCGGCCCCGGCCCCGGCGGCGACGCCGTGAGCGGCTACACGCTCGGCGTCGACGTCGGCACGTCCCGCACCGCGGCGGCGGTGTGGCGCGACGGCCGCGCGACGACGGTGAACCTGGGCGACCGCGCCGACACGATCCCGTCGGCGGTGCTGCTGCGCTCCGACGGTGCGCTGCTCGTGGGCGACGCCGCCGTGCGCCGCGGCGTGCTCGAGCCCGAGCGCCTCGCACGCGGCTTCAAGCGCCGCATGGGCGACCCGACGGGCCTGCTGCTGGGCGACGACCAGCTCGACCCCGTCGAGCTGACGGGCGCGGTGCTGCGCCACGTCGTCGACACCGTCCGGGAGCGCGAGGGCGGCGAGCCGGACCACGTGACGCTCACGCACCCCGCGACGTGGGGTGCGCTGCGCCGCGACCTGCTCGTCGAGGCGGCGGCGCACGCACGGCTCACGGACGTGGGCCTGCTCGTCGAGCCCGTCGCGGCGGCCGTGCACTACGCGGCGCTGGACCGGCTGCCCGTGGGTGCCGTCGTCGCGGTGTACGACCTGGGCGGCGGCACGTTCGACGCCACGGTCGTGGTCCGCACGCCCGAGGGGTACGAGCTGCGCGGCGAGCCCGGCGGCGACGAGCACATCGGCGGCGAGGACGTCGACGAGGCGGTGCTGCGGCACGTCGTCGCGGCCCTGGGGCGTGCCTGGACGTCGCTCGACACGCAGGACCCCGCGGTGCTGGCGGCGCTCGCGGCCGTGCGCGACCAGTCCGTGCTGGCGAAGGAGGCGCTGTCGAGCGACGTCGAGGCCGTCGTGCCCGTGCTCCTGCCGGGCCTCACGCGCCAGGTCCGGATCACGCGCGGCGAGCTGGAGACCGCGATCCGGATCGACGTGCTGCGGACCGTCGACACCCTTGCGCGCACGGTCGCGTCGGCGGGTGTGCGCCCCGCCGACCTGCACGCCGTGCTGCTCACGGGCGGGTCGAGCCGCATCCCGCTGGTGTCCGAGCTCATCGCGGCGGAGATCGGCGCGCCCGTCGTCGTCGACGCGCACCCCAAGTACGCGGTGTGCCTGGGGGCGGCGCTCAGCGCGGCAGGGCGGATCCTGCCGTCGACCGCCCCGGCTCCCGCACGGCCGGCGGACGCGCCGGCCGCCTCGACGGTGTCACCCGTGATCTTCCCCGGCGCGGCGGGAGAGGGCGCGACGACCGACGGGGGTGGCGCGGCCGTGCGCCTCCTGGGCGACGACGAGGCGGACGCCGTGCCCGCCGGCGAGGAGCGGCACCTGCTGGCTGCGCCCGAGCCGCAGGGTGTCGTCGTGGTGGCGACGCCGCAGGAGGCGGGGGTCGTGGCGCCCGTCGACGAGGCGGTGCGCACGCGCGAGGTGCGTGGGGCGCTGCGGCACCTCGCGTCGCGCGACGAGGTCGAGATCACGTGGACCGGGGACCGGCGGCGCGGTGCGCTGCTCGCGCTCGGTGTGCTGGTCGCGGTGGTGGCGGTCGTCGGCGCGCTGGTCGCGGTGTCGCTCGCGCGCGGCGGGTGACGGACCGCGGGGGGCGGGGGCGGAGGCCGGGGCCGCGGGCGGTCGGGCGACCGCCAGGTCGCCCGTCACTGGACGACGTACCTGCCCAGGTAGGTCCAACCGCCGCCGTTCCACCGGTAGACGCTGATGTTGTTGCCGACGCCCTGGTAGGCACGCTGCCCGACGTACGACCCGGTGCCGCAGTCGCACGCCGCGCTCGCGCTGCCTGCGGTGGCGGTGAGCATGACGCCGGTGAGCAGCGCGACCGCGGCGCCGGCGAGGACCCGCTTGATCTGCATGACGAACCTGCCTTCCCTGGAGCGGACGCCCGTGGACGTCCGGTGCCGGTGCCGGCGGCGCGACGGACCCCGATGCCCGGTTCGCGCGGTTCGTGC
The DNA here is from genome assembly GCF_014836445.1 of Cellulomonas avistercoris. Classification (GTDB taxonomy): domain Bacteria; phylum Actinomycetota; class Actinomycetes; order Actinomycetales; family Cellulomonadaceae; genus Cellulomonas; species Cellulomonas avistercoris. The sequence continues at coordinate 155,185 of NZ_JACSQV010000007.1, forward strand.
CGACGTCGGACAGGCTAGGAGACGGGCCGGTGGCCCGGCGGGCGGACGCCGGGTGAAGAGTCAGGCCTGGTGGACGGCCTCGCCGGCGATCTCGATCCGCACCTTCTTGCCGACGAGCCAGCCGCCGGCCTCCAGCGCGACGTTCCACACCAGGCCGAAGTCCTCGCGGTCGATGTCGGTGACCGCGTGGAACCCGAAGATGTCGCGGTCGTACGGGTCGCGCCGGGCACCGCCGAAGTCCATGCGCAGCGTGACGGACCGCGTCACGCCCTTGATCCGCAGGTCGCCCGTGACGTCGAACTTCATGCGGTTGCGGTCGGCCCGCTCGATGGTGCTGCTGGACACGCGGCGCCGGTCGGCGTTGTGGTTGCGCAGCCGCGCCCACGTGAGGATCGCGTCAGGCTCGCCGCGCCACGCGACGTCGGTGCTGCGGAACTCGATCATGGGGAACTGCGCGACGTCGAGGAAGTCGGCGCTGCGCAGGTGGGTGTCGCGGTCCTCGTGGTGCGTCGTGAGGCTCTCGGTCGCGATGACGGCGGTCACCGACGAGCGCAGCGGGTCCTCGCCGACGACGATCGTGGCGGCCGCGCGGGCGAACTCGCCGCGCACGGGGCTGACCATCATGTGCTGGGCGACGAACCCGACGCGCTTGTGGGCGTCGTCGAGCTCGTACGTGCCGGGGTCCGGGATGGTCAGGCCCTGCCACTGGCGGACGGGTCGGTCCGAGGTCCGCATCGGCTCGCTCATGTCGTCGTCCCCAGTCGTCGGTCGTCGTCGTCGCCTCCGCCCCCGGGTGCGCGGTGGCTACGACTGCTCGACCGTGGGAGGGCGCGGATCAGAGAAGATTCAACCACCCCTCGACCGGTTTGCCCCAGTCCGGAACGTTTCGGATCAGGCGAGCAGGACCTCGCGCACCGTGGGTGCGCCCGCGGGAGCGGCCTGCTCGACGACCACCTCGTCGCCCGCGCGCACCGACCCGCGGTGCACGACCCGCAGGTAGGCGCCGACACGGGCCTCGTCCCGGAACCGTCGGACCCACCCGCGCTCGTCGTCGCCGCCCACCCAGCGCGCGAACGTCGCGCACGGCGTGCGCGGGCCCGTGACCTGCAGCACCACGTCCGCCCCGACGCGCCAGCGCTCGCCGATGCGCGCCTCGTTCGGGTCCAGGCCCGCCACGCGCAGGTTCTCGCCGAACCACCCCGGCGGCAGGTCGCGGCCGAGCTCGCGGGCCCAGTGCGCGGCGTCGTCCTCGCCGTAGACGTAGACGGCCTGGTCCTCGCCGCCGTGGAACTTGCGGTCGGCCTGCACGTCGGCGCGCAGCCCGTACCGCCCGACGCGCACGGGTCCGGTCACGGCTCGCTTGTCGATCGCCGTCACGCCGACGGGACCGGGGTCGGGGCGCAGGGCGTGGACGACGCAGACGGCGAGGATCGAGGCCACCTGACCAGCCTAGGCGGCGTCGGCCGGACGGCTGGAAGGTCGCGGCCGAACGGGTGGTCGCGCCGGTGCGGACGTCCGGAACGGACATACCGGGCAATACGCTCGTCCCGACCGGCGTCCCCGCCCCCGCCCCGTCCCCGAGAGCAGCCATGACCACCGACCGTCGCCTGCCCCGCCCGCAGGACCTGCTGCCGGCCTCGCGACCGCCCGTGGGCAGCGCCGCGGTCCGTGCGCTCGTCGCGGGGCGCCGCGTCCTGGTCACCGGCGCCGCCGGGTCCGTCGGCGCCGCGCTCGTGCGCCGGCTGACCGGGCTCGCACCTGCGGCCCTGCACCTGCTCGACGTCGACGAGGGCCGCCTGCACGCGCAGCAGCTCGAGCTCACCGGCCGCGGGTTCACGCGGTCGTCGCAGGTCCTGCTCGCCGACGTCCGCGACGCCCGCGCGCTCGACGCCGCGTTCGCACGCGCGGCACCGGACCTCGTGCTGCACGCCGCCGCGCTCAAGCACGTCGCGCTGCTCGAGACGTTCGGCTGCGTGGGCGTCATGACCAACGTGTGGGGGACGCAGAACGTCGTCCGGGCCGCGCACCGCCACGGCGTAGAGCGCGTCGTCCACGTGTCGAGCGACAAGGCCGCCGACCCCACCTCGGTGCTCGGTGCGACCCAGCGGCTGGCGGAGCTCGTGGTGCGCGGCGAGGACGGCCCGCGGGCCGCGTCGGTGCGGTTCGGCACCGCGCTCGGCAGCCGCGGGTCGTTCTGGGACACCCTCGTGCACCAGACGGCGGCGGGGCTGCCGGTGACCGTCACCGATCCGGACGCCACGCGCTCCCTCATGACCCTGGACGAGGCCGCCGCGCTCGTGCTGGAGGTCGCCGCACTCGCCCACGGCGGCGAGACCTACGTGCTCGACATGGGCGAGCGGGTCCGCGTGCTCGACCTGGTCCACCGGTACGCCGCGCTCGCGGGGCTCCCGGCCCCGCGCGTGACGGTGACGGGGCTGCTGCCCGGCGAGAAGCAGCACGAGACGCTCGTCGCGGAGGGGGAGCGGCACCGGCCGACGGGCGTGGACCGCGTCCTGCGCTGCCCGCCCGTCACCCGCCCGCCCGGGTTCGACCGGGTCCTGTCCGACCTGTACGCGGCCGCGGACGACGCCGACGAGCCGCGCGTGCGACGCCTGCTCGGCGAGCAGTTCGCCGGTCTGCGTGCGCGCCTCGACGACGACCGGGCGCCCGACGGCCACGTCCCCCGCAGCGGCCCCGGCCCTGCGCTGCGCGTGCTGGGACCCGTCCCGGCATGACGACGCTCGCGCAGGTCGTGCTGCTGCTCACGCTGCTCGCCGAGCCCCTGCTCGCGCTGGCCGTGGACCTGCGCCCGCACCTGCGTGCACCGCGTCGTGCCGTCGGGCACGGCCGCGAGGCCGCCGACGATCCGCGCGCGGCCGCCGACCTGACCGTCGTGGTGCCCCTGGACGGCGACGTCCGGGAGCTCGATCGGCTCGCGTGGCTGCACGACGAGGGTGCACGCGTGCTCCTCGTGACGACCGGCGCGCAGGGCCCGGCGTTCCACCGGCGGCTGTGGGCCGTGGCGGGCGAGCACGGGTTCCGCGTGCACGTGGCGGGCACGCGGCGGCAGCCCGGGGCGGCGCAGCGGGCGCGCCCCGGCCGCACGGCCCTGCTCGGCGACGCTCACGCCACGCTGACCAGCACGTACGTGGTCTGCGTGGACCCCGGGACCGTGATCTCGAGCCCGCTGCGGCAGGTCGTCGGCGCGCTCGCCGCGGCCGGCCTGGACGTCGGGACCGTGACGACCGCGGTCGCGCCCCACGGCTTGCTCGCGCGCGTCCAGCGGGTCGAGGACGAGCTGGCCGGCCGCCTGCGGCACCGCGTGCCGTGGCTGGTGCGCGGCGGCGTGCACGTCGCGCGCCGCGCCGCCCACGCCGACCTGCTGCGCCGGCACACACGCTTCGGTGCGGGGGACGACGCCGAGCTCGGCGTGCTCGGCGTCGCGCGGGGGCTGCGCGTCGGCCACCTCGACGTGGCGGCCACCGGGCGCGGTGCCCGCAGCGCCCGCGACTGGTGGGCCGAGCGGCTGACGGAGGTCGCCGGCGTCGTCCGGCTGTCCCTGCTCCACCCGCACCTCGGCGTGCGGCGGCCGTCGCTGCACCTGCTGCCGGCCGCCGGGGCGTTCGCGCTCGTGCCGCTGCTGTGGTGGAGCGTGCTGCACGTCCCGTGGGTCCTGGTGCTCGTCGTCGTGGCGCACGGCGCGCTCACCGCCGCCCTGACGCGCGGGCTGCGGGACCCCGTCGCGTGGCTGTACCCGCTGTACGCCGTGGTGCGTGCGTTCGTCCTGCTGCCGCTCGGGGTCCTGGCGTACGTCGTCGCGGCCGTGCGGGCGGGGGACGCCGGCACCCTGCGCGTCCGCGACCCGTGGTGGTCGGCCGACCCCGCCGACGCCCCGGTGGTCCGGCGCCTGCCCGGCCCGGGGCCCGCGCGTGCGACGGACTGGTGGGCCGGGCGGCGTTGAGCCGTCCCGTCGGGCGTGCGCGTCAGACGAGCTGCTCGACCGGCTCGTCGCGCGGGACGTCCGTCGAGACCGACCGCTCGGCCGGCTCGGGGGCCCGCCGGGGCGCCCCGGTGCGCCCGTGCGTCGCGTACAGCACCAGGCCGGTGAACGTCAGGCCGCCGACGAGGTTGCCCAGGACCGTGGGGATCTCGTTCCACACCAGGTAGTCCATGACCGTGAACTGCCCGCCGAGCATGAGGCCCGTCGGGAACAGGAACATGTTGACGACCGAGTGCTCGAACCCCATGGCGAAGAACAGCATGATCGGCATCCACATGGCGATCGCCTTGCCCGGGACGTCCTTGGCGACCATCGCGCCGACGACGCCCGTCGAGACCATCCAGTTGCACAGCACCCCACGGACGAACAGCGTCAGCATCCCCGCCGCGCCGTGCTCTGCGTACCCCAGCGTCCGGCCCTCGCCGATGTGCCCGAGCGCCACGCCGACCGCGTCCGGCTCGGTCGAGAACCCGTACGTGAAGACGATCGACATGAGCACGGCCACGGTGAACGCGCCGCCGAAGTTGCCGAGGAACACCAGCCCCCAGTTGCGCAGCACGCCGCGCCCCGTCACGCCGGGGCGCCTGTCGAGCCACGCGAGCGGCGCGAGCACGAACACCCCGGTGAGCAGGTCGTACCCCAGCAGGTACAGCATGATGAACCCGACGGGGAACAGCAGGGCACCGATCAGCGGCGACCCCGTCTGCACGCTCATCGAGACGGCGAAGGCGGCGGCGAGCGTCAGCAGCGCGCCGGCCATGTAGGCCCTCAGGAGCGTGTCGCGCGTCGACATGAAGATCTTGGCCTCCCCCGCGTCGACGAGCGACGTGACGAGGTCGGACGGCTTGACGTAGGACATCTGCGGCCCCCGGTGACGGTCGAGCGGTCGCGGACGCGACCGGGAGCCGACGCTAGGAGCCGTCCGTTACGGGCCGGTGCGCCGCACGTGCCCGTCCGGTTGCGGTGTCCGCTCACCGCGCGGCGCGCCCCTGTGAGGTCCGCGCGGGCGCCGTCGTGCCGCGGTGCACCTCGCCGTGCGGGCGGTCGCGCGCGGACGTACCGTCGCGGCAGGGCGGACCCTCCGGCCCGGACCGGAGGTGCGGCATGGCGGACACCACGACCGCGCCGTCGCTGCGCGGCCTGGTCACGGGACCCGGCGGTGCCGTCCGTGTCGTCGGCCTGCTGTGCCTGCTCGTCGCGCTGGTGCGCGGGCCGGTCGACACGGCGCTGTTCGCGCTGGTGCTCGCGGGTCTGGTCGTCCCGCTCCTGGCCGGGGCGCCGCGCGGGCTCGACGCCGCCTACGGGATCGGCCTGCTCGCCGCGGCGTGGTGCGGCGCGCTGGACCTCTACCAGGCGGTCGTGTGGCTCGACGTCGTCATGCACCTCGTGGTCACGGGGCTCGTCGCGGCCGTCGCCTACCTGCTGCTCGCGCGGCGCACGGGCGCCGTCCTGGCGCCGCGGCGCGTGACGTCGCGAGCCGAGCGTGTCGGGGTCGTCGTCGTGACCGTCGGCCTGGGGCTCGCGCTCAGCGTCGCGTGGGAGGTGGGGGAGTACCTCGGCAACGCGTACATCGACCCCGAGATCTACGTCGGCTACGAGGACACCGTCGGGGACCTCGTCGCCGGCGGGCTGGGCTCGGCGGTCGCCGGGCTGTGGCTGACGGCGGGACGACGCGCGCGGGCCGCGGTCACGCCTCCCGCCGACGCGTCACGCGGTGCGCGATCCAGGACGTGAGGGCCAGCAGCGGCGCCACCAGCAGCAGCTTCGTGCCGAAGGCGCGGTCGGACGCCGGGTCGTGCGCCTGCATCGTCGCGAACCGCTCGACACCGCCGCCCTCGCACGTGACCGAGGACAGCAGCAGCTCGTCACCCGTCGCGACCACGAACGCCCAGTCCTCGCCGGAGCCCGTGTCGCGCACGGTCGTCAGCTCGGGGTACGTCGTGGGGCCCACGTCCAGCACGCGCGGGCGGGGGACCGTCCCGTCACCAGGAGGGCGCCCATCACCAGGAAGAGCACGGCACCCGCGGCGGCGACCCACACCCACAGCCGGGTGGTGCGCACGAGCGAGCGACCGAGGGGCGGCGGCATGGGCACATGGTGCCGTACGGCGTACGCCGCAGCGTGGTGAGCCGGGCCGTGTGCCGGCGCGGGGTCACCCCTGCTTGGCCGCGCCCCAGCCGTGCCAGTGGTCGATCTCGAACCGCACGCTGACGCGCGGACGGTCGCGCACGGGGTACGGGTTGCCGCCGTAGTGCGTCGAGAGGCGGTCGATGTCGACCAGGTCGACGTCGTCGACGATCTCGACGACCCGGCCCTGCACGCTCACGTGCGTGTACCAGCTCTCCTGCGACAGGGCGGTCAGCGCGACGTGGGAGTTGCGGCGCAGGTGCTCGAGGCGCGCGCGGGCCGCGTCGAGGTTGAGCAGCACGCGGCCGTCGTCCTCGAGCAGGTACCAGGTCGCGACGGTGACGGGGTGCCCGTCGGGGTGGATGGTCGCCATGACGGCCGGGTTGGGTCGGGCGAACAGCTCGGCGACGGCGGGCGGCAGGGGAGGCTTCGGCACGGCGGTTCCTTCCGGCGGGTGCGTGGGACGCCTCCATCCTCGGGCGCCGTGCGTCACGGCGCAGGGAGGTGTCAGGGCAGGTGGGTCGCCGGCACGGGTGCGCAGGGCGCGGGGGTGGACGGCGCGGGCTCGGGCGGTGCGGCGGCCAGCTCGCCCAGGGCGGCCAGCTCGGCGAGGGGGACGGGCTTGACGGGGAGGTGCGCCGTGAACGGGCCGACCTGGTCCATCGGGCGCCCCGTGGCACGCTCGACGAGCGCGCCCACCGTCGCCTCGCAGTACCGGCCCTGGCACGTGCCCATGCCGGTGCGGCACTCGAGCTTGACGGCGTTGGCCGTCGACACGTGCGGGTTCGCCGCGAGCGTGCGCTCGACGGTCGCGCGCGTCACGGACTCGCACCGGCACACGAGCGTCCCGGGCGTGGCCAGGGCGGTGAGGCCGGTGAGGTCGGGGGCGAACACGCGCTGCACGACGTCGGAGAAGCGGCGGGCGCGTGCGACCGCACGGTGCGCGCGGTCGAGGTCGCGCCCGGTGACGGCGGCGCCCAGGTCACGCGCGGCGACGAGACCCGCGAGGTGCCCCTCGGCGCGGGCCTGCTCGGCGCCGCGCACGCCTGCGGGCTCGCCCGCCACCAGCACGTCGGGCACGCTCGTGCGCTGCGCGCCGTCGTGCGTGACCACCCAGCCGCCGCCGGCCCCGTCCCAGCGCGTCGCGCAGCCGGCCTGCCGCGCGAGCTCGGTGGACGCGTGGAACCCGAAGCCCAGCACGACGGCGTCCGCCGCCACGGTCCGGGCGGGGCCGACGGGGCGCCAGGCGCTGTCGACGCGCCGCAGCTCGACGCCCTCCACGCGGTCCTCGCCGAGCACGCGCGTGGGCAGCGTGCGCGTGCGGATGCGCACGCCCGCGCGCAGCAGCCGGCCGACGGCCGCGGTGCTCGCGGCCAGCAGCCCGACGTGCCCCGGCGCTGCCGGCAGAGCGCGCACGGCCTCCGCCGGTCCGGGCACGCCGCGGGCCAGCACGACCTCGGCGACGTGCGCACCGGCCGCGACGAGCTGGTCGGCGACCAGCAGCAGCAGCGGGTGCGCCCCGACGAGCACGGGCCGGTGGCCGACGAGCACGCGCTGCGACTTCAGCAGGCCCTGCGCGGCACCGGCGGTCACGACGCCGGGCAGCGTCCACCCGGGCAGCGCGACGGGCATGTCGTACGCGCCTGTCGCGACCAGGAGGCGGTGCGCCGCGAGCGCGTCCGGGCCGTCCGGGCCGCTGACGGCGAGCCGCAGCGGTGTGCCGGCCTCACCGCGCAGCACGCCCAGCGCGGTGGTGCGCGGCCGCCAGGTGACGTCCGACGCGGCGGCCCGCGCGAGCAGGTCGGGCCCCCACGGGTAGCCCGCGGGCCAGCGGTGGCCGGCGGCGGTCAGGCCGCCGGACGGCCGGCGGAAGATCTGCCCGCCGGGCTGCTGCTGCTCGTCGACCACGACCACGTCGAGCCCGCGGGCGCGGGCGGCGAGTGCGGCCGCGAGCCCGGCCGGGCCGGCGCCGACCACGACGAGGTCGTGCACGCCCGCGGTCGTCCGGCTCTCCGCGGTCATCCGGCCCTCCGCTCGTCGGGCTCGCGCTCGTCGACCCGGCCGACGTCGTCACCGGGCGTCGCGGGGGTCAGGCAGGCCCGCAGCGACCGACCGTTGACGCGCACGACGCACTCGAAGCACGTGCCCATGTGGCAGAACGGGGCGCGCGCCTCCCCGTCGGCCGTCGTCCGGAACGCCTCGACGCCTCCCGCGAGGAGCGCCGCGGCGATGCTCTCGCCGTCGTACGCGGTCACGTCGCGGCCGTCGACGCGCAGCGCGAAGCCCGCGCCGCGCGGTCCGGCGACGCGTCCGGCGCGTGGGCCGCCGTCCACGGCCCCGCTCACGCGGCCCACCGCCGCGGGTCGTACGGCTGCACGTCGACCGCCGGCGTCCGGCCCTGCACGAGGTCGCCGAGCACGCGCGCGAAGCTGGGGCCGAGCGTGAAGGCCGAGCCGCCCGTGGCGACGAACGCGCCAGGCGCGCCGGGCACGGGCCCGACGACGGGCAGCTGGTCGGGCCCCACGGTCGTGGCACCCACCCACGTGCGCAGCGTCTGCAGCTCGCCGAGCCGCGGCACGGCGCGCACCGCGGCCCGCGCGTTGCCCGCGAGCGAGGCCGGCACGACCTCGCCGCGCGCGCCGTGCACGGGGGTGCCGTCGGGTGCGCGCACCAGGTGCGCCGGCCAGCCGCCGCCGACGAGCACGTTGCCGTCGGCGGTCTGCTTGAGCGAGAGCCGCGTGCCGGCGTGCTGCACCAGGTGCGGCAGGAAGGGCGTGGTGCGCTGCGTGACGCTCATCATGAGCGCGAGCACAGTGACGGGTAGGTCGACGTCGAGCATCGCGGCCAGCGTGCGCGTCCACACGCCCGCGGCGAGCACGACCGCGTCGGCGCGCAGCTCGTCGTCGTGCGTGCCGTCCGGATCCTGCGTGCGGATCCCGACCACCCACGCGGCGCCGTCGCGGCGCAGGGACGTGACCTCGGTACGCGTGCGCAGGTCGGCGCCGTGCGCGACCGCGGCGCGCGCGAGCGCCGGGGCGGCCGTGCGCGCGTTGGCCCGGCCCTCGCTGGGGCAGTACGCGGCGGCGACGACCGTGGGGGACAGATAGGGCGCGAGCTCGCGGACCTGCGCACCGTCGAGCACGTGGACGTCCAGGCCGCGCTCGCGCTCGATGCGGGCCTTGGCCTCGAGCAGGCGCGCGGTCGCGACGTCGTCGGCGAGCATGAGGCCGCCGTGGCGTGCGACGCCCAGCTCGGGGCCGAGGTCGGGCCCGAGCTCGGTGACGAGGGCGTCCCACCGGGCCGACGCGTCGAGGTGCAGGGGCATCGCCGTGGCGGCCGTGCGCGCGGCCTCCAGGCCGCGCTCGACCATGCGGTACTCGAGCTGGAAGTGCAGGCTGCCCGCGTTCTGGCCCGACGCGTGCCGGTTGACCTGGTCGCGCTCGAGCAGCGTGACGTCGGCACCCTCGCGCGCCAGCAGGTGGGCCGTCGCGCAGCCGAGCAGGCCGCCGCCCACGACGACGACGTCGCGCTGCCGCGTCATGCGGGGTCGACGGTCTCGATGCCGAGGTCGTGCAGTGTGGTGGCCACGACCGCGACCTCGTCGTCCGTGAGCTCCAGCAGGGGGCGGCGCACGTACCCGGCGGGCACGCCGCGCAGCCGCAGCGCCGTCTTCATGATCGCCTGCGAGCTGCCGAAGCGGGCGCCGTAGTCGGGCGTGAACCAGCGCTCCATGACGACGCGGTCGCGCGCCCCGAGCGCGACGGCGCGCTGCCGGTCGCCCGCGGCGACGGCCCGCCAGAAGTCGGGGTGGTCGGCGCCGAGCACCCCGCCGGAGCCCATGAGCCCGTCACCGTGCCCGAGCCCGGCCACGTCGGCGCCCAGCGGGCTGGTCGGCACGCCGAAGTAGCGGACGCGGTCCTCGAGCGCGTACAGGCCGCGCCAGAACGCGGCGGCGTCACCGGTGGAGTTCTTCACGGCCACGACCGTGTCGATCTCCGCGATCCGCGCGAGCAGCTCGGTGCCCAGGTCGACCACGCAGCCGCGCGGCCAGTTGTAGACGCACAGCGGCATGTCGCTGCCCGCGGCGACGTCGCCGTAGAAGGCCAGCACCTCGCGGTCCGTCGGCACGACGTAGGGCGGCGGGGTCACGAGCACGCCGTCGAGACCGGCGGCCTGCGCGGCGCGCGCGTGCTGCACCGACTCGGCGGCCGTGTAGGCGTTGCAGCCGCCCAGCACGGTGATGCGCCCGTCGACGGCGCGGGCGCCCTCGCGGAACAGCGTCGCGCGCTCGTCGGCGGACATCGAGAACCACTCGCCGGTGGTGCCGGCCAGCACGACGCCGTGCATGCCCTGCCCGACGAGCCACTCGAGCTGCGCGCCGAGGGCGTCGAGGTCGAGCGCGCCGTCGCGGTCGAACGGGGTGGTGACGGCCGGGACGTACCCGTGCCAGTCGACGTCGTGGCGGTCCATGGTGCTCCAGGAGGGGGCGGCGCGGGTGCGCCGAGGTCGTCAGGGGGTGGGCGGGGAGACCGTCAGCAGGAAGGCGGCCGGCGCGTCGGACTCGTTGGCGTACCGGTGCGGCTGGCGGGAGTCGAACGTGACGGCCTCGCCGGCCTGCAGCGCGTGCTGCGCGTCGCCCACGGTCACGGTGATCGCACCGTCGAGCACGTAGACGCACTCGGTCGACTCGTGGCCCCAGGCGTGCTCGGAGCTCACGTCGCCGGGCGCGAGCTGCGCGCGCAGCACCTCGAAGTCGCCGCGGCCGGGCGTGATCCGCTCGTAGGTGATGAGGCCGGCGGGTGCGCTCATGCGGAACCGCTCGCCCGGCCGCGAGACGTGCACGGCGGGCGCGTCGGGGTCGCGGAAGAGGGTGGCCATGTCGGCCTCGAACACCTGGGCGAGCTTGCGCAGGGTCGTGACGCTCGGGTCGGTGCGGCCGTTCTCGATCTGGCTGAGGAGGGCGGTCGACAGTCCGGTCGCGTCGGCGACCTGCCGCAGCGTCAGGCCGTGCTGGTTGCGGAGCGCGCGTAGGCGGTGTCCCAGCATGTGGCCTCCGAATCGGTGCGAATCACGCGAATCTGTTTCGTCTTGGTGAACACGTTTGATCAGACTGTACATCTGGTCCGCCCTTGTGGTGTCATCCCTCACACACGGCGTCCCCGCGCCACCGACACACACGCCGGACCCCCGCAGCGTCGCTGACCTGCACCGGCACGGACGGAGAAGCATGCAGCGACCTACCCCTCGACGTCGCGTGACCCTCGCGCTCGCCGCCGCGGCGGCCCTGACGCTCGCCGGGTGCACCGCCGGGTCCGCCGGTGGTGCCGGTGGCGCGTCCGGTGACAGCACCGACGGGCCCACGACCGGCGGCACCCTCACGGTGGCCAACTCGTTCGTCGTCAAGAACCTCGACCCCGCGCAGGTGTACGAGGCGACGGGCGCGATGGCCGTGCACGCCATGTACGACACCCTCGTGACCTTCGAGGGCTCGGACGTCTCGGACCCGCAGCCGCTGCTCGCCGAGAGCTGGGAGTCCAACGACGAGGCGACCGAGTTCACGTTCACGCTGCGCGACGACGTCGTCTTCTCCGACGGCTCCGAGCTCACGGCCGAGGACGTCGTGTTCAGCCTCAACCGCCTGGTCAACCTCAAGGGCAGCCCGTCCGTGACGGTCCAGGGCTTCAGCGCGTCGTCGCCCGAGGAGGGCGTCGTCGTCGTCACCACCGAGACGCCGAACCCGAACGTCCCCACCATCCTCGCGATGCCCGCCACGGGCATCGTCAACGCCGAGACGGCGCGCGCCAACGGCGCGACGGACGCGGCCGACGCCGCCGAGTCCGACTCCGCGACGTCCTTCATGGACGGCGAGTCGATCGGCTCGGGCCCGTACGTGCTCGACGCGTTCGACCCCGCCTCCGAGATCGTCCTGACGGCCAACCCCGAGTACTGGGGCGAGGCGCCGGCGTACGAGCGCATCGTCATCCAGAACGTCGAGGCGCAGAACCAGAAGATGAGCGTCGAGCGGGCCGGTCGCGACTTCGTCGCCCTCGACCTGTCGGGCCGCATGCTCGACGACCTCGACGACGCGCTGCAGGTCTCCAGCACGCAGGACACGTTCTACTTCCTCACGCTCCACCAGGACCCCGCGGTCAGCGAGGTCACGTCGAACCTCGAGTTCGTGCGTGCGCTGCGCGCGTCGATCGACTACGAGGGCCTGGCCGCGCTGTTCGGCTCCGAGGCGCGTCCCGCGGCCGGCATGGTCCCCACCGCGTTCGCCGGCGCCCTGCCGGAGTCCGAGTCCAAGGCGCAGGACCTGGACGCCGCGAAGCAGCACCTCGCGGCCTCGGGCGTCACCGACCCGAGCGTCACGCTGATGTTCCCGGCCATGACGTACCGCGGCGTCGACCTGGCGACCATCGCCACCAAGGTGCAGAACGACGCCGCGCAGGCCGGCATCACGGTGCAGCTGGACCCCCAGCCCATCGCGTCGTTCCTCGACGCGCAGTCCGCCGGCAAGGTCGCGTTCCGGTTCAGCCCGCAGTCGCTGAACTACCCGGTCGCGTCCTCGCTCGTGAACAACTTCCACCCGGGCCAGACCAGCGCCGAGCGCACCGGCTGGACCCTCGAGCGGGCCACGCCCGAGGCGATCGCCGCGGGTGACCGCGTGCGGGCGGCCCTCGACACCGCCGAGCAGGACGCGGCCATGCAGGACTGGCAGCGCGTGCTCGACGAGGACGGCCCGTACATCCCGCTCGCGTACAACTCGGGCGTCGTCGTCTCGACGTCCGACCTCGTGGGCGCGGACTACTCGCCGGCCGGCTGGCAGGTCGACCTGCGCGCCGTGGCGCGTCGATGACGCGCGGTGTCGCCCCGTCGGGGAGCGACACCACCGCCCGGCGTCACCGTGCGGAGGGCGGGGTGACCACCACCCCGCCCTCCGGCGGTGCCCCCGCCCGGGACCGGTGGCGTGGCGTCACCCACGCGGCCCGCTACATCTCGCGCCGCATCGCGATCACCCTGACGCTGCTGCTCGGCGTCACGGTCATGACGTTCCTCATCGTCCAGGCCGTGCCCGGCGACGCCGCGTCGGCCAACCTGTCCGAGACGGCGCTGAACGACCCCGAGGTCGTCGCCGCGTACCGCGCCAAGTGGGGCCTCGACCAGCCGCTGCCCGTGCAGTACTGGGTGTACCTGACGAACGTGCTGCAGGGTGACCTCGGCATCTCCCAGCAGACCGGCCGGTCCGTGCTGGGCGACCTGCTCACCTACGTGCCCGCGACCCTCGAGATCGCGCTGCCGTCGATGCTGCTCGCCGTGGTCATCGGCACCGCCGTCGGGCTCTACGCGGCCGTGCACCACGACCGCACGGGCGACCAGGTCGTGCGCGTCGGCACCCTCGTCGGGCTCTCGACGCCGTCGTTCTGGCTCTCGCTCGTCGTCCTGTACGTGTTCTTCTACCTGCTGGGCGTCAGCCCGTCGGGCGGTCGGCTCAGCACGTGGATCGTGCCGCCCGAGCGCGTCACGGGCATGACGACCGTCGACGCCGCCCTCGCGGGCCGGTGGGACGTGTGGTGGGACGCCGTGCAGCACCTCGCGCTGCCGGTGCTCGTCCTGACCACGCTCACGGTCGCGGTGCTCACGCGCTTCGTGCGCTCGGCGATGCTCGAGGTGCTCGACGCCGACTACATCCGCGCCGCGCGGGCCAAGGGCCTGCCCGAGCGCACCATCCTGCGCCGCCACGTGCTGCGCGCCGGGCTCGTGCCCGTCATCACCGTCAGCGGCCTGGCGTTCGCGTCCCTGCTGTCGGGCACCGTGCTCGTCGAGCAGATCTTCGGCTGGCCCGGCGTCGGGCAGTACGCCTACCGGGCCGCGAGCGGGCTCGACATGCCCGCGATCATGGGCGTCAGCCTCTTCGTCGCGCTCGTGTACACGGCCGTCAACCTCGGCGTCGACCTGCTGTACGGCGTCATCGACCCACGGATCAGGGTGTCATGAGCTTCGAGGTCCAGCGTCCTGCCCCGGTGCCCACCGACGCGTCCGGCGACGTGCCGGAGGGTCCGGTCGACCGGCGCACCGCCCGCGCGCTCGGGCGCCGCACGTGGCCGCAGCGCCTGCGCGTCCCGTCCGTGCACGGCATCTGGCGTCAGCCCGCGGTCGTCGTCGCGCTCGTCATCGTCGTCGGCTGGCTCGCCGTCGCCGCGTTCGCGACGCTGATCGCCCCGGCCGACCCGATCGCGCAGTCGCCCGACGTGTACGCGGCCCCGTCGGCCGCGCACCCGTTCGGCACCGACGAGCTGGGCCGCGACGTGCTCAGCCGCGTGCTGCACGGTGCGCGCCTGTCGCTGCCGCTCGCGTTCGTCATCGTGCTGGGGTCGCTCGCGGTCGGCGGGCTGCTCGGCCTGGTGGCCGGCTACCTGGGCCGCGTCGCGGACGAGGTCATCATGCGGGTGACCGACCTGTTCTTCGCGTTCCCGCAGATCATCCTGGCCATGGCGGTGTCGGCGGCGTTCGGGCCGAGCACGCGCAACGCGGTCCTCGCGCTCATCCTCGTGTCCTGGCCGACGTACACGCGCGTCATCCGGTCCGCGGTGCTCAGCATCCGCGGGTCGGACTACCTGGCGGCCTCGCGCATGCTCGGCGTGGGCCCGGTGACGGCCCTGCGCCGCGACGTGGTGCCCAACTCGGTCGGCCCGGCCGTGGTGCTCGCGACCCTCGAGCTCGGCAACGCCGTGCTCATGCTCGCGGCCCTGTCCTTCCTCGGCCTCGGGCCGCGCCCGCCCGCACCCGAGTGGGGCGCCATGATCGCCGGCGGCTCACGGGACCTGTCGATGTGGTGGGTCAGCGTGTTCCCCGGCCTGGCCATCCTCACCGTCGTCCTCGCCTTCAACGTCCTCGGCGACGCGCTGCGCGACCGTCTCGACCCCCGGCACGCGAAGGGCCTGTCATGACCCGTCTGCTCGACGTCCAGGACCTGGCCGTCGCCCTGCCCGCTGCGGGCGGCGGCACCGTCCCCGTCATCCACCACGCGTCCCTGCACGTCGACGAGGGCGAGATCGTCGGCATCGCGGGGGAGTCCGGGTCCGGCAAGTCCATGACGGCGCAGGCGCTGCTGGGGCTGCTGCCCGACGGCGCCCAGGTGCGCGGCACGGCGCGGCTGGACGGCACGGACCTGCTCGCGCTGCGCGGTGCGCAGTGGAACACGGTGCGCGGCAAGCAGGTCGCCATGGTGTTCCAGGACGCGACGTCCGCGCTGCACCCGATGCTGACGATCGGCCGGCAGCTCACCGAGCACATGCGCCTGCACCTGGGGCTCGACAAGCGCGCCGCGAACCGTCGCGCGGCCGAGCTGCTCGACCGCGTGCGCATCCCCGAGCCCGAGCGGACGCTCAAGGCCTACTCGCACCAGTTCTCCGGCGGCATGCGCCAGCGCGTGGCCATCGCCGCGGCGCTCGCGTGCAACCCGCGCCTGCTCATCGCCGACGAGCCGACGACGGCCCTCGACGTGACGGTCCAGGCGGGCATCCTCGAGCTGCTCGACGAGCTGCGGCGCGACATGGGCCTGTCGGTCCTGTTCATCACGCACGACCTCGGCGTGCTGGCGGCGCTGACGTCGCGGTCGTACGTCTTCTACGCCGGGCGCGTCATGGAGCAGGCCCCGACCACGGACCTGCTGCTCGACCCGCGCCACCCGTACACCGCGGCGCTGCTGCGCGCCCGCCCGCACGCCGACGACTCGTGGGGCGCCGCCGGCACGCGCGGCACGCACGCCCTGACGACCATCCCGGGCACGCCCGCGACGCCCGCCACCGCGGGCCCCGGCTGCCCCTTCGCGCCGCGCTGCGCGTTCCGCGAGGACCGCTGCACCGACGCCCCGCCGCCGCTGCTGACCGTGGCCCCGGGCCGCGGCGCGGCGTGCGTCGTCCAGCCCGACCTGCACGAGGTGCCCGCATGAGCCTGCTCGAGATCCGCGACGTCGAGGTCGAGTTCCGCTCGCGGAGCCGCGGCACGGTCCGCGCCGTCGACGGCGTGAGCCTCGACGTCGAGCGCGGCCAGGTCGTCGGGCTCGTCGGCGAGTCCGGGTGCGGCAAGTCGTCGCTCGCCCGGGCCGTCGTGGGGCTCGAGCCCGTGACGACGGGCACGGTGCTGCTCGACGGCGCGCCCGTCGCACCGCTGCGGTGGCGCCGCCGCTCGGCGCACGACGTCCGCATGCAGATGGTCTTCCAGAACCCGTACGGGTCCCTCAACCCGCGCCGCACGATCGGCTCGCAGCTGCGTGACGGCCTGCGCACGCCGGCCGCCGCGACGGACCCCGACGGCGAGGTCCGCCGGCTGCTGGACCTCGTCGGCCTGGACGAGGACGCCGCGCAGCGGTACCCCCACCAGTTCTCCGGCGGGCAGCGCCAGCGCGTCGTCATCGCGCGCGCCCTGGCCGCCGACCCCGACGTGCTCGTCGCGGACGAGCCGGTCACGGCCCTCGACGCGTCGTCGCAGGCGCAGGTGGTCAACCTGCTGGTGCGCCTCGTGCGCGAGCTCGGCCTGGGCATGCTGTTCATCTCGCACGACCTGGCGCTGGTGCACGAGATCGCGGACGTCACCGCGGTGATGTACCTGGGCCGGATCGTCGAGTCCGGGCCGACCGACCAGGTGTGGGCGTCCCCGCAGCACCCGTACACGCGCGCGCTCATCGACGCGCTGCCACGCATCTCCGCGCAGCCGACGCTGCCCGTCGGCCTGCGCGGCGAGGTGCCGGACGCGGCGCGCATCCCCACGGGCTGCCGGTTCCGGCCGCGCTGCCCGCGCGCGATGGACGTGTGCACCGGTGAGCCGCCGGTCGTGCAGATCGGTCAGCAGTGGTCGGCGTGCTGGCTGCACGCGCAGGAGACGGCCGGCACACCCGCCGGCGCGACGGAGGGACGGGCATGAGCACGACGCAGGGGACGGTCCTGACGGGCGCGACGGTCTGGGACGGCGTGGCCGACGCGGCCGCGGCGGACCAGGCGCTGCACGTGCTGCCCGACGGCACGCTCGGCGCGGTCGGTCCTGCCGCGGACGTGGTGGCCGGCGCCCCGGGCGCGACGGTCGTCGACCTCGCGGGTGCGGTCGTCGTGCCCGGCCTGGTGAACATGCACGTGCACCTCGGCCTCGCGCTGCCCGGCGCCATGCAGGACGCCGCGCAGGGCGCGGGCGACGCGACGCTCGCGCTGCTCATGGCCGGGAACGCCGCGCAGACGCTGCGCGCCGGGGTCACCACCGTGCGCCTGGTGGGGGAGACGAACTTCGCGGACATGGCGCTGCGCACGGCGATCCGCGCCGGTCACGTCCCGGGCCCGCGCATCTTCACCGCCGGGCACGCGCTGTGCTGCACGGGCGGGCACGGGCACGACTCCGACGCGATGGAGGCCGACGGCGCCGACGGGTTCCGGCGCGCGACGCGCGTGCAGCTGCGCGCGGGCGCCGACCTCATCAAGGTCTGCGTCTCCGGCGGCATCGCGGGCCTGCACGAGGCGATCGACACGCCGCAGATGACGGACGACGAGATGGCCGCCGTCATCTCGACCGCGCACGACTGGGGCCGCAAGGTCACGGCGCACGCGGGGCCGTCACCGGTCGTGGCGCGCGCCGTCGAGCTCGGCCTGGACTGCGTCGAGCACGGCTACGACCTGACGGCCGAGGTGTGCGCGCTCATGGCCGAGCGTGGCGTCGCGTACGTCCCGACCATCACCGTGAGCCGCTGCGAGGAGTTCTTCCGCGCCAACGGCGTGCCGCAGTGGATGATCGACCGCGCGCTGGGCGCCGGGCCGGTGCACTGGCAGTCGCTGCAGCACGCGATCGCGGCCGGCGTGACGATCATGATGGGCACCGACATGCCGCCGCAGGCGGACTACGACGGCACCACCGCGACGGTCCGCGAGATGGAGCTCATGGCCGAGGCGGGCATGTCCCCGCTCGACGTGCTGCGTTCGGCGACGAGCGTGGCGGCCGACTGGCTGGGGGGTGACGAGGTCGTCGGGCGCCTGGTCCCCGGTGCGGTGGCGGACCTGCTGGTGCTCGACGCGGACCCCGTCACCGACGTGTCGGCGCTGCGGGGGATGCACGCGGTGGTGCAGGGCGGGCGCGTCGTGCGCGACGACCGCGGCGTGCTGACCGGGCTGGGACGCCCGTGACGGCGTCCGAGGCCGCACCCGAGAGCGCACCCGACGCGCCGACGACCGACCTGCACGACCTGCGCGTCGTCGTCGACCGCATCGAGGGCCGGTCGGTGTGCGGCATGCGCGTGGGCGACTGCCTCGAGCTGTCGCAGTCGCGCCTGACCATCCCCGCCGGGCAGCACTTCTGCCTCTACGCGCTGTCCGCCGTGCTGCCGCTGCTGCCCGCCAAGCAGCGTGACCTGGCACCGGGGGACTGGCTCGCGCAGGACGCGTACGTCGCGTGCCCCGACCCCGAGGAGCGGCTGATCATGCGCATCGAGCGCACGGGCCGCTCGTCCGTCCCCACCGAGGAGCTCACGTGAGCGCGCCCCACGACCGTCCCGTGCGGATCACGGTCGCCCTGCAGTCCGACAAGACGACCGCCGAGTACGGCGCGCTGGCCGAGCGCGTCGAGGGCCACGGGTTCGACGGCCTGTCGGTGTACGCCGACCTGGGCTACCAGCCGCCGCTGCCCGCACTCCTGACGGCCGCCGCACGCACGCGCTCGCTCACGCTCGGCCCGGCGTGCCTCAACCCGTACCTCACGCACCCCGTGGAGATCGCCGGCCAGGCCGCGACGCTCGACGAGGCGAGCGGCGGCCGGTCGTACCTGGGCCTGGCGCGCGGGTCGTGGCTCGACCGTGCGGGCGTCGTGCAGGACCGGCCCCTGGCGGCGCTGGAGGACACGGTCGCGATCGTGCGGCGCCTGCTCGCGGGCGACGACGCGGGCTACGAGGGCACGGTGCACTCGCTGCCCGCCGGCACGGGCCTGCACTACCGCCCGCTGCGCGCGTCGGTCGACGTGCTGCTCGGCGTGTGGGGCCCGCGCGGTGCGCGCCTCGCGGGGCGGATCGCCGACGAGGTGAAGATCGGCGGGTCCACCAACCCCGACATGGTGCGGCTCATGCGCACGTGGCTCGACGACGCGTCGGTCGCCGCCGGCCGCGGCGCCGGTGCCGTCGGCGTCGTCGCGGGCGCCGTGACGGTCGTCGACGAGGACGGCGCGCTGGCCCGGCGCGTCGCGCGGCGCGAGGTCGCGATGTACGTCGACGTGGTCGCGGCGCTCGACCCGACGGTCGACGTCGACCCCGACCTGCTGCACCGCCTGCACGACCTGCTGGCCGCGGGCGCCCTCGACGAGGCCGGCGCCCTGCTGCCCGACGACCTGCTGGACCGCTTCTGCTTCGCCGGCACGCCGCAGGCGGTCGCCGAGCGGACCGTCGCGCTGGTCGAGGCGGGCGCGACCCGCGTCGAGTTCGGCACGCCGCACGGGCTGACCGGCCCCGGCGGCATCGACCTGCTGGGCGCGGCCGTGCTGCCCGCCGTGCGCGAGGCGCTGGGCGCGACGGCGGGGGTCGTGGCGTGACGACCCGCACCGTCCTCGACGCCTACGTCAGCGACCTCGCCGGCCTCGACCCGGACGCGGCCGAGGCGCTGGGCCGCACCGGCGTCATGCGCGTGCCGGACCTGTCGCCCGACGCGTTCGCCGCGCGCAACGACCTCGACCGGCGCACGCTCGCCGCGCTGCGCGCCGCACCCGCCGACGGCCCGGACGCCACGCTGCGCCTGGCCGCGCTCGAGCGGCTCGGCAGCGACGTCGCGCTCGACGAGGTCGGCTTCACGCGCCGGCTGCTCGCGCCGCTGGCCACGCCCGTGCACCTGGTGCGGCAGGTCTTCGACGGGCTGCCGCGCGCCACCGAGGCGGACTGGCACCGCGTCGCGTGCCACCTCGCGGAGGTGCCGCGCGCGCTCGAGCAGTACACGGCCACGCTGCACGACGCGGCGGACCGCGGGCACGTCGTCGCCCAGCGGCAGGTGCGGGCCGTCGCGGACCAGTGCGACGCGTGGGTCCGCGACGCGTACTACCACGCGCTCGTCCGCGAGTACTCCGGCGCCGACGCGTCGCTCGGCATCGCGCTGTGCGAGCGCGCGCACGCGGCGACCGACGCGACCTCCCGGTTCGCGTCCGGCCTGCGCGACCGGCTGCTGCCGCGCGCCGGGAGCACCGACGGCGTCGGGCGTGAGACGTACGCCGTGACCAGCGCGGCCTTCCTCGGCACGTCGGTCGACCTCGACGCCCTGTACGCCTGGGGCTGGGACGAGATCGCGCGGCTCCAGGGACGCGCGCGCGAGCTCGCGCGTGCCGTCGTCGGGACGCCCGACGTCGCGGCTGCGGTCGCGGCGCTCGACGCCGACGTCGCGCGGCACGTCGAGGTCGGCGCGCCGCTCGAGCGGTGGCTGCAGGACCGGCTCGACGCGGTCACCGACGCCGTCGACGGCCGCTGGTTCGACGTCCCCGCGGCGCACCGCCGCGTCGAGGCCCGCCTGACCACGGCCGCGTCGGGCGTCATGTACTACACGCCCGCCGACGCCGCGGGCACCCGGCCGGGCCGCGTGTGGTGGACCGTGCCGCCGGGCACCGCGCACGTCGCCACGTGGCGCGACGTGTCGACCGTGCACCACGAGGGCGTCCCGGGGCACCACCTGCAGCACGCGATCACGTACGGCCTGGACCTGCACCCGTGGCAGCGGCTGCTGTGCCACGTGCACGGGTACGCCGAGGGCTGGGCGCACCACGCCGAGCACCTCGCGGAGGACATCGGCCTGCTCGACGACCCGGGCGAGCGGCTCGGCGCGGTCTTCGCGCAGCTGTGGCGCGCGTGCCGCATCGTCATCGACATCGGCCTGCACCTCGACCTGCCGGTGCCCGCCCGCACCGGCGTGCGCTGCCTCGACGGTCAGGCCCGCTGGACCCCGGAGCTCGGCGTCCAGGTGCTGCAGGAGGTCGCCGAGGTGGACCCGACGACCGCACGCTTCGAGGTCGACCGGTACCTCGGCTGGCCCGGCCAGGCGCTGGCGTTCAAGGTCGGCGCGCGGCTGTGGCAGCAGGTCCGCGACGAGGTCGGCGACCTCGACCTCAAGACGTTCCACATGACCGCCCTCGGCCTGGGCCCCATGGGCCTGGGGCCGCTGCGGACCGCCCTGACCACCGGCGCCCTGCGGGGCGCCCCGTCCGACAGGACCGACGCATGACCACCGACGCCCGCGGCGAGATCGTCTCCCGCATCTCGACCATGTACGACGCGCTGGGCGACCGGCCGCGGTTCGACGCGCACCTGCACCCGGACGTGCTCATGTGGGAGTCCGACGCCGAGGGGCTCCTGCGCGGGCTGCCCGCGCTCGACACGCTGCGCGACGAGCGCCGTGCGCGTGCCGCTGACGGCCCGCGGCCGGTGTCCGTCGCGCCGCACGTGGTCGCGGCCGACGCGTGGGGCGACACGGGCGTGGTCCGCTACGAGCTGCACGCCACCTACGACGACGGCACCGCCGACGAGGTCTTCCGCGTCACCGACGTGCTGCGCCGCGAGGACGGCACGTGGCGGATCGTGCACCACCACGCGGAGCGCCGGGACTGACCCGTCGCCCGCGGCGCGCGGGCCGGGGCTGCGTCGCCCGCGGGGCCCGTCGGGGGCACCATGGGAGGCACGCGCGGTGCCCGGCCGTCGCCGACGGAGGGGGTCCGTGATGGTCGTCGTGGGTCTGGTGCTCGCGGGGCTCGCCGCGCTCGTGCACGTCTACATCTTCTGGCTCGAGTCGGTGGCGTGGACGACGCCGCGCGCCCGCCGCATCTTCGGCATGGGCCCGCAGGAGGCCGAGGCCACGCGCGCGCTCGCGTACAACCAGGGTTTCTACAACCTGTTCCTGGCCGTGGTGGTGGTCGTCGGCATCGTGCTCGTCGCCGCGGGCCACCTCGCGGTGGGGTCCGCGCTCGTGCTCGCCGGTGCGGGGTCGATGGTCGCGGCCGCCCTCGTGCTGCTGCTGTCGGACCGCAGCAAGGCGTCGGCGGCACGCTCGCAGGGGCTGCTGCCGCTGCTCGGCGTCGTCGCGCTCGTCGTGGGGCTGGTGGCCTGACGCGCCGACGGCGTCGTCAGAGCAGCGCGCGCGCCCGGTCGTACTGCGGGGGCAGGGGCAGGTCGACGCCCAGGGCCAGCGCCGCCCGGTGGGGCCAGAACGGGTCGACGAGCAGCGGGCGGGCCAGCGCGACGGCGTCGGCGGACCCGCCGGCGACCACCTGCTCGGCCTGCGCGGGGTCGGTGATGGCGCCCACCGCGATCGTCGGCACGCCCGCCTCGGCCCGCACGCGGGCGGCCAGCGGCACCTGGTAGCCGGGCTCCACGGGGATGCGGACGCGCGGCAGGTTGCCGCCCGTCGAGACGTGCACCATGTCGACGCCCAGCGGTGCCAGGTCGCGCGCGAGGCGCACGGTGTCGTCGCCCGTCCACCCGGCGGGCTCCACCCAGTCGGTCGCGGACACGCGCACCAGCACCGGCAGGTCGTCGGGTACCGCGGCACGCACGGCCGACGTGACCTCGCGGGCCAGCCGCGTGCGGTTCTCGAACGAGCCGCCGTACGCGTCGTCGCGCACGTTGGAGTCGGGGGAGCAGAACTGGTGCAGGAGGTAGCCGTGCGCGGCGTGCACCTCGACCACGTCGTACCCGGCGGCGACGGCGCGACGGGCCGCGGCGGCGAACGCCTCGACGACGCCGGCGATCGCGTCGGTCGTCAGCGCGGACGGCGTCGGGTGCCCGTCCGCGAACGGCACGGCGCTGGGCCCCACGACCGGCCAGCCGCCCGCGTCGGCGGCCAGCGGACCACCGCTGCGCCACGGGGCGTCGGTGCTCGCCTTGCGGCCGGCGTGCGCCAGCTGGATGCCCGCGGGCACGCCCTGCGCGTGCAGCAGGTCGACGACCCGCCGGTGCGCCGCGACCTGCGCGTCGTCCCAGATCCCCAGGTCGAAGGGGCTGATGCGCCCCTCGGGCACGACGGCCGTCGCCTCGACGATCACGAGGGCCGCGCCGCCCGCCGCGCGCGCACCGTAGTGCTGCACGTGCCAGTCGTTCGGTGCACCCGCGTCCGGGCCGTCGGCGGCGGCCGAGTACTGGCACATCGGCGCCATCCACACGCGGTGCGCGAACGTGGTGCCGCGCAGGGTGAGGGGCGAGAAGAGGGCGGAGGGCATGTCCTCAGTCTGACCGCTCGCGCCCGGGCCCGGGTCGGTGGCACCCGTCGACGTGTCCGACGTCACGGGCGTGGGCGGGCGGACGCGGTGGGGCCGGTGGGCTCAGCGCCGGGCGCGGTCCCGCTCGGACTGCTCCGCCCAGCCGGACGCCTCCAGCGGCGAGTTCCCGGGCACGATCCGCTGGGTCGGCGAGGGTACGCGGACCGGGGGCGGCGTGCGCCGCACCAGGCCGAGAGCTACCGCGAGCGCTCGCTCGCCGTCACGCCGGACATCGCTCGTGATGCCGACGGTGCGCGTGGACATCTGTTCCTCCTCGCCGGGTGGCGACGTGCGGGGTGCTGGTGTATCCATCGTCGGCACGCCGCCTGCCGGGCTCAAGTGACCTCCGCGGAGATGGTGCGGGAGGTGGTCCACGGGTTACCTCACACCGCACGCCGACGTCCTGCCGGACGACGTTCCGGCCGCGCAGCGGGGCTACCGCTGAGTCGCCACGCGCCTCACGGCCGGCTCCGCCCAGCCCGACGCCTCGAGCGGTGAACGGCCGGGGACGATCTGCTGCGCGAACGAGGGCAGCCGCACCGGCGGGGGAGTGCGTCGCGCGAGGCCGAGGGCCACGGCGAGCGCTCGCTCGCCGTCCCGCCGGACGTCGCTCGCTGTGAGAGCGGTCGTGCTCATCGGGATCCCCTCCCCGGGTCGTGCGCTGAGGTGCCTACGTCCCTCTATCGACAAGGAGAGGCTTGGGGCTGAGAAGATTCACCCCCGGTCGCGTCGGCTGGCACACTGGCCGCGTGAACGACCTGCACGCAGGTCTGATCGCCGGATTCAGCTGGCGGTCCGATCCTCCGGTCTGGCCCGAGTCGCGCGCGTACTACGCCGACTACAGCGCATGGTGGCGCGACAGCTCGGTCCTCGCCGCGATCGGTCCCGCGCTCGCCGGGCTGTTCCACGACGCAGAGCCCACGGTCGTCCTCGGGACCGAGTCGCACGGGTTCCTGCTGGGACCGCTCGTGGCGCGTCACCTGGGGATCGGGTTCGCGGCGGTGCGGAAGAAACCGGAACGCGCCTCGAACGACGAGGTGTGGCTGGTCCGCAGGACTCCGCCCGACTACCGGGATCGGCATCTGGACCTCGCCGTCCGCCGCTCCGTCCTGCGCACGGGGGACCGGGTGCTCTTCGTCGACGAATGGGCGTCGACGGGCGGGCAAGCACGCGCGTGCCAGCAGCTGGTCGACGACGCCGCTGCCAGATGGTTGGGTGCCGCCGTCGTCGTGGACGCACTCGAGAACTCGGCGGACCGGCGGGCGCTGAACCTTCGCAGTCTGATCCACGTCCGGGAGCTGAACCGTCGTTGACCCCGCTGCGGGGAGCGCGCGGCGGTCCGTGACGTCGGTCCCGAGCTCCAGGGTCGACAGCGGCTCTTGCGGCGGGTGCGTGACGCACGTGAGGGGGCGGAGCGCCGTGGTCACCGCGCACACCTGGTCGCACCGGCCGCCTTCATGGCCGAAGGAGGCGGGCTGCGGCAAGGTCGCAGGTGAGGGTGGGCCCCGTGGGGATCGAACCCACAACCCGCGGATTAAAAGTCCGCTGCTCTGCCAATTGAGCTAGAGGCCCGGGCCGAGCAGCGATTCACTGAGACAAGCCTCTCGAGAACTCTCGAGAGAGCCCCTGCTCAGCCCTGCGCGTCCGGGCACCCAGGGTACGCGGGCCGCGAGGTCAGGTCGGGGGCGTCGTCGTGGACGTGTCCGGGGGTTGCCAGAGCGTCGTCGAGCAGCGCGCGCAGCGTCGGGTCATCGGCGTCGACGTCCCGCAGGAGTTTGCTGCGACGGTTCACAGCGAAGCTGGGACGCCCGGACGATCAGGAGCGTCAGGCCGTGGTGGGGGATGAGGGATCGTCGGCGCTGGTCGTAGATCGGACGCTGCCCTCCGCGGTGCACGCTGCTGACGGTGAGCTGGTCCCGCTTGTCGAAGTGCGTGACCGGGTCGTCGTGCTGACGCTCGTAGACCTCGACGACCAGGGAGAGGTCGGGCTTCGCCCAGAGAGTTCCGCGACGACGTCGTGGCCGTGGCTCGCCGCGGGATGCCCTGATCAAGAAGATCGCCCCGGACTTCGGCATCGCCAAGTCGTGCCTGCGCCGCTGGTTGCGCGACACTGGCGTCGCCGACGGCAACCGGCCGGGGCTCACCCGCACCGAGTCGGCCGAGCTGCGTGAGGCAAACCGCCGGATGCGGTTGCTTGAGCAGGAGAACGAGGTGCTGCGCCGCGCGGCGGCGTGCCTGTCCTAGGCGCACCTGCCGGGAAAAGCTCTACCCGCTCGTGGGCGATCTCGCCGCCGACGGCATCCCCGTGGTGGTGACAGGCCGGGTCCTCAAGCTCGCGAGACAGCCCTACTACCGCTGCCTCGCCGCTCCGATCTCCAGGACGACCTCGTGCTGCGCCGGTCCGTGACCGTAGGAGGATCACTCGGGCGGCGCAGCGTTTTGCGGGTGACGCCCTTGAGGGGTGTGCCAGAGTTGGCAAACGGGCCGACAAGGGAGATTCATGGCTAAGCGTGGCTTCTTCGCGGAGCTGAACTACCAGGCGCAGCAGGCGGAGAAGGCGCGGCGCCAGCAGCAAGCGGCAGGTTTCCGCGCCCAGGCGCTCGCAGAGCGAGAGCTGGAACGCTCTCGTGTTGCGGCGGAGCGTGCTCGGGCGAGTGCTTCCCGTGCGTCGGCCGCGGATCAGAAGGCGGCGGAGAAGGAAGCCGCCCGTCTACACGTCGAGGCGCAGCTTGCCGAGGTCGCTGCACTCAACGCAGATGTGGCGAACGAAGCCACGCAGATCGACGGTCTCCTGGCTTGGACGCTTGAGGTGGACGACTATGTCGAGCTCGAGAGCCTGAAGGTCATCGTCGAGCATCCGTCGTTCGACCCTGGAAGGCTCGGGGTCGCGACACCGGCGGTGCCGCCCCTGGTCTACCCTCCTGAGCCCGTGTATGAAGAGCCGCGTGCGCCGGGTGGTGTGTCGGCAGCGTTCGGTGGACGCAAGAAGCATGAGCAAGCGGTCGAGCAGGCGCGCCAGGCCTTCGACATCGCCCGACGTCGGTGGCACGAAGCGGCGACGGCCTTGCACTCTCAGCACCTCGCAGCGCTGGCGTCGCGCGAAGAAGTTGAACAGCGGCGGCTCGCGCAGCTTGCCATCGCGGAGGCCACCTACCGCGAAGAGTGCGCGCAGCGCGAAGCGGACGCGGCGGCACGCAACGCAGAGCTCTCGACGCTGATCAACGAGCTTGCGTTCGACGTCGAGTCCGCGATTCAGGAGTACGTCGGCATCGTCCTGTCGAACTCGGTCTATCCCGAGATCTTTCCCGTCAGCCACGACCATCGCTTCTCTCTCGAGACCCGGGAGCTGACCCTCACGGCAATCGTGCCCGAGCCGTCGGCAGTGCCTTCCGTGAAGGAGTTCAAGTACGTCAAGGCCAAGGACGAGATCGTCGCGACAGCCCTCACCGCCAAGGCGCAGAAGGATCGGTACGCCGAGGCGGTCTGGCAGGTGGCCGTCCGAACCCTTCACGAAGTCTTCGAGGCGGATCGCGCCGGGAAGATCCGTTCGATCGCGCTGACCGTCGGGGTGAACCGCATATCTCCAGCCACGGGGAAACCCGAGACCGTACCCCTCGTTCAGGTCGCCGCCGACCGGGAGACCTTCAGCGGGTTCGATCTGGCCAACATCGTCCCGCAGGCGACCCTGTCCCACTTGGGTGCCGCACTGTCCAAGTCTCCGTTCGACCTGACACCAGCCGACACGGCTAGGGGTGTGCGGGTCCGGGGACAGGGGTGAAGTTCAACCCGCCGCCCGGATGGCCTCAGCCGCCCGAGGGCTGGATGCCCCCGCCAGACTGGAATCCGGACCCCGCCTGGCCAGACCCACCTTCGGGTTGGCAGCTGTGGGTCGACGACCAGCCGGCTGACACCGGAATGCCAGCCGCAGCACCAGCCGTCGACGCCAGCTCGGACAACGCAGAATCGCCCCTTCCAGAACCAAGCCGTGCCCAGGAAACCTCGCAGCCGCCAACCTCAGCCGCTTCAGATCCAGGCGTACTCCTGCGTCGAATCGCTGAACTCGAGGCGGCGCTCTCTGCCGCGCAGGCCGGAACGGGCGGAGTCATCGAACTGAGCGATCAACGCGTCCTCCAGGACGTGGGGATCTACCGGTACCACCACCCCCTTGAGGACGCGGCAGCCTACAAGGAGCGGCTTCACGAGCTGGAGCAACAGATAGACGTCGTCGTGAAGGACGGCAAAGCCGTTCTCGCGGCAGACCTGTTCACGTTCGACGGGTCGTTGGCGAAAGGTCGGCGGATGGTCGGTGACCTGTCCAAGCTCATGCTGCGTGCGTACAACGCCGAGGCCGACAACTGCGTCCGATCACTTCGTTCCGGGAACATCAGCACCGCGAAGAAGCGACTGGACTCCGCAGTGGCTGCCATCGAGAAGCTGGGCGCGATGATGGAGATGCGGGTCAACCCCGCCTATCACGCACTGCGCCTTGCCGAGCTCGAGCTCACGGCCGACTTCCAGATGAAGGTCCAGGAGGAACGCGAGCGCGCCCGTGAGGAGAGGGAGCTGCTGCGGGAGCAGCGGCGCGCTGAGCAGGAACTCGCGGCGGAGCGCGAGCGGCTCGAGAAGGAGAAGAGCCACTACCTCACCGTGCTGGAGTCGCTACGCGCGCGGGGCGATGACGCTGCAGCAGATGACCTCGCTCACCGCCTGGAACAGATCACGGAGGCCATCGCGGCCAACGACTACCGGATCGCGAACATCCGCGCGGGGTATGTCTACGTCATCTCGAACGTCGGCGCCTTCGGGCCCAACATGGTGAAGATCGGCATGACCCGTCGCCTCGAACCTCACGATCGGATCCGCGAGCTCGGGGACGCGTCCGTCCCGTTCCGCTACGACGTGCACGCTCTCTTCTTCTCGGAGGACGCCATCGCCCTCGAGGGCCAGCTGCACAAGGCCTTCGCGGAACGGCGGGTCAATTTCGTCAACGAGCGGCGCGAGTTCTTCTTTGCCACTCCGAACGAGGTCCGAGCTGTACTTGACGAGAAGGTCGGTGGGCTCCTTGAGTTCACCGAGGATCCGGAGGCCCTCGAGTACTTCCAGAGCCGAGGACGCTGGCCCGAACTGGGCCGACCATCTCCATCGACGGGTGTTCATGTGAGGCGCTAGATGTCACAAATGAGTGCTGGACCAATGCCCGGGATGCCACGGCAGCTTGGGGCGACAAAGTCAGTTGGGTTTTCGCACGCAGGCGGCGCGACCGGGCCCGGGTACGACACGTGCCGTCGGCCCTGGACCTGTGGCGGCCTTAGCCCGATAACGCGTGAGAACACGCATGCCGTGACTAGGCCGCAATAGGCCGGGTAGTCACATTGTTTGCCCAAGCTCCGGGGTCCATCCCCGCTCACACCACAGCGCGTCACTGACAGGATCATTGGATGCTCGAGGCGAAGACGCCCCTGCTTGACAACGAAACGACGGAGATTTTGGCGAAAGCCCTCGACGGTGGTCCGTCCGATGACATGCCGGTTCTCCCACGAAGGGACGAGGGCGTCAAGGAAGCGCATCGCTCAATCCGGCTCTCAGAACCCGAGCTGTGTGACTCTTGCGCACAGGAACCGCCGACAGCCGCCGGTCGCCGCGGGGCGCGAGATCGAGGAGGTCGACACCTGCCATGAGCACCGATTATCCCCTGTGGTCCGACGAGCCAGCGACACGCGACCTGCTGGCGTTTCGTGCTGTGGCTGAAACCGCAGCTGACTCGATCTTCGATGAGCACCTCGACCCCGTCGCGATCGGGCTTTCGGGGGCGTGGGGCAGTGGCAAGACCAGCGTGCTCGAACTGATCAAGGCCGAGATCATCGAGCGATCCGCGACCGCGGACGGCAAGGTCTTGGTGATCCCGACCCAGCCGTGGCGCTACGACCCGGCAGTTGGACCCAAGGAGAGCCTCATTGCCGAGGTGCTCGGCGCGCTGGGAAGGGAGTTCAAGACCGAGGACCCCGTCGGCAAGGCCGGGCTCGAAGCGTTCAAGAAGCTCGTGCGCAAGGTCAACTGGTCCAAGGCTGTCAAGATGGCGGCCCGCACCGCGCTCACCATGCAACTTCCGGACATTGACGACATGTTCGGGCTGGTCAGCGACGACCCAGAGAGCCTCGACGCCGAGAAGGGGATGGCGGCCTTCCGAGACGAGTTCGAGGCACTCCTCGCCGACCCGGCGCTACAGCACCTGTCGCGTGTGGTGGTCCTCGTCGACGACCTCGACCGCTGCTTGCCGGACACCGTGGTAGAGACGCTCGAAGCGATTCGGCTCTTCCTGTCCGCAAAGGGCATGTCGTTCATAATCGCTGCCGATGAGGATCGCGTGGCCGAGGCTATCCAGCAGAAGTTCAAGACCCCCGATGCCAAGGGTGAGGATGAGGATCCGTCAAAGCTCTACCTGCACAAGATCGTCCAGACGACGATCCCGCTGCCCGCGTTGAGCCGATTCGACACGGAGGCGTACCTGTTCCTCCTGCTGGCGAAGGCCGAGCTAGAAGACGATGCCTATGCCGAGTTCGTCGCCAAGTGCGACGAGCTACGCCTGGATGGCGGCAGTCTCGATGGCATCGAGGTCACGGCTGGCAGCTCGCTCGCAGGCCATTTGGTCACGGCTGCGCGCCTCACCCCGATCCTGTACGAGAAGTTCCACGGCAATCCGCGCCGCATCAAGCGCTTCCTGAACGATCTGAATGTCCGCCGGGCCAT
This sequence comes from Cellulomonas avistercoris, assembly GCF_014836445.1. Taxonomy (GTDB): domain Bacteria; phylum Actinomycetota; class Actinomycetes; order Actinomycetales; family Cellulomonadaceae; genus Cellulomonas; species Cellulomonas avistercoris. Next base: position 185,306 of record NZ_JACSQV010000007.1, read on the forward strand.
TGCGAACCGTCGCGGCTTCGAACTCAAGGCCGACGAGGTCGCCAAGCTCATGGTCCTTGAGCGCATCCTCACCGAGGACTTCCTCACGGTTCTCGACTGGCTGGCGTCTAGCCAGCTTCGAGACAAGCTCGAAGCGCTCGAGCGCGCAGCCAACGGCCCCGCCGAAGCACCGCCCGAAGAGACTTCCGGCGTTCCGGCGGTGGCTCCCGCGAAGGGCAGGCGAGCGGCCAAGAGCGCACCTCACGAGCAGGAGCCGACGCCCGAGCGCGTCGACGCCTTCAGCGACACTCTTCGGCGGTGGGCGAAGCTCCCCCCTGCCCTTGACGCTTCGGCTATCTCGGGCTACCTCTATCTGGCTGCTTCGTTCGCCAAGATCGAGGTCACTGATACTGGACTGCCCGAGCGCCTTCGTGACCTCGCTGCGGCTCTCACCTCAAGCCTCAAGCTCGACCGTGCTGGTGTCACTGAGCACTCACTCAACGCGCTACCTGAACCTGATGCGCAGACGCTCGTCGGGTACCTCGGCCGTCGAACGCGCGACCAGCCGAGCATCCAGAGGTTCACCGCGGAGAGCCTCCTACGCATCGCGGCGCAGCAGCCCTCCACAGTGCCGAGCGTCGTGGCGGCGCTGAAGGGTCTGCCCGCCGGTGATGTCGAGATGGCGACGATCATTAAGCTGCGCCCGCTCGATCCGGCGACCTACCGACCCGTGCTTGAGGCATGGAAGGCGGGGACCAATGACGCGCAACTCCTGAATTCGATCGGCGTCGTCGAGACAACTTGGAGCGGCGGCAATGGGAACTAGTGGCTCATTTGGCGGGAGCGGTGGTAAGGACGCTCGCGATCTCCGCAGCAACATCGCGGATTGGCTAGACGGACCCGGTGAGCACGGGTCGGCGAACGCGCCGGACTCGGGCGAGCTGGGAGGAGGTGACCGTCCTTCCGTTCCACCCCGATCGGGTCCCGCCAACCTGCCCTCACAGGTCGACCTCGGCCCAGCTCTCCGTGTGCTTCTCCGCTCTCGTGGTCGGGGAGGCGGCGCGGACGGTCCTGGCAGTGGTGGCGGTGGTGCGCGCAGCGGTGGTGCAGGTAGCCGCACCTATGGCGGAGCGTCGCGATCGGTAGGCCGAGTTTCAAAGGCGGCAGGCCGCGCCGGACGCCTTGCCCTTGCGTACTCGTCGGGGAATCGCGAGGCGCTGCGTGAGTCGGGACTCAACTACGACGAGCTCCGCGCACTGGGTGATCCGGTCGCCATTGGTATCAGGATCATCGAGGCTGCCTTTGAGTCCAAGTCCGACAGCACTGTCGCCGACGCGGAGGAACGCGACATAGTCGCTGGGGTCGTCGAGTGGATCCTCGATCAGCCGGCAGATCGCCCACCGACACCGGAAGAGGTCGTACGGAAGGCAATCGAGACGTCAATAGCGGAGACTGCACTGACAGAGATCTCCGCAACGGTCTATGCGAAAGCTGCAAGTGCCGAGAAGAGGCGCAGCCTGGAGCGACAGATCCGCGATGTTGCCGCGGAATACGCGACGCAGGCCACTCTGAGCCCTTCCGGAGCTACCGAGCAGGAAATGTCGAAGGCGATCGAGCGTGGCATCCGAGACATCGGCATGATCTTCGGAGTCAAGTCATGACCCGGCTCCTACTCGCGATCTCAGAGACCGACGCTGAAACCGCTCTCCAGCACGGTGTATTCGACGAGGTCTTTCTTTGGGCGCCCAGCGGAAAGTCCACGTTCGTCGGCCCACTCGACCCGTACCTGTCGACGCTCGGAGCAGTAAACCCGCGCAACGTGGATCTCGTTCGGATCGCTCTGGCGGTCCTCGCATCTGATCGGTCGGTGCTTCGCGAGGGCGGGGGCTCGAACTGGAATGCTCGAGAGCTCGATCTCACAGTGCAAGTGGCTGATCCTGCCCTCTGGGCGTCCTATGCCGACCGGCTCGCCCGAGTCGTCGGCTTCCTCTCTGGTGACTCCTGGACGTTCCAGTTCTCGCCCGCACCTCCTGCCAACGAGACAGTTCTGCGTATCGAGGAGCAGCACCACGAGCGCACGGTGCTTCTGAGCGGCGGGGCGGACTCGGCGGCCGGCGCGCTTCTCTCAGCCCTCGAGCTAGGTCATGGACGCTCGCAAGCTCTGGTTTCCCAGTACAGCTCGACCGCGATATCTCCTGTCCAACAGGGCCTCTTCAAGGCGGTGCAAGCGTTCGTCCCAAGGTGCGGCCAGGTGCATCGGCAGTTCCACCTACACCGCAGGTCGAAGCGTCTGGGTGGGACGTCGTTTCAAAGCGAGTCGTCGACGCGGTCGCGATCGCTCCTCTTCCTCGCGCTCGGGCTTGCCGTTGCGGAACGTGCCGCTTCACCGCTCTGGATTCCCGAGAACGGCTTCGCGTCGCTCAACCCGCCGCTCGGCCCAGACCGCCGTGGGGGCCTGTCGACCCACACGACTCACCCGAGGTTCCTCAGGGAGCTGGCGGATCTGATGGAGGACGTCGGCGGCCATAGCCTGATCGAGAACCCCTTTGAAGGGCTCACGAAGGGCGAGATGTTCCGACGCGTCGCGGACGCGATCGGCGTGGACTCCGCGTCCGGGTACCTCAGCTCGACCAACTCGTGCTCGCACACCGACGCCCGCTTCGTTGGGGTGACCGGAGCGTCCTGCGGCGTGTGCTTCGGGTGCCTGGTGCGACGGGCCGCGTTCCTCGCGGCAGGCATCCCTGACAAGACGACCTATCTCGTCGACGACAAGGCCGGCCGTTTCGAAGGCTTCGTCAAGCAGAAGTCAATCGTCGAGCCCATGCGTGACTTCGCCGACCGGGGCATCCGCGCGCGCGATGTCATGGTCATGTCCTTGCCGTCGGGATACGCCGCACAGGATGCGCTGGCCCTGTCTCAGAGGGGCGTGGAAGAACTCCGGAGTCTGTTCGCATGACGGTGCAGCTCCCACCAATCGATCTCCATGCGCACATCAGCCCGAAGGTGAGCCATGCGGAGCTAGAACGACTCGGCGCCGTGGTATTCGCTGCCACTAGATCCATTGCTGAATTCGAGTCCGTCAGGAACCGCCGCGACACCGTGACCGTCTGGGGGTTGGGCTGTCACCCTGGCGTTGAGCGAGCGCAAACTGCCTTCGACCCTGCGGAGTTCACGAAACTTCTGCCAATGACGGCGTATGTGAGCGAGGTCGGGATCGACGGGCGCTCGAGGGTCGCGATCGACACGCAGGTGCGAGTGCTGACGTCGATCCTGGAGAGCCTACAGAGGGCGCCGCGGATTACTTCAATTCACAGTTCAGGGGCGCCGAGCATCGTTCTCAAAATTCTGGAAGAACATCGAGTCCAGGGCGCAGTTCTGCATTGGTGGCGGGGCGATACGAAGGAGACGAGGCGCGCGCTTGAACTAGGGTGCTGGTTCTCATTCAACGCTGCAGGCATGAAGCATCCCGCAGATGTCGCCGCGATCCCGCTCGATCGGGTCCTCACCGAGACCGACCATCCGACCGGCGATCGAGGCTCCACGTCCCCGAGGCAGCCTGGCGCAGTTGGCGACGTGGAGACTGCGCTTGCTCAACTTCACGGGCTCGACGCGGCAGCTGTCCGTCGGCAGGTCTGGTCGAACTTCGCGAGCCTTGTCCACGCAGTTGATGTTGTGGAGCTCCTTCCACTACCGGTGCGCCGCATGCTCGCTGCCACAGAACGTCCGGACCCCTCCCCCCGCAGTTAAGTGCGCGGCGACTGAGCTCTGAGGCGCTCCTAGCGACCGGGCCACGGCTCGAGCGCAACTGCCGCCATCAGCCCGCCCGCGGCTATCGACTGCAACCGAAACGCCAGGGCGCGCGACTCATTCAGCTGGCAAACGCCAGCGGGCGGACACCCCAGTGCGTCATGGTGGCTGGATCACATCGTCTGGGGAGGGTCTTGTGCACGATGCCGAATCGCTACTCGTTGGTACTCCCTATCTGATCGCAGGTGACTTCGTATCAGCGACTCGGTTCCAGGCTGCTGCTACTCGGTCGTCCGAGACGCGCAGGAAGGCCACGGAGACCAACGCGCGCATCGTTGCGGAGGCCCAGGAGGTGCTCGATCCGTACCTGAAGGCGGCACGAACCGATCTCGTTGCAGAGAGCAACGTGATCGAGGGGATGCAGTGGTCGGCGCAGGAGGTCCGCGCAGTGGTCGCCACTCATCGTGAGCTCCTCTCGGCACCAACGCGGACGCTCGTGGCCGGCGTGAAGTCTGATCCACGCGTCTACGAGGCGCTGGGGCTCTACAGAGCACACGAGATCGCAGAGACCTGGTCAGAGCAGGACAGGGTGCCGCGCGCTCACGAGATCCGCGAATTGCACCGGCTTATCCTGGGGGCGATCCCCGGCAGCGGTGAGTTCAAGCAGTTCGATAACGTGATCGGTGGAAGCGCCCACCGCACTTCCTCCGTTGCCGACACGCCCCGGGTGATGCTCGAGCTCGCAGACTGGTGGGGTGCGGGAACCCCCGACCCCCTGCTGACCGCGACCGTAGTGCACGCCTGGCTCGCCCATATTCACCCGTTCGAAGACGGGAACGGACGCCTCTCGCGAATCCTGGCGAACCTCGAACTGGCGCGTCACGGGTACCCCGCGCTGACCGTCCGAGCTGCGAGCGATCGCGGCGAGTACTACGCAGCGCTCGCCGCGAGCGACGAGGGCGACCTCCTGCCCCTGTATGAACTCTTCGGGAGAGTCCTGCGCAGGCAAGCCAAGATCATGTCGCGACCCCACTACGTCCGCGCGGTCATCGAGGACCGGCTCCTCGCGAGTGAGAGTGAGCGCCACAGATTCTGGCTAAGCACCCTGCGTCAGTTCACCACGGCGCTGGGAGAGAGCCTGCGAGGGCGTGGTGCCCTGTTTGAAGTTCAGGGAACGCTGGATCCAGGTTCGTTCTCACTCCTTTGCGACCGCGACGTCGAAGGTAATGGCTGGTTCGCGACGGTCCGCCAGAAAGGTGAGCAGAGCGAGTGGCTCCTTTGGTTCGGCTTCCGCAGCGATAGGTGGCTGGAGATCGATAGCAGCGCGGTGTACCCGTCCATCTTTATCTCGCGTCGCGACCGTACTCCTGACGCGATGCACCCTTACACGCAACACTTCCTGCGCAGTGACATAGACGGTCGCGTCCCCGACGAGATCAGCGTCATTCCCGCCGTGCCCTCTCCTATAAGGCAACGGTTTGAATTCGACCTTACAGAGACCCGGCCCGAGGAGTCTGCCCGACTAATCGCGGACTCCTTGGTCTCCGTGCTCTAGTCCTGTCCGGATCGTTGCATTTCCATCGCCGACGTGGCGCGTGCTGTACTGGTCTCGTCCAACCCGGCGCGGCTGGTGTACCGCCACCATCCCGCGCTGTGTCGGATGCGACCATCGACCTGCGTCTTCTTCGACGGTCGAGGTGCGAACTGTCCCCGCAGAGGAAGACCTTCGGCTGAGCTGGCTCACCTTTCTCGACAAGCGATACGGGGGCCGCGTGTACGAGGACAGCAGCGGGGCGCACGTCGACGTTCTGGACAACGATCCGCAGGGGGACCGAGTGCTGGCGGTCCTGGATCCGGGTGGTGTGCGTGACTTGGATCGATGCCGCGAAGGTATCGCTGAATCCGTTCTAGCGGACTGAGCCGAGATCAGCTGAGCCACCACTGTCGGGCGACCCCATGGATTGTCGGCAGGTGGTGCGACGATGCGGCTGTGTCCGGCAAAGGTGATCCGAGGCGTAGAGGCGGCGGGCGCGCGCAGCGTCGCCCAACGCGAGCAGATGGGCGACGCGTTGCTGCCCGCGTGCTCCCCGGGGACGGCCCGCGTGACGACGGGCCCAATGCTGAGCACCTATGGGCCGGGACGCGGTCAGGGTCGCGAGCAGCGCGTGGGTATCACTACCAGGACGATGTTGCTGCGTGGCTGTGTGCGCAGGTGCTTGCGGGGGGCATCGACGCCGACGTCCTCGTTCCCGAGGGGTTCGAGGATGTGTCATGCGAGGGTGCCTCGGCTTGGCAGGTTCAGGTCAAGTCGCGGCAGGACCGCCGCAACGACTTCACTGCTGCCGAAGCCGCTCAGCACGTCCTGGCCGTAGCAGCGAGCGACGAGCAGCGCCGCGCGTTGGGGATGACCGGCCGGCCGGTCTTGGTTCTCGAGAAGTCGATCGACGGCTGCTCTCCGGCCACGTGGGGCCAGGTGATCGGGGACCTCCCCTCAGGAAACCCGCTGTTGACAGCTCTCGAGCACCTCGGTGCGGCACGGGGTATGGAGGCGACGGCGATTCGGGCGGTGGCAGAGCGGATCTCCGTCTTCGTCCTGCCCTGGCAGGAGGCCCGCGAGCAGGCGGCCGCGCTGCTGGCTGATCGCTACGCCCTCCCACGCGGTGTCACAGGTCCGATCGTGCTGGCGCTGCGCGATGCGGTAGCGAGGTGTATTGACACGAACGCCGAGTCGAACTGGGTGAGGCGCGCTGGGATGGACCGGACCCAGATCGAACGCGTGACGGGCGGGGCCGCGACTGGCATCGACCGAACCGCAGTCGAGCAGGCACTGACGGACGGCCTGTGCGAACCAGTCGACTTCGACACGCCGCTACGCGATGACCGCTTCTATGAGGGCGTTGCCGCGCAGCCGGGTCATGTCGCCGCGGGCTTGCCGGTACCGCGACCTGACCTCGTCGAGCAAATCGCCTCGGCGGTCGACCATGGGGCGCCCGTCTTGATCACTGGGCCGTCGGGAGTGGGCAAGTCCGTCCTGCTGTGGATGTCGGCCTCGTCCATGCGCGACATCTTGTGGTTCCGGGTCCGCATACTTCGCGAGGCGGACGTCGCATCGCTGGTTGCCCTTGCCCGCGCATACGGACCTACTGAGCGAGCCAGAGTTGGATTTCTTGTCGATGGTGTCGGTCTTCGAGGCAGCGACGCGTGGGATCTGCTGGTTCGCGAAGTTGCGCCCATCGCCGGAATAGCACTTCTCGGAACCGCGCGATTCGAGGACTTGCAGCCGCTCCGGTCCTTGGCGGAGTGCGTGCTCATTGAGCCGCGACTCGACGAGAACACCGCTGAGCAGATCTACCTCGCGTTGACGGCAGTTGGTGCCACCGGCGCTGCGCACTGGCGGGAGGCGTACCGGGAGGCTCACGGACTGACGCTGGAGTACACGCACCGCCTGACGAGCGGACGTCGTCTGGCTGACGTGCTCGGTGAGCAGGTCCGACGTCGGATTGATGACCCTGAGCGGGGCGTTGAGGTCAGCGTTATCGGGCTCGTGGCGGCGGCTCAGCGTTGGGGCGCCGATCTGGACCTGCGGGCTGTTCAGCGTTCCCTCGATGCGCCTGATGCCCTGTTCCGGCAGTCGCTCGGTCGGCTGAAGGACGAGCACCTGGTTCAGGAGTTCGACGGTCGCTTGTCGGGTCTTCACCAGCTCCGATCGTCTGCTCTGAGCGACGCGGTGTGGCGGTACCCGCCACCGACCGTGCAGGACTCCGTCGGAACGCTCCTCGAGTTGGTCGACGACGAGCAGCTCACAACCCTCGTGATGTCCATCATGACCGAGCATCCAAGGCTCGACGACGTTGTCACGTCCCGGCTCAAGACCGAACTGCGCAACCGGGACTCGCTAGCTGCTTGGGCGTCGGCGTTGCACGGGCTGCGGATGGTCGACTTTCGCCGCCGCTGCGACCGAATCGTCGCAAAGCTGGACCGGCTAGGTGTAAATCCCGTGGATCGGGCCATCGCAATCCAGCTCGCGATGCTCGACTCCGAGCCTTCGCCGTTGTTCAAGTCGGAAGTCCGAAAGGCTATTCAGCAGATCGAACCCGACCTGAACGCGGGTAGTCCGCTGCGCGACGCCATGGCGAGCACGGGTATCGATTTCCTGGTTTCCGCCGTCTGTGGAGGGTCGCTCGAGGCGGCCCGGCAGCTTCTCGCGGTGTTGCAGGGCACCACGGCCGATCTCGATGCGGCGCTCGTCGGGCACCTGGGTGGTTCGCCGCTCGAGGCGGCACTGCGCGGCGCCGGGTGTGAAGACCTCGGCAGCATCCTGGCTACCGCGCGGCTGGTCTCGCAGGCGCTCGCGGTCCACCTATTTGAGGCAGCGGGTGGTCAAGCCGCTGTCATCGAACGGCTCAAGGTGGAGTACCCAGAACTCGTCGAAGTCGGCGTAGTCGAGCGTGACGGGGTGGCGGTTGCGGTGGCGCGGTGCCTCCATGTGTCTGACGAGTACGCCGGCGGGGCCGACGCGGTGGTGCGCGCCTTCGCCAAGGTGCTGCTGCGCTGCTCTCCCATTTGCGACTCCGTGGATGTGGAGGCCCGACTCCCCGGCGACATCCCACTTCAGTCCGGGGGCTATGTCATGGCGGTCAGCCATTTGCAGCGACGCTACGACCGTCCGGCAACGGAAGTCGCCTGGAACCGCCTGCGCATTAATGTGGCCGCCGCGGCTGGTGGCCTCGTCGACGCAACCGCGAGAGTCGCCGATGCACGCAGAATCGTGACCGGTGCCCATGGATACCTGATCGACCTCGTTCGCGTCTGGTGCAACGGGGAGCTCCTGCCGCGGGATAGGCAGCGTCTCATCCGGGCTGGGGATGCCCTTACAGCGGCGTCGGGCGATCTGCGGGTGCCGGTCAGCGTGAGCCTGGCAACGCTTGACTCGGTCGAGGGTGTCGACGCGTCTCCGAGAAGCGACCCGGTCCATGGGCTTGCATGGGCGCTGGTCGAGAACTTGGCTGGGCGCCTGTTCGAGTCGAAGCCGAACTGGGCCGCCCTGGCGGGCTTCGTCGGTGACCAGCTCCGTCGCGAAGTGTCCGAGATCCGCCAGGAGCAATGGGAACTTCTCGGCGAGGACCCGCCAGCTGAACTCGAAGCGATGGACACGATCTTCTCGTGCCTCAACACCGTCCTCCTCGAACTTGCAGCAGGCTCACTCTCACGTGCCGCAATCCGTGCGATCGCGTCATCCGGGCCGAGAGGCACCTCGATCTATCGTGTCGCCGAGGCCGCGCGAGTCCAGGCCACGCGGGCCGAAGACGAGTGGGCGGCACATCTCGTCGCTCTTGCTGCGGGCTCTGGTCTGGTTGTTGAGGTTCATCGGCGCCCTCGCTCTACCCCGTCGTCCCTCGGCCGATTTGCATCACAGTTCGCCCTCGGCGTCGAGATGGACGACCTGACCCAATGGACTGCCGCTCTGGAGTTGCTCCGCAGTGCCATCGAGTCCAGTACGCCACCCGCAGCCGACCGCGGAACGGTCCTTCTCTTTCCGGTCAGCGGCGGCAGGCCGATCCGAATGCTCGCCATGGCGATGGTGATCAGTATCTTTCCCGGCACAGAGTTGTTCGAAGAATGGGTGGAGTCGCTACCTGAGCCGTGGCCAACGCCTCTTGCGGACGCTCTGGTGGAAGCACATCAAGCACTACAAATGGTCTCTGCCCTGGGAGTTCTCGATGCTCGACGTGGCACATCCGGTGTCGACCAGACGAAGGTCGATGAGCAGATCAGCCGATTTCGAGGAGCACTGGAGGCGATAGGGCGGCTGCAGCCGCAAGATGGTGTTGTCGTCGGGATACGCGAGGAGCTCGACAGCCTCACGGACCGGGTCCAGGGCGAGTTCGACGACGATGCGCCCGAGGAAGCAACGCTTGCTGCCAGAATCGCGCAGGGCGCCATGCAGTCATCCAACGATGAGGTCACGAATCTAGGCGTACTCATGATCCTCGCTCTCACGTGGGATCGAGATCCTGAGGCGGCACGGCAGCTCCTGCGCTCCTGGGAGTTGGCTGCGGCGGCCGCCGATAACACCCTGGCCTCGAGCTCGGCGAGGGGGACGGTGAGCGGGGCCGAGCCATCGGCCAAGGCGTCGCCGTAGCAGTTGCCAGCCGCAAAGCGGCACCGGGAGTTCAATCAGTCGGCTATGCCGAGGCGTTCCGGTCGAGGGTCGGGTGCGTTCCCTACTTGGTCGCGCAGCGTCGCAGGTCAGAAGCGTCTCTGCAGGTCCGAGTTGATCCACTCACCACCCAGAGGCCCGGGACAAGCACTAATTCACTGAGACAACCCTCGGGAGAACCAGGGGGACAACCTCGGCGACCGCTCGCCTGTGCGGCCTAGGCTACGGCCTTGCCGGACTGCAGAACCTCACAGGAGTGGGGCGTGGTGCGCCCTGGCCAGGTAGTACGCGGGTGTCGTGCTGGGGAGCAGATCGATGACGACTGTCGTGCCCTCGCCGAGCATGGTCTCGGCATGCACCACGGCGCATGGAAGGCCGCGTTCAGGCGGAGGAGGGGCAACCGCGCGGAAGTTGGACGGGCGCCCGCTGGCGCGTTCAGTCTGGCCGACCCCATCGGGGCGTTTGCCCGGCCATCGTCCGGCGCGAACTTCCCGGAGGATGTCGAGCTCTCTTGCACTGCCCCTACCTGCTCCAAGCATCGGTTCGACATGCCAGTAGTGCCGGATGCGCATGTCCTACGAAGGCCGACATGGCGTAGAGAAGCGTGGATGTCGGGAGCGTCCCCAGCAGGTCGTGTAGCTCGCCGGTCGGTTCTAGGTGTACTGACCCGCAGCGTTGTTGACGCGGTCGATGGGTGTCAGTCCGCCGATGCCGAGGTGGGGTCGTTCCAGGTTGTAGTGCTGCAGCCACACGGGCAAGAGCGCGGAGCGCTCGTCGTTGGACTCGAAGACTCGCGAGTAGGCCCATTCGGTGGCCAGAGTGCGGTTGAGACGCTCCACCTTCCCGTTGGTCCAGGGGCAGTGCGGACGAATGAACTTCTGCGCGATGCCCAGGTCGAGCGCAGTTCGGTGGAAGTCGCGTGAGTTGCGGTAGGCGAACGCGTTGTCGCTGATCACACGCTCGATCTGGATGCCATGGGCCGCGTAGAACGCTGCTGTGCGGGTCAAGAAGCCGGCGGCAGTGGTGCCCTTCTCGTCGTCGTGAATCTCGGCGTAGGCCAGCCGGGAATGGTCATCGATCGCGGTGTGCACATAGTCGTAGCCCAGACCTCGTCTGTCTCGAGGTCGTTCGCCGCGCCCGTGCGCCTTCCACCCGCCCCCGTCGGGGATGCGACCGAGCTTCTTGACGTCGATGTGCACCAGCGAGCCCGGGTAGGGATGCTCGTATCGGTTCGCCGAACGACGCGTGGCGCGAATCAGCTGACCGGTCAAAGGGTCGCACTCGGCCAGCCGGGGAACCTGATGGCGGGCCAGGATCCGGCCCACCGTGGAGGCTGGCAGACCGAGGTGGTGCCCGATCCAGACTGGTCCACGACGCGACAGCATCCGCGCGATCCGCACCCGCGTCTCAAGACACGGCGCCGTGCGAGCCGGGTGGCTACGAGCCACGCTCGAGCGGTCGGCCAGCCCGGGGCGACCCTCCAGCTGCCAACGACGCCACCACCGCCACGCCGTGGTCCGAGAGATGCCCATCTCCGCCGCGACATGCGCGACGGGACGACCAGCCGCGATCCGCTGCACCAACACGAACCTGCCGGCAGGGGTCAACCGGGCATTAGCGTGAGACACGAGAGACCTCCGAGTGTTCGAGCCGGGTTCCTAAGCAGTCCCAACTCGACCCGGAGGTCTCTCGCTACGTCAACAACGCTGCGGGTCAGTACATCTAGGAGCAGGGTGAATGGGTCCGGCTCGGACGCGACCACGCGGAGCTCGCCCACATCTCGCTTCGGCTCAGGGTGCGCGCGGAGCGACCGGCGAAACGGATCCAGTACGCGGTCTTCGCCGGAGTACACCTCGTCGCGCCAGTCGTCCTCGGGGTCAGCCAGCCCTGGCGGTGACGTCGCTGCCCATGCGGACGCAGCCCGGCGGAGCTCGCGGTCTAGCAGTGTCAGTGCCTGGGCCGAGCCCCGTGCCTGCAGATGTCAGCTGTGGGCTCCCACCACCTCGATGAGCTCGCGCGACTGGGCGACGATGGCGTCACGCCACGCCTCGAACGTCGCGTCCGTCACGGCGAAGTCCGTGGCGAAGTGCTGCATGTCCGGGGTGTGGATGTGCCCCGCCGGGATGCCGAGCCCCGCCAGGTCGCGCAGCAGCGTGTTGCGGTACGCCGACTCGTTCGAGAGGTAGGCGCCGCCTCCGCCGCTGCGCGCGCACGAGTCCTCGGGCGGAGGTGTCGGCTCGACGGCGGGCGGATACGTGTCCTCGCGCTGGAAGGCGTCCTCCAGATCCCGGGAGTCGCAGCTGGGGAAGTACGTGTAGTTCGTGTTCCACAGCACGCCGAACGCGACCGACTCGTCCTCCCACCTGTCGCCCGGCGGTCGGGGGACGTCTGCGCCCGTGCGCGCCTCGATCATCTGCTCGATCGGCAGAGTCGACGCGGTCCACTGCGGCGGATCCGTCAGCCTGTCGCCGCCACCCCACCGCGCCGGCACCTGCGTGTTACAGCCGGGGTTGTCCTTCGCGAGCTGCGGGGCGCTCGTCAGGGGCGCGGGCGGGCAGGGCGCGAAGTCGTCGTTCCCGGCGACATCGCCGTGGTAGCGGCCGTTCCACTGCTCGAGGGCGAAGAAAGCGCCGCCCGCCTGGCTCATGGTGATCGACGCGTCCAGCTGGGCGTCGCCGGCCTCCATCAGCGGCCCGACCGTGTCCTCCAGGTACCCGCGCTCGAACTCGGGGTAGTTGACCGGCAAGGTGTACGCCTCGTAGTGCACCGTCGTGCCGTCGGGAGCCATCGTCGTCGTCCCGTCGATCGCCAGGGCGGTCGCGCCGGACGGGTTGCCGTGCCGGATCTGGTTGCCGACCGTGCCCCGCGCCCGGCCCGTGTCGCCGTCGTCCAGCGCGAAGGGGTCGAACCCGCTGACTAGCACCCGCTTCACCTGGTCGCCCGTCGGCAGGTCGATGTCGTGCATGCCCCGGGCCGCCCGGTCAAAGGCATCGACCAGCGACGCCCGCTCCTCGGTGGAGAGCGTGAAGTCCGGGCTCCACTGGTGCAGCACGGACATGGCCTCGAGCCGCGTCCAGTACAGCGGGCGGTCGTCGCTCGCCGGCAGCTCCCCGGCGACGCCGTCGGTCGACTGGGCGCGCGCGACGGCGTGCCGCCACAGCTCGGTGCCCAGGCGCTCGACGACGGTCGTCGCGTCGGCCAGGGAGTCCTGCCTGCAGACCTCCTCGGCGAGGGCGGCGGTGAACTCACCGAACCCGGCGCCCTGGACCATCGTGCGGGCGAACGTGCGGTCGGCGGGCTGCGACGGGTCCGCCTCGTCCGGCAGGACGGCCGTGAGGCGTTCCTCCTCGACCGTGACAGGCAGCGAGGCGTCGGTGCAGCCCTCGGGCGCGAACCCGGCGACGATCGTGCTGAGCTCGTCGGACGCCTCGTCGAGGGCGGTGGTCGACCGCTCCTGAGGCGCGAACTGCGCGGGCGAGCAGCCGACCAGCAGCACAGGACCGAGCACCAGCGCCAGGCCGGCGGCGACGTGCGCCCTCCGCCGCGAGCATGCACCCGGTCGAGCGTGCGGAGAACGGCCGGGCACACGACGCATGCAGCGAGTTCCTTCCGAGCGACTACGGGGCGACACCGATGATCTAGCTCGCTCGAGCCTCTCACAGGCCAGGAGTCGGCCGACCGGAGGCAGGCCCACACGGCGTTTCCGCAGTTCAGGTGGGCCCCGTGGGGATCGAACCCACAACCCGCGGATGAAGAGTCCGCTGCTCTGCCAGATGAGCTCGAGGCCCAGAGGCCCAGAGGCCCGGGTGATGAGGGGTTTCGTTGTGGAATCCGAGGGACAACACCCGTGTCGTCCGCGTGCGCCCGGTGAGGGGCGCTGTGGGGGACGGATCGACGGTACAGGCTGGTCAGGGCCGGTGGGGGTGTGGGCGCGAGGGTGGTCGCGCGACGTGCGTCCTCGGAGACGGGGTCGGTGGAACCCTCGGGATAACGGCGATGTGGTTCGGCATGGCCATGAGGTGCATGTGCCGCTTGGATTAGCCGATCTAGGGGGGCATGCAGGTGTTCGGTCGGTCGACGGCGCTTCCTTGCGGCCCTGCGGGGGTCACCCCTTCGGCCTTCCTTGTCGTTGGTCACCTCTAGCGTCATCGCACCGCCAGTCGGTTTCCGCGCGGTGGCCAAGAGGAGGGGGTGGGCAGTGAGCGAGATCGGCGACGAGCTGGCCCGCGTGGGCGGCGCGTTCGAGCAGCCCACGCCCGGCCTGCTGCACCAGACGCAGGCACGCACCGTGGTCGCGGTCTTCCGTGCCTGCGTCGGACGGGACGCACCCGCGATCCCCACCGCACGGCTGCACACCGTACGAGCCGCGATCCGCCCTCCGGGGTGCAACGCCGCGTACCCTTGGAGATGCCGCAGGCTGGAGCTAATCCACTCATGTCCCAGAGGCCCGGGCAGACACTCACTGAGACAAGCCTCGAGAGAACTTTCGAGAGAGCCCCTGCTCAGCCCTGCGCGTCCGGGCACCCAGGGTACGCGGGCCGCGAGGTCAGGTCGGGGCCGTCGTCGTGGACGTGTCCGGGGGTTGCCGGAGCCTCGTCGAGGAGCCGCCGCAGGGTCGGGTCGTCGGCCGGGACGACCCGCAGGAGCCTGCTCCGAGCGTCGACTGCGAGTTGCGACGTCCGGACGATCAGCAATGTCAGGCCGTGGGCCGGGACGAGGGAGCGTCTGCGCTCGTCGTAGATCCGACGCTGCTCTCCGCGGTGCACACCGCTGACGGTGAGCCGGTCCGGCTTGTCGACGTGCGTGACCGGGTGGTCGTGCTGACGCTCGTCGACCTCGACGACCAGGGAGAGGTCGGGCCCGTAGGAGTCCACCGGCAGGTAAGGGCGGCGTCCTGACGTCCGAGGGCATGCGCTCCGTCGCGGAGGGTTCTCATGCCTGCACCTCCTCTGACGGTCGTGCCGTCGGGATGTCCTCAGCGAGCGGCGGAGTTGACGACGTCTCGAGCGCGGCCGCCACTGCTTCGAATTCCGTCAGTGCAGCAGTGAGGTCCTCGAAGATCTCCCGGGCGATGATCTGCGGTGCCGGGCGAGTTATCGAGGTCCTCCCGGGATCGTCGCTGTTGGGCCTAGTCCAGGGGGAGGAAACGTGGGTCGCGTGGGCCTTGCAGGTCGATGTAGGCCGCGGGGTTGCCGAGCAGGTCGGCCGGGACGCGGGAGCGGTCGGTGACCCAGTGGCCGGATGCGGAGGGCACTGCGTGCCAGGTGGTCGCTTCGATGGCAAGCAGTCGGGTCCACCACTCCACCACCTCGGGCAGCCCGTGGGCGATCACGGGAGAGTTGTAGCCCATGGTCTCGCGCTCCTTCAGGATCACGCCGGGGCGGGGCGGTGCAGGAGCCAGGTCGGCGGCCAGCGCCACGCCGTGATTGCTGAGCACGGGCATCCACGAGGCGGGCCAGAAGTGCTCGGCCGGCATCTCCGGCGGTTCGGCAACACGTCGGGCGGTCTCGCGCTCGAGGCGCCACTCCCGAAGCGCCCCGTCCATCGAGAAGAAGTGCCACGAAGGCGCGATCTCCGGTGCCGCATACCCCGCCGGCGGGGTCATGCCGTCGTGCCAGGACCACCACGCGACGAGCTCGTCGGGCAGGACAAGGCCGGGGAACGCGTCGGCGACCGCTGCCGCTGGGTCCGGGTGCGGCGGGGCGAGCCGCGCGGCGACGTCGGGGGCGTGCGCGCGCAGCTGATCCTCGTAGGCCCGGTACTGCTCGAGCGCTGCGTCGAAGGCCGTCACGGTGCGCACGCCCGCGACGTCGGCAGTGTTCCCGGTGCCGGTGCTTCGACGGTCCCGGGGAGGAGGAGGGGGACCACGAGGAACGCGCCTCCTTCCTTCTTGACACCGCAGTTAGAGAAGAACCCGCGCGGGGCAGTGAATGTCTGCTTGTCCCAGAAGCCCGGGACGAGCAGACGTTCACTGAGGCAGGCCTCGAGAACTTTCGAGAGAACTCTGGCCAGCGGTGCGCGTCCGGGGACGCAGGATACGCGGGTGGCGAGGTCAGGTCGGGGTCATCTTCGTGGCCGTCCCCCAGGAGCCTGCTCCGAGCGTCGACCGCGAGTTGCGCCGTCCGGACGATCAGCAACGTCAGGCCGTGGGCCGGGACGAGGGAGCGTCTGTGCTCGTCGTAGATCCGACGCTGCACTCCGCGGTGCACACCGCTGACGGTGAGCCGGTCCGGCTTGTCGACGTGCGTGACCGGGTGGTCGTGCTGACGCTCGCGTCGCGCTGCGGGTCATGTGGGTCCTCGGCGTCGGCCACGCGGTGCTCGTCGTGACGACGCCAGGAACGCGTGCCGGCGTGGTCACGACCCCCCGGCGGGGTGCCTCGTGTGGCGTCGGGTGATGTTGGAGGCGAGATTCCGGCGGTGCGTACCGCGGCCGCGTACCGCTCGCTAATGTGAACAAATCGGGCGTCGCGACCGGCGTGGTGCCTGCCGTTCATCGGGGGATCTCATGGCTCGTCTGCGACTGACACTGACCGCGGCCGCGATCGCGGGTGCCGCGCTGCTCGCCTCCGCGGGACCCGCCGCGGCATGCCCCGCCGATCCGCGCGCCGACCCGGTGACGTGGGAGTACGACGGCGTCTACGACTGCTCGAAGGCGACCGTGGGCCACGGCGTGCGCACGTACACCAAGCCGTCGCCGGTGGCCTTCGTCGTCATCAGGACGGGCGGGACGTACTTCGTGAGCGACCTGGGTGACGCCAACGAGGGCGACCGCACCTACACGTTCGACAGGAGCATCCGCTTCGTCATCACGTGCAACTTCACCGATGCGTAGGAGCCACCTGCCGGGGCCTCGCCCGGTCCCGGACCCAGATCGCGGCCGGCCTGGCCCGGGTCGTCTGACGGGTTCCTTGAGCCGATGCCCTGGGCGACGCCGACCCGGGGTCGGCTGCGTCGGTCAGGCACGCGGGCTCGCGGGACCGCCCGCAGATCGGTCCGCCGAACCGCCTCGGGACGTGCCGGTACGCCGCTATCGTCCGAAGATGAGGTCGACGCCGAAGGTGACGCTGACGGTGGGGGCGCTGCTCGTCGGCGTCGCGTGGGCACTCGCGGCGTGCTCGGGCGGCGACGCGCCCGCCGGTCCGTCTGGCACCCCGCCGGGCAACCAGCCCTCCGACGGCACAGGCCACCTCGAGGTGTCGGACCTCGAGGACCCGCCCCAGCCCGGACACTTCACGGCCGAGCCGACCACCGTCGTCGCACGTCTCGGCGTGACCCCGGGCGGGTGCGTGACGGTGGAGGTGGACGGGGTCGAGCGCCTGCCCTTCTGGCCGAGCGGCACCCAGGTCGAGGAGGACCCCGACGACCTCGGCAGCTACGTCGTGACCCTGCCCGACGGCACGTCCCTGCGAACCGGTGACTCCTTCGAGGCGGCGGCGGTCGTCGACGACGCGCTGCCGTTCGGGGAGGAGTCGCAGCCGCCGGGCAAGGTGGCCACCCTGGTCGACTTCTGCGCGGTCGACGCGGCACCCGTGGCGTTCTTCGACGCCACGACGATCCACCCGCCGGTCGACTGACCGCGGGTCTCCTCACCCAAGGTGGATGTGCACATGAGGCAGAGATCCCCGTCCCTTCGCACCGTGCTCCCGTCGCTCGCCGTCGCGGTCGGCCTCGTCCTCGTCGCGCCGGGTGCCGCCCAGGGCGTCGAGAAGATCCTGAGCGTGACGCCGTACAAGCAGGAGCAGTCGAACTGGTGCTGGGCCGCGGCGTCGAAGACCATCGTCAAGTTCCAGACCGGCAACGTCGTTGCCCAGTGCACGCTCGTCAAGAACGGCAAGGGCACGTCCTCGTGCGCCAACGTGGCGGGGTCGAAGTCCGACGTCATGAACGCGCTGTCCAGGAACGGCGTGAACCCGGGCACCGAGCGGAAGCTGGACTGGGCGACGGTCGTCGCGGAGATGAAGACGAGCCGCCCGGTGTACAGCTCGATCCTCTGGAAGTCCGGCGGCGGGCACGCCCACGTCATCCGGGGCTACTACGACACCGGCTACTCCTACGGCGTCTCGTACGTCGACCCGGCGTCCGGGACCACGACGTCCCGCGAGTGGGGCAGCTACCTGACCAACTCGTCGTGGACGACGGGCACCGGCCTCATCTACCTGACGAAGAAGTGAGGCGCGACATGGCTGCACTTTCCCGGGTCCCGGCCGTCGCCGGCGCCGCGCTCGTCCTGCTCTGGCTGGGAGGTGCGTCCCCCGCTGCCGCGCAGGACGCCCCCGAGGCCGTCACCACGTGGTTCGCCCAAGAGGCGCCCGCTGTGGCGGGCGACGTCCTGCAGGGGCGTGCCGTGGACATCGCGGACGCGAGCTCCCCGGCGAGCACCTTCACCGTGGGCGACCCCGTCGCCCTGCACCGGTGGAGCGACGGCTTCGTCGACGGCGAGTCCGTCGAGCCCCTCGTCGCGAGCGGCGAGTGGGTGGCGCCGCTCTCCCGCGACGGCGTCGTCGTCGGCACCATCGCCGCGACGGAGTCCGCGGGGGCCGTGGCGTTCGCGTACGTCGACGACGACGCGCAGGCGGGACGAGCCCTCACGCAGGCGCCGACGGGTGACGTCGTGCAGGACCCGCAGCTCGGCGGGCTCGTCGAGGTCGGCCAGGACGGCGACGTCGATGCGCTCTCACGCGCGGCCGCCGCGCCTCTGGCCGGGGTCGAGGACGCCACGGACCTGCAGTCCGCGGTGGAGGCGGCGCACGACCCGGGCATCCAGACGCTCGCGGCCGACGGTGCCGCCGGCGGGCCGGCCGGCGGTGTCGGCGCGCGGGAGGCCACCGGCCTCGTGCTGCTGGTCGCGGGTGCCGCAGCGCTGGCCCGTCGCCGGCTGTCGGCGCGCTCGCGCTGAGAGCCCGCGCCGGTCGCGCCGCCGCGGTGGCGCGACCGGCCGCGGGGCCCCGGCACACGCTGCGCGCCGCCGCGAGAGGGTGAGTCGCGCCCGTCACGGCGTCCCGGGACCGGTGCGGACCGCTAGGCGGGGAGGACGTACCGGTACATCAGCAGGTAGTGCAGCACGGACGCGAGCACCACCAGCACGTGCCAGATCTCGTGGAAGCCGAGCACGCCGGGCAGGGGGTTGGGCCGCTCGACCACGAACACGACGAACCCGACGCTGTAGACCAGCCCACCGGCGGCCATGAGCACGTACGCCCCCACGGGCAGGGCGACACCGGCGCCGACGAGCACCACCGGCATCCAGCCCATCGCGATGTACAGCGTGTTCGTCACGTACTTGGGCAGCTCGCGCAGCGCCGACCGCAGCGCGATGCCGACCGCGGCGACCACCCAGACCGCGCCCAGCACGGCCCAGCCGTACGCGTTGCGGAACAGCACCAGCACCAGCGGCGTCACCGAGCCGGCGATCAGGACGAACACCGACGCGTAGTCCAGCGTCCGCAGCACGCCGTTGACGCGCGGCCCCCGGTCGATGCCGTGGTGCAGCGTGCTGGCGACGAAGAGCAGGAGGACGGACGCCGCGTAGACGCTGAGCCCGACGACCTTCCAGAGGTCGCCCTCGGTGACCGCCTGGGCGACGAGCACGGCACCCCCGACGAGCGCGAAGCAGCTCGCCGCGAGGTGCGTGACGGTGTTGACCCGCTCGTCGGTGACGTGCACGCTGCCGTCGCGGCTGAGCCGCGGTGGTGGGGCCGTCCCCGGCGTCGGCGTGGTGCGTGCGGACGTGGTCTCCACCGGTGCGTTCCTCCTGGTGAGCCGTCGGCCAGGCTCGTCCGGGAGCCTACCCGCGCGGTCGGGCCGCAGCGGCGGCACAGGTCCCGCGTCCGGGTGGGCGGTGCGTCACAGCGCGACGAGGCACGGGGGGCAGGGCACCTGTCCACCGGTCCCCGCGCCGTGGGCCGTGCACTCAGGTCGGCGAGCGACACTTGCCCTCTACTCGCCAACGGGACGTCGGAACGGAGGAGAAGAGCACCATGTCGACGCTGTCCCAGCCTGTCCGTCGGGCACTGAGCGTGCTCGTCGAGGCGCACGTGAGCGCGTTCGGGAAGACGTACGCGAAGGCGCGTCTGCGTCACGTGCCCCCGCGTCGTGCGTACGTCCTCGGGACGGTGGTCGCGCTGGGCCTGGCTCCCGCACCCACCCTGCGCGGCCCGCGCCGCGAGTGGGCCACGGCGTGCGAGGAGGAGCTCATGGTGCGCCGGGCGCGCAGCGTGCTCGGCTGACCGTCGACGACGGCGCGGCGCTCCGGTGGGCGAGCGTCGACTGCGGGGGAGCGTACGAGTGAATCGCGCGGGAACCGCCGCGCGCCGCCCGGCCGCCCCTGGCTGGAGTTCGCCGTGAGGTGGTGGACGCGGTTGCCGGGTGTGCCGCGATTCTGCTCACGACTCCTCATGGGCGGTAGGCGTCGCGCCGGTGCGCGATCGTCAGGACGGTCACGGTGACCACCCGAGCGTTGATCGTGTAGATCACCCTGTACTCGCCGCGTCGGGCTGACCACTTGCCCTCCAGCTCGTTGCGCAGCGGCTTCCCGACCCGGAACGGTTCTCGCGCCAGCGGACCTGAGAGGAACTCGACGACCGCGGCTGCGACGGAAGGGGGAAGTCCGCCGGCCAGGGCTCGGCGGGCCGGCGGCGCGAGGACCACCTCGTAGGTCACGCGCCCTCACGGAGCCGGCGGAGGACCTCCGCGAGCGGGGTCACGTCCCCTGCGGCGACTGCTGCGTCCGCCTCGTGGACCTCCTCCATCGTCTCGCGGTCGGACAGCACGGCGATCGTCTCCTCGAGCGACGCCAGGTCGTCCGGCGACATCAGCACCGCTGCGGGCTCGCCGTTGCGCGTGATCGTCACGCGCTCATGCGTGTCCTGCACGGAGTCCACGTACCGCGACAGGTGCGCCTTGACATTCGCGAGCGAGGTCGTCGTCATGACCAGAATCCTAGTCACCAGCCGAGCCGGCGTCCACGGTGAGCGCGACCCCTGGGGAATGGCGATGGTGACGCGTCCCGCCTGACGCTAGGTCGGCTCGTCGGCGTGCGGCGAGCGTCGACTGCGGGGGAGCGCGCGAGTGAATCCCCCGGCAAACCTGCACGCGCAGTGAGGCCGCCCCGCTACTGTGCCGCGCGTGAGCGAGCCGACGCGACACGAGCCCAGCGGCACGCCGTTCGCCCCGCCGGGCGGCGTCCGCGCAGGCGCGTCGCCGGACGACGGTGCGGCAGCGGCGGCTGTGACGCCGCCGTACCCCCCGCCGGCCGTGGCGGAGGCGTCGCCCTACGCCCCGCCGCCCGCGCACCAGCCGCCCTGGGGCGCACCCGCCGTCCCCGCCGCCTACGGCCAGCCCGCGCCCTACGGCCAGCCACCGGCGTACGGCCAGCCGCCCGCCTACGGCCAGCCGCCCGCCTACGGCCAGCCGCCCGCCTACGGCCAGCCACCCGCCTACGGCCAGCCACCCGCGTACGGCCAGCCGCCCGCGTACGGTGCCCCCGCCCCGGCCGGCCCGCCCTTCGGTTACGGCGCCCCGTTCGTCGAGGTCCCCACGGAAGGCCTGGCGACCGCCTCGTTGGTGACCAGCGTCGCGGGCCTGGTGCTCCTGGCAGGGCTCCCGGGGCCCGTCGGGCTCGGCCTGGGGATCGGTGCGCTGCGCCGGATCCGGCAGCGCGGTACGCGGGGGCGCGGGATGGCGATCGCCGGTGTGGTCGTGGGTGCGGTGAGCACGCTCGTGTGCGCGGGCCTGGTGTGGCTCGCGGTGTGGGCCGACGGCAACCCTGGCGCCCCGAGCGGCCTGGCGGCGGAGGACGAGCTCCCCGACTACACGCTGCGCTCGGACCTCGTCGTCGGCGACTGCCTGCGCGAGTACCCCTGGTCGTGGGACCTCGGCACGGCCGACCCGGTGGACTGCGCCGAGGAGCACGCGCTGGAGATCGTGTCGATCCTGCCGCTGCCCGGTCCGGTCGACTCGTACACGGAGTCGCCGTTCCGGGAGTACGACCGCGGGTTCGAGCTGTGCGCGGCGCAGATCGAGCAGGCCGCGCCGGGCCTGGTCGACGAGTGGGTGGTGTGGTCCGACGTGAGCTTCCCGCACCCGGACGACTGGTCGTCGGGCGGCACGACGGCGTACTGCGCGGTGGCGACCGAGGAGCCGGAGCTGCGGGGCTCGGTGCTCGACGGATCGGTCACGGGGCCGCCGTAGCCGCCGCACGACGTCCGAGGAGCAGCGCCGCGACGCCGGCGACGAACACCACGCCGGACGCGGCGAGCGCCGCCGGCCCGTCAGCCGCGCGCAGCACGGCGGCGCCGACGGCCGCGCCGGCACCCATCGCGAGCACGGCCAGGGCCCGGTCGCGCCACTGCGTGCGGGTCTGGCGCCCGCCGCCCACGCGGCTCTCGCGCGTGACGTTGGCCAGGGTGCTGGTCACGACGACCGTCGTGATGTCGGTGTTGCCGACGGGCTTGACGGCCGCGACCTGCGCGCCCATGAGCGCGGCGAGCACCGCGGTGAGGGTGATCTCGGCCGGGCCGTGCAGGTGGCCGACCGCCGTCCACGCCCCGACGAGCACGAAGACCAGGGCCGCCCCGACGCCCAGCAGCCAGGCGCTGCGCGTCGGCAGGCCGACGGGGTGACCGCGCCCCACGATGCGCCCGCCGAGGACGGAGCCGAGCGCGAACCCGGCGAGCGCGAACCCGTTGTTGAGCAGCGGCATGTCCGGCACGCCGACCAGCGCGAACGCCAGGAACAGCACGTTGCCGGTCATGTTGCCGGTGAACACGCCGTCGAGGGCGAGGTAGCTGACGGCGTCGATCGCGCCCGTGGCGGCGGTCAGCAGCAGCAGGCCCGAGGTGAACAGGCCGCCGGCCGTGGGGCGTCGCATCAGGTTTCCTTCAGCAGGGTGTGGATGTCGGTGAGGTGGTCGTGCATCGCGGCGGTCGCGGCGTCGGGGTCGTGCGCGGCCACGGCGGCGTAGATCGCGCGGTGCCCCGCCAGCGAGCTGGCGCGGCCGGCCTTGGTCGCGTGCGAGCGCCGTCGCACGGGCATCGTCCACTCGGCCATGCGGCCGTGCAGCGTCGTGAGCAGGGGGTTGCGCGCGGCCTGGGCGAGCAGCAGGTGGAACTCCAGGTCGACCTCGACGGAGCGTGCCGCGCTCAGGGGGCCCACCGACGCGTCGAGCACGTCCTGCAGCTGGAGCAGGTTGGCGGGCGTGGCGCGGCGGGCCGCGAGGCCGGCGACCGACGGCTCGACGATGAGCCGCAGCTCTGCGGCGTCGGCCCGGGCGGTGCCACCGGCCGCGTCGGTGGTGAGCTCGTGCAGGTCGCGCTGCTCGGCGGACGTCTCGACGACCACGGTGCCGCGGCCCGGCCGGCGCTCGATGAGGTGCTTGGACTCGAGCTCGAACATCGCCTCGCGCAGCGACGCGCGCGACACGGACAGCTGCTCGGCGAGCTCGCGCTCGCCCGGCAGGCGCTGCCCGGGTGCCAGCTCGCCGGTGGCGATGAGGCGTTCGAGGTGCGCCGCGAGGGTCACCGAGATGGTGGGCGACCTGCGGGCTAACGGCGGGACCGGTGTCGGCACGGGGCGCTCCTGTTCGGGTGTCCATCGTCCGTGGCACGGCTGTGCGTGACGGCACGCTAGCACCCGATCGGTCAGATGGTCTGACCAATGTTTCGCCATGGGTCGAGCCGGTAAAGAGTGTGTTTCCGAGTCCGTGAAGTCCTGTTCGTCCCCTCCGGGCGCGTCTACCTTCATGCCACATCGGTCAGACCATCTGACCGACGACACCAACGGCGGCGTCGTGGCCCGTCGTTCCCCCCGGCCCCCGGCGCAGCCGTCCCGCGACCGGAAGGCATGCGCGATGCTCCCCACGAAGTCCCCCCGCACGGTGGTCCTGGCCACCGGCGCCGTCGCCGCCCTGCTCGCCGTCTCGGCGTGCACGAGCACCAGCTCGGCATCCGACGACGCCGGTGAGGCCACCTACGCGGACCTCGCCGGCTCCGCGGCCTGCGTCGAGCTCCGCGAGAAGAACCCCGACCTCGTCGGGACGACGAAGACCAACGCGCTCAACCCCCACACGCCGGGCTACGAGGTCGTCAACCCCGAGAACCCCGACGAGTACATGGGCTTCGACATCGACCTGGGCGACGCGATCGGCGACTGCCTCGGCTTCGACGTCGACTACCTGCCGGTCGGCTTCGCCGAGCTCGTGCCCACGGTCGCCAGCGGCCAGGCCGACTGGATCGTGTCCAACCTGTACGCCACCGAGGAGCGCGCGAACGGCGGCGTCGACTTCATCAGCTACTCCAAGGTCTTCGACGGGATCCTCGTCACCACGGGCAACCCGAAGGGCATCACCGGCATCGACACCTCGCTGTGCGGCACGACCGTCGCGCTGAACAAGGGGTACGTCGAGGTCCCGCTGGTCGAGGCGATGGGCCCGGAGTGCGAGGCCGAGGGCCTGGTCGCGCCGACCGTCAGCCTCTTCGACTCCAGCGCGGACTGCGTGCAGGCGATCCTCGCCGGCCGCGCCGACGCCTACATGAACGACATCAACACCGTGAAGGGCTACATCGCCGAGCACCCGGACGAGCTCGACTCGGCCGAGACCGTGATGCTCGACTACGAGATCGGCATCGGCGTCCTGCAGGGCGACCACGAGTTCCGCGACGCCGTGCAGGCCGCGCTCGTCGAGATCCAGGAGTCCGGTCTGCAGGCCGAGCTGGCCACGAAGTGGAAGCTCGACGAGAACGCCCTGGCCGAGCCGACGATCCTCAGCGTCGGCTGACCGTCCCCGCTCACCCCTGACATGACGAGCGACGCGAGGACGGCACGACCATGACCGAGTTCCTGCACTACCTGACCCTTCCCTACCTGCTCGAGGGCATCGCCTTCACCCTGCGCCTCACCGCCATGGGGTTCGTCGGCGGCATGGTCCTCGGCCTGTTCCTCGCGGCGATGCAGCTCACGCGGTTCCGGGCGCTCACCTGGGTGGCCCGGGCGTACGTGACCCTCTACCGGGGCACGCCGCTGATCCTGCAGCTCGTCTTCGTCTTCTCGGTGCTGCCACGGGCGGGGATCACGCTGTCCCCGCTCGTGGCCGGGGGCCTGGCCCTGGCCCTGAACGAGGCGGTGTTCTTCGCCGAGATCTTCCGGTCCGGCGTCAAGGGCGTCGACCCGGGCCAGGTCGCCGCGGGACGTGCGCTCGGCATGCGGCCGGCGCTGCTGATGCGCCGCGTCGTGGCGCCCCAGGGGCTGCGGGCCATCGTCCCGTCCCTGGGCAGCGAGGGCGTCGCCACGATGAAGAACTCGGCGCTCGCGTCGATCATCGCGGTGCCGGAGCTGACGCTGCGCACGCAGCAGCTCGCGTCGGCCACGTTCGACTACTTCGAGATCTACTTCGCCACCGCGGTGATGTACCTGCTGCTCACGGGGGCTCTCACCCTGGTGCAGCTCGCGGTGGAGCGGGCGCTCGACCTCGACCGGCCCGCGCAGGCCTCGCTGCGGTCGTGGGTCGCGCGGCTGGGTCGGCCCGCGGTCGGCGTCCCGACGACGGTCGAGCCCGACCTGCGTCGCGCGCCCGACCGCACCGACGTCGGCCTCGGCGAGGTGCCCGCACTGACCCGGGCGGACCCGCCGCCGCGCAGCTTCGGCGAGGCGCTCATCGAGGCGTTCGACCTGCGCAAGTCCTACGGCGACAACGAGGTGCTGCGCGGCATCGACCTGCACGTCCGTCAGGGCGAGGTCGTCGCGCTGCTGGGCCCCAGCGGCTCGGGCAAGAGCACGCTGCTGCGCTGCATCAACCACCTCGAGGGGCTCGACGGCGGGTCCGTGCTCGTGGCCGGCACGGCGATCGGCTACGGCGAGCGGGGTGACGAGCTGGTCGAGCGGCACGTGGCCCGCCAGCGCGTCGAGGCGGGCGTCGGGATGGTGTTCCAGCAGTTCAACCTGTTCCACCACCTGACCGCGCGCGAGAACGTCGCGGCGCCGCTGCGCTGGGTGCACGGCTGGTCCCGCGAGGACGCCGCCGCCCGTGCCGACGAGCTGCTCGCGCAGGTCGGCATGGCGCACCGCGCGGACGCCCTGCCGCGGCACATGTCCGGTGGTCAGCAGCAGCGCGTGGGCATCGCCCGGGCGCTGGCGTCCAACCCGAAGGTGCTGCTGCTCGACGAGCCGACCAGCGCGCTGGACCCCGAGCTGGTCGCCGAGGTGCTGGGTGTCATCCAGGGCCTCGCGCGCCAGGGCGGTCTCACGATGATCATCGCCACCCACCAGCTGCGGTTCGCCCGCGAGGTGGCGGACCGGGTCGTCTTCATGGCGGGCGGGGTGGTCGTCGAGCAGGGCACGGCACAGCAGGTGATCGGTGACCCGCAGGTCGAGGCGACGCGTCGCTTCGTCCGCGCGATGGATTCGGCGGAGGTCTGAGATGAGCAAGGCACGCACGCACCACGTCATTCCCGCGTCGGCTGGGGTCCCGCCCCAGGTCGGGCCCTTCAGCCACGCCGTGCAGTTCGGTGACCTGCTGTTCGTCACCGGGCAGATGCCGACGGACCCTGCCACGGGGCGGCTCGTGGACGGTGGGCTGGTCGAGCAGACGCGCCAGGTGATGGCCAACCTGCAGGCCGTCGTCCGCGCCGCGGGCGCCGAGCTGGACGACACGCTCATGGTCCGGGCCTACCTGACGGACTTCGACGACTTCGAGGAGTTCAACGCCGAGTACCGCACGTGGTTCGACGACCCCCTGCCGAGCCGTACGTGCGTCGGGGTCACGGGCCTGGCGGTCGGTGCGCTGGTCGAGGTCGACCTGGTGGTCGGCATGCCGGGCGGTGCGGCATGAGCGCGGAGACGATGACGGACCGCCCGACGCTGCAGCCCGGGCAGGGAGCCGTCCTGGGAGAGCACTACCTGCCGTCACGCGCCGACGAGGTGCGGTGGGGCTGGCTGCCGAACGCGGACGCGTCCCCGGTGCTGCACGTCGCCGACGGTGCCACCGTCACGCTCGACACCCTGTCCCACGAGGGGCTGCTCGCCGACCAGGGCCGCGACCCCGCGCGCTACATCCGGCAGTTCGGCGACGTCGACGTGCTGGACGACGCGGTCGAGGTCGCGGGCAGTGGGATCGCGAACGGACCCGACGACGGCCCCCACGTCGTCACCGGGCCGATCGCGGTCGCGGGCGCGCGGCCCGGCGACGTGCTCCGGGTCGACGTCCTCGACCTCGCCCACCGCGTGCCGTACGGGTTCGTCAGCAACCGGCACGGGTTCGGTGCGCTCGCGGGGGAGTACCCGCAGGACCGGGACTCGACCCCGACGCGGCACGTCGACCGCATGATCACCGACGGCTCGGTCAGCCACTTCGCGTGGGTGGAGCAGCGGGCCGGGCGTGACGTCGGGGTGATGGACGCCGGCGCCGGCCGCACTGTGCAGTTCGCCCTCGCGCCGTTCCTCGGGCTCATGGGCACCGCGCCGGCGACGAGCGCGCCCGTGCCGTCGGTGCCGCCCGGTGACCACGGCGGCAACATCGACATCAAGCACACCGGCGTGGGGGCGACGCTGTACCTGCCGGTCGCCGTCGACGGCGCCCTCTTCTACGCGGGCGACCCGCACTTCGCGCAGGGCAACGGCGAGGTGGCGCTCACCGCGCTCGAGGCGTCGCTGCGGGCGACCGTGCGGCTGAGCGTCGTGGCCGCGGCCGACCTGCCCGGCGTCCTGGGCGACGTCCGGACGCCGGTCGTGGAGACGGCGACGCACTGGATCCCGACCGGCATGGACCCCGACCTCGACGAGGCGATGTGCCAGGCCGTGCGCCACGCCGTGGCGTTCCTGCACGGGCGGTTCGGGGTGCCGCGATCGGTCGCGCTGGCCTACCTGTCGGCAGCCGGCGACTTCGAGGTCAGCCAGGTCGTCGACGCCGTGAAGGGCGTGCACTGCCTCATCGCGAAGGCGGACTGGGCGGCCTGGACGTAGCCGCCCCTGGCGGCGCGTCAGCCGGTGCGCGCCGCCAGGTACCGGCGCACGACCTCCGCCGCCACGGCGTGGTCGACGACGTCCGGCTCGCCCGACGTCGTCAGCGTGCCCACGACCTCGCCGTCGACACGCAGCGGCACCGCCCCGCCGTGCGCCCGCAGCAGGTCGTGGTCGACGTCGGCGAGCTGGTCGAACGGCGTGCCCGCGGCCTCGTGGCGCCGGCGCACCAGCAGCGACGGCTCACCGAACCGGTGCACGACCCGCGCCTTGCCCTCGAGCCACGGAAGGTTGCCGGCGCCCGTCGAGCCGGTCATGGCGAGGAACACCGTCTCGCCGCCCAGCTCGACGCGCACCGCGAGGTTCGCACCGCGCTCGCGGACCACCGCGACGGCCAGCAGGCCGAGGTCCACGGCGTCGTCCTGCGTGAACGCCGGCAGGTCGAGCCGGGGCTCGGCCTCGAGGTCGGCGATGGTGAAGGTGGGGAGCTCGCTCACGGGCCCATCCTGACGCACGTCGCCGGTCGGGAACGGGGCGATCTCAGGCGTCCGCTCCGACACGTGCGCCGGCGGTGGGGAACCACTGCTCGATCCACTGGACCTCGTCGTGCGGACCGCTCCTGCTGGTGCGGACGCCGGGGTGGGACGCGTCGATGCCGTCGAGGACCCGCAGCGGCTGCCGCCCGGACAGCCGGAGCACGGCCCCGCCGTCCTGCCGGGTGACCGAGATCTCGGTCGACAGACCTTCGTCGGCGTGCAGGACGCCGCAGAAGACGACCTCCCGCCGCAGCTCCGCCTCGTCCGCGAGGACCAGGACCGTCTCGTCAGGGCGGGACCACGTGACCGCCCCGTGCCCCCACGAGCCCCGCACGTGCCGGACGGCCCCGTCGACGACCCGGCACAGGTCGACGTGCTGGAGGTGAGGGGCGCGCAGGATGGCGGTGTCGTGGCGAGCCACGGGCCGACCGAGACGCAGCCACCGGCCGGGTGACGGTCGCGAGTGCCGGCGTGCGTTGTCGCGCATGTTGGCCATCCGCAGCCGGTGGAGATGCGCAGCTCCGTCAAGCGGCCGTCCGTGGGGCGTGCCGAGGCCCCAGAGGCGGGCGTCGGCCTCGCCACCGTACGACGGCTCGTCGTCGACGGGCACGCCCAGCCCGAAGGCCCACAGGCCGTACGCGACCGCCAGGCGGGCCGCGTCGACCTGCCACCTGACCCAGGCTCTGTCGTGGTCGGGTGCGTCGCGGGGAATCTGCGGCGGCGCCACCTCGCGCAGCGCCGAGCGAAGCAGCGCAGACGCCGCGAGAGGGTCCGCGCCGCGTCCGTCGGCAAGGCCGGACAGCACCGGCATCCAGGCGACGACGGACTCGAGCATCCGGGCGCGTGCACCCTCGAAGCGCATGACGTCCTCGGTGCTCAGCGACAGGGGTGTTCCGTCGGTGTCGTCGTGTTCCGCCGCGGCGCGGGCGACCGCCAGCAGTTCGGTGGCGGGGGCGTCGAGCTCCTGGAGTGCCAGCCGCATGACCTGGTCGGTCCGTTCGCCGCGCAGCCGCTCGGCACGGGCGTCGACGGCGAGCAGGCCGGCACCCAGCAGCAGGATGCTCGTCACGGTGCCGGAGACGATCGCGTGCTCGGCCCAGAACTGCGCGAGCCGAGCGTGCGGCCAGTCGGTCCAGAACATGATGGCCGCCAGCGCGCAGATGGCCAGGAGCGCGACCCCCTGCTTCACCCGCGGCGGGGCGGCCAGCAGGGCGCGGCCGACCCACCAGCAGATAGCGACGCCGCAGGCCACCGGCAGGATCGTGCTCCATTGCATGGGATCGACGCTACCTGCCGGCGTCGGTTCGATGGATCGCCTCGTCCTTCTGACGTGCCCCCTGTGTCTACGCGCGAAGGGATCATCGAGCGCGAAACAGGCGCAGACGGGCCAGGCGTCCCTGAGCCGTCACAGGTCCTGCATGAGCCGTGCGGTCAGGCGGGCGGTGTCGTCCCGGCCAGCGCCGGGAGCACGTGCCGGACGAGCAGGGGGGCCAGGTCGTCCGGCAGGTCCCCGGCCGGGTCGAGCCAGCGCAGCTCCTCGATCTCGCCCGCCGGCGCGGTCTCGCCGGTGTGCGGGTGCTCGAAGACCGTGCCGACGACCTCGTGGCCCGCCTCGTTGGCCGCCGCGGCCCGGAAGCTGCCGAGCTCGCGCAGGCGTGCCTCGTCGAGCACGGCCCCGACCTCCTCGTACGCCTCGCGCACGGCCGTGCGTGCGGCGCTCTCACCGGGTTCCGGCTTGCCGCCCGGGAGCATGAAGCGGTGCGTGCCGCGCTTGCGGACGGTGAGGACCTCACCCGTCGGCCGTCGCAGGACGACGGCGCTGACGCGGATGACGGGGACGGCGGTCACGCACGCGATCGTACGGCGCGCGGCTGGGAGTGCCAGGAGCCCGGGGCCGTCCGGACGACGGACCCGGGCTCCACGCGCCGGTGCGGGCCGCGCGTCAGCTCGCGGCGGGCACCCGGTAGCGCTCGACCAGCGCGACGAACGCGTCGAGGTACCCCCGCAGGAACGCGGCGGTCTGGGGGTCGGTGACCTCGCCGTCCTCGGTGAAGAGGCCCGGCGTGCTCTGGATGAAGCCCTCGGGCTGGCCGAGGGTGGGCGCGTTGAAGTGGCTGAGGATCGTCTTGAGGTGCTGCTGCGCGACGGCCGCGCCGGTGCCGCCCGGCGAGGTGCCGGTCACGGCCGTCGGCTTGCCGTTGAAGACGCCCTCGCCGTAGGGGCGCACGGCCCAGTCGAGCGCGTTCTTCAGGACGCCGGGGATGGAGCGGCTGTACTCGGGCGTGATGATGAGGACGCCGTCGGCCTGCTCGATCGCCGTCTTGAACTCCTTGGCCGCCTGCGGGAAGTCGGCGTCGAGGTCGGGGGAGTAGTGGGGCAGGTCCCCGATGGGGATCTCGGTCAGGACCACGTCGGCGGGGGCGAGGTGCTCGAAGGCCTTCGCGAGGCGCCGGTTGATCGACGTGCTCGAGATGCTGCCGACGATGTAGCCGATGGTGGTCGTCATGAGTGCTCCACGTGTCGAGGGGTGCGAGGCGTCGGGGCAGTCCGTATGTGACACCAACGGATTGCTCGACATACCGGATCATGGCCCGATTCGATGGCCACGCCAACCATTGGTCCGGCATCTGGACGCGTAGGATCGGGGGCCATGGACGAGGAGCAGTGCGACGCGGGCGCCGACGCCCCGGTCGTCGGCGTGCTCGGCTCGGACCTCGGGTGGTACCTCGCGGTGATCCTGCGCAGGTGGACCGAGCAGGTCGAGCAGGCGGCGGCGGACGTCCCGCACGGGACCCGGGGCTACCAGATCCTGTCCGTCGTCGGGCACAACAGCCCCCCGACGCAGAGCGGGCTCGCGCGGCACCTGCGCATCGACAAGACCGTGATGCCGTACGTCATCGACGCGCTCGAGGGCGCCGGCCTCGTCGAGCGCCGGGTCGACCCGTCCGACCGCCGCGTGCGACGCATCGCGCTGACGCCGCGCGGCGAGGAGGTGCTCGTCGGGCTCGAGGCCAAGGTCGCGGCCGCCGAGGACGAGGTCTTCGCCGGCATGTCGCCCGAGTCCCGGCGCGAGTTCCTCGACCTGGCCGCCCGCCTCGCGGTGACGATCCATGGCGCGCAGCCCTCGCTCGACCCGTGCCTCGCGGTGGCGGGCGTCCTGGCCGACCCGGGCCTCGGGGCAGGCGCTCGCTAGGTCCGCACGGCCCGGTGGTGGCGACCCCCGTGCGTCAGAGCCGCGCGGCGAGCGCGTAGGCGCTGTTGACCGCCTCACCGACCTTGGCCGGCTCGACGCAGTCCCCGACCGCCTCGACGGGCAGGCCCGCGGCCGTCAGCTCCGTGAGCAGGTCCGTGCGCGGCGTGCTGCCGAGCGCCAGGACGACCGTGTCGGCGGGCAGCGTCGCCGGGCCGTCGGGGCCCTCGACCAGCACGCCGTCGTCGGTGACCTCGCGCACGCGCGTGCCCGTCAGCAGCCGCACCCCGGCCTCGTCCAGGCGGCGCAGCAGCGTGATCCGGTTGACCAGCAGCATGTCCCGGGCGATCTCGTCGAGCATCTCCACGACCGTGACGTCGTGGCCCTCGAGCGCGAGCTCGAGCGCGGCGTCCGACCCGGAGAGCCCGCCGCCGACCATGACCACGCGGTGGCCGACCGGAGCGCCCTGGTGGAACTGCAGGACGTCGACGACGTCGTCCCGGTCGGTGCCCGGGATGCTCGCGGGGACCAGCTGGACCGACCCCGTCGCGACGACGACCTGGTCGGCGTCGCGCAGCTCGGGCGAGTCCGCGGTGATGCGGTGCCCGAGGTGCACGGTGACGGGCAGGTCCGCGAGCTGCCCCTGCCACCAGTCGACCATGCGGCGCAGCTCGCGCTTGAAGTCCGGCGTGGCGGCGGGCCACAGGACACCGCCGGCGTGGTCGGACTCGTCGTAGACGTCGACGCGGTGCCCGCGGGACGCCGCGACGCGCGCGACCTCGAGCCCCGCGGGGCCGGCGCCGACGACCACCACGTGCCGCGACGTCCCCGCCGGCTGCGGCAGGTGCGCCTCGATCCCGACCTCGGGGTTGACGGCGCAGCCCAGCGGCTGGCCCACGAGGATGTTGCCCACGCAGAGCTGGTTGCAGCGGATGCACGGGCGCACCGCGCCCGGGTGCCCGGCCGCGAGCTTGCGCGGCAGGTCCGGGTCGGCGATCAGCGCGCGACCGAAGCCGACGAAGTCGACCTCGCCGGCGGCCACCGCGCGGTCACCGATCTCCGGGGTCATGTTGCCGGTCGCCATGACCGGGACGTCCACGACGGCGCGGACCGCCGCCGCCCCGGGCAGCAGCGGCGCGTCGCCCATGTAGTAGGGCGGGAAGATCCAGTCGACGGTCTCGAACGCGCCGTCGTCGACCATGAGCAGGTCGATGCCCGCCCCGGCGATGACCGGCGCCATCTCCAGCGCCTCCTCGAGGCGGCGGCCGCCGGGCATGTGGTGGTCGACCGTCAGGCGGAACGTGATGGCGAGGTCCGGCGCGGCGGCGCGGGCCGCGGCGATGAGCTCGAGCGGGAAGCGCAGGCGGTTCTCCAGCGAGCCGCCGTAGCGGTCGGTGCGCTGGTTCCACACGCTGCTCATGAACTGGTCGATCAGGTACCCGGTGTGCGAGTGGATGTCGACCGCGTCGAAGCCCGCGGCGGCGAGCCGCGCGACGGCAGGGCCGTAGTCCGCGACGAGCTGCTCGACCTCGCCCGTGCTGAGCTCGCGGCACGAGCGCGACGGGTCGGCGAGCCACGGGGTCGCCGAGGCGGACACCGGGACGTCGCCACCCGGCTCGGCCGGGCCGACGCGCCCCGAGCCGGGCGTGAGCTGACCGGCCAGCAGGCCGCCCTCGGCGTGCACGGCGTCGGCGAGCCGCGCCAGGTCGGGCACCACGGAGTCGTCCTCGACCTTGGGCCAGCCCTCGTTGTCCTCGAAGCGGGACGTGGTGGTCATGGTCCCGGTGATGATCAGGCCGACGCCGCCCGCGGCGCGGGCCGCGAAGTACGCGATCTCACGCTCCTCGACGCGTCTGCCGAAGCCGACGTGCATGGGTGGCATGACCATCCGGTTGCGTGCCTCGAGCCGGCCGATCCGGCCAGGGCTGAGCAGGTTGTCGAACACGGCGCCCCCTTGCGTCGACGAGCACTCTCGACGCTACGTCCATGGGTGCGGGGGCGCACCCGGCCACGGCTGGGTCTGCGGCCCGTGGCCCGCCCCGGCACGGTCGCAACCGGGCCGGGGTCACAGCGCGACGAGTCGCCCGTCGGCCGTCACCGTCCGCCGCCCACCGGACCCGAAGTCGACCGTGACGTTGCTGCCGCGCACGTCGACGACCTTGCCCAGACCGTGCCGGTCGTGGGTGACCCGCTGCCCGGCGGTGAACGGCGACGCCGACGCGCGGCGGGGCGAGGGCACGTCGCGCACGCGGCGCGCGGGACGCGCAGGTGCGGGATCCAGCGCGTCCAGGTACGGCGACGGGCGAGACGGGCGTCCACCGGGCCGGTCCGCCGCCCACGTCGCCACCAGGTGACGACGTGCGCGGGTGATCGCGACGTACGCGAGACGCCGCTCCTCCGCGAGCTCGGGACCCGTCGTCGCGTACACCGACGGCAGGGACCCGGCCGTGGCCCGCGCCAGCAGGCACGCGTCCCACTCCAGGCCCTTGGCCTTGTGGATCGTCGTGACCGTGACGGCCCCGCGCCCGGGCGGCACGTGGTCCTCGGCGGCGCGCCGGTCCAGGTCCGCGGACAGCGCACGGACCGTGCCGGTCAGGGGCTGCGGGAGGGAGAGGACCAGCGCGCGCAGGGCGTCGAGGGCGTCCCAGCGCTCGCGGGCCGCACCGGTGCCGTCGGGCGGGGCGTCGGGGTCGTACCCGGCCTGGGCCAGGGCGTCGTCGAGGGCCGGGCGGGCGTCGTCGTCGGGGGCCCGGGCCGCGCGCCGGCGCAGGAGCGTGAGCACCTGGGCGACCTCGCGGCGCGCGAAGTACGCCGAGCCGTCGCCCGCGACGACCGGGACGCCCGCGTCCCGCAGCGCCGCCGTGAGCTTGACGGCCTGCGCGTTGAACCGGTGCAGGACCGCGATCTCCTCGACCGGGACCCCGTCGTCGCGCCAGCCCCGGACGGTCGTGACGATCCGCGCGTCCTCGTCGTCCTCGTCGGCGCAGCGCTCGACGACGGGCGTGGGCCCGTCGCCCAGCATCCCGACGAGAGCCGGCCCGGAGGCTTCGGGGCGCCCCGCCATGAGCCGGTTCGCCGCCTCGACGACCTGCCGCGTGGATCGGTAGTCCTGCACGAGGTCGACCGTCACGGCGTGCGGGAACCGCACCGTGAAGTCGCGCAGCAGCGAGGTGTCCGCGCCCTTGAACGCGTAGACCGCCTGCCGGGCGTCACCCACGACCGCCAGCCGGTCGCGGTCACCGAGCCACGCGTCGAGCAGCCGCTGCTGCGCCGGGTCCGTGTCCTGGTACTCGTCGACGACGAACGACGCGTACTGCCGCCGCACCTCGGCCGCGACCTCCTCGTGCTCCTCCAGCATGCGCGCGCACACGGCCAGCAGGTCCGCGAAGTCGAGCACCCCGGCGGCCCGCTTGGCGGCCGCGTACCGGCGCATGGCCCCGGTGACCGTCGCGAGCGACATGCCGGGCCGCCGGCCGGCCGCCTGCGCCGCCTCCGCGTACGTGTCGGCCGTCAGGTCGCGCGCGGCGGCCCACGTGAGCTCGGTCGCGAGGTCGGTCACGAGCGCGGCGTCGACCTCGGCCGCGGACGTGCGCAGCGTCACGCCGAGCGCGCCGCGCAGGTAGCGGTAGTACGCGCCCCGCCCGTCGACGTCCAGCAGCACCGGGCCTTCGCCGGGCAGGCCCGTCGCGCGCCAGAAGTAGCGCAGCTGCCGCATCGCCGCCGCGTGGAACGTGCGCGCCTGCACGCTGCCCGCGCCGAGCCGCGCCAGGCGGTCCCGCATCTCGCCCGCGGCCTTGGCCGAGTGCGTGACCGCGAGCACGACGTCCGCCGGGACGGCGCCCGTGACGTGCTGGTACGCGATGCGGTGGGTGATCGTGCGCGTCTTGCCCGTGCCCGCGCCGGCCATGATCCGCACCGGCCCCGGGGGCGCGACGACGGCGGCGGCCTGGCGGTCGTCGAGGTCGGCGAGGACGCGGTCCGCTGCGGTCCTGCTCACCACGTGCTCCTGCCGGTCGGGCTGTCGTCGGTCGGTCCATGGTGCCTCGTCCGGGCCTCCCGCCCGGTGACGAGGACCTGCCGGGTGGCGGGACGCACGGAGGGCCTCACGCCCAGCGGGCCAGGGCCGTCGTCGTCCCCGTCGGCACCACGGTGAACCCGGCGTCGACGATCCGGACCGGGGACGTCGCCAGCAGGGTGGCCCACTGCGCGGTGCCGGGGTGCTCGACGGCCACCGGGAAACCCGCGTCCCGCCAGGGCCGGTAGCGGCCGGCGGACATCTGCGCGGCGGCCACCTGCGCCGCGTGACCGGCCGCGGCGGCGGCCTTGCCGAAGGGGAGCGCCGGCTCGGGGCAGATCGACACCACGAGCGGTCCGTCGACGAGGGCGTCGACGTGCTCGGCACGCTCCGGGTCGGCCGGCTCGGAGCCTGACAGCTGCAGCCTCGCCAGCTCGCGGGGGATCGCGTCGGTGGGCGTCGGGACGAACGCCCGCACCTGAGCCCCGTCCACCTCGACGGTGACGCCCGGCAGGTGCGCGGCCCGGTCCCAGGCGGCGCCGCGGGCGCGCCGGCAGTGCTTGCGGATCGCCGCGTCGGACCACCTGCGGACCGCCGGCTCCCACGGCCCGTCGGGCTGCGCGCGCTCGTCGGCGAGCAGCGTCACGACCGCGGTGGCGGCCGCCGCGCACGCCGCGGTCCGGGTCGGCGGGTCGGCCCTCTCCACGCGGACGACGAGCTGCATCGCCCACGGCGTCTCGTCGTCGGCGGGTCCGGCGAGGTCGGCCGGCGCGTCCCGCGGCTCGGGGGTCGGTTCGAGGGTCGTGTCCGGCACGGTGCCTACTCTCCCTCGTCGTCGACCACCGCCCGCGCACGGCCGTCCTGAGCTCGGCTGGCGGTGCGCCGATCGGCCCTGGTGCCCGTCGCGGCCCGCTGCCACGATGTCCCCCGTGACGACGACGCCGCTCGCACCGCTCGCGACGACGGACGTCACCGTGCCCGAGCCCGCGAGCTGGGGGAGGCGCGTCGTCGCGGCGCTGCTGGACGGTGCGGTCCTGGGTGCGGTCGCGTGGTTCGTCGCCGGGGACCGGATCAGCGCACCGTCGTTGCAGCCGACGTTCTCCCCGGTCGACCCCGACGGCGCGCAGCCGTGGACGTCGTCGGGGGTCGTGGTCGCGGCGTTCCTGCTCATGCTGGTCCTGCAGGGGCTGACCGGGCAGACGCCCGGGCGTCGCGTGCTCGGCATCCAGGTGGTGCGGGCACCCGTCGACGGGCCGGCCGGAGGTGCGCCGGGCGTCCTGCGGTCGGTCGGGCGGTGGTTCGCCCACCTGATCGACGCGTTCCTGCTCATCGGGTACCTGCGGCCGCTGTGGGACCCTCAGCGGCGCACGTTCGCCGACGGCATCGCGCGCACGCTCGTGGTGCGACGGGCACCCACGCCGCGGGGCGACCGACGCGGGCAGGCCGTCACGGCCGTGGCGGGAGTCGTCGTGCTGGTGGGGCTCCTCGCGGGGGTCGAGGTCGGGTCGTCCGGCGGCGTCGAGCGCGGCGCGCAGAGCGCGTGCGCGCTCGAGCCGCAGGACGCGGACGCCCCGGTCCACGTGCGCTCCGCCGTGCTCGTGCGCGAGACCGAGTGGTCGCGCGGGGCGCGGGCCTGGCCCTGGGCCGTGGACGCGCGGCGGGACGTGCGGACGCGGCTGTCGCTCGACGTGTCGTGGGACTCCGCCGCGCACGTCGCTCCGGACGCGACGCTGCAGGTCCGGACGACCTTCGGCGGTGCGAGCGTCGACAACGACGTGGCCGCCGCCGCCGGGCAGGTGCAGCTCGAGGTCGAGGGGGCGGGCGGGGGCCCGGTCGACGTGGACGTCCTGCTGGACGGCCGCCCGTTGACCTCGTGCGTGGCGGCCGCGCCCGAGGACGAGGCCTGACGCCCGACGTCGCCGGGCTCGCGCCCGTCACCCGGCCCGCCGCACCTCGTCCGGCAGCGCCGCCAGGTCGCCGCGCCACGGTGCGCCGTGGCCGGGCAGCAGCCACGTGGCGTCGAGACCGGGGAGCCGTGACAGGGAGTCCAGCGCCTGCGCCGGCTCGTCGGTGAACGGGGCCGGGGCCGGGCCCGTGCGGCCGGTCAGCACGTCGCGCGTCGTGAGCGCGTCGCCGACCATGACGGCGTCCGCGACCGGCACGTGCACGGCGATGCTCCCGGGGGAGTGGCCCGGCATGCCGACGACGCGCGGTGCGCCCGGCAGGGGCAGCACGTCGCCGTCGTGGACCTCGGTCACCTCGGTGAGGTAGGTGGTCCGCAGGCCGCCCTTGCGCAGCGAGTAGACGAGGAAGCCCAGGAGGGCACCCGGGCGCCACCGCCCGAAGGACGCCTTCGGCTTGTCGCCCCCGCGGGCGCGGTCCGCGTCGGCCGCGTGCACGTAGACCGGCACGCCGTGCTCACGCCGCAGCCGCTCGGCGAACCCGATGTGGTCGGTGTCCCCGTGCGTCAGGACCAGGCCGCGCACGTCGTCGACCGTGCGGCCCATGGCCGCGAGCTCGGCGAGCAGCTCGGGCCAGTGGCCGGCGAGGCCGGCGTCGACGACCGTCACGCCCTCGTCGGTGTCGACCAGGTAGGCGGCGACGACGTCGTTGCCGATGCGGTGCAGGTGCGGGCCGAGCTTCATGGGGTGCCCCTCGTGGTGGGTCGCGTGGTAGTAATGGCTACGGTAGTTAGCCATCATGGCTAACGTCAATAGCCATGAGGAGATGCCATGCCCACGCCGGAGCGCACGTCGCTCGAGGAGATCGTCGCCGCGGCCTGGGAGATCGTCGAGGCCGAGGGGGTCGCGGGCCTGACCATGCAGGCCGTCGCCGTCCGGTGCGGCGTGCGGGCGCCGTCGCTGTACAAGCGTGTGCGCGACCGCGACGCCCTGCTCGCGCTCGTCGCGGTGGCCGCGGTCGACGAGCTGGCGCGGCGCCTCGGG
Organism: Cellulomonas avistercoris; assembly: GCF_014836445.1. Lineage (GTDB taxonomy): Bacteria > Actinomycetota > Actinomycetes > Actinomycetales > Cellulomonadaceae > Cellulomonas > Cellulomonas avistercoris. The sequence continues at coordinate 223,829 of NZ_JACSQV010000007.1, forward strand.
GCGGCGAGCACGCTCGCCGACATCGCCCGCAGCTACCGCGCGTTCGCGCACGAGCGACCCCAGGGGTTCCGCCTCATCCAGTCCGCCGGCACCGACCCGGCGTCCCTGGCCCGCGCGAGCGAGCCGGTGCTGCGCATCGCGGCCGGGCTGGTCGGCGAGGCCGACGCACTGCCGGCCGCGCGCCTGCTCACCGCCTGGGCGACGGGCTTCCTCACGATGGAGCTCGCCGGCGCGTTCCGTCTCGGTGGCGACGTCGACGAGGCGTTCGAGTACGGGCTCGCGCGGCTCACGGAGGCGCTGACGCCCGTCCGGCGGGCGCGACCGGCACCCGCGCCCTGATCGGGGACACCTCTGCCGCCGGGGAGCGCATCTTCTGCGCGTGTGCGTGCGCCGACGCACGATGGGGGGAGCCGAGCAGGGGGAGGGGTCGTCGTGCAGGGTCTGGGTGAGGGTCGGGTCTACCTGGTCACGGGCGGTGCGGGCGGCATCGGCCGCGCCACGGCGGAGGTGCTCGCGCGCGCCGGCGGCCGGGTCGTGATCACCGACGTCGACGAGGAGGCGGGCCTGCGGGCAGCGGACGACGTCGCGCGCGAGACGGGCGGCACCACGCGCTTCGACGTCCTGGACGTCGCCGACCCCGACGCGGTCCGCGGTCTCGCGGACCGGCTGGACCGGGAGGACTGGCCCGTGCACGGGCTCATGGCCAACGCCGGCATCGCGCCGTCCTCACCGGCGACGGACTACCCCGACGAGCTGTGGCGTCGCACGGTCGGGATCAACCTCGACGGCGTGTTCTGGTGCTGCCGCGACTTCGGGCGGCGCATGGTCGAGCGCGGCGCGGGGACGATCGTCATCACGTCGTCCATCGCCGGGTACGGGGTCGTGTCGCCCGAGACCCACGCGGCCTACGGTGCGACCAAGGCGGCCGTCGGGCATCTGGCCGAGCTGCTGGGCGTCGAGTGGGCGCGCACGGGGGTGCGGGTCAACTCGGTGGCGCCGGGCTACACGGCGACGCCGATCCTCGACCGCCTGCGCGAGGAGTCGCCCGACACCTACGAGCAGTGGCTCGCGCGCATCCCCACGGGTCGGCTCAACACGCCCGCCGAGATCGCGAACGCCACGGCGTTCCTCATGTCCGACCTGGCGAGCGGCGTCACCGGTGCCGTCCTGCGCGTGGACGGCGGGTACGGGGCGCGCTGACCGCTCGGAGCCTGTGATCCAGGCGACATGCGGGTCGCCTCGGGTGCGCCCTGCCGTCCGCGTCGTCGTCGAGCGAAACTGCAGGTCACAGCGCCGTCGGCGGGCGACCGGGCGGGCCGCTGCGCGCCGCCCGGGTCGTCCTGCGCCTGCCGGGCGGACGGTTCGGGCACCCAGGTCGCCTAGAATCTATGACCGGTTCTTGACCAAGGCAGAGGACGAATCGGTGGTGAACGACATGCACACCGGATCGACCAGTGGTCACTCCGGGCGTACTTCGGCCGCTCAGCGCGCACGCGCTGCGCAGATCCTCAAGGAGGTCAACTCTCCCGACACCCTCGGCAGCCCGCACCCCGCGCTGCTCCCGGGGATCGGTGTCGAGCAGACGCACGTGACCTTCAGGATCGACAAGGTCGTGTTCCTCGTCGCGGCGGCCGTCGCGCTCGCCGTGATCGCCTGGGGCCTGCTCCTCCCGGCCGGGCTCTCACAGTTCGCGGCCGCGGCGTTCGAGCTCGTCACCGTGGACTTCGGGTGGTTCTTCGGCGTCCTGACGGTCGTCGTGCTGGTGTTCATGCTGTGGCTGGGCTTCGGCCGGCACCGCGCCGTCCGCCTGGGCCAGGACGACGAGAAGCCCGAGTTCTCCACGGTCTCCTGGGTCGCGATGCTGTTCTCGGCGGGCATCGGGATCGGCCTGCTGTTCTACGGCCCGCTCGAGCCGATGTCGTTCTTCCTCGAGCCGCCTCCGGCGTTCGCGAGCACCGAGCCGGGCAGCGGTCAGGCGATGCACGTCGCGCTCGCGCAGACGCTGTTCCACTGGGGACCGGTCGCCTGGGCGTTCTACGCGCTGGTCGGAGGTGCCGTCGCGTACGCGGCGTACCGCAAGGGGCGCACGCCCCTGATGTCCGCGCTGCTGGAGCCCATCTTCGGGGACCGCAGCCACGGCATCCTGGGCAAGGTCGTCGACGTGTTCGCGATCGTGGTGACGCTGTTCGGCACCGCCGTCTCGCTGGGCATCGGCGCGCTGCAGATCGGCCGCGGCGTCGAGATCGTGGGCGGCGTCGGCCCCCTCGGCAACGCGGTGATCGTCGGCATCATCGCCGTCCTCGCCGTCGCCTTCATCCTGTCGGCGGTCTCCGGGCTCAAGCGCGGCATCCGCGCGCTGTCGAACATCAACATGGTCCTCGCCGGCCTGCTCGGGCTGTTCATCCTCGTCGCGGGCCCGACGGTCCTGCTGCTGAACCTCGTGCCCGGCGTCCTGATGACGTTCGTGAGCGAGCTGCCGGTGATGATGGGCCAGTCGGCAGCCACGTCGCCCGACGCGCAGGAGTTCATGAGCGCCTGGAGCACGTTCTACTGGGCCTGGTGGGTGTCATGGACGCCGTTCGTCGGGATGTTCATCGCCAAGATCAGCCGCGGCCGCACGCTGCGGGAGTTCGTCACCGCCGTCATCGTCGTGCCGAGCGCCGTGTGCCTGGTCTGGTTCACGGTCGTGGGCGGCACCGCCATGTGGCTGGAGCAGACCAGGTCGGCGATGAGCGCGAGCGCGTCCGGGCAGGACATGCTGTTCGCGCTGCTGCGCGAGCTGCCGTTCGGCGCGGTGACCTCGGTCGTCGCGATGATCTCGATCGTCATCTTCTTCGTCACCAGCGCCGACTCGGCCTCCATCGTCATGGCGAGCCTGTCCGAGCAGGGCAACCCCGCCCCGCGCCGGTGGACGACCGTGGTGTGGGGTGCCGCGCTCGCGACGGTGGCGGCGGTCCTGCTGGTCGGCGGCGGTCAGATCGCGCTCTCGGGCCTGCAGAGCCTCATGATGGTCGCGGCCCTGCCGTTCGCCGTGGTGCTGGTGCTCGTGATGGTCGCGTGGGCCAAGGACCTGGCGCGTGACCCGCTGACGCTGCGGCGCCGGTACGCGCGTGAGGCGCTCGCCCAGGGCGTGCGGGCGGGTATCGAGGAGCACGGCGACGACTTCGTGCTCGGTGTCGTGGCGACCGCCCCGGACGAGGGTGCCGGTTCCTGGCTCGACACCGAGGACCCCGCCCTCAGCGACTGGTACCGGCCGGACGAGGGCGACGCCGAACCTCCGTCGGACGGGTCGACGCAGCGTCAGCGGGTCACGCGCCAGGTCCTTGGCCCACGCGACCATCACGAGCACCAGCACCACGGCGAACGGCAG
>NZ_JACSQV010000008.1:0-191621 GCF_014836445.1 Cellulomonas avistercoris
CGCCACGCCCGTCCCGTGGGCGCCCTCGCGCTCCTCGTCGCGCTGCTCGCGCTGGTGGGCCCCACCGGGCCGGCGTCCGCCGCGACGACCGAGCCCGACCCCGCGCCCACCGGCACCGTCACGTGGACCGTCCAGCCGGCGACCGCCGAGGGCCCCGACGGCCGCATCTCGCTGCGGCACGTGCTCGACCCCGGCGCGACGGTCACGGAGCACGTCACCGTCACCAACTTCAGCGAGCGGGCGGCCACCTTCCTCGTGTACGCCGCGGACGGCATGGTCTCCGGCTCCGGCGACTTCGACGTCCCCGGTGCGGGCGCGACCGCCGACGGCGGCGCGTGGGTGGAGCTCGGGGAGGTCCCGGGCGCGCAGCGTGTCGACGGCACCCTGGAGCTCACGCTCGACGCTGGCGCCGCCGTGACCGTCCCGCTGACGATCACCGTCCCCGCCGACGCGACACCTGGCGACCACCCCGCGGGCGTCGTCGCCGAGCTCGTCAGCGGCGACGACGTGCGCCTGGCCGCACGCGTGGGCACCCGGCTGCACCTGCGCGTCGCCGGGGACGTCGTCGCCGCGCTCGAGCCGCAGGACGTCGTCACGCGGTGGGAGCCGTCGTGGAACCCCTTCGCCCCCGGCACCGTGCACGTGAGCTACCGCGTCGCCAACACCGGCGACGTCCGGCTGGCCGCCCGGGCCGTGACCACGCTCGCGGGCCCGTTCGGCGCGGGCGCGACCGAGGACGCCACCGACGTCCGCGAGGTGCTGCCCGGGCAGTCGGCGCTGGTCGAGGCCGAGCTGGAGATGTGGCCGGTCGTCCGTGCCACGGGGCACGTCGACGCCCGGCCGTGGGTCGTCGGCGACGACGTCGTCGACGCCGCCCTGCGCACGGGGACCGCCCAGGTCACCGTGTGGGCGGTGCCGTGGTCGCAGCTCGCGCTGCTCGTGCTCGTCGTGGGCGGTGTGCTCGGTGTCCGCTGGTGGCGCCGCCGCTCGGCCCGGCAGGTGCAGGCCCGCATCGACGCGGCGCTGGCGGAGGCCGGGGTGCCCGGTGCGTCGTCGGACGCGGCCGGGCCGCGCACGCCCGTGGCGTGACGCGGTCCGGCCGCGCGAGCGCCCGCCGGCCGGTCAGGACCCCGGGCCCACCGTGGACATGAAGATCGAGAACGCGATGCCGATGACCGGCAGCAGGAGCCCGAAGCGCCACCACAGGTTGACGTCCGTGCGACCCTCGGGGTCCAGCGCTCGCCCCTCCTCGTTCGAGATCGGCTGCTGCGCCCACCCGGCCTCGGTGGCCGTCGCGAGCAGGTAGCCGGACGGCCACGAGAAGCGGAACAGCCAGAACAGGTGGAAGTGGCCCCAGATGCGCACGAGCGCACGCCCCGGGTCGAGGTCAGCGGTCTTGGAGCGTCGGCCCCAGCCGAAGAAGATCACGTTGGCGTCCTGGGAGGTCGGTCCGATGGGTCGCCCGCAGCCTAGGGTGGCCGCACGTCCGTGATGTCCCGTTTTCCACAGCAATCGACCGGACGGGTGCCGGGGTGATCTGCGCGAGGCCACCCGTCCGGCCGAGCGGCCGGACGGACGCACGAGCCGGCCGGGACGGACGCACGAGCGGCCACCACCCACCGGATCGCTCTCTCACCCGGGGGGTGGAACCCCCTTCCTGGCGTGAGAGAGCAATCCGGTCGCGCGACGCCGGGCGGTCCCGGTGAGGGGTCAGAAGTCGAAGAGGTCCTCGAGCCACGACTCCTTCTTCTTGCGCTTGCGGCCGTCGTGGCCGCGGTCGTCCCGCCCCCGGTCGTACCCGCGGTCGTCGCGCCCGCTGTCGTAGCGGGGACGGTCGTAGCCGGGTGCGTCGTACCCGCGGGGCTCCGGGGTGCCGTAGGCGGGCGCGCCGTACGGCGGCGCGGGAGCGGCGCCGGGGACGGCCCGCGGGTCGACGCCCGGGGCTGCGGGCGACGTCGACGCGGCGCGGTCGATGATCTTGTCGAGCTCGCCACGGTCCAGCCAGATGCCGCGGCACACGGGGCAGTAGTCGATCTCGACGCCCTGGCGCTCGGTCATCACGAGCTGGGTCTGGTCCACGGGGCACTGCATGGCGTGATCCTCACGTCGACGGCGGGAGGACGAACCTACGCGAACCCGCTGTGCGCCGCGTGGTCGTCGTCGAGCGGGTCGGGGCGCGGCGGGGCGACGCCCAGCCTGGCGGCGAGCGCCATCGCGTCGAACGGCGCGCGCACCTTGACGTCGTTGTCGAAGTAGACGTGCACGTCGCGGGGCCGGTCCGCCGCCGCGGGGCTCACCCGCGGACCGTCCGGCGGCGGCGTGCCCGTGGACCACGCGCGGACCTTCGCGGCCCACGCGTCGAGCGCGTCGTCGTCGTACCCCGACACGTACAGCTCGCTGTGCCCGTGCAGCCGCACGTAGACGACGTCGCTGGTCAGGTCCTCGAGGTGCGGCCACCGGCCGGCCGTGTCGGCGACGACGAGGCCCACGTCGTGGGCACGCAGGAGCGCGGGGAACGCGGGGTCGAGGAACGTGTCGTGCCGGACCTCCAGCACGTGGCGCAGCGGGCGGTCCGCCTCGACGGTCGTCAGGGCACGGCCCTCGGGGACCTTGTCGTCGTGGTGCGCGGCGAGCTCGGCCGCAGCGGCGGTCGAGCGGGGCAGGAGATCGAAGAACCGTGCGAGGCGGTCGGGGTCGAACCCCAGGTTCGGGGGCAGCTGCCACAGCACGGGCCCGGTGCGGTCCTCGAGCGCCAGGACGCCCGACGCGAAGAAGTTCGCCAACGGCGTCTCGACGCCCGCGAGCTTCTTCATGTGCGTGACGAAGCGCGGCCCCTTGATCGCGAACACGAACCCGTCGGGGGTGTCCGCGCGCCACGCGCGGTAGCTGTCGGGGCGCTGCAACGAGTAGAACGAGCCGTTGATCTCGATCGACCCCAGGCGCCGCGCCGCGTACTCCAGCTCGCGGCGCTGCGGCAGGCCCGGCGGGTAGAACTCCCCGCGCCACGGGGCGTACCGCCAGCCGGAGATGCCGATCCGCACCTCGCCCGCCTGCCCCATGCCCGCGACTCTAGGAGAGGCGGCGGCGCGCTGCCCGCCCGGCCCGGGCGGTGCGCGTGCGGCCGGGCGCGACGGCGGCAGGGGTGCTGGGATGGAGCCATGGAATTCCGCTACCTCGGCAGCTCGGGGCTCAAGATCTCCGAGATCACCTACGGCAACTGGCTCACGCACGGCTCGCAGGTCGAGAACGAGACCGCGGCGCAGTGCGTCCGCGCCGCGCTCGACGCGGGCATCTCGACGTTCGACACCGCCGACGTCTACGCGAACACCAAGGCGGAGAGCGTCCTCGGCGAGGCGCTCCAGGGCGAGCGGCGCGAGTCGCTCGAGATCTTCACCAAGGTCTACTGGCCGACCGGCCCGGGCGGCAAGAACGACGTCGGGCTCTCGCGCAAGCACATCATGGAGTCGATCAACGGCTCGCTGCGGCGCCTGCAGACCGACTACGTCGACCTCTACCAGGCCCACCGGTACGACACCGAGACGCCGCTCGAGGAGACGATGCAGGCGTTCGCGGACGTCGTGCGCCAGGGCAAGGCCCTGTACATCGGCGTCAGCGAGTGGACCGCCGACCAGCTCCGCGCGGGCCACGCGCTCGCGAAGGACCTGGGCGTGCAGCTCATCTCGAGCCAGCCGCAGTACTCGATGCTGTGGCGCGTGATCGAGGACGAGGTCGTCCCGACGTCGCGCGAGCTCGGCATCTCGCAGATCGTCTGGTCGCCCGTCGCCCAGGGCGTGCTCACCGGCAAGTACCGGCCCGGTCAGCAGCCGCCGGCCGGGTCGCGCGCCACGGACGAGAAGGGCGGCGCGAACATGATCAAGCGGTTCATGAACGACGACGTCCTCACCCGCGTGCAGGGCCTGCAGCCTGTCGCCGACGAGCTGGGCCTGTCGATGGCGCAGCTCGCGATCGCGTGGGTGCTGCAGAACGACAACGTCGCCGCCGCGCTGATCGGAGCGTCGCGCCCCGAGCAGGTCACCGAGAACGTCAAGGCCGCCGGCGTGCGGATCCCGGCCGAGGCGATGGCACGGATCGACGAGGTCCTCGGCGACGTCGTCGAGCGCGACCCGCGCAGGACCGCCGAGACGGCGCCGCAGAAGCGCCCGGTCTGACGTCACGTCCCGGGCGGGCGGGGTCCCGCCCGGGACGGGTGCGTCCAGGTGCGCGGGCTACCCTGAGGCGAGTCCCGGACCTGAGGAGGACGCCGTGCGCGACCGCGCCAAGCGCACCCGGACCGTCGCCGTCGTCGTGGTGGCGGCCCTGGTCGGCTCCACCCTGCTCGGGGCCCTGGCCGCCCTCGGCGGCGGGGGCAGGTCGACGGTGCAGATCCCGTCGCAGGGGCCGTGGACGGTGCTCGTCGCCGCGGACCTGCGGACGGCCGCGACGTGCGCGCAGGACCCGGCGGTGGCCGACGCCTACGTCAGCCAGGAGGCCCCGGCGGCGGGCGGCGGGATCACCATGGCGTCCGACGCCCGCGTCGACGACGTCGAGCGGGTGGTCCAGTGCCTCGCCCGCGTGATCGACCCGGCGCTCATCGAGGTCGTGCAGGCGTCCCCGGCGGCATGACGTCGGGCGGCTGGAGGTCGGGCGGCTGGACGACCGTCGCGTCGCTCGTCGCCCCCGCGGCCCGTGCGGCCGCCACCGTCGCTTCGACACCGGTGAGCGGCCCCTCGACGAGCAGCGGCTGACCCTCCCCCGTCCCGCCCGACCACCGCACAGCGGCACCCGCCGGCGGCCGGAACACGACCCCGGGCGGCAGCTGCACGACCGCGGCGGCGCGCACCGACGGGTCGTCGACGGGCCGGACGCGCACCGCGCGGACGTGCGGCAGCCGCTCGACCGTGCGGGCCAGCAGGCGGGCGCGACGCTCACCGGCGCGGAAGGTCATCACGACGACCCCGTCGTCGCCCTGGACGTCGCCCGTGGCGAGGGAGTCGACGTTCACGCCGCGGGTCGAGAACACGCCCGCGAGCGCGGAGATCGCACCGGTGCGGTGCTCGGTGCGGAACCAGCCGACCCAGCGGGTGTCGTCGTCGGCGCGGTCCGCGCCCGTCGGCCCCGTCATCGTGACCCCTCGGCTGCGGCCGTCCACGGTGCCGTGCCCGCGGCGATCACGCCGGCCGCGGCAGCCAGCCGCGCGTCCTCGTCGGGCGGCAGGGCGTCGAGCAGCACGCGCGTCCACCCCTCGGGGCCCAGGACGAGCGGCACGCCGAGCACCCCGTGCACCGGTGCCCCGCCGACGGCGACCTCCCCGGCGAGCGCGACCTGCCCGGCGACGACCATCTCGCGCCCGTCCAGGACGGTCTCGAGCAGGTCGATGGTCGCCGACGCCGTGCCGGTGGCGGTCTTGGCGCCGGACTGGTGCGTCATCCACGGCCGCGCGAGGGCCCGCAGGTCGGGGGGCCAGGAGTCGATGAGCGCGAACGCGGCCGCGACGTCCGTGGCGGCGACGTCGAGCAGGTCCGTCTTGGCCTGCTGGATCTCGGCCGGGAACGTCGTCAGCGTGCGCGCCCCCCGCAGCCGCGCCACGGCCCGCTCGCGCTCGGCGACGTCCAGGCCGCTGATGCGCACGGTCGACCACAGCGGGACGGCGTCGTCACCGTGCTGCCCGGCCACGAACCCGCCGACGCGGTGCCGGCGCACCCCGAGCTGCACGGCGACCTCGCGGCGGAACCGCAGCGTGTCGAGCCACGCCCCCATCCCGACGACCCGGTGACGTCCCAGCCGCTCGGCCATGATCGCCACGCCGAGCTCGACGGGGTTGGCCACGACGACCACGACCTCGCTGCCGGACCCGTGCGCCGCCAGGGCGTCGGCGTACGCACGGAAGACCGCGGCGTTGGCCTCGGCGAGCTCGGTGCGGCTGGGCGGCACGCCGCCGGAGCGCGGCGGGACCGTGCGACCGGCCGCCACGACGACGACGTCGGCGACCACGTCGTCGGGGTCCAGCGCGACGTCCAGCACCGGCGCGTGCTCGTCGTACGCGTCGACGAGGTCGGCACGCAGACCGTGCACGGCCCGGCCGGACGCACCCCCGGGCCGTCCGACCAGCTGCAGCCGCGACGTCGTCGGCAGCACCTGCCGCTCGACGAGCTGCGTGCAGATCTGCCGCCCGACGTCTCCCGTCGCCCCGAGCACCGCCACGTCCATGCAGGTCAGGCTACGGGCGCCAGGTGTCGCGCACGTTGCGCGGCAGGTCGGGCCCTGGTGGGCGGCGGTGCACGGTGGCGCTCGACCTGCGCGGCGGGCCGGGACTGGCCACGATGGGCCGATGACCGCAGACGCCGTGACGCCCGCACACCCCCGCACGGCGACGGGTGCGCGGCCGTGACCGCCGGTCTCGTCGTCCTCGGGGCCACCGGAGACCTCACGGCCCGCTACGTCCTGCCCGGGCTCGCGCGGGTCGAGCCCCTGGTCGACGGCGGTCTGCGGCTCGTCGGCGTCGCGAACGACGACCTCGACGACGACGGGTTCCGCGCGCTGGTGCGCGAGAAGGTCGCGGGCCACGCGGACGGACGCGTGGACCCCGCGGTCGGGGCGCTGGTCGACCGGGCGGTCTGGGTGCACGGCGACGTCACCGACCCCGCGACGCTGAGCGCGGCGATCGCCGCGTGCGAGGTGAGCGACGCCGACCCGCTCGTGGTGTACCTCGCGCTGCCGCACGTGCTGTTCCTGCCGGTCGTGCACGCACTCGCGGAGGTCGACCTGCCGAGCGGCGTGCGGGTCGTCGTCGAGAAGCCCTTCGGGGAGGACCTGGCGGGGGCCGTCGAGCTCAACGCCGCCCTGGCCCGGCTGCTGCCCGAGGACCAGATCTTCCGCGTCGACCACTTCCTCGCCAAGCAGACCGTGCTCAACCTGCTGGGCCTGCGGTTCGCCAACCGGATCCTCGAGCCGCTGTGGACCAGCACGGACGTGGCCTCCGTCGACATCGTCTTCGACGAGACCGTGGACGCGCAGTCACGCGCGTCGTACTACGACCGGTCCGGCGCGCTGCGTGACATGGTCCAGAACCACCTGCTGCAGCTGCTGACGTACGTCGCGATGGAGCCGCCGACGTCGATGGCGCCCGCGGACCTCGCGTCGCGCAAGGCCGACGTGCTCAAGGCCGTCCGGACGCCGGACCGCGAGTCCGTCGCGCGCTGGACACGCCGCGGGCGGTACACGGCCGGCGAGGTCGACGGGCGCGCGGTCGACGGGTACACCGACGCCCCCGGCGTCGACGCCGACCGCGGGATCGAGACGTACGCCGAGGTCACGCTGCACGTCGACACGTGGCGCTGGTCGGGCGTGCCGTTCCGCCTGCGCACGGGCAAGGCGCTGTCCGCGGACCGGCGCGAGATCGTCGTGCGGTTCCGTGACGTGCCGCTGCACGTCTTCGACGGCCCGGCGCCCGTGCGCAACGAGCTGCGTCTGCAGCTCGACCCGGACCGCATGTCCCTGGACCTCAACGTCAACGGCATCGACGACCCGTTCAAGCTGGAGACGGTCACCCTCGACACCGAGCTGGCCCGGCAGGACCCCACGCCGTACGGGCAGCTGCTGCTGGCCGTGATCGACGGGGACACGCGGTTGTCCGCGCGGGCCACCGAGGCGGAGGAGGGCTGGCGCATCGTCGAGCCGATCCTCGCCGCGTGGGCGGACGGCGCGGTGCCGCTCGAGGAGTACCCGGCGGGCAGCGACGGGCCGTCCTGAGGCGTCAGAGCGAGCGCTGCCAGGCCACGATGCGGTCCGCCGCCTCGGCGACCACCTGCGGCGACGACGCGAACGACAGCCGCACCCAGTCGCGGCCGCCCACGGGGTCGAAGTCGGTGCCCGGGGTGATGGCCACGCCCGCCTCGTCGAGCAGGCGCGCGCAGTACGTCACCGCGTCCAGGCCCGTCACCGACACGTCGCCGTACAGGTAGAACGCCCCGTCGGCGGGCGCCACGGGATCCCAGCCGAGGTCCGGCAGGCGGTCCAGCAGCAGCCGGCGCGAGTCGGCGTACCGCTCGACGTTGGCGCGCGCCGCCGCCATGCCGTCGGCGCTGAACGCCGCGACGCCCGCGTGCTGCGCGAGCGCCGGCGGGCACAGCGCGACGTTGCCCGCGAGCGCGTCGACGGGCGTGACGAGGTCGTCGGGCAGGACCAGCCAGCCCAGGCGCCAACCCGTCATGGCCCAGTACTTGGAGAACGAGTTCACGACGACGGCGCCCGTGCCGAGGTACTGCGCCGCGGTGGCGGTCGCGGGGGTCGTGCCGGCCGCGTCGGCGTAGGTGATGCCGTGGTAGATCTCGTCGCTGACGAGGCGGACCCCGTGCTCGCCGCACCACGCGGCGAGGGCCGCGAGCTCGTCGGGCTCGATCATCGTGCCCGTCGGGTTGGCGGGGCTGGCGACGACGAGCCCCGCGACCGGCTCGTCGAGCGCCTCGAGCTGCGCGACCGTCGGCTGGTAGCGCTGCTCGGGCCCGCACGGCAGGTCGACGACCTCGCAGCCCAGCGCCGTCAGGATGTTCGCGTACGCCGGGTACCCGGGGCGGGCCAGGGCCACGCGGTCGCCGACGTCGAACGCCGCGAGGAACGCGAGCATGAACCCGCCGGACGAGCCGGTGGTCACCGCGACGCGCCGCGCGTCCACGTCGACGCCGTACGTGTCGCCGTAGTGCGCCGCGATCGCCGCGCGCAGGCCCGGCGCCCCCAGCGACTCGGTGTACCCGAGGTCCCCCGACGTCAGCAGCTCGATCGCCCGCTGCCGCACGACGTCCGACGCCCCCGTCGACGGCTCGCCCGCGCACAGGCTGAGCACGTGCTCCCCCGCGGCGCGGCGCGCGTTGGCGGCGGCCAGGATCTCCATGACGGCGAACGGCGGGACGTGCGCGCGGGCGGCGACCTTCATGGGGTCAGTCTGCCGCGCGGGGGCCGCGGGAACGTCCGGATGGCCTCGAGGTTCACGGGAGGTCACCAGCGGCCCGGACCAGCGCGTCCATCGCCCGCTGCGCGCGGAGCACGTCACCAGCGCTCACGGACCCTGCCGCGTAGCCGGCCTGGGTCTTGAGCGCCAGCAGCGTCTGGAGATGCCGCGCCAGGGCGCCGTCGGCAGACCTCAGGAGCTCGACCAACTCGTGATGGCTCTCGCTGCGCGAGTAGTGGCCCAGGCGCGCGCAGCAGACGGCGTCCGCTGCGGCGATGCCGGCATGGACGGCCAACGTGACGTAGGCGTCTGCGATGTCGCTCGGCCTGGCCGCCAGCTCCAGCTGGTCCGCCGCTACCCCGGCGAACTGCCTGGCCTTCGCGAGCCGACCGGCGCGAACCGCCGGCGTCGAGGCCTGGAGCCTCATCACGCAGCGGCCACGAGCCCGAGCGCACGGCGGAGCCAGCGCTCGTCACCTGCGACCGACCGACCCTCCCGCGCAGCGTTCTCCAGCACCGGACGCAGTGCCGGGTCGTGGCGGACCTGGCCCTCGGTGAGCACGAGGGCCTGGGCCTCGTTCCCGGTCCACGCCCGGATGCGCCCCTGCAAAGCTCTCGCCGACGGATCGACGTCGTCGGGGTCCACCGTCGCGGTGACGACCACGAGCACGTCGATGTCGGATGTCGTCGTGGCCTCACCGCGCGCCCAGGATCCGAAGACCGCCGCGTAGAGCGGCGCGACGGGCCACTGCGCGATGTCCTGCTCGATACGGTGCAAGAGCTCGGTCGGCTGCGACGCGAGCAACCTGATCGCGGGCGCTGCGACGTGGTCGACGTTCAGCCGGTAGACCACGGCATGACCCGCGGGCGTCGCCAGCACGACGCCCTGCTCCGTCAGGCGCTCGAGCGTCCGTCGTACACCGTCGACCGACCTGTTCGGGATCAACCGCTGCAGCTGCCCAGCCGTGAACATCGCACCCTCGGCCCGCGCGAGCCTCATCAGCACGTCGGCATCAAGGGTGGGGGCCACCACGGCGAACGGACGCTGCACATCCATATGACGAGGATAGTCGACGATCGTCGAACATTGTCGACACTCGTCGAGTTTTCTCGACGATCACCCCACCGGGACGAGCGGCCGGCGCGCGACCGTCAGCACGTGCGTGTCCGGCCAGTCGACGGCTGCGCCCGTCACCGGGTCGCGCAGCGCGGCACCCACGCTCAGGCGGTGCTCGACCAGCCAGTCGTTGCGCCACGGGCCGCTGCCGGGGTCGAGCTCGAAGCCGACGCCCGTCAGCAGGTCCGTCCAGTCGTCGCCGGTCAGGTCGCAGAACCGCTCGTGGCACTCCGAGAGCCAGGAGTCCGTGTAGTCGCGCGTGCACAGGTACTCCATGGCGGTGCGCAGGGTGGTGCGCGCGACGCTGCGGTCCGGCCCGCGCTCGACCCACTCGACCTTCACGTCGGCGCCGGACAGCGCCGGGAAGTCCTGCGCGAACTGCACGAGCCGCGCCGCGGGCGACAGCCCCGCGACGTGCGCGGCGGCCTGCGCGCGCTCCAGCCCCGACAGGTCGCGGGCCGGCACGTCCGCGTCGCCGTCGAGCACCAGGTCGACGACCCGCTCGGGGTCCGCCGGGCCCAGCACGTCGGAGTTGATCCACACCCCGCCGGGACGCGTGTGCTCGAAGATGCGCCGCGCCAGCAGCTCGAGGTCGGCGCGACCGTCCCCGTAGCTCGCGATCTCGTGCGTGAGCGCGATCGTCGTCGTCGTGTCGACGGACCGCTCCGGGAAGACCGGGCCGAGCAGCAGGTTGCGCTGCGCGAAGAACACGTTGGGGTTGGCGAAAACGCCCTGGTCCCGGCGGTGCTCCGCCTCGGCGACGAGGTGCCGCGACACGTCGACGCCGTACAGGTCGGACTCCGCGAGGCGCGGGTCGCGGGCCGCGCGCTCCAGCAGGCCACCGGCCGCGCACCCGAGGTCGACGACCCGCCCGGGCCGCACGTGCGGCGCGACCTGCTCCCACTTGCGGTCCGACGCGTCGTCGAAGGCGGCCGTGTACGTCGCGTAGTCGCGGGTCTCGGTGAGGTCGCCGTCGTCCTGCACCGTCGGGTCGGTGTGGACGAGCCGCACCTGCGCGTCGAGCCGGTACCGCTCGTAGTACGCGACGGCCTGCGGGTCGGCGAGGGTGCGCCACGCGTCGTCGCCCGCGACCATCCGCTCGAGGACGTCCCACGGCCGCGCCGGGTCGCCCGGTGCGCCGGCCTCGACCGTCGCGATGCGGAAGCCCTCGGCGGCGTACATGGCTGCGACCTCGGGCGTCGAGCACGCGACGACGGTGTCGTGCGGTGCCAGCGCCTCGCCCAGGACCAGCTCCGACGTGGCCAGGACGGTGTGCGCGAACCGGGGGCTGGGCGGCACGTCGGCCACCGGGACGACGAGCGACGGAAGGCCCGCGCGCGTCGTCACCGCCTCGATCATGGCCTCGCGGCGGTGCGCCGGGACGGGGTTGCGCCGCGTGCCGCTGTGCGACGCGGAGGTCAGCGCCCACACGACCCGCGCGTCGGGGGCGCAGGTCACGGGCTCGCCGTCGGCGTCGCGGACGCGGCCCGCGAGCAGGTCGGTCAGGTACGCGACCTGGAAGGCGGTGACCAGGTGGTGGCGACCGGGGAACAGGACGTGGCGGATCGGGGCGGGCACAGCGAGCACCGTGCCACACGTCGGCGCGATCTCCCGTCCCCTGCGCGGGTGAGGTGCGCCGGGCGGTGTCAGTCCGCGGCCGCGTCGCGGTAGGCGAGAGCCTGGCGGACGTGGGCGACGATGCCGTCGGCGGCGGCCTCCACCTCGGCGAGCGTGGTCTCGAAGCCCTCCTCCGGGCCGTACCAGGGGTCGTCGACGTCCAGCACGCTCTCGGGCTGCCCGGGCTCGGCCGGCGCCGCCGGGTCGAAGCT
Source organism: Cellulomonas avistercoris (assembly GCF_014836445.1). Taxonomy (GTDB): domain Bacteria; phylum Actinomycetota; class Actinomycetes; order Actinomycetales; family Cellulomonadaceae; genus Cellulomonas; species Cellulomonas avistercoris. The sequence goes on from NZ_JACSQV010000008.1 coordinate 11,890, forward strand.
GCGGTACATGCGGATGCGGGAGGTCGCGGCGGGGTCGCCGCCCGCGAGCCGGCGCAGCGAGCGCGCGTGCGTGGCGGTCATCGGCAGCACCAGGTCCCGCTCGAGGAGGTGCTCCGGGCGGACCTGGCGGGCGCGGTGGCCCTCGCCCGTCGGGTAGCCGTGGCGGCGCAGGACGGACCGTGCGCGCCAGTCGACGGGGTTGCCGTCCTCCTCGTCGCTGATGCCCGTCGAGTCGACCTCGACCACGTCGGCGAGGCCCGCGTCGGCCAGCCGGCGGCGCAGCACGATCTCGGCCATGGGTGACCGGCAGATGTTGCCGGTGCAGACGGTCATCACGCGGTAAGGACGAGGCACCGCGACATCCTCGCAGGTCACGCCGCTCCCGTTACCGTTCCGTGATGATCGTCACCACGGCGTGGGCCCGCTTCACTCGTCCGTGTGGAGGCCGGTCGGCGCCGGGTATGCCCGGCTACAGTGGCCGCGTGCCGACGACGACGCGCAGCGCGACCGCCCTGGCCGTCGCCTGCGCCGTCGTGCTCCTGCTGCCCGCGTGCCGGCCCACCGCGGGCCCGGCCGCGTCGCCCGTCGCCGCTACGCCGGCCGCCACCGCGTCCGCCGACGCCGCCGCCCCCACGGAGGCGCCCGAGGCGACCGCCTCACCCACCACGGGCGCTGCGACGCCGTCCTTGACGACCGGCCCGACCCCCGCCGCGAGCACGCCCGCGCCGGTCGCCACGCCCACGCCCGGCCCGACGACCGCACCGCGCACCGTGACGCTCCCGGCACCCGGGGCGCGGTTCGAGTACCAGCTGGGTGGCGCCGACGAGCCGGCCGACGACACCGCGGTGGTCGTCCGGGACTCCACGGCCGCGCCCACCGGCCGCTACGACGTCTGCTACGTCAACGGCTTCCAGACCCAGCCCTCCCAGACCGAGCGGCTGCTGCGCACCGAGCCCGCGCTCGTGCTGCACCACGACGGTGAGCCCGTGCGGGACGACGGCTGGCCCGACGAGGTCCTCTACGACCTGACCACCCCCGAGCTGCGGGCACGTGTCGCCGAGCGCGTCGGGCACGTGATCGACGCGTGCGCCGCCGCCGGGTTCGACGCCGTCGAGGTCGACAACCTCGACTCCTACACGCGCTCGCTGGGCCGCATCACGCCCGCCGACACGCTCGCGTACACGGCGCTGCTCGTCGAGCGCGCGCACGCCGCCGGGCTGGCCTTCGCGCAGAAGAACACGGCCGAGCTGACGACGCAGGTCAGGGCGCTGGGTGCGGACCTCGTCGTCGCCGAGGAGTGCCGCGAGTGGCAGGAGTGCGACGTGTACACGGCCGCGTACCCGGTGGTGCTCGACGTCGAGTACGACCGTGCGGCGTTCGACGCCGCGTGCGCCGAGCAGTCGGACCCCGCGACGCGGGCGGCGGGCCTCTCGGTGGTCCTGCGCGACCGCGACGTGTCCCCACGCGGCGCACCGGGCGCGGTCCACGACGCCTGCTGACGGCGGGCCCGACGGCCCCGGCGATCCCGCGAGCGGTGGGCCCTGCGGGCCACGTGGGCGCCGGTCGTCGTCGCGGCGACGGAAGATGGTGGGGTGGAGCGGCCAGGTGACCAGGCGCAGCGACTCGTCACCGCCGTGCGCATGCGCGACGCCGCGACCGTCCTGCACCTCGACGCCGACGCGTTCTTCGCGGCCGTCGAGCAGCGCGACAAGCCGTCGCTGCGTGGCAAGCCGGTGCTGGTCGGCGGCGTCGGCGGACGGGGTGTCGTGTCGACCGCGTCGTACGAGGCGCGCCGCGCGGGCGCGCGCTCCGCGATGCCCATGGCACGGGCCCGTCGCCTGACCCCGGCCGCCGCGGTGCTCGTGCCCCGGTTCGCCGCGTACGCCGCGTACTCGCAGGTCATCATGGGCGTCCTGCGCGAGCTGACGCCCGCGGTCGAGCCGCTGTCGATCGACGAGGCGTTCGCCGACCTCACGCAGGCACCCGGCGGCACGCCCGAGCCCGAGGACGCCGCCGCGCAGGTCCAGGCGCGCGTCGCCGAGCTCACGGGGCTGACCGTGTCCGTCGGGGTGGGCCGCTCCAAGCTCGTCGCCAAGATCGCCTCCGACCTGCGCAAGCCCGGGGGCGTCGTCGTGGTGCGGCCGCAGGACGAGGACGACGTGCTGCTGCCGCTCGACGTGCGGACCGTGCCGGGCGTCGGCCCCGCGACGCAGGGCGCGCTCGAGCGGCTCGGCGTGCGCACGGTCGCGGACCTGCGCCGGCAGCCGCTCGACACCCTGACGATGACGCTCGGCGAGGCGCACGGCACGGGGCTGTACCTCATGTCGCGCGGCCTGGACGACCGGCCCGTCGTCACGACGACCGAGCGCAAGTCCGCCGGCGCCGAGCGCACGTTCGCGGTCGACCTGCGGGGCCGCGACGTCGTGCTGTCCGCCGTGGACGACGTCGTCGACGAGGCCCTGCAGCGGCTCGAGCGCCACGGCGGTGCCGCCCGGACCGTCGTCGCCAAGGTCCGCTACGCCGACTTCTCGACCGTCACGCGCTCGGTCACGTTCCCCCACCCCACCGCGTCGGACGCCGACCTGCGCGACGCCGCCCGCAAGGCCGTGCTCGCGGCGGGCGTCGTCGAGCCCGTGCGCCTGCTGGGCGTCGCGTTCCACGCGCTGTCGCCGCACGCGCAGCTCGCGCTCGACCTCGACGCCCACCTGTTCGACGCGCCGCGGCGTGCCGTGGTCGGCGAGCACGACCACGTCGGCGGGCGGCTGGCGGAGGGGCCGGACGGCCCGGACGACGGCCCACCGGACGACACCGCCGGCACACGCCTGCCCGACGGCAGCACGGCACAGGGTCTCGACGACGTCGTGGCGGAGCTCGTCGAGGACGACGCGCGGCTGGTCGGCGCGGAGAAGGCCGTCGTCGGGCGGCCGCTCGGCGGCTCCCAGGTGGGGCGGCCGCTCGACGAGTCGAATGCGCGGCCCGGGCTCGACGTCGAGCACGCCACGCTCGGCCGCGGCTGGGTCGTGCACGTGCGCGGCCGGGAGGCGACCGTGCGGTTCGAGACGGCCCTGACCCCGCCCGCCCGCTCGCGCGTCCTCGACCTCGACGAGGACCCGCTCGTGCTCGTCGACCCCGTCGGTGTCACACCGCCGTCGGCCGTGCCGCCCGAGCTGCGCGACGACGCCTGAGGGCGGCGAGGAGCGCGGCGGCGCCGGCACCCGCGAGCGCACCGGCGACCAGCTGCACGGCGAGCTCGGCCCCCGTCAGCGCGTCCGCGATCCCCGAGAGCACGAGGGTCGCCACCAGGAGCAGCGCGAGGAGGGCGAGCTCCAGGACCGTCCACCACCGTGTGCCGGTCCGGCGGGTCCGCACGGTGCTGTCGGCCGCGACGACGAGCATCGCCGCGAGGGCCGCGGGGCCGAGGTCGGTCAGCGCCCACGCCAGGACCAGGACACCGCCGGCCGTGGCGCGCAGCCAGCGGTCGCCGTCGCGGTACCAGCGCGGCGCGTCGGGGTCGGTGGACGGGTCGTCGCGGTAGTCGCGCGCGGCCACGGGCGGCGCGCTCGGGATGCCGGGACGGGCCTGGTCGGCGCTCATCCGCACATCCTGTCGGACGCGCAAGGCCCAGGTGACCGGTTCGCCCCGACCCGTCGGCGACGAGCACGCCGGAGCGCTCGGTGGCCTGTGGACGACCGCCGACGGCCGTGGCGCGGCAACCCTACGGTTCACCCGGATCCCCCCGAGACGGACACATCGGAGCAGAACATGACACGACATGCCCTCGCCCTGCTGCTGGTCGCCGGCACCCTCGTCGGCTGCAGCGCGGCGCCCTCCCCGACGACGTCCGACCCGCGGCCGACGCCTACGCCGTCGACCAGCCCCACACCGCTCACCGCACCGGTGTCCACCGACGCGCTGGTCGACCGTGGACTCACCGCCGAGCCGGTGCCGGGCTCCGTCGGCACTGCGGTCGGGGTCGAGCCGTGTCCCGACGTCGAGACGGACGGCTACGGGACCTACTCGCGCGTGTGCCTGCGCGACGACGCACCGATCCTCGCCTTCGACCCTCAGGGTCCCTACAGCTGGTTGGCCCTCGGCGTGCCCTACCCTGTGCGACCGGACTTCACCGCGGCGCAGATCCCCGTCGCGGCGCGGTTCCTCCTCGGCGCCCTGGCGGACCCTGTGACGCAGTGGGACGACTCGCCGGCGGCCTGGGCACGCACGAACGCCGAGCTGGACACCCTGTTCGGCGAGCCGGGACACGACCTGCGGCCCGAGGACCCCGCCTCGGATGCGGTCATGGGGCTGTTCGACGCGGGCGGCTGGCGAGGGGCTGCCGGGCTCCGCCCGGCCGCCACCACGGCGGGGCAGACGCGCACCCGCGTCGACACGCTCGAGATCTCCGGCCTCTCGGGGTCGTCGGTGGGCGAGGCCACGGTGGAGAACCAGGGCCTGACGGTCGACGTCAAGGCCGTGACGTCGGCGGTCGTCCTCGACGACCACGTCGCGTGGGAGCTGCGCCGCGGTGTGCTGGCCCACGTCCGCTCCGTGCAGTCCACCGGGCTCGTCGACGGCGTCGAGTGGAGCGCCTGGCACGCGGTGGGCCGAGAGGTCGCCGGCGGCGTCGATGCGTTGCCGGTGCTCGCGACGCAGGCCGCGGTACCGGACGGATGGGTGGTCCGCGACGAGGTTCCCGGTCTGTCCTTCGCGCTGCCGCCGGACGCAGGCGAGCCGGAGGTGACGACCGGCGACGAACCGGGCACGACCTACACGTACACGTTCGCCGACAGCGGTGCGCAGGTCCGTGTCGAGCGGCGCTACGTCCCACGAGGCGACGCCGGTCGATGGTTCGCGAGGCGCGACCACGAGAGCTACGGGCTGCGGGTCCCCGGCATCCGCTACGCCGCAGCCGAGGCGGGGACCAGCCCACGGGGCCGCTACCTCGTGACGGTCGACCTGGTCACCGAGCCGCCGGCCGACCCCGAGGGCGGCGACGACCAGGTCGGCGCGTACACGGTGACGTGGGAGTCCACCGGGCAGACGGCCACCGAGGAGATCCGTGAGCGGATCGGGACGTTCAGCCACTCCTGGGGGTGACGCGGCGCCCCACGTGGGGCCGGGATGTCGGAGATGCCGCCATCTGCGGTCATGCCGCCATCCCGGCCGAACACGGCCGGTCACGTGCGCGGTTCGGAGCCGCCTTCCACGGGCTCGAGGCGGTGGGCCGCCTCCTCCGTCATCACCACAGGGTGTAGCCCCCGTCGACCACCATCACCGACCCGGTCACGAAGCTCGACGCGTCGCTCGCGAGGTACAGGGCGCAGGGTGAGATCTCGTCCGGCGACGCGTACCTCTGCATCGGCACCTCGTCGACCCAGTAGTGCCGGTACTCGGGGAGATCGATGTCGGCGATCTCCGTCTTGACGTAGCCCGGCGCGATCGCGTTCACGCGCACCTTCGACGGCGCCCACTCGGCTGCCAGCGACCGTGTGAGGTGGTGGACCGCCGCCTTCGACACGCCGTACGGCGAGTGCCACTGCGGGCGGTTGACGATGAGCCCCGACATGGAGCCGATGTTGACGATCGACCCGGTGCGACGCTCGACCATCTGCCGTGCGACGACCTGGCTCGCCTTCCAGACGCCCTGGAGGTTGACGGCGAACAGCCGGTCCCACTCGTCGTCGGGCAGCGTCAGCGCGTCCGCGTGGAAGCCGATGCCGGCGTTGTTGACCAGGACGTCCACGGGCCCGGCGGTACGGGTGACCTCCTCGACCATCCGCTCGAGGTCGGAACGCTCGGAGACGTCGACCCGGACGGCGAACGCCTGGAGGCCCGCCGCGTGGAGCTCCGCGACGGCACGCTCGTTGCGCTCCTCGTCGCGGGCGGCGATCGCGACGGTCGCGCCGGCCTCCGCGAGGGCCTGCGCGATGCCGCGGCCGATCCCGCGGTTGCCGCCGGTGACGACGGCAACCCTGCCGTCGAGCCGGAACTTGTCGAGCACGGACACGGTGGTCCTCCTAGGTGAGCGGGTCGGGGTGGTGGTGACGCCCGGAGGCGTCCGAGGTCGAGGGCGGCACGACGACGACCCTGTCGGCGCGTGACCGCGTGAGACCGATGACCTCGGCGTTGCGCTGGTCCGTGCCCAGCGACCGTTCGCGCGCCTCGTCGACGGACCGTCCGTGGCCCACGTGCCGCGCGATGAGACGCTCGATGCGCACGTCCTCGCCCGGGTCGACGTACCAGCACGCGTCGAGCAGCTCGCTGACCTGCGACCATCCCGGCTGGTCGACGAGCAGGTAGTTGCCCTCGGTGATGACCAGGCGGACGTCACGCCGGACCGGCACGGCGCACGCGATCGGCTCCTCGAGGTCCCGGTCGAAGCGCGGGGCGTACACGACGTCCTCGTCGGCGGCGCGCAGCCGACGCAGCAGGTTGACGTAGCCGAGGGCGTCGAACGTGTCGGGCGCACCCTTGCGCTCGTGCCTGCCGAGCCGGTCGAGCTCCTCCTGCGCGAGGTGGAACCCGTCCATCCCCACGAGCACGGCCACGTCGGCCAGCGCGGCCGCGAGGTGCTCACCCAGTGTCGACTTCCCCGAGCCCGGTGACCCGGTGATGCCGAGGACGACGCGCCGCCGGTCCCCGAGCAGGGCACGCGCGTCCGCCACGAGGTCGTCGAGCAGGTCGTACTCCACCTCGTCGGTGTCGTTCGTCATGCGGAGCGGTCCTTCCAGGTCGGCGGGGCGTCGGGGGCAGTGGCCGCCGCGGCGGTCAGCACGGGGTCGGTGACGGCTGACTCGAGCTCGCTCGCCTCGGTCGCACCGGTCATCACCGCGACGACCTCCGACATCGAGGTCGTCCCCGGCCGGACCAGCGCCGCACGCCTGCCGAGCCGGTGGATGTGGATGCGGTCGGCGACCTGGAAGACGTTCGGGATGTTGTGGCTGATGAGGACGACCGGCAGACCCTGGTCACGGACCCGCTGGATCAGGTCGAGCACCTGGTTGGTCTCACGTACGCCGAGCGCTGCGGTCGGCTCGTCCATGACGACGACACGACGTCCCCAGGCTGCGGCGCGTGCCACGGCCACGGCCTGACGCTGCCCACCCGAGAGGTTCTCGACCGCCTGGCGCACCGACTGGATGCGGATGCCGAGGTCGGCCATGTGGTCGGCCGCCTCCTGGCGCATCCGCTTCTTGTCCAGGCGTCGTAGCACCGTTCCCATGACGCCCGGCATGCGGTGCTCGCGGCCCAGGTACAGGTTCTGCGTGACGTCGAGCGCCGGGGCCACCGCGAGCTCCTGGTACACGGTCTCGATGCCGGCGCGTCGTGCGTCGAGCGGGCTGCGGAACCGCACCTCCTCGCCGTCGAGGACGATGGTGCCGGCGTCCGGCACGACCGCCCCCGTGAGGGACTTGATGAGGGTCGACTTGCCGGCGCCGTTGTCGCCCACGACGGCGAGGATCTCCCCGGCCGCGAGCTCGAAGTCGGCGCCGTCCATCGCCAGGACGTGCCCGTACCGCTTGTCGAGGCCCCGTCCTGTGAGGACCAGCGGTGTCGTCTCGCTCATGACTTGTTCCTCCTGCGCACCAGCTGGTCGAACCCGACCGCCGCGATCACCAGGACACCGACGGCGACCTGCTGGTAGAGCGAGTCGATGCCCGCCTGCGTGAGTCCGTTCTGCAGGACCGAGACGATGAGGGCGCCGACGACCGTGCCCGCCACCCCACCACGCCCGCCGAACAGCGACGTGCCGCCGATGACGACGGCCGTGATGGTGTCGAGGTTCGCCGTCTGGTAGCCCGACGGGTCACCGATGGGCGTGCGGCCGAGCGCCGCGAGGGCCGCGACCGCGTAGATCAGGCCCGCCACGAGGTACACGCTGAACAGCACGCGGGAGACCTTGATGCCGGTGAGCCGGGCGGCGTGCGGCGAGTCGCCGACGGCGTAGACGCGGGTGCCCCACGCCGTCTGCGTCAGCGCGTAGCCCAGCGCGAGGGCGAGCAGCAGCCAGAGCATCGTGCCGTACGTGATCTTGGCGCCCCCGACGACCGGGCCGGAGCCCAGCAGCCGCAGGACGTCGGACGTCACCGGGTAGCTCGCGGAGCTCGTGTAGAGGCGCGTCGCCGCGGCGATGACGGTCAGCGTCCCGAGCGTCACGATGAACGGCGGGAGATTCCAGCGGGCCACGACGAGGCCGTTCACCGCCCCCATGAGCGCACACCCGAGGAAGCCGATCAGCACCGCGACGAGCACGTTGCCCTCGCCTGCGAGCCGGGCGATGAGCACGGTCCCCAGGACCATGATCGCGCCGGCCGACAGGTCGATGCCCGCGGTGAGGATGATGAGCGTCTGCCCCAGCGCGAGCGTGCCGATGACCACGGACTGCTGAAGGACGAGCGACACGTTGGCGGGGTTGAGGAACGTGTCCGTCGTGAGGGAGAAGGCGACGACCGCGACGGCGAGCGCGGCGAGCGGACCCGCCAGCTGCCGCGACATCGCGCTCCTGACCAGGTCGGCGACCCGCTCGGGGAGAGCCCGCTGCGGCGCGAGCCCTCCCCTGCGCGCGTCGCCGGCTGCCACGGGCACCAGCGACTCGTTCACGTGCTACTCGCCCCAGCAGTTCTTCAGGCCCCACTCCGACGTCTCCGAGTCGATGCCGTCGACCGGCTCGTCGGTGATGAGCACGGTGCCGGAGTTGATGAGCCCCTCGGGCCGCGTCCCGCTCGCGACGAACTCCACGATCGCGTCGACCGCCATCTCGCCCATGCGGGTGGGGAACTGCATGACGGTCGCGCCGATGGTGCCGTCCTTCACGCTGCGCACGCCGGCGCAGCTGCCGTCGATCGAGGTGACGAGCACCTGGTCCTCGACACCGGCCCCGCTGATCGCGGCGAACGCGCCCTGCGCGGCCGGCTCGTTGATCGTGTACAGGACGTTGATGTCGCGGTGCGCGGACAGCAGGTTCTCCATCGCCGTCTGCCCGGTCTCGAAGTTCGACTCGGTCAGCGCGGTGCCGGCGATCTCCGGGGAGTCGTCGGTGATGCCGAAGCCGTCGAGGAAGCCGTCGTGCCGTGCGGCGGCTGTCTTGTCGGCGAGGTCGTAGTCGAGCATGGCGACGCGCGCCTCGGCGTCACCGAGCGACGCCTTGGCCCACTGGCCCATGAGGCGGCCACCCTCGAAGTTGTCCGTCTCGAACGACGCGGCAGCGGTGTCCAGCGGGTCGAGGGACGTGTTGACCGTCACGACCAGGATCCCGGCCGCGGTCGCCTGCTCGACGACGTCGACCAGCGCGGTCGCGCTCGCCGGGTCCAGCACGATGCCCTTCACGCCGCGGGCGATCATGTTCTCGATCGCCTTGACCTGGCTCTCGGTGTCGCCGGCGACCTTGGACTCGGCGGTCATGATCTCGAGCCCCTGCTTCTTCGCCTGGGCGACCGCTGCCTCCTGCAGCTTGGCGAAGAACGGGTTGGCGAGCTGCTGCTCGACGATGCCGATCGTGAACGTCTCGTCGGATCCGGCCGTGCTCCCGTCGCCGTCGCCCGCGGGGGACGGCTCGGGTGAGGTGCTGCACGCGGCGAGCGTGAGCGCGAGGGACAGACCGGCGGCGGCGAGCCCGGCACGCCGACGCGCAGCGTGCCCAGTGCGGTGAAGCCTCATTGCTTACCTCCTGAACGGTGGAGCGCGGCGCGCGGCCCGCAGCGTTGCGGGGTTGCGCCGGTCGGCTCGCCCGGGGGTGGCGGCCGTGGCATGACCCTCCCACATCATGTGCAACCTTCAAACAGAAGTTGCGGCACTTACGACGGCATCTTGACATTAGTCCGCCCAGAAGCGACGCTTCCCCCATGGCAGAGCAGCCCCCGGCGACGCGCGTCTACCTCCCGCCCGACGGCGGGCCGCGCGAGGCGGGACCGGGCCACGTCCTGCAGCTCGTGGCCTCGGGCACCGCACGAACCCGCGCGGCCATCGCCAACGCAACAGGGCTGTCACGCCCGACGGTCGCGCAACGGCTCGAGTCGCTCTTCGCAGCAGGACTCGTCCGGGAGTCGGCCGAGACCGAGTCGTCAGGCGGCCGGCCCGCCAAGGTGCTGACGTTCCAGGCGTCGGCCGCGGTCGTGCTCTGCGTCGACATCGGGGAGGCGCGCACCCGGGTCGCGGTGGCCGACCTCGTCGCCGGCATCCTCGCCGAGGAGGTCGTCGCGGTACCGGTCGCTGCGGGTCCCGAGGCGCTCCTGCGACGGGTCGTCGCCACGGCGCGTGCGCTGCTGGACGAGCCGGAGGTGCCGCACGCGCCCCTCGCCGCCGTCGGTGTCGGCCTGCCCGCTCCCGTGGACTTCGCGACGGGCCGACCCGTCGGCTGGTCCGTCATGGCGGGCTGGGACGGGTACGACGTGCGCGCCCACCTGGGCGGGGTGTTCGACGTGCCCGTCGTCGTCGACAACGACGTCAACCTGCTCACCCTCGCGGAGCACCGGACACGGTGGCCGGACGAGCGGCACCTGTTCTACGTCAAGGCCGGTACCGGCATCGGCAGCGGGATCGTCTCCGACGGACGGGTCAACCGCGGCGCCCTGGGCGCCGCCGGTGACATCGGCCACGCACGCCTGTCCGGCTACGGGGACCCCGCGTGCCGCTGCGGCAACGCCGGCTGCCTGGAGGCGCTCGCAGGTGGCTGGGCGCTGGCGCGGGACCTGTCCGGCGACGGCTCGGCCGGGGAGATCCGCGAGGCCCGCGACGTGCTCACCCTCGTCCGACGCGGCAACGACGACGCCGTGCGCCGGCTGCGCGACGCGGGGCGGACCCTCGGTGAGGCCGTCGCCTACGCCACGAGCCTGCTCAACCCCCGCGTCATCGTCATCGGCGGCATGCTCGCGGCAACGGGCGATCACCTGATCGCAGGCGTGCGCGAGGTCGTCTACCAGCGCTCGCTCCCCCTGGCGACCCGAGAGCTCACGATCACCACCACGCAGCTCGACCACCACGGCGGCGTCATCGGTGCCGCGTACCTCGCCGCGGACTCGGTGCTCGACCCGGCGACGGTCGACCGGGCACTGGCACGGAGCGACGGCGAGACGCGGACCCTGCGCTGGGTGCTCGCCTAGGACCCGCGTCTCGTGGGTCAGTCGCGGGCCGTCAGGACGACCGGGCCGCGCTTGGTGATCGCCACCGTGTGCTCGGCGTGCGCGGCGAGCGCGCCGTCGGCGCTGCGGATGGTCCAGCCGTCGTCGTCGATGACGTAGTCGCCGCTGCCGGCCATGAGCCACGGCTCGATGGCGATGACCGTGCCGGGCTTGAGGCGGATGCCGGTGCCGGGGCGGCCGTCGTTGGGGACGTGCGGGTCCTCGTGCATCGTCCGCCCGACGCCGTGCCCGCCGAAGTCGGTGTTGAGGCCGAACCCGGACTGGCGCGCGATCCGGCCGATCGCGGCCGACACGTCACCCATGCGGGCGTTCGGCTGGGCCGCGGCGATGCCGGCGGCGAGCGCCTGCTCGGTCGTCGAGATGAGGCGCTGCGCCTCGGGCGTCGTCGTGCCGAGCTGGAACGTCAGCGCCGAGTCCGCGACCCACCCCTCGACCTGGCACGCGAAGTCGATGCTCAGGACGTCGCCGTCCTGCAGCACGCGGTCCGACGGCAGGCCGTGCAGCGCGTGGTCGTTGACCGACGTGCACAGGACGCCCGGGTACGGCATCGCCCCGAAGCTCGGGTGGTAGCCGAGGTAGACCGAGTGCGCGCCGGCCTTGGCGATGAGCTCGCGCGCGTGGGCGTCGAGGTCGTTCGTCGTCATGCCGATGCGGGCGTGCTCGCGCAGCGACGTCAGGACGTCGGCCACGAACCGCCCGGCGGGGCGCATCTGCTCGATCTCTGCGGGGGACTTGAGTGCCACACCCCCACCCTCTCATCCGCCCGGACCCGGCCGGTGCGGCTGCCGGGCACGCCGCGCGAGCGGGAGCAGGGCAGGGAACAGCCCGTGGGCCGGGCCCCCTGGAGGGGCCCTGCCGCGAGGGACGAGGTCGCGGCTCCCACGGGCTGCGGTGACTGCTGGTTTTCGCTGCCGCCCTGCCGTCGTGCCGGCGGAGCGGGTGCGGACCTGGGCAGTCCGTCCGATGACTCGGGCGGCTAGCGGACAGCCACCTCACTCGTCCGGGAGTGCTTCATGTCTCGGACCACCTCCTTCCCGTGTACCGACGACGCTACGTCGCACGCGGACGTCCGCCAAGGGGTTTTCCGACGCCGCCGTACCAGGTCCCCCGAACCGGTGACACGGCCCGTGGACGCCGCCAGGACCCCTCGAGCGCGGTAGGAAACCGTCGAGCGCGCCACTCGTAGGTACCGCGCTCGGCGGGTAGGTACCGCGGTCGGCGGGGAGGGGGGCGGGGACTCAGGACGTGAGCTGGGCCGGGCGGCCGACGCGCTCCGACGCGGGGGCGCGCCACATCGTCACGGGCGCCGCGGGGATGCCGCGGACCGGGACGCCGTCGACGAAGCCGTGCCGGCGGTACAGGCGGCGGTTGCGCTCGGTCGACGACTCGAGGTACGCGGCGGCGTCCTGGCCGTCGACGGTCGCGAGCCGCGCGTCGAGGAGGGCACCACCGACGCCCTGGCCGCGCGCCGCGTCGGCGACCCCGATCTCCTGCAGGTACCAGTGGGGCGGGCGGGGCCGGTACCGGTCGACCGCGCGCTTGGTGACGAGCGCGCGCCACAGGTGGTCCGGGCCGCACGCGCGCCAGAAGGACGGCAGCTGCGCCATGAGCCGCGGGATGGTCGTCACCGCGTCGGGCGCCTCCCAGATCGCGACGCCCAGCACGTCGTCCTGCCCGGCCCGGCGGGCCACGTCGACGGTGCCGTCGGCGATGACCGGGCGCAGCAGCCCGACGAAGAGGTGGTGGGCGCGCGCCGACCGGTCGTGACCCCGACCGCCGAGCAGCGTCCCGGTGACCGGGTCGTCGACGAAGGCCTCGGCCAGCACCGACGCCGCGGCGGTGAGGTCTCCGGGCTCGGCGGGTGCGACGACGATCATGGGGTCCTCCTCCCGGGCGTCACGGTGCGCGTGACTTCACCGTATGACGATTTGGCCGCTTGTCCAAGTCGGATGGCCAAGTCCGCGCCTACCATGGAGGGGTGAATCTCACCGGCGGCGGCCACCGGCCCGTCGACGAGCGCCGGGCGCAGCTGCTCGACGCCGCGCTGGCGGTGCTGCGCGAGCACGGCCTGGCCGGCCTGACGACGCGGGCCGTGACGACCCGGGCGGGCGTGCCGCACGGGATCTTCCACTACGCCTTCGGGTCCAAGGCCGCCCTGGTGCGCGCGCTGGTCGAGCGCGAGCTGACGGGGGCGACCGCCGCCTGGGACGCGGCCGTCGCGACCGACGACCTCGAGACCGCGCTGCGGCGTGCGCTGCGCGCGCAGCTCGACATCGTGCGCGCCGACCCCGCCCACCAGGCCGCGATGTACGAGCTGATCCGTGCCGCGCGCGACGACTCGGACACCAGCACCGTGGCGTGGGAACGGCGGCAGTACCTCGCGGAGATCGAGCGCCAGCTCGTCGCGTGGTCGCAGCGCGGCGGCGTCACCTGGACCGCCCCCGTCGAGCACGTCGCGGCCCTCGTCCTGTCCGCCGCGGACGGCGTCATCCAGGCCTGGGTGGCCGACCACGACGACGAGCGCGCCGACGCCTCGGTCGAGCTGCTGGCCCGCGCGGTCGCGTCGCTGGCCCACCCCGCCTGACCCCGTGCTGCGCGACCCGTCGCCGCGGCGACGCGGTCAGGCCGCGGAGCCGCGGACCGCCGTGCGCAGCACCTCGCGGTGGGCCGCCGTCGCGGGGTCGTCCCGGTCGCGGTCGCGCGCGTCGTCGGCGCCCGGAGCGGGGACGTCCCGCAGCCGGTGGTCGACCACGACGCGCCCCGGCGACGCCGAGAACACCAGCGCGCGCGTCCCCAGGAACGCGGCCTCGTCGACCGAGTGCGTGACGAACAGGACCGTCGTGCCCGTCGTCGCCCACAGGTGCAGCAGCTCCTCCTGGAGCCGCTCGCGCGTGAGGGCGTCGAGCGCCGCGAACGGCTCGTCCATGAGCAGCACGCGGGGACGCCCCACGAGCGCACGCGCGATCGCGGCGCGCTGCTGCATGCCGCCCGACAGCTCCCACGGCCGCCGGTCGCCCGCGTCCGGCAGGCCGACGAGCTCGAGCGTCGCCTGAGCGAGCTCGGTGCGCTCGCGCCGTCCCGCACCGGCCAGGCGCGGCCCGAGCGCGACGTTGTCCCGCACCGTCAGCCACGGGAACAGGCGCGGCTGCTGGAAGACGACACCGCGGTCGACGCCCGGGCCGCGCACCGGCACGTCGTCGACGAGCACGCGGCCGCGCGTGGGCTCGAGGAACCCCGCGACCAGGTTGAGCGCGGTCGACTTGCCGCACCCCGACGGGCCGACGAGCACGACGAGCTCACCCGGGGCGACGTCCACGTCGAGGACGGCCAGCGCCGGGCGCGCGTCACGCCCGCGGCCGAACGTGCGGGTCACGCCCTCGAGCCGGACGCGGGCACCGTGCGTGGTGCCCGCGTCCGGCCGCGGCGCGAGGGCCGTGGTCACCTCCCGCCGAAGACGCGCGCGAGCGCGTCGACCGCGATCCGGTCCTGCAGGTCGGCGACGTCCGGGACGGCGTCGATCGCTCCCTGCGCGTGCAGGAACTGCGCGGCCGACGCGAGGCTCGCGGCGAACGCGCCCGGTGCGTCGGGCGTGCCGAAGTACGTCTCCCCGGCCTGCTCCGAACCGCGCAGGAACGTCAGCCCGGCGAGCTGCGTCGTGACCTCGTCGGTCGGCAGGTCGAGCTCGGCACCGATGGCCTCGGCCGCCGCGTCCGGGTCGTCCTGCAGCAGCGCGACCGCGCGGTCCTGCGCCTCGAGCCACGCGTCCACGGCGTCGGGGTGCTCGTCGGCGAACGCACGCGTCACGACGCCGAGGTCGTACGTCGGGTGCCCGCCCTGCGCGACCTGCGTCGACGTCGTCAGGACCGTGCCGCCCAGCTCGGACAGCGTCGGCTCCCACACGTACGCCGCGTCGACGTCGCCGCGGGTCCACGCCCCCAGGATGTCCGCGGGCTGCAGGTCCACCAGCCGCACGTCGTCCTCGCCGACCCCGGCCTCCGCGAGCGCGGCCGTGAGCGAGTAGTGGGCGGTCGACGCGAACGGCGTCGCGATGGTCCTGCCGGCGAGGTCGGCCACCGAGGACACGCCCGACCCGTCGCGTGCGACGAGCGACTCCGCGTCACCGATGACGTCGTGCACCCACAGCACCCGGTAGTCGATGTCCAGGGGCTTCGACAGGCCGCGCGTCACCGGGCTGGAGCCCGCCAGGCCCACGTCGACCGACCCCGCGACCACGGCCGTGTTGACGTCGCCGCCCGAGTCGAAGCGGATCCACTGGACGTCGGTGCCGGGCAGCGCCTCCTCGAGCCAGCCCTCGTGCTTGACGACGAGGTCGCCGTTGGGGATCAGCTGGTAGCCGATGCGCAGGACGTCGGGACCGGAGGCGTCGGCGGACGCGGCGTCACCCGTCGCCGACGACGTGGACGTGCACGCGGCGAGCGTGAGCGCGGCGCCCAGGCCGGTGACCAGGGCGGTGACGAGCAGCGCGGGGGTGCGCGGCCTGCGGGTGGGGGACATGGGGGTTCCTCTCGGTGGATCGGTCGGTCGGTCGACGTCCGGGCGGACGACGACGGCGGACGTGCAGGTGCTGACCGGGGGCCGTCGTGGGGGCGCGTCGTGAGGGGGGCGGCGACCTACGCGCGGCCGCGCCACGGCCCCGCGCGGCGCTCGACCGCGCGCAGACACGCGTCGAGGAGCAGGCCGGAGACGCCGAGGACGAGGATCCCGAGGACCACGACGTCGGTCTGGAGGTAGCGCTGGGCGTCGCGGATCATGCCGCCGATGCCCGGCACGCCGTTGACGGTCTCCGCCGCGACGACCGACGTGTACGCGACGCCCACGCCGAGGCGGATGCCGACGAGGATCTCCGGCAGCGCCGCGGGCAGGACGACCCAGCGGGCGACGTCCCACCGGCCGGCGCCCAGCGAGCGCGCGCCGTTGACGTAGTCGCGGTGCACACCGCCGACGGCCGCGGCGGTCGCGACGGCCACGGGCGGCATCGCGGCGACGAGCAGCAGCCAGATCTTCGGCGTCTCCTCGATGCCGAACCAGATGACGAGCAGGCTGAAGTACGCGAGCGGGGGCAGCTGCCGCAGGAAGGTCACGGCCGGCTCGAGGACCGTGCGCACGGGCCCGACGGTCGCGACGAGCAGCCCCAGCACCACGCCCAGCACCGTGCCGATGCCGGACCCGACGACGATGCGCCGCAGGCTCGTGCCCAGGTGCTCGTGCAGCAGGTGGCCGCTGAAGCCGGTGCGTCCCGAGGCGTCGGGCGCGAGGCCCGACACCGTGACGAACGCGTCGAGCACGTCGCCCGGGGACGGGACGAGGACGCGCGGCCAGACCTCCAGCGCGGCGACCAGCCACCACGCGCCGAGGAGCACCGCGAGCGCGACGAGCCGCAGGCCCAGCGTCCGGGCCCGTGCGCGACGACGGGCCGCGCGCTCGCGCCGCTCGTCGTCGGACCGGTCTTGCGCCGCGGGAAGGGCGCGCGCGGCGACGTCCTGCGCGCTCATGCCGCGACCCGGGCGGCGACGCGGGGCAGCACCTCCTCCCCCACGCGGTACGCCTCCTCCAGGTGCGGCCAGCCGGACAGGATCAGGTGCTCGAAGCCCGCGTCCTGCAGCTCGACGATCCGGTCGGCGACCTCGTCGTGCGACCCGACGAGCGCGGTCCCGGCCCCCTCGCGCAGCAGGCCGATCCCGGCCCACAGGTTGGGCCCCACGGTCTGGGCGCGCGCGTGCGTCCCGAGGCCCACCGTCAGGTCGTTCATGCGGCGCTGCCCGACCGACTCCATCTGCGCGAACCGGCGCTGCGCCGCGGCCTTCGCGTCGGGGTCCATGCCGGCGAGCAGCCGGTCCGCCTCGTCCCACGCCTCGTCGGCCGTGTCGCGCGCGACGACGTGCAGGCGGACGCCGAACCGCAGGTCCCGGCCCTGCGCGACGGCGAGCGCGCGGACACGGGCGGCGCGCTCGCGCAGGGCGTCGAGCGGCTCGCCCCAGGCCAGGTGGACGTCGGCGTGCCGTGCGGCGACGCGCTCGGCGGCGGGCGACGCACCGCCGAAGAACACCGGCGGCCGGTCGGCCGGGAGCCGCGGGAAGCCCGCGCCCGTGACGTCGTAGTACGGCCCCGCGTGGTCGAACGGTGCGGCGTCCCACGTGCCGCGGAACGTCGTGAGGAAGTCGTCCGTGCGGGCGTACCGCTCGTCGTGCGGCAGGCGGTCGCCGTAGGCGCGCTGCTCGACGGGGTCGCCCCCGGTGACGACGTTGATGGCGAGGCGCCCGCCGGACAGCCGCTGGAACGTCGCGGCCTGCTGCGCGGCGAGCGTCGGCAGCAGGTAGCCGGGCCGGAACGCGACGAGGAACCGCAGCGTGCGCGTCAGCGGCAGCAGCGCGGCGGTGGTGAGCCAGGCGTCCTCGCACCCGGCGCCCGTGGGCGTCAGGACGGCGTCGAAGCCGGACTGCTCGGCCGCGCGGGCGACCTGGCCGAGGTAGTCGAGCGACGCGGGCCGGGTCAGCGCGCCGCGGCCGACACCGGCGGACGCGACGACGTTGGCCACGTGACGGCCGTCGCCGTTGGTGGGCAGGAACCAGTGGAAGGACATGGGCAGACCTGTCGGGTGGGGCCCGCGGTCCGGGTGGGACGGGAGCGGGCGGGGCGCGGCGGGGGGACCGGGCGGCTGATCACCGGGTGCGACAGGAGCGCAGCGGACGTGCGGACGCGCAGGTGCCGGGCTGCGGCACGGGGCGGGTCGGCGTCGTCACGCGTACATAGTGGACTGTTCCGGTCGGCTATGCCAAGTATCAGGACGGACCGTCCCGCTGCGTGGGACACCGACCCCCGCCAGCGCCCTCTGGAGCGGTCCCCGGGCGTTCTTCACCCGCCCCCAGCACGTCCGAACGGATGATTCGTCCCCAACTTGGACAGAAGTTCACCAACCACCCGAGGTTTGCCTCTATTGTCCGTTACGCCCGATGGCGTGGCCGTCGTCGCCGGGCACCCGTCCAAGCGTCCGCGGCCGAGGAGTCCCCCCGTGAACCGCCGTCTGCCACTCGTCATCCTGTCCGTCGCAGCCCTCGTCGTGCTGCCCTCCACCGCCGCGACCGCCACCGGGGGTGGTCACCACGGGTCGGGCAAGCCCGGCTACTCGGCCGGCTACAAGCCCAAGCCCGGCAAGCCCACGCCCGCGCCCCAGCCCACGGCCGCCCCCGGCGCGCTGTGCGGCGGCAAGCGCACCGGCGACGTGATCCCCTGGAACGCCTACACGTGCGACCAGGCCACGGGGTACTTCCTCTACAAGAAGCTCGACGTCCGCAAGGCCGCCGGGTACTGGAACAGCGGGCCGCAGCACCGCGTCGCGCTGCACGCCGTGTGGGCGTGGCCGACCGCGAACGGGTCCGGCCGCACCGAGGCGTCCCGGAACCTGCCGCGCGACGCGCAGACCATCCCGCTCGAGCTCGACGCCACCGACGCCGCGGCGGTCTGCGCCGACCGCGAGGCCTACGGCCTGCAGGTGGACCTCGTGGGCGACGGCGAGGCCGGCCGTGGGCTCGACGTCGCGTCGCTGGTCCCGACCGTCATCACGCCCCCGCACGACGGCGGGTTCCCGGTGCCGAACACCCTGGCGTTCTACGGGCACTACGACGTGGACGACCTCGTCGACCTCGACGTGCTGTGCGCCCCGGTCGTCGTCCCGACGCCCTCGGCGTCCCCGACGCCGCCGCCCTCCCCGACACCCAGCCCGACGCCGACGCCGACCGCCGACGTGGACGACGAGCCCACCGTCGCGCCGACCCCGACGCCCGCACCGTCGCCGAGCGAGACCAGCGAGGTCCTGCCGGCACCGGCCGAGACCCCGACACCGACCGCCACCGCGACGGCCACGCCCACCCCGTCCCCGACGCCGACCGAGCGCGCCGAGGTGCTCGCCGCGGTCGACGACGACGACACGCTCGCCGCGACGGGCACGCAGGCCGCCTTCGGCCTGCTCGCCGCGATCGGTGCGATCGCCGGTGGTACGGCCCTCGTGCTCGCCCGGCGCCGTCACCGCACGGAGAGCTGACCCGGGGCGCGACCGCGCCCACCCACCGGGTGCCCCCGGCACCCCCTGAACCGTCACCCCCCGGCCCACCCCCCCGGCCGGGGGGTGACGTCTGTCCGCCCACCCGTGCCGACGCACTCCCCCGTCGCTACGCTGCAGCGGTGGCACGCGGCGACGCGAGGAGAGACGTCGAGCTCGTCGAGGACGACGAGGGCGTCACCGGCGGCGCGCCCCCCGGCGGCGGGAGTCAGCCGGGCACCGCAGCGGGCGACGGCGAACCGGCCGGTGCGCCGCACCGCACCCGCCGGCGCCTCCTGGTCGCGGGCGCGGTGCTGCTCGGGCTTGCCGTGGTCTTCGGCGTCGTCGCCCAGGGCGTCGTGACGTCCCGCGAGCGCGCACGGATGGCGGCGGTCGCGGGGCTGCCGGGGGTCCTGAACCCCGTCGACGGGCCGGTGAGCGCGCTGCGGTCGGACGCCGACGCGGACGCGGAGCTGCTGCGCGCGAGCGCCCGCACGCCCGACGGCCTGTTCGTCGCCTCACGGGAGACCGTGGACGGTACGGCGTCGGTCGTCGCGTTCGACCCGGCCGACGGTGCGGTCGCCTGGGAGGTCGAGCTGATCGGCCCCGGGAGCGCGCTCGACGTCCTGCCGGACGGGGAGGTGGTCCGCAGCCACGGCTCGTGCGAGACGTACGGGACCGAGCGGGAGCTGCTCGTGTGCCTGGCCGACAACGGGGTCAACGTCGTCGGGCGCGGCACCCTCGCGCAGATCCTGCCGACCGAGACGCGGCTGGTCGTCCTCGACGCGCGCGACGGCGCGGTCGTGAACGACCTGTCGTCGGCGGCGGGCGAGCCGCTCGCGTCGCGGTCGATCGCCGTGCTGGCGGATCTCGTCGTCCTGGCCGGCACCGGGGAGTCCACCGCCCGGGTGCGGGCCCTCGCCGCGGACGGCACGGTCGCGTGGCAGACCTCGTTCCCGACCACGACGACGACGGCCTACGGGGCGCGTGCGGAGCTGCGGGCGACGTCGGACGCCGTCGCGCTCCTGACGCCCGACGCCTTGCGCCTGCTCGACGAGGCGGGCGAGACACGGCAGCAGGTCGAGCTGACGTCGGACACGCGCATGGAGGTGGCGCCCGGCTACGCCGTGGCCGACACCCCGCAGGGCACGGTCGTGGTGCGGCCGGACGGGATCCAGCGGGCACCGGGGACGTGGGTCAGGCTCACGGTCGACGACGGCAGCGCGCCCGGGCTCGTCCTGACGTCCGACGAGCGCGGCCTGCACGCGTGGGACGTCGACGGCCGGGCGCTGTGGACGGCGGTCCCGACGCCCACCGCGTACTCGGCGGTGCTCCTCGACGGCCGGGTCCTCATCGGCAACGGCACCGCCCTCGACGCGCTGGACGCCGGCACGGGGGAGCGGATGTGGAGCGCGCCGGGCCTGCTGCCCCAGTCGGGGACGGCGACGGACGGCCGGTACGTCCTCGTCCTCGCGCCGGGACCCGGCGGCAGCACGCCGGACGTGCTCGTGGCGCTGGACGCCGCGGACGGGCAGCGCGCCTGGGCGGTGGACCTGACCGAGCCGGTCTCGTCGATCCTCCCCGTCCACGGCGTGCTCGTCGCCTACTCGTTCGACGGGTCGCAGGACGGTGGCGGGCTCGTCACCTATGTGCTCGGCTGAGCGCGGCCCGGGCGCGCCACCACCGCGCTAGCCTGCAGCGGTGGCACGTCGCGGCGCCAGGATGCACGTCGAGCTCGTCGAGGACGACGGGACGCAGGACGGCCCCCTGCCCGCGGTCGCACCGGGCAGCACCCCCGACGGGCAGGGCGTCGTCGACGTCCACGCACGCCACCTCGCGCCCCGCGCCCGTCGCCGGGTGCTCGCGGCCACGGCCACGGTCGTCGTGGCGCTCGTCGCTGTCGGCGTCGTCGGGCAGGTCCGCGAGGCGGCCCGCGACCGCGCCCGGCTCGCGGTCGTGGCGACGCTGCCGCAGGCGCTCGCGCCGCTCGACGGACCGCCCGAGGTCCTGTGGACGGCCACGAACGACGACGTGCTGTGGGCGACGGCCCGCACGCCCGACGGGCTGCTCGTGGGCACGCGGGCCGGTGACGACGGCGGGGACACCGCGCAGGCGACGGACCCGGTGACGGGCGAGGTCGTCTGGGAGCGGGAGCTGCTCCCCGCGTCGGCCGCCCCGCCGGACGCGCGCGGCGACACCCGCACGCGGGGCGGCTCCTGCCTGACGCACGGCACCGACGGCGAGGGCCTGGTCTGCTTCGCCCACAACGCACGCTCCGTCTTCGGGGCGGCGGTGCAGCACCGCGCGCCCACGGTGACCCGCCTGCTGCTGCTGGACCCGGACGACGGGGCGGTCGTCGCGGACCTGTCCGACGCCGTGGACGACACGGGGATCTTCCCGACGTTCGTCGTCCTCGACGACCTCGCGGTGGTGGGCAGCGTCGTCGACGACGACGCGCACGTCGTGGCCGTCGCACCGGACGGCACCGTGGCGTGGCGGGCCACGTTCCCGGCGGTGACCTCCCCCGCGTCAGCGCTCCCGCGGTACGGGCCACGCGTCCAGGTGATGCTGCTGGGTGACGACCTGCTGGTGTCGACCGCCGGTGAGCTGCGCATCCTCGACGCCACGGGGACGGTCCTGCGCAGCTTCCCGGTGGGTCCCGACGAGCTCCTCAGCGGCACGTCCGGCGCATCGGCGCTCACGAGCCCGGGTTCCGAGCAGCTCGTCTTCACGCGCATCGGCACCCGGACCGTCGCCACGGGCGCGAGGACCCGGCTCGTGCGCGCGGACCGCGTCGGCGGGCTCGCCGGGCGCTGGGTGCCCACGGGCGTCGACGACGGCAGCGCCGACGGCCTCCTGCTCACCGTGGACGGGGCCGGGCTGCACGGCTGGGACAGCGACGGCACCTGGCGGTGGACCGCGCCCCGGGTGCCGACCTCGGTCGGGTCCGCGCACGTGCTCGCGGAGCGCGTCCACGTCGTCGTCGGCAGCAACCTGGTGACGTACGACGCGCGCACGGGCGCCGAGCTGTGGCGCAGCGGCGGCCTGACCGGCCAGGAGCCGCCCCTGACGGACGGCCGCCGCCTCCTGGTACGGGCCGCCGGCGCCGACGGCCGCGGGACGGACCTGGTCGCGCTGGACGCAGCCGACGGCTCCGTGGCGTGGCGGACGGCGTTCCCGCCCCGCGTCGAGCTGCTGCACGCGACGTTCGGTGCCCTCGTCGGGGTCACCCCGCTCGAGGACGGGGCGAGGGCGAGCGTCACCGTCCTGGGCTGACGCGGACCCGGCCGAGGCCCCTGCGGCGCAGCACGCTCGGGGCGGTTAGCGTGCGGCCATGGCGCGCGCACGCAGGGTCGAGGTGGTGCTGGAGGGCGGTGACGCCGACACCGCGGCGCCGCCCTCCGATGCCCGGTCGACCGCCCGGCGGCGCCGGTGGTGGTGGCTCGCCGTCCCGCTCGCCGCGGTCCTCGCGCTCGTCGCCGGCCAGGTCGTCACCGACCGCCGCGAGCGCGCCGCGCTGACGGCCCTGGCCGAGGTCCGGGGCGTCCTGGCGCCGCTCGACGACGAGGTCGAGGTCGCGTGGGAGGTGGACGAGGGCACGCGCCTCGAAGGCGCCGCCCGTGTCGGCTCGGTGCTGGCGGCCACGCGCGCGACGGCCGACCACACCGTCGTGCTCGAGGGCCGCGACGTGGCCACGGGCGCCCGGCTCTGGGCGCGCGACGTGGTCGGTCCCCGCCCGCGCTGGACGCCCGACGCCGAGGCCGACCCGGTGCCGTGCACGGCGCTGCCCGACCGCCCCGGAGAGGTGGTCTGCCTGGTCCCGGACGGCGGCGGTGACGTCGTCGACGGGGCGTGGGCGACGATCGCCCCGACGACGACGCGGCTGCTCGTGCTCGACGCCGCCGACGGCACCGTGCAGGTCGAGCGTGAGGTCCCCGCGACGGTGCAGTGGCTGACCCCGTCCGGCGACGACGTGCTGCTCGTCGGCACGGTCGACGGCACGACGCACGTCCGGTCGCAGCACCTGCTGGACGGCACCGAGCGCTGGCACGTCACGGTCGGCGCCGGCGCGGACGACCTGCCGTTCACGCCGGGCGCCGCGACGAGCACGCTGCTCGACGCACGGACGCTCGCCGTGGACCACGGCAACGCGGTCACGCTCGTGTCCACGGACGGCAAGGTCCTGCGCACGGTGGGGACGCAGCCGGGGACCGGCCTCACGGGCCGGCGCACCACGACGAGGGTCGAGCTCTCCACGGCCCTCGCGGCCGCCGTGATCGGCAGCGAGTCCTCGTCCGCCGTGGTGTCGGCGACGGCCGAGGTCCCCCTCGACGGGTCCGTCCTGCCCGTCGTCGTGGACGACGGCAGCGTCCCGGGGCTCGTCCTGACGCGCACGCCGCGGCTGCAGGCGTGGGACGCGAGCGCCGGCTCGCCACGCTGGGACGCCGACGTCGTCGACGCCCAGGACGCCACGATCCTGCAGGGCCGGGTGCACGTCGGGACGTCCGCCTGGCTCGTGACGTACGACGGTGCCACCGGTGACGAGCTGTGGCGGTGGTCCCGCCCGACCGGTACCGGGCCGCTCCTGACGGACGGCCGCCACCTGTACGTGCTGGGCAGCCGCGACGGCCGGCACAGCGGGCCCTACGACGTGGTGGCGCTGCACGTCGCCGACGGCACCGAGGCGTGGCGCACGCCGCTGGCCGCCCGCACGTGGCTGCTCACGCTGGACGGTCTGCTCCTGGCGCAGACGTTCGACGAGACCAGCCAGGTGGAGACGTACCGCGTCCTGCGCTGAACCGTGCCCCTCGACGGCAGCCGTCCGGCCGGAACCCGCCCTGGACCGCCGTGCGCGGCGCTAGCCTGCGACGATGGCACGCCGCAGCCCCCTGCACGACGTCGAGCTCGTCGACGACGACGACGCGCCCACCGTGCCCACCGACGCGGACGCGGACCCGGCCGCGCGGCGTCGCAGCCGCCGGGCGCTGGTCGTCGGGGTCGCGCTCGTGACGGTTCTGGTCGCCGGTGCGGTCGTGGGCCAGTCCGTGGTGGACCGCCGCGAGCGCGCGGGGGTCGCGGCGGTCGCCGGGCAGATGGGCGCGGTGGACCTGCTGGACGGCCCGCCCGCCGCCCGGTGGGAGACGACCGAGGACGCGTTCACGACGATGACCACGCGCACCTCCGACGGGGTCCTGGTCGGTGTGCAGCACGCGCTCAGCGGCCCGGTGGAGGTGGCGGCGGTCGATGCCGCGACGGGCGCGCAGACGTGGCGCGTCGAGCTCATCGACAGCTCGACCCGCGCCGCGCAGGACACCCCGGCGACCTACGCGTGGTCGGGGTCGTGCAGCGAGGTCCCCGGCCGGGACCACCGGGTCGCGTGCCTGGTGCACGACGGGACGCAGTCCACCGACGAGAACGGTGAGCCCGTCGGGGCGCCGCCGTCGGTGGTGCGCGTCGTCACCCTCGACACGCGCGACGGCACGGTGGTCCAGGACCTCTCCGACGCGCTGGACGTCACGGGGGCGGTGTCGTCGTTCGTCTTCACGGGGGAGGTCCTCGCCGTCGCGACCCGGGGCGGGACGGGGAGCGAGCGGGTGACGCATGTGCGAGCGGTCACGTGGGACGGCGCGTCGGCCTGGGACCTGACGATCCCCGAACCCGGCGACGACGAGCCGTCCCAGATCTACCTCGCCGAGCTCGGCGACCTCGTGGGCGTCGCCACCCCGACCGAGCTCCGGCTCGTCGACGCCCGCGGGCGCACGGTGCGGACCCTGCCGCTGGACGGCGGGTACGTCGCGGGCTGGGGCGGCGATGTGCTCTACGTGATGACGTCCGACGTCGACGGCACCACGACCGTCGTCCGTCCCGACGGTGACGTCGACGTGACGGGTTACGTCGTGCCCGCCCTCGTCGACGACGGCAGCGTCCCGGGCCTCACCGTCACGTCCGACGACGGTCTGCTCACCGCGTGGGACGGCGAGGGGGCACGGCTGTGGTCGTCCGAGCTCGCGCCGCCGGCGTCCGTCATCGTGCTCGGTGGGCGCGTCCTCCTCGACGCGGGCCGGGGGCTGGCGGCGCTCGACGCGCGTACCGGGGACGAGCTGTGGACGAACGACGTGTCCGGGGCCGACCCCGTGACCGACGGTCGGCACGTGTACGCGCTGGTCTCCGCACCGAGCCGGGGGCAGCGCAGCGAGATGGTGGCCCTGGACCCGGCGGACGGCTCGGAGGTGTGGCGCGCGCCGCTCCCCGACGGCACCGACGAGCTGATCGCGTTCACGGGCCTGCTGGTCGCGTTCGGCCGCGACGACGCGGGCGACCTCACGCACCTCACGGTCATGCGCTGACGGGTCCCGGCCGGGGCGTGTGCCCCGATGCGTCGTCGGCTCTGGTCCGGGCTCTGTTCCGCGTCGTGCCCGCTCGGTAGCGTGCGGGAGGTGGGTGACCCGGTGCTGGTCGAGCTCGACGACGACCCCGGAGCGCCCGCGCCGGACGTTCCCGCCGGCCCGGCGCGGCGCCGGTGGGGCGCCCTGGTGCTGCTCGCGGTCGTGGCGGCGCTCGTCCTGGCGCAGCTCGTCGCGGACGCGCGCGAGGGGGCGCGCCTCGCGGCGCTCACCGAGGTCACGGGCGTGCTCGACCCCGTCCCGGACCCGCCGCACGTCGCGTGGCGGCTGGACGACGACGCCACACGCGACGTGCAGGTCGTCGGGTCACGGCTCCTCGAGGGCCGGATCGCACCCGACGGTGCGATGTCCGTGGCCGCGCGCGACCTCGCGACGGGAGCCGTGCAGTGGACGGCTCCGCTGCTCGCGGCGCCCGACGCCCCCCTGCCGGACGGGACCGTCCGGTACGGGCTGCAGTGCACCGCCGGGCCCGCGCTGCCCGGCCGCGTCGTGTGCCTCGTGCACGACGCGACGGTCGCCGGCACCCCCGAGGGGCCCTCGATGACGTCGACCGGCGCAGCGGCCGTCGCGGCCCGCGTGGAGGTCGTCGACATCGCGTCGGGCGAGGTGGTCGGCGACTACCCGGCGGCCGACGGCGGGACCGTCGCGGCGGCCGTCGGCGTGACCGACGGGGCCCTCGTGCTCGCGGCACCGCTCGACGACGGCACGTCGGTGTGGGCGCTGGACCCCGCGACGGGCGCCCCGCGGTGGCGCGTGCACGCCGAGACCGGGTTCGGGGGCGGCTGGCTGCGGTGGGGCGCGGAGGTGCGGGTCGTCCCCGTGGGCGACACCGCGGTCGGCGTGCTGGGCGCGGGCGTCGTCCTGCTGGACGGCACCGACGGCTCGACCCTCGCGACCGCCGGCACGCTGGCCACCGTCACGGGCGCACGCCAGGACGGCACCGCGCTGGTGGTCGGCAGCGAGGGCTACACGCGCCTGGTCGGCCCGGCGGGCGAGGTGCGGCTCGAGGGCGCGCCGGTGCCCGTGGACGTCGACGACGGCAGCGTCCCGGGGCTCGCGCTCACCATGTCGGGCGGCCTGCGGGCGTGGGACGCGAGGACCGGGGAGCCGCGGTGGCAGGCGGAGGTCGCGGGTCAGACGGCGCTGGTGGTCGGCGGCTGCCTGCACGTGTACGACGCGCTCCACGTCACGACGCTCGACGCGCGCACGGGCGAGGTGCTGTGGACGACGACGGCACCCGAGCTGCTCGGCGGGGACGCCGCGGTCACCGGCCTGGCGACCGACGGCTCCCACCTGCTCGTCGCCGGGACCACGCCGACCACCGGTGCACGGCTCGTCGCGGTCGACCCCGCCGACGCGTCCGTGCAGTGGCGCACGGACCGCACCGGGCTGGGCGACGTCATGCGCGTGGACGCGGCCGACGGTGTCCTGCTGGGCACGGACCCGCAGGACACCGTCGTGCTGCGCTGAGGCGTCAGGCGAAGATGCCGTACGTCCACGCGCTGCCGCGCGTCGAGTGGACGATCTCGGCCGTCGGCGACGTGGCGTCGTACTCGTCGTAGAAGATCATGACGCACTCGAAGTGGTAGCTCGGGGGCACGCCGTCCACGACGACCTGCCAGGGCTCCCCGCGCCGCAGCGGGCTCTCGGCGACCACGGTGAACGTCTGCCCCGGCGTTCCCTGGTCACCCGTGTTCGTGCCGTCCACGAACGCCAGCGCGGTGCACGACGCCTGCACGGACCGGGCGTCCAGGCGCCACGAGGGGACGCTCAGCGCGAGGCTCTGGTAGCGCGTGTCGCCGGTCCAGTCGACCTCGCCCCAGGTGTCCGAGAGGTCGGCCGCGGTGAGCACCGTGGCAGCGAGCACCGTGCCGGCCGCCGACCTCGCCACGACCTCGCACGTGTAGGTGCGCTCGGCGTACGGGACGTGGACGCCCTCCGGCGAGCCCGACCACCAGGCCGTGCCCCTGCCGTCCTCCCACACCTCGGTCCACGAGGACGGGGACGCCTGCGGCAGCGGGACGTCGACGTCGCACGAGATCGACACGCCGTCCGGTGCGGTGCCCGCCGGCGCTTCGTCGATCGTCACCTCCAGGTGCTCGTAGCGCAGGTCGCGGCTCTCCTCGTACTCCCGCACGAAGGCCGTCGCGCGCAGCGCGTCCTCGCGGCCGAGCACCTGCCGCACGAAGGGACGCACGTACCGCCGCGTCTGGTACTGCGAGTCCTCCGGCAGCGACAGCAGCAGGCCGCCGCCCTCCTGGGCGAGCGTCGCGAGCGCGGTCAGGTCGCTCGTCGGCTCGGGAGCGATGACGTTGACCGTGATCCCGGCACCCACGGCACGCGTCAGGTCCTCGGGGACCGACGACCCGTCGCCGTCGCCCACGGCCAGCACCGCGCGGACGCGGTCCGGATCGCCCTTCTCGAGAAGCATGTCCACGGCGGCCGCGACGCCGCCCGCCAGGTCGGGGCGGTCGGAGCCCGTCCAGTCGTAGAGGTCGTACGCGCGGTCGAGGCCGTCCATCACCTCCGCGAGGTCGGCGGTCAGCGGCAGCACGGTGGTCGCCGATCCGGAGTACGCCACGATGCCGACGCGGTCGCCCGCCCGCAGCGCCTCGACGGCGTCCCGCAGGAGCCAGTGGTGGTGGCTGGTCCACGCGCCACCCTCCATGCTGAGGTCGACCACGAGGACGACGTCGGCCGCGTCACGCGGTCCGCCGGGGTCCGTCGGGTCGGTCGGGTCCGTCGGATCGGTCGGGTCGGTCGGGTCCGTCGGGTCGGTCGGGTCGGTCGGGTCCGTCGGGTCCGTCGTCCCCGACCACGGCCGCTCGTCGACGTGCAGGACGACGCGCTGCTCCGCGATCTCGTGGTCCCACGACGCGATGTGCCGGCCCAGCACCGCCAGCGACACCCCGATGCTGCTCACGGACACGAGGTCGAGCTGGCGCTTGATCGTCTGCTTCGCGACGGAGACCTCGGCGCTCAGCGCAGGGCCGACCCGGACCGCGACGTACGGCCCGGCCTGGTCGTAGATCCTCGCGATGAACGCCAGGCGGGCCGACAGCCCGACCTCGACGGCCAGCAGGATGTCCGGCTCCCAGATGGGGGTGGCGGACTTCTCGGCGACCGGCGCCCAGCGCCCGTCCTCGAAGCGGACGCCGTAGGTGAGCGCGATGTCGATCCCGAGCTTGGCCGACACCGCGGCGCTCGCCTCGACGCTGGCGACCAGCGTGGTCCCGAGGTAGTACGTCATGACCACGGGGACCGTCGCGATCATGAACGTGTTGGTGAAGAGGAACCGCTCCGGCAGCGCCTTCTCGAGCTTCACCTTCGCGGCCGCCGTGGCCTTGAGCTCGGCCGCGAACGGGAATCTCACGCCATAGCTGAGCTCGAACCTGTCGAGCCGCGCCGACACCCCGGACCAGGAGATGTCGAGGTCGATGTCGAGGACGACCGTCACGGTCACCGTGTACGACAGCTCGTACCCGATCGAGACGGGGGACGTGGCGAGCTGTCCCTCGAGCCGCAGGGACGGGAGCACCGTCGCGCCGCGGGCGGCCCGCCCGGCGACGCGTGCCGACACGACCTCACCCGTCGCGCCGTCGACCACCTGGTGCGACCCGTCGAGCTCGAGCTCGTGGACATCGAGGTGCACCTGCAGGAGCGCGTCGGTGAGGGCGGCGGCCGACGTCTCGACGACGGTGGTGGCCCCCACGCGCCGCACCGACTCGACGCGGCGCAGCAGGCCCTCCGGTGCCATCGGGGCGACGTCGCTGACCAGCACGTCACCCGCGGCCAGCGGGATCGCGCCGTCGATGACGAGGTGGTCGTCGTGGACCTCGAGCAGGCGCTCACCCTCCTCGGGCTCCAGCACCCGGGCGTCGGGGGCGACGACGACGGCGTCCTGCGGTGCCGCCTCGACGGTGATCTGACGCGTCAGGGTCGTCGAGCGGCCCGCCCAGTCGCGTGCGACCACGCTCAGGGTGTGTGCGCCCGTGGGCGTCGGGATCGCCAGGCTCCACGTCAGCGGACCCGACGCCCCCGGGTGCAGCCGGGCGCGGCCCAGCGTGACGCCGTCCCCGCTCACGACGACCTCGCGCACGCCGGCACCCGCGTCGTGGACCGTCCCCTCGACGACCAGCTCGGGCGTCGTCGCCTGGGACACCACCGCGCCCTGCCGGGGCGACGTCACGGTCAGCGCCGGCGCGGTGCGGTCCGCGGAGGCCGCGACGGGTGCGGTCAGGTGACCGATCAGCCGCGCACCGAGGACCTCCCCGCCCACGGGCGGGACGACGACGGCGGTGCCGGACGCGCTGACGGGCACGGCGAGCGTGACGGTCGTGGTCGTGCGGGCGGGCACCGGCACGTCGGCGTCCAGCTGCAGGACCGCACGTGCCAGCGAGCTGCCGGTCGCGAGCACGCCGGGCAGGCTGCCGCTGCGGACCTCGACCTGGAGCAGCACCTGCGTCGTGGTCGACGGCAGGTCGGCACCCGCCAGGCGGACGGTCCGCGCGCCGGCGAGCCCGCGCTGCAGGGTGAGCGTGCGTGCGCTCGTGACGGCGACCCCGCCGTCGACCGGGTCGGGCGACGTCCCGCCGCCGTCGGCCACCCACCCGACGACCGCGACGCGCAGCCCCGACGTCGTGGCGTCCCGCAGCACGCTCACGGTCCCGTCGACGTCCACGGGCGCCAGGACGAGCGCGGTGCGCCAGGAGGTCGTCACGGGGACCCCGGCCGCTGCCACGCCGTCCGCCGCGGGGAAGGAGATCGCACCGCCGTCCCCGGCGGACTGGACCGAGAGCCACACGGCGCGTACTCCCTCGGTGGGAAGTCCTGCGCGCCCCGCGACGGGGACACGGACGGGAGCGCCGGGTGCGGGCAGGTCCCCGCCCTCGCCCGTCGCCTGGTCGAGCACGGTCGTCGACGCGACGACGGTGGTCCCGCCGGCCCCGACGGCCTCGTCCTCGCTGCTCGGGACGACCCCGACCACCGAGACGGTGACCCGGGCGTCGGTGGTCGAGCTGACGGGCACGACACCCTGGGAGTCCGACGTGACCAGCGTCGTCGCGGACGAGGTGCCGGCCGGGTAGCTGACCGCGGGCGCCGCGTCCGTGGTGCTGCCGAACGTCAGGGTGCCCGCGGTGCGCGCCGACGTGACGGCCACCTGGACGACCAGACCCGTGCGGGCGGCGCGCTCACCCGCCGCGCGCAGCCGCAGGTCGACGACCTGGCCGGCCCCGAGGGTGACGCCCGCGGTCGCGCCGACGACCGACGGCCGCGTCTGCGCCCACGAACCGACGGGCCGCACGGGCCCGCTGGTCTGCGCGTGCGCGACGGAGGGCTGCAGGACCAGCGCCACCACGACCGACATGACGAGCACGAGTCGTGACGGGAAGAACGACGTGCGCACCTGCTGCCTCCTGGGCCGACGGGCTCCGGCGGCCCGAGGGCGACAGCATCGGGGGGCGAGGGGGGACGCCGTGGCGATTCGCACCCTGTGCGGCGAGATGTCACTCGAACGCCCCATCGAGTGCCGTCGGACGGCCCAACCCGTACCGTCGGCACAGGCGCCCACCGGGCCCGACACCACGGAGGACGTGCATGGGCTGGTTCGGCGGACGACGCGACGTGACGACGGCACGACCGGCCGTCCCCCCACCCGTTTCCCCACCCGTGGCGCAGCGCGGCCCCACTGCGTCCCTGTGGTCCGACGGCTTCGGACGCGTCGGCACCCGCTCGCTGCAGGTGCTCGCGATCCTCGCGGTCGTCGCCGTCGGCGTGGTGGCCGTCATGCAGCTGACGCTCGTGGTCATCCCCGTGCTCATCGCGCTCGTGCTCGCCGCCGCGATCAGCCCGCTCGTCTCCTGGCTGCGCCGCCGCGGCGTGCCGTCGCTGCTCGCGACGTGGCTCGCGCTGGTGACCCTCGTCGGGGTGCTCTCGCTCGTCGTCTGGGCGGTCGTGCGCGCCGTCGCCGACCAGTGGGACGACCTCGCCGGCTCCGCGGTGGACGGCCTCGGCGAGCTCCGGGAGCTCGTCTCGGGCCTGCCGTTCGAGATCACCGACGAGCAGATCACCGAGGCCCAGGACGCGCTGCAGGGCGCGCTGACCTCCGACGCGGTCGGTGCCGGCGCGGCCGCGGGCCTGTCCCAGACCGCCGACTTCGTCGCGGGCTTCTTCATCATGGTCGTGGTGCTGTTCTTCTTCCTCAAGGACGGGCCGAGGATCTGGGAGTTCCTGCTGCGGCCGTTCGAGGGGGCGCGCTACGAGCGCGGGCTGCGCGTGGGGCACAAGACCGTGCAGACCCTCGGCGGGTACGTGCGCGGCACCGCGATCGTCGCGGCCGTGGACGCGATCGGGATCGGCATCGGGCTGGCGATCGTGGGCGTGCCGCTCGTGCTGCCGCTGTCCGTCCTGGTGTTCCTGCTCGCGTTCATCCCGCTGGTCGGCGCGACCCTCGCCGGCATCCTCGCGGCGCTCGTCGCCCTCGTGGCGCTCGGGCCGGTCCAGGCGCTCGTCGTCCTGGTGATCGTCGTCGGCGTGAACCAGCTCGAGGGCGACTTCCTGCAGCCGGTCGTCATGGGCCGCTCGCTGCGCCTGCACCCGCTGGTCATCCTCGTGGCCCTGACCGCGGGCACCGTGCTGGCGGGCGTCACGGGCGCCGTGCTGGCGGTGCCGATCGCGGCGTCCCTGTGGGGTGCGGTCCAGGTGTGGGACGGCCCCGCGACGCCCGCGCGCTTCGCGCGGCAGAAGAGGGCAGAGACCGTCTGAGGTAGAAGGCCGAGACCGTCTGAGGTCAGGCGGGCGGCAGGCCCACGAGCCAGCGCGCCTCGCGGCGCAGCAGCGCGGCCCGCGCGGGCGCGGCGTACGAGCCGACGTCGTGGCCCAGCGCGTCGTAGACGACCCGGCCGCCCGCCACGACCCACACCACCGGGTGCGTCGCGCCGCCCTCGTCGTGCGTCACGAGGGCGTCCACGTCCGGTGCGACGAGGAGGTCGGTGTACCGCTCGTCGTCGACCACCAGCGGGCCCAGCCCGCGCGTGACCGGGTGCCCGGCGCGGACGTCGAACGTCGCGACGCCCTGCGGCGGGTGCCAGGACCGGCCCTCGACCCAGCGGCCGCCCATGACGTCCGACCACCACGGGCTGTCGGCGAACGTCATGGCCGCCTGGTGCAGCGCGAGCACGGGGCCGCCCGCGGCAGCGTGGTCGCGGACGCGCTCGTGCAGCGGGCGCCACGCTGCGTCGTCGTCGTCCGCGGGACCCTGACCTGCGTTGACGACCAGCAGGTCCTCCGCCCGCAGGTCCGCGAGCGCGTCGGGGAACGTGCTGCGCACCGCGACGTCGAACCCGGCGTCGGTCAGCTCGCACGCCACGGCGTGCGACGTCGCGGCGTGGTCGTGCCACGGGTCGGCGTAACGGGCGCGGCCCGCGAGGACGAGGGCGCGGGGCGACGACGGTCCGGGCATGCCCCCACGCTAGGCGACGCGCGACGCACCGCCGTGGCCGGGCAGACTCGTCCCGTGAACCCGACCCGGTGCCCCTGCGGCAGTGGCCTGCCCTTCGCCGAGTGCTGCGAGCCGCTGCACCGGGGTGAGCGCACCGCCGGCACGGCCGAGCAGCTCATGCGCTCGCGCTTCAGCGCGTTCGCCGTCGGCGACGTCGCGTACCTGCGGCGCTCGTGGCACCCCTCGACCCGCCCGGCGGACCTCGCGCTCGACGACGACGTGCGCTGGTACCGCCTCGACGTGGGCGCGACCACGGGCGGCGGCGTGTTCGACAGCGCGGGGACGGTCGAGTTCGAGGCGTTCTGGCGCAGCCCCGACGGCCGTGGGTCGATGCGCGAGGTCAGCCGGTTCGTCCGCGGTGCGGACGGCTGGCAGTACGTGGACGGGGACGTCGACCCGCCGCGCTGACCGCTCGACGCCCCGCCCGCGCCCGCCCGTCAGCGCAGGCCGCCCCAGCGCATCGGGTTGGTCGCGTTCGACGCGAGCAGGAACCACGACGTCGCGCCGACGTGCTGCACCTGGAAGTAGCCGAACCCGAAGCCCGAGTCGATGAGGCTCGATGCCGCGACGACGCCGCCGTCGACCTCGGCGCCGCCCAGGTGCTGGCCGCCGCCGAGCGTGTCCTGCGCGCGGCGCACCTGGCCCAGGAGCCACTCGGCGCGCTGGCGGTCCTCGCGGCGGTCGCGGTCGAGCAACGACGTGGCGAGCTGCGCGGTGCCCTCGAGCCACACGCCCTGCGGGTGCACGGTGATGCCGTTGTACTGGGCGGTCGAGGTGAGCGACGCGGTGCTGAACGTGACACCGGAGATCCGCTCGGCGTCGTCGGGCAGCTGGGACGTCGGGGCGGACGGGTCGTCCGTCACCGCGAGCGCCTGACCCGCCCAGTCGAGCGCGCGGTCGTACCGGCGCTCCCGGATCGCGAGGCGGCTCCACGTCGCGGGGTCGAGCGGGACCGGGTCGCGGTTGATCTCGACGCCGTCGTTCGTGCCCGTCCAGAACCAGCCCGAGGCCGGCTCCCACATGCGGTCGACGAACGCGAGCGCGTGCTCGGACGCGTCGGTCCAGCGTCGCTCCCCCGTGGCCTTGCGCAGCATCGAGAAGAAGGCGACGCAGTCGACGTTGTGCTCGGTCGACCCGTTGGGGACGGGCTGGTTGCCGCCGTCGACGCCGAACGAGAAGCCGCCCAGGGGCGCGGTGGACCACGTGGTCGTCGTGATCCACTCCCCGATGCGCACGGCCGCGCGCACGTACCGGGGGTCGCGCGTCGCGCGGAACAGGTGCAGCAGCGCGATGCCCGGCCACGCCATGTCGCCGACCGCGGTGCCGAGGAACCCGAACTGCCAGCCGACGTTCGCGGCGCCGTCGGCGCGCACGAACCCGTCCGGCTGCGGCGTGCCGTCGTAGAACGTGTACGGCCCGACGTTGTAGCCCTGGCGCAGGCGCCCGTCGGCGTGGTCGGGGTCGTGGTCCTGCGCGAAGACGAGGCCGTCGCCGATCGTGCGGGCGGTGTCGACGCTGCTGCGGCGGCCGTCGGCGAGCAGGGCGCAGATCGCGAGCGCGTTGTCGTAGACGAACGCGGTCGAGAACAGGCCGAGCTCGTCGGTGTAGCTCTGCGCGAGGCGCGGGCCGGTGTTGATGGTGGGGTAGGCGTCGGCGGCGGCGCGGACGAAGGCGACGGCCGCCCGCTCGGACCCGGCCCGGTCGCCGTGGTGACGGCCCGGACGGTGGTGCAGCGCGGGCCGCGGGCCCCAGGCGCGCCCGTCGTGCGCCGACGCCGCGCCCGCACCGGCGACGACCGCCGTCGCAGCACCGGCCATGGCGAGGAACGTGCGGCGACCCAGCACGCCCGGAGGGGTGCCGGGCGTCGTGCGGGTCGTGGCGGGGACTTCGGTGGTGTCCGGCATCGCGCGCTCCCGGGGTGTGGGGGTGGCCGCGGCGTCGCGGCACCCGACCCAGGCTAGGGACCTGGGCCGGGCGGCGGAACCCCACACTTCACCCGATCTGCCGCATAGGGCTCACGCGCGGTCCGACGGCTCGGGGACCAGCGACAACGCGATGCTGAGCGCCCCCAGGGCCAGCCCTGTGCGGGTGTGCGGGAACCGCACGCCGGCCGCCGCGCGGGCCTCTCCGCGGCGGTACAGCCACTTCTCGCCCGCGATCGTCAGCGCCGTGGACGCGGCGAGCGCGACGACACCGACGACCGCGACGGCGGTCTTCCGGGAGGCCGACGCGTCCTCGTCCGTCACCGCGGCCGACCCGTCGACGGCCCGGGTCACCGCGGCGTCGCCCGTCACCGCCGCGTCGCCCGTCACCGCTGCGGCGTCCGTCACCGCTGCGGCGTCCGTCACCGCTGCGGCGTCCGTCACCGCGACCCCCTCCCGCCACGTCGAGCGCAGCTTCCGCAAGCCTTCACGGCTCTCCGGCTCCGACGCGGTGAGCGCCACCCCCGCGACGAGACAGGCGGCCTTGAGCCAGCCGCGTGCCGCCCGGGACGGGGTGACGTCGGGGACGGCGTAGTACGCGGTGGTCGCCAGACCGGTGAGGCCGGCGTTCAGGGCTCGGGACCTGGGGTTCGTGGTCATGGTGGGTCTCCTGTCGTCGAGCCGCCACGGTAGCGAGCGGGGTGACGGCCCGGCATCGGTCGCCGGGACGACCGGGGGTCGGTCGCGCGACGGGTGCGGTGCGTCGGGGCGCCCGGCGCGTGGCATCGTGGGTGCTGCCATGCGCTCCTACCTGACCATCGCCCGGGACGGTGAGGCGACCCTCGAGGTCAAGCGGTCCCGGTTCCTGTGCACGCTGCGCCGGGTCGAGCAGGAGAGCGAGGCCCGCGCGCTGGTCGACGAGCTGCGCAAGGCCCACTGGGACGCGCGCCACCACTGCTCGGCGTTCGTCATCGGCCCGGACGCGATGCTGCAGCGCTCGTCCGACGACGGCGAGCCGGCCGGCACCGCCGGGGCGCCGATGCTCGAGGTGCTCCGCGGTCACGGCGTCAGCGACGTCGCCGTGGTCGTCACCCGCTGGTTCGGCGGGATCCTGCTGGGCGCCGGCGGGCTCGTGCGGGCGTACGGCGACGCGGTGTCCGCCGGGCTGGCGGAGGTGGGCACGCTCGAGCGGCGGCTGCTCGAGGAGTGGAGCGTGCGCCTGGACCACACCGAGGCGGGACGCGTCGAGGCCGAGCTGCGCACGCGCGGCGTCGAGGTGCTCGACACCACGTACGCGCAGGACGTGCGGCTGCTGCTCGGTGTCACCGACCCGCGGGCGCTCGTGGCGACCGTCGCGGCGCTCACCTCGGGCCGGGTCGAGCCGGAGCGCGTCGGCGAGCGCTGGGTCGACGGTCGCTGAGCAACCCAGCGCCTCAGTCCGGCCGGACCTCGCCCACCTGACCGTCCTCGACGTGCCAGCGCCGCGTCAGGCGCACGGTGTCGAGCATCCGCCGGTCGTGCGTGACCAGCAGGATCGTGCCGTCGAACGACTCCATGGCCTGCTCGAGCTGCTCGATGGCCGGCAGGTCCAGGTGGTTGGTGGGCTCGTCGAGGACCAGCAGGTTGACGCCGCGGGCCTGCAGCAGCGCGAGGGCGGCACGCGTGCGCTCACCGGGCGACAGCGACGCCGCGGGGCGGCCCACCTGGTGCCCCGCGAGGCCGAACTTCGCGAGCAGCGTGCGCACGTCGGCCGTCGTCCACTCCGGCACCTGCCGCGCGAACGCCTCCCCGACCGGCTCGTCGCCCTCGAAGGCCGCGCGCGCCTGGTCGACCTCACCGACCAGCACGCCGGGCCCGAGCGCCGCGCTGCCCTCGTCGGGGGCCAGCCGGCCCAGCAGCAGCGCGAGCAGCGTCGACTTGCCGGACCCGTTCGGGCCCGTGACCGCGACGCGGTCCTGCCAGTCGAGCTGCAGGTCCACCGGCCCCAGGACGAAGTCCCCGCGGCGCACCACCGCGGCGCGCGTCGTCGCCACCACGGCGCCCGAGCGCGGCGCCGTCGCGATGCTCATCTGCAGCTGCCACTCCTTGCGCGGCTCCTCCACGGTCTCGAGCCGCTCGATCATCCGGTCCGTCTGCCGGGCCTTCGACGCCTGCTTCTCGGACGTCTCGCCCCGGTGGTGCTTGACGTGCTTGTCGTTGTCGGAGGCCTTGCGGCGCGCGTTGCGCACGCCCTTCTCCATCCACGCGCGCTGCATCCGGGCGCGCGACGCCAGCGCGTCGCGCCGCCCCGCGTAGTCCTCGTACGCCTCGCGCGCCTGGCGGCGGGCCGTCGACCGCTCCTCGAGGTAGGCGTCGTACGAGCCCCCGTACGTCACGACGCGCTGCAGGCTGCGGTCGATCTCGACGACCGTCGTCACGGTCCGCGCGAGGAACTCCCGGTCGTGGCTGACGACGACGACCGGCGCCTGCGCGCGCGCCACGAACTCCTCGAGCCGGTCCAGGCCGTCGGCGTCGAGGTCGTTGGTCGGCTCGTCGAGCAGGTACAGGTCGAAGCGCGAGAGCAGCAGCGCCGCGAGGCCGACGCGTGCCGCCTGCCCGCCGGACAGCGCGGTCATGGGCAGGTCGAGGTCGACCGCGAGGCCCAGGTCGGCGGCGACCACGTCGAGCCGCGTGTCGAGGTCCGCGCCGCCCAGCGCCATCCAGCGCTCGAGCGCACGGGTGAACTCGTCCGCGGCGTCGGGCTCGTCCGCCGCGAGCGCGTCCGACGCCGCGTCCATCGCGCGCTGCGCGTCGTGCACGCCGGTCCGCCGCTCCAGGTACGCGCGCACGCTCTCGTCCGCGCGCCGCTCGACCTCCTGGACGAGGTAGCCGACCTGCGCCGTCGGCGGTGAGAGCGCGACGGACCCCGCATCCGGAGCGCGCTGACCCGCGAGGATGCGCAGCAGGGTCGTCTTGCCCGCGCCGTTGGGCCCGACGAGGCCGATGACGTCACCCGGTGCGACGACGAGGTCGAGCCCGGAGAACAGCTCACGGTCGCCGAACGCCGCGGCGACCGACCGGGCCTGGAGGGTTGCACTCATGGGCACATCCTGCCGGTGGTGCCAGCGCCTACGCTGTTGCCGACCTGTGGCCGGACGCGAGGGAGGGGACCGACGTGGCGCGCGTCACCAGCGCCGACGTGGCCCGTGAGAGCGGCGTCTCGCGGACCACCGTCTCCTACGTCCTCAACGCCAAGACCGGGATCGCACTCACCGACGCGACCCGTCAGCGCGTGCTCGAGACCGCCGCCCGCCTGGGCTACACGCCGTCCGCACCGGCGCGTGCGCTGCGCTCGGGACGCAGCGACCTCGTGCTGTGCGTCCTGCCGGACTGGACCATCGGGCCCGCCATCGACCGGCTGCTCGACCTCCTGGCGACAGCACTGGCCGAGCACGGCCTGACGGTCCTGGTGCACATCTGCCGCGACTCGCGCCCGCTGGCCGAGCTCTGGCGCGCGGTCACCCCCTGTGCGGTGCTGGGCCTGACGCCGTTCGGCGAGCAGGACGCCCGGGCGATGCGCCAGGCGGGCATCCCCGTGGTCGGTGCGACGCTCGACGCCGACCCGCAGCCCGACGTCTTCGCGGTCCCGCAGACGAGCATCGGCGCGCTGCAGGCCGACCACCTCGTCTCGCGCGGCCGCCGCGTCCTGGCGTACGCGTCGCCGCACGACGACCGCGTCGCGGCCTTCGCCGACCGGCGGCTCGCCGGCGTGCGCGCCGCGTGCGAGCGTCACGGCCTGCCGGAGCCGCTGGTCACCGCGGTCGACCTCGACGTCGCGTCCGCGGCGGACGCCGTCCGCAGCTGGCGCGCGGGCGGCGTGACGGGGGTCGCCGCATACAACGACGAGGTGGCGCTGGCGGTCCTCGCGGGGCTGCGGGCGCAGGGCGCCGACGTGCCGGGCGACGTCGCGGTGATCGGGGTCGACGACATCCCCGCCGCACGCGTCGCCGCACCCGCGCTGACGACCGTGTGGCAGGCCATCGACGCGCAGGCCGACTACCTGGCCGCCGCGCTGCTCGCCGCGCTGGGGCTCGCCGATGACCCGCCGGAGCGGCCCGACGACGTGTTCCACGTGGTGCAGCGCGCGTCGACCTGAGCGCCCCGCCCGGGGTCAGGGCCGGTCGACCGTCACGTTGCGACGGTCACGTCCGGACCTTCACGTCCGGACCTTCACGTCCGGACCGTCACGTCCGGACCGTCACTTCCAGACGGTCGCGTGGACGTCCGTCTCGGCCGGCGGCCGCGGCGCGGCGGGCGCAGCAGCCGCGGCGGCTGCCAGGTCCCGGACGTTCTTCTGCACCGCGACCACCGCGAACAGCGCCATCGTGTAGCCCAGCCCGTAGAAGCCCTTCTCGGACAGCGTGAGGTTCGCGTTGGACAGGCCCACGGCCACGAGCAGCATCGAGACGAGCACCATGCTCCACGACAGGCCGAGGAAGATGCTCGTCACGGGCACCCCCTCGGCGCGGTCGCGCACGGACTTCTGCGTGGCGATCGCCGAGAACAGGCCGAGCAGCAGCAGGGTCCCGTAGAAGCCCTTCTCGGACAGCAGCATGTCGGCGTTCCACAGCCCCACGCCGAACGCCGTGACCGCGATGACGAGGGCCACCCACGACGCGCCGACGAACGCGGCGGTGGGGCGGGCGGGGACGGTCTGCTGCGACATGGGGGGCGCTCCGGAGGTCGGGCTGCCGGCACCGTGCCAGCCGCGGCACGATGGTGGCGGGCGGCGCACGGCGCCGCAAGCATCCGACCGCAGCTGGTCGAACTTGTGACCATTTCGGGTCCCCCGTACGGCTCGCACCGGGCAGTGGTCGCAGATCCGACCAGTTCCGTCGCGACGAGGCGCACATGTGACCACATCGGGGCACCACCGCCCGCACGGCGCTCCGGGACGAGTGCCCTGGCAGGATGCCCGGATGACCCAGCAGGACGAGCTCGCGCGCGAGTTCGAGGCACACCGGTCCCGGCTCGTCGGCGTGGCCTACCGGATCCTCGGCAGCGTCGTCGAGGCCGAGGACGCGGTGCAGGACGCGTGGCTCCGGCTCGCCGCCGCCGACCGGTCCGCGATCGACGAGCCCGCCGCGTGGCTCACGACCGTCACGTCGCGCCTGTGCCTCGACCGGCTGCGCTCGGCGCGGGTGCGTCGCGAGACGTACGTCGGCCCGTGGCTCCCGGAGCCGTGGGTGCAGGGGGTCGAGGCGCCACCCGGGCCCGACGCGCTCGTCGAGCTCGACGAGTCGGTCCGGCTCGCGCTGCTCGTCGTGCTCGAGGGCCTCACGCCCGAGCAGCGGGTGGCGTTCGTGCTGCACGACGTGTTCGCGGTGCCGTTCACGGAGGTCGCCGACGCGCTCGGGACGTCCGTGGCCGCGGCGCGCCAGCTCGCGTCGCGTGCCCGCCGGGCCGTCCGGGACCACCGGCCGCCGCCGGCGGTCCCGCTCGCCCGTCAGCGCGAGGTCGTCGAGGCGTTCACGCGCGCGACGCTGGCCGGTGACCTCGACGGCCTGCTGCGGACCCTCGCGCCCGGCGTCGTGCTGCGGTCCGACGGCGGCGGGGTCGTCAGCGCCGCGCTGCGCCCCGTGGTGGGTGCCGACCACGTCGCCCGGCTGCTGGTCGGGCTGGTGGTCCGGGCGGGAGGCGCCCCGGTGACGGTCGTCCCCGTGCTGGTCAACGGCGAGCTGGGGGCGATCGTCGAGATCGGGGATGCCGGTGCGGCGAGCGCAGAGACCAACGTCGTGCTGCCGCGCGTCGGGCCTGACGGCCTCGTGCACGGCGTCGACATGGTCCGCAACCCCGAGAAGCTCACGCGGATCCGCGTCCCGGGCTGACGTCCGCCGGGCGCGGCGGCGCCGCGTGGACGGCCGGCAGCGCGCACACCGTCGCGTCCGTGAAGCCCTGCGCCGTGATCCCCAGCGCGTGGTTGAGCCGCGACCGTTGGTTCTCCAGCGCCACCAGGTGCGCCAGCTCGACGACGCCCGCGTCGCCCAGGTCGGCGCGCAGCCCGGCGACCATGTCGTCCGTCACCCGGGGCGGGGTGGCCGTGGCGGCGTCGGCGAAGGCCATCGCCCGCTTCTCCAGGTCGCTGAAGGCGGGCGACGACGCGTAGTCGGGCACGGCGAGGACGTCCTGCGCGCTGATCCCGACGCGCAGCGCGAGCATCGCGCCGAAGTCGATGCACCACGAGCAGCCGATGACGACCGCGACCCGGTGCTCGACGAGGCTGCGCAGCCGCTCCGGCAGGTGGTGACGCGCGCGCAGCAGCACCACCTCCCCGAGGAGCTGGGACCACAGGACACCGCGGTGGTGCGCCGTGACGGCCGCCGGCTCGAGGGACCGGCCGAACATCCGGCGGGTCGCGGCGCCGGCGAGCCGGTCGGCGGGGCGGCGGCGGACGGGCGGGGTGATGCGGGCCATGGAGGGCTCCTTCGTGGTCGTCGGTACCGGGATGACGACGCAGGACGGCCGGACGTGACAGCGCGGGACGACGGGCCCTGCACCATGGCGCGGCATGACCTGCGCACGGCCCCGTACCGTCGCCACATGGCACCGCGGAGCTTCACGAGCCACGACACCGGGCCCTTCGACCGCGAGGCGGCCCGGGAGCGCGTCGAGGTGCTGCGGTCGATGCTGCCGCCCGGCACGCAGATCCGGCTGATCGAGCCCTCGAAGGGCGTCGATCTGACGTACCTGGTCCGGACGGTCGGCGACCGGGCTCGCGCCTCGGCGCTGCTCGCCGCGGTCGTCGACGTCGTGCGCACCGGTGACGAGCGCTGGGCGGTGGACCTGTCCGTGCACGCGACCGACGACGACACGTCCCCCTGCACGACCTTCGCGCTGCCCGACGACGCGCTGCCGGCCCTGGACCTGCTGCTCGCGGCGCACGACGACCTGTACGCGGCCCTGCCCACGCAGACGATCGGCCTCGACGCCGCCGACGGCACGTTCACCATCAGCGACGTCCCCCGCGACGCGGCGCTCGCCACCGCGCGCCTCGCTGCGCGCTGGTGGGAGAGCCTGCTGCAGCGCGCCGACGGCCGGTGGCGCGACTCGTCGCTGTCGGTCGCGGTCGGCGGCCAGAGCGGGACCGACGGCGTGCACGCCGAGATCAGCTACGACGCCACCATCGAGCGCGAGCCCGACCCCATGGGCTACCGCAGGAGCGACAACGGCTCGCGCAAGGTCAGCGACGCCGTGTGGACGGCCCGCGTCGTCGCCGCGTGGGACGAGAACCTGCCGGTGCTCGAGGCGATGCTGCGCCTGCCCGTGCCGCCCGACCACGAGGTCGACCTCACCCTCGCCGACGACTCCCTGCGGCCGCAGCTGTCGGTGTGCCACCACGAGACGTACGAGGACGACGACGTCACGGCCGAGGCGCTCGTCGCGATCATCCGCAGCGAGGTGCCGGGGACGCGGCTGACGGTGGGCTGAGCGGGTCAGTCGGCGGTCACGAGGTCGAGCTCCAGCCACTGCGCCAGGTCGGCGATCTCCCGGTCGACCGCGGCGGTGACCGCGCCGGTGAACGGGACGTCCTGGTGCACCGCCGTGACGCGCAGGACGCCCGCGCGCACGTCCGCCGTCGCGTCGACCTTGCCGACGAGGCGGTCGCCGTGCAGCACCGGCATCGCCCAGTACCCCCACCGGCGCCGGGCCACCGGCTTGTACATCTCGAGCTGGTAGTCGAACTCGAAGAGCTCGGTCATCCGCTTGCGGTCCATCACGAGCCGGTCCAGCGGCGACAGCAGCGCGGTCCGCCCCTCGAACGGTCGGTCCAGCGCCGCGGGATCGACGCGCCACGTCCCGCGGACCCCCTCGACGACGGCCTGGTCGCCCGCCTCGCCCACGTCGTCGGGCTCACCGGGCCGTTCGCCCGTCCGCGCGCGAGCGATGCCCAGCGCCCGCAGACGCCGCTCGTCACGGACGCGACGCGCCTGCGCGGACGGCACGGCCGGGGCGTCCGGGTAGACCCGCACCGCGAGGTCCCACAGCTTGTCGCGCCGCTCCGTGCCGGCCACCGCGACCTCCCCGCGGGCCGCCATCACGCCGAGCAGCATCTGCACGTTCCGGTTGTCGTTCCACCCCGTCGACCGCCAGGGCCGCACGCACGTGTCGGGGATGCTGCGCGCCGTCAGCGGCCCGTCCGCCCGCAGCAGCTCGAGCACGTCGTGCCGCGCGGCCTCCCTGCACCGACGCACCCCCGCCGCCGCCTACGCCGCGAAAGCCAAGGCCTACCCCCACGGCGGCGCCGGCACCCACGAACGCGTCCGCCACGACCGCATCGACACCAACGGCAAGCTCACGCTGCGCGTCGCCGGCCGCCTGCACCACATCGGCATCGGACGAACCCACGCCCGAACCCCCGTGATCATGCTCATCGCCGACCTCGACATCCGCGTCGTGAACGCCATCACCGGCGAGCTCCTGCGCGAGCTCACCCTCGACCCCACCCGCAACTACCAACCCCACACAACGCAACAAGCCGGACCCCTGAGGGTCCGGCTTGTTGCCGATGTCCTGCGACATCACACTGTGCGCGAGGCGGGATTTGAACCCGCACGCCCTTTCGGACACTGGCACCTGAAGCCAGCGCGTCTGCCGTTCCGCCACTCGCGCGCGCCGCAGAACGTTAGCACGGCGGAGCCCTCGCCACCGAACCGCCGGTACGACGGACCTCCCGGAGCCCGGATCCCCGTGAAGTGGTCACGCACCTGACCACCTCACGGCGGAGGCCCCGCACATGTGACCACAACGCTCGACCCGCCCGCGCTACCCCCGCGCAGACCCCCGTACCGACCCGTCCACAGGTCCCCCGCACGCGCGCCGCGTGCACCGATCACACCCGTGCGCACCCGTCCAGCCCGTCGCACGGATACCATCGAGCCGGACCGTCGTCGCACCGCGTCGCACGAGCCGACGAGCACAGGGACGGGCCACCCGGCCCGCCCGATGCGGGAGGAGGTGGACGTGGGATTCCTCGACAAGTTCGAGAACGGCGTGGAACGCGTCGTCAACAACGCGTTCGCTCGCGCCTTCCGTAGCGAGGTCAAGCCCATCGAGCTGGCCGACGCGCTGCGTCGCGAGCTCGACGACCGCGCCGCCGTCGTCGGCCGCGACCGCACCGTCGTGCCCAACGAGTTCACGATCGAGCTGTCCACGCCCGACTACGACCAGGTCGAGGCGTGGGGCGCGGAGGCCCTCGCGGAGGAGCTCGCCGCCAACGTCACCGAGCACGCGTCCAGCCAGCACTACGCGTTCGTCGGCCCCGTCACCGTCTCCTT
Source organism: Cellulomonas avistercoris (assembly GCF_014836445.1). GTDB lineage: Bacteria > Actinomycetota > Actinomycetes > Actinomycetales > Cellulomonadaceae > Cellulomonas > Cellulomonas avistercoris. The sequence continues at coordinate 56,222 of NZ_JACSQV010000008.1, forward strand.
CTCGGAGAACACGGAGCAGGACGCCGGCCGGTTCGCGGTGCACAGCGCCACGGTCCGCGGCGCGGTCGCGCCCGCGACCAACGCGGCGCCGAGCCCGCGGCACCCGCTCATCGACATCGACGGCCAGCGGTACATCCTCACGGGCCCCGTCACGGTCATCGGCCGCGGCTCCGAGGCCGACATCATCGTCGACGACCCCGGCGTCTCACGGCGCCACCTGGAGATCCGCGTGACGCCCGACGGCGTCGTGGCCAGCGACATGGGGTCCACCAACGGCGTCTTCGTCGAGGGGCACCAGGTGCCTGCGGCGACGCTGCTCGACGGCAACACCCTGACCATCGGTCGCACCCGCATCCTGTTCTGGACCGGCGGCGACGCGGACGTGGACGAGTGATGCCGCGGCATGAGTGAGCTGACCATCACCCTGCTGCGGCTGGGATACCTCGCACTGCTGTGGTTCCTCGTCCTGTCGGCCATCACGGTGCTGCGCCGCGACCTGTACGGCACGCGGATCATCGACCGACGCCGCACACCGGGCAAGGGCACGCCCGCGGCCGAGTCGCCCGTGCCCGTCGGCGAGTCCCCCCGTGCGCCCCGACGCCCGCGCGGCGCCGGCGGCCCCACCCGGCTCGTCGTGACCGAGGGTCCGCTGCGCGGCACCACGGTCCCGCTCGGCTCGTCCGCGGTCCTGGTCGGCCGCGCGCCCAGCTGCACGCTCGTGCTCGACGACGACTACTCGTCGTCCCGCCACGCCCGGATCTTCCCGCAGGGCGAGCAGTGGTTCGTCGAGGACCTGGGCTCGACGAACGGCACGTTCGTCGGCGAGCAGCGGGTCGAGCAGCCCACGCCCGTCCCGACCGGAACCGCGGTGCGGATCGGTCAGAGCCTGCTCGAGCTGCAGAGGTAGTGCCGTGACGGTCGCCCTCCGCTACGCCGCGCGCTCCGACGTCGGCCTCGTCCGCTCGGACAACCAGGACTCCGCCTACGCGGGGCCCCACCTGCTCGTCGTCGCCGACGGCATGGGCGGGCACGCGGGCGGCGACGTCGCCTCGTCCGTCGCCGTGGCGGCGCTGGCGCCGCTCGACGGCGAGTCGCACGGCCCCGACGACGCGCTCGACGAGCTCGAGACGGCTCTGGACGACGCGCGCTCCGAGATCATCGCGCGCAGCGACGCCGAGCCCGACCTCGCCGGCATGGGCACGACCGTCACCGCGATCCTGCGCGCCGGCAACAAGCTCGCGATGGTGCACCTGGGCGACTCGCGGGGGTACCTGTTCCGCGAGGGCACGCTCACGCAGGTCACCACGGACCACACGTTCGTCCAGCACCTGGTCGACACGGGCCGCATCACGCCCGAGGAGGCCGAGCACCACCCGCAGCGGTCGGTCGTCATGCGCGTGCTCGGGGACTTCGACAGCGACGTGACGGCGGACCTGTCGGTCCGCGAGGCACGCCCGGGCGACCGGTGGCTGCTGTGCTCCGACGGCCTGTCGGGGTACGTCTCGGCCGAGACGATCGCCGAGACGCTCGCCGACATCGAGGACGTCGACGCGTGCGCGGACCGGCTCGTGCAGCTCGCGCTGCGTGCCGGCGGACCGGACAACGTGACCGTCGTCATCGCCGACGTCGTCGAGCTCGACACCCTCGCGGACGGCGCGATGCCGTCGACCGCCAGCGCGGTCGTCGGGGCCGCGGCCGTCAGCCGCAACCGCCCCTCGGCCGCCGCGGACGGACCGGCGGCCCGTGCCGCGTGGCTGTCGCGCAAGGCCCGCTCCGGCTCCGCCACCACGGAGGACGAGGCGGGCGACGACGACGAGCCGGGCGACGCGCCCCCCGCACCTCCCGAGGACACGCCGGCCCCGACGGACGAGGACGAGCCGCTCGAGCCCTCGCCCCGCCGGCGCGGCCTCGCGCTGACGTGGGTCGCCGTGGGCGTCGCGCTGGTCGCCGCCCTCGCCGGCGGGTACCTGTGGACGCAGACGCAGTACTTCGTCGGCGCGCCCGACGGCACCGTCGCGATCTACCGCGGCATCGCGCAGTCCCTCGGCCCGGTGGAGCTGGCGTCGCTCGTCGAGACGTCCGACGTCCAGGTCGAGGAGCTGCCCGGCTACCTGCGCGAGCGCGTCGAGCAGACGATCTCCGCGGGGTCCCTCGACGAGGCGCGACGCCTGGTCGAGATGCTCGCCGACGGCGCGGTCGACCCCGAGCCGACGAAGTCGGCCGTCCCGACGCCGACCCCCTCGCCCACCCCGTCGCCCGCGCCCACCGCCACGGCGGCCGCGGCCGGCGGCACCCTCCCCGCACAGCTCGTCGCCCTCGTGATCGCGTCCGCGGACGACCCCGAGCCGATCGCCGGTGCGCCGACCCACGGCACGCCGGCGATGACGCACGCCTCGTGATGGCCAGCGTCCAGCCCCACCGGGTGCGGCCCGGGCGAGGGACCGAGCTGCTGCTGCTCGTCCCGGCGCTGGGCATCGGCATCGCCGGGTACGTGCTCGCGGGTCTCGGCGCGACGGGTTCCGTGCCGCCGCACGTCATCGCGTACGCGGTCGGGACCACGGTGCTCGCCTTCGCGGTGCACGTCGTGCTGCGCCTGCGCGCGCCGTGGGCGGACCCCGTGATCCTGCCGGTCGTCGTCGCCCTCAACGGCATCGGGCTCGCGATGATCTACCGCATCTCCATCGCGTACGCCGAGCGCGGCCGGTCCGAGGCGGACATCGCGGACCGCCAGCTCGCGTGGACCGCGATCTCCGTGGCCCTCGCGATCGCGGTCCTGTGGTTCCTGCGCGACCACCGCACGCTGCGCCGCTACACGTACACGGCGATGGTCGCGGGTCTCGTGCTCATCCTCCTGCCGCTGGTCCCCGGGCTCGGGCAGACCATCAACGGCGCACGCATCTGGGTGCGCGTCGGCCCGGTCGGCATGCAGCCCGCCGAGTTCGCGAAGATCGCGCTGGCCGTGTTCTTCGCCGGCTACCTGGTGACGCACCGCGACACGCTCGCCCTCGCCGGCAAGCGCGTGCTGGGCCTGCAGCTGCCGCGGGCGCGCGACCTCGGCCCGATCATCCTGGTGTGGGCCGCGTCCCTCGTGGTCCTCGTCCTGCAGCGGGACCTCGGTACGTCGCTGCTCTTCTTCGGGCTGTTCGTCGCGGTGCTGTACCTGGCGACCGAGCGCACCTCGTGGATCGTCATCGGCCTCGTGCTGTTCGTCGGCGGTGCCGCCGCGGCGGCCGCGACGTTCGGTCACGTCGGTGCGCGGTTCGACGTCTGGCTCCACGCGCTCGACCCCGACATCTACAACCGGTCGCCGGGCGGCTCGGGGCAGCTCGTCGCGGGCCTGTTCGGCATGGCCAGCGGGGGCCTGTTCGGCACCGGCCTGGGCCAGGGACGCCCCGACCTCGTGCCCTTCTCGTACTCCGACTTCATCGTCGCGGCCCTCGGCGAGGAGCTCGGCCTGACGGGCCTGCTCGCGATCCTCCTGCTCTACACGATCCTGGTGTCCCGCGGCCTGCGGACGGCGATCGGCGTGCGCGACGGGTTCGGCAAGCTCCTCGCGGGCGGCCTGTCGTTCGTCATGGCGTTCCAGCTGTTCGTCGTCGTCGGGGGCGTCACGCGCCTCATCCCCCTGACGGGCCTGACGACGCCGTTCCTCGCCTACGGCGGGTCGTCGCTGGTCGCCAACTGGGTCATCGCCGCCCTGCTCCTGCGGATCTCGGACGAGGCACGTCGTCCGGTGCCCGCGGTGCGGGCCGTCCCGACGCCGGACATCGGCGTCCCGCTCTCGCCCCCGGGCCGCTCCCGGCCCGTGGGCACGGGACGCAGCACGGGTCGCACCGGCACGCCCGCCGCCGGCACCCCGGTGGTGGTCGGTGACGCACCGGTCCGCACGTCGACGACCACGACGTCCCTCGACACCGGGGACGGCCCCGCGCCGGACGACAGCCCCACCCAGCACATGGACGCGGACGCCCGACCGGACGACGACCGACAGGGAGGCGAGGCACGATGAACACCCCCCTGCGTCGCCTCGCGACCATCACCCTCGTCATGTTCGTGGCCCTCATGGCCTCGGCCACGTGGGTGCAGTTCTTCCAGGCGGAGTCGCTCAACACCGACGGGCGCAACGTGCGCACCCTGTACCGCGAGCACGGCAACGCGCGGGGCCCGATCGTGGCGGGAGGCGAGGCCATCGCCGCGTCCGTCCCCGTCGACGACCCGTTCGGGTACCAGCGGACCTACTCGCACGGCGAGCTCTACTCGGCCGTGACGGGCTTCTACTCGATCGCCAACGGTCGCAGCGAGCTCGAGAAGTACGAGAACGACCAGCTCACCGGCCGCTCGGACCAGCTGTTCTTCACGCGCATCCGCGACCTGCTCACGGGCAAGCGACCCGAGGGTGCGGCCGTGGAGACGACCGTGCTGCCGGCGGCGCAGCAGGCGGCGCGCGACGGGCTCGGGGACCAGAACGGCGCCGTCGTGGCGATCGAGCCCTCCACCGGTCGGATCCTCGCCATGGTCTCCACGCCCGGCTTCGACCCGAACCAGCTCGCGGTGCACTCCACGAGCGAGGCCGCGGCGGCGTACCGGGCCCTCGCGGAGGCGCCCGGCAACCCCCTGCGGTCCAACGCGACGCAGGAGCGGTACGCGCCCGGGTCGACGTTCAAGCTGGTCACGGCCGCGGCGGCGCTCGAGTCCGGGTCGTACACGGCCGACAGCCTCGTGCCGTCCCCCACGCAGCTCACCCTGCCGCAGACGACCGCGACGATCGGCAACTTCGGCGGCAGCAGCTGCGGAGGCGAGGAGATCACGCTCACCGAGGCACTGCGCATCTCCTGCAACACCGCGTTCGCGAGCCTGGGCCTGACCCTCGGCGAGGACGCGCTGCGCGAGCAGTCGGAGCGCTTCGGGTTCCTCGACCCCGAGCAGACCGTCCCGATGCCCGTCGTCGAGTCGGTCTTCCCCACCGGGCTCGACCCGGCGATGCTCGCGCAGTCCGCGATCGGGCAGCGCGACGTGCAGGCCTCGCCCATGCAGATGGCGATGGTGGCGTCCGCGATCGCGAACGGCGGACGGCTCATGACGCCGTACCTCGTCGAGACCGTGCGCGCCGCCGACCTCACCGTCGTGTCGCAGACGCGGCCCGAGGTGCTGTCCGACGCCGTGTCCTCCGGCACGGCGAGCGCTCTGACGCAGATGATGGTGGGCGTGGTCGAGTCCGGCACCGGACGCGCAGCCCGCATCGACGGCGTGCAGGTCGCGGGCAAGACCGGCACGGCCCAGACCGTCGAGGGCCAGCCGCCGCACGCGTGGTTCACGGCGTTCGCACCGGCCGAGGCTCCCCGCGTCGCCGTCGCCGTGATCGTCGAGAACGGCGGCAACCTGGGCAACGAGGCGACCGGCGGCGCGATCGCCGCGCCCATCGCGCGTGCCGTGATCCAGGCGGTGCTCGGCTCATGAGGACCGCACCGGGTGTCGCGCTGGGCGGTGGCCGCTACCGCCTGCTGCGCCGTATCGCCGTCGGCGGCATGGGCGAGGTGTGGGAGGCGAACGACGACGCGCTCGCCCGCGCGGTCGCCGTCAAGGTCCTGCGCGACGAGTTCGCCGGCGACGTCGGGTTCCTCGAGCGGTTCCGCACCGAGGCGCGCAACTCCGCCGCCCTGCACCACCCGCACATCGCGGCGCTGTTCGACTACGGCGAGCAGGACGGCTCGGCGTACCTCGTCATGGAGCTCGTCGTCGGCGAGCCGCTCTCCGACCTGCTCGAGCGCGAGCCCGTGCTGCCGCCGCGGCGTCTGCTGCCGATGCTCGCCCAGACGGCCCGCGGCCTGCACGCGGCCCACCTGGCCGGGGTCGTGCACCGCGACGTCAAGCCCGGCAACATCCTCATCGCGCGCTCCGGCAAGGTGAAGATCACCGACTTCGGCGTCTCGCTGGCCGCCGACCAGAAGACGATGACGGCGACGGGCATGGTCATGGGCACGGCCCAGTACCTCTCGCCCGAGCAGGCCGTCGGACGCCCCGCGACGCCCCTGTCCGACCTGTACTCGCTCGGTGTCGTCGCCTACGAGGGGCTCGCGGGCAAGCGGCCCTTCACCGGCCCGACCGCGGTCGACATCGCGGTCGCGCACGTCAACGACCCGGTGCCGCCCCTGCCGTCGTCGGTCGACAAGCGGCTCGCGGCCCTGGTGCTGCGGCTGCTGTCCAAGGAGCCGAGCGAGCGCCCCGCGTCCGGCGAGGAGCTCGCGGCCCTGCTCGACCGGCTCATGCCGCAGACACCCCCGTCGGGCGTCGCGGTACTGGTCAGCAAGCCGACCCGCGCCCGCGAGGAGCGCCGCACGGCCACCACGACCCGGACGTCGCGGGACACGCCGGCCCCGGCCGGCGCTCCGGCTGGCCCCGACACGCCGCCGTCGTACCCGCCGTCGCGTCGTGAGCGCGCGGGTCGTCCCGCGGCCGACGAGGGCACGCGGCGCAACCGCCACGCGATGCCCGCCGAGCGCGTCTCGGACGGCGTGCTGACCGCCGCCGTCGGGTGGGTGCGGCGCCTGCGGCTGCCGCTCGTCGCGCTCGTGCTGGTGCTCGTCGCCCTGCTGGGCGCGGCGCTGGCCGACCGGCTCCTGGGCTCCGGCCCGGACGGCTCGACCGTCGGCCTGCTGGCCGCCGAGTACCCTCGTGGCGGCCCACCAGGTGGGATGATCGCCGCAGAACCGACCCGGGACGGCACGTCCGTCCCGGCGGCAGACGGAGCCCCGGCACGCGCCGGCGGCCCGCGACCGACGGAAGTGAAGGACTCCTAGTGGTGGACGACGGATCGCGCATCCTCGCCGGCAGGTACCAGGTCGGCGAGCTCATCGGCCGCGGCGGCATGGCCGAGGTGCACATCGGGCACGACACGCGCCTGGGACGCACCGTCGCCATCAAGATCCTGCGCTCGGACCTGGCCCGCGACCCCTCCTTCCAGGCCCGGTTCCGCCGTGAGGCGCAGTCGGCGGCCGCCCTCAACCACCCGGCGATCGTGGCTGTCTACGACACCGGCGAGGACGTCTTCACCGAGCCCTCGGGCAACGTCGCGCACGTGCCGTTCATCGTCATGGAGTACGTCGAGGGCCACACCGTGCGGGACATCCTGCGCGACGGCCACGCCGTGCCCATCGACGAGGGCATCGAGATCACGGCCGGTGTGCTGTCGGCGCTCGAGTACTCGCACCACGCGGGCATCGTCCACCGCGACATCAAGCCCGCGAACGTCATGATCACGCCCACCGGCGCCGTCAAGGTCATGGACTTCGGCATCGCGCGCGCCGTGGCGGACTCCGCCGCGACGATGACGCAGACGCAGGCCGTCATCGGCACGGCGCAGTACCTGTCCCCCGAGCAGGCGCGCGGCGAGCAGGTCGACACGCGCTCCGACCTGTACTCCACCGGCTGCCTGCTGTTCGAGCTGCTCACGGGCCGCCCGCCGTTCGTCGGCGACTCCCCCGTGGCGGTGGCGTACCAGCACGTGCGGGAGATCCCCCCCGTGCCCAGCTCGATCGCCTCCGACCTGCCCGAGACGCTCGACCGCATCACGCTCAAGGCGCTGGCCAAGGACCGTGACGCCCGGTACTCGACCGCGGCGGAGTTCCGCGCGGACCTCGAGGCCGTGCTGCGCGGCGGGCAGGTCAGCGCCCCGACCGTCGGCGCCGCCATGGCGGCTGTCCCGTCGGGCGACACCACGCAGGTCATGGCGCCGCCGGTCGCGACCACGCAGGCCATGCCGCCCGCGACCGCGCCGTGGGGTGCGACGGGCCTCGCGACGACCGACCCGCAGCAGCCGGAGGACGAGGAGGAGAAGAAGCGCCCCTGGCTCATCTGGGTCCTCGCGGCCATCGCGGTGCTCGCCGTGGGCGGCATCGTGTTCGCGCTCATGCAGGGCAACGACGCGGAGGTCGAGACCACCGTCGACGTGCCCGCCGTCACCGGGCTGCCGCAGGACGAGGCGTTCGACCTCATCCGGGGGGCGGACCTGCTCCCGACACCGGCGCAGGAGGCCAGCGACCTCGACGCGGGCCTCGTGACCCGCACCGACCCGCCCGAGGGCACCACGGTGGACCAGGAGACCGAGGTCACGGTCTACATCTCGACCGGCCCGGGCGAGGTGAAGGTCCCGAACGTCACCGACAAGACCGAGGCCGAGGCTGTCCAGATCCTTGAGGACGCGGGACTCGCGGTGTCGCCGACCCGCCAGTACGAGGACCACCCGACGATCGCGAAGGGCCGTGTCACCAAGACTGAGCCCGCCGCCGACGCGGCTGTCAAGGCCGGGTCCACCGTCACGCTGTTCGTCGCGTCGGGCAACGTCGTGGTCCCCAACGTGACGGGCAAGAACATCGAGGTCGCGACCGAGGAGCTCGCCGCGGTCGGCCTGCGCGTGAACTCCACGGGCGTCGAGTCCACCGAGCCCGAGGGCAACGTGGTCTCGCAGAACCGCGCCGAGGGCGACATCGTGCCGCAGGGCACCACGATCAACCTCGGCGTCGCGGAGCCCCCGAGCACCGCCACCGTGCCGACGAACCTGCGCGGCATGTCCTACGAGCAGGCGGTCGCGGCCCTGGCCGCGGTGGGGCTGACGAACGTCGTGCGGGAGGACGTGCAGTCCGACGACCCGCCCGGCACGGTCGTGTCGTCCGACCCCAGCGGTGGCACCCAGATCGCCAAGGAGCAGCAGGTCAAGCTGCGTGTGGCGCGCGCCGCGGGCGGCGGCGGCAACAGCCCGACGCCCTCGGCCTCGGCGCCCCCCAACGGCAACAGGGACGGCTGACGCCCTCACGACGAACGCCCCCGGCCGACCGGCCGGGGGCGTTCGTGCGTCGGGTCGCGGACCCGCTGCCGTCAGAGGCGGACGAGCGGGTGCAGCCCGTGCGACCGCTCGACGGCGTCCGTCGCGCCGCACACCTGCAGCCAGTTGGCCAGCAGGCGGTGGCCGCCCTCGGTGAGCACGGACTCGGGGTGGAACTGCACGCCGTGCAGCGGCAGCTCGCGGTGCTGCAGGCCCATGATGATGCCGTTGGTGCGCGCGGTGACGACCAGCTCGTCGGAGAACGTGCCGTCGACGACGGCCAGCGAGTGGTACCGCGTCGCCGTGAACGGCGCAGGCAGGCCGGCGAGGACGCCCTGGCCGTCGTGCTCCACGGGGCTCGTCTTGCCGTGCATGAGCTCGGGTGCGTGCGTCACGGTGCCGCCGAACACCTCGCCGAGCGCCTGGTGGCCCAGGCACACGCCCAGCATCGGCGTCCCGGCGGCGGCGCAGTCGCGGATGACCTGGATGCTCGCGCCCGCGTCGGCCGGCGTGCCGGGGCCGGGCGACACGAGCACGCCGTCGTACCCGGCGCGCTCGGCCGGCGGCGGCACGGCGTCGTTGCGCACGACCTCCGTCTTCGCCCCGAGCTGGTCGAGGTAGCCGACGATCGTGTAGACGAACGAGTCGTAGTTGTCGACGACGAGGATCCGCGTCATCCCTCACCCACCGTGGTCTCGTTGAAGGGCATGAACGGCGCGATCGCCGGGTACACCCACAGGAAGCACGCCACGAGGACGCCCGCGGCGAGCAGGGCCGCGATCAGCAGGCGCACGAGCGTCGGGCCCGGCAGGTGCCGCCACAACCATCCGTACATCATGAGCCTCCCGTCGTCGTGCGCCCAGCCCGGTCCCGCCTGGCGGTCATCACCCGGTCACCGCCCCGCGGCTCACCGGGTCACCCGAGCAGCTCGGCGGGCGTGCCGTCGGTCACCGGCGCCCAGTAGTCGAGCACGCCGTGGACGATGTACCGCTCGCGTGCGGAGAACATGGGGTGGCAGGTCGTCAGCGTGATGACGCGCTCGGTCGGCTCGACGCCCGGCTGGTTGGGCGCGGGGGCGATGACGCGCACGTCGGCGGGCATGACGACCTCGGTCCCGGTGACCTTGTAGACGTACCAGGTGTCCGCGGTGCGCACCACGAGCGGGTCGCCGACCTGCAGCTCCTCGATGCGGTTGAACGGCTTGCCGTACGTGACGCGGTGCCCGGCGAGCGCGAAGTTGCCGATGCCGCCCGGCATCGCGGTGCCCTCGTAGTGGCCGATGCCGAGCACGTCGAGCACGGTCGGGCGGTCGGTGCCCTGCGAGATGGGTCGTTCCTGCTCACCGGCCCACCGGGGCACGAGCAGGTGGGCGAACGAGACGGCGTGCTCGGGCTCGTCCATCACCGGCGGTTCGTCCCGACGTGGCTCCGCGACCTTCGGACCCTCGCCCGCCGGCGCGGCCGGCGGCGGCGCGAAGTCCATCTCCCGCACGATCTCGGCCTGCACGGCGTTGCCCTCGACGTCCGTCCACCACAGCTGCCACACGAGGAAGCCGAGCAGCAGGACCCCGACGGTGATGAGCAGCTCGCCGATCACGCCGATCACGCCGTACGCGACCCACGAGGCGCGCGACCTGCCCGCGGTGCGGGCGTGGGCGGGCGGGCGCGTGGCGACGCGGGACGTGCTCACAGGTCGCGCTCCGCGACCGGGGCGGCGCCACCCGCGGCTGCCGGGACGGGCTCGTCGGCCGCGCGGGCCGGCAGGCCGGGCAGGACCTCGACGTCGTCGGGCACGCGGGCCCAGCTCAGCTCGGTCGCGCCGGAGTACGCGGGCAGCTCGACGCTCGCGCGGTCCTCGACGCTCCAGCCGAGCCCCAGCTCACCCGCGTCACGCACGTAGCTGCGCACGGCGGTGTCAGTCTCGAGCGCGGCCCGCAGGCGCTCGGGGTCGCCGATGACCGTGATGACGAACGGCGGGGAGTACATGCGACCGTGCAGCCGCAGCACGTTGCCCTGGCACTGGACGCCCGTGGTCGAGACGACCCGCTGGTCCATGAGGCCCATCGCCTCCGCACCACCGGCCCACAGGGCGTTCATGACCGACTGGATGTCCTGCTGGTGGACGACGAGCAGGTCCGGGTTCATGTCCTCGCGCCGGACGTCGACGGGAGCGTCGTCGAGCGTGACCGTCAGGCCGCGCCCGGCGACGGGCACCGAACCGCCCTCGACGAGGTCGCCGGCGGGCGCGGTCACCGACGGGCGGCCCGCGAGCGTGTTCTGCTCCGCGGTGAGGCTCTCCACCTGCGAGCGCAGCTCGTCGACCTCGCCCGACAGGCGCTCGACCGTGAGCGCCTGCTTCTGCGTGAGCTCGCGCAGGTCCTGCGGGTGGCGCTCGGCGTCGTCGGCGGTGCTGCGTGCGTTGACCGTGAACATCAGGCCGGAGAGCCCGAGCACCAGGCCCACCGAGGCCGCACCGCGGCCGAGGCTCTGGCGGCGGGTGCGGGGCGCGCGCACGGCGGCAGGCGATGCCATGGGGCCTCCCTCCGCGACGTCCGCACGGGCGGCGGGACGACAGCACTACGCTAGGTCACGTTCGGCGCACGCCGACACCGGTCCGCAGGTCGACGACACCAGGGGCACCCGGACGGCCCACCGTACCGACGGTCCCGGTGACGACGAAGCCGCCCCTGCTCACCGCACCGTCGCAGACAGGAGCCACGCCCGTGCCCGAGTCCAAGTCGCGCAAGAAGGCGACGTACACCCCGCCGCCGTCCAAGGCTTCCGCACCGAAGCCTCTCCCGCGCTGGTTCCTGCCCGTGTCCCTCGGGCTGATGATCCTCGGGCTCCTCTGGCTCGTCGTCACGTACCTGTCCCCCGGAGCGGCCTACCCGGTCCCCGGCATCGGTCAGTGGAACCTCGCGGTCGGCTTCACGATCATCATCGTCGGCTTCGGCATGCTCACGCGCTGGCGCTGAGCACTCCCCGCACCACCCCCGCACGACGCACCGCGCGGGGCCCGGGTCGAGGTCCAGCTGGTTCGCCACCCACAGCCTCGTCCACAACGGGCCCCGTTGGTCGTCCACAGGCGGTGCACATACCTGTGGAAAACTACACCGTTGTAATTCCACAGGTGTGAGTAACTCTGGGGAGGGGCCCGCCGGCCCCCGCCGGCGAGGTCACACGAGGCCGTAGGCCGTGTACATCGCCCACGTCGCGCCGAGCAGGACGACCAGGAGCGCGGCGGGCGCGGCCCAGCCCACCAGGGCGCGGCGGTCGCGCGGTGCGTAGGCGTAGGCGGCGCCGAGGAGCGCCCCGACGACCAGCCCGCCGAGGTGCGCCTGCCACGCGATGCCCGGCAGGACGAAGCCGAGGACGCCGTTGAGGACGAGGATCCCGATGATGGAGCCCGCGTCGCGTCCCGTGCGCCGCAGCACGACCAGGACGGCCCCGAACATGCCGAAGACGGCACCCGAGGCGCCCACCATGGCGGTGGTCCACGAGTCGGTCGCGGGTGCGAGCAGCACCGCCCCCACCGAGCCGCCCAGGGCGCTGACCAGGTACAGCGTGGCGAACCGCGCGCGGCCGAGCGTCGACTCGAGGTACGGGCCGACCATCCACAGCGCGAACATGTTGAACAGGATGTGGAAGACCTGGCCGGGCGAGTGCAGGAACGCGGCGGTGAGGAAGCGCCACGGCTCGAAGGCGCCGGCGACCGGGCTGAACGCCCAGCGCGAGGTCCACCCCGGCACGACGAGCTGCAGCAGGTAGGACACCGCGCACAGCCCGATGATCGTCAGCGTGACGACCGGGCGCCCGGCGCGGGCCCGCCCGCCCAGGATCGTGCGCGCCTGGGGCGACGTGCGCGCCGCCTCGGCGACGCAGTCGACGCAGTGCACGCCCACCGCCGCGGGCCGCTGGCACTCGGGGCACGCCGGGCGGCCGCACCGCTGGCACCGGACGTAGGACACCCGGTCGGGGTGGCGCGGGCACACGGGCGCCTGCTCCCCGCCCGGGAGGCCGGGCGACCCCGCGAAGGGGCCGCCCGGCACGTCAGGGACGCTGATGTCAGCCCTCCACCGTGATGGACGTGATCGTGACGTCCTGCACCGGGCGGTCGCCGGGGCGCGTCGGCGTCGAGGCGATCGCGTCGACGACCTTGCGGCTCTCCTCGTCCGCGACCTTGCCGAAGATCGTGTGCTTGCCGTTGAGCCACGTCGTGGCGGCGACGGAGATGAAGAACTGCGAGCCGTTGGTGCCGCCGACCTTGCCCGTCACGGGGTTGAGCTGCTTGCCCGCGTTCGCCATCGCGAGCAGGTAGGGCTCGGAGAACGTGAGCTCGGGGTGGATCTCGTCGTCGAACTGGTAGCCCGGGCCGCCGCGGCCGTTCCCGAGCGGGTCGCCGCCCTGGATCATGAAGTCGGGGATGACGCGGTGGAACACGACGCCCGAGTACAGCGGGTCGGTACGGGGTGCGCCGGTGGACGGGTCGGTCCACTCCTTGGTGCCCTGCGCGAGGCCGACGAAGTTCTCGACGGTGCGCGGCGCGTGGTTCTCGAAGAGCTCGACCCGGATGTCACCGGCTGACGTGTGGATGGTCGCGAACATGGGTCCAGTCTGGCACCCGGTACCGACGGCGCGCCCCGGCACACGTGGGATTCGCCCCGGGCGAACCACCGGCGTGCACCGGGCGCGACGGCACGGACAGTGGCAGAGTGTGAGGTCAGGACGTCGCACGACCAGTCGAGACCAGCCGAGACCAAGCCGAGACAGCGCGGGAGTGGCACATGACCCATCGTCCGAAGATCGACGTGGACACCGAACGCCTCAAGACACAGGCGGCCGTCCTCGGCGCCTCGCTCGCCGACGGCGCGAAGGATGCCGCCGGCCGGGCCGGTGACGCCGCGGGGCACGCCAAGGAGTGGACGACGCCACGGGTCGAGGCGTTCGTGGCCTGGCTGCTGCCCCACGTGGACCACCTGTACAAGGAGAGCGTCAAGAACGCGGCTCCCCAGGTCGAGAAGGCGGCGCGCATGGCGACCCCTGCGATCGACACCGCGCACGACAAGCTGGTCGACGAGCTGATCCCCCGGCTCGTCGCGGCCGTGAACGAGGCGGCGTCGAAGGCCGGTGCGCAGGCGGAGGTCGCCGCGACGGTCGCCGCCGGCCATGCCGGCAAGCACTCCAAGAAGCTCGCGAAGGCCGCCAAGAAGGCCGCCAAGGAGGCCGCCAAGGCTGACCGCAAGGGCTCGGGCGCCAAGGTGTTCTGGATCGTCGCCGGCCTCGCCGGTGCGGGCGCCGCGGCGTTCGCCTGGATGCGCTCGCGCTCGACGACGGACCCGTGGGCCGAGCCGTGGGAGCCCGCCGACCCGATCGGCGGCGAGTCGCTCAAGGCGCGCGCGCAGACCGCGGTCGGTGACGCCGCGGACGCCGTCGGTGAGGCAGCGGGCACGGCCGTCGCGAAGGGCCGGGAGGCCGCCGAGGCCGTCGCGCAGGCGACCGAGGACCTCGGTGACAAGGCCAAGGAGGCCGGCCAGGCGGCGCAGGAGACGGCCCGCAAGGCCACGCGCCGCTCGACCCCCAAGAAGCTCGACGACGGGGCGACGCCCCAGAGCGGTACCGACTCCCCCGCCTGATCCGCACGCATCGCCCGGCCCCGGCCCGTCCAGCGACGGTCCAGGGCCGGGCTGCGTCGTGCCTAAATGTTTCGTACGTAGACAGCCCGCGTCCCGCGTCAGCACGATCAGCGGCGGGCCCCCACCCAGGTTCGACGTCGACGTCGCCCTGCGTCCGGCGCCCGTGGGAGCGCTCCACCAGCGCTCGTCCGCCGTCTGAAGGGTCGTGCCATGCCTCGCACCTCCGCCCGCCGTGCGCGCAGCCGCGCGGTGTGGGCCGGCGCAGCCGTCGTCGCGGTCGTCGCCGGAGCCGTCACCCTCCCCGCGCAGGCGGCACAGGCCGCGCCGGCGTACAACTACGCCGAGGCGCTCCAGAAGTCGATGTTCTTCTACCAGGCGCAGCGCTCGGGCGACCTCCCGGCCGACTACCCGGTGTCGTGGCGCGGCGACTCGGGCATGGACGACGGCAAGGACGTCGGCAAGGACCTCACGGGCGGCTGGTACGACGCGGGCGACCACGTGAAGTTCGGCCTGCCGATGGCCTTCACGGCCACGATGCTCGCGTGGGGCGCGATCGAGAGCCCCGCGGGCTACACCCAGGCCGGCCAGGCCGACGAGCTGCGCGACAACCTGCGCGCCGTCAACGACTACTTCGTCAAGGCCCACACCGCACCCAACGAGCTGTACGTGCAGATCGGCAAGGGCGACGACGACCACAAGTGGTGGGGGCCCGCCGAGGTCATGACCATGGCCCGACCGTCGTACAAGATCAGCGCCTCGTGCCCCGGCTCGGACGCCGCGGCCGAGACGGCCGCCGCGATGGCGTCCGCGTCGATCGTCTTCAAGTCGTCCGACGCGGCCTACTCCGCGACCCTGCTGACGCACGCCAAGCAGCTGTACTCGTTCGCCGACACCTACCGCGGCAAGTACTCCGACTGCGTCACCGACGCCCAGTCGTTCTACAAGTCGTGGTCGGGCTACCAGGACGAGCTCGTGTGGGGCGCCTACTGGCTCTACAAGGCCACGGGCGACGCGACGTACCTGACGAAGGCCGAGTCGGAGTACGACAAGCTCAGCAACGAGAACCAGACGACGACCAAGTCCTACAAGTGGACGGTCGCGTGGGACGACAAGTCGTACGCCACGTACGCGCTGCTGGCGATGGAGACGGGCAAGCAGAAGTACGTCGACGACGCCAACCGCTGGCTCGACTACTGGACCGTCGGCGTCAACGGCGCCAAGGTCACCTACTCCCCCGGCGGCATGGCCGTGCTCGACTCGTGGGGCGCGCTGCGGTACGCGGCCAACACCTCCTTCGTCGCGCTGGTCTACTCCGACTGGCTGACGGACACGACCCGCAAGGCGCGGTACCACGACTTCGGCGTCCGGCAGATCAACTACGCGCTGGGCGACAACCCGCGCAAGGCCTCCTACGTCGTCGGCTTCGGTGCCAACCCGCCGAAGAACCCGCACCACCGCACGGCGCACGGCTCGTGGCTCGACTCCCTCAAGGACCCGGTCGAGACGCGGCACGTGCTGTACGGCGCTCTCGTCGGTGGCCCGGGCTCGGCCAACGACGCCTACACCGACGACCGCGGCGACTACGTCGCCAACGAGGTCGCCACCGACTACAACGCCGGCTTCACCAGTGCGCTGGCCTACCTGGCGGGCGAGTACGGCGGCACGCCGCTGGCCGGCTTCCCCACGGCGGAGCGGCCCGACCAGGACCAGTTCTTCGTCGAGGCGAAGCTCAACCAGCCGCAGTCCGGCGCGTTCACCGAGGTCAAGGCCATCATCCGCAACCGCTCGGCCTTCCCGGCCCGGTCGCTGACCAACGCCTCGATCCGGTACTGGTTCACGCTCGACGAGGGCGTCCCCGCCTCGAGCCTGTCCGTCTCGACGAACTACACCGAGTGCGGCAGCCAGCCCGCCGCGATCAAGCACGCGTCCGGCTCGCTGTACTACGCGGAGATCGGCTGCGCGGGGCAGAACATCCACCCCGGCGGCCAGTCGCAGCACCGCCGCGAGATCCAGTTCCGCGTGCAGGGCACGCTGCAGTGGGACGCCACCAACGACCCGTCGTTCACCGGGCTGCCCGCCACGGGCGACCCCGTGAAGACCAAGGGCATCACCCTCCACGAGGGCAGCACGCTGCTGTGGGGCACGGTCCCCGGCACGGTGGACCCGACGCCGACGCCCACGGTCACCCCGACGCCCACGGCCACCCCGACGCCGACGGTCACCCCGACGCCGACGGCCACCCCGACGCCTACCCCCACCCCCACGCCCACGCCCACCCCGACGCCCACGCCCACCCCGACCTCCGGACCCGCCACCTGCGCCGTCACGTACTCGGCGAACAGCTGGAGCACGGGCTTCACCGCCTCCGTGCGGCTGAAGAACACCGGCTCGACGCCCCTGACCTGGTCGCTCACGTTCGACCTCACGGCCGGGCAGCAGCTCCAGCAGGGCTGGAGCGCGACGTGGGCGCAGACCGGCACCAAGGTCACGGCCACCGGGGCGGCGTGGAACACCACGCTGGTACCCGGCGCGTCGGTCGACCTCGGGTTCAACGGCTCGCACACCGGCCAGAACCCGGCCCCGACGTCGTTCGCGGTGAACGGCACGACCTGCGCGGCAGGGTAACCCGCGGCAGGGTAACCACAGACGGGTCCCGGTCCGGCTCGACCCCCGACGTCGCCGGATCGGGACCGATCCACCACCCGGACGGGCGCCCCGCTGCGCCCGTCCGGGGCCGGGCGTCCGCCGCGGGGGCGGGCGGCCGCCGCCCGCGGGCGGCGCGGGTTGGGCGCGCCGCCCGCGGCGCGGGCCCCCCCGGGGCCGGGCGTCCGACGCGGGGGCGGTCGGACGCCGCACGAGGGCGTCGCGTGTTGCGCGCGACGCCCTCGTCGCGTGCCCACCCGCGTCGGGGCGCCGTCACGTGTTGACGCGTGACGGCGTGACCGGAACGCTGCGGGGAGTGAGCGACAGCCTCCTCCCCCCGCCGCCCGACGCCGACCTCTCCGACGCCGACATCTGGCCCCTGACGGGCCTGCGGGTCACGTGCGGCGACCTCGAGCTCCGCGCACCCGACGACCGCATGCTCCTCGACGTGGCCCGGCTCGCCGCGCAGGGCGTCCACGCCCCGGACTACATGCCGTTCCTCGTCCCGTGGACGCGCGGCACGCCCGTGCAGGTCGCGCGCAGCGTCATGACGTACCAGTGGGGCCTGCGCCAGCGCACGACCCCGGCGGACTGGGCGATCGAGCTCGCGGTGGTCCGTGACGGGCAGCCGCTGGGCATGCAGGGCCTGTACGCCAAGGACTTCCTCGTCACGCGGACCGCGGAGACGGGCTCGTGGCTGGGCCTGCGTCACCAGCACGGCGGCGTCGGCACGCGCATGCGGCTGCTCGTGCTGCACCTGCTGTTCGAGGGGCTCGACGCGCTCCATGCGACGAGCTCGGCGTTCGTCGACAACCCGGGATCGTCGGGGGTCAGCCGCAAGATCGGCTACCGCCCCAACGGCGTGCTGCACCAGGCGCGCGAGGACGGCCCGGTCGACAGCCAGCTGTTCGTCCTCGACCGCGCCGACTGGGACGCCCGCCGCGACGAGCTGCGTCTCGACGTGACCATCGAGGGCCTCGCGCCGCTGCGGGAGCAGCTCGGCATGCGGTGACGGTGTGACGCACTCTTCCCGGACGTCCTGCCCGCTGGGGCACGTCCGGGAGTAGCGTCCCGTCATGCTGCTCGCCGACCTGCAGTCCCGCGTGCGTATCGCACTCACCACGACGCTCGTCGACGAGTGGACGCTCGTCGCTCCCTCCGCCGGCACGAGCCGGCCGTCGGAACGGACGATCGCGTTCCACCTCGGGTGGGCCCTGCAGGGCACCATCGAGAAGTCGTGGGACGTCGACGCCGACTACGACCGCTCCGGCATGGTGCTGGAGGCCTCCGTGCGCCTCGACGGGCCCACGGTGCGACCGCCCCACCTGATCGTGCACCAGCGCGGCAGGCTCGGCCCCGAGCACAACCTGCTGCTGGTCGAGCTGACGGCCGACGCCGCCGGCGCCGCGCCCGGGGCGGCGGACCTCGCGGTCGCCCAGGCCGTGCAGCGCCGGTTCGGGTACCGCTACGCGGTCGTGCTCGACCTGCGGCTGCACGAGGACGCGGCGACCGCGGACGTGCGCCCCCACTGGCACTGGGCGACCCTCGAGGAGGGCGCCGTCACCGACGAGCCCGTGCCGGTCTACACCGACGACGTCCTCGCGGATGTCGTCGAAAGGGCCCGGCGCGGCGTTCGCCGATGACGCGACCCCAGCTCGGGCAGGGACGACGAAGGCCGCACAGCGAGTCGCTGCGCGGCCTTCGGGGTGCTCGTGGTCAGAGCGGACGGATGTCCGACGCCTGCAGGCCCTTGGGGCCCTGCGTGACCTCGAACTCGACCTGCTGGTTCTCCTCGAGCGTGCGGAAGCCGCCCGTGGAGACGATCGCGCTGAAGTGCGCGAAGACGTCAGCGGAGCCGTCCGAGGGGGCGATGAAGCCGAAGCCCTTCTCAGCGTTGAACCACTTAACGGTGCCGGTGGCCATGGTGTCTTCTTTCGTAGAGCCTGCCGGCACGCTGGTGCGGCGCCGGTTGCCGCGCCCCGAGGGGCGCAGACGATGGAGGGTCGACGTACGACGCGCTCGGGATGAGCTCGTGCGGGCCGGTGCCAGGAGGCACGTCGCACGGTCGAACGTCGGGGCCACACCCACGTGCCGCGTCCAGCGGTCGTGGGCATGGAAGCCGTCGGGGTGTCGGACGATCAGGCCGGCGTACTCGCCACCGACGGTGCCGACCCACAGGTCGTCATCGGCAGGGCGCCATACGGCGGCCGGTCCGGAGGTCACGCTCGCCGTTGCTACGGCTGAGGGACGCTCGAAGATGGTGTGTGTGATGTTCTCTGCTCTTCCGCTCCGCACCCGGTTGGGCGGAGATCCTGATCCTGACCGGCAGCGAGCTGCCGGGTGCGCATGGTCCTCGCTTCGATGCTGAGGCCCGAAGTGCGCCGCGGAGGTGTTCGCGCGGCATGACGCAGTGACGACTGTACACGATGCCGCGGTGATCGGGGGCCGGACCCCGGCGAGCCTGGGCTCACAGGCCCGCCGGGGACGGCGTCTGCGCAGGTCAGCGCGCTGTCAGCCCTTCACGCACACGATCGTGCGCAGCCGGGCGACCACCTCCACGAGGTCCTCCTGGGCGGCGATCACCGCGTCCAGGTCCTTGTAGGCGCCCGGGATCTCGTCGAGCACCCCG
Organism: Cellulomonas avistercoris; assembly: GCF_014836445.1. Lineage (GTDB taxonomy): Bacteria > Actinomycetota > Actinomycetes > Actinomycetales > Cellulomonadaceae > Cellulomonas > Cellulomonas avistercoris. The sequence goes on from NZ_JACSQV010000008.1 coordinate 75,944, forward strand.
GCGTCCTTGCGGCACTCCACGCCCGCGGTCTGCTCCGCCAGGTCGTCGAGCGTGTACGTCCGCTTGGCCGCGTTGCGCGACATGCGCCGCCCCGCGCCGTGGGACGCCGACCAGTACGACACCGGATTGCCCAGACCCCGCACGATGTACGAGCCCGTGCCCATCGACCCCGGGATGAGCCCGAGGTCGCCGGCACCGGCCCGGATCGCGCCCTTGCGGGTGACGACGAGGTCCGCACCGTCGATGTGCTCGGTCGTGACGTAGTTGTGGTGCACGTTCGCGACCTCCTCGAACGTCACCTCACGTCCCGCGAACGTCGCCCGCACGGCGTCGACGAACAGCGTCATCATCACCGCCCGGGAGCGCGCCGCGTACTCCTGGGCCCACCACAGGTCGTGCAGGTAGGCGTCCATCTGCGGGGTCCCGGCCAGCAGGACGGCAAGGTCCCGGTCGACGAGGCCCTGGTTGTGCGGCAGGTCCTTGGCGACGGCGACGTGCACCTCGGCGAGCGACTTGCCGATGTTCCGCGACCCGGAGTGCAGCTGCAGCCACACGACGTCGTCCTGGTCGAGGCAGACCTCGAGGAAGTGGTTGCCGCCACCCAGCGAGCCCAGCTGCCGGCGTGCCCGCGTCTCCAGGTCCCGGACCCGCGGGCTCAGGCCGTCGAAGCGCGCCCAGAAGGCCTCCGCGCCCGCCAGCGCCTCGGCCGTGCGGGCCCGAGCGCCGATCGGCCGCAGGCGCCGCAGGTCCACGGCCTCGTCGTGCGACCGGAACCCGACCGGGATCCGCGCCTCGACGGCCGTCCGCAGCGCGTGCAGGTCGTCGGGCAGGTCCGACGCGGTCAGGGACGTCCGGACGCCGATCATCCCGCAGCCGATGTCGACGCCCACCGCGTTGGGGGAGACCGCGTCGCGCATCGCGATGACCGAGCCCACCGTCGCGCCCTTGCCGAGGTGCACGTCCGGCATGACCCGGACCCCGTGCACCCACGGGAGGGACGCGATGTTGCGCAGCTGCTGCAGCGCGGCCGGCTCGACGTCGTGCTCGTGCGCCCACATCAGCGTGGGCGCGGTCGCGCCGCGCAGCTCGACGGGGAACGTGCTGGTCATGACATCCCTCCTCGGGACGGTCGACCCGGGGTCACCGGGTGCGGGAGGCGCGGCGCGGTTGTCCGCCGGGCCGTCAGGAGGGTGCCCGCTGCGTGCCGGGGACGGCACGCTCTTTTCTTCCACGTCCCGCCACGACTCAGGATGCAGGATGAGGCACGGGCTGTGAGGCTCGGTGCGTGACGACCGGGGAGGCGACGTGACGGATGGCAGGAGCGACCGGCTGGTGCTCTCGGACGCGGACGCGGGCCTGCCCGTGAGCCGGCCGCCCGAGGGGTTCACGCCCGTCCGCGAGTGGGCGCTGGCCTCGACCGCCCAGCTGCGCACGCTGCGTCACGAGCTGGCGGGCGAGATCGGCGCCGGGAGCACCGTGGCCCGCCAGGACCTCGAGGCGACCCCGGACAAGCTCGTCCTCATCGCCACGGAGCTCGCCGCCAACGCGCTCACGCACGGCCTGCCGCCGACGATCGTCACGCTGTCCCGCTCGCAGGACCAGTGGCTGATCGACGTCGCGGACCACGACCCCGAGTCGGAGCCCGTCTATGCGGGCGCCCGCATCACGGGCGCGGGCGGGCTCGGCCTGCACCTGGCGCGCCAGCTGTCGCTCGACGTCGGCTGGTACTCGACCGAGCGGACCAAGAACATCTGGGCGACGTTCGCCGTCTGGTGAACCGCCGCGGCCGACCTCACGCCAGGACGCGGAACGGCGCAGGACACGAGGTCCTGCGCCGTCCGGCGACGTGGAGCCAAGGGGACTCGAACCCCTAACCCCCTGCTTGCAAAGCAGGTGCGCTACCAATTGCGCCATGGCCCCGGGTGGGCCCGCGTCACTCGAAGGTGTCGGTGACCTCGGCCCAGAGGTCCCGCTCGTCACGGTCCTCCGCGTACTTCTGCCAGGCGACGTAACCGACGGCCGCGAGCGCGGCCAGCAGCAGGAGCTTCTTCATCGGATCCCCCGGTTCGGGTGGGTGCCGGCATTCCGCGGTACGAGGCTGCGTACCAGCAGCGTGGGCCTAACAGGACTTGAACCTGTGACCTCTTCCTTATCAGGGAAGCGCTCTAACCGTCTGAGCTATAGGCCCTTAACGCGTCCACCGGATCGATCCCTGGCGGGGGATCAGCACCGGTGGGCGCGACGGTCGAGACTACCCCAGCCGGGGCGTCGCGCCCAAACCGGCGGTCACCGGCCCGCGGGGGAGTCCCGGACGAGACCCGGAAGGGGTCACTCGTCGGTCATCGTCACGGTCACGCCACCGACGAGCGCCGCCACGATGTTGTAGAGGAACGCGCCGATCGTCGCGAGAGCCGTCAGCAGGAAGACGTCGATGACGCCCACCAGCGTGGCGGCCGACACGGTCTTCTCGAACGAGACGTACGCGAGGATGTCGACCGGGCTCTCGGGGCCGACGACCTGGCGGACGAGCCCGTCCAGCTGCGAGAACACCTGCAGGCTGTCGAGCGTGAACCACACCACGATCGCCGCGACGACGATCATGACCCCGATCGCCACCGAGAGCAGGAACGCGAGCTTCATCACCGACCAGGGGTCGACGCGGGAGACCGCGAGGCGGACGCGGCGCGGACCGCCGCCCACGGTGGGGATGCGGCCCGTCGCAGGGCGCGGGGTCGCTCCGGTGACGGGGGCCGAGGACCGCGGCGCAACGCGCTCTGCGGTAGCGGCACCGGCGGTCGTCGGCGTCGTGGTCATGGGGGCGTCCTCGGTGCGGGGTCGGGTCAGCTGAGAGTACGCCCTGGAGAGCCCGGAACCCGTGACCCCCGCCGCCTTCTTCAGCCAGACGGTCGTGGCGTCGACTGCCGTGACCAGGGGCGACGGCTCGTCGTCCGGGTGCCCGTCACCCGCCGCCGGGGCGGGGAGCGGGGCCTGGGCCTGGGCCTGCTCTGCCGCCGGGGTCCGTGGCCGGTCGTCCGACCGCGGACCCGACGGGACCGACGTGCGTCCCGTCGACGAGGACGTCGTCGCGCTGCTGCGGACGTCGACCGAGTACGTCGGCGGGGTGGCGCCGTCGCTGCTCCCGATCGACGCCCACGAGCTGCCGCCGGCGTCGTGCTCGGCGGCCTGCACCGAGCCTCCCTTGTCGCTCGCGCGGCCGTTGCCGCCCGTCACGGGCGGCGTGGGTCGCTTGCGCGGGGGGATCGAGGGGGGCGTGTCACTCATCAGTCCTCCGCGGGTCGGTCGCCGCTGTCAGGCACCGACCCGTCCGGGTCCGGTACGTCGGGGTTGGGCACGTTCTCGCCCACGGTACCGCCATCCTCTTCGAGGTGTCGCTCGCTGTTTCGGGCGACGGCGATGATCCGGTCGTTCGCGTCGGGCTTCGCGAAGATGACGCCCTGGGTCGTGCGACCGGTCGCGTTCACCTCGGACGTCGCGGACCGCACGATCTTGCCGCGCTCCATGATGACGAGCACCTCGTCGTCGGGGTCGGTCACGAGCGCGCCCACGAGGTCGCCGTTCGCCTCGGGCAGGTTCGCGACCTTGATGCCCAGGCCACCGCGGCCCTGCTGGCGGTAGTTCTCGACCGTGAGCGCGGTGCGCTTGGCGATGCCGCCCTCGGTCACGGTGAACAGGAACGCGTCCTCGCGCACGACGTCCATCGCGAGCAGGTCGTCGGCGTCGCGGAACTTCATGCCCGTGACACCGCTGGTCGCCCGGCCCATCGGGCGCAGCGCGTCGTCGTTCGCGGTGAACCGCACGGACTGGCCGCGCCGCGAGACGAGGATGACGTCCTGCGTCGAGTCGACCAGGCGGGCCGCGACGAGCTCGTCCGGACGGCCCTCCTCGTCCTCGCGCAGGTTGATGGCGATGACGCCGCCGCTGCGGTTCGAGTCGTACTCCGTCAGACGGGTCTTCTTGACCAGACCGCGCTTGGTGGCGAGCACGAGGTACTCGGCCTGCTCGTAGTCCTTGAGGTCGAGCACCTGGGCGATCTTCTCGCCCGGCTGGAACGCGAGCAGGTTGGCGACGTGCTGGCCCTTGGCGTCGCGCCCGGCCTCGGGCAGCTCGTACGCCTTGGCCCGGTACACGCGGCCCAGGTTCGTGAAGAACAGCAGCCAGCGGTGCGTCGTCGTGACGAAGAAGTGGTCGACCAGGTCGTCCTCGCGCAGCTGCGCGCCACGCACGCCCTTGCCGCCACGGCGCTGCGCCCGGTAGGCGTCGACGCGCGTCCGCTTGGCGTAGCCGCCGCGCGTGATCGTGACGACGACGTCCTCCTCGGCGATGAGGTCCTCGATCGAGACCTCGCCGTCGAAGGGCAGGATGCGCGTGCGCCGCTCGTCGCCGAACTTCTCGACGATCGTCGCGAGCTCCTCGCTGACGATCTGCCGCTGCCGCTCGGGGGAGGCGAGGATCGCGTTGAGCTCGGTGATGACGGCCTCGAGCTCGTCGTGCTTGTCGAGGATCTCCTGGCGCTGCAGCGCCGCCAGCCGGCGCAGCTGCAGGTTGAGGATCGCCTGGGCCTGCAGCTCGTCGATGTCGAGCAGCTCCATCAGGCCGTTGCGGGCCTGCTCGGCGTCGGGGGAGCGCCGGATGAGCGCGATGACCTCGTCGAGCGCGTCGAGCGCCTTGAGGTACCCGCGGTAGATGTGGATGTCCTCCTCCGCCTTGCGCAGGCGGAAGCGCGTGCGGCGCTGGATGACGTCGATCTGGTGCGACGTCCAGTGCCGGACGAACGCGTCGATGCTCAGCGTGCGGGGGACGCCGTCGACCAGCGCGAGCATGTTCGCGCCGAACGTGTCCTGCAGCTGCGTGTGCTTGTACAGGTTGTTCAGGACGACCTTGGCGACGGCGTCCCGCTTGAGGACGACCACGAGGCGCTGGCCCGCGCGGCCCGAGGTCTCGTCACGGATGTCCGCGATGCCCTGGACGCGGTTCTCCTTGACGAGGTCCGCGATCTTCTTCGCCAGGGTGTCGGGGTTCACCTGGTACGGCAGCTCGGTGACGACCAGGCACTGGCGGCCCTGGATCTCCTCGACCTCGACGACCGCGCGCATCGTGATCGAGCCGCGGCCCGTGCGGTACGCGTCCTCGATGCCGCGCCGGCCCAGGATCGTGGCCGCCGTCGGGAAGTCGGGTCCCTTGATGCGCGTCATGAGCTCCTCGAGGAGCTCCTCCTTCGACGCGTCCGGGTGCGCCAGGTGCCACTGCACACCGTCGGCGACCTCCCGCAGGTTGTGCGGCGGGATGTTGGTGGCCATGCCGACGGCGATGCCCGCCGAGCCGTTGACCAGCAGGTTCGGGAACCGGGAGGGCAGGACCGCGGGCTCCTGCGTGTGCCCGTCGTAGTTGTCCTGGAAGTCGACGGCGTCCTCGTCGATGTCGCGGACCATCTCCATGGCCAGCGGCGCCATCTTGCACTCGGTGTACCGCGGCGCGGCGGCCGGGTCGTCGCCGGGGGAGCCGAAGTTGCCCTGGCCGGACACCAGCGGGTAGCGCAGCGACCAGTCCTGCACGAGGCGGACGAGGGCGTCGTAGATCGCCGTGTCGCCGTGCGGGTGGTACTTGCCCATGACGTCGCCGACGACGCGGCTGCACTTGGAGAACTGCCGGTCGGGGCGGTAGCCGCCGTCGTACATCGCGTACAGCACCCGCCGGTGCACCGGCTTGAGGCCGTCGCGGACGTCCGGCAGCGCGCGGCCGACGATGACGGCCATCGCGTAGTCCAGGTAGGACCGCTGCATCTCGAGCTGCAGGTCCACCTGGTCGATACGGCCGTGCTCGATCTCGCCCGGGGTCTCGGTCACGTGCGGGTCACTCCAGTCGTCGGTGCCAGGTCGGTCGCGTCGCCGGGGTCACCGGCGGCGCGTCAGATGTCGAGGAAGCGGACGTCCTTCGCGTTGCGCTGGATGAACGCGCGACGCGCCTCGACGTCCTCGCCCATCAGCACGGTGAACGTCTCGTCGGCGGCGACGGCCTCGTCGAGCGTCACCTGCAGCAGCGTCCGGTGCTCGGGCGACATGGTCGTCTCCCAGAGCTCGGTGTAGTCCATCTCGCCCAGACCCTTGTACCGCTGGACGGCGTTCTCCTTGGGCAGCCGGCGGTTGTTCGCCCGGCCGTCCGCGATGACGGCGTCCCGCTCACGGTCGGAGTACACGTAGTCGTGCGGCGCGTTGCTCCACTTGATGCGGTACAGCGGCGGCTGCGCCATGTAGACGAACCCGCCCGTGATGAGCTGCGGCATGTAGCGGAACAGCAGCGTCAGCAGCAGCGTGCGGATGTGCTGGCCGTCGACGTCGGCGTCGGCCATGAGGACGATCTTGTGGTACCTCAGCCGGGAGACGTCGAAGTCCTCGCCGATGCCGGTGCCGAACGCCGTGATGAGCGCCTGCACCTCCTGGTTGCCCAGGGCCTTGTCGAGACGCGCGCGCTCGACGTTGAGGATCTTCCCGCGGATCGGCATGATCGCCTGCGTCCGCGGGTTGCGGCCGCGCACGGCCGAACCACCGGCGGAGTCACCCTCGACGATGAACACCTCGCACTCGGCGGGGTTGTTGGACTGGCAGTCGCGCAGCTTGCCGGGCATCGAGTTCGACTCGAGCAGGCCCTTGCGGCGCGTCGCCTCACGGGCCTTGCGCGCCGCCATGCGGGCCGCGGCCGCCTGCATCGACTTGCGGATGACGTCCTTCGCCTCGACCGGGTGGGCGTCGAGCCACGCACCGAGCTGGTCGTTGACGACCTGCTGCACGAAGCGCTTGGCGTCGGTGTTGCCGAGCTTGGTCTTGGTCTGCCCCTCGAACTGGGGCTCCCCGAGCTTGACGGAGACGACGGCCGTCAGACCCTCGCGGATGTCGTCACCCGTGAGGTTCTCGTCCTTCTCCTTGAGGATGTTCTTCTCCCGGGCGTACCGGTTCATCAGCGAGGTCATCGCCGCCCGGAAGCCCTCCTCGTGGGTGCCGCCCTCGGTCGTCGAGATGGTGTTGGCGAACGTGTGGACCGACTCGGAGTACGCGGTCGTCCACTGCATCGCGATCTCGACGGCGATCTTGCGGCTCTTGTCCTCGGCCTCGAAGTCGATGACGTCGGGGTGCACGTGGTCGACCTTCTTGGCCGAGTTCAGGTGCTTGACGTAGTCGACGAGCCCTCCGTCGTACCGGTAGGTGACGTGGCGCGCGGTCGTCTCCGCCTTGGCCGCCTCCGCGTCACCCGTGACCTCGTCCTCGGTGCCGGTGTGCGCGGGGCGCTCGTCGGTCAGCGAGATCTGCAGGCCCTTGTTGAGGAAGGCGTACTGCTGGAAGCGCGCGCGCAGGGTCTCGAAGTCGTAGTCGACGGTCTCGAAGATCGTCGGGTCCGCCCAGAAGGTCTGCGACGTCCCGGTCTCGTCGGTCGCCTCGCCCTTGCGCAGGTCGCCCACGGGCTTGCCGCCGTCGGCGAAGTCCTGGCTCCAGACGTACCCGTCGCGCTTGACGACCGTCTCGACCCGCGACGACAGGGCGTTCACCACGGAGATGCCGACCCCGTGCAGGCCGCCCGACACCGCGTACCCCGCACCGCCGAACTTGCCGCCCGCGTGCAGGATCGTCATGACGACCTGCACGGTCGGACGACCCTCGGTCGGGTGGATCGCGACCGGGATGCCGCGCCCGTTGTCGGTGACGCGCACACCGCCGTCCGCCAGGATGGTGACGTCGATCGTGTCGCAGTACCCCGCCAGGGCCTCGTCGACCGAGTTGTCGACCACCTCGTAGACCAGGTGGTGCAGGCCGCGGGCACCCGTCGAGCCGATGTACATGCCGGGGCGCTTGCGCACGGCCTCGAGGCCCTCGAGGACGGTGATCGCGCTGGCGTCGTACGAGCCGTCGTCCGTCAGGCGCTCACGGAACGGGGTCGCCGCGCCCTGCCCCTCGGTCGTCTCGTCGTGCGGGTCGCGAGGGGTGCTCTGGTCGGCCACGGGCAGCGGTTCTCCTCGAGAGCTCGATACGCGCCAGGCGCGTCGTGAGCGGCTGCGAACGACGGAGAGTCCGGATCACCCCACAGCAGCGGAGTTCTGGGCTCACGAGGGCACGCAGGCGCCTTTGTTGACCTGTCCAGTCTACCTGGTGGATGCCCCTTCATGGGCAGGCTGGGGGCGTGGGCCCCGCGCAGTGGTGCGGAGCTCAGCCGTACGTGTCGCGCGGCCCGCGGCCCGAGACCCGTCGCCGGCCGTGCCCGAAGCCGTGACCGACGGGTCCGAGGACCTCGATCTGCACGACGACGCCCTCGCCGAGGGTCTCGTCGAACCGCGCGAGCATGGTCGGCGCGAGCAGCCGCAGGTTCGCCGCCCAGGCCGTCGACGACGCGCGCACCGTCAGCAGCCCGGACACGAAGGACACGTACTCGCAGTGCTCCGCGACCTGCGGCCCCACGATGTGCGCCCACCGGTGCACGAGGTCGCCGACCATCAGGCCGGGCTCCCAGCCCAGGTCCCGCGCGAGCAGCCCGGCGGACACCGCGAGCGGCTGCGGGTCGCGCGGGCCGGCGCCCGCGCCGCTGCTGATCGGCCTGCTGCGCACCACGCCCGGGCGCAGGCCACGCGCCCGCGCCGCCGCCTTCGCCCGCGCCAGCGCCGCCCGGACCACCTGCTCCGGGGGCGTGAGCGTCACCAGCTCGGAGACCGGCACGCCGTCCGGCACCGCGGTCGGGGCGGGCAGCAGCGCGTCGTCGTCGGTGCCGTCGTGCCCGGCCGTCGCCGCGCGGCCGGCGTCCGCGCCGCCCGCCGCGGGCGAGCGACGTCCACCGCGACCGGCGCTAGAGGACACGCGCCACCTCGCCCGCCATGACGTCGACGCGCGCACCCGCCAGCGGCTCCGGCACGTCCTGCGGGACGGCCGCGGTCACCAGCACCTGCCGCGCGCCCGCGACCAGCTCGGCCAGCCGCTCGCGACGGCGCGTGTCGAGCTCGGCGAAGACGTCGTCGAGGATGAGGACCGGCTCGCCGTCGGGGCCCCAGTCCGCCGACCACGCACCCGCGTCGTCGACACCGTGCGTGAGCAGGGCGTACGACGCGAGCCGCAGCGCGAGCGCGACCGACCACGATTCGCCGTGGCTCGCGTACCCCTTGGCCGGCAGGTCGCCGAGCTGGAGCACGAGGTCGTCGCGGTGCGGGCCGACGAGGCACACGCCGCGCTCGATCTCCTTGCCGCGCAGCCTGCCCATGGCGTCGAGCAGACGCGCCTCGACGAGCTCGACGCCTGCGTCGGGGGCGAGCTCCGCGTGGTCCTCCGGGGTCTGGCCCAGCGCGGTGTCGAGCGACGAGCGGTACGTCAGGACCAGGTCGCCCTGCCCCGCGCTGACCTGCTCGTACGCGTGCGCGGCGCGCGGCCGCAGGGCCGCGACCAGCGCCTGGCGCGCGACCACGACCTGCGCGCCCGTCTGCGCGAGCTTGGCGTCCCACACGTCGAGCGTCCGCAGGTCCGCACCCGAGCGGGCGCGCGTCGCCGCCGCGGCCGACTTCAGCAGGGCCGACCGCTGCCGCAGGACGCGCTCGTAGTCGCCCAGCACCCCGGCGATGCGGGGCGTGAGCTGCACGAGGAGGTCGTCGAGGAACCGCCGCCTGCCGTCCGGGTCGCCCTTGACGAGCGCGAGGTCCTCGGGCGCGAAGAGCACGGTCCGCAGGATGCCCAGCACGTCGCGCGCGCGGCCGGGCGAGCCGCCGTTGATGCGCGACCGGTTGGCCTTGCCCGGCGTGATCTCGACCTCGACCAGGGTGGCCCGCTCCTCGCGGACGACCTTGGCACGCACCACGGCGCGGTTCGCGCCCGCCCGCACCAGCGCGGCGTCCGACGGCACGCGGTGGCTGCCCAGCGTCGCGACGTACCCGACCGCCTCGACGAGGTTCGTCTTGCCCTGCCCGTTGGGTCCGACGAGCGCGGTGATGCCCGGCTCGAGCGGGAGCTCGACCTGCGGGTACGACCGGAAGTCGGTGAGGGACAGGTGCGCGACGTACACGCGGCTCAGGCCTCCGACGTGGGCGGCGCCGACGGTGTGACGGTCTCCCCGCCGGCGGCGCGCACGGCGTGCCCGCCGAACTGCTGGCGCAGCGCGGCGACCGCCTTCATCGCCGGCGACTCACCCTGGCGGGAGGCGAAGCGGGCGAACAGCGCCGCGGAGATGACGGGCGCCGGGACGGCGAGGTCGATCGCCTCGTCGACGGTCCAGCGACCCTCGCCCGAGTCCTCGACCCAGTCGTCGATCGCCGTGAACTTGGGGTCCTCGGACAGCGCCTGGACGAGCAGGTCCAGCAGCCACGAGCGCACCACGGTGCCGGTGCTCCACGCACGCATCGTCGCGGGAACGTCCGTGACCAGGTCCTTCGCGGCCAGCAGCTCGTAGCCCTCGGCGTACGCCTGCATGAGGCCGTACTCGATGCCGTTGTGCACCATCTTGGCGTAGTGCCCGGCACCCACCGGACCGACGTGGACGAAGCCGTCGGCGCGCTCGCCCGGGGGGCGCAGGGCGTCGAAGACGGGCATCGCACGCTCGACGTCCTGCGGCGAGCCGCCGACCATCAGGCCGTACCCGTTCTCCAGGCCCCAGATGCCGCCGGAGACGCCGGCGTCGATGAAGCCGACGCCGTGCTCGGCCAGGAGGGCCCCGTGGGGCTCGTCGTCCTGGTAGTAGGAGTTGCCGCCGTCGATGACCAGGTCGCCCGGCGCCAGGAGGCCCGCGAGGTCCTGGATCACCGCGTCGGTGATCGGACCGGACGGCACCATGACCCACACGACGCGCTCACCCGCGGGGAGCGCGTCGACCAGCGCCTCCAGCGACGGCACATCGGTCACGTCGGGGTTGCGGTCGAAGCCGGTGACCTCGATGCCTGCGTCCCGGATCCGCTGGCGCATGTTCGCGCCCATCTTGCCCAGGCCCACCAGACCGATGTGCATCGTCTCGCCCCTCTCCGCTGCGTGCCGTGGTTCGCCGACGGCCGTCCCGGACACTGTCCCGCACCTGCGGCACACCCGCGCGTGCGAACCTCAGCTCGCGAAGCGGATGGGCACCAGCAGGTAGCGGTAGTCCTTGAGGTCGTCGCCCTCGAGCGACTCCTGGCCGGTGAACTCGACCGGCTTGTTCGGGTGCGTGAACGACATCCGGACGAACGTCGTGTCGATCGCGCCCAGGCCGTCGGCCAGGAAGTGGGGGTTGAAGGCCACCGAGATGTCGTCGCCCGACAGCACGGCCTCGAGCGCCTCGGACGCCTGCGCGTCGTCGCCCTGACCGGCGTCGAGGACGACCTGGCCCTCGCTGAACGTCAGGCGGATCGGCGTGTTGCGCTCGGCGACGAGCGCCACGCGCTTGGCCGCCTCGGCGAGCGCCTGCCGGTTGACGATGGCGTGGATGGGCGTGTCGTCGGGGAACAGCCGGCGGACGGGCGGGTAGTCGCCGTCGACGAGCAGGCTCGTCGTCTGGCGGCCGGCCGCCTCGAAACCGATGAGGTCGACGCCGCCACCGGTGGACAGCGCCACGGACACCGAGCCCGAGCCGCCGAGCGACTTGGCGGCGTCCGACAGCGTGCGGGCGCGCACCAGCGCGACGGCCTCGACACCGGGGTTCGCCGGCTTCCACGTCATCTCGCGCAGAGCGAGGCGGTAGCGGTCGGTCGCCAGCAGCGTGACGCGCTCGCCCTCGATCTCGACGCGGACGCCGGTCAGCAGCGGCAGGGTGTCGTCGCGGCTCGCGGCGACGGAGACCTGGGCCACGGCGTGCGTGAGCTCGTCGCCGTCGACGGTCCCGGTGACCTCCGGCATGACCGGCAGGTTCGGGTAGTCCTCGACGGGCATGGTCAGCAGCGTGAAGCGGCTCGCACCGCACGTGACCTGGACCTTCGTGCCGTCGAGCACGACGTCCACGGGCTTGGCGGGCAGCGCGCGGGAGATCTCGGCGAGCAGCCGCCCGGAGACCAGGACCGTGCCGGGCTCGCTCACGTCGGCCGGCAGCTGCGCACGGGCCGAGACCTCGTAGTCGAAGCTCGAGAGCTGCACGGTCCCCGTCGTGTCGGCCTCGATGCGCACGCCCGCGAGGACGGGCACGGGCGGCCGGGTCGGCAGGCTGCGTGCGGTCCACGTGACGGCATCGGCGAGGACGTCACGATCGACGCGGAACCTCATGCATCACCTTCTCGTCATCCGGCCCGGGTGCCCTCGTCGGTGCGGTGTTCACGAGCACGACGTGGCACGTCAGCGGGCGCTGGCGGGGCTGGTCCGAAGACTACGCGACAGGTCCGACGCCCGGAACACCGGGGACCGGCCGGCGTCCGGGCGTCCGAGCCGCCGCCCCACCAGCCCCAACGTCGGTGTGTGGATCTCCCTCGGATGAATGGTTCGTCATCGTCATCGGGGCTGTTGATCATGGGGACAAGTGGTCGCTTCGCAGGTCACGAGGCGTGTCGGCCTGTGCGGGGCATGGGGACGGCGCGCCGAGGCACCGGTGGACGGTGGTGGACGGACCGAGCGCCGTCCTTCGGCGTCCACCGACGACCCCCACCCCGTCCACAGGTTGCGGGCGTGTCGTCCACCGTCGTCCACAGGTCTGTGCACAGGTGTGAACATTCGTCCCATGCATGTTTCACCCGTGCTGTGGAGGACCCCGGGGGCGGTATCTGCCGGTTTGAACGTGAGAGTGCTCTCATGCAGGAGGCGCCACGGGCAGGTTCCGGAGGGTGCCCAGGCGCTCGACGAGCGACCGCTGACCTCGCGTCGTTGCAGGTCAGGGCGCCTGTCCGCCGTGGTGGGGCGGGTCTGCCGTGTCGAAGTTCCCCGATGGGGTGAAGGAGTTCACAAGTGTCCCCAGGCAGTGGGCAAACCTGTGGACAACCCGGACGACCGGTGGATGACAAGGGACCTTCGGCACAAGCGGGTCACCCGGGACGGCCCGTCGGGGCAGGCCGGAGGGCGGGCGGCGACGCGGGCGCGTGCGCGTGCGCGCCCGGATGGTCGTCCTCAGCCGCGGTGCTGCTGCTTGATGCGGTTCGTCAGCTCGGTGACCTGGTTGTAGATCGAGCGGCGCTCGGCCATCAGCTCGCGGATCTTGCGGTTCGCGTGCATGACCGTCGTGTGGTCACGTCCGCCGAACGCCTGGCCGATCTTCGGCAGCGACAGGTCCGTCAGCTCGCGGCACAGGTACATGGCGATCTGCCGGGCCGTGACGAGCACGCGCGAGCGGCTCGATCCGCACAGGTCCTCGATCGACAGGCCGAAGTACGCCGCGGTCTGGCCGATGACCGTCGTCGCGGTGATCTCCTGCGTCTGGTCGTCGGTGATGAGGTCCTTGAGCACGATCTCCGCCAGCGACACGTCGACGAGCTGCCGGTTGAGGTTGGCGAACGCGGTGACGCGGATGAGGGCGCCCTCGAGCTCACGGATGTTGGTCGAGATCCGTGACGCGATGTACTCCAGCACGTCGTCCGGGGCCTGCAGGCGCTCGCTCGCGGCCTTCTTGCGCAGGATCGCGATGCGGGTCTCGAGGTCGGGCGGCTGCACGTCGGTGATGAGGCCCCACTCGAACCGGGACCGCATCCGGTCCTCGAACCCGTTGAGCTGCTTGGGCGGGACGTCGGACGTGATGACGACCTGCTTGCTCGCGTTGTGCAGGGTGTTGAAGGTGTGGAAGAACTCCTCCATCGTCTGTTCCTTGCCCTGCAGGAACTGGATGTCGTCGATGAGCAGCACGTCGACCTCGCGGTAGCGCCGCTGGAACGCGCCGGCCTTGCCCTCGCCGATGGAGTTGATGAAGTCGTTGGTGAACTCCTCGGAGTTCACGTACCGCACGCGGACGGTGGGGTAGAGGTTCTGCGCGTAGTGGCCGATCGCGTGCAGCAGGTGCGTCTTGCCCAGACCCGAGTCGCCGTAGATGAACAGCGGGTTGTAGGCCTTGGCCGGCGCCTCCGCGACCGCGACCGCGGCAGCGTGCGCGAACCGGTTGGACGAGCCGATGACGAAGGTCTCGAACAGGTACTTGGGGTTGAGCCGCGCGGGCTCCGACAGGCCACGCCGCGGCGCGGGGGCCTCGTACGCGGAGCCGTCGATCGCGCGCAGGGACGGCCGGGTCTCGGGACGCTGGCCGTCGTCCGGGGCGCCGCCGTCCGTCGAGGAGTCACCCGAGTGGTCCCGCAGGAAGCCGGGGTGCGAGGTGACCAGCGCGAGGTCCGGGCGCTGCTCGCCGTTGCGCTCGTACGGGGCGGTGGCGGGAGCGGAGGGGGAGGGCGGCACGACGCGCAGGGCCGGCGGCACGTCGTCCGCCACCTCGGCGTCGACGGTGATCGCGAAGCGGGCCTCACGACCCAGGGCCTCGGTGAGCGCCTGCGTCACCTCGGCGCGCACGCGCGTCTCGAGGTACTCCTTGGTGAGGTCGTTGCCGACCGCGAGGAGCATGGTGCCGTCGAGCAGCCCGAGCGGGTGCGCCAGTCGCACGAAAGCCAGCTGACGCGGCGTGATGTCAGGGCTCGCCTCGAGGCTGGTCACGACGTGGCCCCAGACGCGGGTCGGCTCTTCGTCCTGTGACAACGTCTACCTCGATGGTCGGTCCTGCGGGTGGCTGAGTGTGGCACGGGCAACCGTCGTCCACATAGTTGTCCACACCTGTGCGCGCCCGTGATATGGGGGTGTCCGTCGAGCCCTCACTCGCCCTCGTCGGGCCCCGGGCACCGGCTCCGGATGCGCTCCCGTGCCGCGGCCACGGGCACCCCGCCGGCGGCGGCCGGTCGACGTCGCACGACGATCCGATGCTAACGGCCGCGTCGATGGTGCGTAAGCGCGCGAGCGGGTGAGAGCCGCGACACGCCGAGGACGGTTGCGGCCTGAGCCCGATGATCTACGGTAAGGCGTCAGTGACGCTCCCCGCGACGTCGGGGCCAGCACGACGCCGCTCCTGCATTTGACCCCGTCGAGGGTGGGAGCGTAGCGTGGTCCAGCCTTTCAACGGCTCCGTCCGGCGCGCCCTGACGCCGTCGCACGCCTCACCGCGTGCGTTCCTGGAGCGGTCGAACCCGGCACCAGGACCTGGTCGCGCGACTGCGTGCGATCGCTACGACAAACGTGTGGAGAACGTCGTGACCAAGCGCACCTTCCAGCCGAACAACCGGCGCCGGGCCAAGACCCATGGCTTCCGCCTGCGCATGCGCACGCGTGCCGGTCGCGCCATCCTCGCGGCTCGTCGCCGCAAGGGGCGCACCGAGCTCTCGGCCTGACGCTCGTCCCGGTGCTCCCCGCAGCGCACCGGATGCGCCGATCTGCCGACTTCCAGCAGACGGTGCGCCGGGGCGCGCGTGGGGGCCGCGACACCCTCGTCGTGCACCTCACGACCACGACCGACCCCGGCCCGCCGGCGGTCGGTCTCGTCGTGTCCCGGGCGGTTGGCAACGCCGTGACCCGCAACCGGGTCAAGCGCCGTCTGCGGGCGCTCGTGGCGGCACGCCTCGAGGGACTCCCGACCGGTTCGCTCCTCGTGGTCCGCGCGCAACCCCCGGCCGCGTCGGCGTCCTCCGCCGATCTCGGCCGGGACCTCGACGGCGCCGTCGCCACGGCGGGGCGCCGCCTCACGCGACGGCTCGACGGCTAGGACCGACGATGACGTGGCAGAGGATCTGGGCGGGGGTGCGGCACGCGCCCACCTCCGCGCTCCTCGCGCTGCTGTGGGTGTACCAGCGCGTGATCTCGCCGCTGACGCCCCCGACCTGCCGTTTCTACCCGTCGTGCTCCCAGTACGCGGTGGTCGCGGTGCGACGCCACGGTGCGCTGCGCGGCGGCTGGCTCGCCGTCCGCCGGGTCGCGCGCTGCCACCCCTGGAACCCCGGTGGCGTCGACGACGTTCCACCGGTGCGCGACGCGCACCACTCTCACGACGCGACCACGGTCGCGCACTGACGCTCGCGAGGAGCACCGCTTCATGGACTGGATGGACGGCCTGCTGTTCCCACTGATGGTCGTGGTCGCCTGGATCATGGTCAGGTTCCACGAGCTGCTCACGTGGATCGGTCTCGACCCGACCAGCGGCGCCGCCTGGGGCCTGTCGATCGTCGGGCTCGTGATCGTCATGCGGATCCTGCTGATCCCGCTGTTCTTCAAGCAGATCAAGGCCTCGCGCGGCATGCAGCTGGTGCAGCCGGAGATGCAGGCGCTGCAGAAGAAGTACAAGGGCAAGAGCGACCCGGCGTCCCGCGAGGCCATGAGCCGCGAGATGATGGAGCTGTACAAGAAGCACGGCACCAACCCGTTCGCGTCGTGCCTGCCGATCCTGCTGCAGTCGCCGATCTTCTTCGCGCTGTTCCGGGTGCTGTTCGAGCTGCCGCGTCTCGCTGCCGGGACCTATGACCGCGCTGACGCGATCGGGCCCATGACCAGGGAGCTCGCGGCCCAGGCCGAGGCGGCGACGATCTGGGGGGCGCCGCTGTCGGGCACGTTCCTCAAGGCCGACGGCAACGTCCACATCCAGATCGTCACGGTGATCCTCATCGTCGCGATGTCGGTGACGACGTTCACCACCCAGCGCCAGCTGACCATGAAGAACATGCCGCCGGCCGCGCTGCAGGGCCCGATGGCGCAGCAGCAGAAGATCCTGCTCTACATGCTCCCGCTGATCTTCGCGTTCTCGGGCGTCAACTTCCCCATCGGTGTGCTCCTGTACTGGACCACCACGAACCTGTGGTCGATGGGCCAGCAGTTCTACACGATCCGTCGGATGCCGGCGCCGGGCTCGGAGGCCGAGAAGGCCTACAAGGCGCGCCAGGCGCGCAAGGCCGCCGCACGTGGGCAGTCGATCGAGGAGCCGAGCACCACGGCCCTCATCGAGGAGAAGCCGCGCGGGCAGCGGCAGCAGCCCAAGCGCAAGGACCGGAACAAGCCGCGCCCGACCGGCACGGAGCCCGCCGACGCGGCGTCCGCACCTGTCGAGGACGCGCCCGTCGTGGACGCGCCCGCCACCGACGCCGTCACGGACGCACCGGTGACGCCCACGGGTTCCGCCGCGCGGCCCAAGAAGAAGCGCAAGGGGACGTCGCCGACGTCGACGGACGGTCCTGCAGCACCCTGACCACCACGTTCGCGGCCGTCCGACGTCGGACGGCGCGGGCGGGACTTCGCTGAACGGAGATGAGATGGCCAGTTCCGAGCCGAGCACGGCTGCAGATGGTGACCTCGTGACGCGCCTCGAGGAGGAGGGCGAGATCGCAGCCGACTACCTCGAGGAGTTCCTCGACATCGCCGACCTCGACGGTGACATCGACATCGACGTCGACCACGGTCGGGCGGCGGTGGAGATCGTGGCGGAGGAGGTCGGTGACGACTCCCTCCGGCGCCTGGTCGGCCCCGAGGGGCAGGTGCTGGACGCGCTGCAGGAGCTGACGCGCCTCGCTGTCCAGACGAAGACGGGGGAGCGGAGCCGGCTCATGCTGGACGTCGCCGGCTTCCGCGCAGCGCGTCGCAAGGAGCTCGTCGGTATCGCGGCCGAGGCGATCGAGCGCGTGCGGACGGGCGGCGAGCCCGTGACCTTGGACCCGATGAACCCGTTCGAGCGCAAGGTGGTGCACGACGCGGTCGCCGAGGCTGGCCTGGTCAGCGACTCCGACGGCGTGGAACCCGAGCGCCGCGTGGTGATCCGCCCCGCGTGATCTAGCCGGACAGCAGGACGAAGGGCGGGTGGCTGAGGCCACCCGCCCTTCGTGCTCATTAAGGCGTGACGGCCGCTGCGGCCGCCGCTGTGCCCGTCGCGGGCGTGTTTCACGTGGAACGGGCACGCGCGACGCTTGAGGTGGCGCGGTCGTCGGTGATCTCCATGACCGGTCGGTCGGCGCGCCTGCGCGCGTGGCGCGGTGTGGTGAGGCGGACGCCTCGGCAGCGGGCGTGTGCACGAGCGCGCACGCGGGGTGTGGCTCATGCGTCCTGCCGGGGGGTGCGGGCTCGTGCCTCGGACGTCTCGAGGCGGGGGAGAGTCGCGCACCTGAAGGGAATGATGGGGAAGGCCTCCGCTGCGCGCGTCCGTTGGTGGGGTCGTTCCACGTGAAACAGCGCCGTGTGGTGCCGTTCATGGGCGCCTACGACCGCCCGCTGTCCCGCGGGCACCTCCGCGGACGGACGTAGCGGCCGGCGTCGCACCGGTCATACGTGCGCATGGAACTCGCAGGTGTCGTGTCTGGCGACGCCTGATGGCGTCACGCGTTCCCGGAGCCTCCCGCCCGCGTCGATGCGGGGCGGTGGCGGTGGGGGACACCATTCCGTCGCTGTGCGCGCCGGGCAGGCGAACCCGGCGCGTCACGGGTGAGGAACAGGATCGGGCGGGCACCGTGGGGAGCCAAAGGGCGCTCACCCCTTGCCGCACGCCAGCGAGGGTCCAGCGGAACACGGGGCGGAAATTCCGCTGGTCGGGGCACGGTGCCGAGCGGTGCCGCGAGGGGCCCGTTGTGCCGCGGATGCGTCACTGGCGACAGTGCCCCGCCGCATCGCCAGCTCAGCGGCGCCGTCGACGGTGAGGAGACGTGTGCCGGCCGGTCGACGGGACGGCGCTTCTCGTGGACCTGTAGGCGGGGACGCAGCCCTTTCGCAGTGGTGATCCTACGGCGCCGGACGGGCGACAGGGCCTCGGCGAGGAGGGCGATGCGCCCGTCTACTGGACGCGGGGTGAGGTAGCCACTGGTCATCCCGACGCAGGGGTACCCGCCGTACGTGCGCTTGCCAGTCGCCCCGGCGTCGTCCGCGACCGCCCGCGCCCGGATCCACCGACGTCTGCTGTTTCACGTGGCTCCGTGGCTCCGTGGCTCCGTGGCTCCGTGGCTCCGTGGCACAGGCTGCGTCCTCGGCACCGATGGGGAGTGCCCGTCCGTCCGCCGGTGCGCCGGCGACGGACTCGGCCTCAGACCGACCGCAGGCAGGCCAGCGCTGGAGGTCCTCACATATCGACTGATGGGTCCGGCCCTCAGGCGTCCGGTGGTGTCGGCAAAGAGCCAACCCCCGCAGCGGTCCGGTCCGCAGCCTGCGCCGACCGCCTGGTCCAGAGGTGGTTGACGGGACTTGTACAGGTCCGGGCTCCAGGGGTGCTGCACGTCAAGGCGTCTCAGCTACGGCTCCCACAGCGTCCGGGAGGGGGTGGACGGTGTCGGAAGGCGGGCCGCTCGTCGTCGTGGGCGCGCGTAGGTCCGCGCCGGCATCTGCCCGGACTCCGACGACGCCGGTGGTCCGCTCGGCTACGACTGGGCGACGTGGGACGAGGAGAAGTACGCGGCCGCACGGGTGCGGGTGGCGGTGGTCCGTGGGCGCGACTGTGGTCAGTGCTCAGTGCGCAGTGCTCAGTGCTCAGTGCTCAGTGGTCGGTGGTCGGTGGTCGGTGGTCCGTCGCGTGTGGTCCGTGGGCCGAGGACGGCCATGCTGCGAGATCGAGCCGGCGAGGCAAGCGGACTGGCCGCGACGGCCACCGGGGGCTCCGTTGCGTAGTCGTCAGGCCAGGGCCGGGTGGCCGGTGTCGTCGAGCTCGATGTGCCCGGTGGCGGGTAGACCGCCGTCGTGGCCTGGGGTCGCAGGTCGAGCGCGACGCCGCCAGCGGGTCTCAGATGCCAGCTAGCGGGATGTTCCGCTGTGCGGTGATCGGCCTGGCCGCGACGGTGTGGGCATGCCCGCGTCGCCTTGCACTGAGGCGCCGCGCTCGGCCGGCTCCATCGGTGTCGCGCTCGGCCGGCTTCGGCGGCTCCATCGGTGCCGCGTCTCACCGTGCGCCTGGACGTGCGGCGCGCGGCGCCGAAGCGGGGGGAAGACCGCTCGCCACTTCTCGTCTCACTTGACCGTGTGGGCACCGGGTCGAGTGGCGGACAGCCGGGAGAGGGACAGGGGTCGCATCATCGCGACCCTGCTGCTTGTACGTGCCTGAGCGCTGACGGTCGGCCGTGTCAGTGATGCGCTGGCCCAGGGGGCAAGGTCGTCCACCACGACGACTGTGGGAGACCGGAGCGCTCGACCGGGACCGCACCCTGGATGTGAGCCGTACGGCACCGGGACGGGGGAGGACGGGGCCAGTGTCGAGCCGGGACGTAGTGCGGGCGGGCACTCGAGCAACCCGAGGTCCTGCACCTCGGTCACCTCACGGCCCGCGCGTCGGGGGCCCGCCGTGATCGTTGCGCTGGCCGGTCCGCTCGCCCTCCTCTTCATCGTGTCCGCCGCCTGCGCGCCGGCTGAGGCCTCACGTACCTCGAGCACGCCGGCTGAGGCCTCACGTACCTCCAGCACGCCGGCTGAGGCCTGGCGTACGTCGAGCACGCTGGCTGAGGCCTGGCGTACGTCGAGCACGCTGGGTGAGGCCTGGCGTACGTCGAGCACGCTGGCTGAGGCCTGGCGTACGTCGAGCACGCCGGCTGAGGCCTGGCGTACGTCGAGCACGCCGGCTGAGGCCTGGCGTACGTCGAGGAATCCGCGGTGAACCACGACGAGTCGGCGAGCACGTCCGAGTATCGCCAGACCGGGGTTGGTTCCACGTGGAACCAGCGCCCCTGGCGGATACCACGTGCCGCCTGAGCGGAGGGCCGCCGGCACGGCTCACTGAGTCGGCGGTGCCGCCGCGCGACCGTCGCCAGCCTTGCGGAGACCACGGCTGTCGGCGCTCCTGTCGCTCCAAGGTCCGGCCGACGGGGATGCGGCTGTCGACGCGTCTCGTTTCACGTGGAACGGTGTGCCGCGCGATGCGGGCGTCGTTCACTGATCGCCGTCGGAGGGGCGGGTCCGTCAGGCCGAGAGTGTCCGGCCGTGGTGGGCTGGACATCATCGGTGGGCGGGCGCCTCGGCCGGCGAACTCCTCTGGGCCGACCCTCACGCGGCGACGCCCGCGCATGACGTCGGGAACGATGTGCCGACGGCCAGAGACCGGTCCGCTGGCGGGAGGAGTTCGCGGAGACAGACCAGCGAGGTTGCTCACCGGACTGCGTGATGTGCAGGGCAGTCTCCGCGACCGACGCGAGGGGTGCCGGAGGTCACTGGGGTGCGGTCGGATGTCGGTCCGGTGGCTGCAGGTCAGACGCTCGTTCGCGTGGGCCAGAGATGGGAGTGACATGCGTCCGAGCTCGGACGGCATCCTTCTCGCGGGGTGGCCGGGGAGGCCGGTGCTGCTGTCCCCATGACAGCCGCCGCGGTGACCTGTCAGACCCGTGACCACTCTGGCGGCGTGAAGGGCACACGTCGGTCCGGTCAGGATCCTGCGCGCTCCCTCTGGCCCGCCATGCTGTTGGCGGTCGGTCCGCGACCACGCGATGGGCTCCCAGCCCTCTGGGGGACCGCGCTATCGGCCACCAGCCCTGTGGGGGCGGCGCGGTGGGCCCCAGGACTCTTCTTCGCCATGTTGTTCACGGCCGCCCCCTTTCGCGGCCACGCCTTCTGAGGCGACCCCCGTCGGGGGACACGCTGTCGGGGACCGCTCTGTTGGTGGCCACGCCGGCGGAGGCCAACCTTGGCCCGCCCGCCCGCCCGCCAGCCCGCCCTCCCGTCGGCGCGGCTCGCCTGGCACGCCGCACGCCGCGCGACCCGAGATGAGTAACTTCTTCGGATCCGGCAGGGCCCGTCCCATGCCCGCCGTGCACGCGCCCCGCGTCGGCGTAGGCAACGTCGCCACGCTTCGCGCGTCTGGCGCCCGCGCGCCCGGGCCGCGCGCCGCGTGTCAGAGGTATCCACAGCCGCGTGGTGGACGGCCTCGGCCACGCCGGGCGGGGTAGCGTATCCCCGCAACGAAGCGGGCATGGGGGCGATGCCCGTCAGAGCCTCAGGCTCGTTTCACGTGGAACAGGAGCCACCGAGTGCCAGACGGACCACGCGCTGAGTCAGCGTCCGACGCGATGGCCGACCCCTGGGACGGGGACCCGCGTCTGCCGGCGTTCTTCGGTGATGCGTGGCCCGCGGTCGAGGCGTTCCACGCGTTCCTTGCCGAGGAGGGGGAGCTCCGCGGGTTGGTCGGCCCTCGCGAGGTCGCGCGCCTTTGGGAGCGGCACCTGCTCAACTCCGCGGCTGTCGTGCCCTTCCTCCCCGAGGACGGGCTGATCGTCGACGTCGGGTCCGGCGCGGGCCTGCCTGGCATCGTCATCGCGGCGATGCGGCCCCAGGCGCAGGTGATGCTGGTGGAGCCGATGGAGCGACGCGTCACGTGGCTCCAGGACGTCGTCGAGCGCACCGGCCTGACGAACGTCGAGGTCAGACGCGCGCGGGCCCAGGAGCTGGACGGAGCCGTGGAGGCAGACGTCGTCACTGCTCGCGCAGTGGCGTCGCTGGACAAGCTGTACCGGTGGACCGTGCCACTCGTCCGGCCGGGCGGCAGCGTCCTCGCCATGAAGGGCGCCAGGGCCGAGGAAGAGCTCGCGTCCGCCGCGGGCGTCATGCGGTCGCTCGGTCTCGTCGATGGTCGCGTGCACGAGGTGACGACGATCGCCGGGACCGAACCCACGCGGGTCGTGTCAGCAGTCCGAGGAAGAGGTGCGCGTGTTCGGTAGGAAGAAGCGCCGTGAGGAGCGGGAGGCGGCAGAACGAGCGGCCGCCGAGGCGATCCAGTCCACTGCCGGAGCGGTCCCCGACCCGGTGCTCGCGTCTGGGGGGGCCGGTCCCGGACGGGTCGCCCCTGATCCCGCCTTCCATGGCGCCACGCCGAATGGTGGGGAGACGCCCGGTCGTTCGAGCAGCCCTCTCGGCGCCGCGGTAGCGCCCCAGCGGGAGCCCGCTGGCGCACGCTCCGAGGGGCCCGCCACCGCCATGTCGGCGCCCGGCCCGGTTCCTGTCGACGCCGGCCGTGGTCCCGCAACGTCCTCATCAGCGACGCGCGATGCGGGGCACCCCCTTGAGGGGCCCGCGTCGGCCCCCACCTCCGTTACGACCGTTGCCGCGTCAGGGGCGGGGAACGGGGCAGGGGCGAGGGCGACGGATCGTCCGGTCCCTCGATGGACGCCGCAGGACCTCGCGGCAGGTTCCGCGAGCGACACCACGACGAACGACGGAGCCCGTCAGTTCCCGTCCGCCGGCGGAAGTGAGCAGGACGCGGCGCGAAGCGGTACGCCGATGACCGTTCCCGCGGACGACGCGCCGGAGCGAGGCCGTCACGGCGCCGCTGCCGGCGGAGGCGAACATGCGGTTCCACGTGAAACCGAGGCCCCGGGGAGTGCACTCGCACACGCGGCCGTGGCGTCGCCAGCTCAGGTCCACGGCGTCTCCACGGACGCCCGTCATGACCTGTCCGGTACTGGCTCTGGTGACGCTCAGGTGGCCGGCGGGGGAGCAACTCCTGACTACGCCTCCTCCGAGCCTCAGCAGGCCGTTTCACGTGGAACCGGCCCGTCGAGCGACGACACGAGCGGCGCCGGACCGGTTCCGGTTTCACGTGGAACGGCGCCACTGGCCGATGAGGCGGGCGTCGCGACGGCATCCGACTCCCGGGACGCCGACTCGCGACAGGGAGACGCGGTGGGAAGCGCGGGGACCCCCGTTCCACGTGAAACCGAGGCTCCGGGGGCCAGCACACCGGGCGCCGCCGCGCACGCGCAGGCGGGCGCAGACGGGCGTGCTCGCCGCTCGAGCCGGCCGCAACCCGTCTCCGCCGTCGACATGAGCGCACCACGTCCGTGGCATGCTGACGCGCCCCCCGTCACGGACCAGGCAGGCGCGGGTAGCTCGCCCGCAGCAGAGGCGACCGCACCCGCCGGCGCTGCTGACGGTGCGCCGTCGGCCGCCGTCGAGGCAGAGACCAGCGGCCCGAGTGCTGACACGATGAACGAGGACGAGAGAGGGACTGTGGAGGACCTGCCCGACCCCCAGGGGCGGACGACCGATGTGAGCGACGCGTCGCTCAGCGACCAGGACGACGCACGGCGCGCCGCGCTCGTCGACAGCCTGCCCCGGCCGTCCGCGGACACACCGCTGCTCGCTGAGCTGCAGCTCGACGCCCGTCGGCGCATCGAGCTGCGGGGACGCAAGTTCCCACGCCCCGAGCGGACGCGCGTGATCACGGTCGCCAACCAGAAGGGCGGGGTCGGGAAGACGACGACCACGGTCAACCTGGCGGCCGCTCTCGCGCAGGCCGGACTGCAGGTGCTCGTCCTCGACAACGACCCGCAGGGGAACGCCTCCACCGCGCTCGGCATCGACCACCGCGCGGGGACCCCGTCGATCTACGAGGTGCTGGTCGACTCCGCCCCCATGCACGAGGCGGTCCAGGAGAGCCCGGACGTGCCGGGCCTCTGGTGCCTGCCGGCCACCATCGACCTGTCCGGTGCCGAGATCGAGCTCGTCTCGATGGTGGCGCGCGAGACGCGTCTGCGGACGGCCCTCGACGGGTACTTCGAGTGGCGGACGCGACAGGGCCTCGACCAGATCGACTACGTGTTCGTCGACTGCCCTCCGAGCCTGGGGCTGCTGACGGTCAACGCGTTCGTCGTGGCGCGCGAGGTGCTCATCCCGATCCAGTGCGAGTACTACGCGCTCGAGGGGCTCTCGCAGCTGCTCAAGACGATCGAGCTGATCCAGGCGCACCTGAACCCGGGGCTCTCGGTGTCCACGATCCTGCTGACGATGTACGACGCACGGACCAACCTGGCGCAGCAGGTGGCGCAGGAGGTGCGGACGCACTTCCCGGAGCGCACGCTGCGCACGACGGTCCCGCGCTCCGTCCGCATCTCCGAGGCGCCGAGCTACGGCCAGACCGTCATGACCTACGACGGCGGCTCGTCGGGCGCGCTCGCGTACCTCGAGGCCGCACGCGAGCTCGCCGAGCGGGCAGCCCTCAGCACCACCACCCCCACCACCGCCCAGGCACGTGGCGGCTCTGCACAGGAGGACCAGTGAGCGAGAAGCGTCGCGGTCTCGGCCGTGGTCTGGGAGCACTCATCCCGACCGGTCTCGACACACCGCGCAGCACCGGCGACCGACCGGTCGACGTGTTCTTCCCGGATGCCGTGAAGGCAGCAGCCGACCAGGCCGCCGCGGCGGAGGCAGCGGCGGTGACCGCAGCTGCGGGCACAGCCGAGGGGACCGCTGAGAGCTCCACGACACCGGACGCGGCAGCACCGGCTGCGCCCGCCGAGAGCCCGGCCTCCGGGGGTGCCGCAGGGGACACCCCTGCGAGCGGTGACGTGAACGGCGACGCGAGCGGTGACGCCGCGTCGACGCCCGCTCCCGTGGTCGACGTCACCGACATCGACGGCCTGGTCCCCGTACCCGGCGCCCGGTTCGCCGAGCTCCCGGTCGGATCGATCCGACCGAACCCCCGTCAGCCGCGGACCGTGTTCGACGAGGACGCGCTGAGCGAGCTCGTCGGCTCGATCCGCGAGGTGGGCGTCCTCCAGCCGGTCGTGGTGCGCGCCGTCGACGACGGCTACGAGCTGATCATGGGGGAGCGGCGGTGGCGGGCCACGCAGGAGGCCGGCCTGACGGCGATCCCCGCGATCATCCGGGAGACCGAGGACTCCGACCTCCTGCGCGACGCGCTCCTGGAGAACCTGCACCGGTCGCAGCTGAACCCGCTCGAGGAGGCTGCGGCGTACCAGCAGCTGCTCGACGACTTCGGGTGCACCCACGAACAGCTCGCCACCCGGATCCACCGGTCGCGTCCGCAGATCTCGAACACGCTGCGGCTGCTGCGCCTGCCGCCTCTCGTGCAGCGCCGTGTGGCTGCCGGGGTGCTCTCGGCGGGCCACGCACGCGCCCTGCTCGGGCTCGGTGACGGAGCAGCGATCGAGCGGCTCGCGCAGCGCATCGTCTCCGAGGGGCTGTCGGTCCGCGCGGTCGAGGAGATCGTGGCGCTCGGCGGCGACGAGGCGGCCCCGAACCGACGGCAGCGACCCCGTGCGGGTATCCGCAACGAGGCGCTCGACGAGCTCGCGTCGCGGCTCTCCGACCGGTTCGAGACCCGCGTCAAGGTCGACCTGGGCAAGACGCGCGGCAAGCTCACGGTCGAGTTCGCCTCGGTCCAGGACCTCAACCGGATCCTCGGCGCGCTCGCGCCGGAGGACCCGGGCGTCCTCAAGAGCTGAAGACCGGGCGAATCGACCGACGACAGCGGTCGTGAGCATGGCTCAGGAGTTTGTCAGAACGCGTCGAGAGCTCGTGGAGCGGCTCCCCGGGCCGGCCTCCCCGGCCAGTGGAGGCTCTGGTCCGGGCCTGAGCACGGCGACGGGACCCGGATGGGACCCGATCACGTCACCCGCGCCCGGCCGGCCGGTGCTCCGCGTCCCGAACCACGCCGTGACGCCGCTGCGTCACCACGCAGACGACGACCGACGTGAAGGGCACCCGCCCGTCACGTCGGTCGGGTGGGCGTCAGCCCTGCGCTGTGTCGACCTGCGCGGCGAGCAGCTCCTCGACGGCCTCGCGGAGGACGGCCTTGGGGCGCGCACCGATGAGGCTGTTCTCCATCTCGCCGCCGGTGAAGAACGCGATGTACGGGATCGACTGGACCTTGAAGTCCTCGAAGAGGCCGGGGTTCGCCTCGGTGTCGACCTTCACGAACTTCACCCGGCCCGCGTACTCCTCCGAGAGCTCCTCGATGACCGGCCCGACCAGCCGGCACGGTCCGCACCAGTCGGCCCAGAAGTCCACGACGACCGGGACCTCGCTGCGCAGGACCTCCGCCTCGAAGGTCAGGTCGGTGACGTCCGTCGTGCTCATCGCGCCTCCTGCGTGCTCTCGTCGACCACCAGCGCCGACCCGGGGGAGACCGGGTCGACCACGTCCGTCACACCGACGTCCGCGAGCCCTGCCAGGTAGTGCTGCGCGTCGAGCGCAGCGGAACAGCCGGAGCCGGCGGCGGTGATCGCCTGCCGGTAGGTGTGGTCGACCACGTCGCCGCATGCGAAGACGCCCGTGAGGTTGGTGCGCGTCGACCTGCCCTGGACCTGCACGTAGCCGTTCTCGTCGAGGTCCACCTGGCCGATGAGCAGCTCGGTGCGCGGCACGTGGCCGATCGCGACGAACAGGCCGCCCGCGTCGACCTGGCGCGTCTCACCCGTCACCGTGTCCTGCAGGGTCACGCCCGTGACCTTCTCCTCGCCGTGGATCGCGACGACCTGCGAGTTCCACGCGAACGAGATCTTCGGGTCTGCTGCGGCCCGGTCCGCCATGATCTTCGAGGCCCGGAGCTGGTCGCGGCGGTGGACCATCGTGACGGTCCTGCCGAACCGCGACAGGAAGGTCGCCTCCTCGACCGCGGAGTCCCCGCCGCCGACGACGAGGATGTCCTGGTCGCGGAAGAAGAACCCGTCGCACGTGGCGCACCAGGAGACCCCGCGGCCCGAGAGGCGCTTCTCGTCGGGGAGCCCGAGCTCGCGGTACGCCGATCCCGTCGCCAGGATCACGGCGCGTGCGCGGAAGACCTCGCCACCACCCGTCGTGATGACCTTGATGTCACCGGTCAGGTCGAGGGACGTCGCGTCGTCCCACAGCACCTGGGCGCCGAACTTCTCCGCCTGCTTCTGCATCGAGTCCATGAGCTCGGGGCCCTGGATCCCGTCCGGGAAGCCCGGGAAGTTCTCGACCTCGGTCGTGTTCATCAGCGCGCCGCCGGCGGTGACGGACCCGGCGAGCACGACAGGGGCCAGCCCGGCCCGCGCGGCGTAGATGGCGGCGGTGTACCCGGCAGGTCCGGAACCGACGACGACGAGGTCGCGCACGTCGTTGGAGGTGGACTGCACGGCAGGTTCGGTCACAGGGTGCCTCGCTGGGTCGGTCGACGTCGCCGGGGCGACGGGGCCGCACGGCGGCCCGGGATCTGGATCGTCCAACCGATCGTAGAGCGCTTCTGTTCCCTGCCGCGGACGCCGTCCACCGCCCCGTGCCGCGCGCCGCGCGTCAGGAGACCGTGACCTCCGTGACCTCGACACGGAACTGGCCCGCGGCGTTGGTCGGCAGCTCGGTGAAGTACAGGACGAGCGTCGACGTCTGCACCGGCTCGGCGAACGTGAGGACCGTCGACTGGCTCAGGGTGCCCGACGCGAGCAGCGGGCCGTCGGTCGGGGTGTCACCGCTCGTCGCGCGCACCTCGACGTTGCCGCCGGTGCCGTTGACGTTGAGGGTCACGCCCGAGACGGTGCTCTCCTCGGCGAACGTGAGCTCGAGGCCCATGCCCTCCTTCAGCCCGCCGAAGTCCGGCCGGTTGTAGGTGTAGGAGAACCAGAACGTGGAGGGGTCGCCGTCGATCGCGAGGTCGACGTTCTCCACCCGCTCGCCTGCGGCGTCGGTCGGGTCGAACGTCCGGATCGACGCGATCACCGGGGGCACGGCCGGCGGCTCCTCCTCGGCCGGCTCCTCCGCGACGGGCGGCGCGGCCTCCCCGGCGTCGGTGGGCTCCTGGCTCGCCGTCTGCTCCGTGGCCGGCTCCCGCTCCCCGACCGGGGAGGTGAAGAGCGACCGCGCGGCGAACACCAGGCCGATGAGCACGGCGACACCGACGAGCACGAGGACCAGCGCGGTCGGGTCGAACCGGCGGCGGGCCTCCTCGTCCTCGACGAACGCGAACGGGTCGTCGGCGAAGCTGCCGCCGTCGTCCCACAGGTCCGTCTCCGGCTCGCGCGCGAGCGGCGGCAGCGCGGCGGGGCTCAGCGGCGTCGTAGGCGCCGCAGGGGCGCCCACCGGCAGCACCCCGGTGCGCTCCACGCGTCCGCCGGGGCCGCGCGTCGGCACGGCGGGCGGCGGCGTCCCGGGACGCGGCGTCCCCGCCGGCAGCTCGTCGAACGCCGAGCGGACGGACTGCCGGGCGACGCGCACGGGTGCGGCAGGCCGCTCGGGCTCGTCCCCGGCCACGGCGGCAGCGGCACCCGCGGCAGCGGCAGCTGCGGCGACCGCGCCACCCTGACCGTCGGTGTCGTCCGCCGCACGACCGATCCGGATCTCACCCCAGGGCTCGAGCTCGTGCACGACGTCACCGGGGGAGTGCGGACCGTCCTCGTGCGGGCCGAGGGTCACGGAGCACAGGGTGTCGAGGTCGTTGGGGACGCCCGGGGCGATCTCACCCGGCGGCACGGGAGCACCGTCGAGCATCGGCGCCGCGGGCACGCTCGTCGTGCGGACGTCGTCGCGGCCTGCGGGCCAGCGACCCGTCAGGCCCGTGTACAGCAGCCGGACGAGGTCGACCGCGTCGGTGCGGCTCGTCGCCTGGGAGTCGGCCTGGGCGGTGCCCAGCAGCGCCGCGTCGATCGCGAGACCCGACACCAGCACGCGGCCGTCGGCCGACACGTGGACCACCGAGGGACGCAGCGCCAGGTGGTGCACACCGCGGCGGCGTGCGACCTCGAGGGCGGCGGCAGCCTCCCCGACGACCGCCCGGGCCTGGTCGGCCGTCAGGGCGCCGCGCTCGACCAGCTGGGCGAGCGACGCGCCCGTGATCTGCTCGGACACCACGTACCCGACGCCCCCGTGCATGCCCACGTCGAGCACGCGCACGAGGCGCGAGTCGGTGACGAGGGCGGCGCGCCGGGCCGCGTCGAGCGCCGGGGCGACGGCACCGGACTGCAGGACGCGCACGCGCACGGGACGGTCGAGGATCTGGTCGGTGGCACGCCACACGGACACGTCGTCGAGGTCCGACGGCAACGGGTCGACGACCCGGTAGCGCCCGGCGAGCACCGTGCCCCGGCCGACCTCTTCCGTCACCGTGCCACCTCCGTACCCGCCCCCGACCGACGGACCTGCGATCGCAGGTCACGTGTGCATGCTAGACGTCCCGCGGTCAGCGCCGCCCCCGCAGCCGCCGCAGCACGGGCCCGAGCAGCTGGTCCAGCTCTCCCACGCGCAGCAGCCGCAGGCCCCCGAGGTACACCAGGGTCATCACCGTCCCGACGACCGCGCACTGCAGGAGCGCCCCCGCGACGCCGCCGGTGCCGTACGTCTGGAGCGCGAGCCGCGTCACGAGCCCCACGCCCGTCGCCGCCAGCGCCGCCAGCCCGGCGCGCGCGTGCGTGCGCAGGACGTGCGCGCCGTCCACCCGCCCGGCGAGCCGGCCCCGCAGCGTCCGCAGCGCGAGCACCGTGCCCAGGACGTACGACACGCTCATGGACAGCCCGGCACCGGCGACCCAGGAGCTGTTCGGCAGCACGGCCCGCCCGAGCAGCGTGCCCCCCACCACGACGGCCGCCATGGCGACCTGCACGGGCACCATCGACCGGGCGTCCTCGTACGCGTAGTACACCCGCTGGCACATCGACCAGGCGCCGAACGCGGGCAGGCCGACGGCCATCGCGACCAGGACCCCGGCGATCGCGTCGACCGATCCCTGCGGCTGCCCGGGCAGCAGGAGCCGCACGACCGGGCCGGCCAGCACGACGAGACCCGCACCGGCGAGCATCGTGAACAGGCCCACGACGCGCATGCCCGACGACAGGCTCCGCCGGACCCCGTCGACGTCGCCGTCGTGCGCCTGCGACGACAGGCGCGTGAACAGCGCGGTCGCGAGCGACACCGTGACCAGCGAGTGCGGCAGCATGAACAGCATGAACGCGTAGTCGTACGCGGCGTTGCCGGCGATCTCGCTGGTCGGGTCGCACTGCGCGCCCGGTGCGGCCGACGCGACGCGGGACACCACGACGTAGCCGAGCTGGCCGACGGCCAGGCCGACGAACGTCCACGTCGCGACCTTGCCCGCGCGGCCCAGGCCGGACCCGCGCAGACCCCACCGCCACCGGTACCGGACGCCCGCGCGGCGCAGGAACGGCACGAGGACGAGCGCCTGGCTGGCGACGCCGACGGTCGCGGCGCCGGCGAACAGCGCGATCTGGCCGCCGGTCCACGCCTCGGCGGAGCGGACCTGGCCGGACAGCGCGATGAACAGCCCGAACCCGGCGATGGACACGATGTTGTTGACGACGGGCGCCCACATGTACGGCCCGAACGAGCCGCGCGCGTTCAGCACCTGGCCGAGCAGCGCGTACGCGCCGTAGAAGAACAGCTGCGGGATGCACCAGTACGCGAACGTCGTCGCGAGCGCGATCTGCGCGTCGCTGCACGGGTCGGCGTACACGCGCACGAGCAGCGGCGCGGCCAGCGTCAGGACCACCGTGGCGCCGGCCAGCAGGGCGAAGCCGAAGCTCAGCAGGCGGTCGACGTACTCCTGGCCCGAGTGCTGCTTGTAGGCGCGCACGACCTGCGGCACGAGCACCGCGTTGAGCACGCCCCCGGCGAGCAGCATGTACAGGACGTTGGGCAGCTTGTTGGCCACGGAGAACGCGTCCGCCGCCTGGCCGGTGCCGCCGATCGCGGCGGCGAGCACCATGGCGCGCAGGAACCCCAGGACGCGCGACACGGCCGTGCCGCTCGCCATGAGCGCGGCGCCCCGCCGCACGCCGTCGCGCGGTGCGGGACGGTCGCCTGCGCCGCTCTCGTCGCCCAGCGGCTCGACGGGGTCGCCCGGGCCTCCCGGCACGTCCTGCGGGTCTCCCGGCGGCGCGGAGCTCCCGCTCACGCGTCGTCCCCCTCGGGGGTCCCGCCGAGGACCGGCAGGGGCCGCGTCCCGGCGTCGTCGTGCACGAGCCGTGCGCCGCGCCGTGCGCTCTGGCCGCGTCGCACCGTGCGCCCGACGCCCAGGACGAGGCCCACGGCCAGGAGCACGCCCACGACGGCCGTGCCGACGGACTCGATGGTCGGGGACGCGCGCACGACGAAGGTGACCGGCTCGGCGAGCGGGGTGCCGTCCGCGCTGGTCAGGACCGCCTCGACGACGACCTCGCAGTTGGCGATCGCGTGCACCGCGACGGGCACGACCTCCTCGCCGTCCGCGGGCACGACGACGGTCTCGCTCGGCTCGGTCCGCAGGCACGCCTTGCGCGGCTTGGTCTGCACGCGCACCGCCGCGTCGGCGGGCAGGTCGTTGCGGACCGAGAAGCGGACGGTGTTGTTGGCGCTGACGAGGTACTGCGCGCTCGTGCGGGCCAGGGTCAGGCCGACGCGACGGGCGTCGACGGCCTCGACCACGGCGTCGACCAGCCCGGCACGGACCGTGGGCTCCTCGCGCCACGCCGTCGCCAGGGGCGCGAGCACCGCGGCGTCGACGCCCGCGAGCAGCGGTCCGGCGTCCTCGGTGACGGTCGCGAAGGCCACGGTCGCGTCGCGCGCGGCCACGAGCCGGTCCACCTGCGCCGGGGCGAGCGCGGCGGGGACGTCGACGGTCGCGGGCGGTGCGTCGGCCTCGTCGGTCGCGCCGCGTGCGCCCAGCAGCGCCGTGAGGGGAGCGGTGCGCGACCACGGCGCACCCTGCACGGCCGCCAGGACGGCCTCGACGAGCTCGGCGTCGGGGTCGGCGTCGCGCGGCAGGGCGATCAGGACGTGCTGCAGCCCCTGGTCCGAGCTGCGTGCGAGCACCGACAGCTCGGCCAGGACGCGCTGCACGACGGTCGCGTCGGTGGGGTCCGGCACGAGCTCGGCGGGGTCGGCGAGCAGCGTCGTGAGGGTCGCGTCGGGCACGAGCCCCGCGATCGTGCCGGCGCTCGACGTGAGCTCGCTGCGCGCCCCGGCGGCCTCGACGTCCTCGGGCAGGTCGTCGGGCGACAGGACCAGCACCGACGCGCCGGACTGCGCGGCGAGGTCGATCGTGGACTGGTCGGTCACCGGCCCCGGCGCCCACAGGACGTCGGTGCGGGCGGACAGCGGCCGCCCGCCGTCGACGGCCGTGGTGACGGCGGTCGCGGACGTCTGGACGGCCACGTCGAGCAGGCCGGGGGCGGCGGCGTGCGCCAGCGCGGTGAGGTCGGGGTCCGACCAGGGCAGCGCGACGACGTCACGGCCGACGGCGACCGCGGCGAGGTCGCCCGCCCAGGCGGCCGTCGCGTCGGTGCCGGCACGGGCGCTCGCGAGGACCGCGGGGTCGACCATGAGCGCCACGTCGGGGCTCGTGCGTGCGATCGCGAGCATCGAGTCGAGCCGCCCCCCGGGCTGCACGAGCTCGCCCAGCGTCGGCCCGGGCGCGGTCACGTCGAGGTCTGCGGGCACGGCGGCGGGCCCGACGACGGGCGCCAGGACGGAGACCCGCGCCTGCGGCACGTCGTCGCTCTCGGTGGCCCACAGCACGAACGAGCGCTGCAGCCCGACGCGCTGACCGCCCGCGACCGCCTGGACCGCCAGCCCGCGGGCACCCCACGTGTCGGGCCGGTCGAGCAGCCCGATGCTGTCCGCCGGGGCCGTCACCGTGACGTCGACGGAGGCGCCGGGCGCCAGCGCCGCCTCGGTGGTCGCCTGCGCGACGCGGTTGCCGACGCGCTGCCCCGTGACGGGCTCGTCGAGCCACACCTGGAGGTCGGCCCGGCTGCCGGGGCGGATCCGTTCGAGGTGGACGAGGACGCGCGGGTCGACGACCTCCTCGGCGGAGGTGTTGGTGAGCCGCGCGGTGACGACGAGGTCCTCCCCGGGCCGCAGCACCGCGGGGCTCACCTCGGTGATCTGGACGCGCACGGGCAGCGCGTCGTCCCGCGTCGGGGCCGGTGCCGGTGTCGTGAGGCTCGACGGCGCGGGCGCGGCGGACGCCGCCGGTGCGACGAGCGCGCCGAGCCCGAGCAGCGTCACGAGCGCGGCGAGCAGGACGCTGCTCGCGGCCCGGCGCGGGCTCACGGACCGGCGCGGCGTGACCGGACCGCGGACGCGTGCGCCCATCAGTCGTCGAGGACCCCGAGCGCCATCCCGGCCAGGCGACGCTCGTTGGGGTAGGCCAGGCGGTCGGGCAGGTCGACGACCCGCACCCACTCGACCTCCTCGGCCTCACGGTCGGGGTCGTTCTCCACGGTCAGGTCGCCGTGCAGCGCGCCGAGCAGGAAGTGGTGCACGACCTTGTGCACGCGGTGCTCGTCACCCGAGAACCAGTAGTCGATGACGCCCAGACGTCGCAGGACCTGCCCGGTGATGCCGGTCTCCTCCGCGATCTCGCGGACGGCGGCCTCCTCGGGCGTCTCGTCGCCCTCGAGGTGCCCCTTGGGCAGGCACCACTCGAGGCGTCCGGCACGGTTGCGGCGGGCGATGACGGCGGCGGCGTAGTGACCGTCCTGACGCGCGACGACGAGCCCGCCCGCCGACGTCTCGTCCACCACCGGCAGCGCCACGGCGTGCGTGCGGGCGTGGGCACGCGTGGGGTCGATCCGCAGGGGGTGCCCACCCGGCGGTGCCGGCACGCGCCCGGGACCGGACGGAACGGCAGCGGTGGACATGCCGACACTGTAACGACTAGTCATGGATGGTTCCGTGCGAGCGTCCCCGCCACGTCACGTCCTGGCCACGAACGGGTCATCCGCGCGTCAGCACGGCGCCACGACGCGACGGCACGGGTGCGACCTCTGGCACGCTTGTCCGGTGCCCGACCTGCCTGCAGAACCGACCGACGCCACGACCGACCAGCCCGTCGGGCCGCCCGTCGACGGGCCCGACCCGGCGGCCGTGCAGCAGCTGCGCCGCCGCGCCCTGGAGTCCCTCGCGGTCATGGCGCCCGACGCGATCGACCTGGGTCAGCGCTTCCGCGCGGCGGGGTACGACCTCGCGCTCGTCGGCGGGCCCGTGCGCGACGCGTTCCTGGGGCGGGCGAGCAACGACCTGGACCTGACGACGCCCGCGACCCCGGACGAGGCCGAGCCGCTCATCGCCGCGTGGGGCGACGCGCACTGGGACATCGGGCGCGAGTTCGGCACGGTCGGCGCCCGCCGGTTCGCCGGCCGCCGCGGGCCCGGCTCGCAGGACGTCGTCGTCGAGGTGACGACGTACCGCACCGACGCGTACGACCCGACGTCCCGCAAGCCGCTCGTGGAGTTCGGCGACACCCTCGAGGGCGACCTGTCGCGCCGTGACTTCACGGTCAACGCGATGGCGGTGCGCGTGCCGGACCTGGTGTTCGTCGACCCGTTCGACGGCCTCGCGGACCTCGCGGCGGGCGTCCTGCGCACGCCCATCGACCCGCGCCGGTCGTTCGACGACGACCCGTTGCGGATGATGCGGGCCGCGCGGTTCGTCGCGCAGCTGGGGTTCCGGCTCGACGACGACGCCCGCGCGGCCATCGTCGACATGGCCCCGCGCATCGAGATCGTGTCCGCGGAGCGCGTCCGCGACGAGCTGACGAAGCTGCTGCTCGCGCCCCACCCGCGCGCGGGGCTCGAGGTGCTGGTCGAGACCGGCCTGGCCGACCACGTCCTGCCGGAGCTGCCGGCCCTGCGCCTGGAGATCGACGAGCACCACCGCCACAAGGACGTCTACCAGCACACGCTGATGGTCCTGGAGAAGGCGATCGCGCTGGAGACCGGGCCGGACGGCGCGGTGCCCGGCCCCGACCTGGTGCTGCGCCTGGCGGCGCTGCTGCACGACATCGGCAAGCCCCGCACGCGACGGTTCGAGGAGGGCGGCGGCGTCAGCTTCCACCACCACGAGGTCGTCGGCGCCAAGCTCGCGTCGAAGCGGCTCAAGGCCCTGCGCTTCGACAAGCAGACGGTGAACGACGTCGCGCGCCTCACCGAGCTGCACCTGCGGTTCCACGGCTACGGCGAGGGGGAGTGGACCGACTCCGCGGTGCGCCGCTACGTCACCGACGCCGGACCGCTGCTCGAGCGCCTGCACCGCCTGACGCGCTCCGACTCCACGACCCGCAACCAGCGCAAGGCCGCCCGGCTCAAGGCCGCGTACGACGACCTCGAGCAGCGCATCGCGACGCTGCGCGAGGCCGAGGAGCTCGCGTCGATCCGGCCCGACCTCGACGGCACGCAGATCATGGAGATCCTGGGCATCCGGCCCGGGCGTGACGTCGGCGAGGCGTACCGGTACCTGCTGGAGCAGCGGATGGAGCACGGGCCGCTGGGCGAGGAGCGCGCGCGCGAGGTGCTGCTGGAGTGGTGGGCGGCGCGCGGGGCCTGACGCCTCAGTCGACCCGCACCACCAGCAGGCACACGTCGTCCTCCTGGTGCTCGTCGACCAGGGCGGCGGTGAGCGCGTCGCACACCTGCGTCGCGCTCGCGTCGTCCGGCACACCCGCGAGGGCGTCGGACAGCGCCGCGATGCCCTCGCGCAGGCCGCGGTCGCGCCGTTCGACCAGACCGTCGGAGTACAGGACGAGGACGGCGCCGTGCGGCACGTCGGCGGACGCCTCCGGGACGGTCCCCGGCCGCACGGGCGGCAGTCCCACGGGGGTGCTGCGGGCACCGTCGAGGCCGTGGACCTCGCCCCCGGGCAGCCGCACCAGGCCCGGGGGGTGCCCTGCGCTGGCCCACGTCAGGTGCGCGCCCGCCGCGGTGCGCTCCCAGCGGACCAGCACGCACGTGGCGACGTCCGCGACGTCCAGCGCGCGCACGAG
The DNA here is from genome assembly GCF_014836445.1 of Cellulomonas avistercoris. GTDB lineage: Bacteria > Actinomycetota > Actinomycetes > Actinomycetales > Cellulomonadaceae > Cellulomonas > Cellulomonas avistercoris. Next base: position 112,271 of record NZ_JACSQV010000008.1, read on the forward strand.
CCCGTCGAGCCGCTCGAGCGCCTCGCCCGGCCGGTCACCGCGCCACACCGACGCGCGCAGCAGCGACCGGAGCTGACCCATCGACGCCGCGGCCCGCAGGTCGTGGCCGACGACGTCACCGACGGCGAGGCTCACCGCGCCGTCGGGCAGCACGAACGCGTCGAACCAGTCGCCGCCGACCTCGGCGCGCCGCCCGGACGGCAGGTACGACGCGGCCACGTCCAGGCCGCCGACGTCGCCGAGCACCGGCAGCAGGCTGTGCTGCAGCGTCAGGGCCGCGTCCCGCTCCGCCAGGTACAGGCGCACGTTCTCCAGCAGCACGCCCGCCCGGCGGCCCAGGTGCGCGGCGGTCACGACGATCTCGCGGTCGAAGCCGTCGTGGTCGCGGTGCACGAGGCACAGCACGCCCAGGACGCGGTCGCGGCCCGTGAGCGGCACGAGCAGGGCGCTGCCCAGCCCGAGCGTCTGCAGCAGGCGCAGCTCGGCCGGCGTCGTGCGGGCCGGCAGCGAGTCGACGTCCACGGCCATCGGCATGGGGACGTGGTTGGCGCCCGCCGCGAGCGTCGCGGCGACGCGCGGCGAGCTGGTCAGCCACATCGTGCCCTGGGTCCCCAGCGCGTGCGCGACGGCCCTGTGCTCGGGGTCCGACGTCACGACGTGCAGCCGCTCGACGTGCCCGGTCTCCGACATCATCGCGACGAACCCCCACGTCGCGAGCCGCGGCACCACCAGGTCCGCCAGCGCGTCGACCGCGTCGCCGTACTCCAGGTGCCGCGACAGCTCCTCGCCCACGCGGGCGAGCAGCTCGAGCCGGTCCGCGGTGCGGTGCATGAGCGAGAGCTCGAGCGTGCGGGCGGCCTCGCCGTCGGCCTCCGCCGTGACGTCGACCTGCACCCCGACACGGTGCGTGACCTGCCCGGTCTCGTCGCGCAGCTGGGTGATCGCGAGCTGGTTCCAGAACGGCGAGCCGTCCTTGCGGACGTTGAGCAGCAGCTCCTGCACGTCGTCCCCGCGCTCGAGGGCGGCCCGCAGCCGGTGCACGACGTCCCGGTCGGTGTCCTCGCACTGCAGGAATCGGCAGTTGCGGCCGCGGACCTCCTCGGCCGTGTACCCCGTCAGTGACGTGAACGCCCGGTTGGCCCACACCACGGGGTCGCCCGGCTGCCGCGGGTCGGACACCGTCATGGCCAGCGGGCCGGCCTCGAGGATCGCGCGCGCGAGCTGCTCGGTGAGCAGCTCGTCGGGCAGCGGCGTGTCACCCCCGACGGCGTGGCGGGCGTCGTCGGGCCGGATCGTCTCCGTCATGCGGGGACCCCGGCAGGCGGTGCGTCGACCGGTGCGGGGGTGCGAGGGCTGCGCGCGAACACCACGGCCCCGGCGAGGTAGACCCCCGCCAGCACCGCGAACAGCGGCGGCGACCAGCCCGTGTCCGGCAGCGCGACGGCCGCGAGCGCCGCCGCGCCGACGAACGCGGCGTTGTACATGACGTCGTACAGCGAGAACGCACGGCCCCGGTAGGCGTCGGCGGTGTCGCGCTGCACGATCGTGTCGACCGCGATCTTCGCGCCCTGCGCCGCCAGCCCCAGCGCGCCGCCCGCGGCGAGCACGGCGGGCAGCGACACCGTCACGACGAGGACGAGCTGGCTGACCACCGCGAGCAGCAGGCACAGCACCACCCACACGTGCGGCCCGACGCGCGGGCTCAGCACGGGCGTCAGCACGACCGCGAGGGCGAACCCGACGGCGCTCGCGGCGAGCACCGTGCCGAACGTCGCGAGACCCGCCTCGACGTCGGTGGGGTCGGACAGCAGGTTGCGGGAGATGAGGATGCTCGCGATGAACACCGCGCCGTAGCAGAAACGGTGCAGCGCCATGATCCCCAGCGCGTACGCGGGGGTCCGGCGCGCGGCGAGGTAGCGACCCCCGGCGACGAGCCCGCGCGCGAGGTCCCCGAGGGCCCGGCGGACGTGGGAGGCGGGCGTGCGCTCGTCGGGGCCGAGCTGGTCGGGTGCCAGGCGCGTGGCCAGGCCCGACGCGCACGCCATGACGGCAGCCGCGACGACCAGCGAGATCGCGTCCCGCACCCGGCCCGTGGGCAGCAGCAGCCCGAGCGCGAAGCCCAGGGCACCGCCCAGGCCCGCAGCGGCGGCGCCCAGCGTCGGGGTCAGCGAGTTCGCGGTCAGCAGCAGCGGCCCGTCGACGACCTTGGGCAGCGACGCCGACAGCGCGGCGAGCAGGAACCGGTTGACGGACAGCGTCACCAGCGCCAGCACGTACACGGCCGGGCCGACGCCGCTCGTCAGCATGATCGCCGCGATGACGAGGGTGAGGCCGACGCGGACGAGGTTGCCGTAGAGGAGCACCTGCCGGCGCCGCCAGCGGTCCAGCAGCACCCCGGCCCACGGCCCGACGATCGTGAACGGCAGCAGCAGCACCGCGAACGCGGCCGCGACACCCGTGGCGGTCGACGCGTTCTCGGGCGAGAAGAAGAAGAGGGTGGCGAGCCCGATCTGGAACATGCCGTCGGACGCCTGGCTGACCAGGCGCACGGCGAAGAGCCGCCGGAAGCCGGTCAGGGGCCAGAGCGCCCGGAGGTCGGAGATCACCTGCACCTGCCAAGGTTACGTCCCAGGCCGTACCGGGCGTCGGGGAACCCCCGACCCGGCGGGCAGGGTGCTCCGTATGACGCCACAACCGCGCGCGGGCCTGCGGCGTTGTAGCGGTGAAGACGTCCGGTGGCGGAGGGTGACGACGATGGCAGGCAGCACGTGAGCCGGGGGTGGGCGCCGGCGCTCGACCGGCTCGTGGCCGAGCGGTACGGCGCCCTGGTCGCGTACGCGACGGTCCTGACGGGTGACCGCACGCTCGCGCAGGACGTCGTGCACGACGCGCTGGTCAGCACGTTCACGGCCAGGGCGACGTTCGCGTCGGTCCCGCAGGCCGAGGCGTACGTGCGGCGCGCGATCGCGTCGCGGTTCCTCGACCGGGTCCGCAGCGGTGGACGCGAGCGGGCCGCGGTGGTGCGGCTGGCGCACGCGACGCCCGAGTCGGGCGAGCTGCGCTCGGACCTGCTGGACGCCGACGTGGCCGCCGCTGGGTCGCCTGTCGGCGCAGCAGCGCGCGTGCGTCGTGCTGCGCCACCTCGACGACGTGTCCGTGCGGGACACCGCCCGGCTGCTGGGCATCAGCGAGGGCGCGGTCAAGCGCTACGTCGCCGACGGCATCGCGACCCTCAACGCCCTGCTGGGCACCAGCTCCCCGACGGGCGAGACCCTGCCCGTGACGCTCGTCGACCGCCAGGAGGTGCGCCGTGACCGATGACCTGACCGCACGTCTCGAGCGTGCGCTGCACGTCCAGGAGCACCACGAGGGCGATCTGCGGCCCGACGCCGCCGCGCTCGCGGACCTGCACGCCCGCGTCGCCCGGGGCCGCCGGGGCCGCACCACGTCCTACGCCGCGGTCGCCGCGGTCGCCGCCGGCGTGATCGGCGTGGCCGGGTGGTTCGGGCTGCAGGACCGCACGGCACCCGAACCCGCCGAGACCCCGACCCCCACCCCGACGGTCACCGCCACGCCGACCCCCGGGCCGACGCCCGAGCCCAGCGCGGCAGCCTCTGCCCCGCCGCTCGAGCCGGTCGACCTGCCCGGCCTGCCGCCGATGTACCGGGCACCGGAGGGCATCCTCGACAGCGCCGGGAAGGGCAGGTTCGTCGTCGCGTACTCCTCCGGGCTCTACGAGCCGCCCGGCGTCGACGGGCAGCGCCGGACCCTGGCGCTGTCCGCGCCGACCGGGGAGCTGTACCACCTCACCGACGTGACGACGCACGAGGTCGAGCCCGTGCGCTGGTCGGGCTCGGGCGCCGTCCGTGCGCAGGTGTGGGACTCGCAGGGCACGTCGCAGGTCGGCACGGTCGACCTGCGCACGGGTGAGGTCACCGTGGACCCGCGGCTGCCTGACTTCGTCTACTGGCTCGGCATGTCCGGCGACGACGAGCTGTGGTCGACACCCGCCGCGTACTCCGGTGAGGCGGGGACGTTGTACGTCGTCCCCCCCGAGGGGACGGTGCGCGAGATCCCCTACCCGCTCCACATGCTTCCGGCCCTGGCCCCCGACGGGCGGTCGGTCGTCGGCAGCACCCCGGGCGGGCCGTTGGTGGCGGTCGACGTCGCCACCGGCAGCCGCACGACCCTCCTGGTGCCTGCCGGGCAGCGCTGCCGGGTCACGGCGTGGCTCGACGCGACGGGCGTGCTGGGGCAGTGCGTCGACCCGCCCACGGGGGACTCGCTGCGGTGGAACTACGACGAGCACGGCGGCCAGGTGGTGCGGTTCGACGTCACGGGCGGGGCGTACCGGACGCTCGCACGGATCGGTGCGGACGGCGTCGTGCCGGGGCGGGGGGCGCAGGTGCGTGACGGTGTCGTCGTCACGACCGCGGAGCCGCTGCTGTCGAGCTCCGGCGACTGCTACGAGGTCTGCTACGGCGGTGCCTACCTCTGGTCGGGAGGCCAGGCGGTGCCGGTCACCGTGGACGAGGAGGACCAGGTCTGCGAGGTCCGCGTCGGCAGCGGTGGGCTCCTGCTGCGCACGGGCGACCCGTGCTACGAGGGGCCGGTCGGCGAGCAGTGGTGGCTCGTGGACGAGACCACGCGTGCCGCACGTCTCGCCGCCCCCGCGGTCGACTCCGACCTCGGCCTCGGCGCGAAGGTGGTCGTCGAGCACCCCTGAGCGCCTCCCGGCAGGAACGTGGGGGGGTTGCCGGGCCGGGCCCCCGCCCCCCGCAACCCCCTCACACTCGTCCCGGGGTGCACCCAACCGGAACGGACGCCCGGTCGTTCTCATCCCGACGCCGGACGACCGGGAGGCAGGCGCGTGGCGAGACCGTGGGAGAGGCTGCTCGAGCAGCTCGTGCACGAGAGGTACGGGACGCTCGTCGGCTGGGCGACCCTCGTGTGCGGGTCGCGCGAGGACGCGCAGGACCTGCTGCAGGACGCGCTCATGGCGACCTTCTCCAGCCGGGCGCGGTTCACGACGCTGCCGGAGGCCGAGCAGTACGTGCGCCGCGCGGTGGCCACGCGCAGCATCGACGCGGCCCGACGACGCGGGCGCGAGCGGGTGGCCATCGGGACCGTCGCCGGGTACGCCCCCGCGCCGACCCCCGGCGTCGAGGGTCACCACCTGCCCGCCGACGTCGTGCGGGCGCTCGCGGGCCTGACGCAGCGGGAGCGCGCGTGCGTCGTCCTGCGGCACCTGGAGGACCTGAGCGTCCGCGAGACGGCCGGGTTGCTCGGCATCAGCGAGGGCGCCGTCAAGCGGTACACGTCGGACGGGGTCGCGCAGCTCGACGCCGTCCTGGGCGGGGTCACCGTGGAGAGCCACGACGCCATGGCCGTCGAGCCCCTGCGCAGGGCCGGCGCGCCGACGGAGGTGACGGAGCGATGACCGACGTCCACGACCTGCTCGCTCGGACCCACGACGCCCTGGGGAGGGCCGAGGCGCCCCTGGACCCGACGCGACACGACGACCTGCTGTCCGGGATCCGTCGCCGCCGGCGGCGCCGGCACGCCGGCGAGGTGCTCGGTGTGGGCGCCGCCGTCGTCGTCCTGGGTGCCGGGGGGTGGCTGGGGCTGCAGCGCGACGGCGCACCGCAGCCCGCGCAGAGCCCGACGACGACCGAGCCCCCCGCACCCACCGGCGCGGCGACCCCCGCCGCCGCGCTCGACGCACCGGGTCTCCTGCCAGCCCTCGTCATGCCCCCCGGCACGCTCGAGGCGGCCATGCCCGGCTGGCTCCTGACGACCCAGCGACCCTCGTACTTCTCCGGCGACCCCGTCGGGGCGTCCGCCCCGTCGGCGCACGTGCTCGACCTGGTGTCGCCGACGGGGGAGCGGTACCGGGTGCTCGAGCTGCCGAACGACCGGTGGGTGTCCGTCGTGCGGTGGCAGGCCGGCAGCACGCAGGCGCTCGTGACGACCTCCGAGGAGGGCGACAACCGGGTGGCGACGCTCGACCTGCTCACGGGGGAGATGACGCTGCTCGACGGCCTGACGGGCGGCATCGAGCACGTCGGCCGCACCGGTGACGGCCTCGACCTGTGGTCGTCGTACGACGACGACGTCCTCGTCCACGACGGGCAGCGGGTCGTGCGACGGCTCCCGGCCGTCCGCGACGGCGTGCTCGACCGGTCGGGTGCGCTGCTGGCCGGCACGGGTCCCGTGCCCGGGGCCGACCCGGGCGACGGGGACCCGGGCAGCCCGCTCGTCGTCGACGTCGCCACCGGCGCCGTCACGGTCGTGCCCGCGCCCGCCGACGACACCTGCGCGCCCTTCGGCTGGAGCGGCACCGAGGTGCTCCTGACCTGCTGGGACATCACCCCGGAGGGCCCCCGCTCCACCGGCTCGCTGCGGTACGACACCGCGACGCCGGGTGTCGCACCTCGCACCCTGACGGTCGAGGGCGACATCGAGGGGCCCATCGGCCGCGGTGCCGAGCTGGCCGACGGCCGGGTCGTCGTCCGGGGCGACCCGTTCCTCGAGTGCACGGCCGCGTGGGGCGTCGTCGACCCCGCGGCCGGCACGTTCACCCGCGGACCCGAGCCGCCGCCCGGCCGGATCCCGCTGTCCGTCGACGCGGTCGACGGCGCGGCGTACGTCACGACCGCGACCCAGTGCACCGGTGACCCCGGTCCGGTGGACCTGCACCGGGTCGACCTCGCCACGGGAGCGACGGTCCTGCTGTCGGGGCTGCCCGACCCGACGGACCTGCCTCCGGACGCGTCCTGGATCTCGACCATGACGTCGTGGACCGTCGGGACCCCCTGAGCGGAGGGTGTGAAGCGTTGCTGCCGGAATCCGGCAACAACGCTTCACACCTGCCCGCAGGCGGGTCCGCAGCGGACCGGGGTGCCGCGCCAGCCGCGGGCGTGCAGGGCCGATGCCAGCTGGGCGGCCGTCGCGCACGGGCTCCCCACCACGTGGGCCCACCGGTAGCGCAACGTCAGCTCCGCCCGCTCCACGAGCACCGCGTTGTCCCGCCAGACGTCCAGGTCCGTGCGTCCGTGCGGGTGCGCGAGCCGCCCGTCCAGCTCGACACGGACCCCCAGGCCCACGAACACGCGGTCGGCACGGACCCACCTGCCGCCCACCACCTGTCGGACCTGCCCGCGTGACCGCGGCAGCCCGTGCGCCGTCTCGACGTCCCGGTCGTAGCGACGTTCCAACGGCGACTCGACGCGCGCGTCGGGGTCGCCCAGGACGTCCAGGACGAGGGCACGGTGCCGCTGCCACGACCGCGTGCCCAGCTCGTCCACGACGCGGTACGGCAGCACCCCGGCCCGCACGGCGTCGCACACCACCCCCACGGCCGCGTCCTCGTCGGCAGCCTCGTGCACGAGGTCCAGGAGCGTGGGCTCCCGCCCGACGCACCGCAGGCCCCCGCCTGCGTGCGGCATCACGCGTCGACGTCGCACCTCGATGCCCTGCTGTGGTCGCACCACCCGGTGCGCCGGGACGCTCACGACGACGACCGGGCCGGGGGTGGCGACGAAGCGGTGGACGAACCCGGCCGTCCGGTGGGACAGCGCCGCGCCGGACCCCGCCGCGAGGAGCGCCGCACGTGCGTGCTGACGCCACGAGACCGGGCCTGAGTGCAGCACGAGGACGCCGCGGAAGAGCCGCTGCCAGTGGCCCGCGCGCACACGTCGGCCGACGACCGACGCACCCATACCCGCGCGTGCGAGCTGCGCGGTCGTCGCGACGCCGTCCTGCCGGGCGACGAGGGCCCTCACCGGCGGCGGTAGCCGCTCCAGCGCGGGCAGGCGCACCGAGCCGTCCGCTCGCGCGCCGCCACCTGCACCATCGTCACCACTGCTCCGCACCCCCGCACGCTCCCGCACCACCCCCCCGTGCGGGCCCCCGTCGGCACGATCTGTGGACGACGCAGAAAGTGTGAAGCGTTGCTGCCGGAATCCGGCAACAACGCTTCACACCCTCTCGAGCACGCCCGGGACAGACGTGAGGGGCTGGGCGTCGACGTGCGACGCCCAGCCCCTCCCGGTCAGCTGCGGAGCGGGCTCAGCGCTCCAGCTCGCCGCGGATGAAGGCCTCGACCTTGACGCGGCCCTCGGTGTCCTCCGTCTGCACGGGCGGGGACTTCATGAAGTACGTCGACGCCGAGAGCAGGGGGCCACCGATGCCGCGGTCCTTGGCGATCTTCGCCGCGCGCAGCGCGTCGATGATGATGCCGGCGGAGTTCGGGGAGTCCCAGACCTCGAGCTTGTACTCCAGGCTCAGGGGCACCTCGCCGAACGCGCGACCCTCGAGGCGCACGTACGCCCACTTGCGGTCGTCGAGCCACGCGACGTAGTCCGACGGGCCGATGTGGACGTTGCGGTCGTCCTTCTTGCCGGCCAGCGGGCCGTCGGTGAGGTTCGACGTGACGGCCTGCGTCTTCGAGAGCTTCTTGGACTCCAGGCGCTCGCGCTCGAGCATGTTCTTGAAGTCCATGTTGCCGCCGACGTTCAGCTGGTACGTGCGGTCCAGGATGACGCCGCGGTCCTCGAACAGACGCGCCAGGACGCGGTGCGTGATGGTCGCGCCGACCTGCGACTTGATGTCGTCGCCGACGATCGGGACACCGGCGGCCTCGAACTTCGCGGCCCACTCCGGGTCGGACGCGATAAACACGGGCAGCGCGTTGACGAAGGCGACGCCCGCGTCGATCGCGCACTGCGCGTAGAACTTCGCGGCCACCTCGGAGCCGACGGGCAGGTAGCAGACGAGGACGTCGACCGCGTTGTCCTTCAGCGTCTGCACGACGTCGACCGGCTCGGCGTCCGACTCCTCGATCGTCTCGGCGTAGTACTTGCCGATGCCGTCGAGCGTGTGACCGCGCTGCACGGTCACGCCCAGCGGCGGGACGTCGGAGATCTTGATGGTGTTGTTCTCCGAGTTGAAGATCGCCTCGGACAGGTCGAAGCCGACCTTCTTGGCGTCCACGTCGAACGCGGCGACGAACTCGATGTCGCGGACGTGGTAGTCGCCGAACTGCACGTGCATGAGACCCGGGACCTTGCCCGCCGGGTCGGCGTCACGGTAGTAGTGCACGCCCTGGACCAGCGATGCGGCGCAGTTGCCGACGCCGACGATGGCGACGCGGATGGAGGTCATCCTCGCTCCTTCTCGTTTCGCGCCTCGGCGTTTCCCTCGGCGTCTTGTGCAGCGGCGGCCGGTCGGCCGTCGCCCTCGTGGCCAGCGCGACGCGTGCCGCGCTCGTTGTCGATGAGGTCGTCCAGCCAGCGGACCTCGCGCTCCACCTGCTCGAGGCCGTGGCGCTGGAGCTCGAGCGTGTACTCGTCCATGCGCTCGCGGGTCCGGGCGAACGACTGGCGGACGGTCTCCAGGCGCTCGGTGAGCCGGGTGCGCCGGCCCTCGAGGATCCGCATCCGCGTCTCGGCGTCCGTCTGGGCGAAGAACGCGAACCGCACGTCGAAGTTCTCGTCCTCCCAGGAGGCCGGGCCCGAGGACGACAGCACCTGCTGCAGGTGCTCCTTGCCCTCGGCGGTCAGCTGGTAGACGATGCGCGCACGCTTGCTGGCCACGGTGCGGTCGCCCGGCGCGTCGACGCCGACGATCCAGCGGCGGTCCGCGAGGCCCTTGAGGCACGGGTACAGCGACCCGTACGACAGGGCGCGGAACGACCCGAGCACCAGGTTGAGGCGCTTGCGCAGCTCGTAGCCGTGCATGGGCGACTCGGCGAGCAGGCCGAGGATGGCCGGCTCGAGCACGTCGGCTCGACCGCGCATCTGACCCTCCCACCGTCGTCCTGCTGCACCGCGGACCCGGCGACTGTCGGATCCGATGTATCAACTCGATACATCCGGAGAGTATGTCGGATGCGCGGTCCCGCACAACACGCGGGCTCCGGCGCGTCCCCCGGACGGCACGTGCAGACGTCGACGGAGCGTCGACGTCCCGTCGCCGCGCGGTGCCGATCGTGTGAAGGCTCGTCCCGATCCGGACGTCCCGGGCACCTCCCGGGCTGGCAGCGGGGAGCGGTTCGTCCATACTGAGGCCCGGCAGCGTCCGCCCGGCGTGGTCGTCAGACGGGTCGCCGGGGGGCGCCGCAGCATCATCGTCAGCACGAGAGGTCCCCCCTTGGCAGCCAGCAACCGCCGCGCAGCGCCCTCGCGCGCCCGGCGCGCGTCGCGTCGACCCGTCGCCTCCGAGCGCCGCGGGTTCTGGAACTACCCGCGCCGTGAGCACACCGGTCTGCACCGGTGGCTCCCGTCGTGGCGGGTGGTGCTCGGGGCGTTCATCGGCGGGATCTTCCTCGCGCTCGGCGCCGGCGCCGCCGCGTTCGCGTTCATCAACCCGGCCGACCCGCTCGCCGAGGTGGACTACCAGACGACGACCGTGTACTTCGCGGGTCCCGAGCCCGGCACGCCCGGCCCGGAGATGGGCCAGTTCGCCGAGCAGCGACGCGAGCTCGTCGAGTACGAGACCCTGCCGGAGCACATCGGCTTCGCGGTGGCCGCCGGCGAGGACAAGACGTTCTTCACCAACCGTGGCGTGTCGCTCACCGGCATGGCCCGCGCCTTCATCAACAACATCCAGGGCAAGCCGACGCAGGGCGGGTCGACGCTGACCCAGCAGTACGTCGAGCGCTACTACCAGAGCACGACGACGGACTACTGGGGGAAGGCGAAGGAAGCGGTCCTCGCGATCAAGATCTCCCAGAGCGAGTCCAAGGAACAGATCATGGGCCGCTACCTCAACACGATCTACTTCGGGCGCGACTCGTACGGGATCCAGGCGGCGGCGCAGTCCTACTACGGAGTCAACGCCGCCGACCTCACGGTCGCGCAGGCGGCCCTCCTCGCGGCCGTCATCCCGTCCCCGAACAACTGGGACCCCGCGAACAACCGCGACAAGGCGGAGCAGCGCTGGGGGATCATCCTCGACCGGATGGTCGAGATGGGGTGGCTCACGAGCGAGGAGCGGGCCGCGCAGGTCTTCCCCGACCCTGTGCCGTACGTGGAGTCGGAGACGTACCGCGGTCCCAACGGCTACCTCCTGAAGATGGTCGAGAAGGAGCTCTACGCCACCAACCTCTGGGCCGACGGCGAGCTCAAGACCGAGGGCCTCAAGATCATCACGACGATCGACCCCGCCCTGCAGGACATGGCGTTCCAGTCCGCCGAGGGGCTGCGGTCGGGCGCCCTGTCCGACGGGGCGCTGCCCGACGAGCGGCTCCGCGTGTCGATCTCGACGGTCGACCCGGCCACGGGCGGCATCGTCGCCCTGTACGGCGGGCCGGACTACCTGACGGACTCGAAGAACACGGCGACGTTCGACCGGGTTCCGGCGGCGTCGACGTTCAAGCCGTTCACCCTGGTCGCGGCGCTGCAGCAGGGCATCAGCCTGTCGACGAGGTACGACGGCAACTCGCCGAAGAGCTTCCCCGAGTGGGACAACGGGAAGCCGGTGCCCAACTTCGGCGACCAGAGCTTCGGCAACATCGACCTGGTGGAGGCCACCGCGCAGTCGGTCAACACCGTGTACGCCCAGCTCAACCTCGAGGTCACGCCGGCGAACACGACCAAGGCCGCCGAGGCCGCGGGCATCACCACGCCGCTCGAGGCCAACGTCGCCAACGTGCTCGGCACCGACTTCGTCCACCCGCTGGACATGGCGGGCGCGTACGCGACGTTCGCGGCCCAGGGCGTCAGGCGCACGCCGCACATCGTGCAGCAGGTCACCCACAGCGACGGGGTCGTCGCCTGGCAGCCGGACACGACGGGCGAGACGGTCTTCCCGGCCGACGTCATGGCGGACGCGACGTACGCGATGACGCAGGTCGTGGAGCGCGGGTCCGGCAAGGCCCAGGTCAGCAGGCTCAAGCGACCGATCGCCGGCAAGACGGGCTCGGAGACCCTGAACAAGGGCGCGTGGTTCGTGGGGTACGTCCCGCAGCTCGCCACGGCCGTCTCGCTGTCCCAGCTCGCCGAGGACGGCAAGGGCCTGGACACGATCGAGCCGTGGGGCCGCGTCACGTCCGTCAACGGCAGCACGTACCCGGCCATGCTGTGGGCCGACTACATGGCCAAGGTCTTCGCCGACCCCCGCTACCAGGAGGTCCAGCAGTTCCCGGCACGGGCCAACGTCGGCGGCAAGCCGACGCCCACCGCCACGGCGGAGGCGCCGACCGAGGAGCCGACCGTCGAGGAGTCCGCACCGCCCGCTGACGTCCAGGTGCCGTCCGGGCTGGTCGGGCGGACCGAGGCGGACGCGGCCGGCAGCCTGCAGGCCGCCGGGCTCGCGGCTCGTGTCGTCAGCGAGCGCTCGACGACGGTGCCCGTGGGACGCGTCATCCGGGTCGACCCCGGCGAGGGCTCGACCGTGGCCTCGGGGGGCACCGTCACGATCGTCGTGTCGACCGGTGCTCCGCAGCCCACCCCGACGCCGCCGCCGGCGACCGTCGCACCGCCTCCGGTTCCGACGCCCACCGCGACGCCGGCACCCGAGGGCGGGGGCGCCGCGGTGCCCCCACCACCGGGGGGCTGACGGCGATTCGGTCGACGGCCCGCCAACCGGTAGGCTGGGCGATCGCCGTCCCTCACGGGACGGTTCGTCGTGCCCGCCACCCCTGACACTCGTCGGGAACGGGCGCGTCGAGACGCTTGAGACCCTCCTGTCACGGACCGACCGTGACCGCGAAGACCAGAGGAGGTGGGTATGAGCCTGCGTCAGTACGAGATCATGATCATCCTCGACCCCGAGATCGAGGAGCGCACCGTTGCTCCGTCGCTCGACAAGTACCTGACGGTCGTCAAGACCGACGGTGGCACTGTCGACAAGGTGGACGTGTGGGGCCGTCGTCGCCTCGCGTACGACATCCAGAAGAAGGCCGAGGGCATCTACGCCGTCGTCGACTTCACCGCGTCGCCCGCCACGGCCAAGGAGCTGGACCGTCAGCTCGGCCTCAACGAGGTCGTCCTGCGCACGAAGGTCCTGCGCCGCGAGGCCTGAGTCCTTCCGTGTCGGTGCCCGCCGCTAGCGTCGGGCCCCAGCATCCGCGGCACCACGCCGCAGCCGAACCGTACGAACGAGCGAGGAGGCCGTCATGGCCGGCGAGACCACCATCACGGTGATCGGGAACCTGACCGGGGACCCGGAGCTGCGCTTCACCCCGTCGGGCGCCGCGGTCGCGAACTTCACCGTCGCGTCCACGCCCCGCACGTTCGACCGCCAGTCCAACGAGTGGAAGGACGGGGAGACCCTGTTCCTGCGCTGCTCGATCTGGCGTGAGGCGGCCGAGTCCGTCGCCGAGTCCCTCACCAAGGGCACCCGCGTCATCGTGCAGGGCCGGCTCTCGCAGCGGTCCTACGAGACCCGCGAGGGCGAGAAGCGCACCGTGTACGAGCTGCAGGTCGACGAGGTCGGCCCGTCGCTGCGGTACGCGACCGCCAAGGTCACGCGGACCCAGCGGTCCGGCGGTGGCAACTTCGGTGGCGGCGGTGGCGGCGGCAACTCCGGCGGTGGCGGCTTCGGCGGCGGCGGTTCGTCGTCCGGTGGCGGCGGCCAGACCGACGACCCGTGGGCCACGCCCGCGGGTGGTGGGTCCGGCGGCGGCTACTCCGACGAGCCCCCGTTCTGATCGGCGCCTCGCACACCTGAACACTCCATCCCCGAGCACGGCAACGCTCGGGGCTCCACAGACAAAGGAGCACCACGATGGCCAAGCCCGTCGTCCGCAAGCCCAAGAAGAAGCAGAACCCCCTCAAGGCCGCCAAGATCGACACGGTCGACTACAAGGACACGGCTCTGCTCCGCAAGTTCATCTCCGACCGCGGCAAGATCCGTGCGCGTCGCGTGACCGGTGTCTCCGTGCAGGAGCAGCGCCAGATCGCCCGTGCAGTCAAGAACGCACGCGAGATGGCACTCCTGCCGTACTCGTCGTCGGCTCGCTGAGAAAGGACTGACCCATGGCGAAGATCATCCTGACCCACGAGGTCACCGGTCTCGGTGCCCCTGGCGACATCGTCGAGGTGAAGGACGGGTACGCCCGTAACTACCTCATCCCGCGCAGCCTGGCCACGCCGTGGACCAAGGGTGCCGAGAAGGACGTCTCGGCGATCCGTCGTGCCCGCAAGGCGCGCGAGATCGCCACGCTCGACGACGCGAAGGCGATCCGCGACTCCCTGCAGGCCAACCCCGTCACGGTGTCGGCCAAGTCCGGCGAGTCGGGCCGTCTGTTCGGTGCCGTCACCACGGCCGAGATCGCTGCCGCGATCAAGGCCGCCGGCGCCCCGGCCGTCGACAAGCGCAAGATCGAGGTCGCCCAGGCGATCAAGTCGACCGGCGACTACACGGTGCAGGTCCGCCTGCACCCCGAGGTCTCGGCGAAGGTGACCGTCAAGGTCGTCGCCGTCTGACCTGACGCGCTGCACGCGCTCGAGGCCCCGCACCCTGTCAGGGTGCGGGGCCTCGGTGCGTCCGGACTCCGTCTGCGGACGGAGAGGAACCTCCGTCCCGGGGCCCTGGGTGGCGCCGGTGGCCGTGCCTAGGCTGGCGGGACCACCACGAGCGGAGGCACGCATGGTCGACGGGCAGAGCGAGCAGGATCACGGCGACGCGGACGCGAAGGGCGCGCGGGGCGCGCAGAACGGCGCGTTCCTCGCCATCGGCCTGGTGTTCTTCGTCCTGGGCCTGTCGGGGATGTCGAGCGGTGACAGCAGCCGGACCGTGTTCTTCGCCGTCGGCGTCGTGTTCATGGCGATCTCCGCGGTCGGCGCCAAGTCCTCCAGCCAGGGACGCGAGGGCGGCGGTGGCGGCGAGGGGGCCGCGGTCGACGGCGACTCCGGCCCCGACGGCGGAAGCGGCGGCGACGGGGGAAGCGGCGGTGGGGACGCCTGACCCCGTGCCGCGTCCCTGGCCGTCGGGGTGACGTTCATGGTGCTCGTGAGGTCGTCGAGGACGGCGTCCGGCACGACGCGCGCGGCGCAGGCTCCTGACGGGGACGCGCCGGACGCGCCGTCGGCCGGCGGCCAGGGCCCGGCGGAGCACGCCTGACCCCGGCCCTGCGGATGACCCCGTCGCCCTGGCGGGTCCTCCGGAGGGCGGATGCCGGGTCGTTCCGGCGGGGGTCGGCACGACGCGCCGCGCTGACTAGCGTCGAGGACGACGGCGCGGGCGGTTCCGCGACCGCGCTGAGGGAGGTCGACATGGACACGGTGGACGCGTGGACGCGGGAGCAGCTGCCGCTGGCCGCACGGGTCGGGGCGAGCGCGATGCTGGGGGTGGCCGTCGGCGCGACGGGCGTCCTGCGTGCCGCCGACGACCTGCCGATGGGGGTCGCGCTCCTGACGATGGGAACGGCGGCGCTGGTGCACGCCGCGATGTCCCTCGGCGGCGGCCGGGACCGTCGACACCACCGGGTCGTCGCCTGACCGACGCTGCGGTGAGGTGTGCCGCGACGGGTCAGGCGCCGAGGACCATCCAGGCCGTACCGCGGGCGCGCAGGCCTGTCGTCAGCGCGCGTGCCGCCATGAAGACGACCGCGAACGCGACCCACAGCCAGGCCAGGCCGGCCGCGCCCGGCGGCGCCCACGCGTGGACGGCGAGGGCCGCGGGCACGTAGGCGACGAGGGTCGCGACACCTGCCCAGGCGAGGAACGGGCCGTCGCCCGCGCCGATGAGGACGCCGTCGAGCACGAAGACCCACCCGGCCATGGGCAGCGCCACGGCCGCGACCACGAGACCGACGACGGCCGCGTGCTGCACGTCGGCGTCGGGGGAGAAGACGCGCACGTAGAGGGGCGCGAGAGCGCCCACGAGGACGCCCAGGACGGCCCCCGCACCCAGGCCCCACTGCAGCGTGCGGCGCAGGACGGCCCGGGTGCGCTCGACGTCACGCGCACCGAGCGCCTGCCCGACGAGCGCCTGCGCGGCGATCGCCAGGGCGTCGAGAGCGAACGCGGTCAGGCCCCAGACGGCGTTGACGACCTGGTGCCCGGCGAGTGCGGCGGGGCCCAGGCCGGTCGCGGTCCAGACCGTCAGGAGGATGGCGAGCCGCAGCGTCGCGGTGCGGACCAGCAGGGGGAGGCCCGCGCGCGCGTTGGCCCAGATGCCGCCGGCGGCGGGGGTCAGGCGTGCGCCCGCCGCACGCGCGCCGCGGACGACCACGGCGACGAGCCACACGGCCATGCCGAGCTGGGCGAGGGCCGTCCCGAGGCCGGAGCCCGCGATGCCGAGGCCCGCGCCGTAGATGAGCACGGCGTTGAGGACCGCGTTGGCGACGGCGCCGGACGCGGCGACGACGAGCGGGGTGCGGGTGTCCTGCAGGCCTCGCAGGGCGCCCGTGGCGGCCAGGACGAGCAGCATGCCGGGTAGGCCGGGCACCGACCAGCGCAGGTACGTCACGGCCTGCGTCGCGACCGTGCCGTCGGCGCCCAGTGCCGCGACGAGCCACGGTGCCGCGGCCCACGTGGCGGCCGCCAGGACGATGCCCAGGCCCAGGCCGAGCCACATGCCGTCGACTCCGGTCTGCAGGGCCGCGCGGTGGTCGCCCGCGCCGACGCGGCGTGCCACGGCCGCGGTCGTCGCGTAGGCGAGGAAGACGCACAGCCCGACGACGGTGACCAGGACCGTCGAGGCCAGCGCCAGACCCGCGAGGGAGTCGGTGCCGAGGTGGCCGACCATCGCGGAGTCGACGAGGACGAACAGGGGCTCGGCGACCAGGGCGCCCAGCGCGGGGACGGCCAGGGCGAGGATCTGGCGGTCCACGCCGGGCGCTGTGCTGGGGGCAGGGGTGTGGACGACGGGGTCGTGCGGACGTCCCCCGGTCGGGCCAGCGGGGGGTGCAGGGTCTGACGAGCCCGGGCCCGGGGTGTCCGACGGGCGGTTCAGACGTCCACCAGGTGAACGTCGGCCGAATCTTCTTCGCTCCACAGCACGTGCACAGCGTATGCGCCGGTGAGAGGCCCGGCGGGACCACATCACCCGCTCTGTCCACAGGCTCATCCCCAACCTGTGCACACAGGGCTGAAGGGGTTGTCCACACGTCGTCCACCGGGCTGTGCACAGACCCGTTTGGGTCCGGGGCGCAGCAGGCCTAGCCTCGCGAAGGCAGGTCCCGGTGGGAGACGTCGTCCCGCAGGGGACGCGCTCGAGGGTCACTGTCGGAGGGTCCCGGTAGAACACGTGTTCAACGGGTGGGGACGAGCAGGAGTAGGTGACGGGTGACCATCGAGGACCTCGAGTACGGCGCGCCGCCGGACAGCGGGCGCAGCAGCGGCGGCGGTTTCGACCGCACCCCGCCGCAGGACCTCGAGGCCGAGCGGTCCGTGCTCGGCGGCATGATGATCAGCAAGGACGCCATCGCCGACGTCATCGAGCAGATCAAGGGCACCGACTTCTACCGCCCCGCGCACGAGGCGATCTACGACTCGATCCTCGACCTGTACGGCCGCGGCGAGCCGGCCGACGCCATCACCGTCGCGGACGAGCTGACCAAGCGCGGCGAGATGGGCCGCATCGGTGGCGCCGCCTACCTGCACACGCTCATCGCCGGCGTCCCGACCGCCGCCAACGCCGGCTTCTACGCGCGGATCGTGCGCGAGCGCGCCATCCTGCGCAAGCTCGTCGAGGCCGGCACCCGCATCGTGCAGCTCGGCTACGCGACCGACGGTGGCGACGTCGACGAGCTCGTCAACAACGCGCAGGCCGAGGTCTACGCCGTCACCGAGCGCCGGGCGTCCGAGGACTACCTGCCGCTGTCCGAGGTCATCGGCGGCACCGTCGACGAGATCGAGGCCGCCGGCCACCGAGGCGAGGGCATGGTCGGCGTGCCCACCGGGTTCTCCGACCTCGACCGGCTGACGAACGGGCTGCACCCGGGGCAGATGATCGTGCTGGCGGCGCGGCCGGCCATTGGTAAGGCGCTCGCTCTCGACACCCCGCTGCCCACGCCCACGGGGTGGACGACGATGGGCGAGGTGCAGGTCGGCGACCTGCTGCTCGCGGCGGACGGCACCATCACGCGCGTCGTCGCCGCGACCGACGTCATGGTCGACCGACCCTGCTACCGCGTCACGTTCGACGACGGGTCCACGATCGTCGCCGACGCGCAGCACCAGTGGGTCACGCGCACCCGCGCCGAGCGTCGCGTCGACGCCGACGGCGCCGTGCGGACGACGGAGGAGCTCGCCGCGACCCTGCGGTGCGCGACCGCCGACGCACGCGCGAACCACTCGGTGGCGACGGCCGCACCGTTGTCCCTGCCGGAACGGGACCTGCTCGTCGACCCGTACCTGGTCGGCGTGTGGCTCGGTGACGGGCACTCCGCGTCCGCGCGCTTCACGAGCGCGGACCCCGAGATCGCGATGCGGATCGAGGGGCGGGGGTACGAGGTACGTGCGGCGGGCCACGACCGTGCAGCCGACCTCTACACCGTGCGGCTCCCGCAGGAGGCGGTTGCAACACGTCCGTGCGAGGTCTGTGGGACCGAGTTCCTGCCGGTGCGTTCGCAGGTGCGAACCTGCGGGCGGTCGTGCGGCGGGCGGGTCAAGACGCTCTCCGGACCGGTTCCCGTCCCGACGTGCCCGGACTGCGGGGTGGAGACGACCGGTCTCAAGCGGTGTCAGGACTGCCATGACCGGGTCGGCACGGTGCAGGCGCAGCTGCGCACGATCGGCGTGCTCGGCAACAAGCACATCCCCGTCGACTACCTTCGCGCCAGCGAGGCGCAGCGACGCGATCTGCTGGCAGGTCTGCTCGACACCGACGGCACGGTCAACCCCACGGGGTCGGTGCAGTTCGCCGTCACGGACGAGCGCCTTGCGCGCGACGTCCGGGAGCTCGTGCACTCGCTCGGCTACCGGACGGGATGGTCGGTCAAGCCGGTGCGTGGTCGCTCGGTGGCGTCGTCGACGTGCTTCACGATCACGTTCACGACGGACGACGACGTCTTTGCGCTCGAGCGCAAGAAGCTCGTCCACAAGGAGCGGCGCCGCCGCTCCACGCCGCGACTGCACCAGCGCATCGTCGTGTCCGTCGAGCCGGTCGCGTCGGTGCCCGTGCGCTGCGTCGAGATCTCGCACCCGACGCACCTGTACCTCGCGGGCGAGTCGATGATTCCGACGCACAACTCCACCCTGGGGATCGACATCGTTCGTTCCTCGGCGATCAAGCACAACATGGCTGCAGTTGTCTTCTCCCTCGAGATGAGCCGCAACGAGATCACGATGCGTCTGCTGGCCGCAGAGGCGCGCGTGCACCTGCAGAAGCTGCGCACGGGTGCGATGGGCGAGGACGACTGGGCGAAGATCGCCGCGACCATGGGTCGCATCAGCGAGGCCCCGCTGTTCATCGACGACTCGCCGAACATGTCGCTCATGGAGATCCGTGCCAAGTGCCGGCGCCTCAAGCAGCGCCACGACCTCAAGCTGGTCGTCATCGACTACCTGCAGCTTATGACGTCCGGCAAGCGCGTCGAGTCCCGCCAGCAGGAGGTCTCCGAGTTCTCGCGAGCCCTCAAGCTGCTCGCCAAGGAGATCGAGGTCCCCGTGATCGCGATCTCCCAGCTGAACCGTGGCCCTGAGCAGCGCACCGACAAGAAGCCGCAGATGAGCGACCTTCGCGAATCGGGCTCTATCGAGCAAGATGCTGACATGGTCATTCTTCTGCATCGTGAAGATGCTTATGAGAAAGAATCCCCGCGCGCGGGCGAGGCAGATCTGATCGTGGCTAAGCACCGAAACGGGCCGACCGACACCATCACCGTCGCGTTCCAGGGGCACTACTCGCGGTTCGTGGACATGCAGATGTAGTTCCCTCTGCCGCTGTCGACCTCCCCCTTGTCGAGTTCCCGCCTACTTTGAAAATCCGCGACAACTTTATTAAATACAGCGGCTGTCGAGATCCCTCCTGCTCTGAAGGTCCGCGAGCACCACCGCCTTATGAGGCAAGAGGTGACGCTCAGCGTCGGTCGACCTGTCGTGCATCTCGACGATCGTGGAAGGAGCGTCCCGTGAGCACGAGGCTGCAGCGGGCTCTTGAGGATCCGGGCGACCCACCCGTGGCACCCCTGCCTCCGGCATGCGCCGACCTGCTTGTCGAGCTTGCGGCGCCACCACGCCTGGCAGCGCACCTGCGCCTGGTCCACGACGTTGCTGCTCGGCTCAGCGCCTGGCTGGCCGGACAGCACCCCGCGGTGACCTTCGACCGGGATGCCGTGCTCTTCGGCGCCGCCACCCACGACATCGGCAAGGTCCGCCACATCGCGGAGCTGTCGGGGCCTGGCTCCCTGCACGAGCGAGCCGGGCAGCAGCTGCTGCTCGATGCGGGAGTGGACCCGTCGCTGGCCCGCTTCGCCGCGACCCACGGCGACTGGGACGCGCCCGGGATCCAGGTGGAGGACCTCCTCGTCAGCGTCGCGGACAAGACGTGGAAGGCCAAGCGCGTCCCTGAGCTGGAGCAGCTGCTGATCGACCGCCTGGTCCAGGCATCCGGACACGAGCCGTGGCAGGTCTTCCTCGACCTGGACGACCATCTCGGACGCCTGGCTGCCGGAGCAGACCAGCGACTGGCGTTCCAGAACAGCCACCCGATCACCAGCTGACGTCCGAGCCGCGCGACCACCCCCGGGTCGGTGAGCATCAGCTCCACAACGACAGCTCGGGCTGTCGGCGCCTCTGCGGCACAGGCCCCGGCCCGCGTAGGTTGCTGCCATGCGCTTCGAGGTCGACGCGATCCTGTTCGACATCGATGGGACGTTGGTGGACTCGACCGGGGCGGTCGTGCGGGCCTGGGAGGCGTGGTCGGCGGCGTGGGGGATCGACCTTGTGGCGGTTCTGCGGGTCTGTCACGGGCGCCGCTCGGAGGACACGGTCGCCGAGTTTCTTCCGAGCGGCCAACGCGCCGCGGCGGTTGCCGAGCTCGAGCGCTTGGAGCTGGCCGACCTCGGTGATGTGACCGCACTCCCTGCCACGCGCGACCTGTTGGCGGCCCTTCCAGAGAGCCGGTGGGCCGCGGTGACTTCCGGGTCACGGGCGCTCATGCGTGCGCGACTGGCGGCTGCGGGGCTTCCGGTGCCTGACGTGCTCGTAGCGGCCGAAGATGTGCTGCTCGGCAAGCCCGACCCGCAGGGGTACCTGCAGGCGGCCCGGGCGCTCGGCTTCGACATTCGCCGGTGCCTCGTCGTCGAAGATGCGCCGGCCGGCCTGGAGGCCGGTCGCGCCGCAGGGGCCCATGTGCTCGCGGTGGCGACATCCCACCCGGCTCATGACCTCTGCGCTGCCGACGCGGTGATATCCGACCTCAGGGCGTGCAGCGTGGAGTCCACCGTCAGTGGCCTGATGATCAGCACGGCAGTCGGGCCTCGCGCGGACCCCTTGATCTGACCGCCGGTCGGACCGACCGCCATCGGGTCGAAGCGGCCCGCTCACCGGCATCAACCTGCCGTGCATCTCGACACCGCCTGCCGTACGGCCCCTCCCGGGGGACCAAGAGGCCACGAACGCGCGGAGCGCGCCCGTGACCTCTTGGTGGATTCCGGCGTGATGACGCCGAGCGGGTGGTACGAGCCCCTACCTCCGGCGGGAGGTGCCCCCACGTCCCCGCCAGCCGCCGTTCACCGGCGACGCGCCGCCGATCCCTCCCAGGTGCAGCGCGAGGAAGAACAGGCCGAGGAACATCAGCGTCTGTGGGGTCAGAGCGTCCCCGACGTTCGCCTCGACGAGGTCGAGGAGCAGGGCGAGGGCGAAGACTGCGGCAGCGACGAGCGCAAGCATGAGCACTCCAGGAGAGGGGGTCCGGCGAGCCTGCCGGAAATGTGGTGCTTCCGGTGATTCGAAAGCACCCGGATCATGGCCCACGGTCACGACGACCGCTAGTGGAGAAGGGCTTCGGGGGCTCGAGGGACTCAGGCGGGTCACTCGACGGCAGCTGACCGGAGCGTGTTCCGCCGGGCCGGTCCCACGAGGGTGGCCCTCGCAGCTGGACCGAAGCGGCCGGCTCATCGGTGAGGCGCTGCCGCGTGAAGCCCAGCTCGTTCGTCCTAGTGCCCGTCCACCTCGAGGAGGCCCGCGAGGCCGGCGGGGTACAGCGGGATCGTCTGCTCCTCCGGCGATCGCCAGACGCCGCAGACGTGCGACTGGTCGAGGCAGGGTCTGCGTTCCGGCTCGTAGTCGGCCGGGTCGGTCAGCCGGGCCTCGTGCACGAGGACGATCTCGTGGCCCGCTCGACCGGCGTAGGTGAAGTGGCTCTCCAGCGCGCCGAGCTGACGTCCGACCGTGATGGCCAGCGCGTACTCCTCGAGGAGCTCGCGCTCGAGCGTCTGCGCTGCGTGCTCACCGAACTCGATGCCTCCGCCTGCCGGCCGGTGGAACCTGCGTCCCGTGCCGGGCTCGACCATCTCGTCGACGAAGAGCTGTCCCGTCCCGGGGCGGCGGATCACTGCGAGGGCGAGCGCTCGGACGCGTGGCACCTCCGGACCGTACTGCGTGGGCTCGTCAGGTGTCCGTGTTCAGTGCGCCGCACGTCTCTGCCGCATCTCGGACATGCTGGCGCGGTGAGCACCCTGTGGACCGCGTCGTGGAAGCCCGGCTGGTACAACCTGGACCAGACGCTGGTCGTCGGTCGTTCCAGCGCCTTCGCCTTCTCGCTCCCCGGTCCGCAGGCCGGGCCCGGGCACGAGCTGGCCTTCGCCACGAGCGGCGAGTGGAAGTACTGGAAGGCGACCGTCGTGGCGGTCGAGAACGCACGGTTCGGTCCGGTGCGCGAGGTGGACACCATGCGCTTCGGCATGTACACGTTCCGGTTCGAGGACGGGCGGTGGGTCACGATCGAGACGGAGCAGTGGATCGGCGCCCTGCTCGACGCCAGCCCCGGCTTCCCTGTCGACGACTTCGACGAGGAGTGGGCGAACACGGGCGGGTGGGACCTGCGCGTCACGCTCACCGACGTCGAGGGCCCCGTGTCGCGCGAGGCCGCAGGGTCGATCATGCGCGCTGTTGCCGAGGAGATCAGCGAGCGGGACTCGCGTCGAGCTCCTGGGTGACCGCCACCGAAGGTCGGATCCGCACGATACGGCCGGCTACCAGGAGGCCTCGAACGACTGGGCTCTGCACGCGATGCGAGCACGACGATCCGCTTCGGCACCCTGACCCGTCGCTACCGTGGCCCGGTGGTCCACGACGAGGTCCCGCTGCCGCCCGTGCCCGAGCCGCCGCCGTTCGAGCGCGGCGCACCCGTCGTGCTGCGCAGCGTGCGGGACCACGGCCGTCCGCACGGGGTCGCCGTCGGCTACGCCGTCGCCGGCACGGTCGTGCTCGACGACGACGACGTCCTGGTCGTGTCGACCCCGCCCGGCTCGGGGGTGCGGATGCGCGCGGGGAGGGGTGCCGGGCCGAACCGCCGGATCGTCCTGCCGGCGGCGTGGGACGGCACGTACGCCGAGCGTGCCTGGCAGGGGCACACGGTCGTGCGCGTGCACCGGCGCGGCGACCGGTGGTCCGTGTGGCGGTGGCACGACGGCGAGCGGTGGACGGACCGCTGGTACGGCAACCTCGAGTCGCCGTGGCGCCGGTCCGCTGTCGGCTTCGACACGCAGGACTGGGCTCTCGACGTGGTCGCCGCGGGCAGCCCGCTCGACGGCCCGTGGACGGTGGGCCTCAAGGACGAGGACGAGCTCGCGTGGATGGTCGACCGGGGCTACGTCACGGACCGGCACGCCCACCACGTCCGCGTGGTCGGCGCTCGCCTGCTGCAGCGCGCGCGGGCCGCGGGTTGGCCGTTCGACGCCGACTGGGACGCGTGGCTGCCCGACGCGCGATGGGGTGCGGTTCCCCTGCCGGACGGCTGGCAACGGCTACCGGGCGAGGCGTAGCCGGCAGGCTCACCGCGCGAGCACCGCACGCACCCGCTCCGTGTCCGCGGCCGTCCACCCGTCGGGCGGCACGACGCCCACCCACCCGTCGAGGACCAGCCCGTCGTAGTTGTGCCCGTACCCGTCGGGCACCGACTTGGCGTTGAGCAGGTCGAACGTCAGCTGCCAGAACGTCACCACGGGGAACCAGCGCATCGTCGGGCGGTCGGTGCCGACGGGTCGCTCACGCAGCCGGTCGGGCGCGGACAGCAGCACGTCCGGGCTCCACCACACGACCGGGTCGTCGGCGTGCTGCAGGTACAGGGCCCGCGGCGGCTCCCACGGCGTCGTCGGCAGGGTGATCTGCGCGGCGTCGCCGGCGAAGCGGACGAGCAGGCCGCTCGCGTAGACCGGCGCCGAGGCGGGCGTCCCGGGGTCCCGCCGTTCGACCAGGGCGTGCCAGACGGGGTTGGCGTCCGGCGGACCCACCCACAGCACCCCGTCGGTGCGCTCGCGGATGTCCGCCAGAGACGTGAACGCGGTCTCGCTGCCGTACGAGCCGAGGCTCTCGCCGTAGGCGAGCAGCAACGGGCGCTCGTCCGCGGGCAGCCCGGCGAGGTGCTCCTCCACGGCCGCGGTCAGGGCCTGCGCCTCCTGGCTGGCCCGGCCGCGGTCGAAGAGGAAGGACAGCCAGCTCGGCAGGTACGAGTACTGGGTGGCGACCGCGGCGGTGTCCCCGGCGTACAGCAGCTCGAGGGACTCGACCGCGGAGTTGTTGACCCACCCGCTCCCGGTCGTGGTGGCCAGCAGCAGGACCTGCCGGTCGAACGCGCCGGTGCGCTCCAGCTCCTCGACCGCCAGGGTGGCGCGCTCGCCCGCCGTGTCGGCGTTCTCGATGCCGACGTAAAGACGGACGGGCGTCGTCGGTGCGACGTCCGGTGCGACGTCCCGCAGGTCGTCGGTGCTCGGGCCGCCGGCGACGAAGCGGCGACCCTCGCGGCCGAGCGACTCCCAGGCCACGAGCGATCCGGGCCCCCCGGAGCGCTCGGTCGCCGACGGGCGCTCCACCCCCGGGTGGTCACGGGCGTTGCGGGCGGCGAACGCGGCGTCCGCCGCCCCGAGCGCACGTTGCAGCAGGACGTCGTTGACGACCACCACCCCGCCGAGCACGAGCACCGTCGCGACCACGGACGCCACCGCGTGCGGCCACCGCAGCCGCTGCTCCAGGAGCGCGTCGACGCGGCGGCTCACCCACCACACCCCGCGCGCCGCCAGGACGAACGCGGCGGCGACGAGCACGAGCAGCGGGCCGGCCCGCAGCCAGTCAAGGGTCGAGGGCGGCGGCATGCCGATGGCGGCCGTCATCGCCCTCTGCCAGGCGGCACCCTGCACGAGCATGAGCACGACGGCCACGGCCGCGACGACGCCGAGGATCGTCAGCAGGTGCGGCGCGAGCGTCGGCGGCACCCGCCGGCGTGCCGTGCACACGAGCCGACGCCACGCGGGCACGAGCCGCAGGACCCGGGCGAGCGCGACGCCGACCCCGTACCCCAGCGCCCCGGAGATCCCCGAGACGAGCCCCTGGTAGAGCCAGTCGCGCGGCAGCAGGGAGGGCGTCGTCGCGACCACCGCGAACAGCGTCCCCATCGCGAGCCCTGCCGGGTGCGGCGGCCGGGGGAGTCGTCGCCGCCGCCGCGGGTCCGTGCCCGCCTGGTGCCGGTCGCCCGTGGCGGGAGCCCCCGACGTCGTCCGGGTGGCCCCGGACAGGGGCGCGACCTCGCCGGGACGCTGCGTCATGCGCGCCTCCCCCGGGGCGGTGACGTCACGCCCCGGAAGGGCCGCGCACGCCGTCACCCGAGCATCGCACCGGCTCGGACGGGCCGCCAGCAGCGCGTCCTCGCTCGCAGCGACTCGTCGCTCCACCGGCTGCCGGGCCTGCGCCCATCACCCGGACGACCGTCTCGCATAACGGGCAGTCATGTGGGCACGTGACCCGCGGGCCCTAGGTTCGGCCCGCCGCAAACCGGGACGGACCGGTTGCTCGTGCCCGGGGGGTGGCATGACGGATACCGGACTGACCGCGCGTCGGCTCGTCTTCCTGTACGTCTCGTCGGTGCTCGGCGCCGGCATCCTCGTGGTGCCCGGTCTCACGGTGCAGCACGCGGGCAGCGCCGCCGTCGCGCTGTGGGTCGTCCTGGGGGTCGCGTGCGTCGCCATCGCCGGGCTCTTCGCGGACGTCTCGACCCACTTCCCCCGTGCCTCGGGCATCCAGGAGGTCGTCGAGGCCGGTACCGGACGCCCGCTGGCGATCTACTCCGACGTCGTCCTGCTCGTCGTCTACCTCGTCGGCAACCCTGCGATGGGGCTGGCGTCGGCCAGCTACCTGGCCATGATCACAGGGTCCACCGCCCTGACCACGGCGCCCGTGCAGGCCGCCGTCGCGGCCGGGTTCATGGTCGTGTCGGTGCTCGCGAGCATCCTGCCGACGCGAGTGATCGGAGCCGTCCAGGCGTGGTCGATGCGCGTCGCCGTCGTGGTGATCCTGCTGGCGAGCGCGCTGGCCGTGCCGCGCCTGGAGTGGGAGAACGTCACGGCGAGGGAGCCCCCCGGGTCCGCCGGGCTCGTGACCGCGGCGGGCATCGCGTTCTACGCGTACCTCGGCTGGGAGAACGTGTCGCTCCTGGCGGGGCGCGTCCACGACCCGCAGCGCGCCTTCCGGTACGCGATCCGCCGTGCCGTACCGGTCGTCGTCGTCGTGTACTTCGTCGCCGCCATCACGTTCGCCGCGCTCCCGCCGGGCGGGCCGGCGCTGCTCGTGCCGGCGCTCACCGCCGCACTGCCCGACGCGGTTCGCGTACCCCTCGTCGCGGTGTCCCTCGTGGCCATCGTGGCGGCGACGAACGCGTGGGTGCTCGGTGGTGCGAGCCTCTTCCAGCACGCCGCCACGCGCCTGTCGCCCTCGTGGTCGACGCGGGACCCGCGTGGACTCGTGCCACGCGGCGTCCTCACCGTCGGCTACCTCGTGGTGCTCGCGGGCGCCGGGGCGGGGGCGTTCTCGATGGACCACCTGCTCGGCTGGACCTCCTGCCTGTTCCTCACCGTCTACGGACTGGCCGCGTACGCCTTCACGCGCGTGCGGCGCCGACTGACCCTCGCCGCTGCGACGGTCCTGCTCCTGGCTGCCGTGATGCTCCTCCTGGAGCGGCCCGTCGGACTCGTCCTCGCCATCGTCACCGTGATCGCCGTCATCGCAGAGAGGTACCGCCATGCCCGCACCCTTCACCCGGATCACCCGGGTCGACCGGACGACCGCCCCGAACGAGTACGGGACGACGTGCCAACGCGTCTTCCCCGGTGAGGTGGTCGACGACACCTTCGGCGCCATGGCGTGCTGGCTGGACCCGGGCACGCGCACCTCGCCCGACGAGCACAACCAGCGTGAGCTCGTGATCGTGCGGGACGGCGCGGGCACCATCGAGTCCGACGGCGTCGTCGAGCCCTTGGTCGCCGGCGACGTCCTGCTCATCGAGCGTGGCCACCCGCACGTCCTCGAGGCGTCCGCGGCCGGTCTGACGTGGCTGTCCGTCTACTGGCCGCGCGTGGAGGTCCCGGCGTGACCACGTGGCTGACCTGCACCCCACCGACCCCGAACGGACCCCTGCACGTCGGTCACATGTCAGGGCCGTACATCGCCGCCGACGTCCTGCGCCGTGCGCTCGCGGCACAGGGCGAGGACGTGCGCCTGACCACGGGGATGGACGACAACCAGAGCTACGTCCCGCGTCGTGCGTGGGCCGACGGCAGCGACCCCGTGGACGTCGCCGACCGGTACACCCGGTCCATCACGACGACGTGGCGTGACGCGGGTGTCGACTTCGACACCGTCGTGCTGCCCCGCGGCGAGGACTACGACGCGCGCGTGCGGTCGATGTTCCGCGCACTGGTCGACGTCGGTGCCGTCGTCCCCCGCGCGACGCAGCTGCCCTACTGCGAGGACTGCTCGCGGTGGCTGTACGAGGCCTACCTCGGCGGCGCGTGCCCGCACTGCGGGTCGGGCACCAACGGCAACGCGTGCGAGCAGTGCTGCCGCCCCAACGCGTGCCACGACGTGGTCGACCCGTCCTGCATCCGCTGCGGGTCGCTCGCCACGATCCGGCCCGTGACGCTCCTGGTGCTGCCGCTCGAGCCGATGCGCGACGACCTCACGAAGTACTGGGACTCGGTCGACATGCCGCCGCGCCTGCGGGCCGTGTGCGACGCGATGGCGGCCGACGGGCTGCCCGAGCTCCTCGTGGCGCACCCCAGCGACTGGGGTGTGAGCGTCCCCGTCGAGGGCTACGAGAGCCACCGGATCTACGTGTGGCTCGAGATGGCCGAGGGCTACGCGGTCGAGCGGCCCACCGCCACCGACGGTCACGTGGTCGGGCGTCCGGTCCAGTTCTTCGGCATCGACAACGGCTACTTCCACGCCGTGCTGTTCCCGGCCGTGAACCTCGCTCTCGGGAGGCACGAGCTCCTCGCCGAGCGCTTCGTCGTCAACGAGTTCTTCCTGCTCAACGGGCAGAAGTTCTCGACCAGCCGGCAGCACGCGGTGTGGGCCGAGGAGCTCCTGCCGGTGGCGGGCCGCGACCTGCTGCGCCTCCACTGCATGCTGCGGCGCCCCGCGACGCGCCAGACCGACTTCACGCTGCAGGACCTCGCGCGTACCGAGGCCGTCGTGGACTCCTGGCAGCGCACGTTCGCGCAGACCGTGCGGCTCGTCGGTGCGACGCCGGAGCCGGCCGCCGCGGACCCGGCCCCGGCGGACGTCCGGCGGCACGCGCGGCACGCGGCACGGGCCGTCGACGACGTCCGGGTGGCGCTCACGCTCGACGGGTTCGACCCGGCAGCGGCCGCCGCCGGTCTGGTCGAGCTGGGCGAGCGTGTCGCGCGGCTCGCCGACGAGGTGGCCGCCACGGCCCCGGGCACGCCCGCACGTGCCCCGTCCGTCGCGGTCCTGCGCGAGACGGCCGAGCAGTTCGCCGACGTCGCGGCACCCGTCGTCCCCGACGGCGCCGCACGGCTGCTGGCCGCGCTGCGGTCCGGTGAGGTCCCGCGGACCAAGCTGTTCGGTCTCGGGGCGTGACCCCGGTGCGGGACGTCGTCGCCATCGTGGTGCCCGTCACAGGCCCCCGCGCCGCCTGGGGAGCGCTCGTGCCCCCGGAGCTCGCGGGCGACGACGACGTCCTGGTCCTCGACGACCGTGCCGACCCCGCCCGGTCCGCGGAGCTGGCCGCCGAGCTCGCGCGGGACACGCGCGTGCACGCCGTCGTCGGCCACTTCAGCAGCCTGGGGGCACGACGCGCCCTGGAGTCGTACGGCCGGTCGGGCGCAGTGCGGGTCAGCCTGCCGCTGGCGTCCGCGCCCGACGTGACGGTCCACCACCAGGATCGTCGGCTCGGTGTCGTGGCGCCCATGCCCTCGGACCGCGAGCAGGTGGCGGCCGTGCGCCGGCACGTCGCCGAGCAGGAGGGCGACGCGGTCGCCGTGGTGCTCTCGGAGCACGGCGCGCTGCCGCGACTGTGGACGCAGGCCGGTGGGCGCGTCGTCACGCCCGCCGAGGCGGCGGCCGGGTCCGCGGAGCACGTGGTGGTGCTGGGCGAGCTCGACGACACACGTGCCGCGTGGCCGACGCTCTCCGCGCTCGTGCGATCCGGCCGCCGCGTGGTGCTGAGCGACGACGCCTGGGTCGGGGCGGCCGAGCTCGCCCACGACGCCGGGGGCGTCGGCGTCGACGTGGTGACGACGCAGCCCGACCCGGGCGCGCTCGTGCGGGCCGCGTGCGAGCACGCCCGCGCGAGCCTGCGTGCGGGGCACGACGCCTCCGGCTTCGTGGACTCGTGGTCGCTGCCGCCGGCGCGCTGGGTCGTCACCGCTGCGGCAGGTGCCCGTGGCTGAGCAGGTCGACGTCGCCGTCGTCGGCGACGGTGTCGTGGGTGCCTTCGTCGTCGCGGCGCTCCTGGACGCCGGGGTCCCTGCCGGACGGCTCGCCTGGTTCGGCGACCGCGGGGGCTACGAGCGCCGCTCGGCCACCCGCCGCTCCGGTGGTCTGCTGCGCTGCGGCGTCGCCGAGGGCCCCGCCGCGAGGCTCGCCGTCGAGTCGTTCACGCAGACCTGGCGCCAGCACCCCGACCGGGTCGTGTCGGGCGCCGTCGAGGTCGTCGGGCGGGACCGGTCCGCGCTGCTGCCGGCGCGTGTCGAGGAGCTGGCGGGCGCCGGCGTCGCCGGGGAGCTGGTGACGACCGACCGGCTGCGCACGGTGATCCCCTTCGCGTGGCACGACGGTGACGCGGCGATGCTCGAACCCGGCGGGGGGTGGGCGCCGCCGCACGCGGTGCGCTCGCGGCTGGTGCGGGCGGCACGGCGCGCCGGGGTCGCCCTGCGTGACGTCTCGCCCGTCGACGCGGTCGAGCACGACACGCCCGGGCCGGTGCGCGTCCGGACGGGTCCCGAGACGGTCCGTGCCCGGTGCGTCGTCGTCGCCGCGGGTCGGTCGACGCACCGGCTCGTACCGTCCGTCCCCGGGACGTCGCGGCTGCGCCGCATCGGGTACGCGTACTACGACGGCCTGCTGCCCCCGGGGCTGCCGGCCGTGAACGACGAGGCGCGCGGCCTGTGGTGGCGCCCGGCTCCGACCCGGACGCGCCCCGCGCGCTACCTCGTCGGCCGGGCGGTCGACGCACCCTCCGAGGGGGTGACGAGCGTCGGCCGGTCCGTGCAGCAGGACGAGTACGTCCGCGCCGGGTTCGCCGCTCTGCTGCCCGACGCGGGGCGGGGCACGTACCTGGGCGGCGTGACGTCGTTCGACGTGCAGAGCGACGGTCATGGCTCGATCGCCCCGTGGCACGCCGCGGCGGACGGGAACGTGCTCGCCGTCCACGGCCTCGACGGCGGCGGGTTCAAGCAGGCACCGGCGATCGCGCGCCGCTTGGCGGCGGCGGTCATGAAGGAGGCGTCATGAGGGTGGTCCGGGTGACCGCGGGGACGGACACCGAGACGGTGGCGCAGGTGGCCGAGCTGTTCGTCGCCTACCGCGGCTTCTACGGACGCGAGGGCGACGAGGACGCCGCGCGCGCGTTCCTGAGGGCCCGCGTCGAGCGCGGCGACTCCCTGGTGCGGGCCGTGCTCGAGGACGGTCGCGCGGTCGCGTTCACGCAGGTGTACCCGGGCCACTCGTCCCTGCGGCTGCACACCACGTGGCAGCTCAACGACCTGTTCGTCGCCCCGGACGTCCGGGGCGGCGGAGCGGGCGTCGCTCTCGTCCGTCACGTCCTCGCGGAAGCCGCCGACGCCGGCGCGCACGAGGTCAGGCTCGAGACGCAGCGCACCAACACTCGCGCACGTGCGCTGTACGAGCGGCTGGGCTTCGGCCTTGCCGCCGACGCCGAGCAGGACGGCGAGTTCCTCACCTACACGAGAGCACCAGGGGGCAGTGATGGATGACGTGCTGGATGTCGTGGCCGTGGGTCTGGGGCCCGCCAACCTCGGTCTGGCGGCCGCCGTGGACGAGCTGACGGCCACGGGCGTGCCCGTGAGGGCGGCGTTCCTCGACCGGCGGCCCGGGTTCGACTGGCACCCCGACATGCTGCTGTCGTCGTCGGTCATGCAGATCTCCTTCCTCAAGGACCTGGCGACCCAGCGCGACCCCCGCAGCCCCTTCACGTTCACCAGCTACCTGCACCACTGTGGCCGGCTGAACGACTTCATCAACATGCAGACGTTCTTCCCGTCGCGCCTGGAGTTCACGGACTACCTGCGTTGGGTGGTCGAGCGGTTGACGGTCGACATCCGCTGGGGTGCGCACGTCGAGGCCGTGGACCTCGTGGGGGACCTGTGCCGCGTGCGCGGGACGCGCGACGGCCTGGCCTTCGAGCTGTGGAGCCGGCACGTCGTCATCGGCGTCGGCTCGCGACCCGTGCTGCCGTCGTGGGCCGAGACGGCCGGCGGCCGGATCCTGCACAACACCTCGCTGCGCTCGGGTCTCGAGGCGCTCGACCTGGGAGCGGCGCCGCGGATCGCGGTGGTGGGGCAGGGGCAGAGTGCGGCGGAGGTCGTCCGGCACGCCTACGACGGCGTCCCGGGGTCGCAGGTGCACTGCTTCATCTCCGGCTACGGCATGGTCCCCGCGGACGACAGCCCTTTCGCGAACCGCGTGTTCGACCCCGCGGCGGTCGACGACTTCTACTTCGCGCCCGCCGCGGTGCGCGAGGACCTGCTGCGGCGGCACCGCACCACGAACTACGGGTGCGTCGACCCCGACCTGCTGCAGTGGCTGTACGCGGCCGAGTACGGCGGGCGTGTCACGGGCGACCAGCGGCTGCACATGCACCGTGCGTCCGCGGTGCACGCCGCCACCGAGCACGAGGGCGCGGTCACGCTGACCGTCGAGGACCGGCTCGCCGGGACGACACGCTCGGAGGACTTCGACGCGGTGGTGTGCGCGACCGGTTTCCGCTCGGTCCTGCCTGTCGGGATGTTCGGCGAGGGGTTCCCGCCCGGTCCCGCGACGCTCGCCCGCGACTACCGCGTGGTGCGCAGCGGCGTCACGCTGCCGGTGTTCGTCGTCGGTGCGACCGATTCCCACCACGGGCTCGGAGCGGGTCTGCTGTCGAACATCGCGGTGCGCTCACAGGAGCTGGTGACGAGCATGGGGCTGGAGCGGGTGCGGGAGCCGCTGGTCCCGGTGAGCGTCTGAGGCACCGGCCGAGGAGTGAGCGACGGGAAGGCCCGTTGCTGCTGCCGCGCGCTCTCAGCGGGCGAGGGTCAGACGGTCGCCAGCGACGACCAGACCTCGTTGGGGCTGTTGGTGCAGGCGCCCCAGGTGAGGGTGGCCGTGCGGAAGTCCTCGATGCAGCCGATGCCCCAGTCGAGCTGGTGGATGCGGCCGTCGCTGGTCTGTCCCCAGCGCACCAGCAGACCGCTGTCGCAGGCCGTGACGAAGATCCCGGAGGAGCTGCCGGTGGCCAGGCACCGGCCGTCCGGGGTGCGGATGGTCTGGTCGGCGGCCGAGCAGACCCAGCGCTGCGTGGCCGAGCCGTTGCACTTCGTGGTGAACGCCGCCACCGGCCGCTCGGGGTGCTCGCGGCGGTCGACGCACAGCCCGGTGTCCTTGTTGCCCAGCTCGCCGCCGGCTCGTCGAGATTCAGGGACCTCTGAGAACGGGGGCGGGATGCATGAAACGAACGGATCGCGCGAACGGGTGAGACGGCTCAAGGCAGCATCTCGATGGTCGATAGGTCCATGGGCAGGACGTATCGACTATCGAGATGGGGTCGGCGATGACGGCAGCGGTTGAGCACGAGAAGCTCGGGCGGAGGCTCGGTCCGCCGACCCTGGTGGCGTTGATGCTCGTCGTCGCGTACCTGGCCGTCGCGAGCGGCCTGTTCTACGCCGGTATGGCGCTGCTGGGCCGCGGCACCAGCGCCGAGGCTCCCGTCCGGCTGACGGCCCCCGTCGGGTACATGGCGGGGGTGTGGCCCTGCGTCGACGGCTGGTCGATGGACGGCTCGTCGTGCGGGCCGGCGGCGTCGGGCGACGTCTGGCCCGGTGGTCAGCCACTCCCGGTCCGCCACGGCGGTGAGCTCCTCGCCGGCGCCGACGTCGATCCCGTGACCGCGCTGCTGGCGAGCGCAGGGGCGTGGGGTGGGCTCGTCGCCGGGGGCGTCGTGGGGCTCGTGCTCATCCCCGCGCTGCGCAGCACCGCGTCCGGACGTCCGTTCGCTCGCGGGAACGCGCGTCGCCTGGGATGGGCCGCGGCCGTCGTCATGGTCGCGTGGGTCGTGGCGACCGTCGGGGACGTCGTCGCCGCGTCCCGGATCATCGCGGTCATCGAGGCCACGCCACGATGGTCGCCGACGGGCTCGTTCGCGATGCCTGCCGACTGGCTCGCTCCGACGCTCGTCGTCGGGTGGTGGCCGTTGCCCGTCGTCCTGCTGCTCCTCGCGCTCGCGGCCGCCACGGGGCGAGGCACCCGGCTGACGTCGGACACCGAGGGCCTGGTGTGAGCGACGACGCCACCGGTCAGCACCGGGTGGTCTCGCACCTCGCGCGCCTGCTGGAGGTGCGCAACATGTCCCTCGTCCAGCTGGCCGCCCTGAGCGGCATCACCGTCGCCAACCTGTCCGTCCTCAAGAACGGACGAGCGAGAGCGATCCGCTTCAGCACCCTGACCGCGGTCTGCGACGTGCTGCAGTGCCAGCCCGGCGACCTCCTCGAGGTGCTGGCGACGCCGGGTCCCGACGTGGGGGACGACCGCGCCGGACGCTGACCGGACCTCGGTGGCGCCTGCCGAGGCGGCAGAGGTCGACCCTCGGCAGCGGTCGATCCGCCGTGCCCACGCCCGCCGTTCCGAGAGGATGGCCCGATGAGCGAGCACTTCCGCCCTGGCGACGTCGTCGTCGTCCGCGAGGTCGTCGACGGTCTGGTCTGGACGGAGCGCCCGGTGACGGTCGTCGTCGACGACCCCGACCAGCTCGTCCTGCACCAGGCCGCCGGCAGCGTGACGCGCGAGCCCATCGACCCGTCCGAGCGCAAGGACTACCTGCGGATCATGGCGGGTGGGCGCTGGACCCTGCGCGACAAGGTGTGGCAGCCCCCGGGCCGTCTGCGGATCGGTCGCATCGGCCTGCCGTTCGAGGTCTGGCGGCTCTCGACCCCCGACGAGCGGGACGTGGCGGCCTGGTACGTCAACCTCCAGGAACCGCTGCGACGCACCGCCGACGGCTTCGAGACGCTCGACCACGTGCTCGACATCCTCGTCGCGCCCGACCTGTCGTGGTGGCGGTGGAAGGACGAGGACGAGCTCGTCGCGGCTGTGCAGCACGGGGTCCTGACCGCGGGGACGGCTGCCGCCATCAGGGCCACCGGTGAGGCGGTGATCGCCGACATCGAGCGCGGCGACCCGCCGTGGGACCTCACCTGGGCGACCTGGCAGCCGGGCGAGATCGACCGGGCGAGTGCCCTGCCTCAGATCACCTGACTGCGCGCTTCACCAGCGCGCCGAGCTTCTCCAGAGCCGCATCCGTCGGCCCGGCCAACGCGAACGACGTCGCCCAGGCACCGCTGTCGTCGTCGAGCCCGGCCTGCGCGCTGAACCCGAAGGTCGAGTAACGCTCCTTGTCCATCTGCCCGCTGCGGAAGAAGCACAGCACCTTGCCGTCGCGCGCGTACCCCGGCTGCCCGTAGTACAGCTTCGGTGCGAGCCCGGGCGCCGCCTGCGTCACGATCGCGTGCACACGCTCGGCCAGCGAGCGGTCCTCGGGTGGCATCTGGGCGATCTTCGCGAGCACGTCCGCCTCGTCGGCGGCCGCCTTGTCCGCGTCACGCGCGCGTCGCGCCTGCGCCTTGAGCTCCGCGGCCCGCTCCTTCATCGCCGCGCGTTCCTGCGCCGAGAAGCCGTCCGCCGCCGTCGAGACCTTGCCTGCCATCGCACACCCCTCTCCCGATCCATGAAGGTGCGACCGACCCTAGGCGCGCGCCTCGCGGCGGTGCTTCTCGAATCCTGACCTCCCACGCCGAGCGGGCGACGGCACGCCGCTCGTGGCGTTCACGGCCGACGTCGCGGCTCAGCCGACCTCGACGGTGAGCACGTTGGACCGCCGCCCACCGGGCGCCCACTGCACGGTGTGCGTGCCCGGCTCGTCGAAGACGTACTCCGTCACGTCGTAGTGCGCGTCCACGCCGGGTCCGGGCAGCACCCGGCCGTCGTACGAGGCCGGCTCGAGCGCGTCCTGGCCCTGCGGCACGGGGTCGGTCGCGGGTGCGCCGTCCACGAGCTCCCCGAGGACCTCCTTGGGTCCCATGACGAACAGCGGGTGCGCCGCGTCCGTCGACTCGACGACGTGCACCACGCGCACCGGCTCGCCGACGGCCGCGCGCAGCGTCGCGGTGAGGACCGTCAGCCGGTAGCCGTCCCGCTCCTCGCCCTTGTCGGGCCAGGACGGGTAGCCGTCGACGACGCTCCGGTCCGCGTCCGACGGGGGCGCGGCCCGCGCCCGTGCGGGGCTCATGGACGCACCACCACGTCCTCCCACTGCGTCGGCGACGGACCGGCCGTGGTCGTGAAGCCGTTGACCGTCACCGCCTGCGGGCTCTTCTGCAGCCGGAACGTGACCGTCGTGCCGGACACGGTGATGATCCGGCGGATCAGGTAGCCGGAGGCCGGGACGACCGTCTCGCCGATGCCCGCCGAGGGCACCCGGTACGTGTCGAGCTGCTCACGGTCCATCGTGCCGTCGCCGCCGTGGTTGTCGGCCAGGTCGATGACGCGGGCGCGCGGCTCGCCGTGCCGGTCCGGGGGGATCGGGTACCCCGGCATGTAGCCGCTGTTGTTGCTGCGCCCCGGCGGGACCGACGTGTACGAGCCGGTGTGCCGCAGCGACGCCGAGACCTGCTCGCTGTCCTCGACGGACGCCATGTCCGCGTCGACCCCCGTCGACGACGTCAGGGCGATGTCGATCGACATCCCGACCGTCGCCGGCTCGTCGATGGGCCGGTGCCCCGGCCCGTTGCGCAGCGCCACCGGCAGCGGCTGGGAGGCCGCGTCCATGAGCTCGCCGATCGTCCCGCCGAGCAGGGCGCCGCCCAGACCGCCGACGAGCGCACCCACCGGCCCGCCCACGACACCGCCGACCAGGGCGCCGAGGCCGCCGCCGACCAGCGCACCCGTCGTCCGGTCGTCCGTGGGGCCCTCGTCCTCCAGCCCGCGCCCGTCCGTCGTGCCCGGTGAGGACGCCGGTGCGCGCAGGTCGGTGAGCAGCGCCGTGACCGCCCGGTTCCCCGCGGCGCGCTGCAGCGCGAGCACCTGCTCGGCCCGCGAACCGCCCGCACCGGGCCGCGCGCGTCGTGCCGCGGTGCGGTGCGCCGGGGGCTGGCCGTGCTGCTGCAGCGTCGCGTACATCCGGCGGCCCCCCTCGCGCATGGACCTCCAGTGTCGCCCCGCGGTGTCCCGCCGGGCCAGGCGGGGGCGACGACCTGCCCGGACGGGCACGGGCGCACCCACCCGGTATCAGGTCGTGACGAGCATCACTTGAACATGTTCAACATGACCGCTAGCGTTCTTGTTGAACACGTTCAACCAGCCGGGAACCGCTCGGCTGACGTCCGGCCCGAGGAGCGATCCGATGAACGCGACCGTCCTGACCTACCTCGTCTACATCGCGGCCAGCGTCGCGCTGACCATCTGGGTCGCCAGGACCCTCACGCGCAACGGGGACGTCTTCCTCGTCGACGTCTTCCACGGGGACGAGAAGATCGCCGCCGCGACCAACCAGCTCCTGGTCGTGGGGTTCTACCTCGTGAACCTCGGCTTCGTCGCCCTCAACCTCCGGGTGAGCGCGCCCGTCCTGTCGACCCAGCTGGCGATCGAGGCGCTGGCCTCCAAGCTCGGCGCGGTGGCGCTGCTGCTCGGCATCTTCCACCTCGTCAACGTCTTCGTCCTGAGCCAGGTGCGCCGACGTCGCACGGCCCCCGCCCAGCCGCAGGGTCCCTACACCGTGGCGGGGCAGCACCAGCGGCCGTGGACCGGCCCGTCGTACGGCGCGCCGACCCCGCCGCAGGGCTGAGACCGCCACGGCGGGAGGTGGGTGCGACGGGTGACCGCCGGGCGGTCGCAGGTCACCGCCATCGGCCGAGGCTGTCGACGACGGCCGCGATGACGTGCTCGTCGGTGGTGCCGCGCTCGATGGTGGCCCGGTAGTAGAGGGGTCCGATCACCAGGGCGGCGGCGTCGTGGGGAGCGGTGTGCAGCTCGACCTCCCCGCGTGCCCGGGCGGCCTCCAGGGCGTCGGCCAGCCGGCCGGCGAGCACGGCGGCGAACCGGGCCCGACGGGCGTCCGCGTCGTCCTCCCACAGGGCCGTGCCGGCCAGGGTGGTCGCGACCACGCGGACGTCGTGGTGGTCGAGCTCGCGGGCGAGGGTGGTCAGCTCCTGGACCAGCCACTCGCGCGTCGGGGTGGCGGGTGCGTCGAAGAACGGCATGGGCACGGTCGCCATCGCCGCGGCCAGGAGCTGGTCGGTGCGCGGCCAGTGGCGGTAGACGGTGGCGCGGGCGATCCCCGCCTGCTCGGCGACCCGTGCGTGGGTGACGGCGCCGGGTCCGTGGGCGAGCAGCGCCTCGCGGGCGGCGGTGACGATCGCCTCGCGGCTGCGCAGGAACCGGGGGTCGTCGTCGCGGGGGGCCATCCACCGAGTCTATGAGACATCTTGACTCAGAGTGACCTGGGTGGCACCTTCCATCTATGAGACAATCTGTCACACAGCAGCGGGTGCTCGTCCTGGGAGCGACCGGGGCCACGGGACGCCTGGTGGTGGCGACGGCCCTGCGGCGCGGTCACCACGTCACCGCCCTCGTGCGACGTCCGGGGTCCTTCGCCCCGGCGCGCGGGCTGCGCGAGGTGCAGTGGCACGACGTGCGCGACGTCGCGACCCTGTCGGCGGCACTGACCGGCGTCGACGCGGTGGTCAGCGCCCTGGGCGGAGCGGCGAGGGGACCGACGTCCGTCTGCACCGACGCCATGGCGGTCACCGTCCCCGCCATGCAGCGCGCGGGCGTCGCGCGGCTCGTCGTCGTCAGCGCGCACGGCGTCGCCGAGAGCCGCGACCGGTCGGCCTACGCGCTCGCGGTGTGGGCCGGGGTGGGGGACAGGATGCGTGACAAGGAGGGGATGGAGTCGGTCGTCACCTCCTCAGGCCTGCGCTGGACGGTCGCGCGTCCGCCGAGGCTCACGGACGCGCCCGCGACAGGGACATACCGCGTGGCGCCCGACCTGCCGGTGCACCTGTGGACGTCCGTCGGACGCGCGGACCTCGCCGACCTCCTCGTCCGTGAGGTCGAGGACCCGCGTCACGTGCACGCGTATCCCCGGATCGCCCGGTGAACGCCCGCCGCTCCCACGTCGCGTCGCCGGTCGTCGACCTCGCCGGGCAGGTGGCCGTCGTCACCGGGGCAGGCGGGGGGATGGGACGGGTCCTGGTCGAGGAGCTGACGCGCGCCGGCGCGCACGTGGTGGCCGTGGCCCGGGACGCGCCGCGCACCGAGCGCCTCCTGCGCGAGACCGTCGGGGACGGCAGCCGGTTCGAGGTCGTCGAGGCCGACCTGTCGCTGCGCGACGACGTGGTCGGCGCCGCCGCGGCGATCGGCTGCCGCCACCCGCACGTGCACGTGCTCGTCAACAACGCCGGCGCGCACTTCCCCGACCGCCGCCTGACCCCCGACGGCGTCGAGAGGCACGTCGCCGTGGACTACCTGGCAGCCTTCGGGCTCACCCACCTGCTGCGGGAGAACCTCGCCGCCGCAGCCGGCCGGGTCGTCCACGTCGCGTCCGACACCCTCAACGACACGCGGCAGGTCAAGCTCCTCGGACGCCCCCGCCCGGCCGACCTCGACCCCGCGCAGCTCGACGACCTCACGCGCATCAACCCCGCCGACGGCTTCGTCGCCTTCGAGGCGTACGCGCGCGCCAAGCTCCTCACCGTCACGAGCGGCTACCACCTCGCGCGCCTCCTGCGGCCGCACGGGGTCACCGTGAACTCGGTGCACCCGGGCATCGTCGCCACCGGCATCGTCGACGACCTCGTCCCGGCGGCACTGCGTCCGCTCGGCGGGCTCATCCGCAGCGGCATGCGGACGCCCCGTGACGGCGCCTCCGCCGCGTTGCGCCTGGCCACGGAACCCGCGCTGGCCGGGGTCAGCGGGCGCTACTACCGCCGGGAGGTGGAGGCGACGACGCCCGCCGTCTCCCACGACCCGGCGGTGCAGCAGCGGCTGCACGACGTGAGCGTCAGGTGGTTCGACGGTTGACCGCGCCCGGGCACGCGCCCTGCGACGCATGAGGCCGAGCACACCGAGTGCCACCAGCACGCCGAGCGTGCCGGTCGGCCGCGGTGAGCAGTGCGGGGGAGCGTCGCAGGTTCGCCGTCACCGCGCCGTGCCGGCGAACCGGGCGACCGCCTCGGCCGTCACGGGCGTGAACAGGTTCACGAGGGTCCCGTCGGGGTCGCGGACGAGCAGCGAGCGGTTGCCCCAGGGCATCGTGGTCGGCTCGGCGACGACCTCGACCGAGCCCTCCGGCAGTGCCGCGAACGTCGCGTCGACGTCGTCGACCAGGAGCTCGACGATGGCGGAGTGGTTGTCGGCGGCGCGCGCGGCACCGGGGCCGAGGAGCGCGACCGTGCGGACGCTGCCGATCGCGATCGTGCCGCCGACGGTGCGCAGCTCCGCGAAGTCGGGCGACGGCCGGTCGGCGACCAGGCCGGTGAGCTGCTCGTAGAAGGCGACGAGGCGTGGCACGTCGGCGGTGATGAGGCGGACGGAGACGAGGTTCACGGTGACCTCCGGAAGGGTGTGGGTGGTCGCGCGGCCACGCGATCGGCACCACGGTGGACCTGCCCGGCGACACCCCGGTGTCGGTGTTCTGACGCCGCGCGTCGATCACAGGAACGTCAGCGTGCGCAGGTCGCCCTCCGGCACCTGCACGTCCCCGGGGTGCACCGTGCGACGCGGCGCGGTCTCCGCGGTGGCGGTGACCCGGTCGACGCGGTCGAGCCGGAAGGCCCGCAGCCCGTCGCGCAGGCGGCACCAGCCGAGCAGGTACCAGCCGGTCGTCGAGCCGACGTACCCCACCGGCTCGACGTCGCGCGTGGTGGACCGGCCGTCCCGGTCGGTGTACCGGATCCGCAGGACCCGCCGCGCGGACACCGCGTCGGTGAGCAGCGGCGGGACGACCGGCGCGTCGGGGTCGGCGCCCACGAGGTGCACCCGTGAGACGAGGTCCTGCGCCGCCGCTGCGTCGTCGTCGCGCATGGCGGCGAGGAGCTTGCGCAGCGCGGTCCTGCCGGCGGCGTGGAAGGGCGTCCCCACGGCCCCGTGCAGCGCGACGGCGACGGCGACCGCCTCGTCCGGGCTGAAGTTGACCGGCGGCAGCGTCCGGGAGCGGTCCAGGCAGTAGCCGCCGGTGCGCCCCGGCTCGGCCCAGACGGGCGTGCCTGCCTGCTGCAGCGCGCTGATGTCCCGCTCGATCGTGCGCGTGCTGACCTCGAACCGCGCCGCCAACCAGGTCGCGCTCCGCGGGCGCGGTGCGACGGCACGGAGCTCCTCCACCAGCGCGTACAGCCGGTCGGTCCGGTTCATCCGGCGACCATAGGCCCGCCGCGGGGCGCCCGCGCGGGTCCGCTGGGGTCGGGGCTGCTCACGGCCGGCATCCTCGGGACCGTCATCCGGGAGATCCAGGCGGGCCTGGCTGCGCCGTGACGACCGTGGGCCGCCCGACTGAACGACCCGCTCGGCCGCACCCGATGACATCGCGGCCGCACCGCGGTCTTCACGTCGACCCCACGTCCCCGCGAAGGCCGAGGAACCGTGAAGCTCCTCCTGACGTCAGGCGGCGTCACCAACGCCGCCATCCACGCGGCGCTCGAGCGGATGCTCGGCAAGCCGGTCGCCGAGAGCCGGGCCCTGTGCATCCCGACGGCGCAGTGGGGCCACCCGATGTGCGGCCCCGCGAGCGTGCGCAGGCTGATCGCCGCGGAGCCGGGCGTCGAGCGCCTGAGCGGGCTGGGGTGGGCGTCGCTCGGCGTCCTCGAGCTCACGGCCCTGCCGACGATCGGTGCCGAGCGGTGGGTGCCGTGGGTGCGCGAGGCCGACGTGCTGCTCGTCGACGGCGGCGACGCGACCTACCTGGCCCACTGGGTGCGCGCGTCCGGCCTGGCCGACCTGCTGCCCTCCCTGCCGGGCGCGGTGTGGGTCGGCGTGAGCGCCGGCAGCATGGTGATGGCGCCGCGGATCGGGTCGTGGTTCGTCGAGTGGCCGGACGCGCCGGACGACCGCACGCTCGGTGTCGTCGACTTCGCGATCTTCCCGCACCTCGACGCCTTCCCGTCGAACACCCTGGCGGACGCGCAGCGGTGGGCCGCCGACATCGCCGGCCCCGCCTACGCGATCGACGAGCAGACCGCGATCGCGGTCGTCGACGGCACCGTCGAGGTCGTCTCCGAGGGGCAGTGGGTCCGGTTCGGCGCCTGACCCCGACCACCCGGGGCCGTCCTGCGACCTGCTGCGGCGACGAGGAGCCTCTGCCACCCTGGTCGCGTGACGGGGGGCAGCACGCGTGCCGCAGAGCACGACGTCGACGCGTCGAGGGCCCGCGCCCCCGAGCGACGGTGGTGGCTGCTCGTCGCTGTCGGGCTGCTGGTGGTCGTCGCCTCGTACGTGGGGCTGGTGCTGACGCCGGCGGGCCAGGCCGTGGAGAACGCCGCGCTGCGCGGTGCGGACCAGGTGGCCGCCACGACGCGCACGGAGGCCGA
The DNA here is from genome assembly GCF_014836445.1 of Cellulomonas avistercoris. Lineage (GTDB taxonomy): Bacteria > Actinomycetota > Actinomycetes > Actinomycetales > Cellulomonadaceae > Cellulomonas > Cellulomonas avistercoris. The sequence goes on from NZ_JACSQV010000008.1 coordinate 154,473, forward strand.
CGACGCGCTCGCGGGGATCACCGTGGGCTCGCTCGCCGTCGCGTGCGCGATCATCGCGGTCGTCGGGCTGCTGCGCCGCTCGGTCCCGCTCGCGGCCGCGGCGCTCGGGACCGTGGTGGTGGCGCTCCTGGTCGCCGAGGCCCTCAAGCGGGTGGTGCTGACGCGCCCCGCCCTGGTCGAGGCGTCCGAGGCCTACACCGGCAACAGCTTCCCCAGCGGGCACACCACGATCGCCCTCGGCGTGCTCGCGGCCACGCTGCTGCTCGCGACGTGGCGGTCCCGCGGGGTGGTGATGTTCTTCGTCGCGAGCTGGGCCGTGGCGATCGCCGGGTACACGATCACGGCGAAGTGGCACCGGCTGAGCGACACGCTCGGGTCGGCCGGCATCGTCCTCGTCGTGGCCTCGCTCGCGGCGCTGTGGCTGCACCGGCGGGGACTGGTCCGCCGCGTCGAGACCGCTGGGCACCGTGCGCGGATCTGGCTCGTCGTCGTGCCGCTGGCTCTCAGCCTGCTCGTGGGGGTCGGCCTGGGCGCCTTCCTGCTGGTCGCGACCGGGGACCTGCTCGACCAGGACCCGGTCACCGACGACAACGTGTTCCTCGCCTTCCAGCTGCTCGCCGGCTCGGGGTCGGTCGCCACCGCGCTGGCGCTGTGGTGGAGCTGGCACCGCCTCGAGGTCGCGACCCCGGCGCGGCGCATCACGCGACGGGGAACGTCACTCCCGTGAGCTCCTCGGAGACGGCCCACAGCCGCTGCTGGGTGGCCTGGTCGTGGGACGCAGGGCTGGAGGTCACGAGCCGGGGGTACCCACGGATCTCCCGCCGGCCGCCGGGACCGTAGTACTGCCCGCCGACGACGCCCGGGTCGGTGGCGGCGCGCAGGGTGGGCAGGGCGCCCATCTCGGCCGGCTGGAACAGCGGGGCCAGCCAGGTCAGGGGCACCCTGAGCGCGGTGGGTGCGTTGCGGGCGAGGTCGGTGCGGGACACACCGGGGTGGGCCGCCGTCGCGATCGTGGTGCCGTGCGGCGCGAGCCGGCGCTGCAGCTCGTAGGTGAACATCAGGTTCGCGAGCTTGGCCTGGCCGTAGGCGGCGGCGCGGTCGTACGAGCGCTCCCACTGCAGGTCGTCGAAGTGGATGGCGGCGCGGATGCGGTGACCGGTGCTGCTGACCGTCACGACGCGCGAGCCGGGGACCGGCAGCAGCCGGTCCAGGAGCAGGCCGGTGAGCGCGAAGTGGCCCAGGTGGTTGGTGCCGAGCTGCAGCTCGAACCCGTCGGCGGTCGTCTGCTTCGGGGTGTACATCACGCCCGCGTTGTTGATCAGGAGGTCGATGCGCGGGTGGGCGGCGCGCAGGTCGGCCGCGGCGGAGCGGATCGACGCGAGGGACGTCAGGTCGAGGGCCTGGACGGCGACGTCGCCGGTGATGCGGGCAGCGGCCTGCTTGCCCTTCTCGACGTCGCGGACGGCCAGGACCACGCGCGCACCGTGCTCCGCGAGCATCCGGGCCGTCTCGAAGCCCAGCCCGCTGTTGGCGCCGGTCACGACCGCCACCCGCCCGGCCTGGTCGGGGATGTCCTGCTCGGTCCAGGTGCTGCTCATGGTGTGCTCCTCGCGCCGTGGGGTCGTGTCGAGGAACGTAACAGACCGGTGGTCTCTTCACAAGGGACCGCTGGTTCTTTACGGTAGCCTGGCTCGATGACGTTCCAGCGGGCGCGCAGCGAGGAGCAGCGGGAGGTCCGCCGCCGGGCCATCCTCGACACGGCGGCGACGATGCTCGACGAGATGCCCGTGGCCGGCGTCAGCCTCAACGAGCTCAGCCGCCGCGTGGGCCTGGCCAAGTCGAACGTGCTGCGGTACTTCGAGTCGCGCGAGGCCGTCCTGCTCGACCTGCTGGACGACTTCCTCGCGGACTGGCTCGCCGACCTGGCGGACGAGCTGGCCGCGGACGTCGAACCCGACGCGGCGCCCGAGGTGAGGGCGCGCCAGCTCGCCGACGTCCTCAGCCGCTCGCTCGCCGCCCGCACGGCGCTGTGCGACCTCTTCGGCGCGCAGGGCGGCGTCCTGGAGCACAACGTCTCGGTCGACGTGGTCAAGCGCCACAAGCGGACCTCGCTCGCGCTGCTGGAGACCATGTCCGACCTCGTGCGTCGCCACGTTCCCGAGCTCGGCGACGGCGCGCAGCTCTTCTGCCTGACGACCCTGGTGTCGGCGGGAGCCCTGTCGACGTACGCGCCCCCGCCGCCCAGCGTCCTGGCCGCCTACGCCGACGAGCCTGCGCTGGCCGTGCTGCACCTCGACCCGCAGGACGCGCTGCGGGTCGTCCTCACCTCGGCCCTCCTGGGGGCGCTGCCGCGGGAGTGAGGTCGACCGGCCTCGCCGAAACGGCTTCCTGGTGGCGGGCCACCAGCGCTAGCGTGGACGAGCCGTGCAAGACGACGAGGAGGTGGTACCCGTGGACGCAGGATCGACAGGGGTGCTCCCCTCCGACGTCACGGTCGGACGGTAGGTCGTCCGGGAGCCCCGCCCACGCAGGCTCCCGAAGGGTACGACCATGCGACTTACCTCCGAGCACGCTCTCGACGACGGCGTCCTGGAGCGCGACTTCCTCCTCGGCGACATTCCCGGGACGCTGTGGACGCCCCCGTCCACGGCTCCGCTGATCCTGATGGCCCACAACAACGGCCTGCCCAGGTCGGACGCCCGGCTGGTGGCCCGGGCGCGGTACACGGCTGCGGAGCACGGCTACGCCGTGGCCACCATCGACGCGGCGGGGTGCGGTGACCGGCCCCGGTCCGCGGCCGACGAGCGGGTCCGCGCCGAGCTGCGCCGGGCGGTGCGGGCCGGCGAACCGGCCGACGAGCTCCTCGAGTCCGTCGTCGGCCCGCTGGTCGTCGGCGCCGTCCCGGACTGGCGCACCGCCCTGGACGCCCTCCTCGAGCTGCCCGGCATCACGGGTCCCGTCGGGTACTCCGGGTGGGCGGCGCTGGGCATCCGGCTCGCGGCCGTCGAGCCGCGGATCGCCGCCGCCTGCCTGTACGCCGGCGGCTACGTCCCTCGCGCCCAGCACGAGGACGCGCGGCACGTGACGGCCCCGCTGCTGCTCCTGCTGCAGTGGGACGACGAGGGGAACCCCCGGCAGCGCGCCCTCGACCTGTTCGACGCCTTCGGCAGCACCGAGAAGACGCTGCACGCGAACAGGGGCGGGCACCTGGCCACGCCGCGCTTCGAGCTCGAGGACTCGTGCCGGTTCTACGACCGGCACCTGAGGTGAGGCCGGGCCGTCGGGACACCCGCCTCGCGCGTCGTCACGCCTGCGACCCGGAGCCGGACCCCGTCCAGGAGGACGACCGGATGCGGTAGAGCACGCTGCGCCGCAGGGGGTGGCCCTGCGGGATGGTCGGGTAGTCGAAGTCGTCGGCGGGGTCACGCGTCATGCCGATCCGCCGCATGACGGCGCGCGACCGCTCGTTGCCCACCGCGGTGAACGACACGATCTCCGTCAGCCCGACCTCCTCGAAGCCCACGGCCAGCGCTGCGCGTGCGGCTTCGGTCGCGTAGCCGTGACCCCACGCCCAGCGGGCGAGCCGCCACCCGACCTCGACGAGCGACGTGTCCCACGTCGGGCGGGCCAGTCCCGTGAACCCGGCGAAGCGCCCGTCGACCTCGACCGCCCACAGGCCCCACCCGTTGGCCTCCAGGCCGGCCCGCGCCCGCGCGGCGAGGGCGTCGCTGGCCTCGCGCGTCAGCGGTGCGGGGAAGTGCTCCATGACCTCGGGGTCCGCGTTCATCACGGCGAACGGCTCGAGGTCGGCGTCCGTCCACTGGCGCATGACGAGGCGGTCGGTCCGACGTTCGGGGGTCATCGGGGCACCCTACGCGGACGCGCGGCTGACGTGGGAGTGGTCACAGATGCGCGGCACTGGCCGGGGAAGTGGTCGCACGTGTGACCACTTCCCGCAGGTGTGCGTGGAGGTGCGACGGCCCCCCGGCCGGAGGCCCCGCGGCCGCCGGTCCTGGGGACCGGCGGCCGCCGTCGACTCCGGGGGACGCCCCGGGCCGTCCGGGTCAGGAGCAGGGGGCCCCGTTGACCGTGAACCCGGTGGGTGCGGCGTTGGTGCCGCTGTACGAGCCGTTGAAGCCGATGCTCGTCGACCCGCCTGCGGCCAGCGAGCCGTTCCAGGCGGCGTTGGTCACGGTGACCGCGGCGCCCGTCTGGCCGTAGGTCGCGCTCCAGCCCTGGGTGACCTTCTGGTCACCCGGGAACGTGAAGCCGAGCTGCCACGACGACCACGCGGTCGAACCGGTGTTGGTCAGGGTGATCGAGGCGGTGAAGCCCGAGCCCCACGAGTTCGCCGAGTACGTCACCCGGCAGGCCGCCGACGTCGTCGGGGTGGGCGTGGGCGACGGGGTGGGGGTGACGCTGGGCGTGGGCGTGATGGTCGGGCTAGGGGTCGGCGTGGGCGTGGGTGTCGGCGTCGGCGTGACCGTGGGTGTCGGAGTGACGCTGGGCGTGGGCGTGGGCGTCGGGGTGGGCGTCGGCGTCGCCCCGCCCGCCTGCTCGGCCGCCCACGCGGTGAGCCAGACCAGCGCGGAGTTCCAGTTGATCGCGACCTCGTTGACGGAGTACGCCTCGATGTCGTCGACGAAGCACTTCTGCGCCGCGCAGCCGGCGAGCTCGGCGGCCGCGACCGGGTCCTGCAGCTCGCTGTTGGGACCGCCGGAGAACGACCCGGGCGGCGCGATCGGCAGCGAGGAGTCGTTCTGGTTGGCCCAGAAGCGGTGGTGCACGTTGCGCACGGCCTTCTCGCCGTAGCCCGCCACGTACGACTGGTTCAGCGGGTTGCGGCCCAGGAAGTAGTCGAGCGCGCCGTACACGGCGGTCCGGTACCTCGCCTGGCCGGTGAAGTCGTACGCGAGGGCGAGCGCGTTGGCGTTGTTCGCGACCTGGCCGTTCGAGCCCCAGTAGTAGACGCTGCCGGCGTTGTTGGGCGCCGGGTACGCCTGGTTCGCGAGGCGCGTCAGGGCGGCGTCGGCGAACGAGACGATCGCGGAGCGCGTCGCGGCCACGTCGGCCGCGGGCAGGTCCGTCGGGACGAGCGCGAGCGTCGTGTCGCCCATGCCCCCGGTCCAGCCCCAGTCGTAGCCGCGCTGCGCGAAGCTCACGCCCTTGTAGAACGACGAGCCGGTGACGTCGGCGCGGTAGGACGACTCACCGGTCGTGGCGAACAGCTCGGCCGCGGCCCAGTAGAACTCGTCGGTCACCGACGCGTCGCTGTAGGCGCCGCCGCCCGTGCCGTCGGTGCTCGACGCGATGCGGTTCGGGTTGGCCTTGGCCGCGGCGTACGCGGTCCGCGCGGCCGCCAGGGCCTTGGCGGAGAACGTCGGGTCGTACGACTCCCACAGGCGCGACGCCTGCGCGGCGACGGCCGCCATGTTGAGGGTCGCGGCGGTGCTGACGGGCGCGAGGATGCGGCGCTGGGCGTCCTGCGACGGGATCGTCGGGATGCCCGTCCAGTTCTCGTCGTGCATCTTGTGGTGCACCATGCCGGCGTCGGTGCGGCCGGCGGGCACCTGCATGCGCAGCAGGAACTCGAGCTCCCACCGGGCCTCGTCGAGCACGTCGGGTGCGCCGTTGGCGCGCTCGGGGATCGCGGCCCTGCCGTCGCCCAGGGCGGCGCGGTCCGCACCCTCGACGTGCAGCGTCCGCTCGTACGCGTTCTGCAGCTGCCACGTCGCGATGCCGCCGTTGACGACGTACTTGCCCTGGTCGCCCGCGTCGTACCAGCCGCCGCGCACGTCCAGGCTGTAGCCGCAGGACTGCCGGCACGGCACGTTCGTGTCGCCCTGGTTGGGCGCGACGCCCAGGTGCCCGGCGGCGCGCGCGTAGGTGCTGCCGACGTACTGCGCCTCGATCGCGATGCCCGAGCGCTGGTGGTAGAAGAACGCGAGCGCGTCGTAGCGGAGCTTCTTCAGCGGGTCGGCGGAGATGTCGAACGGCAGGCTGCTGGACCCGCCGGCGGACAGCACGTACCCGGTGCCGGGGGTGTCGTAGGACGAGAAGTCGATGAGGTGCGTCCGGTCGCCGGACAGCGTGTCGGCACCCTTCACGGTCGACGTGCCCTCGGCGACGGTGCGGCCCCCTGCGTCGCGCAGGGTCCACGCGACCGGGCTGGTCGACGTGCTGACCAGCGTCGCGACCTTGGCGACGCCGGGCACGTAGGCGACCTGGTTGACCTTGACCGGCGTGCCGGGGTCCGGGGCCGCGAGAGCGGTCGGTGCGGTGACGCCCGCGACGGTGAGGGCGGTGGCGAGCGCGAGGGCGGCGGACCAGGCGCTGCGCCGCGCGCGTCGTCGGGTGATCGGTGACATGGCGGTCCTCAGGTGGGGGACGACGTGGCGGACGGCGCTCACGGCTGCCGCGGCCCGACCCTGGGCCGGCCGTCGCCGGAGCACTCTCGTCACGGTAGGTCGGGGACCGGGCCGCCCGGGCGGCCGCGCGACCTCGGAATCGATTAAGGGCTGACGCTGCGCGGGCCCGGCACGCCGGACGAGCAGGGTCGGCGCGGATCAGCTGTCGTCGCTGCCGTCGCGCAGGGACCGGACCATGCTCCGCAGGAGCCGGAGGGCCTGTGCCTGCTCGGCATCCGTCATCCCGGACAGCATCCTGAGCTCGACGGACCGCACCGCCGCGCTCGCCGTCTCCAGGCTCCGGCGGCCGAGCGGGGTGAGGCGTGTGGGCAGGACCTTGCCGACCGGTGCGTCGGCGGACCTGGTCACGTAGCCGTCGCGCTCCAGGGCCTGGACCAGCACGTTCATCGACTGCCGTGTCACGAACGCGCCGCGCGCGAGGTCGGAGTTCGACAGCCCGGGGCGTTGTGCGAGCAGCTCGAGGCAGGAGTAGTGCGTCACGGTCATCCCGAGCGGCCGCAGCACCTCCTCCATCGCCACGCGCAGCGCGCTCGACGCCTCCTTGAGCAGATAGCCCAGGGACGTCTCGAGGTGGATCCCGGCAGCCTCTTGACCCATGTCAGGATTCTGACATAGGTTGCTCGTGTCAGAAAACTGACACCGATGAAGGAGTGCCACCATGCCCGCGACCGGCCCCGACTTCCTCTCGCTCCAGGTGCAGGACCTCGACGCCTCGCAGGCGTTCTACGAGCAGTACCTCGGTCTCGTCCGCTCGCCGACCGGGCCTGCGCACGCCGTCGTCTTCGAGACGACGCCGATCGCCTTCGCGCTCCGCGACGTCGTCCCCGGCACCGACCTGGCGTCCGTGCCGCAGCCCGGCATCGGCACCGCGATCTGGTTCCACGCCACCGACATCGAGGCGATCCACGACGCCCTCGTCGCCGACGGCCGCACCGTCGTGTCCGCACCGGTCGACGGCCCCTTCGGCCGGACCTTCACCTTCGCCGACCCGGACGGCTACCGGATCACCCTCCACGACCGCGCCTGACCGTCCCCACCGGACCGGAGACGTCAGCCGGTTCCCCGCACGATGTCGACGACCTCGCCCAGCGTCCCGACCCGGTACCGCGCCTGCGAGAAGTCGCCGCCGCCGGTGAAGTGGTTGTCCACGACCGCGCAGTCGATCCCGGCCGCCACCGCCGACCGCAGCTCATAGTTGTGCCATCAACCAATGTGGCGTAACGTCAACGTTGACGCAACAACCAATCGACTCGGGGAGCTCCTCATGGCACACGTCACGATCATCGGCACCGGCAACATGGGGCAGGCCATCGCCGCCCTCGCCGCCAAGGGTGGCCACTCGGTCCAGGCCCTCGCCCACACGGACACCGGCGAGGCCGTCACCGGGGAGCTCGTGGTCCTCGCCGTGCCCTACGCCGCGCTCACGGACATCGCCGCGCAGCGGGCCGAGCAGCTCGCCGGGCGGGTCGTCGTCGACATCACCAACCCGGTCGACTTCGAGACCTTCGACTCGCTCGTCGTCCCGGCCGACGGCTCCGCGGCGGTCGAGCTCGCCGCGGCCCTGCCGCAGTCGCGCGTGCTCAAGGCGTTCAACACCAACTTCGCCGCGACGCTCGCCTCGGGCACCGTCGGTGACGTGCCCACGACCGTCCTCGTCGCGGGCGACGACGCGCAGGCCAAGGCGCTGCTCGTCGACGTCGTCACCTCCGGGGGCGTCCGTGCCCTCGACGCGGGCTCGCTCAAGCGCGCCCGCGAGCTGGAGGCGGTCGGCTTCCTGCAGCTGACCCTGGCCGCCGGCGAGAAGATCGCCTGGACGGCAGGTCTCGCGGTCGTCTCCTGACCCGGTGCGCTGCGCGCCCGCCCCGCCCTGCACCGTGGGGGAGGGAAGGGCGTGCAGCGCCCGCTCGCGGACGAGCCCGTCGCGGCCACCCTTGACAGCCTCCGTGCCGACCCCGCTAGGTTCGGGACGTTCTCGACAGAGAACGTTTGCCACTGCCACCCCCGGCGCAACGGTGCGCCGGGGAAGCCCTGGAGGGGATCCCATGTCGCGTGCGCGACCGGACGTCACGGCTACCGCAGGAGCGAGGCCCCGCAGGGCTGCCCCGTCCGGGCGCAGGGCGATCAGGCCCACGATGGCCACGCTGCTCGCGGGCGTCCTGACGGTCGCCGCGCTGGGGCCCGCCCACCCCGCGCTCGCGGCGACCGAGCCCGAGCTCCCGCCCAGCGGGCAGACCTTCGAGCACTACCCGCCGATGAAGGAGGTCTACGAGGACCACTTCTCGTTCGGCATCTTCGGCGCCGGCGAGGTCGACGGCCTGGTCTACAACTACGCGTCCTACACGCCGGGCAACGAGATGAAGCCCGAGAGCACGCAGCGCGAGAAGGGCGTCTTCACCTTCGACCCCGCCGAGGCTGCCTTCGCGCGGTACACGACCCGCAACCCGGACCTCGCGCTGTACGGGCACACCCTGGCGTGGCACTCGCAGACTCCGACGTGGATGTGGGACGCACCCCCCGCCCGGTTCGACCAGCCCGGCACGTTCGACAGCGCCGTGGCGCTCGAGAACCTCCACACCCACATCGAGGCCGTCCTCGGGCACTTCGGTGAGCGCCTGGTCGCGATCGACGTCGTGAACGAGGCCGTCGGCACCGCGAACCCGGCCGACTGGCGCGGCTCGCTGGCCAAGGGCGAGGGCTGGTACCAGGCGCTGGGCGCCGACTGGGTCGAGCTCGCGTTCCTCAAGGCGGCCGAGGTCGTCGACGCCAACGGCTGGGACGTCAAGCTCACGTACAACGACTTCGGCCTGGACTCCCCGGCCAAGGCGCGGGTCGTCTACGAGATGGTCAAGGACATCAACGAGCGCCACGCCGGCCTGCGCCCGGGCGGCAAGCCGCTCATCGAGGTCATCGGCATGCAGGGCCACTACAACCTGGCGACCGACGTGACGGCGGTCGAGGAGAACATCCGGCTCTTCGCGACCCTCGGCAACGTCGAGGTCAACGTGACCGAGATGGACATCGCGCTGCCGCCGGGCGAGCTGACGCCCGAGAACGAGAACAACCAGGGCATGAAGTACGCCGAGCTCTTCTCGGTCTACCGCGACTACGCGGCAGGCCCCGGCAACACGACGAGCAACCCGCACGTCGTCACCGCCGTGAAGCTCGCGGGCGTGCGGGACGTCGCCACCGGCTGGAAGGGCGGCGAGTTCGCCATGCCCTACGACTACGACGGCAACGCCAAGCTCGCGCTGCTCGGCATCCTGTACCCCGAGCAGTTCCTCGCGACGCACGAGTACATCGACACCTCCGGCGGCGAGGAGCGCCCGCCCGTGCCGGGCGTGCACGTGTTCGACACGTCCGCCGGCGACTCGTGGAGCGGCGCCAACATCGTCCTGGGCGACGACGCCGAGGCGTGGCCGTGGTCCACGACCGACGACGGCGAGGTGGCCTTCCGTCCCGAGCCGGGCTCGACGTACCGCGTGACCGTCAACTACACCGCCAAGGGCACGACGGCGATCCGCGTCCGCTGGGTCCGGGACAACACCAACGGCGGCTACACCAGCGCCGACGGTGCCGCGGTCAACGCCCACCCGTACGCCGCCGGCCAGGTCGCCACCCACATCCCCGCCTACTTCAACAGCGGCATGGTCAACATGGGCAGCTACGACCTGGTCACCGAGATCACGCTCGACGGCGACCAGCCCGCCGACGGCCTCATCGGCAACATCGGCATCCGCGGGGGCGCGGGCGGCAACGCGTTCTCGGTCAACACGATCAAGGTCGAGAAGGTCGCCGACGGCGGTGACGAGGTCCTGGTGACGTGGCCGGCCGCGGTCGTCCCGCCGGCGAGCGCCCCCGCGGCGCCGACGGCCGTCTCCGCGGTCGCCGGGCACGGCTCCGCGACGGTGTCCTGGACGCCCCCGGCCGACGACGGCGGCAGCCCCGTCACGGTGTCGACCGTCACCGCCGCACCGGGCGGCGCGACGTGCACGACCGACGCCGCGTCCTGCCTGGTCACCGGCCTGACCGACGGCCGGGCGTACACGTTCACGGTGGTCGCGACGAACGCGGCGGGCGACTCCGAGCCGTCCGCGGCGTCGGTGCCGGTCACGCCGAGCGTGCTGCCGGGCACGCCGCGCGAGGTCTCGCTGTCCGTGTCGGCCACCGCCGAGTGCGTCGCCGGCCGCCCGCGCGTCACCGTGCACGTCCGCAACGACGAGCGCGTGCCGGTGCTCGTCGCCGCGGCGACGCCCTGGTGGTCGGTCTCGGGCCGCCTGCTCATGCCCGGGGCGTCGTTCGAGCGGACGTGGACCGCGCCCGGCGCGAGCGTGGCCGCGGGGAACCTGCGGGTCACGGGTGCGACCGTGGTCAGCTGGCAGCCGGCGCTGACGAGCTACCAGGCCGGCCACGCGGGGGCCTCCTGCGGCTGAGGGCGCGCGGGGCCCGGGGGGGGGCCGCCCGCGGGTGCATCGGCCGGGCGCACGTCACGCCGTGCCCCCGGGACGCAGTCCCGGAGCCGTCGTACCCTGGTAGCAGCTCAGGGGCAGTCTTCCGTGTGTGGGGTGGGGCGCACGGGTCACCGACGCACCCCCGGAGCACCCACCTTGACCGACCAGCTCGCGCCCTCGCGCGCGCCCAGCGGCGCCCCCGCAGCCCGCCTCTCGTTGCCCGCCGCCGGCGGTCTGCCCTTCCTCGTCACCGCCCTGGCCGGGCGCATCCCGTCCTCGATGATCCAGCTGGGCCTGCTGATGTTCGTGGCCTCGTCCGGCCTGGGCGTCGGGCTCGGCGGCGCGACCGTCGCGGCCGTCGGCATCGGCACCGCCGTCGGCGCCCCCTTGATCGGGCGCGGCGTCGACCGGTGGGGACCGCTGCCGGTCGTCGCCGTGGCGACCGCCGTGCAGGTCACCGGCCTGCTGGCCGTCCTCGTGGCGACCACGCAGGACGCTGCGCCGTGGCTCCTGCTGCTGTGCGCGGCGGTCGTCGGGGCGGCGAACCCGCAGGTCGGGTCCATCGCCCGCTCCCGCTGGTCGCACCTGGCCCGGCGCAGCGGCGGGCCGGACCTGGTCCGCCGCGCGCTGGGCTACGAGGTGGCCGCGGACGAGCTCGGGTTCGTCGTCGGGCCCGTGGCCGCGGGCCTGCTGGTCGCGCTGCTCGGCCCCGTGCCGGCGCTGTGGGTCCTCGTCGGCCTCGCCGTCGTGGGGCAGGGCGCCTTCGCCGCGTACCTGTGGACGGACCGCGCCGCGTGGCCCCGGCGCACCCGCACGGACGTCGGGACGTCGCAGTCGGTCGCGCGGCTCGACCTGCGCCCGCTCCTGGCGCCGATGCTCGCGTGCCTCGCGGTCGGCATCGCGTTCGGCGCCACGCAGACCGGGCTCACGGCCCTGAACGCCGCGCGCGGCACCGAGGAGCTCACGGGTCTGGTGTACGCGTGCGCGGGGGTCGGCAGCGGGATCGCGAGCCTGGCGCTGTCCCGGACCGTCCGTCGCGGGAGCGTCGCCGCGCGCGTCGTCGCCGGGGGCGTCGCGGTGCTGGTCGGCGCACTGGGGCTCGCGGCGCTGCCCGGCGCCGGGGGCGCGGCGGCGTGGGCGGTCGTGCTCGGGGTCGGTGCCGGGACGCTGCTCGTCAGCGGCTACGCCCGCGCCGAGCAGGTGGCGCCGCCGGGGCTCGTCGCGTCGACGATGGCGCTGCTGGCCACGGCGCTGGTGCTCGGCGTCTCCGGGGGAGCGGCCGCCGCCGGCGCGCTCGCGGGCTCGCTGACGCACGTGTTCTGGCCCGCCGCGGCGGCGGGCGTGCTCGGCGTCGCCGCCGGGTTCGGGCTGCGCACGGGTCGTCGGGCGGCGTCGGTCGTGGCTCCCGATGCGGTCCTCGATTTTCCCGACACCGTGTCGACAAAGTAGGATCGAGGCGTCGGTGCACGACCGGCGAACCGAGGAGCACAGCATGACCGAGCCGTCCGTCATCACCCGCCGCCAGTGGCTCGCGATGGGCACCCTGTCCCTGGGTGTCTCTCTCGTCATCATGGACGCGACGATCGTCAACGTCGCCCTCCCCGTCGTCATCGAGGACCTGGGGCTCGACGCCGCCGGCGCGCAGTGGATGAACGCCATCTACTCGCTGGTCTTCGCCTCGCTCATGCTGACGGTCGGGCGGATCGGCGACCTGTACGGCCGCAAGCGGCTGTACGCGATCGGCCTCGTCGTCTTCATGCTCGCGAGCCTCGGCGCCGGTGCGGCCACGACGCCCGCGCTGCTCATCGCCTCGCGGCTCGTGCAGGGCCTGGGTGCGGCCATGGTCCTGCCCAGCACCCTGTCGACGCTCAACGCGATGTTCACGGGCCGTGCGCGCGGCATCGCCTTCGCCATCTGGGGCTCGACGATCGGCGGCATGGCGGCCGTGGGCCCGCTCATCGGCGGCTGGCTGGCCACCGACGTGTCGTGGCGGTGGGCGTTCTGGCTGAACATCCCGTTCGGCCTGCTCGCGCTCGTCGGCATCGCCAGGACGCTGGACGAGACGCGGGACACCAGCCTGCAGCGCGGTGCGGACGTGCCCGGCGTGCTGCTGTCGAGCATCGGCCTGGCCGGCATCGTCTTCGCGCTCATCGAGGGCGACTACTACGGCTGGTGGCAGACCGCGGCGGGCGACCTGTCGCCCGTGCCGGTCGCGCTCGCGCTCGGCGTGGCGCTCGTCGCGGCCTTCGTCGTCGTGGAGCGCCGCCGCGTGCGGCTGGGCAAGGTCGCGCTGGTCGACCTCGGCCTGCTGGGCATCCCGTCGTTCCGCTACGGCATCATCGCGGCGCTCATCGTGGCCCTGGGCGAGTTCGGCCTGCTGTTCACGCTGCCCCTGCTGCTGCAGGGCGCGCTCGGCTACTCCGCCCTCGGGACCGGCTGGATCCTGCTGTGGCTCGCCCTGGGCACGTTCCTCGTCTCCGGTGCGACGCCGCGGCTGTCCGCGCGCCTCGGTCAGACGAGGGTCGTGCGCACGGGCCTGGTGCTGGAGGCCGTCGCGATCGGCGGCCTGGCGCTGACGCTGAGCACGACGCTGTCCGGGGCGGTCGTCGCGGCCTGGCTGTTCGTCTACGGCGTGGGCGTCGGCATGGCGACCGCGCAGCTGACCAGCGTCATCCTGGTCGACGTCCCGGTCGCGGAGAGCGGCCAGGCGTCGGGCTTCCAGACGACGGTCCGTCAGCTCGGCTCCGCGCTCGGCGTCGCGCTGCTCGGCGGTCTGCTCATCACCACCATGACGGCGCAGACCCAGGCCCGCCTGGAGGACTCGGCCCTGCCGCCGGCCGCGCAGGAGCAGGTCGTCGAGGTCGTCCACGACTCGGCCGGTGCCGGGATCCCCGCGCTCGCGGCCGACCCCGTGACCGCCGACGCCGCGACCGAGGCCGAGCAGGCGCTCGTCCAGGCGAGCCGCATCACGACGGGCATCGCCGCGGGCGTCCTGCTGGTGGGTGTCGCGGTGACGTTCGCGCTGCCGCACCGCGCCGCGGACCAGGCGCCCCCGGAGAGCCGGACGTCCGCCGCCGGTGACCCGCCCCGCGGGCGCAAGCGCCGCAGCACCCGGAGCTGAGGCGCGCGCGGCGGCCTCGACGCAGGGTCGACGGGTCAGCGTGAGCCGTCGACCCGCGCCGCGAGCGCCAGCAGCGCTGCCGCGAGCCGCTCCGGGGCCTCCTGGGCGACCAGGTGCCCGACCCCCTCGACGTGCACGGACGTCACGTCCCCCGCGCTGACCTGGCGGAACGTGGACGCGGTGACGGGGGCGCTGACGCCGTCGACCGTGAGCACGGGGACGGTGAGCGGCCGCTCGCCGGCCAGCGTCCTGATCGTCGCGCCGTCCGCCAGGGCCGACCGGTACAGCCCCTCGGTGCCCCGCCAGGCGCCGGGGCGGGAGAAGGAGCGCACGAACTCGTCGACGTCCGTCGCGGTGACGGCCCCCGGGGTCCCGTTCATCATCGGCAGGGCCCACCCCGCCAGCAGCTCGCGCTCACGGCCCGGCAGCAGCAGGGACGGGATGCCGGGGGCGCCGAGGAACCCGACGTGCCACGAGCCGCCCGCGGCGACGTCGGCGAGCCGCTCGAGCCCGTACCCCGGCAGGGTCGACTCGACGGCGGTCAGGCTCAGGACGTCGTCGGGGTGGGTCGCGGCCAGGCGGAAGCCGAGCATGCCGCTGACGTCCTGGGTCAGCAGGTGGACCGGGCCGAGGCCCAGGTGGTCGATCAGGTGGTGCAGGTCCTGCGTCATGACGTCCGCGCCGTCCGCCGTGCCGGCGGTGGCGGAGTCGCCGAAGCCGCGCAGGTCGACCGCGTGGACGCGGTGCGTCCCGGCGAGCAGGGGGATGAGCCGGCGGAAGGCCCACCACGTCTCGGGCCACCCGTGGACCAGCAGGACCGGGGACCCGGCCGTACCGGCCGCGACGTGGTGCAGGCGTGTGCCGGCGACGTCGGTGAGGTGGTGCGTCACGCCGGGGAGGGTGGCACCGGCAGGGCGGACGACGGTCATGGTGGCGCTCCTCGATAGGCAACCAGGTTGTCCATCAACGTAGACAACAAGGTTGTCGAAGTCAATGGCGCCGCTACGCTGACGCCATGTCCAGATCCGGGGCCGACCTGGCGCTCCTGCTCCTCGCGGGCTTCCGCACCCTGGCGGAACGGGCCACCGTGGAGCTGGCACGACGCGGGCACGAGGACGTGCGTCCCGTCCACGACTTCGCGCTCCGCGCGATCCTCGCGGGGGCCGACAGCGCCTCGGAGCTCGGGCGCGCGATGTCGGTCAGCAAGCAGGCGGCGGCCAAGACGATCGCGACGCTCGCCGAGCGCGGCTACGTGGCGCGCGAGCCCGACCCCGCCGACGGACGTCGCACGCGGCTGCACGTCACCGACCACGGACGGTCGCTGCTGCGCGAGGGGGAAACCGTCTTCGCCGACCTGCGCGCGCAGTGGGAGCAGCAGGCCGGGGCCGCGTCCGTCGCGGCGCTCGAGGACACGCTCCGGCGGTTCGTCGGCGACGACGCCATCCGCATCGACAGCCCCGGCTGGGACGCGAGCGCCCCCGGCGCGTAGGCGCGCTCCCGCGCTCGGGAGGCCGGCGGCGGCGCCCCGACATAGCCTGCCGAGGGTGACGCCCCCACCGCCCGTCGCACCCTCCGAGGGTGCCGACGACGCCGCGCCACGGCACGCGCGTCGCTCGCCGCATGCGGCACGCGCCCGCGGCGTGGCCCTCGCCGGTCTCGCGGTCGTGTGCCTCGGTGCGGGCGCGCTGACCTCGGTCGCCGTCGACGGCGCGCAGGACGAGACCGTCGCGCGTCCGGCGGTGCGTGCGGGAGCCCCCACCCCGACGCCGACGCCGACCCCCACGCCCGCGTGCGTCCCCGCGCCGCTGGAGCAGCGCGCCGCGGCGACGCTCGTCGTGGGCCTGCCGGACGTGCGCACCGCCACGGAACCGCTCGCGCGGGAGGTCGTCGCGCTCGGCGTCGGTGGCGTGTTCCTGTCCGAGTCGAACGTCGTCACGGCCCAGCAGGTGGCGGGCCTGTCGGAGGGCCTGCGCGCCGCCGCGGGCCGGCCCCTGCTCGTGTCGACCGACGAGGAGTCCGGCCGGGTCGCGCTCATGCGTGACGTCGTCGGCGCGGGGCCGTCGCCGCGGCGGATGGCGGAGCGTGACACCCCCGAGGCCGTGCGCCAGCGTGCCGCCGCCACGGGCGCGGCGCTCGCGTCGGTCGGCGTCGACCTCGACCTCGCGCCCGTCCTCGACCTCGACGGCGGCCCGGCCGGGGGAGTGATCGGCGACCGGTCGTTCAGCGCCGACCCCGCCACGGCCGCCGGCTACGGGCTCGCGTACGCCCGGGGCCTCACCGACGCGGGCGTCCTGCCCACGATGAAGCACTTCCCGGGGCACGGCCGCTCGACCGTCGACTCGCACGCGACGTCCTCGCTCGTGACCGCCGGGCTCGACGAGCTCGTGGCGACGGACCTGCTGCCCTTCCAGAGCGCGATCGACGCCGGTGCGCCGGTGATCATGCTCAACCACGTGCAGTACGCGGCCCTCGACCCCGACCGGCCGGCGTCGCTGAGCCCCCGTGCCTACGCGCTGCTGCGTGACATGGGCTTCGAGGGGGTGGCGATCACCGACTCCGTCGGCATGGGCGCGGTGAACCTGCGGTGGGACTTCCCGGCAGCCGCCGTCGAGGCGGTCGCGGCGGGCGCGGACGCGGTCCTGACGACCGACGGTCACCAGGCCGTGCGGATGCGTGACGCGCTCGTCGAGGCGGTGCGGACCGGGCGGCTCCCCGAGCAGCGGCTCACCGAGGCGGCCGCTCGCGTCACCGCGCTCGCGGGCGGGGACCCCGTGGCGATGTCGTGCGTCGACGTCGCCCGCCCGACGCTCGCGGGACCGACCGCCGTCCCCTGAGCGCGCCCACGCCGCACGCCCGGGACCGGGCGCGCCAGGAATCCACAAGCGGGTCGAGATCACCCCCACGGGTAGGACGTGACCGGTAGAGTCCCCGCGGCTGCTCGTTCTGCGCGGGTGCCGCACCGTCAGGTGCAGGGGGATGACGAGAGGCGTGCGTGCTGTGCGGAAGCTGATGAGGTCGTTCGGGGTCGCGCTGCTGGTGGCGGTGGGGCTCGGGCTCGGTGCCGTGCCGGCTGCCGCGGACGCGGTGGCGGACCACCGGGCGTTCGTGCTGGCGGGGTTCAGCGGCACGACCGACGAGGAGTACCGCACCTGGGCGGAGCAGGTCCTCGCGACGGCCCCGGCCGGGACGGTGACGCGCCGGGCGGCCACCGCGGCGCTCGAGGGCACCGACGAGGAGCTCAAGGTCTTCGTCGACGGCGGGTACCTGCCCGCGTTCCACATCGACGAGCGCCTCCGCCTGGTGCGTCTCATCAACACGGCGACGCAGCCGCACGTCGACCGGGAGGTGCAGGCCGCCGTGGACAGCGACGACCCGGCCGTGTGGTCGGAGTTCCTCACGAACGGCCTGCCCAGGGCCCAGTACGCCGACGACGAGCTCGCCGCCGCCAGGATCCTGGCCGCCATCACCCCCGAGTCCTCGCCGGCGCTGTGGGAGGCGACGCAGGTGGCGCTCGAGGCATCGCCCGCCGAGCTGCGCGAGTTCATCGTCCGCGGCCAGTTCGTGGCGCGCGAGCTCGACGCGCAGGCGGCCCAGCAGCCCGTCGTCCCGGCCGTCCCGGCGGTGCCCGCGGCACCTGCCCCCGCAGCACCGGCCCCGGCGGCACCCGCCCCCGCGGCTCCTGCGGCGCAGGCAGCGCGTGGCGCACAGCGTCCCGTGGTGCTCGCCGCCACGGGCGTCGCCGAGGGGCCGCTGACTGCGCTGGCCGCGTCGGCGCTGCTGGCCGGTACCGGGCTCGTGGTCCTGGCGCGCCGGCGTCGGACGGTCTGAGGGCTCGTCCCCGCCCTCACCCGGCGGGGTGTGCGGGTCCCGTCACGACGCGTGGCGAGGAGTGTCCGAAAACACCCCACGTGTGCCGGATCTGACCGGTAGAGTCCCCGCGGCTGCTCGCTCTGCGCGGGTGCCGCACCGTCAGGTGCAGGGGGATGACGAGAGGCGTGCTGTGCGGAAGCTGATGAGGTCGTTCGGGGTCGCCGTACTGCTGGTGGCGGTGGGGCTTGGGCTCGGTGCCGTGCCGGCCGCCGCGGACGCGGTGGCGGACCACCGGGCGTTCGTGCTGGCGGGGTTCAGCGGCACGACCGACGAGGACTACCGCGCCTGGACGGAGCAGGTCCAGGCGACCGCCCCCACCGGCTCCTCGACGTACCAGGCGGCCACCGCGGCGCTCGCGGGCACCGACGAGGACATCAGGGCGTACGTCGACGGCGGTTACCTCGCCGCGTTCCACCTCGACGAGCGCTACCGCCTGCTGCAGGTGGTCGCCTGGGCGGAGACGCCGTTCATCGACCGGGCCGTGCAGGCCGCGGCGGAGAGCAGCGACCCCGCGGTGTGGTCGGAGTTCCTCACGAACGGCCTGCCCAGGGCCCAGTACGCCGACGACCGGCTGTCCGCTGCCAGGATCCTGGACGTCATCACCCCCGAGTCCTCGCCCGTGCTGTGGGAGGCGACGCAGGTGGCGCTGGCCGGGTCGGCCGCCGAGCTGCGCGAGTTCATCGCCAGCGGCCAGTTCGTGGCGCGCGACCTCGACGCGCAGGCGGCCCAGCCGCCCGTCGTCCCGGCCGTGCCTGCCGTCCCCGCGGCACCTGCCCCCGCGGCACCTGCCCCGGCGGCACCTGCCCCCGCGGCTCCCGCGGTGACGGCGCCGCGCGGCACGCAGCGCCCCGTGGTGCTCGCCGCCACGGGCGTCGCCGAGGGGCCGATCGCCGCGCTGGCCGCGGCCGCGCTCCTGGCCGGTGCCGGCCTCGTGCTCGTCGCGCGCCGGCGGCGTCGGACGGCCTGACGGCTCGTCCCTCGGCTCACGCGGGCGGCACGTTCTGGTTCAGCCGGAAGACGTTCTGCGGGTCCCAGGCCGACTTCACCTGCCGCAGCCGCGCGTAGGTGGCGTCGCCGTACGCGTGGCGCACGCGTGACGCGCCCTCGGACCCCAACGCGTTGACGTAGACGCCGACGCTCCACGGCTCGATCGTCGCGGCGAGCCGCCGGCACGTCGCCGCGCGGCGCTCGTCGTCGGCGGGGTCCAGCCACGAGGCGCCGGCGTCGTACTCGAACCACGCGTCGCGGTGCGCGAAGGCCGTCGCGTCCGGGTCGACATCGGCGACGGCGCCGCCGTAGGCGACGAGGTTCGCACCACCCACGTCGGCCTCGGCGTGGGCGAGGAACGCCTCCAGCGCGGCGTCGGGCAGCTCGCGGACGTAGTGGCTCTTGGCGTAGCGCCGGAATCCGTACGCCGTGGGGACGTCGAACCGGCGCTGCAGGTCCAGGTAGGTGAGCGGCGCGACGCGCCGCGCCAGGGGAGTGCCGAGCGCGTCGAGCTGCGCGACCAGCGGCGTCGCCCCGTCGGGCGGGCCGACCCACACGAAGCCGAGCGTGAGCGGCCCGTGGGCCGTGACCTGCGCGACGAGCGTGGCCCGCCGCGGGACCTGGTGCATCATCGCCAGCCACGTCCGCAGCGCGTCGAGCCCGCCCGCCGGGTCGAGGTCGACCTCGGCGGTCAGGGCCTGCGTGCCGACGTGGTGCAGCGCGAGGTCGAAGCGGGTGACGACGCCGAAGTTGCCGCCGCCGCCGCGCAGCCCCCAGAACAGGTCGGGGTGCTCCTCTGCGGACACCTCGACGACCTCACCCTCGGCGGTCACCACCTCGTACCCGAGCGCGTTGTCGCACGTCAGGCCGTACATCCTCGCGAGCCAGCCGACGCCGCCCCCGAGCGCGAGCCCACCGATGCCGGTGTGCGAGACGATGCCCGCCGTCGTCGCGAGCCCGTACGTCTGCGCGGCCGCGTCGAGCGCACCGAGCAGCGCCCCGCCCTGGACCCGCGCGGTGAGCGGCACCGGGTCCACGGTGACGCCGCGCATCCGGGTCAGGTCGATCATGAGGCCGCCGTCGGGCACGGCCCACCCGGCCGCGCCGTGCCCCCCGCCGCGCACGCCCAGCGGCAGGTCGAGCTCGCGCGCGACCCGGACGGCGGTGCGCACGTCCTCGGTGCCCGCGCACCGCACGACGTACGCGGGGCGGCGGTCGACGGCCCCGTTCCAGACGGTGCGCGCGGCGTCGTACCCGGGGGACCCCGGGACCAGGACGTCCCCCGCGAACGCGGCGGGCAGCGGTCCGGACGTGGACATTCCACCACTGTGACGACCGACGGGCCGTCTGCCAAGGTCCCGTCCTCCGCCACGTCCGGCGCTCCGGGAGGCGGGCCCCGGCGGGCGGCCCCGGGACGGTCGGCTAGGTCGTCGCCGCGGACCGCTCGCCGACCGCCGCAGCGACCTGCGCCGCCGGGGACACCGACGAGGTCAGCGGCAGCGACCGCACGCTGCGGAACTCGCGGCGCTGCCCGTCGACGGGGTCGGTGAACGCGATCCCGGCGGCGAGGAGCTGCATCGGGTGCCGGAAGTCGTCGAGGTCGACGTCGCGCAGCACCGGGTACAGCGGGTCGCCGACGATCGGGATGCCCAGCCCGCTCAGGTGCACGCGCAGCTGGTGCGTGCGGCCGGTGCGCGGGGTCAGCCGGTACACACCGAGGCCGTCGACCTCACGCTCGAGCTCGACGAGCGTCTCGGCGTTGACCGGGGCGTCGGGCACGACCTCGGCGTGCAGGGTCCCGCGGACCTTGCGCAGGTGGTTGCGCACGACCGTCGGCAGCTCGAGGTCGGCGCGCAGCGGCGCGAGCGCGCGGTACGTCTTGTCCATCAGCCGGCGCTCGAACGCCGTCTGGTAGACGCCGCGCCAGCGTCGTTCGGTGGCGAGCAGCAGGATCCCGGACGTGCCGCGGTCGAGGCGGTGCAGCGGCGAGAGCTCCGGCAGGCCCAGCTCGTCGCGCAGCCGCACCACGACGCTCTGGACGATGTGCCGCCCGCGCGGGATCGTCGACAGGAACGGCGGCTTGTCGACCACCACGAGCCGCTCGTCGCGGTGCACCACGTGGATCGTGCCGGGCACCACGGGCTCGTCGCGCACGATCCGGTGGAACCACACGTGCCGCGACGGCACGAACGGGTCGTCGTCCCGCAGCGCGCGGCCGTCCTCGTCGACGAAGCTGCCGTCGGCGAGCATCCCCGCCACGTCGACGTGCTCGGGGAGCCGGTGCCGCAGCCACGCGCCCATCGTCGGCCACGCGTCGGCGACGCCCCGCGCGCGGGACGGTGTGCACAGGTGGGCGGCACCGAGGCCGTGACGTGCCGGGAGCGGGGACAGGGGTGGCACGCGTCGATGGTACGAGCCCCGCCTGGGTGGACGACGACGGCGCCGCACCCCTGGGAGGGGAGCGGCGCCGTCGTGCCCGGCGCGGAGCCGGTCAGGTGGAGCGGATCAGCTGCAGGTCAGGGTGGCGGCACCGGGCGCGTTGCCCTGGCCGATGAACCCGAAGCTGGTCGACTGCCCGGCCCCGAGGGAGCCGTTGTACGGGGCGTTGGAGACGACGCTGCCGGAGACGTTGCCGTTCCAGACGTTGTTCGTCGACACGCCGCCCGGCAGGGTGACGCGCCAGCCGTTGAGGCCCGAGGAGCCGGCCGTCACGGTGACGGTGCCCTGGTAGCCGCCGGGCCAGCTGTTCGCGATGGTGAGCGCCGCGGAGCAGCTGCCGGAGACCGGCGGCGGCGTGGTGACGGGCGGCGTGGTGACCGGCGGGGTCGTCACGGGCGGGGTCGTCACCGGCGGGGTCGTGACCGGGGGGGTGCTCGTGGGCGGCGGGGTCGTGCCGCTGACGCTGTTCAGCGTGTCGAGGACCGCGGTGTACGCGGCCTTCTTGTTGCCCGAGCCGTCGAACAGCAGCGGGGTGCCCGAGGCGCGCCACGAGTCGGTGTCACGCACGCCCCACACCGTGATACCGGTGCAGCGGGCGACGTTGAGGCACGCCTGCGTGACCTTGCGGAAGTTCTCCGCCTGCTGCTGGCCGGAGCCCTCGATGTCGAGCTCGGTGATCTGCACGTCGACGCCGAGGGCCGCGAAGCGCTCGATCGTCGTCTGGTAGTTGGCCGGCACCGGGCTCTGCGGGTTGAAGTGCGACTGCAGGCCGACGCAGTCGATCGGCACGCCGCGGGACTTGAAGTCGCTCACCATGCGGTAGACGCCCTGCGTCTTCGCGTGCGTCCAGTCGTCGGTGTTGTAGTCGTTGTAGCAGAGCTTGGCGCCCGGGTCGGCGGCGCGGGCGGCGCGGAACGCGGCCTCGATCCAGTCGCTGCCGGTGCGCTCGAGGTTCGAGTCGCGGCGGCCGCCGGAGCTGCCGTCCGCGAACGCCTCGTTCACGACGTCCCAGGCGTAGATCTTGCCCTTGTAGTGGGTCGCGACGCCGGTGACGTGGTTGAGCATCGCGTTGCGCAGCTGGGTGCCGGACATGTTCTGCATCCAGCCCGGCTGCTGGGAGTACCACGCCAGCGCGTGGCCGCGGACCTGCTTGCCGTTCTGCTGCGCCCAGTTGAGGATGCGGTCGCCCTGGCTGAAGTTGAACTGGTTCTGGTTCGGCTCCGTGGCGTCCATCTTCATCTCGTTCTCGGCCGTGATCATGTTGAACTCACGGTTGGCGATGGTCGAGTAGGTGGAGTCGTTGAGCCGGCTGGCGGCGATCGCGGTGCCGAAGTAGCGCCCGCTTCCCTTGGCGGCGTCCTGGAGCGTCGAGCCGGCGGCCTGGGCGGGGATGGCCACGGCTGCGGTCACCCCGAGGGCGAGGATGGCGACGGCGGAAGCGCCGCGAGCGACGTGGCTGCGTCCTCGTCGGAGCGTGGATGGGGGGGTCATCGTTCCTCCTTGTTCAGCCGAGCGCCGGGTCGTCAGCGAGCCGGTCGGCGGAGGCCCCACTCTTCGACTCGCGCGTGGGTCCGTCAACGAACTAAACGTTCAAGTTTCGCGTGCAGGTCCGACATCTGTGCGTGTCGGCGCCCCGATGGGGTCGGCGTCGGGACGGGGTGGAGCCGCTGCATGCCTCGCCTCCGGGGCTGCGGTCCCGACGCTGTTGAACATGTTCAGTTGAGCGTGTTCAATGACGCCATGACATCGATCGCCGGAGCCGCCGACGACCTCGCACCCGCAGCGCTCGCGGGGGTGCGGCTGGCGGTGGCCCTCGGGGCGGTGGTCGTGCTGCCGCTGGGCCTTCGCCTGGTGGACGCCGCGGGCGCGGTCCGGGTGCCATGGCCGCGGTCGCCCGTCTGGCCCCTCGTCGGCGTGGCCGCGGCGCTCGCGCTGCTGCTCCCGCGCGGGCCTGCGGCGGTCGCGGCAGCGGCGCCGTTCGCCGCGGCCACCGTCGTGCTGCTCGCCGCCGCCGCGCGCGCCTGGACGGCGCACCGGGACCGCCGGACGGTCGCGTCCGACGTCGCCGTCACCGTCGGGCTGGGCGTCACGACCGTGGGAGCCCTCGCGCTGGTCGCCGACCGGGCGGGTGCGGCGGTGCTCGGTTTCGACGGCGACATCCTGCTGCTGACGGTGCCGCACATGCTCTTCGCCGGCTTCGGCGCGTGCCTCGCCGCGGGCCTGGCCGTGCGTGCCGAGACGGGTGATGGCAGCCGGCTCGCCCGTGCCGGCGCCGCCGGCGTGACGCTCGGTGTGGCAGCCGTGCTCGTCGGCTACCTCGTGTCGCAGGAGGCGGAGCTCGTCGGGACCGTCGTGCTCACCGCCGGGATCTGGTGCGCCACGGCGGCCGCGTGGCGCGCGGCCCGCTCGGACGGCCGGCGGGGCGGCTCGCGCGCGGCCGGTGCGTGGGCGGCCGCCGCCGTCGTGGGCAGCGGCGCCGCGATGCTGCTGGCACTGTGGTGGGCGGTCGGCGAGGTGACCGACGTGCCGCACCCGGACCTGTCGTGGATGGTGGCCACGCACGGCGCGCTCAACGCGCTGGCCGTCGTCCTCGGCTCGCTCGTCGCGCTGCGGACCCGCGCGGGCGTGCCGACCGGCGACCGCGTGCTGCGCGTCCGCCACCGCGTCGTGCGCGGCGGTGACGACGCCGCCCGCGCGGCGCTCGCGGACGACGTGCGGGCCTGGCGCGTGCACCGCGCCGCGGGCGTGCGCGTGCGGGCCGACGGTCCCGCGGTCCCCGGCCGGCGCGTCGTGACGCTCCTCGGGGTGGGACCGGTCGCGCTGCGCGCCCCCTGCCGCGTCGTGTGGGCGGACGACGAGGGCTTCGCGTACGGCACGCTCCCCGGCCACCCGTTCGCGGGTGAGGAGGCGTTCCGCGTGGTGCTCCGCGACGGTGACGTGTGGCTCGACGTCGAGGCGTACAGCCGCCCGGCGTGGGGGTGGGTCCGGTGGCTCGGGCCGCTCGTGCCGCTGGGCCAGACGCTCTACGTCCGTATGCTCGCCCGCGCAGCCCGTCGGCTGCACCGGGCACGGCAGCGAGGGGTGGGGACGGCATGACGCTCGTCGACAACGGGATCTACGTGACGGGTCGCCGGACGCTGACCCCGACCACGCTCGACGAGACGTTCGAGCAGCTCCGGGAGCACAACGGGATGGCGTGGATCGGGCTGTACCGGCCCGACGCGGACGAGATCCACGCGCTGGCCGCCGAGTTCGACCTGCACCCGCTCGCGGTCGAGGACGCGCTCAAGGGCCACCAGCGCGCCAAGCTCGAGCGCTACGGGGACACGCTGTTCGTCGTCCTGCGGCCTGCCTGGTACCTCGACGCCGAGGAGCAGGTGGAGTTCGGCGAGGTCCACCTGTTCATCGGGCCGGAGTTCGTCGTGACGGTCCGGCACGCGACCAACCCGGACCTCGGCGCCGTGCGCCGCCGGCTCGAGGCCGCCCCCGAGCTCCTCGCGCTCGGGCCCGAGGCGGTCCTGTACGCCGTGTGCGACGAGGTCGTCGACGGGTACGCGCCCGTCGTCGCCGGTCTCGAGAACGACATCGACGAGATCCAGGACCAGCTCTTCGGCGGCGACCCCGCGGTGTCCCGGCGCATCTACGAGCTGCTCCGCGAGGTGATCGCGTTCCAGCGCGCCACCGGCCCGCTGCGCGACATCCTCGACGGGCTGCTGCGCGGCGCCGACAAGTACCGGGTCGACGTCGAGCTGCAGCGGCGCATGCGCGACGTCCTGGACCACGCGCTGCGCATCAGCGACCGCGCCGACTCCTTCCAGGTGCTGCTCGAGAACGCCCTGACCGTGCACTCGACGCTCGTCACCCAGGCGCAGAACGAGGAGATGCGGCGCCTGTCCGAGGCGAGCCTGGTGCAGAACGAGGAGACCCGACGCCTGTCCGAGACCGGCCTGGCGCAGAACGAGGAGGTCAAGAAGATCTCCTCGTGGGCGGCGATCCTCTTCGCCCCCACGCTCGTCGGCACGATCTACGGCATGAACTTCACGCACATGCCCGAGCTCGACTGGCGTCTCGGCTACCCCCTGGCCGTCGCCGCCATGGTCGTGATGGGCTTCGGCCTCTACCTCGTCTTCAAGCGCCGCCGGTGGCTCTGAGCACGCGCGCCGTCTCACGCTGCTGACACCACCGGCCCCTCGCGGGTGACGAGGCCAGGATGTCCGTCGTGCCCGTCATGTCCGTCCTGTCCTTCACGCCCGCCCGGCACCCCGGACCAGGGGCCCACCCGAGGAGAACCATGCGCATCGCCACGTCCACCGCGGCCGCAGGCGCCGCGCTGTCGCTCGGCCTGCTGCTGAGCGCCTGCAGCGCCGAGCCGGGCGAGGTCGCCCCCGTGACGTCGTCCGCGACGCCCACCGCGAGCCCCGCGGCGTCGCCCACCGAGGAGCCGGCACCTGCGCCGACGCAGGCGGCCAAGGGTGCGCGCGAGAACCCGGCGGTCCCCGACGTCGACACCGTCACGTTCAGCGAGGCGGGCGCACCCGTCTACGAGGTGCTGCTCTCGGCGGCCGACTTCGCCGCCGACGACGTCGTGTCCGGGTACTACGAGTTCAACGAGGCACCGCCGGAGGGTTCGACGTACGTCCTGCTGCCTCTCACGGCGACCTACCGCGGCGACGCGACGGGCCAGGCGTGGCTGGACCTGGGGGTCACGTTCGTGGCTGCCGACGGCCGCACGTTCGAGTCGGCCGACGCGATCGTCCCGGACGACCTCACCGTCACGCCGGAGGTGGCGACCGGCGGCGTCGTGCGGGGCGTCCTGCCGTTCCTCGTCCCGCAGGACGCGCTCGCGGGCGGCATGTGGTCCGTCGTGCACGAGTACGCCACGACCGCGGTGCCGGCCTACTGGACGGCGATCTGACCCGGCGCCACGAGGGGACCGGTCGTCGCACGGGAGGCCTCGCCGTCAGGCGCCCAGCTCGGCCCAGATCACCTTGACCGTGTCGGTCCGGTACCAGCCCACGTCCCGCGCCAGGCGCCGCGCGATCTGCAGGCCGTACCCGCCCTCACCGGGCGGACGATCGCCCGCGATGCGCGGCACGCTGCCCAGGTCGTGGTCGGCGACCGTGAGCAGGAAGTGGTCGCCGTCCTGCAGGAGCTCGACGGTGGTGGGCGGTCGTCCGTGCCGGATCCCGTTGGTCGTGAGCTCGGAGGCGACCAGCACCAGGTCGTGCGCGACGCTGCCCAGGAGCGCGTCGGCGGACTCCCCGGAGCGGGTGCGGATCTCCTCGCGCAGCTGCTGCCGGAAGCCCACGAGCTCGGCGAGGCTGTCGAGCACCCAGCGGCGCACCGGTGTGAACCGTGCCGGCGGCCGCGAGGTGGGCAGCCCGCCGTCCGTGCTCGGGCTCTCGCCCGAGGGCGTCGGCGGTGTGCTCACCCGCCTGACCGTAGATCAGCGCGGGCCGTTGTGCTCGTCCCGGCGTGCCGGGCAGGGGAGATCCCACCCAGGGCGCCGTCGTGGCGTGCGCGCGGACGCTCCGGGTGTCGGTGGCGGGTGGGACCGTGGCCGCATGGACACCGACGCCAAGGCCACGCTGCACCGGTACCTGCGCGGCCAGCGTGACGGGCTGGTCGGCAAGCTCGACGGGCTCGACGAGTACGACGTGCGCCGCCCGCTGACCGGCATGGGGACGAACCTGCTGGGCCTCGTCAAGCACGTCGCGAGCGTCCAGGTCGGCTACCTCGGCGAGGTCTTCGGACGTCCGAGCCCGCGTGAGCTGCCCTGGTTCGCCGACGACGCCGAGCCGGACGCCGACCTGTGGGTGCCGGCGGACGAGAGCCGCGCGTCGGTGCTCGACCTGTGGGAGCACTCGGTGGAGCACTCCGACGCGACGGTCGACGCGCTGAGCCTCGACGCGGTCGGGGAGGTCCCGTGGTGGGGCGAGCCGCGGGTCACGCTGCACCAGGTGCTCGTGCACCTGCTCGCGGAGGTCGCCCGGCACGCGGGGCACGCCGACGTCCTGCGCGAGCAGCTCGACGGGCGCGCGGGGCTGGTCGCCGACGACCCGAACGTGTCGAGCCGCAGCCCCGCCGAGTGGGTCGCGCACACAGCGCGCATCGAGCGCGCGGCGCGCGAGGTGTCGGGCCGCTGAGCCGGGGCGGACGCCACCGGATCGACCGGCGGGACCTCGTCAGTCGACGAGGTCGGCGTACTCCGGGTGCCGCTCGACGTACGCCCGGACGAACGGGCACTGCGGGACCACGCGGCGCCCGGCGCCGCGCACGTCGTCGAGGGCGTACCGCACGAGCTGCGAGCCCAGGCCCTTCTCCTGCCGGGACTCGTCGACGAGGGTGTGCTCGAGCACGACGCGGTCCGCCGCGACGGAGTACCCCAGCTCGCCCACCTCGTCGGGGCCGATCCGCAGGACGTAGCGACGCCTCGGCTCGTCGTGCTCGACCACCGCGGGTCCGGTCGGCTCCTCGGTCATGGTGGCTCCCCTCCACGCGGCGCCCGGCGCGGCAGCCGTCCTGGCGAGCGTACTGACGTCACGTCCCGGCGCGACCCGGGCGTCGGCCCTCAGGACCCCAGCGCGTCGGCGACCGCGGTGAACGCGGGCTTGACGGCCAGGTCCTCGTCGAGGACGGTGGCCGCGCCCTCGCCCGGCGACCAGCCCGGGACCCACGAGTAGCGGTCCGTCACGCCCCACAGCGTGAGGGAGGTGCAGCGCTCGACGGCGACGCACGCGTCGACGGCGCGGCCGTAGTACTCGACCTGCTTCTCGACGTCGTCGGGCTCGGCGCGGCCCGCGGCGTCGACGGGGACGCGGACGTCGAGCTCGGTGATCGCGACCTCCAGGCCCAGGTCGGTGAAGCGCCGGAGGTTGGTCTCGAGGTCGCCCGGGAACGGGTACTGCGTCGACAGGTGGCCCTGGACGCCGAACCCGCCGAGCGGCGCACCGGCCGCGAGCAGCTCGGTCGCGAGTGCGAGGTAGGCGTCGGACTTGGCCCCGACGGACTCGACGTTGAAGTCGTTGAGGTACAGGACGGCGTCCGGGTCGGCCTCGTGCGCCCAGCGCAGCGCGTCGGCGACGATCGCGGTGCCGAAGCGCGCGAGGAACGGGTTCTCCTCGGTGCGCAGCACACCCTTGTCGTCGAAGATCTCGTTGGCGACGTCCCAGTGCACGATCCGGCCCTTGTACCGGCCGACGACCGTGGCGATGTGCTCCTGCAGGAGCGCGCGCAGCTCGTCGTCCGTGAACGTGCCGCTGGTCAGCCAGCGCGGGTTCTGCGAGTGCCACAGCAAGGTGTGGCCGCGGACCTGCTGACCGTTCTGCTCGGCGAAGTCGATGACGGCGTCCGCGCCCTCGAACCGGAACTCCTCGCGCGAGGGCCGCAGGAACTCCCACTTGAGCTGGTTCTCGTGGGTCACCGAGGAGAACTGCTCGGCGATCACGTCGCGGTAGGTCTCGTCCTCGCCGAACGGGTCCGGGTAGCCGGACGCCGCGTGGTGCCCGCCGCCGGCGACCGCGACACCGACCGCCAGGCCGGGGCGCGTCAGGTCGCGCAGCGCGACCTCGGGTGCGGCGGCGCGGGTGGGGGTCGCCGTGGGGGACGGTTCGGCGGCGGCCGTGCAGCCGCCGAGGGCGAGCGCGGCGGCGGCGCTCAGCGCGGCCCCGTCCCGGACGAGCCTCGTTGCTCTCATGACGCCGGATGCTACGGGGTCGACGACGCGCGCCGATCCCGCGGCCGCGCACGAGCGTGCCTCACACCTCACCGCGCGCCGACGTGCGCCGCGGACCCGTCCTTGTCAGGCTCGACGTCACCCCCGCCACCGTCCCGAGGAGCACCCGTGCTGCGAGCAGAGCAGGTCACCGACGCCGTCACCTACCACGGCGAGGGTCCGTGCTGGTCACCGACGTGGGGTGGCCTGCGCTGGGTCGACATGCTCGCGGGCGACCTGCTGACCCTGAACGACGACGGCTCGGTGGACCGCCTGCACGTGGGGGACGTCGCGGCGTTCGTGCGGCCGCGCTCGCGGGGCGGCTACGTGGTCGGGCTCGAGCGTGGCATCGGGCTCGCGGAGTCGCCGGACGGCCTGCCGACGCCGCAGCCGGAGCTGTGGTCGGACACCGGCGTGCGGATGAACGAGGCCGGGTGCGACCCGTGGGGGACGCTGTACGTGGGGTCGATGGCGTACGACGCCCGGCCCGGCGGTGCGCGGCTGTACCGGATCACGCCCGGTGGTGACGTGGAGGTCGTGCTCGACGACGTCACCATCTCCAACGGCCTCGACTTCTCGCCCGACGGCGCGCGCGCCTACTACGACGACACCGCGACGGGCCGCACCGACGTGTTCGACGTCGTCGACCGGCGCCTGACCAACCGGCGGCCGTTCGTCTCCGGCGCGGACGAGAGCCCCGACGGGCTCACGGTGGACTCGGCGGGCAACGTGTGGGTCGCGCTCAACGGTGCCGGCCGCGTCCGGTGCGTGTCGCCGGCGGGCGACGTGCTGGTGGAGGTCGAGGTCCCCGTCCGCCTCACGACGGCCTGCACGCTGGGCGGCCCGGACCTGCGGGACCTGTACATCTCCACGTCGCGCGAGCACCTGGAGGACCCCGAGCCGGAGGCGGGAGCGCTGTTCCGGGTGCGCGTCGACGTGCCCGGTCGACCGGTGCTGCCGTTCGGCGGCTGAGCGGACGGCGGTCCCGGGCCGGCGCGGGCTCCGGGACGTCGACGTCGTGTGACGGGCTCGAGAAGAGTTGCCTCAGGCATTGACACCTGTCAGTGACCCCCTCCCCAGGATGCTCCCGGTTCGTCGCACCGGGGGCTCCCACCGCGACCATGAGTCGCAGGGGGCGCTCGTGCACCACCGGATCCGTCATGCCCACGTCCGTCGCGGCCTGCTGAGCGCGGTCTCCGCGCTCGTCGTCGCCGGCCCGGGGTCTCCTCGGGGTGGACGTCGACGTCGGCGTTCTTCAAGGGGGAGGGGGGGGATCGTCAACATCGGGCTCGGCCGCGGCGGGGCCCTGGACACGTTCAACGACTCGATCATCAGTTGGAGGGCTGTGCCGTGATGAGTCCGGACGAGCGGTCGCTCGTGCTGGCCATGGTCGTGGTGCCCGGCCGCGAAGCGATCTCCGCAGAGGACTTCCTTCACCGCTTCGGTGCGTCGGACGGCGAGAAGCTGGGCCTCGGACTCCTGCACGACGCGGTCGATCGTCGAGACCCCGTCGATGTCGAGCTCGCGCTCGTGGTGTGCTTCAGGTTCGGGTTCTCGGACGCCCACCTCGCGCCGCTTCGTTCTCTGGCCTTCGCCGACTGGCACCAGAGGCACGAGGACGTGGCGACAGCCCTGGGACGGGTCGGGTCGCCCGGTGCGGTCGGGGCGTTGGCTCATCTGGCCGAGTGGGTGCCGAGCTATCTCGACTACGACGACGCTCGGGCCCTGGCGACGAAGGCGGTCTGGGCGCTCGGCTCGATCTACGACCCTGCTGCGCGCCGCGTGTTGGAGTCGTTGTCCCGCGCCGACGACGGCATCGTCGCGCGAACGGCGCGAGCTCAGCTCGAGCGGTGAGACCCCCGGGCGTCAGGTCGCACCGATGACCTGCGCGAGATCGCCGGCGAGCGGGTACGGACGCTCGTCCGGCAGCTGCTCGACAGCGGCGTCCCGGCGACCGCTGACGACCAGCTCGTGCACCTGACGGACGTGCTCGGTGATGTCGGTGATCTGCACGGTCCAGTCCTGGGCGAACAGGCGGGCGGCCTCACCCGCCAGGCCGATCTGGATAGCTCGCCATGGCAGGGGTCCGAGCGTGATGTCACGCTCCGGGTCCCACTGGACGCGGACCGGGCTGGCCTCCTTGCGCCGGCTCCACGTCTCCCGGTCGGCGTAGGCGTCCGGGTCGAAGTGACTGAGGCAGGCCATTGCCAGGGCGTCCTCGAACCCGGCGCGGCTCATCCGGATGGCGAGCACGTGTTCCTGGCCGGGCTTGGTGGCCCATCCCGACCGGTACATCATCCACAGGAACGACGGCTTGACCCATGTCATCCGGTTCAGGCTGAAAGGCGTTCCGAGAAGTGAGCCGCTTGCTGCCGCGGGGACGGCGATCGCAGCGGAGTATGCCTGGTAGACGGTGATCGTCTCGCCGTCGAAGACCGCACGGATCTGTCGCTCAGGGGGACGTGCGGTGCTTGTCACCGAATCTCCATCTGTACCGCGCTGGATGCGGCCAGGCTCGCGTCCGCCAGAGTGTACCGACGGGCGGTCCACAGCACCTGGCTCGGATCGCGGCAGAGGTCGGGTGCGACACCCTGCGACAGAGGCCCTGACCGGCTCACCCATGATGGATGTCCGGTCCGCACCTTCGGTACCGTTCGTCCACGTCCGCCCGGGCGTGGCGCAGCGACGGAGGGCGAGCATGGGTGAGACCGGAATCGCCGCAGGACCCGAGGGCCGCCGGCCGTGGCTGCCGCCGCGCTGGTTCGTCCGCATCGCGTGGGTGGTGCACCGGGGGATCCACCGGGTGTCACGTGGCCGGCTGGGGCTCTGGCCGCCGCGTGAGGACCGCTTCGGCACGATGGTGCTGCACACCGTGGGCCGTCGCACGGGGCACCCGTACCGGGCGATCGTCGCCTACGCCCTCGACGGGCCGGACGTCGTCACCGTCGCCATGAACGGCTGGGGCGAGGGGCACCCCGCGTGGTGGCTCAACCTGCAGGCGCACCCCGAGACGACCGTCGAGCTGCCCGACGGGCCGCGCACGGTGCGGGCGCGCGCCGCGACGGGTGACGAGCGCAACCGGCTGTGGCGGACGTGGCTGCGCTTCGACCCGCAGTTCGACGCCCACGCCGCGCACCGACGGACCGAGACGGTCGTCGTCGTGCTCGAACCCGCCGTGCCGGCGCCGGGGGCGTAGGGGCGGGCAAGGCAGGTGACGCGGCCGCCGCGGTGTCGCCCATGAGGGCACGACGCTGACGGGCCCGAGATCGGCGAGGTGGTGACGCGTGCAGGACTACGACGAGGAGTGGCTGCTTGCCGAGTCATGCCGGATCGACCGGTCTGCCAGAACCGCGTTCGCGGCCGCCTGCGCTGAGCTGTTGTGGCCCGTGGTCGAGCGGTACGCCGCAGCCGTGTCGCTGCCTGCAGAGCGCCTCGAGGTGCTGAGGGGCTCGTTGGACGCAGTCTGGGACGCTCTCGACGGTGTGGACGCTGACGTGGCAGCAGCCCGGGCGACCGCCGAGTCGATGGTCCCGTTCGACGGCGACGAGGACTGGGTCATGGAAGCCGGCTACGCACAAAGTGCGATCGCTGCTGTCGTCTATGCCGCCCGTTCCTGGCTCACTGATGATCCTCAGGAGGCGGTGTGGGCTGCGCGGCAGGTGTATGAGGCAGCCGACTACGCCGCGCAGCATGCGGACGGAAGGGCGGTGATGGTCTACTCGGCCGACGTCGAGGATGAGCTTCGCACCGCCACCGTCGTCCGGGCGGCAACCCGGGCCGTTGCCGAGTGGCTGGACCAGGCGGCTACGCACAGCCCCTCGACCGTCCGCCGTAGCGTGCGGGCGGAGTCCCGCGCGTTCGCCGGGTTGTTCGCATGACGGAGCGCTCTCGCGCACATCCGGGTGGTGCCGTGATGAGTTCGGACGAGCGGTCGCTCGTGCTGGCCATGGTCGTGGTTCCCGGCCGCGAGGCGATCTCCGCAGAGGACTCCCTTCACCGCTTCGGTGCGTCGGACGGAGGCCCACCTCGCGCCGCTTCGTTCTCTGGCCTTCGCCGACTGGCACCAGAGGCACGGGGACGTGGCGACAGCCTCGGGTCGGGTCGGGTCGCCCGGTGCTGTCGGGGCGTTGGCTCTTCTGGCCGAGTGGTGCCCAGCCATCTGGCTACGACGACGCGCGGGCCCTGGCGACGACGTCGATCTGGGCGCTCAGCTCGAGCGGTAACGCCCCGAGCGTCAGGTGGGCCGCGGGCCCCCCCCCGGGGGGGCCCGCCCCCGGGCCACACCCACCGCACCGCACCCTCGGGAGGCCCGGGTGGACGAGGGGTACCTCGACCAGTTCCTGTCCCTGTTCGACCAGTTCGACGTCCTCGCCGCGTTCTGGGTGAACATCCAGCTGACGCTCTACGCCGCCGTCATCGCCCTGGTGATCGGCACCCTGCTCGCGCTCATGCGGATCTCGCCCGTCCCGAGCCTGCGCTGGGCCGGCGCGACGTACGTGACGCTGCTGCGGAACACGCCGCTGACCATCATCATCGTGTTCTGCGTGCTCGGACTGTGGGGACAGCTGGGGATCACGCTCTCGAGCGACTTCCAGACCAACTTCTTCCGCCTCGCGGTGCTGGGTCTGGCCGTCTACCACGCCGCGTTCGTGTGCGAGGCGCTGCGCTCGGGGGTCAACACGGTCCCGGTGGGGCAGGCCGAGGCGGCCCGTGCCATCGGGCTGGGGTTCTGGCCCGCGGCACGGCTGATCATCCTGCCCCAGGCCTTCCGCGGTGCGGTCGCACCGCTGGGCAACGTGCTCATCGCCCTCATCAAGAACTCCACCGTCGCCGCCGCCGGCTCGGTCGCCGAGACGTCGGGACTCATGCGGACCATGATCGAGTTCCGTCCGGACGTCATCTTCGCGATCTTCCTGACCTTCGCGCTCGGTTACGTCATCATCGTCGTGCCCGTCGGGCTCGTGACGACCTCCCTGTCCCGACGCCTGGCGGTGGCCCGATGAGCGATCTCGTCCTCTTCGACGTCCCCGGCCCGCGCTCACGTCGGCGCATGGCCGTGGTCAACGTCCTGGCCGCGCTCCTGGTGGCCGGTGTGGGCGCGTGGGTGCTCGTCCTGCTGGGCCGCAAGGGCCAGCTCGACCCGGCGCTCTGGCAGCCGTTCCTCGCGGAGGGCACCTGGACCAGCTACCTGCTGCCGGGTCTGCGCGACACGCTGCGCGCCGCCGGCCTCGCGATCGCCGCCTCGGCGGTGTTCGGTCTGCTCTTCGGCCTCGGGCGGCTGTCGGGCTCGCGCGTCGTGCGCTGGGTGTCCGGCACCGTGGTCGAGTTCTTCCGCGCCGTCCCCGTCCTGCTCATGATGATCTTCTTCTACGCCGGGATCTCCCAGCTCCGGGTCGTCGAGCCGCAGGACGTGCCGCTGCTCGCGGTGGTACTGGCGCTGATGCTCTACAACGGCTCGGTGTTCGCCGAGCTCGTCCGCTCCGGCGTCCACAACCTGCCGCACGGTCAGCGCGAGGCGGCGCTCGCCGTCGGTCTGCGACCCGGCCAGTCGTTGCGCCTGGTCGAGGTGCCGCAGGCGCTCATCGCGATGCTGCCGGCGATCGCCTCGCAGCTCGTCGTCATCCTCAAGGACACGGCCCTGGGCGCGATCATCACCTACCCCGAGCTGCTGGACGCCGCCCGACGCTTCGGCTCGGGGAACGGCAACATCATGCAGGCCCTGCTGGTGGCCGCGCTCGTGTTCATCGTCATCAACTACGGGCTGACGACGCTCGCGCAGCGCCTCGCGTCCCGCGTCGGCCGGCTCACCGCGGGCACCGCCCGGGCGGAGGCCCCGTCCCTCGTGGTCGCGCCCGGCGGCGCCGACCGCTAGGCCGGGCCGACCGCCGGCAGCTGATCAGCCGGCGGTCGCGCTCGCCCGGAGCTCGCGGACGACGGTGACGCGGATCTCGCCCGGGTACGTCAGGTCGGCCTCGATGTGCTTGGCGATGGACGACGCGAGCTGCGGCAGCGCGCGGTCGTCGACCTCGTCGGGCTCGACCACGACACGCACCTCACGGCCCGCGGCCATCGCCAGGGCGCGCCGCACGCCGTCGTGCGCCGCGACGAGGGCCTCGAGCTCGCCCATCCGCTCGACGTACTGGTCGATCTCCTGACGGCGCGCGCCCGGCCGTGACGCCGAGATCGCGTCCGCCGCCTGCACGAGGACCGCCTCGACGGTCGCCGGGGGGACCTCGTCGTGGTGCGCGGCGATCGCGTTGACGACGGCGTCCGACTCCCCGAGACGTCGCGCGAGGTCGGCGCCCACGGCGGCGTGCGTCCCGGGCACCTCGGCCGTGAGGGCCTTGCCCAGGTCGTGCAGGAACGCGCCCCGTCGTGCGACGGCGACGTCCGCACCGACCTCGGCCGCGATCGCGGCCGCGATCTGCGCGCTCTCCACGAGGTGCTCCAGGACGTTCTGCCCGTACGAGGACCGCAGCCGGAGCCGACCCATCGTGCGGACCAGCTCGCTGTGCAGGTGGTCGATCCCCGCCCGCTCGGTGGCGTCGTGCCCGGCGGCCACGTGGCGCTCGTCCGCACCCGCGAGGGCCTCCGCGTACGCGGCCTCGATGCGCTGCGGGTGGATGCGTCCGTCGGCCATGAGGGCCTCGAGGGCCACCTGCGCGACCTCGCGGCGCTCGGCGTCGAAGCAGGACAGCACGACGGTGTCGGGCGTCTCGTCGACGAGGACGTTGACGCCCGTGAGCGCCTCGAAGTGCCGGATGTTGCGGCCCTCCTTGCCGATGATCCGGCCCTTCATCTCGTCGGACGGCAGCGGCAGGATCGTCACGACCGGCTGCGCGCTGGTGGCGACCGCCACGCGCTGCACCGCCGTCGACACGATGCGCCGGGCGCGCGCCTCCGCGGTCCGACGCGCCTGCGCCTCGGTCCGCCGGACGTGGGCGGCGGCCGCGTCGACGGCCTGGTCGGTGATGCGCCGCGTCAGCTCGGCGAGGGCGTCGTCGTGCGTGAGGCCGCTGACGGACTCGAGCTCGGCTCGTGCCTTGTCGCGCGCGTCGGCGAGCCGCTCGTTGGCGGCACGGTCGGCGTCGGCCAGCGTGCGGGCTGCCGCCCGCTCGGCCTTGTCGAGCTCGCGGGCGGCGCTGCGGCGGCTCTCGGCGAGCGCCTCGGCCTCGGCGCGCGTCCGCCGCTCGAGAGCCGCGAGCTCGCCGCGCTCGTTCGCCAGCTCGCGCTCCCGGTCGGCCACCCGCCGCTCGCGTCGCTCGGCGTCCGCCAGCATCGCGCGGGCGTCGTCGCGGATCTGCGCGACGTCCTCGGCGGCACCGCGACGGTGCAGGTCTGCCTCACGGCGCGCCGTGAGGACGAGGATGAGTGCCACGAGGCACGCGCCGAGCAGCCCCACGACGGTGACGATCGCACCCGGTTCCACAGCACCTCCCGACGCGGACGCCCCGGACGGACGACACAGCTCATTGTCACCGGTCCGACGGCCCGGGCACCGCCGCCGCGCCCGGTCGGACGTGCGCGGTCGGTCGCCGCGCGCCGCGGCGTGGGCCCTCGCCGGTCAGTCGCCGAGGTCTGCGGGCGGTCCTGCGTCGGCGTCGTCCGTCCCCTCGGCGGCCAGCTCCTCCCGCACGAGGCGTGCGACCAGCCCTGCCGGGTACCCCTTGCGGCCGAGCGCCCCGTAGATGCGCCGGACCCGCACCGCGGTCTCCAGCCCCGCGGTCGTGCGCAGCCGACGGCGGACGAGACCGCGCGCCGCCTGCTCCTCGTCGTCGTCGTCCACGTCCTGAAGGGCGACGGCCGCGGTCTCGTCGTCGATGCCCTTGCGCCGCAGCTCGACGCCCAGCGCCCGTCGCGAGAGCCCGCGCTCGGCGTGCCGCGACCGCACGAACATGCGCGCGTACTCCTGGTCGTCGATGAGCCCGACCTCGGTGAACCGGTCGAGCACGCGCCGCGCGACGTCCGGGGGGACGTCGCGCCGGGCGAGCGCGTCCTCGAGCTGGCCGCGCGACTGAGCCGCGGCGGCCAGGCGGCGCAGCACGATCGCCCGCGCGACCGACTCGTGGTCCGGTTCGGCGTCGTGCGCCGCCGGACCGTCCTCGGGCGGCTCGGGAGCCGGGGGGGGGGGGGGGGGGCGGC
>NZ_JACSQV010000008.1:191631-221210 GCF_014836445.1 Cellulomonas avistercoris
GCGCCGGCACGGGGGACCGCGAGGGGCAGGGCGGCGGCAGGGGCCCTGGCCCGGGCGGGGGCGGCGGGCGCCGCGGGACGGGCCGCGGGGGGCGGGGGCGCCGGCCGGCCGCGGCGACGAGCCGCGGGCCGGCCGGTGCGCTCTGCCATGCCGGTCAGAAGTCGACGGGCGCCGCGGCGTCGGCCGGTGCGTCGACCTTGGCGCCGATGCCCAGCTTCTCCAGGATCTTCTTGTCGAGCTCGTTGGCCAGGTCCGGGTTGTCGCGCAGGAACTTGCGCGCGTTCTCCTTGCCCTGGCCCAGCTGGTCGCCCTCGTACGTGAACCACGCACCCGACTTGCGGACGAACCCGTGCTCGACGCCCATGTCGATGAGGGAGCCCTCGCGGGAGATCCCGACGCCGTACAGGATGTCGAACTCGGCCTGCTTGAACGGCGGGGCCATCTTGTTCTTCACGACCTTGACGCGCGTGCGGTTGCCGACCGCCTCGGTGCCCTCCTTGAGGGTCTCGATGCGCCGGATGTCCATGCGGATGGAGGCGTAGAACTTCAGCGCCTTGCCACCGGTCGTGGTCTCGGGGCTGCCGAAGAACACGCCGATCTTCTCGCGCAGCTGGTTGATGAAGATCGCCGTGGTGCCCGACGCGTTGAGCGCGCCGGTGATCTTGCGCAGCGCCTGCGACATGAGCCGCGCCTGCAGACCGACGTGCGAGTCACCCATCTCGCCCTCGATCTCGGCCTTGGGCACGAGGGCCGCCACCGAGTCGATGACGATGACGTCGATCGCACCCGAGCGGATCAGCGTGTCCATGATCTCGAGCGCCTGCTCGCCGTTGTCCGGCTGCGACACGAGCAGGGCGTCGGTGTCGACGCCCAGCTTCTTGGCGTACTCGGGGTCCAGCGCGTGCTCGGCGTCGATGAAGGCCGCGATGCCGCCGGCCTTCTGGGCGTTGGCGACGACGTGCAGCGCAAGGGTCGACTTGCCGGAGGACTCGGGTCCGTACAGCTCGACGACACGGCCGCGCGGCAGCCCGCCGATGCCGAGCGCGACGTCGAGCGCGATGGAGCCGGTCGGGATCACCTCGACGGGCGCACGACCCTCGTCGCCGAGCCGCATGACCGACCCCTTGCCGAACTGGCGGTCGATCTGGCTGAGTGCGGCCTCGAGGGCCTTGGAGCGGTCCGGAGCAGCGGCCATGGGTCCACCTCGTCGTCTTGTGCAGCGTCGTGCTGCGCCTGCTGGGGGCTGGTCTTGTCGCGGTGACGCTATGCCCGACCACCGACATCGCGACCGGACCCCCACGGACCCGTGGACCGGCTCGTCGCCGGGCGGGGCTGTGGTCGGTTCGACCGTGCGTCACCGAGGGCCACGTTACCCGAACACCTGTTCGATGCGCGCCCGACACGCGCGTGTCGTCACACGTCCGGCGCCGCGTGCAGCGGCGCGAGCGTCAGCGCCTCGCCCGGCGCCAGGACGCACGCCCGCACGCCGGGCGCGACCCGGTGGACCGCGGCCTCGAACGCCGCACCGGCCCGGTCCATCCAGCCCGGCGGCAGCCGGCGGGACGCCGGGGCGTGCAGCGTGCCCCAGTGCACGGGCACGGCGACGCGCGCCCCCACCAGACCGCAGACCCGTGCCGCCTCCGCCGGGTCCAGGTGCCCACCGGACAGCCGTGGGCCCCACCCACCGACCGGCACCAGCGCGAGGTCGATCGGCGCACCGGCGAGCTCGGGCACGCGCGCGAGGCCGGGGAACGGGCCGGTGTCGCCCGCGAACCACACGGTCAGGCCGCCGCCGCGCACGACGAACCCCGTCGCGGCGTTCGGGCGGTGCGGCATGGGCCGGTGCCCGTGCTCCGCGGGCACCGTGCGCACCTGCACCGCCCCGCCGGCCCTGCCCCGGACCGTGCGCCACTCCCCCGGCGCCAGGCCGACCCCGCGCAGGCCCTGCCGGGCGAGCCAGGACGCGCTCGACGGCGCGGTCAGCACCGGCACCGCACCCAGCATCCGCAGCGACCCGATCTCGGCGTGGTCGTGGTGCAGGTGCGACACGAGCACGGCGTCCGCCCGGCGCCAGCCCGACGCGGACGGCGCCCGCCCGCCGCGCCGCCGCAGCAGACCCGCGTGACGTTGCAGGAGCGGGTCGGTCACGATCCGCACGCCGCCGACGTCCAGCACGACCGTCGCGTGGCCGAGCCAGCGCACCTGCCCGCTCACACGTCCTCCTGCGCACGGGGCGCCGCGACGCCCGCGGGACGCACCCCGCGCTCGACGAGCCACGCCACGAGCTGCCCGTGCACGGCGTCCGGGCCGACCAGCATCCGCCGGCCGTCCACGTCCTCGCACCGCGCGTCGTCGACGACGAGGTCCGCGGGGTGCAGGACGAACGCGAGGTTCTGCTCACCGCCCAGACCGCCGTGCGACCCCACCTGGCCCTCGAACGCGTGCACGCGACCGCGCGGGCCCACGGCGGAGACGAGCAGGAGGTCGCCGGTGTCCGCGAGCCGCGCGGCGCGCACCAGGTCGGCGCGTGCGCGGCCCGGGTACGGCGCGAGGGGGTCCTCGCCCTCGACGACGTCACCCTCGGCCTCCAGGAGACGCAGACCGTGCGCGCCGACGGCGACCAGCCCCCGTGCCCGCGAGTCCACGACGACGACGCCCACCGCAGGGCGGGCGGCCAGGCCCGGCACGACGCGGGGCCACCGCTCCTGGAGGTCCTCGAGGTGCAGCCGGTGCGCCCCGTCGGGGAACCAGACCAGACCGAGGTTGCCCGAGCCGACGACGACCACGTCCGGCACGTCCCCGTGGGCGGCCGGGGCCCGGCCGTGCTCGCGGACGCGGGGGACGCCGTCCTCGCGGCGCACCCGCCCGCGCCGCCGGGCGCCACCCGCGTCCGGCCCCACCACCACGCGGTCGCCGGGGCGCCCGAGCAGGCCGTTCAGCAGCGCGTTGAGCGGCCCCCAGTCCTCGCCGTCCGCGCTCTGCACGCCGTCCGTGCTCTGCACGCCGTCGGCCCCCGGCTCGGCCATGAGCGCGCGGACCGTGTCGAGCAGCGAACGCCCTTCCACCTGCTCGAACGGCGCGCCGAGCGTCTGCCCGTGGTCCGACAGCACGACCAGGTCGTACGCCCGCGGCGCGACGCGCGCGACCTCCTCCAGGACCCGCAGCACCTGGTCCAGCCCCTCGAGCGACCGCAGGGACTCGGGCCGCGTCGGGCCGGCGTGGTGCGCCACCTCGTCGTAGTCCACGAGGTCGACGAAGACGGTCGGGTCGCCGCGCACGAGTGCGTCGGCGACGAGCGACGTCGCCAGGTCGCGCAGCAGCACGTTGGTCACGGCACGCAGCACGACGTACCACCCGCCGCGCGGGACGCGGGGTCGCACGTCGTGCACCGACTGCCGGCGCGCCTGGTAGAGCTCCTTGACGACCTCCCCGACCGTCAGCGTCACCGCGCGTGCCAGGACGAAGGGCCGGGCGAAGACCCGGGCGTAGCCGCGGCCCGGACCCATGCCCTGCCGGCGCCCGCGGCTCATGACGAGATAGGCGGACGACGCGTCGCCGGAGAACATCGTGGCGACGGCGGTGCCACCGTCGCGCAGCAGGCCCTGACCGTCGCTGAGCCGCTCCTCGACCAGCGCGGCGTCGTCCGGGTGGTTCGTCACCACCAGGCGGCCGAGCTCGCGGTCCCACCAGCGGAACGCCGGGATCCGGTCCGCGGCCCCGTGCAGGAGACCGGCCTGCGCGGCCGGCGTCGTGGAGGGGACGGTCGCCCACCAGGTCCCGACCCGGTGCGAGCCCTGCTCGACCCAGCGCTGCATGGTGGGCACGAGCCCGGCCTCGACGGCCTGGTCCAGCACGGGTGCGCTCACGCCGTCGAGCTGCACGACGAGCATCCCGGGCGGCCGCGGCGCGCCCGCGGCCGCCGGCGTCCTGGTGCGACGACGCGCGCGGCGCACGACGTCGGCGACGACGTACGCGTTGTCGCTCGCCCCCCAGACCCAGCGCCCGGCGGCCATGACCGCGGACGTCAGGACCAGGACCCACAGCACCGACCACCCCGACGTCAGCGTGACCCCCGGGACCAGCCGCAGGGCCACCCACACGACGAGCACCTGCGCCGCCACACCCGCGACGAGCGCTCCCCCGGCGCCCGCGACCTCCGCCAGCAGCCGCAGCGGCGCACGCAGCAGGAGGTCGCCGAGCCCGACGGCGAGCGCCGCCAGCAGCAGCCCCCAGGGCGACGTCAGCGCGACACCGTCGACCAGCCAGATCGCCGTGCCCAGCCCGAGCGCGGTCACGACCAGGGAGAACAGCGCGTCGCCGATGTCGACGACCCGGGGCAGCCAGCGCGCGCGGGACCGCGGCCCGGGACGGGCGTCGCCGACGGGCGCACGCGCGCCCTCCGGTGCAGCGGGGGCGCCGGCCACGCCGGTCAGCGCCCCGCGTGCCGGGGTGGCGCCTGCCGGTGGCGGTCCGTGCCCCAGCGTGCGGAGTCGGGGATGCCGAGCGCGTCGCACAGCGCGTGCCAGACGTCGCGCGGCTCGACGCCGTCCGCGAGGGCGGCGGCGCCCGTGCGGTCCCCGAGGGCACCGAGCACGAGCTCCTCGAGCAGGAGCCGGCCCTCGACGGGGCCCAGCACGTCGGCGACCAGATCGGCAAGCTCGCGGTTCCTCACGGCACCAGCGTGCCACCGGCGGGCCGGACCGCGCGCGTGTCAGCCCGTGCCGACACAATGGCCCGGTGGTGCTCGACCGCTTCTCGGAGCCGACCCGTACGTGGTTCACGGGTGCGTTCGACGCGCCCACGGCGGCGCAGACGGGTGCCTGGGAGGCGGTGTCGGGCGGTGACCACGCCCTGGTGGTGGCGCCCACCGGGTCCGGCAAGACGCTCGCGGCCTTCCTGTGGGCGCTCGACGGGCTCCTGACGGGCGAGCCCCCGGCCGACCCGGCCGCCCGGTGCCGGGTGGTCTACGTCTCACCCCTCAAGGCCCTCGCGACGGACGTCGAGCGCAACCTGCGATCGCCGCTGGTGGGCATCCGGCAGGCCGCGACGCGCCTGGGGACGAGCCTGCCCGAGGTCACGGTCGGGATCCGCACCGGCGACACGCCCCCCGCCGAGCGGCGCGCCTTCGCGACCACGCCCCCGGACGTGCTCATCACGACGCCCGAGTCGCTCTACCTCGTGCTCACGTCAGGAGCGCGGCGCGGCCTCGCAGGCGTGCGCACCGTCATCGTCGACGAGATCCACGCCGTCGCGGGGACGAAGCGCGGGGCGCACCTCGCGGTGAGCCTCGAGCGGCTCGACGCGCTGCTCGCCGGCGAGGGCGGGCCCGGCCCCGCGCAGCGGGTCGGGCTGTCGGCCACCGTGCGTCCGGTCGACGCGGTCGCGGCGTTCCTGGGTGGCGCGCGTCTGCCGGACGACGGCGGTCGCCCGGTCGTGGTCGTGCAGCCGCCGTCCCAGAAGGTCATCGAGGTCCAGGTCGTCGTCCCCGTGCCCGACCTCGGGGACCTCGCGGCCGCCGCCCGCCCGGGCGCCGCGGGCACGACCCCGGGCACGGTCAACCGCTACGGAGGCCCGGGCATCGACCCCGACCTCGCCGGTTTCGGCGCACCCGCACCGGGGACGGCACCCGCCGCGCCGGAGGCCGAGCGGCCGCGCGCCTCCATCTGGCCGCACGTCGAGGAGCGGGTCGTGGACCTCGTGGCGGCCCACCGCTCGACGCTGGTGTTCACCAACTCGCGACGCGGGGCCGAACGGCTCACCGCGCGCATCAACGAGGTGTGGGCGGAGCGCCAGGGGGCGCAGCCTCCCGACCCCGGTGCGGTGCGCGCCGCTGCCGTGCCCGGGCAGTCCGGGACGTCCGCCGGCGTCGACACGCGCGACGCCGGCACGATCGTCGCGCGCGCGCACCACGGGTCGATGAGCCGCGCCGAGCGCACCCGCACCGAGTCCGAGCTCAAGGCGGGCCGGCTGCCCGCGGTGGTGGCGACGAGCTCGCTCGAGCTCGGCATCGACATGGGGGCGCTCGACCTGGTCGTGCAGGTCGGCGCACCGCCGTCCGTCGCCAGCGGGCTGCAGCGCGTCGGCCGCGCGGGCCACCAGGTCGGGGCCGTGTCCCGCGGCGTGGTGTTCCCCACCCACCGCGGCGAGCTCGTGCCCGCCGCGGTGACCGCCCAGCGCATGCGCACGGGCGAGCTGGAGGCCCTGTCGGTCCCGGCGAACCCCCTCGACGTGCTCGCGCAGCAGGTGGTCGCGATGGTCGCGGTGGACGACTGGCCCGTCGAGGACCTCGCCCGCGTGCTGCGCCGCGCGGCACCGTTCGCACGGCTCGGCGACGCGACGCTGCACGCGGTCCTCGACATGCTCGCGGGGCGGTACCCGTCCGAGGACTTCGCCGAGCTGCGCCCGCGCATCGTCTGGGACCGCGTCGCCGACGTCGTCTCGGGACGTCCCGGCGCCCTGCGCCTCGCCGTGACGAGCGGCGGCACCATCCCCGACCGGGGCCTGTTCGGGGTGTTCCTCGCGGGCGGCGGCGAGACGTCCGACGTGCCCGCCGACGCCGAGCGCTCCGGCGGGCGCCTGCGGGGCGGCAAGCGCGTCGGGGAGCTCGACGAGGAGATGGTCTACGAGTCCCGCGTCGGGGACACGTTCACGCTCGGCTCGAGCACGTGGCGCATCGAGGACATCACCCCCGACCGCGTCCTGGTCACGCCGGCACCCGGCGTGCCGGGGCGGCTGCCCTTCTGGAAGGGCGACGCCCGCGGGCGTCCCGCCGAGCTCGGACGCGCGGTCGGTGCGTGGGTCCGCGAGGTCGGTGCCCTGCCCGACGCCGGCGCCCGGGCCCGGGTCGAGGGGGCCGGCCTGGACCCCTGGGCGGCCGACAACCTGCTCGCCTACCTGCGCGACCAGCAGGAGGCGACGGGCCAGCTGCCGAGCGACACCGTGGTGGTCGTCGAGCGCTTCCGGGACGAGCTGGGCGACTGGCGCATCGTGCTGCACTCGCCCTACGGCGCTCGCGTGCACGCGCCGTGGGCGCTCGTGCTCGCGGCACGCCTGCGCGAGCGGTACGGCGTGGACGCCGCCGCCATGCACGCCGACGACGGCATCGTGCTGCGCCTGCCCGACGTGCTGGACGGTGCCGCCGACGTGGGCTGGGACGACGACGCCGGGACGGACGCCGGTCCGCGGCTCACGCTCGAGGACCTCCTGCTGGACCCCGACGAGGTCCTGGCGTCGGTCCGTGACGAGCTCGGCGCGTCCGCGATGTTCGCGGCACGCTTCCGCGAGGCCGCCGGCCGCGCGCTGCTGCTGCCCCGGCGCCGTCCGGACCGGCG
This sequence comes from Cellulomonas avistercoris, assembly GCF_014836445.1. Classification (GTDB taxonomy): domain Bacteria; phylum Actinomycetota; class Actinomycetes; order Actinomycetales; family Cellulomonadaceae; genus Cellulomonas; species Cellulomonas avistercoris. The sequence goes on from NZ_JACSQV010000008.1 coordinate 198,963, forward strand.
GCAGCCGCTGTGGCAGCAGCGGCAGCGCGCCGCCCAGCTGCTCGAGGTCGCCGCGCGGTTCCCCGACTTCCCCATCCTGCTCGAGGCCGTGCGCGAGTGCCTGCAGGACGACTTCGACACCGAGGCGCTCATCGGGCTGATGCGGGACGTCGGCGCCGGGCGGGTCCGTGTGGTCGAGGTGACGACGCCGCACCCCTCGCCCTTCGCCCAGTCCCTGCTCTTCGGGTACACGGCCCAGTTCCTGTACGAGGGCGACGCGCCGCTCGCGGAGCGCCGTGCGGCCGCCCTCACGCTCGACCCGACGCTGCTGGCGGAGCTCCTCGGGACGGGAGGTGAGTCGCAGCTCGCCGACCTGCTGGACCCCGAGGCCGTCGAGCGCACCGAGGCCGAGCTCGCCGGCACCGCGCCCGACCGGCAGGCGGGCTCGCTCGAGCAGGTCGCGGACGTGCTGCGGCGCCACGGACCGCTGACGGCCGCTGACGTCGCGGCCCGCACCCGGCCCGAGGTGCGGGACGACGTCCCCGCGTGGCTCGAGGAGCTCGCGGCGGCCCGTCGCGCGATCCGCGTGCGCCTCGCGGGCGTCCCCGCCGACCGCGCCGAGCAGTGGGCCGCCGTGGAGGACGCCGGGAGGCTGCGCGACGCGCTCGGCGTCGCCCTGCCCGTCGGCGTGCCCGAGGTCTTCACCGAGGTGCTGCCCGACCCCCTGGCGGACCTCCTGCGCCGGCACGCGCGGACCCGGGGCCCCTTCCCCGCGGCGCAGGCCGCCGCGCGGTTCGGGCTGGGCATCGCGGTGGTCACCGAGGTGCTGCGCCGGCTCGAGAGCTCGCGGGTGCTGGTACAGGGGCGGCTGCGTCCCGACGTCCTGGGCGGCACGGGCGACGAGTTCTGCGACGCGGACGTCCTGCGCCGGCTGCGCCAGCGCTCGCTCGCCGCCCTGCGCGCGCAGGTGGAGCCCGTCGACCCCCAGGCCCTCGGCGTGTTCCTGCCGTCGTGGCAGGGGGTGCAGGTGACGGGTCGGCGGCCGAGCGGTCTGCGGGGCGTCGACGCGGTGGCGCGCGTCGTCGAGCAGCTCGCCGGGTTCGCGGTGCCCGCGTCCGCGCTCGAGTCGCACGTGCTGCCGGCCCGCGTCCCGGACTACGTGCCGGGGATGCTCGACGAGCTCATGTCGGCCGGCGAGGTGCTGTGGGCGGGCCACTCGCCGCTGGCGGGGCACGACGGCCTGGTCTCGCTGCACCCGGCCGCGGTCGCCGACCTCACGCTGGCGCCCGTGCCCGACCTCGACGACCCGGACGCGACCGCGACCGGCCCCGTGCACCGCGCCGTCCTGGCGGCGCTCGAGGGCGGGGGCGCCTGGTTCCTGGGCGCACTCGTCGAGCGCGTGGAGGCGCTGTGGCTCGACGACGACGACGCGCCGCCGGACGCCGCCGGCGTCCTCGCCGCGCTGTGGGACCTGGTGTGGGCCGGCCGCGTGAGCAACGACGGGCTGGGTCCGCTGCGTGCCTGGCTCGCGGGGGGCCCCACGGCCCACCGCACCCGCAGCGCACCGGCGCGCGGCCGGCCGCTGCGCCCGCGTCTCGGGCTGCGGGCGGGTGGGCGGCTCGGCCTGCCGCCGTCCGCGCGCGACGGTGCCCTGGCCCGCGCCTCGGGGGCCGTGTCGGGTCCGGGGGCAGGCCGCTGGTCGCTGCTGCCCGCCCGTGAGCCCGACGTGACCGTGCGCGCGCACGCGCTCGCCGCGCAGCTGCTCGACCGGCACGGCGTGCTCACCCGGGCGGTGGCGCCCGCCGAGGGGATCGGCGGCCGCTTCGCGCCCGTGTACCGGGTGCTCGCCGCGCTCGAGCAGGCCGGGCAGGTGCGGCGCGGCTACTTCGTCGAGCGGCTCGGTGGCTCGCAGTTCGCCCTGCCGGGAGCGGTCGACCGCCTGCGGGCCGACGCGGACGTCGTCGAGCGGGCCCGCGAGCGCGCGGCCGAACGCCGTGAGGCGCCCCCGGCAGGTCCGCACCTGCCGTGGCAGGACGTCCCGCCCCCCGCGTGGGGCGCACCCGCCGGCCCCGCCGCGTGGTCGGACGGCGGCCCGACGCCCTCGTCGGCGCGCGACACCCCCGCGGTGGTCGTGCTGGCGGCGACCGACCCCGCCAACCCCTACGGGGCGGCGCTGGCGTGGCCCGACGTGCCCGAGGGCCGCGACGCGGCCCGCCACCGGCCCGGCCGCAAGGCCGGCGCGCTGGTCACGCTCGTCGACGGGGCCCTCGCGATGTACCTCGAGCGGGGCGGGCGCACGCTGCTGACCTTCACCGACGACGCCGCCGTCCTGACCGCCGCCGCCGCCGCGCTGGTCGGCACCACGCGCACGCGGCACGTCGGCCGGCTGACGGTCGAGCGCATCGACGGCGCCCAGGTGCTGTCCTCCGACGTGCTCGCATCGCCCGCCGCGACGGCGCTGACCGCGGCGGGGTTCCTCACGACGCCGCGCGGTCTGCGGCTGCAGGCCTCATGACGTCGGCGGGTCGCGCGTCGGCAGGCGGTGACGATGCCCGAGGGTGACGTGCTGCGCCGCACGGCCGCGCACCTCGACCGCGCCCTCGCGGGACGCCGCCTCGTGCGGGCCGACCTGCGCTGGCCGACCGCCGCGACCGTGGACCTCACGGGGCACACGGTGCTGGGGACCCGCCCGTACGGCAAGCACCTGCTGACGCGGTTCGACGACGGCCGCACGCTCCACACGCACCTGCGGATGGACGGCACATGGCGCCTGGTCCCCAGCACGCAGCAACGCGCGGCAGCGCGCTCGCCCCAGGTGCGCGCGGTCCTCGGCGACGAACGCTGGACGGCGGTCGGGTACCAGCTCGGCATGCTGGACGTGGTGCCGACGAGCGCCGAGCGCACGCTGCTGGGCCACCTGGGGCCCGATGTGCTCGACGGCGACTTCGACAGCACCCCGGGGGTGCCGTGGGCCGGCCCGCCCGTGCTCGACCTGCCGACGCCCGGCATCGACGAGGCCCTGCGACGCTGGTCGGCCCAGGGCGCGCGACCGGTGGCCGAGGTCCTGCTGGACCAGCGCGTCGTGGTCGGGATCGGGACGATCTTCACGGCGGAGTCGCTCTTCGCCCGCGGGTGGTGGCCCTGGACGCCGGCCGACGCGGTCACCGACGCGGACGAGGTGCTGCGCGCGGCGCGGGCGCTGCTGCGGGCGTCCGTCGCGACCGGACGACCCGCGGCGGCCGTCTACGGGCGCGAGGGACGCACGTGCTCGCGCTGCGGTGCGCGAGTGGCGCGCGGTGACGTGGGCACCCCTCCCACGCAGCGACAGGTGTACTGGTGCCCCGGCTGCCAGGTGCGCGGCCGGGTCTGAACGCGGCCGGGTCTGAACCCAGGACGTCCGGGCGTGCTCGACCGCTCGGCTCAGCCGACCGGAGCGAGCTCCGAGCGGGGCATCGCCCATCCGGCGTCGCCACCGATGGCGCGGTCGACCCCTCCCAGGCCCGCAGCGGCGGTCAGGTCCGCCGGGACGGTGTCGGGGATGAGGAGGCCCTCGGCCACGGCGACGCGATCGCTCACCTCGCGCAGCACCAACGACAGCGGCACGTCGAGCGCGTCGCAGATGCTGCTGAGCAGCTCCGACGACGCCTCCTTCTGGCCACGCTCGACCTCGCTGAGGTAGCCCAACGAGACGCGGGCCGCCGAGGAGACCTCCCGAAGGGTCCGCCCCTGGCGCTGGCGCGCGTCCCGCAGGACGTCGCCGATCTCTCGTCGCAGAACGACCATCCGGGCTCCTCCCCTCACGTCGTGTCCTCGGTCACCGGTCGGACGCACTGCCTGCGCGACCGCCGCTCCTGCTGCTCCCGGCCGTGGAGCCGGCAGACGTCCACCGTACCGTGCACCGCCCACACGTGCTCCTGCCCCGCCCACCGGCGGTCGGGTCGTCATCACACACCACCCAACGTGACCGCACCGTCGCATGTTCCCGGACGGACGGGCTCCGGGACGCGGCGCGTGCCGTCACGTGCCGACGGCGAGCGTGTCGAGGGCGAGCGCGAGCACGTTCGCGCAGGCTGCTGCGCGGACGTCCGCGCGTTCGCCGCGCATGTCGAGCGTGCGCACACGCACGGTCCCGGGCGTGGCCACGGCGACGTGCACGGTACCGGGAGGGTGCCCGTCCTGGGGGTCGGGCCCGGCGACCCCGGTCGTCGCGAGCCCCACGTCGGCACCCAGCCGCCGCCGTGCTCCGGCGGCCATCGCCGACGCCACGTCCGGGTCCACCGCACCCCGCTGCGCGAGCAGCTCCGTGTCGACCCCCAGCAGCGTCGCCTTGAGGTCCGTGGCGTAGGCGACCACCCCGCCCCGGAGCACGGCCGAGGCACCGGGGACCTCGACGAGCGTGGCGGTGACGAGGCCCCCCGTGAGCGACTCGGCGACCGCGAGGGTCCAGCCCCGGCGCGCGAGCGCGGCGAGCAGCTCGCCCGCGAGGTCGCGCGCGGTGCTCACAGCCCCGCGGCCGGCGGCACGCCGGCGGCGCGGCGGATCCGCAGGGCGTCGCGCACGTAGTCGAGCCCGGTGACGACGGTGACGAGGACCGCGACGCCCATGACGGCCGCGGCCACGACCCCGACGAACGCGGGCAGGTGCGCGAGCGGCAGGAGGTAGAGCGAGATCGCGACGGCCTGGAGCACGGTCTTGAGCTTGCCGCCCCGTGACGCGGGCAGCACCACGTACCGCAGCAGGAAGAACCGCATCACGGTGATGCCGAGCTCGCGCACGAGGACGACGACGGTGACCGCCCACCACAGGTCGCCGAGCCAGGACAGCAGCACCAGCGCGCTGCCGATGAGCAGCTTGTCGGCGATCGGGTCCAGCAGCTTGCCGAGGTCCGTGACCTGGCCGGAGCGGCGCGCCAGCCACCCGTCGAGCCGGTCCGTCGCAGCGGCGGCGACGAACAGCGCGGTCGCGAGCACACGCCCGGCGACGGTGTGCCCACCGTCGTCGAGCAGGGCGAGGGCGAAGAACGGCACGACGGCGATCCGCAGAGCGGTGACGACGTTGGCCGGGTTCCACACGGAGGGAGCGTCGACAACCACCCTCACAGCCTACGGGCCGTGCCGGGCACGCCGGACCGCGCACGACCTCGCCCGCAGCACCACCCGTTCGGCGGCACTCACCTGGACGGGCGACCACTACTGTCCCGACGTGCCTCGTCATGCCCGGGACCCGCACCGGCCCGTCCTCCCGGTCGCGGTCGCCGGTGCCCTCACGGGACTCGTGCTGGTGGGCGCCGTCGGCGCCGCCGGTGCCGTCGGGTCCGTGGCGCGGCCGGAGCCCCTGCCCCTGGCCCCGACCGTGGCCGGCGCGTACCTCGACGCCGCGTCGCCGACGCCCGTCGCCCCGCCCACGCCCGAGCCCACGCGCGAGCCCGACGTCGAGCTCGCCGTCGTGGCCGCGGGCGACGTCCTGCCCCACATGCCGGTGCTGCGGTCGGCCCGCGACGGGGACGGCTACGACTTCGACCGGCTCCTCGGGCCGCTCGACCCCTGGGTGGAGGCGGCCGACCTCGCGCTGTGCCATCTCGAGGTACCCATCGTCCCGGCCGGGTCCGCACCGTCCGGCTTCCCCGTGTTCGGGGCACCGGCACAGCTCGTCGGCGGCCTGGCCGACCAGGGCTGGGACGGCTGCTCGACCGCGTCGAACCACTCGGTCGACCGCGGGTGGGCGGGCGTCGGCGCGACTCTCGACGCGCTCGACGCCGCCGGCCTGGGTCACGTCGGCACCGCCCGCTCGGCCGCCGAGGACGCGCAGCCGCAGCTCTACCGCCTCGAACGCGGGGGCCGGACCGTGACCGTGGCGCACCTCGCCGCGACGTACGGGACCAACGGCATGCCCGTCGACGTCGACAAGCCGTGGTCGGTCCGGCTCATCGACGCGACCGACCTCGTCCGGCGCGCGACGGACGCCCGTGCCGCGGGGGCCGACGTCGTCCTGCTCAGCCTGCACTGGGGCACCGAGTACCGCACCGCCCCGACGGACGTGCAGCGCGCGCTCGCGCAGCAGCTCGCCGAGTCCGGCGTGGTGGACCTCGTCATCGGGCATCACGCGCACGTGCCGCAGCTCGTCGAGCACCTCGCCGGCGGCCCCGGCGGCCAGGGCATGTGGGTCGCCTACGGTCTGGGCAACTACGTCTCGAACCAGGACGAGGCGTGCTGTGCGGCCGAGACCGCCTCCGGCCTCCTCCTGACCGCGCAGGTCGTCGCGCCGGGCGCCGACCCCGCCACGGGCACCACGGCCGGCCCGGCCCGCGTCACCGGCGTGCAGTGGACGCCGATCACCGTCGACCGCCGCGGCGGGCACCAGGTGCACGCCCTGACCGACGTCCCCGACGGCACGGCCACGCTCGACGGCAGAGCCACGCTCGACGCCGCGCAGGTCGCCCGCCGCCTGTCGCTGGTCCGTGCGGCCGCGGGCACCGACGCCCCGGAGCGCACGACGCCGGCCCTCGCGAGCGGGTCGACGCCCACGGTGGTCCCCCGCACGCGCTGACCTCGACCCGCGGTGCCGCGGCCGATGCTCAGTCCATCGGCCGGGCGCCCCCGTAGAGCCACCCCTGGCCGTAGCGCCAGCCGTTGCGACGCAGGAACTCGGCCTGCTCCTCGTTCTCGATGCCCTCGGCGATCGTCACCATCGCGAGCTCGCGCGCGAGCGCCCCGAGCGCGCGCACGACCTTCCCCGCGGTGGGGTCGTGCGGGATGCCCGACGTGAAGGACATGTCGAGCTTCACGCCCGCGACCGGCAGGTCCCGCAGGTAGGACAGGGGTGAGACGCCCGTGCCGAAGTCGTCGAGGAGGATCGGCACGCCGGCCGCCGACAGCTGCGTGAGCTCGTGCCGGATCCGCGTGCCCGACGCGACGAGCGACGACTCCGTGAGCTCCAGGACGAGGCGTCCGGCCGTCACGCGGTGGCGCGACAGGTCCTGGAGCAGGCGCATGGCCAGCTCCGAGTCGCCCAGCTGGTCCGCCGAGACGTTGACCGACACCCACCGTCCGTCGTCCTCGTGCGCGGCGAGGAACTCCACGACGCGCGTCGCGACCAGCTGGCCCAGCAGCACCGACACGCCCGCCTCCTGCACCTGGGGCAGGAACGCGCCCGGCAGCAGCAGCCCGCGGTGCGGGTGCTGCCACCGCACCAGCGCCTCGTAGCCCACGACGCGCGCGTCGGACAGGTCGACGATCGGCTGGTAGTGCACCACCATCTCGCCGGCCTCCACGGCGTGCACCAGCTCGCGGTGCACGCTCGACGGCGCGGCGAGCTCCATCGACGTGTCGTACACCTCGGTGCGACCGCGACCCGTCTGCTTGGCGCGGTACAGCGCGGCGTCGGCGGCTGCCAGCAGCGTCGGGGCGCCCGCCTCGACGAGGTGCGGCTCGGCCAGCGCGATGCCGATGCTCGCGCCCACGCCGAGCCGGCGACGTCCCACGCGCACGGGCTCGGACAGGCCCGAGTGGATCTCGTTCGCCACCTCGAACACGGCCTTCGCCGCGTGCACGTCCTGCAGCACCACCACGAACTCGTCACCACCGAGCCGCGCGACCGTGCCGTTGCCGGCCGTGGCCGCCCGCAGGACGCCCGCGACGTGCACGAGGATGTCGTCACCGGCAGCGTGGCCGTACCGGTCGTTGATCGCCTTGAACCCGTCGAGGTCGCACGCGAGGACCGCGATCCGGTCCACGGCACCCGGCTGCGCGAGGGCGGCCTGCAGCACCTCCTGCAGCAGCGTGCGGTTCGCCAGTCCCGTGAGCGGGTCGTGCATCGCGCGGTGCGTGAGCATCTCGGCCTGCATCTTCGACTCCGTCGCGTCGCGGACCTGGACGACGAAGTGGTCCGCGCCCCCGTCCGCGTCACGCACGAGGGCCGCGTCGAGCACGACCCACACGAGCTGCTCGTCCGCGCGCCGGCAGCGCATCTCGAGCGAGAAGCGCTGCTGCCCTCCCCCGAGCAGCTTGTCCATCTCCATGCGCTGCGGCGCCCGGTCCTCCGGTGCGCTCAGCTCGTCGATGCGGTACCCGCGCAGCGCCGAGGCGTGGGTCCCCAGCAGCTCCGCGAACGCGACGTTCGCCTCCGTGATCCGCCAGTCGAGGTCGACCAGCGCCATGCCGATGGGTGCGTTCTCCATCGCCACCTTGAACTGCGTCTCGCTGCGCGACAGCGCCACCTCGACGTCGTGGCGTGCCGTGATGTCGACGACCGTCGTGAGGACGGCGATCTCGCCGCCGTCGTCGGCCGGCATCCTGCGGCTCGTCACCTGCACGACGGACGGCCGGGCCCCCGGCCCCGGCGGGACGAGCGTGACCACGGTCGTCCGCTCGTCGACCTCGGCGTCGTGCCGCCCGAGGACGAGCCCCGGGCTCACCGCGAGCCCGCGGTCGTCCAGCAGGACGACGGGCATCCGCCCCACCGGCATGCCGACGACCGCGTCGCGCGCGACACCGAGGATCTGCGCCGCGCGCTCCGAGAGGTCCAGCACCACGCCGTCGCGCGACTGCACCACGACGCCCTCGCTGGTCACCTGCTGGAGCGCGTCGTACCGGCGGTGCAGCTGGCGCGCGACGCGCACGAGCTCGCCGTTGCGTCGCGCCTGCGCGCGCTCGCGTCGCAGCAGGACCAGCACCGTGCCGAGGGCGACGACGGCGACCACGGCGATCACGGTGGTGACGATGCTGTACGGACCGACCGAACCTGCGTCCACGCCGCGCCGCTCAGTCGTCGTCGGCGGGGCGGTGCCCGCCGTCGCTCTCCTCGTCGGCCTGCGGGGACGCCGCGGGCTCGGGCTCGCCGCGCAGCATCGCGAGCGTGCCGGGCAGGTCGTCGGGCTGCAGCAGCACCTCGCGCGCCTTCGAGCCCTCGGAGGGCCCGACGATCTCGCGCGACTCGAGCAGGTCCATGAGCCGGCCCGCCTTGGCGAACCCGACGCGCAGCTTGCGCTGCAGCATCGAGGTCGAGCCGAACTGCGTCGTCACGACGAGCTCGGCGGCCTGGAGCAGCAGGTCCAGGTCGTCGCCGATGTCGTCGTCGACCTGCTTCTTGACGGCCTGGACGGCCACGTCCTCGCGGTAGACCGGCTTGAGCTGCGTCTTGACGTGCTCGACGACCGCGTGGATCTCCGACTCCGAGACCCACGCACCCTGGGTGCGCATGGGCTTGGCGGCGCCCATCGGCAGGAACAGCGCGTCACCCTGCCCGATGAGCTTCTCGGCGCCGGGCTGGTCGAGCACGACGCGCGAGTCCGTCAGCGAGCTGGTCGCGAACGCGAGGCGGGACGGCACGTTGGCCTTGATCAGACCGGTGACGACGTCGACCGACGGGCGCTGGGTCGCCAGGACGAGGTGGATGCCGGCCGCGCGCGCGAGCTGCGTGATGCGCTGGATCGACGCCTCGACGTCGCGCGGCGCGACCATCATGAGGTCGGCGAGCTCGTCGACGATCACCAGCAGGTACGGGTAGGTCGCGATCTTGCGCTCCGACCCGGGCAGCGGCTTGACCTTGCCGACGCGGACCGCGGCGTTGAAGTCGTCGATGTGCTTGTACCCGAACATGGCGAGGTCGTCGTAGCGCGCCTCCATCTCCCGCACGACCCACTCGAGGGCCTCGGCGGCCTTCTTCGGGTTCGTGATGATCGGGGTGATGAGGTGCGGGATGCCCTCGTAGAGCGTGAGCTCGACCCGCTTGGGGTCGACGAGGATCATGCGGACCTCGTCGGGCGTCGAGCGCATGAGGATCGACACGATCATCGAGTTGACGAACGACGACTTGCCGGCGCCGGTCGCACCCGCGACGAGCAGGTGGGGCATCTTCGCGAGGTTCGCGACGACGTACCCGCCCTCGACGTCCTTGCCGACGCCGATGACCATCGGGTGCTCGCTGCGCTTGGCGGCCGACGAGCGCAGGACGTCGCCCAGCGCGACGGTCTCGCGGTCGGTGTTCGGGATCTCGATGCCGATGGCCGACTTGCCCGGGATCGGCGACAGGATGCGCACGTCGGCGCTCGCGACCGCGTAGGCGATGTTCTTGCTCAGCGCGGTGACGCGCTCGACCTTGACGGCGGGGCCCAGCTCCACCTCGTAGCGCGTGACGGTCGGACCACGCGTGAAGCCCGTGACCTGCGCGTCGATCTCGAACTGCTCGAGCACGGAGGTCAGCGACTCCACGACGCGGTCGTTGGCGGCCGAGCGCACCTTGTGCGGCGGGCCCTTCGCCAGGACGTCCTCCGTCGGCAGGATGTACACGACGTCGCCCTCGAGCATCGGCTGCTCACCGCGCGGCACGCCGCTCGTGGGCGGGGCCGGCAGGTCGGCCTCGACGGCGGCCGTGGCGGCGCTCGAGGTCGCGGGGACCATGCGCCGCGTCGCGACCGCGTCGGCCGCGGCGGCGGCGGCCGCCTCCTCCTCCTCGCGGGCGACCACCGCGGCGCGCTCGAAGGCCTCGTCCCCCACGTACTCGTCGAGGCGGCCCTCGTCGGGCGACGCCGCCTCCTGCGCGCGGCGGCGCCCCAGCAGCCGCCGCGTGGGCTTGGCCGGCGCCTCCGGCCGCGCGCTGTGCAGGGCCTCGATGACGAGCGGGTCGTCCTGCTCGTCCGCCGGCTCCTCGTGGTGGCCCGTCAGACGGCGGTAGAGGCCCGCGAGCCGCGGGCCGATGAGGTGGACGGGGGTCGCCGTGACCACCAGGACGCCGAAGAACGCGAGGATCCCCAGGAGCAGGCCCGCCACGACCGTCGTGAGCAGCGTCGCCAGCGGGGTGCCGACCCCGAAGCCGACGATGCCACCCGCGGCACGCACCGCGGCCATGTCCTGCGTGGCCGGCAGACCCTGCGCGAGGTGGACGATGCCGCAGACCGCGACCGTGATCGCCGTCAGGCCGATGCCGATGCGCGAGTTGGCCTGCACGCGGTCCGGGTGGCGCATGAGCCGGACTCCCAGGCCCAGCAGCACGACGGGCACCGCCACGCCGACGACGCCGAAGGTGCCGGCGACCACGTTGTGGATGACGTCGCCCGCGGTGCCCGACAGGTCCCACCACTCGCGGGCGGCGACGACGACCGCGAGACCCACGAGGGTCAGCGCGAGGCCGTCGCGGCGGTGGGCGGGGTCGAGCTCGCGCGCACCCGCGCCGACGTGCCGAGCGGTGCCGCCGACGAGGTGGGCCGCACCCATCCACACGCCGCGCACGATCCGCAGCGGGAGAGCGGGCCGGGCCGGCGGCGGCGCCGCGCGGCCCGCGGGGCGGGTGCCGCCACGCGCCGGCGTGCCCTTCGGTGACCGCGACGCCGCACCGGAGGCACGCGTCGGACGCGCGGGGCCGGGAGTCGTACGGGTCGCCATGGTCCTCACGGTAGCGTCGCGACGGCCCGGGACCCCGCTGGCGGGCGCCCGTGTCGCCCGTCAGGACGACCCGAGGTCGTGTCGGCGGCGGTGGCGGGCGGCGTGCGGCCGGCCGGGGGTGTGCCGTGTCGGTGGTGCGTGCCACGCTGCCCGTATGGCTCGAGCAACGAGCGCCGGGGACCGGCCCGTGCACGCACCGGTGCCGGTCGACCGCGCCACGGTCCTGCGGCACCGCGTCCGCGTCCAGCAGCTCGACCGTCCTGCGGGATCCGTGACCGACGTCACCGACGCCGCCGTGCTCGACGCGGGCGTCCAGGACACCGGGCCCGACGGTGCGCTGTGGGCGCTCGCACTGCGTGGCGTCGCGGTGCACGCCGCCGACCGGCCCGCCTCGCTGGCGTACGCCTGGTCGGTGCGCGGTGCACCGCACGCCTACCGCCGCGACGACCTGCGCGACGTCGAGCGCGCGCTGCGCCCGTGGTCGGACGCCGACGCCGCCAAGCGCCTCTTCGACGCGGCGCGACCGCTGCGCGCCGCGGGCATCGCCCCGACGCAGGCCCTCGCCGCCACGGCCCGAGCGATGCACGCCGTCGTCGCGCACCGCCTCGTCAAGGGCGAGGTGTCCACCGCGCTCACCGCCGCCATGCCCGAGCCCTACCTGCGCGCATGCCGGCCCTGCGGCACGACGCACGTCTACGAGCAGACGTTCCGCCTCGCGGCCCTGCACGCCGGGCTCGAGCTCGAGCCGGGGACGTCGCCGCCCGTGCTGCGGCGGATCTCCCGCTGGCCCTCCTCCCAGGTGGCGCGCACGGAGCCCACCCCGCCGGGCGCGCCCCACGACCTCGTCCGTACGGCGCTGCACCTGCTCGGGCCGGCGGACCCGGCCCTCGTCGCCCACCTCCTCGACGCCCCGGTGCGGGAGGTCGCGGCGCGGTGGCCGGTCGACGTGGTCGACGTGGACGTCGAGGGCAGGACCCGGCAGGTCCTGGTCGAGGACCTCGACGCGCTGCGCTCAGCCGCCACCGGCACCTCGGAGCCGACCGTGCGGCTGCTCGGTCCGTACGACCTCTTCCTCCAGGCGCGCGACCGGGACCTGCTCGTGCCCGAGGCCGTGGCGCAGCGCACGCTGTGGCCCGTGCTTGGCCGTCCCGGCGCCGTGGTCGTCGACGGCGACCCCGTCGGCACCTGGCGGCCGCGGGCGCGCGCCGGCACCGTCGCGCTCGACATCACCACGTGGGGACGCTGGAGCCGGGACGTCCGCGACCGCGTCGCCGAGCAGCACGAGCTCCTGGCGGCCTTCCGCGGTCTGCGGACGCCCTGAGCGGCTCAAGCCTCCACGACCACCGGGATGATCATGGGCCTGCGGCGCAGCTTGTGGGACACCCAACGGCCGACGACGCGACGCATCACCTGCTGCAGCTGGTGGGTGTCGGTCGCACCGGCGCGCACGGCCTCCTCGAGCGCCTCGGTGAGCACCGGCAGGATCTCGTCGAAGACGTCGTCCTGCTCGGCGACGCCCCGCGCGGTGATCTGCGGCCCCGCGAGCACCTTGCCGTCGCCGGACGACACCACCGCGAAGATCGAGACGAAGCCCTCGTCGCCGAGGATCCGGCGGTCCTTGAGCTCCACCTCGGTGAGCTCGCCGACGCTCGACCCGTCGACGTACACGTACCCGCAGGGCACGGCCCCGACGACCTGCGCACGCCCGTCGACCAGGTCGACGACGACCCCGTCCTCGGCGAGCACGACGCGGTCCGCCGGGACGCCCGACCTCACCGCGAGCGCGCCGTTGGCGATGAGGTGGCGCACCTCGCCGTGCACGGGCATGACGTTGCGCGGCCGCAGGATGTTGTAGCAGTACAGGAGCTCGCCGGCGCTCGCGTGCCCGGAGACGTGCACCTTCGCGTTGCCCGAGTGCACGACGCGCGCGCCCAGGCGCATGAGCCCGTTGATGACGCGGAAGACCGCGTTCTCGTTGCCGGGGATCAGGCTCGAGGCGAGGATCACGGTGTCACCGGTGCCGACCGAGACCCGGTGGTCGCCGTTCGCGATCCGCGACAGGGCCGCCATCGGCTCGCCCTGCGACCCGGTGCACATCAGCACCACGCGGTCGTCGGGGAGCTTCTCGATCTGCTTGAGGTCGACGAGCAGGCCGTCGGGCACCCGCAGGTACCCGAGCTCGGACGCGATGCCCATGTTGCGCACCATCGAGCGGCCGACCAGCGCGACCTTGCGCTCGTTGGCGACGGCCGCGTCGATGACCTGCTGCACACGGTGGACGTGCGACGCGAAGGACGCCACGACGACGCGGCCCGTCGACTCCGCGAACACCTGGTCGAGCACCGGGCCGATCTCCCGCTCGGGCGTGACGAATCCCGGGACCTCGGCGTTCGTGGAGTCGACCATGAACAGGTCGACGCCCCGCTCGCCGAGGCGCGCGAACGCGCGCAGGTCGGTGATGCGGCCGTCGAGCGGGAGCTGGTCCATCTTGAAGTCGCCCGTGTGCAGCACCGTGCCCGCGGGCGTGTGGACGGCCACCGCGAGCGCGTCGGGGATCGAGTGGTTCACGGCGACGAACTCGCACTCGAAGGGGCCGAGCTGCTCGACCTGGTCCTCGCGCACCGTGAGGGTCAGGGGCGCGATCCGGTGCTCCTTGAGCTTCGCCTCGACGAAGGCGAGCGTCAGCTGCGAGCCGACCAGCGGGATGTCGCCGCGCAGGCGCAGCAGGTACGGCACGGCACCGATGTGGTCCTCGTGACCGTGCGTGAGGACGATCGCCTCGATGTCGTCCAGCCGGTCCCGGATGTAGTCGAAGTCCGGGAGGATCAGGTCGACGCCGGGCTGGTGGTCCTCCGGGAAGAGGACGCCGCAGTCGATGACCAGGAGCCGACCGGCGTGCTCGAGCACCGCCATGTTGCGGCCGACCTCGCCGAGCCCTCCCAGGGGGACGATCCGCAGTCCGCCCTCCGGCAGCGGCGGCGGGAGCGTCAGGTCAGGGTGCGGGTGGCTCATGGAGCTCCTGAGGGATCGGTGGGTGCCGACCGGTGCGTCACGCGCGGTCGGCGCCTGCGGCGACGTCGAGCAGCCCGGCGGCGGCCAGACCGGCGCGCACGTCGGCCGCCTCGTCGTCGCTGAACGGGAGGATGGGCAGCCGCGTGGCTCGGCTGTGCAGGACGCCGAGCTCGACGAGGGCGGCCTTGGCGGCCGGCGCCTGGAAGCCGGCGCCGTTGAGCGCCGTCGCGACCGGGAGCAGCGAGCGGAAGACGTCGAGGGCACGGGCCGCGTCGCCGTCGCGCCAGGCGTCGAACAGCCGGGCGTACCCGAGCGGGGCCGCCTGCGTCGCGACGCCGACGAGGCCCACGGCACCGTGGGCGAGGAACGACAGGGCCAGCACGTCGTCACCGCTGTACCAGGCCAGGCCCGTGCGGACGATGGCGTCGGCGGCAGCGACGACGTCGCCCGCCGCGTCCTTCATGGCGACGACCCGGTCGTGCGCGGCGAGGCGGTCGATGGTGGCGGGAGCGAGCCGGACGACGGAGCGCCCGGGGACGTCGTACAGCATGACCGGCAGGTCCGTGGCGTCCGCCACCGCCGTGACGTGGGCGACCACGCCGTCCTGGGACGGGCGCGAGTAGTACGGCGTGACGACGAGGAGCCCGTGCGCGCCGGCCTCGGCAGCCTGCTCGCCCATGCGGACGGCGTGCGCGGTGTCGTTCGAGCCGGCACCGGCGACCACGTACGCGCGGTCACCGACGGCCTCGACGACGGCCGCGACGATCTCCGCCTTCTCGGGGGCGTGCGTCGTGGGCGCCTCACCGGTGGTGCCGTTGAGGACGAGACCGTCGTGACCGGAGTCGACGAGGTGCTTCGCGAGCCGGACCGTGGCCTCGAGGTCGACGGCGCCGTCCGGGGTCATCGGGGTGACCATGGCGGACAGCAGCGACCCGAACGGGTGGGTGGCGGAGGTCACGGCGGGCATGCGCACACGGTACCGCTCACCCGCCGGTGCGTGACGCGGGATCCCACCGCTCGACCGGGCACCTCGACCGCGCAGCCCGACCGGGGCTCAGCGCCGCCAGGACTCGAACCGGAACCGCGTGCCGGTGCGCGACACGAGCCACGGCGTGCCGTCGCCGCCGGACGCGCGGCGCCACCCCGGTCCGATCACGGGCGCCCGCGTGTCACCGGGCACGGCGAGGTCCACGACCGTGACCTCGAGCCGGTCGGCGCGCGCGATCGTCTCGGCGTACACCGCTCCCCCGCCGATCACCCAGACGTCGGGCGCGGCGGCGAGCGCCGAGTCGAGGTCGGTCACGACCGTCGCGCCGGGGGCGTCGAACGCCGCGTCGCGCGACAGCACGACGTTGCGACGTCCCGGCAGGGGCCGGAAGCGCTCGGGGAGCGACTGCCAGGTGGCCCGGCCCATGACCACGGTGCCCCCGGCGGTCACCTCCCGGAAGTGCGACATGTCCTCCGGGACGTGCCACGGGATGGTGCCGCCGTCGCCGATCACGCCCGCGGGCGTCTGCGCCCAGACCAGTCCGATCACGCGTCAGACCGCCACGGGCGCGGCGATCGCCGGGTGGTGCCGGTACCCCTCGACCTCGACGTCGTCCCACGCGTAGTCGAACAGCGACGCCGCGCGCCGCAGCCGCAGCGTCGGGTACGGGTACGGGTCGCGGCCGAGCTGCTCGCGCACCTGCTCGACGTGGTTGTCGTAGACGTGGCAGTCCCCGCC
Organism: Cellulomonas avistercoris; assembly: GCF_014836445.1. Lineage (GTDB taxonomy): Bacteria > Actinomycetota > Actinomycetes > Actinomycetales > Cellulomonadaceae > Cellulomonas > Cellulomonas avistercoris. The sequence goes on from NZ_JACSQV010000008.1 coordinate 215,058, forward strand.
CGTCCACACGAGGTCGCCGACCTCGAGGCCGACCTGCTGGGCGATCATGTGGGTGAGCAGCGCGTACGACGCGATGTTGAACGGCACGCCGAGGAACAGGTCGGCCGAGCGCTGGTACACCTGGCACGAGAGGCGCCCGTCGGCGACGTAGAGCTGGAAGAACGCGTGGCACGGCACGAGCGCCATGCGGTCGAGCTCGGCGACGTTCCACGCCGAGACGACGTGGCGGCGCGAGTCCGGGTTCGCGCGCAGCTCCCCCAGCAGCCGCTCGAGCTGGTCGACGTGACCGCCGTCGGGCGTCGGCCACGACCTCCACTGCACGCCGTACACCGGGCCCAGCTCACCGTCCGCGTCGGCCCACTCGTCCCAGATGTGGACGTTGCGCTCGACCAGCGAGGCGATGTTGGACTCCCCCCGCAGGAACCAGAACAGCTCCTCGGCGACCCCGCGGAAGAACACGCGCTTGGTCGTGACCAGGGGGAACCCGGCGCGCAGGTCGTAGCGCAGCTGGTGCCCGAAGAGCGAGCGCGTGCCGGTGCCCGTGCGGTCGGCCTTGGGCGTGCCCGTCGCCAGGACGAGGCGCAGCAGGTCCTCGTAGGGCGTCGGGACGTGGGTCGTGAGGTCGGTCGGTCCTGCTGCCGGCTCCGTCATGGCGACATCGTAGGCACGGCGCGAGGATGGTCCGTATGACCCGGTCGCTGCCGCCCACCGTCGCCGCCCACCTGCCCACCGGCCTGCTGGTGGGGGGCCGCTGGCGGCCGGCACGGTCCGGTGCGACGTTCGAGGTGGAGGACCCCGCCACGCAGCGCACGATCTTCGAGGTCGCCGACGGGGCCGAGGACGACGCACGCGACGCGCTCGACGCCGCGGTCGACGCGTTCGACCCGTGGCGGCGCACGGCACCGCGCGTGCGCGCCGACCTGCTGCGTGCGGTGTTCGACACGCTGACCGCGCGCGCCGAGGACATCGCCGCGCTCGTGACCTTCGAGGGCGGCAAGCCGCTCGCGGAGTCGCGGGCCGAGGTCGCGTACGCGGCCGAGTACGTGCGCTGGTACAGCGAGCAGGCCGTGCGCGTCGACGGGCTCGCGCGCCGGGCGCCCGCGGGCACCCACCACCAGCTCGTCCTGCGGCGGCCGGTCGGCCCCGCGCTGCTCATCGCCCCGTGGAACTTCCCCATCGCGATGATCGCCCGCAAGGTGGCTCCTGCGCTCGCCGCGGGGTGCACGTGCGTCGTCAAGCCCGCGCAGCTGACGCCGCTGACCACGCTGTACGTCGCCGAGGTGATCCGGGCCGAGCTCGAGGACCGCGGCCTGCCGGCGGGCGTGGTCAACGTGGTGCCGTCGTCGTCCGCGCGCCGCGTCAGCGAGCCGCTGCTGGCCGACCCGCGGCTGCGCAAGCTCTCGTTCACCGGCTCGACGCAGGTCGGTGCGACGCTCCTGGCCGCGGCCGCACCCTCGATCCTGCGCACGTCGATGGAGCTCGGCGGCAACGCGCCGTTCCTCGTCTTCGCCGACGCGGACCTCGACGCCGCCGTCGAGGGCGCCGTGCAGGCCAAGATGCGCAACTCCGGGCAGACGTGCGTCGCCGCCAACCGGTTCCTGGTGCACGCCTCGGTCGCCGGCGAGTTCTCCCGGCGCCTCACGGCGGCGTTCGAGGGCCTCGTCCTGGGCCACGGCGCCGACGACGGCGTCACGGTCGGCCCGCTCATCGAACGCTCCGCCGTCGAGCGCGTCACCGAGGTGGTCACCCAGGCCACGGACGGCGGCGCGCGCGTCCGCACGGGCGGTGGCGCGCCGCGGCGCGAAGGCTACTTCTACCGGCCGACCGTGCTGACGCACGTACCGCGCGACGCCCGCGTCGTCACCGAGGAGGTCTTCGGGCCCGTGGCACCGGTCGTGACGTTCGAGGACGACGACGACGCGCTGACGCTGGCCAACGGCACACCCTTCGGTCTCGTCGCCTACGCCTACACGCGCGACGTCGGCCGGGCCATGCGCCTGGCCGAGGAGCTCGAGGCCGGGATGATCGGCATCAACCGCGGCATGGTGTCCGACGCGAGCGCGCCGTTCGGGGGCGTCAAGTCCTCGGGCCTGGGCCGCGAGGGCGGGGAGGCGGGGCTCGAGGAGTACCTGGAGCCGGTGTACGTGGCGCTCTGAGCCGCCCGCGCGCCGCCCGCGCGCCGCCCGCCGCGCCCGACCGCGGGCCACCGGCGCCCGTGTGCGAGGGTGGCCACGTGACCCCGCACGACCCCGCCACCGCCGCGCGCCGGCAGGCGATCTCGGTGTCGGTCGCGACCGGCCTGTACGGCGTGTCCTTCGGTGCGCTGTCCGTCGCCGCCGGGCTGACCGTCCCCCAGACCATGGCCCTGAGCCTGCTGATGTTCTCCGGCGGGTCGCAGTTCGCGTTCATCGGCGTGGTCGGTGGCGGCGGCGCCCTCGGGGCGGCGGTCGCGTCGGCGGCGCTGCTCGGCGCGCGCAACGGCCTGTACGGCGCACAGCTCACACCCCTGCTCGACCTGCCGTGGCGGTGGCGCCTGCCCGCCGCCCACCTGACGATCGACGAGTCCACCGCGGTCGCCACCGCGCAGCCCACGCGCGCGGTGGCGCGCACGGGGTTCTGGTGGACGGGCGTGGGCGTGTTCGTGCTCTGGAACGTGTTCACCCTGCTCGGCGCCCTGGCCGGCGACCGGCTGGGCGACCCGCGCACCTACGGCCTCGACGCGGCAGCCGGTGCGGCGTTCCTCGCGCTGGTCTGGCCGCGGCTGGCCGGACGCACCGCGCAGGGGGTCGCCGCGGCGGCCGTCGTCGTCGCGCTCGGCACCACTCCCCTGCTCCCGGCGGGGGTGCCCGTGCTGCTCGCCGCCGTCGTGGCGGTCGTCGTCGGGCTCGTCACGACGGGGTCCGCGCCGACGGGGCCTGCGTCGACGGGGCCTGCGTCGACCGGCCGGGCGACGGACGGGGCGTCGAGGTGACCGCGCTGTGGGGCGCCCTCCTGCTCGCGGGTCTCGCCTGCCTGGTCATCAAGCTGGCCGGGCACGTCCTGCCCGAGCACTGGCTCGCCCAGCCGCGCGTCGCCCGCGTCGCCGCGCTGGTCACGGTGGCCCTGCTGTCGGCGCTGGTCGCGGTGCAGACCGCGACGAGCGGCAGCCAGGTCGTCGTCGACGCGCGTCTGCCCGCGCTGGCCGTCGCCGCGGTCGCGCTCGTGCTGCGGGCACCGTTCGTCGTGGTCGTCGTGCTCGCCGCCGCGACGGCTGCGGGACTCCGGCTGCTCGGCATGCCCTGACGCCCGCGGCGGGCGTCGCGCGCGGGGCGCGGGCGCGGGGCGCGGGCGCGGGGCGCAGGACGCAGGGCCAGGGTTAGGCTCACCGGGTGCTGCCCACCGCCGACGTCTCCGTCCGCCCCGCCGTCCCGGGTGACGAGACCCGGATCGCCGCCATCCAGCTCGCCGCCTGGCGGACCGCTCATGCCGACGTGCTCGGCGACGTCGTGCTCGACTCGCTGGACGAGCAGGCGTTCGTCACCCAGTGGGGCCAGGCCGTGTCGAGCCCGCCCGGTCCCGGCTACCACGTCCTCGTCGCGTGCGACGGCCCCCGGGTCGTCGGCGTCGCGTCGGTGGCGCCCGTCGCACCGGCCGACCCGCTGCAGGCACCAGGGGGCGTCGTCCTCGCTCTCGAGGTCGACCCGCGGGACCAGCGCGTCGGGCACGGCTCACGCCTCCTCGCCGCGGCGGTCGACCTGCTGCGCGCCGACGGTGCCGACCAGGTGCAGACGTGGGTCGTCGAGGGCGACGAGGCGCGCGAGCACTTCCTGTCCGGCGCAGGCCTGGGTCCCGACGGGCGCACGCGCCGGCTGGCGACGGGGCCGGGCCCGGACGACGAGGCGCACGTCGTCACCGAGCACCGCTGGTACGCGGGCATCTGAGCCCGAGGTCGCGGGGTACGACGGGTCGCCGGAGCCGGCGGCCGTCGTGACGTCAGGGCAGGTCGCGGCGCGCGTCCTTGCCCCGGTGCAGGCGGCTGGCCGTGCGCAGCGCGGCCCGGGCGCGCGTCCGGTCGCCTGCCGCGTCGTACGCGAACGCGAGGTGGTACCAGCCGCGCCACTCGCCGGGGTCCGCCTCGACGCGGTCCCGGTGCGGCGCGAAGGCGGCGCGCGCGGCGGTCCGGTCGACGCGGCCGCTGGGTGAGCGCGGCAGGTCGTCCACCGGGAGCTCACCGGCCGCGGCGAGCTCGTCCGCCATGCGCTGCACGTCGAGCGCCAGGAGCCACTCGCGCGCGATGAGCGCGATCACCAGGAGCGGCGCGACGAGCAGGGCGGCACCGAGCACGACCCCGACCGTCGTCCCGGTCGCGACCAGCTGCACCGCGCGCAGCGCCACGAGCCAGACGTAGACGGCGAGCAGGGCCGTCAGCGCGACCGCCGCCACGAGACCCGTCCGGCGGCGTGCGGGCCGGTGCTCGCTCACGCGGGCAGCCCCAGCAGGTGCTCGAGGCCCACCGTGAGCCCGGGCCGGTCGACGACCCGCCGCACCGCGAGCAGGACGCCGGGCATGAAGCTGACCCGGTCGAACGAGTCGTGCCGGATGGTCAGCATCTCGCCGGTGTTGCCCAGCAGGATCTCCTCGTGCGCCACGAGGCCGCGCAGGCGCACCGCGTGCACCCGCACGCCGTCGACGTCGGCGCCCCGCGCACCGTCCAGCGCCTGCGTGGTCGCGTCCGGCACGGAGCCGAGACCCGCGGCGGCACGCGCGGCGGCGATGCCCTGCGCGGTGTGACGGGCCGTCCCGGAGGGCGCGTCGACCTTGTCGGGGTGGTGCAGCTCGACGACCTCGGCCGACTCGAACCAGCGCGCCGCCTGACGCGCGAACGACATCGCCAGCACGGCACCGAGCGCGAAGTTCGGGGCGACCACGACACCGACGCCGGGTGCGCGCAGCAGGTGGTCGTGCACGCGTCCGAGCGACCCGTCGTCCCAGCCCGTCGTGCCGACGACGGCGTGCACGCCCGCGTCGACGAGCACGTGCACGTTCTGCTCGGTCACCGACGGCACGGTGAAGTCCACGGCCACCTGCGCACCGGCATCGGTCACGGCGCGCAGGTCGTCGCCCGCGTCGAGCGCGGCGACGAGCTCGAGGCCGTCGGCCTCCTGCACGGCGCGCACCGTGGTCGTCCCCATGCGACCTGACGCTCCCAGCACGGCCACGCGGATCGATTCGCTCACGGCACGCCACCCTAGTCGCCGTGCGGGCGACGGGTGTGCGCGGTCCGGGCGGGCCGCTCAGCCCCGGGCGGAGCCGATCCGGGCCGCGAGGTGCTCGGCGAGCCTGCGCAGGTCGGCGGGCGGCAGACCGCTGAAGCGCTCGACCTCGCGCGGCGGGTAGCCGGCGTCGACGAACCACTCGATCGCGGCCACCGTGGCGTGCGGGTCGACGGGCCCGCTGCCGACCGACTCCCGGACGAACGTGCTGAACCGTACGGCCGACAGGTACTGCGCGGGCGACATCCCCAGCAGGTGGCTGCACCAGCGGTGCAGCTCCCCCAGGCTCGTCCCCACGGACCGGGCCACGTCGGGCTGGCGGACGAGACCGCGGCGCTCGTCGACGAACCGCAGTGCGTCCTCGAGGTGGTCCAGGTCGGCGCCGGTCCGGCGCGGCCGCGCCCCCAGGCCGTCGAGCACGGTGGCGACGGCGGCCTCGTCGTCCCCCGCGTCCAGCAGGCCGCCCGCGTGCGCCACGACCTGCGGGTCCAGGACCACGTCGAGCGGCAGCCAGGTGTCGGCCACGGGGCGCGCCGCGCGCAGGCGCGCGAGCCCCAGCGGGTGCAGCTGGACGCCCAGCCGCGCGACGGGACCCGTCTGCTCGGCCACCAGGGCGTGCGTCCACGCGGCGCGTACACCGTCGCGGTCCGGGCCTGCGACCCCCGTGAGCGGGTCCACGAGCACGCCGCCCGTGCCGCGCACGAGCTGCAGCAGCCCCCGGCCGTCGGGCAGCAGCACCTCGGAGTGCTGCCGGCGACCGTCGTGCCGCGCGACCCACGCGTGCTCGGCGACGCCGTGCAACGTGGTGGGCACGGGAAGGCGACGGTAGGAGTCCACTGCGACGGCCATGCCTCATCATGCCGCCGACGGGGCCCGCGCGGGGGCCCCGGGGGCCCCGCGC
>NZ_JACSQV010000009.1:0-47516 GCF_014836445.1 Cellulomonas avistercoris
GGCCGACGACCTCGGCCTCTGAGGACCCCCGCCCGCCCCCGGGCCCCCCCGCCCCGGGGGCGGGCGGTGCGTCAGCTCCCCGAGCGCGGGGTCAGGCGCGCGCCGTCGGTCGCCACCTTCCCGCCGGGGTTCGCGAAGACCGCGCGGTACTGCGTGCCGTGGGCGAGCGGCGTCACCAGGACGCGCAGCGTCGTGCTGCGGGCGAACGGCACGGTGATCCACTTGCCCGAGCCCCAGCGCACCTGCCAGCTCACCGTCGGCGTCGGGTAGCCCGACGCCGCCGCGGAGAAGGTCACGAACGTGCCCATCCGCCCCGACGTGTCGACCGGGTGCTTGACGACCACCGGCGCCTGCTGGGCGACGAGCAGCCGCGCCGTGGCGGTCGTCACCGACCCGGAGGCGTTGGTGAACACCGCCCGGTACTGCGCACCGGCCTTCGCCGCGCTGCCGACGACCTCGAGCGTCGTCGCCGTCGCGCCGGGCACGTCGCGCCACGTCGCACCGTCCCGCACCTGCCACTGCACCTGCGGTGCCGGCGAACCCGACGCCGCGGCCGTGAACGTGGCGGTCGCGCCGAGCGCGACCGTCGCGTCGACGGGCTGGGTGGTCACCACGGGGGCGACCGACGCCGGCGCGCCGTCCTTCTGGTCGGCCGCGAACGACGCGACCCACGACAGCGACGAGTTCCAGTTGATGGTGATCTCGTTGGACGCCCACGAGCTGATCTCGTCGAGGTAGCACATGGCCGGCGCGCAGCCGTCCGCCAGCGTGGCCTGCATGGTCGGGTCCCACGTGCCGCGCATCGAGTTCGGCCCGCCCGCGAGCGAGCCCGGCGGGGGGTGCGGCAGCGACGGGTCGAGCTGTGCCGCGAACCAGCGCGAGTGCTGGTTGTGCGACGACACCGTGCCCCACCCGGTCACGTAGGACTGGTTGAGCGCGTTGCGCCCGAACAGGTAGTCCAGACCCTCGAGGGTGCCGCGCAGGTACCGCTCGTCACCCGTGAGGTCGTACGCCGTGGCGACCACCACGAGGATGTTCGTCACCGAGGAGTTGGAGCCCCAGTCGTAGCCGCCCGACGGGGAGTAGACCGACCCCCATGGCTGCTCCGCCTGTGCCGCCAGGTACGCGTCGGCACCGGCGACGACGGACGCACGCACGGCGTCGCGGTCCGGCAGCGCGTTCGGCACCGTCGCGAGCGTCAGGCGCCCGAGGGCTGCCGTGCCGCCCCAGTGGAACCCGCCGGGACCGAACACGTCACCCGTGTGGTGCGGGCTGGCGGCGACGTCCGCCGCGTACCGGTCCTCACCGGTCGTGACGTACAGCTCCGCCGCGGCCCAGTAGAACTCGTCCGTGACGTCGGCGTCGTCGTAGGGACCACCGCCGTCGCTGCCCGCGGCCGCCGGTGCGTACACGTCGGGGTGCGCGAGCGCGGCCTCGTACGTGCTGCGCGCGGTCGCCAGCAGGGTCGCCGCGAACTCCTCGTCGTAGTCGGCGAAGAGGCGGGCCCCCTGCGCGGCGACGGCCGCGACGTTGAGCGTCGCCGCGGTCGACGGACGGTGCAGCGAGCGCACCTGCGGGTCGTCGGCCGGTGCGAGCGGCAGACCCGTCCACCCCTCGTCGTGGATCTTGTGGTGGACCATGCCGGCGTACTCGCCGGACGGCGCCACCATCTTGCGCATCCACTCCAGCTCCCAGCGCGCCTCGTCGAGGACGTCGGGCACGCCGTTGCCGTGCTCGGGGAGGTCCAGCGTCCCGTCGTCGAGCGCCCCGGCGTCGGCACCGGCAGTCGTCAGCGTGCGCTCGTACGTCGAGAGCAGCTGCGCGACGGCGATGCCGCCGTTGACGACGTACTTGCCGTGGTCACCCGCGTCGTACCAGCCTCCGCTGACGTCCAGCGTGTAGTCGCAGGTCCAGCCGTCGTAGTAGTCGCGCGGCCCGATGCACGGCACGTCGGTGTCGCCCTGGTTGGGCGCGACCCCCACGTGGCCCGCCTCGCGTGCGTACTCCTCGCCGACGATCGAGGCCTCGATGTCGATGCCCGAGCGCGCGAGATAGAAGTAGTTGAGCGCGTCGTAGCGGAGCTGGCCGTACAGGTCCTCGGCGATGGCGAACGGGTGGCTCGTCTCGCCGTCGGCGACGAGCGTGAGGCCCGTGCCGGTGTCCTCGACGTCCGAGAAGTCGATGACGTGCACGTCCTGGCCGGACGACGCGTCGGCCCCGACGAACTCCGTCTCGCCCTGCGCGAGCTCGTCACCGTCGGCGTCGAGCAGCTGCCACGGCACGGCCGCCGTCGCGTCGGTCACCAGCGTCGCGCGCTTGGGGCCGAGCGGCAGGTAGCCCACCTGGTTGACGCGCACCCGCGGGCCGGTGTCCGGCTCGTACGGCGGCGGCGGCGTGGCGGACGTGGTCAACGAGACCTCCGAGAGGCAGAACGTGTACGCGGCGGACTTGCCGAGGTGGATCGCGACCTGGCCGGGCGCGTCACCGTCCGCGGGGAAGGCGAGCCCCGCGGTGAACGGGTACGACAGCGTCGTCTGCTCGACGCCCAGCGGCGCCGCCGACTGCTCGAGGACCATGCGGTAGTCGCCGCCACCCTCACCGACGATCACGCGCACGGGCGTCGCCGGGTCGGTGCGGCCGGTCAGGGTCAGGACGTAGTTCTGGCCCTCCTCGATCGGCAGACCGGTGAAGGACAGACCGGCGTCCCACGGGTTGGCGTTGCCGCCGGGCACCTCGACGCACATCTCGCCGTCGGCGAAGGTCGGGTCACCGGTGCCGTACAGGCCCCACGGGCCCAGGCCTTCGGCGAACGACGTGTGCGGCAGGAGCTCGCTCTCGCTGCTCAGGGAGACGTCGTCGAGGCAGAACGTCCACGCCTCGTCGGTGAACCCGCCGAGCTGGAAGGCGATCTGGCCCTCCGGCGACTCGTCCGTCGCGGTCGCGGGGTACGACGCGGTGGCGGTGAAGGTCTCCTCGACCGTCGTGGCCTGCGACGTCAGCGCGGGCGTCGTGTCCAGCACGGTCCCGTAGGGGGCGCCGTTCTGGCCCACGAGCGCGCGGATCGTCACGTCCGTCGTCGCGCTCGCCGTGTACGCGAACGTGTAGGTCGCGCCCTCCTCGACGGCCACGCCGTTGAGGACGACGCCGACGCCGTACTGGGCGGAGCCGGCGGGGACGTCGACGCACAGCGCACCGCTGCTCGTGTCGATGTCGCCGTCGGTCCCGTACGCGATCCACGCGCCGGGTCCGTCGTCGAAGCCGTCGCCGACCGCGACGGCAGGCAGCAGCCCGACCGCCGCGAGCACGCCCGCGCTGGTGATCGCTGTCGCCGCGCGCAGTGCGCGACGCGTCCTTCGAGAAACCACGTCGTCTCCCCGTGTGTAGGGAGCGCTCCCAGGACCTCGGCGTCCCGGGCACGCTCGTCGTGCGAGCGTCAGGGTAGGTGCGAAGCGGACGAACCGGAAGACCGCCGGGGAGCCGGTGGTCCGTCGAATCGTTTCGTATCGCCGTGACCAGGGCTCACGCGGGAGCGAACACCACCGCCGGGCGCATGCGCGGGCCGCGCCGCTCGACGATCGCGACGAGCGCGCCGTCCGGACCGAGCGCGGCGACGGGCCCTGCGGGCTCGTCGGCCGGGTCGATGCCCTGGCCGTAGGACAGCGCGCGGGCCTCGGGCTCGGTGAGTTCGCGGGCCGGGAGCACCGCCCGCGCGGCGTCGGCCAGCGGGAGCACCGCGACGGCCTCGTCCTCGGGGGTCGCCGCGAGCTCGTCGAGCGTGCGCGCCTGCGCGAGCCCGAACCCCCCGACCCGTGAGCGTCGCAGGGCCGTCAGGTGCCCGCCGACGCCCAGCGCGGTCCCGAGGTCGCGCGCGAGGGCGCGGACGTACGTCCCCGACGAGCAGGTCACCTCGACGTCCACGTCGAGGACCGCTGCGCCGTCGTCCTGCGCGGCGCGCACGTCCAGGACGGCGAACCGCGCGACGTGCACCGGCCGTGCGGCGAGCTCGACCTCCTCGCCGGCGCGCACGAGCGCGTAGGCGCGCTGACCGTCGACCTTGATCGCCGAGACCGAGCTCGGGACCTGCCGCAGGTCGCCCGTCAGCGCCGCCACCTGCACGTCCAGGTCCGCACGCGTCACGTGCGCCACGTCGGCACGTGCGACGACCTCGCCCTCGGCGTCGTCGGTCGTGGTGGTGACGCCGAGCCGCACGGTGGCGGCGTAGTCCTTGTCCGCGCCCGTCACGTACGTCAGCAGGCGGGTGGCACGGCCGATGCCGACCACCAGGACGCCCGTCGCCATCGGGTCGAGCGTCCCCGCGTGCCCGACCTTGCGGGTCGACGCCAGGCGTCGCACGCGTGCGACGACGTCGTGGCTCGTCCAGCCGGCGGGCTTGTCGACGACCAGGACGCCGTCGTCGGCGGTCGGACGCCGCGGTCCCGCCGGCGCACGGCCACGCTCGGCGCGTGCCGCCGTCACGGGTGGGGCCGTGGCGTCGTGCGGGCGTGCGGGCGTGCGGTCGACATGGTCGGCAGGCTATCAACGGATCCGCAGGTCACCGGCGCCAGCCGGGACGCGCGGGCACCGCGGCGCCACCCGGTGTCCGGGGACGACGAGGCCCCCGTGCAGCGAGCTGCGTCGCGGTACGGGGGCCCCGTCACGTCCGGTGCCGCACGTGCAGACGCCGGGCTCAGTCCTCGGTGTCGTCCTCGTCGGGCCGGCGGTACGGGTCGGCCTCGCCGGCGTACCGGGCGCCCGACGCCAGGCGCGCCACCTCGGCGTCGCGGCGCGCCGCCTCGGAGAGCGCGTCCTCGAGGTGCGCGGCGGTCTCCGGCACGGCGTCGAGGTGGAACGCGAGCGTCGGCGTCAGGCGGATGCCCGTCTGCTTGCCGACCTCGGACCGGATCAGCCCCTTGGCGCTCTCGAGCGCCTTGGCGGACCCCTCCCGCGACTCCGCGTCGCCGAGCACCGTGTAGTACACGTCCGCGTGCTGCAGGTCACCGGTGACGCGCACGTCCGTCACGGTGACGAACCCCAGCCGCGGGTCCTTCACCTTCGTGTCGATCATCTGCGCGACGACCTGCTGGACCCGCTCCGCCAGCTTCCGGGCCCGCCCTGAGTCGGCCATGGTCCTGCCTTCCTTCCAGCCCTGCACCCACCGGGGGCGCGAGGGTCTGACGACTGACGGGGGTGGCCGCAGGGAGCGGCGCGTCGGGCCGTGGGCCCGTCGCACCGCTCCCCGAGGCCGCCCGGGAGCGAGCCGATCGGCTCACCCCCGGGCAACGGAACTCACTTCCGCGGCTTCTCCCGCATCTCGAACGTCTCGATGACGTCCTCGACCTGGAGGTCGTTGTACGACCCGAGGCCGATGCCGCACTCGAAGCCCTCGCGGACCTCGGTCGCGTCGTCCTTGAACCGCTTGAGGGACTCGATCGTGAGGTTGTCCGCGACGAGCTTGCCCTTGCGGAGCACGCGCGCCTTGGTGTTCCTGCGGATCTCGCCCGAGCGCACGATCGACCCGGCGATGTTGCCGAACTTGGAGGAGCGGAAGACCTCGCGCACCTCGGCGGAACCGAGCTGCACCTCCTCGTACTCCGGCTTGAGCATGCCCTTGAGGGCCGCCTCGACGTCGTCGATCGCCTGGTAGATGACCGAGTAGAAGCGCACGTCGACGCCCTCGCGGTCGGCCAGCTCCTCGACACGCGGCGCCAGCTTCACGTTGAAGCCGATGATGATCGCGTTGTCCACGGTCGCCAGGTTGACGTCGTTCTGCGTGATCGCACCGACACCGCGGTGGATGACGCGCAGGTCGACCTCGTCGCCGACGTCGATCTTGAGCAGCGCGTCCTCGAGCGCCTCGACGGCACCCGACACGTCGCCCTTGAGGACGAGGTTGAGCGTCTCGACCTTGCCCTGCTGCAGCGCCTGCGTGAAGTCCTCGAGGCTGATGCGCTTGCGACGCTTGGCCAGGAGGGCGGCACGCTCGGCCGCCTCGCGCTTCTCGGCGATCTGCCGAGCGGTGCGCTCGTCGGGCGCGACCAGGAACGTGTCGCCGGCGCGGGGCACCGAGGACAGCCCGAGGACCTGCACCGGACGTGCCGGGCCGGCCTCGGTCACGGTCTCGCCGTGCTCGTCGAGCATGGCGCGCACGCGGCCGTGGGCCGTGCCCGCGACGATCGCGTCACCGACGTGCAGCGTGCCGGACTGGACCAGCACCGTCGCGACGGCACCGCGGCCCTTGTCGAGGTTGGCCTCGATCGCGACACCGCGCGCGTCCTTGTCCGGGTTGGCACGCATGTCGAGGGCGGCGTCCGCGGTGAGCAGGACCGCCTCGAGCAGCTCGTCGATCCCCATGCGCTGCTTGGCGGAGACGTCGACGAACATCGTGTCGCCGCCGTACTCCTCGGCCACGAGGTTGTACTCGGTGAGCTGCTGGCGGATCTTGTCGGGGTTGGCCCCCTCCTTGTCCACCTTGTTGACCGCGACGACGATCGGCACGTTGGCCGACTGCGCGTGGTTGAGCGCCTCGATCGTCTGGGGCATCACGCCGTCGTCCGCCGCGACCACGAGGATCGCGATGTCGGTGACCTGGGCACCACGGGCACGCATGGCGGTGAACGCCTCGTGGCCCGGGGTGTCGATGAACGTGATCGCCCGGTCGACACCCTCGTGCTCGGTGCGGACCTGGTACGCACCGATGTGCTGGGTGATGCCACCGGCCTCGCCCGCGACGACGTCCGTGGAGCGGATGGCGTCGAGGAGCTTGGTCTTGCCGTGGTCGACGTGACCCATGACGGTGACGACGGGCGGACGCGCGACGAGGTCGTCGTCGCCCTCCGCCTCGAGCTCGGCGTCGAGGTCGATGTCGAAGGCCCCGAGCAGCTCGCGGTCCTCCTCCTCGGCCGAGACCATCTCGATGATGTAGCCGAGCTCGGTCGCGAGCGTGCCGAACGTGTCCTCGTCGAGCGACTGCGTCGCCGTCGCCATCTCACCGAGGTGGAACAGCACCGTCACGAGCGACGCGGGGTTCGCGTCGATCTTGTCCGCGAAGTCGTTGAGCGACGAGCCGTGACGCAGGCGGACGACCGTCTTGCCGTTGCCGCGCGGGACGGACACGCCGCCCAGCGACGGCGCCTGCATCTGCTCGAACTCCTGGCGCTTGGCGCGCTTCGACTTCCGTCCGCGGACGGGCCGACCACCGGCGCGACCGAACGCACCCTGCGTGGAGCCGCGACCGGCGCCGCCGGGACGACCGCCACCGCCGGGACGACCGGCGAAGCCGCCGCCACCCGCACCGGGACCGGTACCGCCACCGGGACGACCGGCACCGCCGCCGGCGTAGCCGCCACGACCTGCGCCGCCGCCACGACCGGCCGGAGCCGGACGCTCGCCGGGACGACCGACACCGCTCTGCGTACGACCGGGCATCATGCCCGGGTTGGGGCGCGGCCCACCGGGACGCGGCCCACCGGGACGCGGCCCACCGGGACGCTCGCCTGCACCGGCAGCGGCACCGGCCGCTGCTGCGGGGGCGCTCTCGGCGGGGCGACGGTCACCCGGGCGGGGCATGCCCTGGGACGGCGCGAACGGGTTGTTGCCCGGACGCGGACCACCGGAACGCGACCCGCCGGGGCGCTCGCCCTGACGGGGCATGCCCTGTGCGGGCGCGAACGGGTTGTTGCCCGGACGTGCCGCGGGACGCGGCGCACCCGGACGGGCACCGCCGCCACCCTGGCCACCGGCCTGGGGCGGACGCGGGGCGCCGGGACGGGCGGCCGGAGCAGCGGGCGCGGGACGCCCGGCGGGAGCCGGAGCCTGCGGTGCCGGGGCCTGCGCGGCCGGAGCCTGGGGCGCCGGGGCTGCCGGTGCCTGGGGCGCGGGCGCCTGCGGTGCCGGGGCCTGCGGTGCGGCGACCTGCGGGGCCGGAGCCTGCGGGGCCGGAGCCTGCGGCGCGGCAGCGCGAGCCGGAGCACCCGGGGCGGGCGCGGCGGGCCGCGTCGCTGCCGGGGCACCGGACGGTGCCGGCGCCTTCGGTGCGGCGGGGCGCGCAGGCGCGGCGGGCCGGCTGCTGCCGGAACCGCCGACGGGATAGGTGTCGCGCAGCTTGCGCACGACGGGGGGCTCGATCGTCGATGACGCCGAGCGGACGAACTCTCCGAGCTCGTTGAGCTTGGTCATGATGGTCTTGCTGTCGACCCCGAGCTCCTTCGCGAGCTCGTAGACGCGGACCTTGGCCACATCTCTCCTGTCCTGGTCCGCCCTGGACAGGGTCGGACCGTCGTTAGTGCTGGGTACTCATCGCTGGGTACTCATCGGTGCGTGCTCATCGGGTCGCCATCGGCTTCCAACCCGCTTTCCCTGTCGACGGTCGGTACCGGAGTCGGCTCCGGCACCGTGGTGCTGTGCTGTGGCTGGACCTGCGCGGCGAGCCGCGTCACGGCGCGCTCCACGACCTCGGTCCCCAGGGGGCCCGTGTGCCGCAGCGCCCGTCCGAACGCCCGCCGTCGTACGGCGAGCTCGAGGCAACGCTGGTCGGGGTGCAGCCACGCACCCCGGCCCGGCATCCGGCGGCGCTCGTCCACGACGAGTGCGGTCTCACCCGCACCGACGTCCGACAGCACCACCCTCAGCAAGGCCGACCTGAGGCCGGTCGCACGGCACCCCACGCACGTGCGGACGGGACCCGGTTCGAGCACCGGAGGCGCGGGATCGGGGTTCCGCCTGCTCGGCGAGGAGAGCCGGGCAGCCGGCCCAGCCTCGGTGAGTCTACCGTGCCGAGTCACCGGACGTGACCGGACGCCTCCGGACCGGCCTCGGCGGCGCCGCGCGTCGGGGCTGCGGAGGCCGTGCCCGCGCCCGTCTCGGCGTCCGAGCGGATGTCGATGCGCCAGCCCGTGAGCTTGGCGGCGAGGCGGGCGTTCTGCCCCTCCTTGCCGATGGCGAGCGACAGCTGGTAGTCCGGCACGACGACCCGGGCGGCCCGGGCGACCGGGTCCACGATCGTCACGTCGAGCACCCGGGCGGGCGACAGTGCGTGGGCGATCATCTCGGCCGGGTCGTCGGAGTGGTCGACGATGTCGATCTTCTCGCCGTGCAGCTCGGCCATCACGGCGCGCACGCGTCCGCCCATGGGGCCGATGCACGCGCCCTTGGCGTTGACGCCCGCGACGTTGGCCCGCACGGCCATCTTGGTGCGGTGCCCCGCCTCACGGGCCATGGCGGTGATGTCCACCGTCCCGTCGGCGATCTCGGGCACCTCGAGCGCGAACAGCTTGCGCACGAGGTTCGGGTGCGTGCGCGACAGCGTGATCTGGGGGCCGCGCTGACCGCGCGCGACGTCGAGCACGAACGCCCGCAACCGCTCGCCGTGCACGTAGCGCTCGCCGGGCACCTGCTCGTGCGCGGGCAGCACCGCCTCGACCCCGCCGACGTCCACCAGCACCGTGCGCGGGTCGCGCCCCTGCTGGATGACCCCGCCGAGCACCTCCCCCGCCTTGCTGCGGAACGCACCGAGCACCTGGTCGTCCTCGGCGTCGCGCAGCCGCTGCACGATGACCTGCCGCGCGGTCGCGGTCGCGATACGACCGAAGCCGTCCGGGGTGTCGTCGTACTCCGGCATCTCGGGCGCGGGCGCCGGCGGCGCGGCCGCCACCGCCGGGGCGTCCGACCCGTCCGGGGCCGTCGGCCCGTCCTGCGACGCCTCGTCGTCCTGCGCCTCGTCCGGCCCGGCGCTCTCGGGGGCCACCGGCTCGGGAGCGGGGTCGCGCGCCCACACCGTCACGTGACCCGTGCGGCGGTCCAGCTCGACCCGGGCGCGCGCCTGCGCACCGGGCGTCCGGTGGTAGGCGGAGAGCAGCGCCTGCTCGATGGCCTCGACCAGCACGTCGAGGCTGATCTCCCGCTCGCGCTCGATGAGTCGCAGCGCCTGCATGTCGATGTCCACGTCAGCCCCTCCCTGCCCCGTCCCGGGGGCCGGCGTCGTCGGCCTCGTCGTCGCGTACCGCGGCGAGGTCCACCTGCACACGTGCGTCCCGCACGTCGTCCCACGCCAACGTCACCGGCTCACCCTCGACCGGTCGACGGCCCTTGCCCGGTGCGGTGACCGGCACCACGACCAGGTCCGGCGCGTCGCCGTCGCCCACCCGCTCCAGGCGGCCCGTCAGGGCACCGCCGTCGACCCGCCGCACCACGACCGTGCGTCCTCGTGCCCGCCGCCAGTGCCGCGCGGCGGTCAGCGGGCGCTCCGCACCGGGGCTGCCCACCTCCAGCGTGTAGGCGCTCGGCAGCACGTCGGCCGCGTCCAGCGCGTCCGACACTGCTCGTGTGACGTCACCGACACGGTCCAGGTCGAGCGTCCCGTGGTCGTCCTCACCGAGGTCGACGGTGACGCGCACGACGGTGCTGCGACCGCTCCCGGCGACCTCGAGACCGTCGAGCAGGAGACCGGCACCCGTCACGGCGGCTTCCACGACCTCCCGCACCCGTGGTGCGGTAGCTGGCGCGCCCATGACCTGGCCTCCTGTCGACTCTCCTGCACGATGGGGCGCAGGCGGCGACCCTGTGACGTTGTCCCACCAGCGTAACGACTCCCGGCACCTGCGTCCGACGTGCGCGGCGCCCGGGGACGGTCGTGGCAGGATCGCGCCCGATGCTCCGTCACCGCTCCTCGTCCTGGCGCCCCCGTCCCCCGCGACCGGCTGCGCGGCTGCCACGCGCCGTCGCGGTGCTCGTCGGCGGCGCGCTCGTGCTGGCGGGGTGCGGCGTGCGCCTCGAGACGCCGCCCCCCGTCGAGCCGTCGCCGGACGCGATCGAGCAGGTCCGGGGCCGTACGGTCGACGACGCGCTCGGGCTCGCCGACGCCGCGACGGCGGTCGTGGCGTCCGGGGTGGACGAGCCGGTGCGCGTGGTCCTCGACGACGTGGCGGCGTTCTCGGCGCGGCACGCCGAGGAGCTCGGGGGGGTGTACGACTCCGGTCTGCCCGACCCGACGCCCGCACCGACGCCCACGACGGGCGCTCCGGTGGTGACCGACGTCACCGGACTGCTCGCCGAGCTCGTGGACGACGCGGCGCGCGCGACCCAGGACGCCGACGCCGTGCCGGACCCCGACCTGGCCCGGCTCGTCGCCTCGGTCGCGGTCGCGCGGGACGCGCTCGCCGACCGTCTCGCGGCGGTCGCGGACCTCCCGCGGCCCGCGCCCGGGGCGGACGCGGCGCCGTCCGACGACGCGTCGGGCGACGCCGTCCCGAGCGCGGGCGCCTCGACACCGACGGTCGAGGCGAGCCCGGCGGACGACGCCGACCCGACAGCGGGGTCACCCGCCGCGGCCGCGCTGGCGCTCGCGCACGACGAGGCCGCATGGACCTTCACGGTCCTGGCGGCGCGCAGCAGCGACGCGACGCGCACGACGATGCTCGAGGCCGCAGCGCGGCACCGCACCGCGTCGGACGCCTGGGCACACGCCGCCGGCGTCGTCGGCCGGCCGGCCGACCCGCGACGCGCCGCCTACGCCCTGCCGGCGGGCCTCGACGACCCGACGGTCCTGGAGGCGCTGCCCCGGACGCTCGAGCAGTCGGTGGCCGACGCCAGCGCGGCCGCCGTCGCCCAGGCGGCAGCCGGCGACCGTCTCGACGCGGTGGCGTCGCTGCGGGCCGCGACGGCCGCCGCCGTCGCGTGGGGTGCCGCCGCCGTCCCGTTCCCCGGGATGCCGGAGCTCGGGACGGCCCCGGTCCGCTGAGCCTGCCTGCTCGCGCCGACCGGGGCCGACCCGGACGGTCGGGTCAGCCCGCGACCAGCTCGTCGACGAGCTCGGCGACGCGGTCGGCCGCCGTGGCCACCGGCACCTGCTCGGGCTGGCCGCCGACGCGCGGACGCACCTCGACGAGCCCGTCGGCGAGCCCGCGACCCACGACCACGACGAGCGGGACCCCGAGCAGCTCGGCGTCCGCGAACTTCACGCCCGGCGACGCCTTGGGACGGTCGTCGTAGATCACCTCGACGCCGCGCGCCGAGAGCGTGGTGGCCAGCGCCTCGGCCGCCTCGAAGACCGCCGCGTCCTTGCCCGCCGCGACGACCTGGACGTGCGCCGGCGCGACCTGGGCGGGCCACGCCAGCCCGCGGTCGTCGTGGTTGGCCTCGGCGAGCACCGCGAGCACGCGGGTGACCCCGATGCCGTAGGAGCCCATGGTGACGACCTGCGCCTTGCCGTTGCGGTCGAGCACCGTCAGGCCGAGCGCCTGCGCGTACTTGCGGCCGAGCTGGAAGATGTGGCCGATCTCGATGCCCCGCGCGAGCTCGAGCGGCCCGGAGCCGTCGGGCGCGGGGTCCCCCGCACGCACCTCCGCGGCCTCGACCGTCCCGTCCGCCGTGAAGTCGCGTCCCGCCACGAGGTCGAACACGTGACGCCCCGCCTCGTTCGCACCGGTGATCCAGCGCGTGCCGGGCACCACGCGCGGGTCGAGCAGGTACCGCACCGCGGTGCGCTCGGCGCCGTCGGCGACGGGCACGTTGGGGCCGAGCACCCCGGGCCCGATGTACCCGCGCACGAGCTCGGGGTGCGCCGCGAAGTCGGCGTCACCCGCGGCCTCGACCTCCGCCGGCGCGACGGCCGCCTCGAGACGCTTGAGGTCCACCTCGCGGTCGCCGGGCAGGCCGACCACGACGAGCTCGCGCTCGCCCGTCGGCTGCACGAGGGCGAGCACGACGTTCTTGAGCGTGTCGGCGGCCGTCCACGCGCGGTCCGTGCGCGGCACGCGCTCGTTGGCCAGCGCGACGAGGGAGTCGATCGTGGGCGTGTCGGGCGTGTCCTCGACGTGGGCCTCGGGAGCGTCGGTCCAGTCCAGCGCGTCCGGGACGACGGTCGTGACCGCCTCGACGTTCGCGGCGTACCCGCCCGGCGAGCGCACGAAGGTGTCCTCGCCGATCGGCGTCGGGGCCAGGAACTCCTCCGACCGCGAGCCCCCCATGGCGCCGGACGTGGCGGCCACGATCACGTGCTCGAGCCCGAGCCGGTCGAAGATCCGCTGGTACGCGGCACGCTGCGCCTCGTACGACGCCTGCAGGCCCTCGTCGTCGAGGTCGAACGAGTAGGCGTCCTTCATGACGAACTCGCGTCCACGGATGAGACCGGCGCGCGGCCGCGCCTCGTCGCGGTACTTGGTCTGGATCTGGTACAGCGCGACGGGCAGGTCCTTGTACGACGAGTACAGGTCCTTGACCAGCAGCGTGAACATCTCCTCGTGCGTGGGCGCCAGGAGGTAGTCCCCGCCCTTGCGGTCCTTGAGGCGGAAGATGTTGGGGCCGTACTCGGCCCAGCGGCCGGTGGCCTCGTACGGCTCCTTGGGGAGCAGCGCCGGGAAGTGCACCTCCTGCGCACCGATCGACGCCATCTCCTCGCGCACGACCTGCTCGACCTTCGCCAGGACGCGCAGGCCGAGCGGCAGCCAGGTGTAGATGCCGGGAGCGGCGCGACGGATGTACCCCGCGCGCACGAGCAGCCGGTGGCTGGCGACCTCGGCGTCGGCGGGGTCCTCGCGCAGGGTGCGGACGAACAGCGTGGACATGCGCAGGAGCATGCGACGAGCCTAGTGCGCCCGGCGCCCCGCCCCGACACGCGTCGCCTCCCCGCCTGTCGCCCGTGGGCCTTCGGTGCGAGGATGCGGACGTGCCGGAGCTGCCCGAGGTCGAGGCGCTCGCGCAGTTCCTGCGCGGGCGGACGGTCGGTCGCACGGTGACCCGCGTCGAGGTCGCCGCGATCAGCGCGCTCAAGACGTTCCGACCTCCGCCCGCCGCGCTGCGCGGCGGCACCGTGACGGACGTGACGCGGCACGGCAAGTGGCTCGACATGGTGGTCGACTCCCCCGCGGACGGCACGCTGCACCTCGTGTGGCACCTGTCCCGCGCCGGCTGGGTGCGCTGGTACGACACCCTCCCGGAGCGCCCGGCCCGGCCCGGGAAGTCGCCCATCGCGCTGCGGGTCGGCTTCGACGACGGTGCGGGCCTCGACCTCACGGAGGCGGGGACGCGCAAGCGGCTCGCGGTCCACGTCGTGGCCGACCCCACCGACGTCCCGCCCATCGCCTCGCTGGGCGTCGAGCCGCTCTCGGACGCCTTCACCCCGGAGCGCCTGGGCGAGCTGCTCGCCGCGCGCAACCAGCAGGTCAAGGGCCTGCTGCGCGACCAGGGGACGATCGCGGGCATCGGCAACGCGTACTCCGACGAGATCCTGCTCGTCGCCCGGACCAGCCCGTTCGCACCGACGCGGTCGTACGACGAGGCCCGCACCCGCACGCTGCACGCCGCCATCAGGGACGTGCTCACCGAGGCCGTGGCCACGGCCGGGGGCCGGCCCGCCGCCGAGCTCAAGGACGCCAAGCGACGCGGCATGCGGGTGCACGGGCGCACCGGGGAGCCGTGCCCGGGATGGGACGGCACCCCCTGCGGGGACACCGTGCACGAGGTGTCGTTCGCCGACTCCTCGCTGCAGTACTGCCCCACGTGCCAGACGGGCGGCAAGCCGCTGGCCGACCGGCGCATGTCACGCCTGCTGCGCTGAGCGACGCGTTCACGGCCGGCCCGCCGGCCGGGAGGTGCTGGTCGAGCCGGCTCAGAACAGGACGGTCGCGTACGCGCCGACCTCCCGGAACCCGACGGCCTCGTAGGCACGTACGGCCCGCGTGTTGTACCCGTTGACGTAGAGCGAGACGACCGGGGCGATCTCGGCGCGCGTCGCCTGCGCCACGGCCGCCATGCCGCTCTCCGAGAGCCGCTCGCCTCGCCGTTCCGGGTCCACCCACACGCCCTGGACCTGGGCCACGCCGCCCGCGACGGCGGGCACCTCGGCCTTGAACACGACGCGGGGCCGGCGCAGGCCGCCGACGCGGTCGACGAGCACGAACGAGCGTCCGTCCTCGACGAGCCGACGCACGCGCAGCTCGTAGGGCCCGCCGGGACCGCTCGCCGGGGAGTACCCGACCTCCTCGGTGAACATCCGGACGCACGCCGGCAGGACGAGGTCGTACTCGTCGGGCCGCGACCTGCGCACGCGCGGGTCCGGCGTCACCAGCGGGTCGGTGTCCAGCACCATCGACGGCTGGTGCGAGCGCACCTCGCGCTCGACGGGCCAGGCGCCACGCAGCCGTGACCACAGCCCGAGCACGGCGTCGGCCGGTCCCACGATCGACGAGCACCTGCGGCCACGGGTGCGGCCCAGCTCCGCGAAGGCGGACAGCGCGCGGGACGTCACGTCCGCGTCGAGCCCGCCGACCACGGGCACGAGGTTGGCGCCGACCCAGCAGACGGCCAGCAGGACGTCGTCCTCGGCGTACCCCCACAGCTCGCCGCCCGCGCGACGCACGCCGCCCGAGGCCGCCTGCTCCAGCCGGCTCGCGGCGAGCACCGAGCCGACGGCGTCGGTCGCGCAGACGGCGAGGGCCGCCGGGACGTCGGCGTCGCCGAGCACGACCGCGCCGGTGCGCCCGGACAGCGTCGCCGGCGGCATCACCATGGGCTGATTGTGCCCCACGTCACACCGCCCTGTCGCACGGACGGGGTCACCTGCCGTCCACGTCACGCTCGGCTCAGCCGACGCTGACGACGGGAGCGCCCTGACCCGCCTCGACGGGGTCCATGGTCTCGGCGAGCCGCATGGCCTCCTCGATGAGCGTCTCGACGATCATCGACTCGGGCACGGTCTTGATGACCTCGCCCTTGACGAAGATCTGCCCCTTGCCGTTGCCGGACGCCACGCCGAGGTCGGCCTCGCGGGCCTCACCGGGGCCGTTGACGACGCACCCCATGACGGCGACGCGCAGCGGCACCTCCATGCCCTCGAGCCCGGCGGTCACCTTCTCCGCGAGCGTGTACACGTCCACCTGGGCGCGTCCGCAGGAGGGGCACGACACGATCTCGAGCTTGCGGGGCCGCAGGTTGAGCGCCTGCAGGATCTGGATGCCGACCTTCACCTCCTCGACGGGAGGTGCGGACAGGGACACCCGGATCGTGTCGCCGATGCCCTTGCTCAGCAGCGCGCCGAACGCCGTCGCGGACTTGATCGTGCCCTGGAACGCCGGGCCCGCCTCGGTCACGCCGAGGTGCAGGGGCCAGTCGCCGCGCTCGGCGAGCAGCTCGTACGCCCGGACCATGACGACGGGGTCGTTGTGCTTGACGCTGATCTTGAAGTCACGGAAGCCGTGCTCCTCGAACAGCGACGCCTCCCACACGGCGGACTCGACGAGCGCCTCCGGCGTGGCCTTGCCGTACTTGGCGAGGAGCCGCGGGTCGAGCGACCCGGCGTTGACGCCGATCCGGATGGAGACGCCCGCGTCGGTGGCGGCGCGTGCGATCTCCCGCACCTGGTCGTCGAACTTGCGGATGTTGCCGGGGTTCACGCGGACCGCGGCGCAGCCGGCGTCGATGGCCGCGAAGACGTACTTCGGCTGGAAGTGGATGTCGGCGATGACGGGGATCTGCGACTTGCGCGCGATCGTGGGCAGCGCCTCGGCGTCGTCCTGGCTCGGCACCGCGACGCGCACGATGTCGCACCCGGAGGCCGTCAGCTCGGCGATCTGCTGGAGCGTCCGGTTGATGTCGGTCGTCGGCGTGGTCGTCATCGACTGCACCGAGACGGGGGCGTCGCCGCCCACCTCGACCTTGCCGACACGGATCTTGCGGGACGCACGCCGCGGGGCCAGCACAGGGGCGGGCGCCTGCGGCATGCCGAGGCTGATCGGGGTGCTCACCGTCCCATCATCCCACCCCGGCGCCGTGCGCACGGCGGGTCGGGCGCCCGCCGGTCACATGCGCACCGAGCCGTCACCGGACGTCCACGCGCGAGCGCGTCCGCGGCCGTCGTCAGCCGATCCGGACGGGGTCGACGATGTCGACGTACACCAGCAGCAGCCCGACCCCGCCGAGCACGACGAACACCGTGTACGCGAGGGGCACCAGCAGCGCCGAGTCGGCAGGTCGGGGCCGCGCCATCCCCCGCACGCGCGCGAGCTGACGACGTGCCCCCTCCCACAGGGCCGTCACGACGTGGCCGCCGTCCAGCGGCGGCAGCGGCAGCAGGTTGAAGACGAAGAGCGCGAGGTTGAGCATCGCGAGCGTCGAGAGCAGGCCGGCCGCACGCACGCCGACGGTCTCGCCCTCCATCGACGCGATCTCGCCGGCGAAGCGCCCGACGCCCACGGGCCCGACGATCGAGGTCTGGTCCCGCTCACCACCCGAGACCGTCGTGGACACCAGGTCGGCCACCCGCGCCGGCAGGGTGATGACGACCTTGGCGGTCTGCCACGTCGCGGACGCCGCGATCGAGACCGCCTTGCCGACGGACTGCCGCTGGATCTCCATCGCCGGGCCGACCCCGAGGAAGCCGACCTCACGCGTGAGGACCTCGCCCGCGTCGTCGGTGACGGCCATGCCGTCGGCGTCGGTCACGGGCCGCTCGGCCACCACGGGTGTCACCGCGAGCTCGACCTGCCGGCCGTCGCGCTCGACGACGAGCGGCACGGTGCGGTCGCCGCTCTCGCGGATCATGCCGCTGACCTGCGGCCACGACGTCACCTCGACGCCGTCGTAGGAGACGAGACGGTCGCCGGGGCGCAGGCCGGCGGCCGCGGCGGGTGCCGCCGGGTCGTCGGCGCCGCACGTGGTGCCGGCCGGCGCGTCGACGGCCACGATGCACTCCGAGACGCTCGCGACGGTCGTGCCCGCGACCGGCACGCCGATCCCGACGTACGCGACGATCAGCAGCACCACGGCGATGACCAGGTTCATCACGGGGCCGCCGAGCATGACGACGAGCTTCTTCGGCGTGGACAGCCGGTAGAACGCGCGGTGGTCCTCCCCCGGCCGGATCTCCTCGGCACTGGCCGCGCGCGCGTCGGCGGCCAGTCGCTGCCACCACCCGCGCGGTCGACCCGCCCCGACGGCCTCGTCGGTGGGGTACATGCCGATGAGGCGCACGTACCCGCCGAGCGGCAGCGCCTTGATCCCGTACTCGGTCTCCCCCCGGGTGCGCGACCAGAGGGTCGGGCCGAACCCGACCATGTACTGGCTCACGCGCACGCCGAACCGCTTGGCCGGCACCATGTGGCCGACCTCGTGCAGCGCGATCGACCCGAGCAGGACCACGACGAAGACGAGCACCCCGACGAGCGTCTCCACGACACCACCTCCCGCAGGGCCGGACGGCCCCCTGATCCGCGGACAGGGTACGTCCGCGCCCTCCCATCATCCGCCCCGGCGGGCGCCGCGACCGCACCGGCGTCCCCCGGCCGGCGCAGTGCTCAGCGCCGCCGACGGGCCCGCGACGCGACCCGGACGAGCACCACGACGAGCAGCGCGAGGACGAACATCGCCGAGCTGATCACGTTGGCCTGCGGCGGGATGCCGCGGGTCGCGGACACGTAGACGAACTTGGGGAACGTCTCGAATCCGCCGGAGGTGAAGTTCGTGACGATGAAGTCGTCGAAGCTCAGGCTGAACGCCAGCAGCGCCGCGGCACCGATGCCCGGCAGCAGCAGCGGGAACGTCACGCGCCAGAACGTCTGCCACGGGCTCGCGTACAGGTCGGCCGCCGCCTGCTCGAGCGCGGGGTCCAGCGTCGCCACGCGCGCCTTGACGGCGACGACGACGAAGCTGAGGCAGAACATCACGTGCGCGACCACCACGGTGCCGAAGCCGAGCGGCACCCGCAGGGACAGGAACTGCGACACCAGCGCCGCGCCGAGGACGACCTCGGGCGTGGTCATCGGCAGCAGGACCAGCAGGTTCACGGCCCCGCGGCCGCGGAACCGGGCGCGCACGAGCGCGACGGCGAGCAGCGTGCCCAGCGCCGTGGCGACCAGGGTCGCCAGGAGGCCGACCTGGAGCGACCCGACGAGCGCCGAGCACACGCGCGGCGCGCCGCAGGGGTTGCGCCACGCGTCGAGCGTGAAGCCGCGCCACACGAGGTTGGTCTTGCCGCCGTCGTTGAACGAGAACAGGACGGTGTAGGCGATCGGCACGAGCAGGAAGACGAAGCCGAGCGCCGCGAACGCCGGCACGACGGCCGCGCCGGGACGCACCCGGCTCACACGAGCTCCTCGGTGCCCGCGCGCCGCACGTACAGCGACACCAGGGTCAGGATGGCGACCATGAGCACGACCGAGAGCACGGCCGCGGTCGGGTAGTCGACGGTGCGGAAGAACCGCTGGTCGATCACCTGCCCGATCATCGTCGTCGTGGTGTTGTTGCCGAGCAGCGAGGAGTTGACGTAGTCCCCCACCGCGGGGATGAACGTCAGCAGGGTCCCGGCCACGACGCCGGGCGCCGACAGCGGCAGCGTCACGGTGCGGAAGGTCGTCAGGGGCGTCGCGTACAGGTCCGTGCCCGCCTCCAGCAGCCGCGGGTCGAGCCGCTCGAGGGACGCGAACAGCGGCAGCACCATGAACGGCAGGAACGAGTACGTCAGGCCGATGACCACGGCCGCGGGCGCCGCCGACAGTCGGCCGTCGGGCGGCAGGACGTGCAGCCAGCGCAGCGCGCCCACCACCTCCCCCTGGTCCGCCAGGATCTGCTTCCACGCGACGGTCCGCAGGATGAAGCTCGTGAAGAACGGTGCCACGACGAGCACGACCAGCAGACCCTGCAGGCCGGGCCGCCCCCGGGCCCGCACGGCGATGACGTAGGCCATGGGGTAGCCCACGAGCAGCGCCGCCACCGTCGCGACGGCCGCGAACCCGAACGAGCGCGCGAGCTGCGGCGCGAACTGCGCGAGGGCCTCGGGGTAGTTCTGCCAGCGCAGCGCGGGCGTGTACTCGCCCAGCTCACCGCCCGGCACGCGCGCGTAGAACGACGTCGCGAGCAGCACGCCCACCGGCAGGACGAAGAAGACCACGAGGTACAGCACGCCGGGCGCGAGCAGCCGGCGCGCCCCGCGCCCCGCACCGGCCGCCTGCGGCGACGCCGCTTCGGTGCCCGCCTGCTCCGGCCCCCCGAGCGCCGCGACGACGCTCACGGCTCGTCGCCCGGCCCGAGGGTCCCCGCACCGACCTCCTGGTGACCGTCGAGCGCGAAGGTGTGCGGCACGTCCCAGGCGAGCCGGACGACGCTGCCGGGCGCGTGGACGGACCCGCCGCCGAGGTTCTGCGCGAAGACGCCGAACGTGCCGAGCCCCTCGACCCGCACCTGGTACTGCGTGCTCACCCCCGCGAACGACGTGTCCACGACCGTGCCGGGACCGAGCTCGTTGTCACCGCCGCGGGCGTCGTCGCCCGCGGCGACCAGCCGCACCTTCTCCGGACGCACCCCCACCAGCACGTGCCGGGCGCCCGGCACGCTGCGGTGCGCGGGGACCCGCACGCGCGCGCCGCCGACGTCCACGCCGAGGGTCCTGCCCCCGTCGAGCGTCTCGACGACCGTGCCGCGCACCAGGTTGGACTGCCCGAGGAAGTTGGCCACGAACGCGGTCCGCGGGTGCTCGTACAGGTCCGCCGGACCGCCCAGCTGCTCGATCCGGCCGTGGTTCATGACCGCGACCGTGTCGGCCATCGTCATGGCCTCCTCCTGGTCGTGGGTGACGTGGACGAACGTGATGCCGACCTCGGCCTGGATCGCCTTGAGCTCCACCTGCATCTGGCGGCGCAGCCGGAGGTCGAGCGCTCCCAGCGGCTCGTCCAGGAGCAGCAGCGCGGGGCGGTTGACCACCGCACGTGCCAGCGCGACCCGCTGCTGCTGGCCGCCCGACAGCTGGGAGGGCCGCCGCTGCGCGAGGTGCGCGAGCTCGACGAGCTCGAGCGCCTCCAGCGCACGCGCGCGCACGTCGCGCGCGCGGCGCCGGCGCAGGCCGAACGCGACGTTCTCCAGCACGCTGAGGTGGGGGAACAGCGCGTACGACTGGAACACCGTGTTGACGGGCCGCCGGTGCGCCGGCGCGCCGGTGACGTCACGTCCCGCGAGGCACACGGTGCCCGCCGACGGCCGCTCCAGCCCGGCGACCATGCGCAGCGTCGTCGTCTTGCCGCAGCCCGACGGGCCCAGCAGCGCGAAGAACGTGCCGGACGGCACCGCCAGCGACAGCTCGTCGACCGCCACGACGTCGCCGAAGCGCTTGGTGACCGACCTGAGCTCGAGCGCAGTGCCACCCCCGTCGGCCGGCGCCGCGCCGGGCTCGACGGCGGCTGCCCGCGTCCCGACGGTGGTCACGCTCTCACGCGCCGATCGCGGCGAGGAACTGGCCGTTGTAGCGCTCCTCCTCGGCGGGGGTCAGGGTCCGGAACACGTGGACCTGGGACAGGATCTCGTCGGTCGGGAAGATGAGGGGGTTCTCGGCCATCTCCGGGTCCGTCTGCGCCATGACCTCCTGGGCGCCCTGCACGG
Organism: Cellulomonas avistercoris; assembly: GCF_014836445.1. GTDB lineage: Bacteria > Actinomycetota > Actinomycetes > Actinomycetales > Cellulomonadaceae > Cellulomonas > Cellulomonas avistercoris. The sequence continues at coordinate 21,358 of NZ_JACSQV010000009.1, forward strand.
GGGTGATGTAGTTGACCCACGCGGCGACCTCCGCGGCGACCTCGGGCCGGTAGTAGTAGTCGAAGAGGTCCTCCGCCTTGGCCTTGTTGCGCGACGCCTTCGGCACCATGAGGTTGTCGCTCCAGAGCATGCCGCCGGCGTCGGGGATCGCGAACGCGAACCGGCCGTCGTACTCGTAGTTGAGCGACGTGATGTCACCGGACCAGGCGAAGCACGCCACCGCGTCACCCGAGGCGAGGTCCTGGAGGTAGGAGTTGCCGCGCACCTGACGGATCTGCCCGTCGTCGAGGTGCCGCTGCACGACGTCGAGCGCGTCGAACCAGTCGTCCGTGGTCCAGCCCGCCGCCGGGTCCATGCCGTTCTCGAGCATGATGAGCCCGATCGTGTCGCGCATCTCCGAGAGCACCTCGACGCGCCCCTTGTACCGGGGGTCCCACAGGTCGGAGACCGAGCGCAGCCCGTCGGGGATCGCCTGCGTGTCCCACGCGATGCCGGCGAACCCGGACTGCCACGTCAGCGAGAACCTGCGCCCGTCGTCGAAGTCGACGCCGTCGAGGTTGGGCAGGATGTTGGCGGCGTTGGGGATGCGCGAGCGGTCGAGCTCGGCGACGTACTCCTGGCGGATCCACCGCGCCGTCATCCAGTCGGTCAGGGTGACCACGTCGTACCCGATGTCCTGCCCGCTCTCGAGCTGGCGCGCGACCTTGCCGTAGAACGAGTCGTTGTCCTCGATGTCCTCGGAGTAGTCGACGTCGATCCCCGACTCCGCCTCGAACGCGGCGAGCGTCGGGAAGGTCGTGCCCTCCTCGTCCTGGTCGAGGTACACGGTCCAGTTCGCCCAGCGCAGCGGACCGCCCGACCCGCCGCCCTCGCCCGCCTGCGTCGGCCCCGCCGTCCCGCACGCGCCGAGCAGCGCACCCGTGCCGGCCGCACCTGCCGCGCCCGCGAGGAAGCGGCGCCGGGAGATGCCGCGGGCCTGGCGGACCAGCTCGCGCACGCGCGGGTCACCCGGTACGGCACGTCGGTCGCTGCTCATGTGGCTCCTCTCGCGCGGGCCGTTGCTCGGCCCGCGTGGGTCGGCGCGCACCGGCCGGTGCGCGCACAAGGAATTCGTTGCCGGCACAGCCGCTCGCAACGAAATGTCTGCAGCGACGGAACACCAGCGACGAAGAACGTCGTCGACAGGGTGACGGCGCGCACATGTTACGGGCGTGACCCAGCAAGATGACAGTGCCGACCACGGAACGGAACGCCCCCTTTCGTCCGGATCACGCCTGCGTGCCGAAGGCGGACATCACGTGCTTGATCCGCGTGTACTCCTCGAGGCCGTACAGCGACAGGTCCTTGCCGTGGCCCGAGTGCTTGAAGCCGCCGTGCGGCATCTCGGCGACGAACGGCAGGTGCGTGTTGATCCACACGACACCGGCGTCGAGGGCGCGCGACACCCGCAGCGCGCGCGCGTGGTCCGTGGTCCACACCGACGACGACAGGCCGTACCTGACGTCGTTGGCCAACCGGACGGCCTCGTCCTCGTCCGCGAACGTCTGGACCGTGACCACGGGCCCGAAGATCTCGTCCTGGACCGCCTCGTCTGCCTGCCGCAGGCCGTCGACGACCGTCGCCTCCAGGAAGTACCCGGGCCCGGCCGGGCGCGTCCCCCCGGTGACGACCCGCGCGTGACCGGGCAGCCGCTCGAGGAACCCCGTGACGCGCTCGAGCTGAGCAGCGTTGTTCACGGGCCCGAACGCGACCCCCGGGTCGTCGGGCGGACCCGTGCGGCGGGCGGCCGCCGCCGCCGCGAGCGCGTCGACGAGGTCGCGGTGCACGCGCTCGTGCACCAGGACGCGCGTCGCCGCCGTGCAGTCCTGCCCCGCGTTGTAGTACCCGGCCTCCGCGATGCCGTCGGCCGCCGCCGCGACGTCGGCGTCGTCGAACACGACGACGGGCGCCTTGCCCCCGAGCTCGAGGTGCACGCGCTTGAGACCGTCCGCCGCCGCGCGGGCGACCTCGGTCCCCGCGCGCACCGACCCCGTGATCGCGACCATGGCCGGACGGGGGTGCGCGACCAGCGCACGGCCGGTGTCACGGTCGCCGCACACGACGTTGAGCACGCCGGGCGGCAGGACCTGCGTCGCCAGCTGCGCGAGCCGCACGGTCGTCACCGGCGTCGTCTCGGACGGCTTGAGCACGATCGTGTTGCCTGCCGCGAGCGCGGGGGCGATCTTCCAGACGGCCATCATCAGCGGGTAGTTCCAGGGCGTGACCTGCCCGACGACGCCGACGGGCTCACGGCGCAGCCACGACGTGTGCCCCTCGAGGTACTCGCCGGCCGACAGCCCGGTGAGCACGCGCGCGGCCCCGGCGAAGAACCGCAGCTGGTCGACGCACGGCGGGATCTCGTCGGTCGCCGTGAGGTGCAGCGGCTTGCCGGTGTTGCGCGACTCGGCCGCGACGAGCTCGTCGGCGTGCGCCTCGACGAGGTCGGCCAGGCCCAGCAGCGCGGCCTGGCGCTCCGCGGGCGTCGTGCGTCGCCAGCCCTGCGCGGCACGGTCGGCGGCGGCGTACGCGGCGTCGACGTCCTGCGGTCCGCTGCGGGGCGCGCGCGCGTACTCCTGCCCGGTGCTCGGGTCGACCACGGCCGTCGTGGCACCCTCGCGCGTCGGCGCGTCCCGGCCGTCGACGACGTTGGCGAGCTCGATCAGCGAGGTGTCGGCCACGGTCCCCCCTCCTGGCGTCCCGGCGGCGGGACGCCGACCTGCGCCGGTGCGGTGCCGGAACGCTAGCGGGACGACCCCCGCGACCGGAAGACGTGCGCACGGGCGGATCGTCGGATTCGTCGCCGCGCGCGCACGTGGCCGCGGATCCGTGCGCCGCGGGCGGATCCGCCGGCGGAATCGCTTGCCGTGGCACGCCACGGCGCGTCACGATCGGCACCATGACCCAGCGGGACCGCAGCAACGTCGCGCTCGACGCGGCGGCCAAGGGCATCATCGAGCAGCTGCAGGAGGACGGGCGACGGCCCTACGCGACCATCGGCAAGGCCGTGGGGCTCTCGGAGGCGGCGGTGCGTCAGCGCGTGCAGCGTCTGCAGGAGTCGGGCGTCATCCAGATCGTCGCCGTCACCGACCCGCTCCAGGTGGGGTTCCGTCGCCAGGCGATGATCGGCATCCGTGCGGACGGCGACCTGAGCGAGCTCGCCGACCTGGTCGCCACGGTCCCCGAGGTCGACTACGTCGTCGTCACCGCCGGGTCGTTCGACCTGCTGGTGGAGGTCGTGTGCGAGGACGACGAGCACCTGCTCGGCGTCCTCAACCGCGCGATCCGCGTCCTGCCGGGGGTCCGCAGCACCGAGACGTTCGTCTACCTGCGCCTGCACAAGCAGCTCTACAACTGGGGAACCCGATGACCACCACGCCCCGCGGCACCGACCGTCAGGCAGCCGCCCGTGACCACCTGTGGGGCCACTTCACGCGGCAGAGCGCCTGGGAGCACGGCGTCCCGACGATCGTGCGCGGCGAGGGCCACCACCTCTGGGACGCCGACGGCCACCGGCTGATCGACGGCCTGTCGGGGCTCTTCGTGGTCCAGCTCGGGCACGGGCGCGAGGAGCTCGCCCTGGCGGCCGCGGCGCAGGCCCGCGAGCTGGCGTTCTTCCCGATCTGGTCGTACGCCCACCCGCAGGCGATCGACCTGGCGGAGCGGCTGGCGTCCTACGCACCGGGCGACCTCAACCGGGTCTTCTTCACGACGGGCGGCGGCGAGGCCGTCGAGACGGCCTGGAAGCTCGCGAAGCAGTACTGGAGGCTCCGGGGCCGCCCCGGCAAGCACAAGGTGGTCTCGCGCGCCGTGGCTTACCACGGGACGACGCAGGGCGCGCTGTCGATCACGGGACTGCCCGAGCTCAAGGCACCGTTCGAGCCGCTGGTCCCCGGCGCGCACAAGGTGCCGAACACGAACGCGTACCGCGCTCCCGAGCACCTGCGCGACGACCCCAAGGCGTTCGGTCGCTGGGCGGCCGACCGCATCGGCGAGGCCATCGAGTTCGAGGGGCCGGACACGGTCGCCGCCGTGTTCCTCGAGCCCGTGCAGAACGCGGGCGGGTGCTTCCCTCCCCCGCCGGGGTACTTCGAGCGCGTCCGCGAGATCTGCGACGAGCACGACGTGCTGCTCGTCTCCGACGAGGTGATCTGCGCCTTCGGGCGCATCGGGTCGATGTTCGCGTGCGACGACGTCGGCTACGTGCCCGACATGATCACGTGCGCCAAGGGCATGACCTCGGGCTACTCCCCCATCGGCGCGTGCCTCGTGTCCGACCGCGTGTTCGAGCCGTTCGCGACCGGCACGACGAGCTTCGCGCACGGCTACACCTTCGGCGGGCACCCCGTGTCCGCGGCGGTCGCCATGGCGAACCTCGACCTGTTCGAGTCCGAAGGCGTCCTCGACCACGTGCGCACGAACGCGCCCGTCCTGCGCTCGACGCTCGAGCGCCTGCTCGACCTGCCGATCGTCGGCGACGTCCGCGGCGAGGGCTACTTCTACGGGATCGAGCTGGTCAAGGACGCCACGACGCGCGAGACGTTCGACGACGAGGAGTCCGAGCGGCTCCTGCGGGGCTTCCTGACGCCCGCGCTGTACGAGGCCGGCCTGTACTGCCGCGCCGACGACCGCGGCGACCCGGTGGTGCAGCTCGCACCGCCGCTCACGTGCGGGCCGGCGCAGTTCGACGAGATCGAGCAGATCCTGCGCGGGGTGCTGACCGACGCCTGGGCGCGGCTGTGACGATCGCGGACGTGTCCCTGTGGTGGGAGCAGGTCGTGGCGGACGACCCCGACGCCGCCCGCGCCCGTCCGCCGCTGGACGGCGACACCACCGCCGACGTCGTGGTGGTGGGGGGCGGCTACAGCGGACTGTGGACCGCGTACTACCTGCTCGAGGCCGACCCGTCCCTCGACGTGCTCGTGCTCGACGCCGAGGTGGTGGGCTTCGGCGCCAGCGGCCGCAACGGCGGCTGGTGCTCGGCGCTGTTCCCTGTCGGGCCCGACGCGCTCGCGCGCCGCCACGGGCCGGACGCGGCGCACGCCATGCGCGCCGCGCTGCGCGACACGGTCGTCGAGGTCGGCGGCGTCACGGCGGCCGAGCAGATCGACTGCGACTTCCGCTTCGGCGGCACGGTGACGCTCGCACGCACGTCGCCGCAGGTGGACCGGGTGGCCGCGCACGTGGCCGAGGCGGGCCGGTGGGGCGACGAGGAGCACCTGCTCGACGCCGACGGGGTGGCGGCCCACGTGCGCGCGTCGGGTGTGCTCGCCGGTTCGTGGACGCCCGACTGCGCGAGCGTCCAGCCGGCCCGGCTGGTCCGGGGCCTGGCGGGCGTCGTCGAGCAGCGGGGCGCGCGCATCGCCGAGGGCACGACCGTGCGGCGCATCTCGCCCCGCGCCGTCGTGACCGACCGCGGCACCGCCCGCTGCCGGTGGGTCGTGCGGGCCACCGAGGCGTGGACGGCGCAGCAGGCGCCCACCCGGCGCGCCGTCGCGCCGGTGTACTCCCTCATGATCGCCACCGAGCCGCTGCCCGCGGACGTGTGGGACCGGATCGGTCTCGACCGCGGCCAGACGTTCGCCGACGCGCGTCACCTCGTCGTCTACGGGCAGCGCACCGCCGACGACCGCCTCGCGTTCGGGGGACGCGGGGCGCCGTACCACGCGGGGTCGCGCATCGAGCCCGCCTACGACCGGGTGCCGCACGTGCACGAGCACCTGCGCCGCGCGCTGGTCGACCTCTTCCCCGCGGTGGCAGGGTTCGAGGTGACCCACACATGGGGTGGGCCGCTGGCCGTCCCGCGCGACTGGCACCCGTCGGTCGGGTTCGACCCCGACACCGGGATCGGCTGGGCGGGCGGCTACGTGGGCGACGGGGTCGCCGCGTCGAACCTCGCCGGTCGGACCCTGGCGGACCTCGTGACCGGTGCGGACACCCCGCTGACCCGGCTGCCGTGGGTCGGGCACCGCTCACCCGCGTGGGAGCCCGAGCCCCTGCGCTGGGCCGGGATCACCGCCGCCCGGTGGGCCGCCGCGTGGTCGGACCGCACCGAGCGACGCACGGGTCGCAGCAGCCGCGCGGCCGATGCGCTGGCGCCCCTGCTCGGCGGGTGACCGCGCGGACGGCGAGGCACCCGGTGGCGTCGGCAGCGTGCGGTCAGCCGGCTGCGAGCACCTCGTGCGCGCGTGCGCGCGCCCACGTCTCGGCGTCGAGGACCGCCTCGAGCGTGAGGGCGTCGGGCGGCGTGCCGACGTGCTCCGCCAGCACGCGGTCCACCGTCGCGACGATCTGCCCGAAGCCGATCCGACCCGCCAGGAACGCCCCGACGCACTCCTCGTTGGCCGCGTTGTAGACGGCCGGGTGCGTCGCCGAGGCCGCGGCCGCCGTGCGCGCCAGGGCCACGGCGGGGAACACGTCCTCGTCGAGCGGCTCGAAGGTCCACGACGTCGCGGTCGACCAGTCGCACGCACGCGCCGCACCGGGCACGCGGTCCGGCCAGGCCAGGCCCAGCGCGATCGGCAGCCGCATGTCCGGCGGCGACGCCTGCGCGATCGTCGAGCCGTCGACGAACTCGACCATCGAGTGCACGACCGACTGCGGGTGCACGACGACGGCGATCCGCTCGACCGGGATGCCGAACAGGAGATGGGCCTCGATGAGCTCGAGGCCCTTGTTCATGAGGCTGGCGGAGTTGACCGTGACGACCGGCCCCATCGACCACGTCGGGTGCGCCAGCGCCTGCTGCGGCGTGGCCGCGCGCACCTGCTCGGCCGACCAGCCGCGGAAGGGACCTCCCGACGCGGTCAGCACCAGCCGCTGGACCTCGTGGTCGTGGCCCGATCGCAGCGCCTGCGCGATCGCCGAGTGCTCGGAGTCGACGGGCACGATCTGCCCGGGCCGGACCGCCGCGGCGTGCACGAGCGCACCGCCGACCACCAGCGACTCCTTGTTGGCGAGCGCCAGCGTGCTGCCCGCGCGCAGCGCGGCGAGCGTCGGGAGCAGGCCCACCGAGCCGGTGATCCCGTTCAGCACGACGTCGGCACCCGACGCCGCGAGCTCCGCGGAGGCGTCCGGTCCGTCCAGCACGCGGGTGCCCGGCAGCGCGTCGCGCACGATCGCCGCGACCGCGGGATCGGCGACCGCCACCACGGGGACCGCGTGCGCCCGGGCCTGTGCCACGAGCAGCTCGACGTTCCCGCCGCCCGCCGACAGGCCCGCGACCGTGAAGCTGTCCGGCCGCGTCGCCATGATCTCCAGCGCCTGCGTGCCGATCGAGCCGGTCGACCCGAGCACGACGACCGACCGGCTCACGGCCGGCTCCGGTGGTCCGTGCCCCACGTGCTCACTCGACGCCGAGCAGGACCTCGACCGCGCGCGCGACGAACGCGTCGACCGGGCCCTCCGCGTAGCCGTTGCGGCCGTTGCGGCGCCGGAACGTGGTGGCACGCACCTCGCCCGCCGTCAGCGGCGCGCCCGTGTCGAAGTAGGCGACGAGCCGGTGGCACAGCTCGTCCACGTCGGCGGGCTCGTAGCCGGGCTTGCGCCCCTCGGGCGGCGCGAAACGGTCGCCGTCGGGGCGGCCGAGGCGCCCGTAGAGCGTGCGGGCCTGCGCGCCGAGGTGCGCCATCCACGCCTCCTGGCCGCGCTCGGTGACGAACTGCGCGCGGTGCCGCGCGACGAACGCGGCCTCGAGCCGGTCGAGCGCGGCGTCCACCGCGGCCGTCACGTAGCCCCCGCGCACGAGGTCGAACGCCACCTGGCGCACGTCCGCACCGGAGATCGCGGTCGCGGGTCCCTGCTCGTAGACGGAGCGTGCGTGCGAGAAGAACTCGTCGACCTCGTCGGGGTCGTACCCACGCCGGAGCCCGGACACCGTGCGGAACATGCCGTCGCTCACTCGTCCTCCTCCGCCGCGAGCTGGCCGCAGGCGCCGTCGATGTCGCTGCCCCGGGTGTCCCGGATCGTGGTCGGGATGCCGTGCGCGCGCAAGCGTGCCACGAACTCGCGCTCGACCTGCGGATCGCTCGCCGTCCAGCGCGAACCCGGTGTCGGGTTCAGCGGGATCGGGTTGCAGTGCACCCACCCGGCGCCGCCGCGCGCGAGGAGCTTCTCCCCCAGCAGGTCCGCGCGCCACGCGTGGTCGTTGACGTCCCGGATCAGCGCGTACTCGATGGACACCCGACGACCGGTGGCGTCGAAGTACCGGCGGGCGGAGTCGAGCGCCTCGTCGACGCTCCAGCGGGTGTTCACCGGGACGAGCTCGCTGCGCAGCTCGTCGTCGGGTGCGTGCAGCGACAGCGCGAGCGTCACCGGGATCCCCTCGCCGGCGAGCTTGTCCATCGCCGGGACGAGCCCCACGGTCGAGACCGTGACGTTGCGCGCGGACAGCCCCAGGCCGTCCGGCGCCGGCGCGACGAGGCGGCGCACGGTCGCCATGACGGACTTGTAGTTGGCGAGCGGCTCGCCCATGCCCATGAAGACGACGTTGCTCAGCCGCGTCGCGCCCCCGGGGACCTCACCGGCCGACAGCGCCCGCGCAGCCTGGCGCACCTGCTCGACGATCTCCGCCGTCGAGAGGTTGCGCAGCAGACCCATCTTCCCGGTCGCGCAGAACGAGCAGGCCAGGCCGCAGCCCGCCTGGGACGACACGCACAGCGTGGTGCGGTTCGCGTAGCGCATGAGCACCGACTCGACCTTGGCGCCGTCGAACAGGTGGTACAGCGTCTTGACCGTCGTGCCGTGGTCGGCCGTCAGCGTGCGGCTCGTGGTGAGCAGCTCGGGGAACAGGTCGGCGACGAGCACGTCCCGGCTCGCCTTCGGCAGGTCGGTCATCGCCTCGGCGTCGGCCGTCAGGTGCGTGAAGTAGTGCGTCGCGAGCTGCTTGGCGCGGAACGGCTTCTCGCCGAGCGCCGTGACGGCCTCGACGCGCTCGTCGGGCGTCAGGTCGACGAAGTGGCGCGGCGGCTTGCCGCGCGCACCGCGCGAGGTCGCGGTGAGCTGGAGACGTACGGGGGTGGCGTTCACGGTCGGCGCCCTCCTTCTGGTGGTGAGGGGCGGTCAGCCTGCGGGCGGCTGCAGGACGGTGAGCAGCACCCACACGGTCGGAGCCGTCAGCAGGAGCGAGTCGAGACGGTCGAGCACGCCGCCGTGGCCGGGCAGCAGGCGGCCCATGTCCTTGAGCTCGAGGTCCCGCTTGATCATGGACTCGGCGAGGTCGCCGAGCGTGGCGCTCACGACGACGCCCACGCCGAGCAGCGCACCCACGAGGGGTTCGCCCTGGAACACCGTCTGGACGCCGACGACACCGACGACGCTCGTGAGCACGAGGGAGCCGAACAGCCCTTCCCAGGACTTCTTGGGGCTGACGGAGGGCGCGAGCGGATGGCGCCCGAGCAGCGTCCCGACGACGTAGCCGCCGGTGTCGCACGCGACCGCCAGGAGCACGAAGAGCGCGACGCGCGCGGGCCCGTCCGGCTCGGCCAGCAGCAGCATGACGAACCCGCCGAGGAACGGCAGGTAGGCGGCCGCGAAGGTGGCCGCCGACGCGTCGCGCAGCGCCGCCTCGCCGCTGCCGTCCAGGACGCGCCACACGACGGCACCGCCCACGGTCAGCAGGAACGCGACGAACAGCGCCTCGGTCCCCGCGACGTACGCGGACACCAGGATCCCCGCCGAGCCGACGATCAGCGGCACGAGGGGCAGGTGGATCGCCCGCCGGCCGAATGCCTGCGCGAGCTCCCACATCGCGGCCGCCACGGCCAGCACGGCGAAGGCGGCGAACGCCTCCTTGCGGATGAAGAGCGAGGCGCCGACGACTCCGAGCAGCACGACGCCGACCGTCACCGCGGCCGGGAGGTCCCGGCCCGCGCCGGTCTTGCGGGGTGCGGCGAGCTGCGTCATCAGACCTCGAGGAGCTCGCTCTCCTTGGAGGCGAGCAGCTGGTCGACGAGCTCGACGTGCTTCTTCGTCAGCGCCTCGAGCTCCTTCTCTGCGCGTGCGACCTCGTCCTCGCCCGCCTCGCCGTCCTTGGCGATGCGGTCGAGCTCCTCCTTGGCCCGGCGGCGCACGGAGCGCACCGAGATGCGGGCGTCCTCGGCCTTGGTCTTGGCGAGCTTGACGAAGTCCTTGCGACGCTCGGCCGTCAGGGCCGGGAGCACGACGCGCACGACGTTGCCGTCGTTCGTGGGGTTGACCCCCAGGTCGGAGTCGCGCAGCGCCTTCTCGATCGCCGTGGTCGACGACTTGTCGAACGGCGAGACGAGGATCGTGCGGGCCTCGACGACGTTGAACGAGGCCAGCTGCTGCAGGGGCGTCGGCGCACCGTAGTAGTCGACGAACACCTTCGCGAACATCGCGGCGTTCGCACGTCCCGTGCGGATCGCGGAGAAGTCCTCCTTCGCGACGCCCACGGCCTTGTCCATCTTCTCCTCGGCCTCGAGAAGTGTGTCGTCGATCACCGGTGCTCCTTCGTCTGGGTCGTGGACATGGGCGTGCGGGCGGCGGGGCCGCCTGCGCGGTGCTCAGCTCGCGGTGACGAGCGTCCCGATCTTCTCACCCTCGAGCGCCCGCGTGACGTTGCCGGTCTCCTCGAGGCCGAAGACGCGCATCGGCACGTCGTTGTCGCGGCACAGGCTCAGGGCCGACGTGTCCATCACGCCGAGCTCGCCGACGATCGCCTCGGTGTACGTCAGGTGGTCGAGCTTGCGGGCGTCGGGGTCGAGACGCGGGTCCGCGGTGTAGACGCCGTCCACGCCGTTCTTCGCCATGAGCACCTCGTGGCAGTGCGTCTCGAGGGCACGCTGGACGGCGACCGTGTCGGTCGAGAAGTAGGGCATGCCCGCGCCGGCGCCGAAGATGACGACGCGGCCCTTCTCGAGGTGACGGATCGCGCGCAGCGGGATGTACGGCTCGGCGACCTGACCCATCGCGATGGCGGTCTGCACGCGCGTGCTGACGCCGGCCTGCTCGAGGAAGTCCTGCAGCGCGAGGCAGTTCATCACCGTGCCGAGCATCCCCATGTAGTCGGCCCGGGCGCGGTCCATGCCGCTGACCTGGAGCTCGACGCCACGGAAGAAGTTCCCACCGCCGACGACGATCGCGACCTGGACGCCGCTGTCGACCGCCGCACCGATCTCCTTCGCGATCCGACGGACCACGGGGATCGCCAGGCCGACGGCGCCTCCGCCGAAGCTCTCGCCGGAGAGCTTGAGCAGGACGCGTCGTGCCCCGTCCGGCGTGCCCCTGTGCGACACCTGCGGCGACGGCTGCTGGCTCACGTGTTCTCCACCTCGCTCGTGCGCCGCGTGGCGCGTGGCCGCTGGATGGCTGCGGGTCGTCCGGCGGACCGCGGACTCCCGGTGCGGCGGTGGCCCCGACCCTCGCGGGCCGGGGCCACCGTCGTCGTCACGCGGTCAGGCTCCGACGCGGTAGCGCACGAAGCCCGTGACGGTGCCGCCGACCTCGGCGAGCACCTGGGCGACCGACTTCTTGTTGTCCTTCGCGAAGGCCTGGTCCAGCAGGACGGCGTCCTTGAAGAACCCGTTGAGGCGACCCTCGACGATCTTCGGCAGCGCGCCCTCGGGCTTGCCCTCGTTGCGGGCCGTCTCCTCGGCGATGCGGCGCTCGTTCTCCACGACGTCCGCCGGGACCTCGTCGCGCGACAGGTACGACGGCGAGAAGGCGGCGACGTGCGTCGCGATGTCGCGGGCGACCGCGGCACCGGCCTGGTCGGTCGCGATCAGGACGCCGACCTGCGGCGGGAGGTCCTTGTTGACCTTGTGCAGGTAGACCTCGACGTGCTCACCCGCGAGGCGGGCCACGCGGCGCACGACGACCTTCTCGCCCAGCGTCGCGGCCGTCTCGTCGACGACCGTCTGCACGGGCGTGCCGTCCGACTCGGCGGCGAGGAGCGCGTCGGCGTCGGCCGCGCCAGAGGCGACGGCGGCGGCCAGGACCCGCTCCGCGAGCGAGATGAAGGTCTGGTTCTTCGCGACGAAGTCCGTCTCGGAGTTGATCTCGACGAGCACGCCCGTCTGACCCTCACCGTCGGCGGTGGGGCCGACGTGCGCCGCGACCAGGCCGTCGGAGGCCGCGCGACCCTCGCGCTTGCCGACGCCCTTGAGGCCCTTGACGCGGATGATCTCGAGGGCCTTGTCGGCGTCGCCGTCGGCCTCCTCGAGCGCCTTCTTCACGTCCATCATGCCCGCGCCGGTCCGCTCGCGCAGCGCCTTGATGTCTGCCAGCGAGTAGTTCGCCATCAGTGGTGTCCGTCCTCGAGTTCTCGTCATGCCGACGTCCTCGGCATGCCGGGTGCGGCGCGTCGCCGCGCCGCACCCGTGGGTCGAGCCGGGCGCCCGCGCGGGCGCAGGGCGTCAGGCCTGCTCGGTGCCCTCGGCCTCGGCGGGGGCCTCGACGACCGGGGCCTCCTCGGCGGCGGGCTCGGCAGCCTCGACGGCTGCCTCCTCGCGTGCCTCGGCCGCGGCGGCGGCCTCGACGGCCGGAGCGGCGTCCTGGCCGGGGACCACGGCGGTCTCGTCGGGACCGGCGGTCCCGGGAGCGACCTCGGCGTCACCGGCCTGCTCGGCGGCGGCCTCGACGGCTGCCGGCGCGAGCGCCGGGTCCTGCAGACCGGCCTCGGCACCGGCGAGGAGCTCGCGCTCCCACTCGGCGAGCGGCTCGGCGGCGGCCTCGCCGCCCTGCGCTGCGGCGTTGCCGCCCGAGTGGCGCTTGAGCGTGCCGTCGGCGACCGCGTCGGCGATCACGCGGGTGAGCAGCTGGACGGCGCGGATCGCGTCGTCGTTGCCCGGGATCGGGTAGTCGACGACGTCGGGGTCGCAGTTGGTGTCGAGGATCGCGACGACCGGGATGCCGAGCTTGCGCGCCTCGTTGACGGCGAGGTGCTCCTTGTTCGTGTCGACGATCCACACGGCCGAGGGGACCTTGGCCATGTCACGGATGCCGCCGAGCGTCTTGGTGAGCTTGTCCTTCTCGCGACGCAGGACGAGCAGCTCCTTCTTCGTCAGCGAGGAGCCCGCGACGTCGTCGAAGTCGACCTGCTCCAGCTCCTTGAGGCGCTGCAGACGCTTGTGCACGGTCGAGAAGTTGGTGAGCATGCCACCCAGCCAGCGCTGGTTGACGTAGGGCATCCCGACGCGGGCGGCCTGCTCCGCGACCGGCTCCTGCGCCTGCTTCTTCGTGCCGACGAACAGGATCGACCCACCGTGCGCGACGGTCTGGGAGACGAACTCGTACGCGCGGTCGATGTAGGACAGCGACTGCTGCAGGTCGACGATGTAGATGCCGTTGCGCTCGGTGAAGATGAAGCGCTTCATCTTGGGGTTCCAGCGCCGGGTCTGGTGCCCGAAGTGGACACCGCTCTCGAGCAGCTGGCGCATGGTCACGACGGCCATGGCACGTCCTTCCGGCGCGCACCGCGAGGCGCGCGCACTCCTGCGGACCCGCGAGGGGCCGCGATCTCGGTTGTCGGCACGACCGGTGGTCGTGCCCCTGGTGCCACACAGCGCCCGCACCGGGCACAGGGCCCGGACCACAGCGGACGATGTCCCGCCGTCACCGTCCGGTCCGCGCGGTCCCTGCCCACCCGAGGGCGGAGCGCGGGACGCGCAGCATCGACGACGACGACCGGGGTCGTGGCACGCGAATTCGATCGGCAGAGGCCGGTCGTGTGAGCAGTCTAGCCCACCGGTGCGAGGGCCCGGAACGCACGGGGACGCGGCACGCGGGGGCGCCACCACGCCACCCCGGCGCGGCGACCCGACCCCAGGCGCCCGCCGCCGACCGTCCCTCCCCAGTCGGCCGCCCCTCGGCCCCACGGCTGGGCGCGGCCTCGCACGATGGGCCGGTGCGCTCCCCCACCCGCTCTGCCGCCGCCGTACCGGGCGCCCTGCGCCGGGGCCTCGTGCTGGGTGCCGCGCTCGCGCTCGGGACGGGCTTGACGTGGCCGGGAACGAGCCCTGCGCTCCCGGACGTCGCGGCCGCCGTCGCCTACCGCCCACCCCTGGACGAGCCCGTGCAGCTGCTGCGCGGGTTCGACCCGCCGCCGCGGCCGTGGCTCGCCGGGCACCGCGGCGTCGACCTCGTCACGACCCCCGGGGCGACGGTGAGGGCGCCCGCGGCCGGCGTGGTGACGTTCGCGGGCGCGGTCGCCGGACGCGGCGTCGTGTCGGTCCTGCACGACGACGGGCGTCGCAGCAGCCTCGAACCCGTGGGAGACCCGGTCGGCGCCGGCACCCGTGTGGTCGCAGGGGACCCGCTGGGCACGGTCGACGGGCCGGTGCACGACGGGGCGCTCGGGGTCCCCGCGCTCCACTGGGGCGTGCGTGAGGGTGACACCTACGTCGACCCCTGGGCGCTGCTCCCCGGCCGCGGACCGGTCGTGCTGCTCCCGCTCCCGTGAGCCTCCGCAGGTCTCTGCAGAGCGGGTCAGGCGTGCTCGGCGTCCCGCAGCCGCGTGCGCAGGCGACCCATGGCCGCCGTGTGGATCTGCGAGATGCGCGACTCGGTGACGCCCAGGACCCGACCGATCTCCGCGAGCGTCATGCTCTCGTAGTAGTAGAGGACGACGACGAGGCGCTCGCGCTCCCCCAGGCACTCGATCGCGCGCGAGAGCAGGTACTTCGTCTCCTGCGCCTCGACCGACCCGGCCGGGTCGTCGGCGCGGCGGTCGCCCAGGGTGTCGGCGAGCGTCGCCGCACCCGGGCGGTCGTCGCTCCCGGCGAGCAGCTCGTCGAGCGCCGCGATGTTGACGGACGCGAGCTGGGAGTACACGGCACGGAGCTCGCCGACGGGCAGCTCGAGCCGCTGCGCGACCTCGGCCTCGGTCGGCGCACGGTGCAACGACGACTCCAGCTCGCCGTAGGCGCGGTCCACCGCACGGGCCTTGGTGCGCACGGAGCGCGGCACCCAGTCCATCGCCCGCAGCTCGTCGATGATCGCGCCGCGGATCCGCGACGACGCGTACGACTCGAACTTCACCGCACGGTCGGTGCGGTACTTCTCGATCGCGTCGATGAGGCCGAACATCCCGTAGGAGACCAGGTCGGCGTGCTCGACGGTCGACGGCAGGCGCATGCCGATCCGCCCCGCGACCGCCATGACGAGGGGCACGTAGTTGAGGATCAGCAGCTCGCGCGCCTCGGCGCAGTGCGTCGTCGTGAAGCGGTCCCAGGCGGCGTCGACCGGTGAGCGCGTCGCGACGACCTCGTCGGCAGGTGCGGCAGCCGTGAGCGCCGGCTCGTCGGCCGGTGCCGTCCGCTGCTGCGGGATGACGCCGGCGGGGGCGGTCCCGGGACGGTAGCCACGCAGCGCGCTGGGAGCGCCAGGACCGGCGAGGGCTTCGTGCAGTGCCGTCATCGTCGGCTCCGTATCTGTGCTGGTGCTGCCGGTGGTCAGGCGAGGGGAAGGGGCCCCGCCCCGGGTGGTGGTCATGGTCGTCAGGCCCGCGGGTGGGCGAGCTCGAAGGCCGAGCGCAGACGCTCGGCCGAGACGTGGGTGTAGCGCTGCGTCGTCGACAGGCTCGCGTGGCCGAGGATCTCCTGCACCGTGCGCAGGTCCGACCCTCCCTCGAGCAGGTGCGTCGCGGCCGTGTGCCGCAGCGCGTGGGGTGCGACGTCGTCGACACCGACGAGCGTGGCCAGCTCGTGGACCACCGTGCGCACCTGCCGCTGGTCGATGCGGCCACCGCGCCGACCCAGCAGGAGGGCACCGCGCGCACCGTCGCGCGCCAGGCGCGGACGCCCGGTCTGCAACCACGTACGCACGGCGCGCGACGCCGGCCGCCCGAAGGGCACGACACGCTGCTTGTCGCCCTTGCCGACGACCCGCAGGGTCAGCTCGTCCAGGTCCAGGTCGTCGACGTCGGCGCTGCAGAGCTCACCGACGCGCACACCGGTCGCATACAGGAGCTCGACGGCCGCCCAGTCGCGCACGTGGACGGGATCGCCGTCGGCGGCGCGATCGCGCGCCGCGTCGAGCAGCCGCGTGACGGGCTCGACGGCCAGGACCGTCGGGAGCGAGCCCGCGGCGCGCGCGGTGCCCAGACGCAGGGTCGGGTCCGTGGCGACACGGCTCGTGTGGGTGGCCCACTTGAAGAACGTCCGGGCGGCCGCCGCCCGGCGGGCGAGCGTCGCGCGGCTCAGGTCGGCGTTCGCCATCGCGGCGAGCCAGCCTCGCAGAACGGCGATGTCGATCTCGTCCACGCGGGTGACGCCGTGGCGCACCGCGTGGTTCAGCAGGTGGTCCACGTCGCCGAGATAGGCGCGGACGGTGTGCTCCGAGACGCCGCGCTGGGCGCGCAGGTGAAGGGCGAAATCGCTGCACAGAAGGGCCCGGTGGGGCGCCCCTGTGGTGATCTCCGCCATGTGCATCTCCCTAAGGTGACGTGCACCACCCGGATCGACAAGGCTCGTTCAGCACCGGGCCCGAATGCACTGCACGGATTGGTGGACAATGTCCGTTCCTCCGGAGTGGATTCCCACGAAAGCCGCTTTTTTTCACCCCTTCGCTACTCATGTCCGTCGGTGACCACCCAGCCGGCGGCAACGCGTCGCGCGAGGCCTTCGAGCTCGAGGAGACCGAGCATCGCACGCGCCTCGGCGAGGGTCGCGCCGGCACGCGCGGCGACCTGCTCGACGTCGCGTGCGGTCCGCCGTGACAGGGCGTCGTGCACGCGGCGCGCCGGCGGCTCGAGCCCGTCGGTCGCCCGGGTGACCTCCGGACGGGGTGGTGGTGCGAGGTCCGCACCCACGGTGCCGGCCAGCTCGGCCACCTCGTCGGCGTCGGTGACGCACACGGCGACCCCGTCGCGCAGCAGCCGGTGGCACCCCGCCGACGCGGCCGACGTGACGGGGCCGGGCACCGCACCGACCGGGCGCAGCAGGCGGGCCGCGTGGTGCGCCGTGCTCGCCGCACCCGACCGCCACGCCGCCTCGACCACGACGGTCGCGTGCGAGACAGCCGCGATCAGCCGGTTGCGCTGCAGGAAGCGTCCCCGGCTGGGTGTGGACCCGGGCGGCACCTCGCTGACCAGGCTCCCGCCTGTGCGCACCACCTCCTCGAGGAGCGACGCGTTGCCGACCGGGTACGCGCGGTCCACGCCGCCGGCGAGCACCACGTGGGTCATTCCCCCGCCCAGCAGGGCACCCCGGTGCGCCGCCGCGTCGATGCCGTAGGCACCCCCGGAGACCACGACCCAGCCCCGGCGCGCGAGCTCGACCGCGAGATCGACCGTCACGCGCTCGCCGTAGGTCGTGCTGGCTCGCGCACCGACGAGCGCCACGGACCTGGCGGCCGTCGGCGGTCCGCCGCGGACCCACAGCGCGAAGGGCGCCAGAGCGCCCAGGTCGTCGAGGCCGCGCGGCCACGCGGGGTCGCCGGGGACGACGAGCCGCGCCCCGCAGCGGGACGCGGCGGCACGGTCCCGCTCGGGGTCGAGCGACCGCCACCGGGGCGCCCACCGCCGGACCGCCGTCTCGACCCGCCGCCGCAGCGCCCCGTCGAGCTCGCCGGCCGTCTCCTCGAGCCGTGACCAGTCGACGCGCCCGGTCGCCACGGCGTCGGCCGTCCAGGCCAGCGACGCGGACGCGCCGCACGCCTGGACCAGCGCCCCGGCCACGGCGTCGCCGGGCTCCGCCAGGGCGCTCCACACCGCCCTGGCGTGCCGGTCGCCCTCGCGACCGTCGCTGTCGCCGCGCTGCCCCGGAGGGTGGGTCGCGCTCATGCCCCGTGCCCCCGGGTCCGCAGCACGAGGGCGTGCGCGACGTCGTGACGGTGCGGGGCGGCACGGCCCGCGAGGTCGGCGACCGTCCACGCGACCCGCAGCACCCGGTCGGCGCCCCGCAGGCTCAGGGTGCCGCGGTCCACCGCGCGCTCCAGGTCGGCCACCAGCGGCCGGTCGGCGCCGAGCCGCGCGTGCAGGGCGCGGCCCGGCACCTCGGCGTTGCTGCGCCACCCCGTGCCGTGCCAGCGCTCACGCTGGGCCGCGCGCGCCGCGACGACACGACCGGCGACCGTCGCGGTGCACTCGCCGGGCACGTCCCCCGCGCGGGCCGCCGGCACCTCGAGCTGCAGGTCGACGCGGTCGAGCAGCGGACCCGACAGCTTGCCGAAGTACCGCCGTCGCTGCTCCGGACGGCACGTGCACGCCAGCCCCTTGCCGACCGCGTGCCCGCACGGGCACGGGTTGGCGGCGAGGACGAGCTGGAAGCGCGCCGGGTAGCGCGCCGTGCCGGCGGCACGGTGCAGCACCAGCTCACCGTGCTCGAGCGGCTGCCGCAGCGTCTGCAGCACGGCCGAGGTGAACTCGGGAGCCTCGTCGAGGAACAGCACGCCCCGGTGCGCGCGGGACGCCGCCCCCGGCCGCGGCAGCCCGGACCCGCCACCGACGATGCTCGCGGGCGTCGCCGTGTGGTGCGGGTCCTCGAACGGAGGTCGACGCACCAGCCCGCCCCCCGGGTCGAACGTGCCCGCCACCGAGTGCACCGCGGTCACCTCGACCGCATCGGCCTCGTCGAGGTCCGGCAGGAGCCCGGGCAGCCGCGCCGCGAGCATCGTCTTGCCGGCACCGGGTGGCCCCACCATCAGGAGGTGGTGGCCGCCCGCTGCGGCGACCTCCAGCCCGTAGCGCGCCTCGTCCTGCCCCAGCACGTCGGACAGGTCGGGGTCGCTGCGCACCGCCACCGTGGACACGACGTCCCGCACCGGCTCGACGTCCGGCACCTCGATGTCGGCCCCGTGGTGCACCGCGACCTGCGCGAGGCTGTCGGCGGCCAGCACCTGCGCGCCCGGCACCAGCCGCGCCTCGGCGACGTTGCCACGCGGCACGACGACCCGCGGGTGCCCGGCGGCGACCGCCGCCGCGACGGACGGCAGCACCCCCCGCACCGGGCGCAGGCGCCCGTCGAGCCCCAGCTCGCCCAGGTGGACCCAGCCCGCCACGGACGCCACGTCCACGAGCCCCGCGCCCGCCAGCGTGGCGACGGCGACCGCCAGGTCGAACGAGGAACCGGTCTTCGGCAGGGTCGCCGGTGAGAGGTTGACCGTGATGCGGCGCGTCGGCCAGGCCAGCCCGGACGACGTCACCGCAGCCCGAACGCGGTCACGCGCCTCGGCCAGCGACGCGTCGGGCAGCCCGACCAGCGTGAACGCCGGCAGCGACGGCGCGAGGTGCGACTCGACGTCCACGAGGTGCCCGACGAGCCCGACGAGCGCGACGGCGCGGGTGCGCCCGAGCACTCAGACCACCCCGACGAGGTGCTCGACGCGCGCCGCACCCTGCCGCTGCACGAGCACGGCGATGACGTCGACCCGGACCGACCGGGCCCGGACGTCGTGCTCGCTCAGCCACCGCGCGGTGAGCCGGCGCACCCGCGCGAGCTTGCGGTGCGTGACCGCCTCGGCCGGGTGTCCGTAGGCGGTCGAGCGCCGCGTCTTCACCTCGATCGCGACGACCTCGTCCCCGTCGAGCGCGACGATGTCGAGCTCGCCCTCCGGGCACCGCCAGTTGCGGGCGAGCACCGTCCATCCCGCCTGCGTGACGAATGCCGTCGCCACGTCCTCCCCGTACCGTCCGACCGCGTCCTTCGCCCGCACGTCGACCACCTCCGGCACCGACCCTGCCCGGAGGCGTCGGGCAGCGGGCGGTGCGGCGCCGGACCGGTGGACGGGCGGTGCGCGGGAGGGGGCTGGGGGCGGCTCGAGCACCGCCGCGGACCGGACCGCGGTGGGCGTCCGCGGTGGCGTCCGCGCAGCCGTCAGCCGGTGAAGCCGGTCCCCGAGCCGAGGTCCAGCTCCGCCTTGGCGAGCTCCTCGACGTTGACGTCCTTGAACGTCACGACCCGGACCGACTTCACGAACCGCGCCGAGCGGTACACGTCCCACACCCAGGCGTCGACGAGCGAGAGCTCGAAGTAGACCTCGCCCGCGGCGGACCGGACCTGCAGGTCCACGTGGTTCGCGAGGTAGAACCGTCGCTCGGTCTCGACGACGTACGAGAAGAGCCCGACCACGTCGCGGTACTCGCGGTAGAGCGCGAGCTCCATGTCGGTCTCGTAGTTCTCCAGGTCCTCGGCGCTCACGCGACCATCATCCCCCATCGCGCCGTCACGACGGTCCGTGCGGTCCCGGGTCCGGCAGCAGGGGGTCCGTCGCCCAGCCGTGCCCGCTGCTCGGGACCGGTGGCTCCTGCAGGGTCGGGAGCCGCCAGGACCGGCGGTGCAGAGGGCTCGGGCCGTGCTCCCGGAGGGCGGCGACGTGCTCGGGCGCCGCATAGCCCTTGTTGTCCTCCCAGCGGTACTCGGGGTGCAGCGCGGCGTGTCGCACCATGAGCGCGTCGCGCTCGCACTTGGCCAGCACGCTGGCGGCCGCGACGCTCGCGCACGACCGGTCGGCCTTGACCCTGAGGTGCACGACCGGGACGGGCACGTCGCGCGGCGGGTCGAACAGCTCGTCCTGCGTGCCGAACAGGTCGGGCTGCGGCGGGGTGAGCCAGTCGTGCGACCCGTCGAGGACGACCGCGTCGACGTGCTCGACGACCGTGAGGACCTCGCGCAGCGCACGTGTCCCCGCCAGGCGCAGCGCCGCGATGATGCCGCGCTCGTCGATCTCGTCGGGCGAGGCGTGCCCCACGGCGCGCGCGACGCCCCAGCGGCCGAGCGAGGGCAGCAGCGCCTGGCGCGCGGCGGGGCTCAGCAGCTTGGAGTCCGCGACGCCGCGCGGGGCCGACCGTGTCGCGACGTCGACGACCACGACGCCCACGGAGACGGGACCGGCCAGCGACCCGCGCCCCACCTCGTCCATGCCGGCGACGTAGCGCAGCCCGGTGCGCAGCAGCGCGCGCTCGTGGCGCAGGTGCGGAGCGGGCCGCGGGGCACGACGCACCGTCCGCCCGGACGCCCGGGCGGCGGTCTCGGTACCCGCCGTCGTCATCCCGCGTCGGGCACGTCGGCGAACGTCGCGGACGGGTTGCGCAGCAGCGTGAACCGGTCGACCGGCCACACGGTCACGAACGCGACACCGACGACGTTGTCGACGGGCACGGACCCGCCGCCGGCCTTGCCCATGTTGAACCGCGAGTCCGCCGACTGCTGCCGGTTGTCGCCCATGACCCACAGCGAGTTCGGCGGGACGACGATGTCGAACTCCTTCTCGCTCGGCTGCGAGCCGGGCGCCAGGTACGGCTCGTCGATCGGGACGCCGTTGACGGTGATGGGCTCCCCCGGGCCGACGCACGCGACGTGGTCGCCGGGCAGCCCGATGACGCGCTTGACGAGGTGCTCCCCGGCGTCCTGCGGCAGCAGGCCGATGAACGTCAGGCCCTCGTTGACGGCCTCGGCCACGGGCCCTCGCGGAGCCTCGATCGCGGGCGGGAGCCACCCGCCCGGGTCCTTGAACACCACGACGTCGCCGCGCTCGAGGTCGAACGGGCCGGGCGTGAGCTTGCTGACCAGGATCCGGTCGTTCTTCACGAGCGTCATCTCCATCGACTGCGACGGGATGAAGAACGCCTGCACGAGGAACGTCTTGACGACGAGCGACAGGACCAGCGCGCTGACGAGGATGATCGCGGTCTCGCGCACCCACGACCACGCCGTGGCGGGACGCCGGCGCACGGCGTCGCGGTCGCGGTGCGGCGTGGCCGCGTCGTCCCCCCCGGCCGCCTCGTCCCGCGAGCGGGACGACCAGTCCTGACCCGCACCGCCACCGTGGGCGCCCGTGGGCGTCCACAGGGGGCGCGCGGCGGTCGGGGGCGTGTCGGCGGGACGGCTCGACGACGACAGCGGCCCCGTGGCGTCGGATCGGAACTCGGTCACCGACACACTCTGGCACGGACCCGCGCCGGACGGGTCCCTCGGCCACGTCGCGAGACCTGCCAGGACGTCACCTGGACGCCCGCCGTGCCGCCGCCCGGGGACGACGACGGGCGGCCACCCGAGGGTGACCGCCCGTCGCGACGTGCCGTGGGCGCGCGCGCCCAGGACCGGGAAGCGCTGGTCAGCGCTTCTTGGCCGGAGCGTTCTCGCGCTTCTCCTTGATCTTCGCCTTCTTGCCGCGCAGCGAGCGCAGGTAGTACAGCTTCGCGCGGCGCACGTCACCGCGGGTGACGACCTCGATCGTGTCGATCGACGGCGTGTGCAGCGGGAAGGTCCGCTCGACGCCGACGGCGAAGCTGATCTTGCGGATCGTGAAGGTCTCGCGCACGCCGGCACCCTGGCGGGCGATGACGACACCCTGGAAGGCCTGGATGCGCGAGCGGTTGCCCTCGACGACCTTCACGTTGACCTTGAGGGTGTCACCGGGGCGGAAGTCCGGGTGGTCCTGCCGCAGCGATGCTGCGTCGATAGCGTCGAGCGTCTGCATGTCGTGTCGCTTCCCCGCCCTGCCGCAGGTCAGGTACGTGATCGACGGGCGCACGCGCTGCCGGGGCAGGGCACGAGCCCGTGGTTCGGGTCTGTCGGTCCGGACCGGGGCCCCGGCGGATGCCGGTCCGGTCCACGCGTCACGAGCGCTCTCCCCTGCGGCAGAGAGGCGGCGGACGCACACCGAGGAGACAGTCTGCCACAGCGGCCCTCACCCGACCCAATCCGACCGGCGGACCTCAGCCCTCGACGGGTCCCGCGTCGGCGCCCGGCTCCGCGCGCAGCCGACCGTCCACGAGCCGCCACCCGCACGCGGCGAGGACCTCGAGGTCGTGCCGGTCCCACTCCCCCGCGTCGAGCGCCTCGAGGAGGTCGGGGCGGCGCGCGGCGGTCCGGCGCAGCGCCTCGTCGCGCCGCCAGCGGGCGATGCGGGCGTGGTGCCCGGAGAGCAGGACCTCGGGGACGTCGTGCCCCTGCCACGAGGGAGGCTTCGTGTAGACCGGGTACTCGAGGAGGCCGGCCGCGCCGTGGGACTCCTCCACGAGCGACGCGGGGTTGCCCACGACGCCGGGCAGGAGACGGGCGACGGCCTCGACGACGACCAGCGCCGCGACCTCGCCGCCGTTCAGGACGTAGTCACCGAGCGACACCTCGGTGACGCGGGTGCGCGCGGCGTAGTGCTCCACGACGCGGGAGTCGATCCCCTCGTACCGTCCGCACGCGAGGACCAGGTGCTGCTCGGTGGCCCACGTCTCGGCGGTGCGCTGCGTGAAGGGCGCGCCGGCGGGCGACGGGACGAGCAGGTGCGCCTCGGGCGTCAGCACGTCGTCGAGCGCCCGGCCCCAGACGTCCGGTCGCATGACCATGCCGGCGCCGCCCCCGAAGGGCGTGTCGTCGACCGTGCGGTGGCGGTCGTCGGTCCACGTGCGCAGGTCGTGGACCCGCAGGTCCAGCAGACCCGACGTGCGGGCCTTGCCGACCAGCGACAGCTCGAGCGGTGCGAGGTACTCCGGGAAGATCGTGACGACGTCGATGCGCACGTCAGACCTCGTCGGGCGTCGTGCCGCGGGTCTCGTCGCTGACCACGAGGTTCTCGGCGTCGGCGGCGAGGAGCCCACCGGGCGGGTCCAGCACGACACGCGAGCCCGCGACGTCGACGACGGGCACGATGGCCTCGACGAACGGCACGAGCGTCCGCGCGCCGTCGGGCTCGCGCAGGACGAGCACGTCGTGCGCCGGCAGGTGCTCGAGGCCCACGACCTCCCCCAGGAGCCGCCCGTCGGCGACGTGCTCGGCACGTAGGCCGACCAGCTCGTGCGGGTACCAGCCGTCGTCGTCGTGCGGCTCGTCGTCGGACTCGACCACCAGCGCGACGCCGCGCAGCGCCTCGGCGCCCTCGCGGTCGGACGCCTGCTCGAACGTGGCGTACCACCGGCCCTGCGCGTCGCGCACCTGCGCGACCACGAGGGGCCCGGCGGCCGCGGGCTCGGTGGCGAAGCGGGCGCCCACGACCAGACGCTCCTGCGGCGCATCGGTGCGCACGTCCAGCGCGACCTCCCCGCGCAAACCGTGGGGACGCCCGATCCGGGCGACGGTCAGCAGCATGTCACTCCCTCCCCCGACGTGTCGGGGACGACGACGGCCCGGGCCCGCGTCGAGGGACCGGGCCGTCGGTGTCTGCGGTCAGCGCCGGTCGACGTCGACCACGTCGACGCGCACGGCACCGTCGGGCGACAGCGCCCCGACCACCGTGCGCAGCGCGCGAGCGGTCCGGCCGCCACGCCCGATGACGCGCCCGAGGTCCTCGGGGTGCACACGCACCTCGAGCATCTCCCCCCGGCGCAGCGACGACGAGCGCACGTGCACGTCGTCCGGGTGGTCGACGATGCCGCGCACCAGGTGCTCGAGCGCGTCGGCGAGCATCAGGCCTGCTCGTCCTCGGCGGGAGCAGCCTGCTCGGCGGGCTCCTGCGCGGCGGCAGCCTTCTTCTCCGACGCCTTCGCCTTGACCTTCTCGGCGTCCAGCGCGGCAGCCTCGACGGCGGCCTTCGGGTCGACCTTGGGCTCCTTGACACGCAGGGTGCCCTCGGTGCCGGGGAGGCCCTTGAACTTCTGCCAGTCACCGGTGATCTTGAGCAGCACCTGCACCTGCTCGGTCGGCTGGGCGCCGACGCCCAGCCAGTACTGCGCCCGCTCCGAGGTGATCTCGATGAGGGACGGCTCCTCGGTCGGGTGGTACTTGCCGATCTCCTCGATCACACGACCGTCGCGCTTGGTGCGCGAGTCGGCGACGACGATGCGGTAGTACGGCGCGCGGATCTTGCCCAGGCGCTTGAGACGGATCTTCGTTGCCACGAGGTGGTGTTCTCCTGATGTCTGCTGGGGTGGCCAGGCGGTGCGACCCGTGGGGGTGGGCGCGCCGGTCCGGCCGGAGGACACGGGCACCGAGCAGGTAGAGGGGCTGCGCGGACCGAGTACAGCCGACCATTCTGCCAGACGCGGCGTGCTCGCCCAAACGGCCGGGCGCAGGTGCGTCAGCGGACCCGGACGCCCCGCAGCACGACGGCCCTCGGACCGGCCAGCGCGCCGACGTCGACGCGCGGGTCGGTGCCGTACACGACGACGTCCGCGCTCTCGCCCTCGGCGATGCCGGGCACGCCCAGCCAGGCGCGGGCACGCCACGAGGCGGCGGCCACCACGTCGTGCGCGGGGATCCCGGCGCGGACCATCTCGGCCGCCTCGTCCGCGACGTGGCCGTGTGCGATCGTCCCGCCGGCGTCGGTCCCCACGAGCACGGGGACGCCCGCGTCGTGCAGGTCGCGCACGTGGTCGTACCGGCGGGCGTGCATCGCGCGCATGCGCGCGGCGAAGCGCGGGTAGCGGGCCTCGCCCTGCGCCGCGATGGCCTCGAACTGCCCGACCTGCAGGAGCGTCGCGGTCACCGGGACGCCCGCGGCCGCGATGCGGGCGATCTGCTCGGGCGTGGCACCGGTCGCGTGCTCGAGGCCGTCCACGCCGGCGTCGAGCAGGTCGTCGATCGCCTCGTGGCTGAAGGTGTGCGCGGTGACGCGCGCACCCGCGGCGTGCGCGACGGCGACGGCCTCGGCCAGGACGTCGGCCGGCCACAGCGGGCGCAGGTCCCCGTCCGCCCCGAGGTCACGGTCGATCCAGTCGGCGACGAGCTTGACCCAGCCGTCGCCCCGCGCGGCCTCCTCGCGCACGGCCTGCGGCAGCTGCGACGGGTCGGTGAGCTCGCGGCCGTAGTGGCGCAGGTAGCGCTTGGTGAGCGCGAGGTGGTGACCGGCGCGCAGCAGCCGCGGCAGGTCGGCGCGGCCGTCGACCCAGCGGGTGTCGGCGGGCGACCCGGCGTCCCGCACGAGCAGCACGCCGGAGTCCCGGTCGGCCCGGGCCTGGGCCTCGGCCGTCGCGGGGTCCACCGCACCGTCGGCGGCGAGCCCGATGTGGCAGTGCACGTCGACGAGCCCCGGCAGCACCCAGCCCTCGAGCACGGCCTCAGCCGGCGAGACGGGCTGCTCGAGCGTGAGCCGGTCCCCGACGATCCAGGCCTCGCCGACCTCCTGGTCGTCGCCGAGGACGACCGTGCCGCGCAGGTGCGTGATCACGCGGGTCAGCGGCCCTTGAAGAGGTCACCCAGGCCCGCGGGCAGCTCCGCCGGGTCGAACGGGGCGTCGGGGGGCGGGGCCGCGGCCCCCCCGCCCCCCCCCCCGCCCCCCCCCCCCGCGGCGGG
>NZ_JACSQV010000009.1:47526-75501 GCF_014836445.1 Cellulomonas avistercoris
GCGCCCCCGCCGAGACCGACCGCGGACCCCGCCGGCGCGGGGGGGGCCGCGCCCGCGGCGCGCGCCGCGGCGGCCCGCTCCTGCTCCGCGCGCTTGGCCGGGTTGCCGGACCGGGCACCCTTGGCGCGCTTCGGCTGCGGCGCCTGACGACCCCGCGACTTCTTGCCCCCCATGCCGGGCAGGTTGCCCATCCCGGGCATCCCGCCGGGCATGCCGCCGCCCTTGGCCATCTGGCGCATCATCTTGCGGGCCCCGTCGAACCGCTCGAGGAGCTGGTTGATCTCGCTGGTCGTGGTGCCGGACCCGCGGGCGATGCGCGCGCGGCGCGAGCCGTTGATGATCTTGGGATTCTGCCGCTCGCCCGGCGTCATCGAGCGGATGATCGCCTCGATGCGGTCGACCTCGCGCTCGTCGAAGTTCTCCAGGGCCTCACGCATCTGCCCCATGCCCGGCAGCATGCCGAACATCTTCTTGATCGAGCCCATGTTCTTGAGCTGCTGCATCTGCACGAGGAAGTCCTCGAGCGTGAAGTCCTCGCCCGACGCGAGCTTGCCCGCCATCTTCTCGGTCTGCTCGGCGTCGAACGCCTTCTCGGCCTGCTCGATGAGGGTGAGGACGTCACCCATGTCGAGGATGCGCGAGGCCATGCGGTCGGGGTGGAACACCTCGAAGTCGGTGAGCTTCTCACCGGTGGAGGCGAACATGATCGGACGGCCCGTGACGCTGGCGATCGACAGGGCCGCACCACCGCGGGCGTCGCCGTCGAGCTTCGACAGGACGACGCCGGTGAAGCCGACGCCGTCGGCGAACGCCTGCGCGGTCGTCACGGCGTCCTGGCCGATCATCGCGTCGACGACGAACAGGACCTCGTCGGGGTCCACGGCGTCGCGGATGTCGGACGCCTGGGCCATGAGCTCGGCGTCGACGCCGAGGCGTCCCGCGGTGTCGACGATGACCACGTCGTACTGCTTCTGGCGCGCGGTCTCGAGGCCGGCGCGCGCGACCGCGACCGGGTCCGCCCCGGCCGGCAGGACGTCGTCGGCGCCCTGGTTGCCCGGGTGCGGCGCGTGGACGGGCACGCCCGCGCGCTCGCCGACGACCTGCAGCTGCGTCACCGCGTTGGGACGCTGGAGGTCGGCGGCGACCAGGAGCGGCGTGTGCCCCTGCTCGCGGAGCCACAGCGCGAGCTTGCCCGCGAGCGTCGTCTTGCCGGCGCCCTGGAGGCCGGCGAGCATGATGACGGTCGGCGGCTGCTTCGCGAACGCGAGGGTGCGCGTCTGTCCGCCGAGGATCGCCACGAGCTCGTCGTTGACCACCTTGACGACCTGCTGCGCGGGGTTCAGCGCCCCCGACACCTCGGACGAGAGCGCGCGCTCGCGCACGGCTCCGGTGAACTGACGCACGACCGGGACCGCGACGTCGGCGTCGAGCAGCGCACGTCGGATCTCACGGATCGTCGCGTCGATGTCCGCCTCGGACAGGCGACCCTTCGCACGGAGGTTCTTGAACGTCGAGGTGAGACGGTCGGAGAGGGTGGCGAACAACCTGGGCCTCGCGGTGATCGGCGGGACGGCTACGGACGTCCCAGGGTACCCGCCAGCGCACGCGTGGCCCGGGCGGCGAGGTCGTCGACGAGGGTGGCGCGCCACGCGGTCCACGCCACCGGGCCCGCCGCGGACGCGTCGGCCTCGGTCAGCGCACGCAGGAGCGCGAGCAGGTCCACCCGGTGGTCGACCGCGTCGAGCAGCCGCGCAACCGTCGCGGGGTCCTCGTGGTCGGCCGTCGTCGCGAGCTCGGAGAGCGTCAGGTGCTCGCGCACGAGCCGGGTCACGTCGGCCGCGACCTGGGGCCCGAAGCCCATCCGCGCGACGATCGGCCCCGCGAGCCGCGCACCCTCGACCGAGTGGTCGCCCGCACCCGCGCGCTTGCCGATGTCGTGAAGGAGCGCGGCGAGCAGCAGGGTCTCGGGAGCCTCCACCGCGCGCCGGTCCCGGCTCGCGCGCGCGACCGTCTCGACGAGGTGCCGGTCGACCGTGTGGCGGTGGATGGCCGAGCGCTGCGGCCGGTTGCGCACGCCGGCCCACTCCGGGATCCACGTCGTCGCGACGCCCGCGAGGTCGAGCGCCTCCCACACCGGCACCTGGGCGGGGCCGGAGCCCAGCAGGTGCAGGAGGTGCTGCCGTGCCGCGCGGGGCCACGGCGTGGGCAGCGGCGGGGTGGCCTCGAGGCTCGCGACCGTGACGGGCGACAGGACCAGGCCCGTCCGGGTCGCCGCAGCAGCCGCGCGCAGGGACAGCACGGGGTCGTCCGCGGGGCGGGCGTCGACCGACAGCACGATCTCGCCGTCGTGCTCGACGAGCCCCTCGCCGATCGTGCGCAGCCGGGGCGGTGTGCGCCGCCCGCGCACCAGCAGGGGCGTGCGCGCCGGCCGCTGCAGCGCCTGGCGCGCGTTGCGCGCGGTCGTGTCCAGCGCGTAGGAGATGACCCGTCCGGACTCCGCGATCGACGCGAGCAGGTCGTCACGGTCGTCGAAGCCGACGAGCGAGGCCACCTCGTCCTGGTCGGCCTGGAGCAGCCGGTTGGTGTGCCGTCGCGTCACGACCTGCACCGCGTCGCGCACGTCGAGCAGGTGGGCGTAGGCGTGGTCGACCGCACCGTGCGGACGGTCCGTGAGCCACGTGGCGGCGAGCGCCGACAGCACGACGGCGTCGCGGATGCCGCCGCGCGCCTCCTTGAGGTCGGGCTCGACCAGGTAGGCCAGCTCGCCGTGCCGGTCGGCGCGCTGGCGCGTCGAGGCGAGCAGCTCGGGCAGCCGGCGGCGTGCTGCCGACCGCCAGTCGGCGAGCAGGGCCGACGTCGCGCGGGCGACGACCGCGCCGTCGCCCGCGACCGGCTGGAGCTCGAGCAGCCCCACCGCCGCCGGCAGGTCCTTCGAGGCCACCTGCCGGCACTGCGCGAGCGACCGGACCGAGTGGTCCAGGTCGAGGCCCGCGTCCCAGATCGGGTACCAGAGCCGTTCGGCGAGCCGTGAGATCTCGTCGGAGGAGTGCCCCCTCCCCTCGTGCACGAGCAGCAGGTCGAGGTCCGAGACGGGGCTCGCGTCGCCGCGTCCCACGCTCCCGACGACGCCGAGCGCGACACCCTGCACGTCGCGTCCCTCGGTCGCCTCGGTCCACAACCGCGCGAGCGCGCCGACCACCAGGTCGGCGACGGCGCGGCGACGCGCCACACCGTCGCTGCCCGGTGCCATCATCCGTGCCGCCAGGTCGAGCCGAGCAGCGCGCAGGTGCCCCCCCCCGGGGGGGGGCGGCCGCGGTCGTTCCGCGCCACGACACGCACGGGCCGTGCAGGACGCGAGCGGGACCAGGGACACCGGCAGGAGCACCGGAGGGGAACGCGTACGCCGTGTGGGGGGACGCGTACGGCCTGCTCCGCGGCGAGAGGCCGCGGGTGCGGGTGTGAGTGCGGCCCGGAGACGACGACGACCCTGCCGTCGCAAGCCGAGAACGCGTCCACGCCCTTGCCGATCGGCTTCACGTTCGCCGACGCACCCAGGAACCCCGTTCAGGGCAGGAGGTGTTCCTCGCGTATCCGGACCAGGCGCTCCACCAGGACGTCCGCGTCGTCCTCACCCGTCTCCACGACGATGTCGGCCACCTCCGCCGCGTCCATCCGGTGCTGGGACGTGATTGCGGCGTCGAGCACGGCGTCGACGGCAGCCGCGTCGATCCCGCGCAGCCCGTCGCCGGCCAGCTCCGGGCCACCCCCACCGCGGCTGCGGGCGGTCAGACGTCGACGCAGCTGCTCACGTCCTGCCCGCAGCCGGACGACGAGCAGCGGCGTCGCCCCCAGGGCCTGCCGGTAGCGCTCGACGGACTCGGCGGACTCGACGTCCCCGTTGAGCACGAGGTCCGCGGCGCCGGCACGCCGGTACGTCTGCCACAGGTCCGCGACGGCGGCGGCGGTCGCCGAGGACCCGTCATCCGACAGAGGTTCCACGCCGTCGACGAAGGCGATCTGCTGCAGGTCCAGGAAGGCGCAGCTGCGTCCGGTGGCCCATCCCTGCATCGTCAGCCCGAAGGCCAGCGTGGACTTGCCCACGCCCGTGGCGCCACAGATCAGCACGGCGCGTGACGGCGCGCCTGCAGGGTCCGGCGGCTCGACCGCGGGCGCCATAGGCACCTGCGACGCCGTGGAGGACGACACGCGCGTCGCGTCCTGGAACACCGCAAGGGCCTGGCCGGCCACCTCGCCCACGGCCCGTGCGGACTCGACGACGGGCTGTCCGTTGTCCAGCTCGTCCCAGACACCGGCCTCGGCAAGGGCCCGGGCGACGTCCTGCGGTCCGTACCTCCGCTGCAGTCGCGGACGCAGCACGTCCGGGTCGGCGCGCAGACGGCAGAAGGTCACCGCGGCCGGCCGCAGCGCCTCCACGACCTCGTCGTGCGAGCCCGGCTCGAGCACTCCTGAGACGACGACGGTGCGTGCACCCGCGCGCGCCAGGTGGCGCACCAGCACACCTGCCGCCCGATACCTCATGGCGCGCCGCTCGGCGTTGTCGTGGGGCTGGGGGTAGCAGATGCCCAGCTGGTCGATGTCGAAGTAGCCGCGGGGTTCCCCCTCCAGCTGGTGGGCGAACAGCTCCCACGCGGTCGCCGACTTGCCCACGCAGGGAGCCCCGTACAACCACCACACGTGCGTCGGACTGTCTGCCACGGCGAGCACGCTAGGGGCACGACACGCACGAGTCCAGCGACTTCGGCCCAGAAGACGCCCGGGTAGCCCCGCCGCGGCGCCGAGCTGCTCTTCCAGGTCCTGACCGAACGCGAAAAGGCCAACAGCATCGCCATCGGGTCCAACGAGTCGTTCTCCGGCTGGGGCACGACCTTCACCGACCCACGTCTGTGCGCCGCGATCGTCGACCGCCTCACCTTCGGTGGGAGCATCCTCGACCGGCACCGACTCCTACCACCTCGCCGCCACCACCCGAGCTGCCCTCACACCCGCAGCACCCTGGGTGCAGCGGTGAGGCGTCCGCGGCGCAGCGGCGTGCCGTCCGCGGGTACGCGAACGGCCCGCCACCTTGCGGTGACGGACCGTCCTGACGGGTCGACCCTCGTCGGGCTGAACCTCAGTGCGCGTGCTGGCCGCGCGAGTACTCGAACATCCAGCCGACCAGTCCCACGATGCCCAGCACGGCGGCCGGGATCATGAGCCACCAGCCGACGGCCATCGCGAGGAAGGCGACCGAGCCACCGAGGGCCACGACCAGCGGCCACCAGCTCCACGGGCTGAACGTGCCCTGGTTGCCGGCGCCCTGCTCGATCTCACCGAGCTCGTCGTCCTCGGGACGGGCGTCGATGCGCCGGGCGAGCAGCGCGAAGTAGCCGCCGATCATGCCGACCAGACCCCCGACGAGCGGGATGCTGACGGTGCCGACCGCCTCGCCGTCGCTCCAGAGGCCGTAGATCAGCCCCACGGGGAAGAAGAAGAGCACGCCGTACAGGAAGAGCTTCGCCTCGATCTTCATCGCTCGTCCCCCTCGCGGCGGTCACGCACGTCCTCGATGTCGTCCTCGACGATCGTCGCCGACGACTGGTGCTCCTCGCCGGTCCCCCGGGCGACGCGCTCCTCGGCGAGCTCTCGCTCACCGCTCTGCTGCGGCGCCCAGTCCAGCGGCCCCGGGTCGTCCGGTGCGACGTGGTCCATCGCCGCGACCTCCGGGTGGTGCAGGTCGAAGGCCGGACGCTCGGAACGGATCCGCGGCAGCGACGTGAAGTTGTGGCGCGGCGGGGGGCAGCTCGTCGCCCACTCCAGCGACCCGCCGTAGCCCCACGGGTCGTCGACCGTGACCTTGGGCGCGTTGCGCCAGGTGACGTAGACGTTCCAGAGGAACGGCAGCGTCGACGCGGCCAGGATCGCGGAACCCACGGTCGAGACCTGGTTCATCCACGTGAAGCCGTCCGCCGGCGAGTAGTCGGCGTACCGGCGGGGCATCCCCACGACGCCGAGCCAGTGCTGGATGAGGAACGTCATGTGGAAGCCGACGAACAGCAGCCAGAAGTGGATCTTGCCGAGCCGCTCGTCGAGCATGCGTCCGGTGAACTTGGGCCACCAGAAGTAGAAGCCGGCGAACATCGCGAACACGACCGTGCCGAACACCACGTAGTGGAAGTGGGCGACGACGAAGTACGTGTCGGACAGGTGGAAGTCCAGCGCGGGGCTCGACAGGATGACGCCCGTCAGGCCGCCGAAGAGGAACGTGACGAGGAAGCCGATCGCCCACAGCATCGGCGTCTCGAACGTGAGCTTGCCGCGCCACATCGTGCCGATCCAGTTGAAGAACTTCACTCCGGTCGGCACAGCGATGAGCATCGTCATGAAGGCGAAGAACGGCAGCAGGACCGCGCCGGTGGCGTACATGTGGTGCGCCCACACGGTGACCGACAGCGCCGCGATCGCGATCGTCGCGTAGACCAGGCCCTTGTAGCCGAACACGGGCTTGCGGCTGAACACCGGCAGGATCTCGGTCACGATGCCGAAGAACGGCAGGGCGATGATGTAGACCTCCGGATGCCCGAAGAACCAGAACAGGTGCTGCCACAGCAGCGCTCCGCCGTTGTCCGGGTTGAACACCTGGGCTCCCAGGCGCCGGTCGGCGCCGAGCGCGAAGAGCGCGGCGGCCAGCGGCGGGAACGCCATGAGCACCAGCAACGACGTCACCAGGATGTTCCAGGTGAAGATCGGCATCCGGAACATCGTCATGCCGGGCGCGCGCATCGTGACGACCGTGGTGATGAAGTTGACCGCGCCGAGGATGGTGCCGAACCCGGTGAGCGCCAGGCCGAAGACCCACAGGTCTCCCCCGAGCCCGGGTGAGTACATCTGGTTGGACAGCGGCGCGTACGCGAACCAGCCGAACGAGGCCGCGCCCTGCGGCGTGAGGAAGCCTGCGGCGGCGATGAGGCCGCCGAACAGGTACAGCCAGTACGCGAACATGTTGAGGCGCGGGAACGCGACGTCCGGGGCGCCGATCTGCAGCGGCATGATGATGTTGGCGAAGCCCGCGAACAGCGGCGTCGCGAACAGCAGCAGCATGATCGTGCCGTGCATGGTGAACGCCTGGTTGTACTGCTCCTTCGACTGGAACAGGTCCATCCCGGGCTGGAACAGCTCGGCGCGGATGAGCAGCGCCAGGATGCCGCCGATCGCGAACCACACGAACGACGTGATCAGGTACATGTACCCGATCGTCTTGTGGTCGGTGGAGGTCATCCACTTCACGACCGTCCGTCCCAGCGTCTGCCGCCGGGGCGACAGGCCGGGGATGACCTCGGTGTGCGCCGCCATCAGTGCTCGCCCTCCGCCACGTCGTTCAGGTCCTGCTGCCGGCTGTACTCGAGGCCGAGCACGCCCGTCTGGCCACGCTCACGCAGCTCCTCCATGTGGGCGTCGTACTCCTCCTGGGACACGACCTCGACGTTGAACAGCATCCCGGAGTGCTCCTCGCCGCAGAGCTCCGCGCACTTGCCGCGGTAGACACCCTCACGGGTCGGCGTGACCTGGAACGTGTTGGTGTGCCCCGGGATCATGTCCTGCTTGTAGAGGAACTCGGGGATCCAGAAGGAGTGGATGACGTCGCGCGAGTCGAGCGTGAACTCGACGCGCTGGTCGACCGGCAGGTACAGCGTGACCTGCTCGCCCAGCTCGGCGGCGTCACCGCCGATGTCCTGCGCGTGCTGCCCGGTCTCGTAGACGTCCTCGTCGAGGTAGTTGAAGTCCCAGCTCCACTGCTTGCCGACGACCTGGATGTTCACGTCGGGCTCGGCCGAGGTGTCCTGGAGCGCGAGGGTGTCCTCGTTGGTGTGGTAGAAGAGCACGCCCACCATCACCACGGGCAGCAGGATGTACATGATCTCGAGCGGGACGTGGTACCTCAGCTGCACCGGCAGCGTGTGGTCGTCCTTGCGCTTGCGGTACACCGCGACGCACCACAGGATCAGGCCCCACGTGATGGCGCCGACGGCGAGCGCGGCGATCCACGAGCCGACCCACAGCGAGACCACGCGACCTGTCTGGTCGGTGACCTCCTGGTCGGAGTAGCCGGGGAGCCAGCCTCGCTGGACCGACTCGGAGCAGCCGCTGAGCACGAGCACGAGCGCCGTGGCCAGCACGGCGACGACAGCGTGCCGGGTGCGGCGGGGGGGAACCGGGTGCACGGGGAACCTTCCACTCGCGTCCCACCGACGACGACCCCTGCGTGGGCGCGCAACCGTGTGGGACCTTCGTCCTCGACCGGCTCAGCCTAGCGCCCCCCGGCAGCGCCCACG
This sequence comes from Cellulomonas avistercoris, assembly GCF_014836445.1. GTDB lineage: Bacteria > Actinomycetota > Actinomycetes > Actinomycetales > Cellulomonadaceae > Cellulomonas > Cellulomonas avistercoris. The sequence goes on from NZ_JACSQV010000009.1 coordinate 55,857, forward strand.
TGCTGCGCCGCACGTTTGACGACGTGGTGTCAGCACCGTCACACACCGTCCACCGTCGGCACCGCGACGGTGCGGCACGACGGACGGGCTACCGTGCCCGCGTGAGCACTCCCGGGTCCACCCCGTCCGCGGCACGCGCGCACCGCGTCGTGCTCGACGTCGCCGGTCACTCGCCGTTGAGCACCCCGGCCCGGGCGGCCCTCCTCGAGGCGCTCGACCAGGGCTGGGCGGACCCGCGACGCCTGTTCGCCGAGGGGCGCCGCGCGCGGCTGCTCCTCGACGGTGCGCGCGAGGCCCTCGCCGCGTCGCTCGGGGCCCGGCCGGACGAGGTCGACCTGCTCCCGACGCACACGCTCGCGCTGCACGGCGCCGTCCGCTCCGTCGCGCGCGGCCGGCGACGCGCGGGGACGGACGTCGTCGTCAGCGCCGTGGAGCGCGCCGCGGTGCACCACGCCGCCGCGTTCGTCGCGACGCGCGGCGGCGGGCAGGTGCGCACGGTCGGGGTGGACGCCCAGGGCCGGGTCGCCCCGGCCGACCTCGTCGCGGCGGCGGGCCCGGGCACGGCCCTCGCTGTGCTGCAGCACGCGAACGGCGAGGTGGGCACGCGGCAGCCCGTCGACGACGTGCACGCCGCCCTGCGGGCCGCGGGGGTGCCGTTGCTGGTGGACGTGGGCGCGAGCGCGGGGCACGTCGACGTCGGTCGCGCCGGTGACGTGATGGTGGCCGACGCGGGCGACTGGGGCGGGCCGCCGCTGGGGGTGGTGGTCACGCGCACCGGCGTGCGGCGCAGCCCCGACTGGCCGGAGGACGACGAGCGCTGGTCCCCCGGCGGTGTCCACGTGCCCGTGGCGCTGGCCGCCGCGGTGGCGCTGCAGGAGGCCGTGGCGCGACGTGACGCCGCCGACGCCCACCGACGCGCGCTGGTCGACGTCGTCCGACGCCGCGTCGCGGCCGAGGTGCCCGACGTCCAGGTCGTCGGCGACCCGGTCGACCGGCTGCCGCACGTCGTGACCTTCTCCTGCCTCTACGTCGACGGCGAGGCGATCGTCGACCGGCTGGACCGCGCCGGCTTCGGGGTCGGCTCCGGGTCCGCGTGCACGTCGAGCACCCTCGAGCCGAGCCACGTGCTCGCGGCGATGGGCGTGCTCACGCAGGGCAACGTCCGGCTGTCGCTGCCGCCGGACGTCGACGCGGCCGACGTCCACCGGTTCTGCGACGAGCTGCCCCGGGCCGTCGCCGACGTGCGCGCGGCGCTGGGCGCCTGAGCGTCCCGGGGTCGCTCCAGTTCCGGGATCCGGTAGCGACCGCGGGGACGCGCACGGGCCCGCACCCCGAGGGGTACGGGCCCGTGCGACCGGACCAGGTGGCGTCAGCTGAAGGAGCCGCCGCACGCGCAGGCGCTGCCCGCGTTGGGGTTGTCGATCGTGAAGCCCTGCTTCTCGATCGTGTCCGCGAAGTCGATCGTCGCGCCGTCGAGGTACGGGACGCTCATACGGTCCACGACGACCTCGACGCCGTCGTAGTCGCGCGTCGCGTCACCGTCGAGCAGACGCTCGTCGAAGTAGAGCTGGTAGATCAGGCCCGAGCACCCGCCGGGCTGCACGGCGACGCGCAGGCGCAGGTCGTCGCGCCCCTCCTGCTCGAGCAGGCTGCGCACCTTGCCGGCAGCCACGTCGGTGAGCTGGACGCCGTGCGTCGCGGTCTGCGTGGTCTCGCTCATGTCACTCCCGGGTTCGCCAGAACGTTCTTCCTCGACGCCAACACCGTCGCTCGGAACGTTGTTCCCGTCCAGCCTACGCTGCGCCGCGGACGAGGTCGGGGGTGCTCGCCGCCGTCCCCGCGGGACGCCGCCCGCGGTACGTCACGTGGCGCGTGCGGGCGACCAGGTGCGCGCCACACGGGCGGTCCTGGCGCGCAGCGTCCCCGCCGGGTCCGCGAGCGCCGCCTGCACGGCGGCGGGGCCCTCCGCGACGGCGTACGCGGCGGTGACGCCTGCGGCCGAGAGCTCGCGACGCCCCACGAGGACCTCCCCCGACACGACGACCACGGGCACCGCGGACGACAGCGCGCGCGCCGCGACCTCGGCCACGACCTTGCCGTGCAGCGACTGCCAGTCGGTGCGGCCCTCCCCCGTGACGACGAGGTCGTGCGCAGCGATGCGCGCGGGCAGGTCGACCGCGTCGGCGACGAGGCGGGCGCCCGGCAGCAGGCGCGCCCCGAGGAGCGCGAGGGCGAACCCCACACCCCCCGCTGCGCCCGCTCCCGGCAGCGCGGACAGCCGGCCGCCCCGCGGGTCCGGCGCCCCGAGCAGGTCGGCGCCCGGGCCGGTGCGGACGGGGCCGAGCGCGGTCGTCGCCGCGTGCGCGAAGGAGCCCAGCGCGCGCTCGAGGTCCTGCGCCTGCTGCGGCGTGGCGCCCTTCTGCGGGGAGAACCCGGCCGACGCTCCCTGCAGTCCCAGCAGGGGCACGTCGACGTCGACGGCGGCGAGCAGGTCGACCGTGCGCAGCGCCGCGCGCAGGTCCGGCAGCCAGCGCAGGTCCTCGGCGGAGACGTCGCCGAGCGCCCCGCCGCCGCTGCCGAGCCGCGCGGCGACGTCGTGCGCCACGGCGCCGGCGGGCAGGAGCGCGTCCGCGAGCGCCGCGAGGAGCCCCGCGCCCGCGTCGTTGGTCGCCGACCCCCCGAGGCCCACGACGACGCGCTGCGCCCCGGGCAGCGCCGCCGCGAGCAGCTCGCCCGCGCCGCGGCTGGTGGTCCGTGAGGGATCGCGCAGGTGCTGCGGCACGAGACCGAGTCCCAGGGCGTGCGCGGACTCGAGGTGGACCGTCGCGCCGACCCGCAGGAGGGCGGCGGGCGCCGCCTCGCCGACCGGGGAGGTGACGGTCACGGGCACGAGGTCACCGCCGAGCGTGGCGTGCAGCGTCGCGACGAAGCCGGGCCCGCCGTCGGCCAGCGGGCACACGTCCACGGTGTCGTGCGGCGCGCCGTCGGCCCAGCCGAGCCGCATGACCTCCGCGGCCTCGGCGGGCGTGAGGCTGGTACCGAAACCGTCGGGGGCCAGGAGGACGCGCACGGACCGATGGTGGCACGTGGCCGCAGGTGCCAGGACCACGGACGCACCGGGGCGGGCGGGGCGGGGCGGGGCACGGACACGGTCCCGTGGCCGCTCGCGCCACGCACATACCCGCTGTGGGATCATTCCGCCGTGAGCACCCCCACCGGCACGTTCACCGAGCCCGCCCCCTCCGCTCTGCTGCTCCTCGGTCGCGGTGTCGACCTGGCGTCGGAACGTGGCGTCGAGTGCGTCGGAGCGCTGCCCGAGCCCGGCGACCCCACGCTCGTCGCCCGGGCCCGTGCCGCCCGCGCGGCGCTGGGCGACCGGGCCTTCGTGCTCGGGCACCACTACCAGCGCGACGAGGTCATCGCGTTCGCCGACGTCACGGGCGACTCGTTCAAGCTCGCTCGTGAGGCCGCGGCGCGGCCCGAGGCCGAGTTCGTCGTGTTCTGCGGGGTCCACTTCATGGCGGAGTCGGCCGACATCCTCACGTCGGCCACGCAGCAGGTCGTGCTGCCCGACCTGGCCGCCGGCTGCTCGATGGCCGATATGGCCGCGATCGACCAGGTCGAGGACGCGTGGGACGTGCTGGTCGACGCCGGCGTCGCGCAGGACACCGTGCCGGTGACGTACATGAACTCGACCGCGGCCATCAAGGCGTTCACGGGACGCCACGGCGGCACGGTGTGCACGTCGTCGAACGCCGACGTCGCGCTGCGCTGGGCCTTCGACAAGGTCGGCGGCGTCGACGGTCGCGGCAAGGTGCTGTTCATGCCGGACCAGCACCTGGGCCGCAACACCGCGGTGCGCGGGCTCGGCCTGTCGCTCGAGGACTGCGTGGTCTTCGACCCGCGCAAGCCGGGTGGGGGCGTCACCGCGGCGCAGCTGCGCGACGCCCGCATGATCCTGTGGCGCGGGCACTGCTCGGTGCACGGCCGCTTCTCCGCGCGCAACGTGGCGGACGTGCGGGCCGCCGTGCCCGGGGTGACCGTCATGGTCCACCCCGAGTGCACGCACGAGGTCGTGACGGCCGCCGACCTCGTCGGGTCCACGGAGTACATCATCAGGGCCCTCGACGCCGCCGAGCCCGGCACGTCGTGGGCGATCGGCACCGAGCTCAACCTGGTGCGCCGCCTGGCCGCCGCGCACCCCGAGCTGACCGTGCACTACCTCGACTCCACCGTGTGCTTCTGCTCGACCATGAACCGGATCGACCTGCCGCACCTGGTCTGGGCCCTGGAGTCGCTGGTCGAGGGCCGCGTGCCCAACCGCATCGTGGTCGACCCGGACGACGCGCACTGGGCTCGCGTGGCGCTGGACCAGATGCTCGCGCTGCCTGGGAGCTGACGCCCCGCACGTCTGGCCCGGAGCGTGGGTACCGCTCGGTAACGTACCGACCGTGTCCCGGATGCTGCAGCTCGCCCTCGTCACCCTCCGCCCGCGTCGCGCCGTCGTGGGCCGGGACCTGCTCGAGCCGTCGGTCACGCACCTGCGCGTGCGGCTCGGCGACCTCGACCTCTACCGCCACGTCAACAACGGCGTCTACCTGCAGTACCTGGACCTCGGCCGGTCGAACTACCTGGCCGACCTGGGGGCGTTCGGCAGGCTCTCGGCGCGGGGCTGGTACCCCGTGGTGGCCGCGTCGACGATGACCTACCGCCGCTCCCTGACGCTCGGGCAGCGCTTCACGGTCACCACCCGGGTGGTCGGCTGGGACCGGCGCGTCGTCTACCTGGAGCAGGTGGTCGAGCGCGACGGGCAGCTCGTGGCGCGCGGCTGGGTCGCCGGACGGTTCCTGTCCCGTGCGGGCGAGCGCATCGCGCCGGCCGACGTCGTCGCGGTGATCGACCCGGGCGAGCGGGAGAGCCCCGAGCTGCCCGACGACCTGGCCGCCTGGGCGCGCGCCGTCGACGTCGCGCACCGCTGAGACCACCCGCGGCGGCCGGATCGCGCCGGCCGGCCGCGGGTCGGCGTCCTCATGTGCGGGGGGCCAGCACCTCCAGCAGCAGCGCCTCGGCCAGCACGACGCGCTCGAGCTCACCGAGGTGCACCGACTCGTCGGCGCCGTGGGCGCGTGAGTCGGGGTCCTCGACGCCCGTGACGAGGATCGTCGCGTCGGGGTACACGTCGAGCAGGTCGCTGATGAACGGGATGGAGCCGCCGACACCGATGTCGACGGGCGCCGTGCCCCACGACGTGCCCATCGCCCAGCGCGCGGCCCGCATGCCCGGCGAGTCCGCCGGTGCCTGGAACGGCCTGCCCTGCTCGCCCTCGTGCACGGTGACCCGGGCCCCGAACGGCGCGTGCGTCAGCAGGTGCTCACGCATGGCGGCCATCGCCGCGGCCGGGTCCTGCCCCGGCGCCAGGCGCACCGACAGCTTGGCGGACGCGCGAGGCGTGAGGGTGTTGGAGGCGCTCGCGACCCGCGGGGCGTCGAGACCGATGACCCCGATCGCCGGACGGGTCCACAGGCGGGCCGTGAGCGGGCCGGTGCCGGCCAGCCGCACGCCGTCGAGCACCCCGGCGTCGGCGCGCAGGTCCGCCTCGTCGTAGTCGACGGTCGGATCGGGCGCGTGCACCAGGCCCGCGACCGCGACGTCGCCCCGCTCGTCGTGCAGCGTCGCGAGGAGCCGCGCCAGCAGCGTCGGTGCGTCGAGGATCGGGCCGCCGAACATGCCGGAGTGGACGGCGTGGTCGAGGACCTCGACGTCGACGACGAGGTCGACCAGTCCCCGCAGCGAGGTCGTGAGCCCGGGGACGCCGACCTTCCAGTTGGACGAGTCGGCCACCACGATGACGTCGGCGGCGAGCAGGTCACGGTGCGTGTGCAGGAAGTCGACGAACGTCGGCGACCCGATCTCCTCCTCGCCCTCCACGAAGACCGTGACGCCCACGCCGAGCTCGTCACCGAGGGCCCGCAGCGCACCGACGTGCGCGACGACGCCCGCCTTGTCGTCGGCGGCACCGCGCCCGTGCAGCCGCTCGCCGCGCTGCGTCGGCTCGAAGGGCGCGGTCGACCAGTGCGCGGCGTCGCCGGGCGGCTGCACGTCGTGGTGCGCGTAGAGCAGGACCGTCGGGGCGCCGGCGGGTGCCGGGCGGCGCGCGACGACCGCCGGGGCGCCCGTCACGCCGTCACGCGTGGTGACGCGCAGCACGTCGACCTGCGGCATGCCCGCGTCGGACAGGAGCCGGGCGACGGCGGACGCCGAGGCGTCGACGTGCGCCTGGTCGAACTCGGCGTTCGACACGCTCGGGATGCGCACGAGCGCCTCGAGGTCGGCGCGCACGCCGGCGAACTGGGCGGCGACGCGCTCGCGCAGCACGGCGACGCGCTCGTCGGTCGGGGAAGGGACGGGGTCGGCGGTGGTCACGTCTCACGACGCTACTCGACTACCCTGGAGGGGTGTTCGGACGCAAGCAGGATCCCCCGCCCGAGGTCGATGCACCGGTCGTCCCGGAGCCCCCGCAGCCGGCGCCTCAGGGCAAGGGTCGACCCACGCCCCGGCGCAAGGAGTCGGAGGCGCTCAACCGGCGCCCGCTCGTGCCGGCCGACCGCCGCGCCGCCGCGAAGGACGCCCGCGCCAAGGCGCGTGTCCAGCGCGACCTCGAGTACCAGGCGATGCGGAACGGTGACGAGCGGCACATGCCCGCGCGCGACCGTGGCCCGGTCCGCCGCTACGTGCGCGACAGCGTCGACGCGCGGTGGAACCTCGGTGAGCTGTTCCTGCCGCTCGCGGCCGCCTTCCTCGTCCTGCAGTTCGTCACCGCGCGCAGCGCCCCGGTCGTCGCGTTCGCGTCGCTCGTGCTGCTGTACGTGTACATCCTGGCGTCCGTGGTCGACGCGTGGATCATGTGGCGCGGCCTGAAGAAGCGGCTCGTGACGAAGTTCGGCGAGTCCACGCTGCCGCGCGGGCTGATGATGTACGCCGTGCTGCGGGCGTTCCAGGTGCGGCCGTCGCGGCTCCCGAAGCCGCAGGTCAAGCACGGGCAGCACCCGGCCTGACCGTCGGTCCCACCTGACCAGGCCGCCTCGCGCAGCGCAGGCGGTCAGCCGGCGCAGGCCCGCAGGACCTGCAGGACGACGAACCCGGCGACCAGCAGGGGCACGATCGGCGGCACGCCGCTGCGTCGCGCCGGCTGCTGCCCCCCGGCGCGGGCGTCCTGCCGGGTCCCCTGCGGCGCGGAGCGCGACGGCGCGCCGCCCACCGGGACCCACCTGTGGTCGGGCGTCAGCACGTGGCCGTTGACGACGTCGCCCACGCGGTAGGCGCGACGGGCCGGCGTCGCGGGGGCCTGCTGCGACGCCGCCGGTGCAGCCGGGCGCGGGCGGGCCGCCCCGGCCTCCCGCGCGGTGGCCCGCTCGGCGGCGCGGCCCGCCGCCGCGCGCGCGTCGGCGGCGCGGTTCTCGGTCGCGCGGTGCTCCGCCGAGGCCTCCTGCGACGCCGCCCGCCGGTCGGCCGCCGCCCGCTCCCCCGCGAGCTGGTGCTCGGCGGCCCGCCGCGGCGGGGCGGACTGCGCCCCGCGCGCGCCCGTCCCGGCCTCGACGGTCGGCGTGGGCTGCCGACGCGTCGACGACGCGGCCGCGCGCGCCCGCACGCGCGACTCGAGCGTGACCCACGCACCGTCGGGCGTGAGCACGTAGCCGTCGACGACGTCGCCGGCGACGTAGGGGGCGACCGGCGTCCGCCGCAGGGGGACCCAGGTCAGGTCCGCGTCGAGCATGTGCTCGTCGACGACGTCGCCGAGCCGGTACGGCGACCCGGCGGTCGGCGGGACGCGCACCCACTCGCCCGACGGGGCCAGCTCGAAGCCGTCCACCACTGCCCCGACCGTGTACATGGCCCTCCTCGACCGACGTCGCCCTGCTGGTCGCAGGCTACCCGTCGGCGGGTGCCGTGAGGCGCGGCAGCAGCAGGTGCACGAGCGGGCCGATCGCCAGCGCGTACGCGAGCGTGCCGATCCCGACCGTCCCGCCGAGCGCCCACCCCGCCGCGACCACCACGACCTCGATCCCCCCGCGCACCAGCCGCACCGGCCACCCGGTCCGCGCCACCAGGCCCGTCATGAGCCCGTCGCGGGGGCCCGGTCCGAGGCGCGCCCCGACGTACAGCGCGGTCGCCACCGCGTTGAGCACGATGCCGAGCACGACCATCGCGCCACGGGCCGCGAGCGGCAGCTCGGGCAGCATCGCGGCGAGGGCGAGGAACGGGTCCACGAGGGCACCGATGACGAGCACGTTGGCGATCGTGCCCACGCCGGGGCGCTGGCGCAGGGGCACCCAGCACACGAGGACGACGAGCGAGATGACGATCGTCGCGGTGCCGAAGGTCCACCCGGACACGCGCGCCATCCCCTGCCCGAGCACGTCCCAGGGCATCGACCCGAGCTGCGGGTGCACGAGCAGCGCGATGGACGCGGCGTACAGGACGAGGCCGCTGCCCAGCCGCGCTGCCCGCCCGGCGCCCGCGCGCGACCGGCTCGTCGCCCGGGGCCCTGCTCGCACGTCGTCCGGCGACGGCCTCACCACGTCCGCCCGTCCCGCACGCCCGGGCGGCCGGCCGGAGGAGGACGGTGGCCGAGCCCGTCGGCGCGGACCGTGCGGACCAGGACGACGAGAAGCGCGACGAGCGCGAGAGACGGGATGATCGCGAACCACAGCATGGCCTCACTCTTGCGGGAAGTGGTCTTGTCATCCATATCCACTTCATCGATAGTGGCCTCATGTCGGTGAACATGGATCGTCGGGTCAACGGCGCACGGCTCCGGGCGCTGCTCGGGTCGTGGCAGCACCACGGTCCCGCCTACCAGGCGCTGGCGGACGGCCTGCGCGGGCTGACCCGCTCCGGCACGCTGCCGCTGTCGACGCGCCTGCCCGGCGAGCGCGAGGTCGCCGAGGCCCTCGGGCTGTCCCGCACCACCGTCACCGCGGCGTACGACCTGCTGCGCGACGAGGGCTTCCTCGTCAGCAGACGCGGCTCGGGGACCGTGACCACCCTCCCGGCGCACGCCGGCGACCGAGCCCCCACACGTCTGGGCACCGTGGAGGACGGGATCGTCGACATGTCGGCCGCGGCACCACCCGCGCCCCCGCAGCTGGCCGAGGCGTGCGCGGCGGCTCTCGACGTGCTCCCCCGCCACTCCCGGGGCGCGGGCTACCTCCCGCTCGGGCTCCCCGAGCTGCGCGCCGCCATCGCGGAGCGCTACACGCGGCGGGGTGTCCCCACCACGCCGGACCAGGTCCTGGTGACCACCGGTGGTCAGCAGGCGATCCACCTCCTCGCTGGGGCCTTCGCCGGCCCGGGCGACCGCACCGTCGTCGAGCACCCGACCTACCCGCACGCGATCGACGCCGTGCGGGCGGCCGGCGCCCGGCCCGTGCCCGTCCCCGTGACGCCGCACGGCACCGACCTCGAGCTGCTCGCCTCCACGGTGCGCCAGGCGTCGCCCCGCCTGGTGTACCTGGTGCCCGACCACCACAACCCCACCGGGACGTCGCTGTCCGCCGCGGACCGCGAGCAGGTGCGCGACCTCGCGCGCCGCAGCCGCACCGTCGTCGTCGCCGACGAGACCCTCACCGACCTCACGCTCGACGGCACCCCTCCCCCGCCGTTCGCGGGCGGCGGGCCGGCCGACCGGTACGTCGTGTGCGTGGGGTCGGCCTCCAAGTCGTTCTGGGGAGGGCTGCGGGTCGGCTGGGTGCGGGGCCACCCGGACCTCGTCGCGGCGCTCGCGCAGCGCCGCGCGCACGTGGACCTCGGCACGTCCGTGCTCGACCAGCTGGTCACGGTCGAGCTGCTCGCCCGCGCCGACGAGGTGCTCGCGCAGCGCCGCGTCGCGCTGCTCGCGCAGCGCGACGCCCTCGTCGACCTGCTCGCGCAGAGCCTGCCGGACTGGGAGGTGCCGGTGCCCGCCGGAGGGCTGTCCACCTGGGTCGACCTGGGCCGACCGGTGTCGACCGCGCTCGCCGCGCTCGCCCACGGCCACGGGGTCCGCATCGCACCCGGCCCCGCGTTCGGCGTGGACGGTACCTTCGACGACCACCTGCGGGTGCCCTTCTCCCAGCCCGTGGACGGGCTGCGGCGGGCCGTCGACGGGCTGGCCGCCGCGTGGGCGTCGCTCGGCGGCTCGACGCCGGCCCGCGCGCCCGGCACGCAGCCCGCGCTCGTCTGAGACGTCAGTCGGCGGCCAGCTCGAGCGCGGGCGGCAGGTCCACGCCGTCGTTCTGCAGGACCGCACGCCGCACCCCCTGGCGGGCGAGAGCGCGCCAGTGCTCGCCGAGCCACTGCTCGGCCTCGAAGCGTGCCAGGAACACCGGGCTGCCCGGGCGCTCGACGTCCGCACCGTCGGCGGCCAGCAGCCGCCACTGCCACCGGGGCCGCACGGCCATCACCGGGCCCCCGCCGTGACGGCGGCGTCCTCGGCGAGCGCACGCCCGACGCGCGCGGCCAGCGTCGGACCCTCGTAGACGAACGCCGTGTACGCCTGGACCAGCGTCGCGCCGACCGCCAGGTACTCGCGGGCCTCCGCCGCGCCGCTGACACCACCGACGCCGATGATCACGGCGTCGGGGCCGAGCCGGGTGCGCAGGCGCGCCACCACGTCGAGACCGCGCTCGAGCAGCGGCGGACCGGACAGGCCGCCGGGTCCGAGGTCGTGGGCGATCGTCGTGTTGACCGCGACGACGCCGTCGAGCCCCAGCTCGGCCACGAGCTCCGCGACCGCGTCGACGTCCTCGTCGGACAGGTCGGGGGCGATCTTCACCAGGACCGGGACCGGCGGCCGGCCCGCGCGGGCGGTGGCCTCGTCGGCGGCACGCCGCGTCGCGACGAGCACGGGCCGCAGCGAGTCGACCGCCTGCAGGTCCCGCAGCCCGGGCGTGTTCGGCGACGAGACGTTGACGACGAGGTAGTCGGCGTACGGTGCGAGCCGCTCGGCGCTGGTCGCGTAGTCCGCCGCGGCGTCGGCCGCCTCCGTCACCTTCGTCTTGCCGATGTTGGCCCCGACGACCAGCGCGCGGCCGTGCGGCGTGGCCCGCAGCCGGCGCAGCCGCGCCGCGACGGCCGCCGAGCCCTCGTTGTTGAAGCCCATCCGGTTGCGCAGCGCGCGGTCCTCGACCACGCGCCACAGCCGCGGCGGCTCGTTGCCCGGCTGCGCGTGCGCGGTGACGGTGCCGATCTCGACGAACGCGAACCCGAGCATCGCCAGGCCCTCGACCGCGCGGGCGTTCTTGTCGAACCCCGCGGCCAGGCCGAACCGCCCGGGCAGGGTGCGCCCCCAGACCTCGACCTGCCCGGCGTCGCCGCGCGGCACGCGCAGGACGAGCGACACCGCCCGGCGCAGCCCCGGCACGCGGCCCACCGCGCCGATCAGGGAGAACGCCACCTCGTGCGCGCGCTCGGGGTCCATGCGACGGAACACCAGGTCGAAGAGCAGCCGGTACACAGCGCTCACCCTACGGCGGGCGGCGGCGACGGCGGCCGGGCGTCCACAGTGGTCGGGCGCCCCGTGCGCCGCAGCCACCACAGCCCCACGAACGGCAGCACCAGCGGCACGTACCCGTAGCCCGCGCCCAGCCGCGACCACACGGTCTCGTCCGGGAAGTCCCCGACGTCGACCATCGACAGCGTGCCGACGACGAGCACGCCGACCAGCTCGAAGCCGACCGTGGCCCAGGCGAGCGTCCGCCGGTCGCCGGCGAGCGCGAACGTCGCGACGACGTACACGATGCCGGCCACGAGGGACAGCACGTACGCGACCGGCGCCTCGTCCAGCTTGGTGCCCACCTGGTACAGGCCACGTGCGGTGGCCGCCAGGGCGAGCACGCCGTACACCGCGACGAGCAGCCGGCCGCCACCCGTCCCCGTCGGACGGTGCGACGTCGCTCCTGGTGCCGCGCTCATCACCTCACGCCCCCCAGATCTGCCAGAGCCGCAGCTCGAGGAACGCGACCGTCAGCGCCGCGACGAGCAGGACGACCGAGCTCCAGCGCGTGCGCTCGGCGAAGGCCCAGGCCGCGGCGACGGGCAGCACGACGAGCTGTGTCACCACGTAGCCCCACAGCAGCCACCCGTCGACGTCCTGCGCGCCGCCCGCCTGCACGACGCCCAGCACCACGGCCTGGACGAGCAGCACCCCCTCGACGACGGCACCGCCCCACAGCTGGCGCAGCACGACCGCGCGGTCGGCGGCGACGAACCACGCGGCCCAGCCGGCCAACGCCAGGCAGAGGGCCGCCACGAGGAGGGCGAGAGGGGCGAGCACGGGTCCACAACCTACCGTCGCGCGTGAGCAGCGTGCACGGACACCTCGGCCCCGCCCGCCTCGCCGGTAGGATCGGCGGGTGATCTCGCTGACCTCCTCCGACCCCAGCCAGCTCGACGTCGACGCGGTCGTCGTGGGCGTCCACGTCCAGGGCACCTCCGTGGTCCCGGTGGGCGCCGACTGGCTGCCCGCCGAGCTCACCCGCCAGATCGCGCAGGACGGCGCGCGCCTGGGCATCACCGGGGCGGTCGACGAGGTCCGCCGCCTGCCCGGCGTCGGCCTGCGCGCCGCGACGCTGGTCGTCACGGGCCTGGGCGAGGGGCCGCTCGACGCGGGCACGCCCGCGGGCGCCGAGCTGCTGCGGCGTGCGAGCGGTGCCGCGACGCGCGAGCTGGCCGGCCTGGGATCCGTCGCCGTCGCGCTGCCCGCGACCGACACCGACGCGGTCGCGGCGATCGCCGAGGGCGCGCTGCTGGGCGCCTACGTGTACGACCGCTACCACGTCCAGGACGGGCCGGTCGGCCGCATCGAGGTCGTGACGCCGCTCGCGCGCGACAAGGCGGCCCTGAGCGCCCTGGCACGCGCGGAGGTGCTCGCGGCGGCCGTGCACGGGACGCGCGACCTGGTCAACGCCGCACCCAACGACCTGTTCCCCGCGGCCTTCGCCGACGCCGCGAAGGCGGCGGTCAAGGCCGCGGGCGCCAAGTCCCTCAAGGTGACCGTGCTCGACGAGAAGGCGCTGGCCGCCGGCGGGTACGGCGGCCTCGTGGGGGTCGGGCAGGGCTCGGTGCGCCCGCCGCGCCTGGTCAAGGTCGCGTACGCACCGAGCCGGGCGAAGGTGCACGTCGCGCTCGTCGGCAAGGGCATCACGTTCGACTCGGGCGGCATCTCGATCAAGCCCGCGGCCGGCATGGAGGCGATGAAGTCCGACATGGCGGGCGCCGCCGCGGTGCTGCACACCGTGCTGGCGGCCGCGAGCCTCGGCCTGCCCGTCGCGGTGACCGGCTGGCTGTGCCTCGCGGAGAACATGCCGTCGGGCTCGGCGCAGCGCCCGTCCGACGTCATCACGATCCGCGGCGGCAAGACCGTCGAGGTGCTCAACACCGACGCCGAGGGCCGGCTGGTCCTGGCGGACGGCCTCGTCGCCGCCGTGGAGGAGAAGCCCGACCTCGTCGTCGACATCGCGACGCTGACCGGCGCCCAGGTCGTGGCGCTCGGCCACCGCGTGTCGGCGGTCATGGGGACCGACGAGGCGCGTGGCGAGCTGGTCGACGCCGCCCACGGTGCGGGCGAGCAGTTCTGGCCCATGCCGCTGCCGGCCGACCTGCGTGCCGGGCTGAAGTCGAAGGTCGCCGACCTCGCCAACATCGGTGACCGCTTCGGCGGGATGCTGACGGCCGGGATCTTCCTGCAGGAGTTCGTCGGCTCGACGCCGTGGGCGCACCTCGACGTGGCCGGACCCGCCTTCAACGAGCGCACCGCCTTCGGCTACACGCCGGTCGGCGGCACGGGCGTCGGCGTGCGCACCCTCCTGAGGCTGCTGGAGCAGCGCGCGTCCTGACGTTCGCGGGGCGGGTCCCGGTCCGGCACCGCCGGGCCGGGCCCGCTCCGGCGACGAGGTGCGCGTCAGGCGCGCTCTGCGGCGCGGCGCTTGCGCTCGATGCGCTGCCGCGAGTTCCAGTCCCGGACCCGCTGGGGGTACCCCGTGCGCTGCACGTCGTACACGGGGATCTGCAGCTCGCGCGCCAGTGCGGCCGCGGCCCGCTCGTCGGGCACCTTGCGCCGCGTCCACTCGCCGTCGGTCGCGACGAGCATGAGCGTCGTCGGCGTGACGTTCGTCTGCGGCTCGACGTACGCCTCGACGCCCACCCGGGTCGCCACGAAGTCCTGCAGGTACGACAGCGTCTCGGCACGGGCCTCACGCCCGGCGGGCGCGCCGGCGGGCGAGGCCGACCGGCCCGGGCGCCGACGCGAGAACAGACCCATGGCCGGAACCATACCGACGCCACCTGGGTCCCGCCTGGACGCGGCCCGGACGGACCCCGTCCGACCCGCGCACCCGCCGGGGTCATGGGACGAATGTCACGGGGCTCACACGCCCGGACGTGCCAGCCGGTTCGTCCGGGCGCGGACGGGATGACAAGATGGGCGCGCAGCAAATCCCACACCCTGCGAGGAGTGCGCACGTGGCCGACAACGGCACCGCTTTCGACATCGTCGTCCTGGGCGGAGGCAGTGGCGGCTACGCCGCTGCTCTGCGCGCGGCCGAGCTGGGCAAGACCGTGGCACTGGTCGAGGCCGACAAGGTGGGGGGAACCTGCCTGCACCGGGGGTGCATCCCCACCAAGGCCCTCCTGCACGCGGCCGAGCTCGCCGACAACGCCCGCGAGGGTGCGCACTTCGGGGTGCACACGCACCTCGAGCGCATCGACATGGGCGGCGTGAACCAGTACAAGGACAACGTGGTCGGCCGCCTCTACAAGGGGCTGCAGGGGCTCATCAAGTCCCGCAAGATCGAGGTCGTCGAGGGCTACGGCAAGCTGACGGGCCCGAACACCGTCCAGGTCGGCGACCGCACCGTGACCGGCGAGCACATCGTGCTCGGCACCGGCTCGTACGCGCGCTCCCTGCCCGGGCTCGACATCGGCGGCCGGGTCATCACGTCGGACCAGGCACTGACCCTCGACTGGGTGCCGCGCTCGGCCATCATCCTCGGCGGCGGCGTCATCGGCTCCGAGTTCGCGAGCGTGTGGCGCTCGTTCGGCGCCGACGTGACCATCATCGAGGCGCTCCCCCACCTCGTGCCGAACGAGGACGAGGCGGTCTCCAAGGCCTTCGAGCGTGCGTTCCGCAAGCGCGGCATCGCGTTCAACCTGGGTGTGCGGTTCTCGGGCGTCACGCAGGACGACAACGGCGTGCACGTCTCGCTCGAGGACGGCAAGACGTTCGACGCGGACGTGCTGCTGGTCGCCGTGGGCCGCGGGCCGAACACCGGTGGCCTCGGGTACGAGGAGCAGGGCATCACGCTGGACCGCGGCTTCGTCATCACCGACGAGCGGCTCCACACCGGCGTGGCCAACATCTACGCGGTCGGGGACATCGTGCCCGGGCTGCAGCTGGCGCACCGCGGGTTCCAGCAGGGCATCTTCGTCGCCGAGCAGATCGCGGGCCTCAACCCGCCGCTCATCGAGGAGTCCGGCATCCCGCGCGTCACGTACTCCGACCCCGAGGTGGGTTCGGTGGGTGTGACCGAGAGGCGCGCCAAGGAGCTGTACGGCGACGACGGCGTGGAGGTCCTCGAGTACAACCTGGGCGGCAACGGCAAGAGCCAGATCCTCGCCACCCAGGGCTTCATCAAGCTGGTGCGGAAGAAGGACGGCCCGGTCGTCGGCGTGCACATGATCGGTGCGCGCGTCGGTGAGCTGATCGGCGAGGGCCAGCTGATCGTCAACTGGGAGGCCTACCCGGAGGACGTCGCGCAGCTCGTGCACGCGCACCCCACGCAGAACGAGGCTCTCGGTGAGGCGTTCCTCGCGCTCGCCGGCAAGCCGCTGCACGCCCACAACTGACCCCAGGATCGAAGGAGACACGAGCGGTCATGTCCGACAACGTGCAGCTTCCCGCGCTCGGTGAGTCCGTCACCGAGGGCACCGTCACCCGCTGGCTGAAGAACGTCGGCGACACGGTCGCCGTCGACGAGCCCCTGCTCGAGATCTCGACCGACAAGGTCGACACCGAGATCCCGTCGCCGTTCGCCGGCGTCCTCGAGCAGATCCTCGTCCAGGAGGACGAGACGGTCGAGGTCGGCGCCACGCTGGCCGTCATCGGCTCCGGCGAGGGCGGCGGCGACGCCCCCTCGGACGAGCAGCAGGCCCCCGCCGACGAGCAGCCGGCGCAGGCCGAGCAGCCCGCCGAGCAGGCGCCCGCCGAGGAGCCCGCGGCCGAGCAGTCGGCGCAGCAGTCCGTCGAGGAGCACGAGGACGCCCCGGCCCCCGCCGCGTCGTCCGGCGGCTCCGGTGGCGGTGGCGGTGGCGGTGGCGGTGGCCAGGAGGTCACCCTGCCCGCGCTCGGCGAGTCCGTCACCGAGGGCACCGTGACCCGGTGGCTCAAGGCCGTCGGCGACGAGGTCGCCGTGGACGAGCCGCTGCTCGAGATCTCCACCGACAAGGTCGACACCGAGATCCCGTCGCCCGTCGCCGGGACGCTGCAGGAGATCCGCGTCCAGGAGGACGAGACCGTCGAGGTCGGTGCGGTCCTCGCGGTCGTCGGATCGGGTGACGCGGCGCCCGCCGCCGAGCAGCCCGCAGCGCCCGAGCAGCCGAAGGCCCAGCAGGAGCAGGCGAAGGAGGAGCAGCCGGAGGCGACGCAGAGCGCCGCCGGGCACGAGGCTCCGGCTCCCGAGGCCGAGCAGGCGCCCGCCGCAGCCGCCCCCGCGGCGCAGGAGGCTGCCGCCGCGCAGCCGACCGCCCAGCAGGCGCCCGCACCCCAGGCGTCGGCACCGCAGGCCCCGTCGCAGCCGGCGGCAGGCGGCTCCTACCTCACGCCGCTGGTCCGCAAGCTCGCGGCCGAGAAGGGCGTGGACGTCGCGACGCTCACCGGCTCCGGAGTCGGTGGACGCATCCGCAAGGAGGACGTCCTCGAGGCTGCCGCCAAGGCCGAGGAGGCCCGCAAGGCCGCCGAGGCACCGGCAGCGGCACCGTCAGCCACGCCCGCCGCCCCGGCCAAGGCCGCCGCGCCCGCGCCGGTCTCGCCACTGCGCGGGACGACCGAGAAGGCCAGCCGGCTGCGTCAGATCATCGCCGAGCGCATGGTCGAGGCGCTGCACACGCAGGCCCAGCTCACGACGGTCGTCGAGGTGGACGTCACCCGGATCGCACGCCTGCGGGCACGCGCCAAGGAGGACTTCAAGGCACGCGAGGGCGTCAACCTCACGTTCCTGCCGTTCTTCGTCCAGGCCGCCGTCGAGGCCCTCAAGACGTACCCGAAGGTCAACGGGGTGCTCGAGGACAAGACGATCACCTACCACGGCCAGGAGAACGTCGGGATCGCGGTCGACACCGAGCGCGGGCTCCTGGTGCCGGTGATCCGCGACGCGGGCGACCTCAACATCGCGGGCATCTCGCGCAAGATCGCCGACCTGGCGGCCCGCACGCGCGCCAACAAGGTGACCCCGGACGAGCTGTCCGGCGCCACGTTCACGGTGACCAACACGGGATCGGGTGGCGCGATCATCGACACCCCGATCGTGCCCGGCGGCACGTCCGCGATCCTCGGCACGGGCGCGATCGTCAAGCGCCCCGTCGTGGTCAAGGACGCGGACGGCGAGGAGGTCATCGCCATCCGGTCGATGTGCTACCTGTGCCTGTCCTACGACCACCGCCTGGTCGACGGCGCCGACGCGTCGCGCTACCTCTCCGCGGTCAAGAGCCGCCTCGAGGAGGGCGCGTTCGAGGCCGAGCTCGGCCTCTGACGCCACGCAGCACCCGCGGGGCCGTCCACCGACAGGTGGGCGGCCCCGCGCCCGCCCCCCCCCCCCCCCGCGGCCCCCCCCCCCCCCGGCCGCCGACTTCCTGGCGTGCTTCCGCGCCGACGCGATCGTCGAGGACGCCGAGCACCTGCGCCGCACCGTCTACGGCGGCCGGCGCTGGACGACGCTCGGGCAGTCGTACGGCGGGTTCGTCACGCTCACCTACCTGTCGCGGCATCCCGAGGCGCTCGACGCGTGCTGGGTCACCGGCGGCCTGCCGCCCGTGGGTGCGACCGCCGAGGACGTGTACGCGGCGACGTTCCCGCGTCAGCTGGCCCGCAACCGCGCGCTCGCGCGGGCGTTCCCCGACGACGTCGACCTGCTGGGCCGTCTCGCCGACCGCGTGGCCGCCGGGGGCGTCGTGCTGCCGACGGGCGAGGCGCTGAGCGTCGAGCGCCTGCAGACCCTGGGGATGGACCTCGGCATGAGCACGGGCGTCGACGGCCTGCACTGGCTGCTCGACACCGCGCTCGACCGCCGCGGCGAGCCCGCGCCCGGGTTCCTCGCCCAGGTCGCGGCGCGCACCGGGTTCGCGACCAACCCGCTGTACCTGGTGCTGCAGGAGGTCATCTACCACTGCGGGCACCGGGAGCCCGGCTGGGCGGCGGCGGGCGAGCACGCACGGCACCCGCAGCTCGCGGCCGACGCCCGGCCGCTGCAGCTCACCGGTGAGGCCGTGTACCCGTGGATGTACCAGCAGGTCCCGGCGCTCCGGCCGTTCGCCGCCGTCGCCGAGCAGCTCGCGTCGCGCACCGAGTGGCCCGAGCTGTACGACACCGACCGGCTGGCCGCCAACGAGGTGCCCGTCGCCGCCGTGCAGTACTACGACGACCCGTACGTCGACCTCGACCTGGCGCTGCGCACCGCGGAGGGTCTGGGCAACGCGCAGGTGTGGATCACCAACGAGCACCTGCACGACGGCCTGCGCGTCGCGGGCGACGACATCCTCCCGCGCCTCGCCGACCTCACCTCCGGACGCCGCACGGTCACCACCCGCTGACCCCGTCAGGTCGCGAGAGAGCATTCCGGTCGTCCTGGATCGCTCTCTCGCGGGACAGCGGGGAGGGGAGGGGCGCCGTCGTACGCCGGACGGGTGAGGGTGTGGACGGTGAAATGCCTGGTCCGGACGTCTCGGGCATCATGGCGGCGCCCCTCATCCGTCTGGAGACCCTCGTGCCTGCTGCCCGACGCCGCCGCCCCGCGTGCGCCGCCCTCGCCGTCGCGCTGGGTCTCGCCCTCGCCGCCTGCACCGGCGGTGACCCGTCGCCCGGTCCCGGCACCCCGACGCCGACCGTCGACCCGGGCCCCCAGCCCGACGACGTCGTCGCGACCGCGGTGATCCCCGAGGGCGGCGTGGACCTCGAGGTGCGCGTGCACCCGCTGGTGCGCGCCGGTGAGCACGTGGTCCTGACGCTCGACCTCGTCCCGCTCGAGGACGTCGGCGACTACGTCACCGTCTACGGCTTCGGCGTGACGTCCTTCATCGCGCGGGGGACGCATCCGGTCAACGTCCGGCTCTTCGACCTCGCCGCCGACGTGGTCCACCACGTCGGCGCCGACGCCGAGGGTGAGCCCGTCGTCGCACCCGAGAAGTGGGACTGGATCAGGGCGGCGCACGGCACCCGTCTGCAGATGCCGTTCGCCGCACCGGCCGACGACGTCGAGGCGCTGTCCCTGCTGGTGCCCGGTGCCCCGCTGTTCGCGGACGTGCCGATCATCGAGGGCGAGATCCCCCCGGCCGCGCACCCGGACGACGTGGTCGCGGCCGCGGGCCGCGCCGCCGCCCAGGCCCCCGCCGGTCCAGG
>NZ_JACSQV010000009.1:75511-190311 GCF_014836445.1 Cellulomonas avistercoris
GGGGGGCGCCCGCGGACGCCGCCGCGACGGCGTCCGCCCTGGCCTCCGCGAGCCCGTCGGCCACCCCCGACGTCGAGGAGGTCGAGCCGCCCGAGGAGCTCGACCTCGACGCCGTCGTCAGCGCGCCGACGTTCCCGCTGGAGTCGACGAGCGCCGAGCTCCACGGGGCCGTGCGGACCGTCGAGTCCACCGAGCGGGTCGAGGTCACGCTCGGGTCCGACGTGCTGTTCGCGTTCGACTCGGCCGACCTGACGCCGGAGTCCGCCCAGGCCGTCGCGCTGGTCGCGCAGCGCCTCGGCGAGCGGGAGCCGGGCACGGTCGACGTCGTCGGCCACACCGACGACCAGGCCGACGACGCGTACAACCGCGACCTGTCACGACGACGCGCGCAGGCGGTCGCGGACGCGCTCGCGGCGCAGGCCGGCGGTGCGGGGCACCGCATGCGGGTCGACGGGCGCGGGGAGTCCGAGCCGGTCGCGGCCAACACGTCCGACGAGGGGCGGGCGCTCAACCGTCGCGTCACGGTCTCGCTCACGTCCAAGGTCGTCACGCGCACCGACGTCACGACGGAGGGGGAGCTGCCGCCCTTCGGCGCGCACGTCGGCCCCGCGGGGACGCCGCTGCGCGTCGAGACGTACGCCCGCGTGTGGGAGGTCGACGCGTCGGCCCGCCGCGTGCACGGCCACGTGGTCGTCGACCTGACCGTGCACGCCGCGGACGACGAGGACGGCCTGGGCTGGGCCGTCGGCTTCCTGCGCGGGTTCTCGTCCCACCGCGCCGGCGACACCGTCACGCCGCACGACATCACCGCCCGCGGCACGGTCCTGCAGGGCGCGTCCCGGCTGTTCCCGCTGGACTACCGCGTCGCGGTGGACGAGACGTGGCCCGACGGCGAGTGGTTCACCGCGTCGGACCTCGACGCCGGCCACTGGATCGACGGCGGCCAGACCCGGACGTACTCGTTCGTGTACCCGCGGCTCGACGTGGACAGCGTGGTGTTCCAGGCCGGGACGGGCGTCGCGTTCGACGACGACTTCCGCCTCGTCGACGTCCCGGTCGCACCCGAGGTCGCCGCGACCGCGACCCCGGGCGCGCCCACGGACGACGCGACCCCCTGAGCGGCGGCCCGCGCGGCGGCCTCAGGTCAGCAGCGGGTGGACGGCGTAGACGAGCCCCACGAGGGCCGCGAGGCAGATGGCGAGGCCCGACCAGACCAGCAGCCGGGCGATCCGGCGCGTCCGGTCCTCGTCCACGGCTCAGCCGACCAGCTGCACGAGGAGCACCACGACGGCCGCGACGACGAGCACCACGGCCAGGCCGAGGACGACGCGACCCAGCTGCCGGCGACGTGACTCGTCGCCCCAGGGTTCGTGGTGACCGCTGCCCCGCATCGCGCACCTCGCCGGTCGTCGGGCTCGCTCTCCACTCTGCCCGTCGTCCGGCGGGAGCGCACCCGGGCGCGGCGGCCCGGGGCGCGGGCTGCCCGCCTGCGGCCTCGGGCGGCGCGTGCCATGATCCGATGATGAGCGCAGGGGGACGGCGCACGATCATGGTGACCGGTGCTGCCGGTCCCGCCGGACGCGCGCTGGGCGCGCAGCTCGTCGGACGCACCGACGGCGACCTGCGGGCCGTCGGGGCGGACCTGAACCCGGTGCCCGTCACGGGGTTCGAGACGGTCGAGGCGGTCCCGGCCGCCGGTGACCCGCGCTACGAGCCCGCGATGCTCGACCTGATCGCGCGCGTGGGACCGAACCTGGTGATCCCGACCGTGTCCGAGGAGCTGCCGCGCATCGCGGTCCTCGGGCGTGCCGCGGGGCTCGGCAGCACGCTCGTCGGGTCGACGGCCTCGGCGGCGGCGGTCGCGGGGGACAAGCTCCTGACGATGTGGACGCTCGCGCGCGCGGACGTCGCGGTCCCGGCGTTCGCCCCGGCCGACGCGTTCGCGTCCGCGGCGGACGCGCTCGCGTGGGCCGGCGGTCCGGTCGTCGTCAAGCCCCGCGTCGCCCGCGGTGGTCGCGGCGTCCACGTGGTCGACCGGCCGGACGACCCCGTGTGGGAGCAGGTCGACGCAGCCTGGGTGGTGCAGGTGTTCGCCCCCGCGGTGGAGTACAGCCCGCAGGTCTACCGGTCGCCCGACACGGGGCGGACCGTCGTCGTCGTGCTGCAGAAGGCGGCCCTCGAGCAGGGCCTGGTCGGCAACGCCACGGCCGTCGAGCGCCTGCCCGAGGGGGCCGCCCCGGACGTCGCCGCCCTCGCGCTGCGCACGGTGGAGGCCCTGGACCTCGTCGGGCCGGTCGACATGGACGTGCGCCGCCTCGCCGACGGCGTGCCCGTGGTGCTCGAGGTCAACGCCCGGTTCGGCGCCGTGTCGGCCTCCGCGCCGGAGATCCTCGACGCGCTCCTCGACGACTGGCCGGCCTGACGCGATGTCGGTGCTCGTCGCGCTGCTGACGTCGCTCGTGGTCGTCGTCGGCGCGTCGCTGCTGGTCGTGGGGCTCATCCGCCTGGCCTTCGTCCCCGCGGCCGTCGTCTTCGAGGTCCGGCAGCGGCGCGCGACGCCCGGGCCCGCCGGCTGCGGCCCGCTCTTCACCGAGCCGCCGTCGGTCAGCGTCGTCGTCCCGGCGTACGAGGAGGCGCTGCTCATCGGCAACTGCGTCGAGTCGATCCTGCGCAGCGACCACCCGCGCCTCGAGGTCGTGTGCGTCGACGACGGGTCGTCCGACGGCACGTACGCGCGGATGCGCGAGCTGGCCGCGGCCGATCCCCGGGTGCACGCGATCCACCAGGAGAACGCGGGCAAGGGCGCCGCGCTCAACACCGGGATCGCGGCGGCGCGGGGTGACGTGCTCGTGCTGGTGGACGCCGACGGCCTGTTCCGGCCCGACACCCTGACCCGGCTGCTCCGCGGCTTCCGCAGCGAGCGCGTCGGGGCCGTGTGCGGCAACGACCGGCCCGTGAACCTCGACCGGGTCCTGACGCGCCTGCTGTCGCTCATCAGCCACGTCGGCACCGGCCTGATGCGGCGCGCCCTCGACGTGCTGGGGTGCATGCCCGTCGTGTCGGGCAACGTGGGGGCCTTCCGGCGCGACGTGCTCGAGGTCGTCGGACCGGTCCGCACGGACACCCTGGGCGAGGACCTCGAGCTGACGTGGCGCGTGCACCGCGCGGGGTACGGCGTGACGTTCGCGCCCGACGCGCTCGTGTTCGCCGAGTCGCCGTCGAGCGTGCGCGGTCTGTGGCGGCAGCGGGTGCGGTGGGCCCGCGGGCTGCTGCAGGCGACGGCGCTGCACCGCACGATGATCGGCAACCCGCGCTACGGCCCGTTCGGCGTGTACCTGCTCTACAACACGCTGGCGCAGGTGGTCGCGCCCTTCCTGCAGGTGCTGGGCGCGGTGGTGCTGGTCGTGCTGGTGCTCGTCCAGGGCACGAGCTGGCTGCCGTCGTCCCTGTGGCAGTGGCTGCTGCTGGTCGGCCTGCCCCTGTCGTTCGTCCTGCTGGTCGTCGCCGTGCTCATGGACCGGTCGCCGCGCGACCTGCGCTACCTGTGGACCGTCGGCCTGTGGCCCGCGTACTCGGCGCTCATGACGTTCGTCGTGCTCGACGCCGCGCGGCTCGAGATCGGGAGAGCGGAGAACAAGTGGAACAAGCTGGAGCGCAGCGGGACGGTGTCGGTGAGCGGCCTCGTCGAGGAGCAAGGTCCTGGGTCGTGATCCTGCTGGGCTCGCTCCTCGCCGTGGTCGTGGTCGCGGTCGTCGTCGCACGGCCCTGGCAGGACGTGCCGCCCCCGCTGCGGTCGTCGTCGCCTCCTCAGTCGCTGCGCTCGGTCAGCGTGGACTTCGGCATCGTGACGGACCCGGCGACCGACTGGGCGGCCCTCGACGGACACCTCGACGAGGTCGGGGCCACGGGCGTCGAGCTCAACGCCGGTCGCGTCGAGTTCACGGCGTTCGACTGGGACGCGTACCCCGACGCGGCGGCCGAGCCGGGGAGCGACCACCTCGCGCGGGCCGCGCGGGCGCTGCGGCTGACGGCCGACGGCGAGCAGCGGCAGATCGGGCTCATCGTCGACGCGTTCGTCCCGGTGTGGATCACGCAGGACCCGTCGATCGCGGGGGTGGCCCCGGACGGCACGTCGGCGACCTCCACGGCGTCCGCGACGCAGCTGGCGCGGGGGGCCGTCGGCGACCGGCTGGTGCAGTACGTGGCCGCGCTGGGCGCGCGCTACGAGCCGAGCCAGATCGCGATCACCGAGCTGTTCCTCGACCGCTACTCCTTCGGCGACGACGACCTCGAGCTGTTCCGGGAGATGACCGGGGCGATCGACTGGCCCCGCACCGCCGACGGGCTCCCGGACGACAGCGACGCGGCCGTGGGGGCGTGGCGCACCGAGGTGCTGGCGGGGCTGCTGACGCGCATGCGCTCCGCGCTGGACGCGGTGGACGGGGGGCGGGGCGCGCAGATCGAGCTCGCGATGGAGGTGCAGGTCGACTGGGACGACCCGGGGCGGGGCTCACCGGGCGTCGGGCAGGACTACGACGTCCTGCTGCGTGCGGCCGACCGGCTCGTCGTGTGGGCGTACCTGTTCGGTGTGCTGCCGGCCACCGACGTCGGCCGCCTGACCGCCGCGCTCGCGGGCGAGGGCTACGACATGTCGCGCTTCACCATCTCGGTGGGGATGTGGGCGCCGGGCTCGGTCGACCCGCCGGACGCCATCTCCCCCGAGCTGATGGCGGAGGCGGTCGAGCAGGCCGCGACCAACGGCGTGACCGACGTCAACGTGACGCCGACGAGCCTGCTGACGGACGAGGACTGGGCGGCCCTGGCCGCCGTGTGGAACCCCACGCCGGGCTGAGGGCCTGCGCCCGCTCAGGGCTCGCCGGTCGCCTGCTCCTCGAGGTCGGGCAGCACCACCTCGACCTGCGTGCCGCTGCCCAGCTCGCTGTCGATCGTGAGCGTGCCGCCGTGCTCGGCGACGATCGCCTGGACCAGCGAGAGCCCCAGGCCGACCCCGCGCACGCGACGTCGCTTCGTCTCGCGCGTGCGGTAGAACCGCTCGGTGAGGCGCGAGAGCTCGTCGGGCGCGATGCCGGCGCCCTGGTCCACCACGCGGATGCGGGCCGTGCGTGCCCCCTCCGGGGAGGCGCCGGCGTGCACCTCCACCACCACCCGGTCACCTGCGAGGCTGTGCTTGACGGCGTTGCTCACCAGGTTGTCCACGATCTGCGTCAGCCGCTGCGGGTCCGACAGCAGCGGCACGGGCCCGTCGGCGTCGACGTCGACCCGCACGCCCGCGGCGCGCGAGACGGGAGCCTGGCTGGTCACGGCGGCGCGGACGACCTCACCCACGTCGACCTCCTGCGCCGCCAGGGGCGCACCGACGACCACCTGGGCGCTCGCGAGCAGCTCGTCGACCAGCGAGCGCAGCCGGTTCGCGTTGCGCTCGACGACGTCGAGGTACCGGCTCTGCTCGTCGTCGAGCACGTGCTCGCCGGACCGGATCAGCTCGAGGTACCCCAGGATCGACGCGAGCGGCGTGCGCAGCTCGTGGCTGACCAGCCCGATGAACTCGTCCTGCTGCCGCTGCTCCTCGCGCCGGGGGGTGACGTCGGTGCCGACGAACAGGTAGCCGGCGGGCAGCGCGGGGCCCGTCCCGTCGAGCGCGGGCCGCAGGGTGGCGACGAGCTCGAGGTAGCGGGTGGTGCCGTCGGCCAGGACGACGCGCCACTCCTCGACGTGCGTCCCGCCGTCGGCCGCGCTCCCGACGAGCCGGCCGAGCGGGACCCCCGCGTGGTCCTGCGGGGCGGCCGGGCCCGGGTCGGCCACGAGGTCACCGACCTCGTGACCGACGAGCTCGTCCGCCGCCCGTCCGAGGATGCGCTCGGCACCCGAGTTGGCCGACACGACGACGCCGTCGAGGTCCGTCGCGACGATGGCCTGCTCCGTGGCGGCCTCGATGATGCTGCTCAGCGTGTCGCGCGACGCCCGCAGCTGCTCGGCGCGCACGTCGAGCGCGTCCCGGGCGCGCTGGAGCTCGCGCGCCTGCACCCGCGAGGCCTGCACGATGCCGTAGGCACCGACCACGGTCGGGACGACGACGAGGAGCGTGACGACCGCGTGCAGCAGCGGCTGCCTGCGGTCGACGTCGACGACCGCGGGGGCCAGCAGCACGACCGTGCACATCGCGAGCGCGAGCGCCGGGCCCCAGCGCTCGGGCCGCAGCGCGAGCATGCCCATCGGCAGGATGAGCAGGATGTCGAACTCCGCCATCTGCAGGCCCGTGCCGATGTCCAGGAGACCGATCGCGGCCATCTGCGTGAGCGGCAAGGTGGCGCGCCAGACGGGCCGCAGGTACTTCCACGGCACGAAGACGCCCGCGAGCTGGGCGAGCCCGACGAGGACGGCCGCGGCGGCCAGCAGCCCCGGACGCTCGGGCGTGACGGTGGACTCGACGACGACCAGGGAGACCAGGATGGAGACCGTCGCCGGTGCCTGCCGCAGCGCGACCGCGTCGGGCGCGAGCCAGCCGACCGCGACGCGCTCGAGCAGGGCGCGCGTCATGGGGTCCGTCTCGTCGGTGTCCGACCACGCCGGCCACGTGCGGCGCGCGGCGCCCGTCACTCGCCCGGGCCGTCCCCGGCGGTCTGCGTCCACTCGACGGCCGGGGCGCCGCGCACGTGCGACGCGACCGTCTCGGTGGCGCGGACGGTCTCGAGCGGCTCGACGTCGTCGGCCCTGCTGAACCGTGCCCAGTAGCGCGTCGTCGCGCGGACCATGTCGGGTCGCATGTAGTCGCGGTGGGACTGCGACTCGTAGGCCGCGAGCATCTGGAGCTTGGTGTCGACGAACCCCTCGACGTCGACGAACCGGGTGGGAGCGAAGGCGACGGTGGACGACGGGCTCTGGAAGCACCACACGTTCGGCACCTGGCGCGCCGCGATCTCCACGGCCTCGTGCACCGCGCGGTGGTCCTGGTGGCGGTCGTGCGCGCCGTGCGTGTAGATGCGGTCGGGCTGGACCTCGGCGATGACGCGCTCGATCGCGGTGATGATGCCCTCGGCGGGGACCAGGCGGGTGTCGGGGAAGTCGAGGTGGACCAGGCGGGCGCCCACGACCGCCGCGGCCGCCGCGGCCTCCGCCTGGCGGACGGTCGTGCTGCCGCCCACGGCCCCGCCCGACAGCGTGAGGATCACCAGGTCGTCACCGGCTGCGCTGTGCGCGGCCAGGGTGGCCCCGACGCCGATCTCGACGTCGTCCGGGTGGGCCCCCACGGCGAGGATGCGCTGCCGGTGGCCGGCCCGGCGCTCGCGGGCGGCCTGCGCGAGCTCGGTGGCCCGCCGCACGACCTCCGTGGACGGCACGGGCTTGACGAGGAACTCGTCCGCGGCCTCCCGCAGCGCCTCGACGGCGTGGTCGAAGGTCGGGTAGGCCGTGACGACCATGACGGTGATCGCCGGGTCGAGCCGGCGCACCTCGGGCAGGATGTCCAGCCCCGAGCGCCCGGGCAGCTGGATGTCGGTCACGAGCACGTCGAAGGTGCTGCGGCTCAGGGCAGCCAGCGCGCCTTCCGCCGTGGCCGCGACGGCGACGACCATCCCCTCGCGCTCGAGCGCGATCCGCAGGAGCTCCGCCGCGTCGGGGTCGTCCTCGAGGACGAGTGCGCGGTACCGGTCGTCTGGCATGGTCCCCCCGGGCCTGGACGTGTACCGCCACTGTAGGAAGCCGGGGGCGGGACCGCCCGACGAGCGGTGCCCCGCGGCGGTGGTGCGTCCACGATCGGGGGACACCGGCCGGGTAAGTCGTGGGATGTCGTGACTTCTCGGGCGTGATCGTTCACCGTGGGGCGTGGCGTCGTCCGGCATCCCGCGGGCGGCGTCGCCCCACGGCCGACCAGCCGCGGGTCCCGCGACGAAGGGACACCACAGTGACAGCTCGACGCACCACCACGCTCGCCGGGGCGCTCGCCGTGCTCGTGCTCGGGACGAGCGCCCTGCTCGCACCGCCCGCCACGGCCCACGGGCCGGGCGGCAAGCCGGGACCCGGCCACGGGCCGGGGCACACGATCGACGCCGAGCGCTTCGCCCGCCAGGTCACGACGCGCGGTGTGTGGCGGCACCTGGAGGAGCTCCAGCGCATCGCGGACCGGCACGACGGCAACCGGGCCGCCCTCACCGAGGGCTACGAGGCGAGCGCCCGGTACGTCGAGCGCACCCTGCAGCGCGCCGGGTACACGACCACGCGCGACCCGTTCACGTTCGGCCTGGAGGTCGTCGACGCCGCGAGCCTGGCCCTCGGCACCGGCGAGACGTACGAGGTCGACCAGATGCAGTACGCACCGAGCTCGCCCGAGGGCGGCGTCACGGCGCCGGGCTCGACGCCGACCGACACCACCGGCTGCACGGCCGACTCGTGGGCGGGCGTCGAGGTGACCGGCACGATCGCCGTCGTCAGCCGCGGGGAGTGCGCGTTCGCGGACAAGGCCGTGGCCGCCGAGGCCGCCGGCGCCGTGGGCGTCGTCGTCTACAACAACGTCGAGGAGATGCTCTTCGGCACCCTCGGTGCGGAGGGCCTCGTGAGCGTGCCCGTCGCCGGCATGGGCCAGGCCGACGGGCTGGCCGTCGTCGAGGCCGTGGCCGCGGGCGTGGAGCTCACCCTGGACACCCGGTTCCACACCGAGGAGCGCGAGACCTTCAACGTCGTCGCCGAGACGCGCGCGGGCCGCGACGACAACGTCGTCATGCTCGGGGCGCACCTCGACGGCGTCGAGGAGGGCCCGGGGCTCAACGACAACGGCAGCGGCTCGGCCGTCCTGCTGGAGGTCGCCGTGCAGCTCGCGAAGCAGAAGAAGCTGAACAACACCGTCCGGTTCGCCTGGTGGGGCGCCGAGGAGCTGGGGCTCCTGGGCTCGACGGCGTACGTCGACGAGCTCGCGGGTCAGGAGGGTGAGCTCGACCGCATCGCCACGTACCTCAACTTCGACATGGTGGGTTCGCCGAACTACATCATCGGCGTGTACGACGCCGACCAGTCCACGTACGAGGCGCCCGTCGAGGTCCCCGAGGGTTCGGCGCAGACGGAGGCCGTCCTCACGGGGTGGTTCGACCGCACGGGTCAGCCGTGGGTCGACACGGAGTTCTCGGGCCGCTCGGACTACCAGGCGTTCATCCTCAACGGGGTCCCGGCGTCCGGCCTGTTCACCGGTGCGGACGACATCAAGACCGAGGAGGAGGTCGCGCTCTTCGGCGGCACGGCGGGGATCCGCCACGACCCGAACTACCACACGGTCGGTGACGACCTGGCGAACGTGAGCCGGGAGGCGATCGGCATCATGGCGCCGGCCGTGGCCTTCGCGACCGCGAGCCTCGCGACGGACACGTCGGCGATCAACGGCGTGTCGGGTCCCGGCGACCAGGGGCACCACCACGGCCCGTGGAAGCCGGGCAAAGGGCACGGCCACGGCCGTGGCCACGAGCACGGCACGCTGCAGAAGGCGTCCTGACGGCGCTCGTGACGCGCTGACGCGCGGGTGACCGGCGGCCCGGGCTCCTCCAGGGGGCTCGGGCCGCCGCACGTCCGGGTCGTCGACCGGCATGCGGCGCTACGGGTGGAGGGGTGGTGCGTCGTCGTTGGCGTGGCCGCCCAGCCCCGCAGGAGACGGGCGACATCCTGCTCCTTCGAGCAGGCTCTTGCCAAGACCCTTCGTGACCTTTTCTTGACCTGCGGGCGCCGAAGCGTCAAGCCGAGGGGTGCGCGATGGTCGCAGATGGTCGATTTGTAACAAAGATGTGAAGATTCTCACCCCTGCGAGACACTGCAGCCGGTCAAGGAGGAGTATCCGAGGTGGCCGCCCAGCCTCGCGCCCAACCCGGCGCTCCCGCCTCGACTCACGCGCCGATGCGCGGGAACGGGTCCAGGGAGAACGCGACCTCGACGGGCACGTCGAAGAACGCGGCGATCCGCAGCGCCAGGTGCAGGGACGGGCTGTACTCGCCCCGCTCGAGGTACCCGACCGTCTGGTAGTGCACCCCGAGAGCGTCCGCGAGCTCGCGGCGGCTCACGCCGCGCTCGGCACGCAGCACCGCGATCCGGTTGTGGACGGACTCCCCGCCCGGCGGACGTCGACGTGCCTCCTCGGCCACCCTCAGCCCCGCACCAGCGTCTGGAGGCGGTCCGCGAGCGCGCTCGCGGTCTGCCGGGCGGTCGACCGGCGCAGCACGACCGGCGCGGCGACGAGCCCGACGACGGCCCACGCGACGAGCACGAGGGCGGCGATCCCCGGGTGCCACGCGCCGCCGAGCTCGAGCGCCTCCGCGCCCGCCGGCAACGTCGTCGAGCGCAGCCCGTGGGCGAGCCAGTACAGCGGGAACGCCTGGACGGCGCCGGACGCCCAGGGCGGCACGGTCTGGGCACCGAAGACGCCGGAGAGGAACGCCAGGGCGACGACGGGAGTCATGACGAAGAGCATGACGCGTGTCGGGCGCGCCGCGAGGGCGCCGCCCACGATGCCGATCGGCAGCGTCGCCAGCGTGCCGAGGAGCAGCCAGCCCACGACGGCGACCCATCCGCCCGGTCCCTGGTGCATCGGGTCGCCGAGCAGGAACGGCCACGGCACCAGCAGGATCACCAGCATGGGCAGGGCGCCCAGCGCCTGGCTGACGACGACGCCGACCGTGTACGTCGTCGTGCCCCGGGGAGTGGTGCGCATGCGGAGCACGGTGCCCTCCTCGACCTCGGTGGCCAGGGCGAAGGCGGGGCCCATGACCATGCCGAACAGGATGGTGGCGGCCAGGATGCCGGGCAGCGCCACGTCGGGGAGCGTCAGGCCGCCGCTGCCGGGGACGGTCGTGCCGCGCTGCGTGACGAGGTACACCAGGATCCCGATCCCGATCACGACGTTCCATCCCACGTCCTCGGGGTTGCGCAGCATGTGCCGGAACTCCGTGACGCCGCGGCGCAGGCCGAGGCGCACGGCCCAGGCGCGGGGCGACGGCGCGGTGCGGGCGGGCGTCGCAGGGCGTGCGGGCGTGCTCATCGCGTGACCGCCAGGTCCCGGTGCGCGGCGTCGGTCTCGTGCCGGCGGACGATGTCGAGGTACGCGTCCTCGAGGCTGGCGCGGACCACCTCGAGGTCCTCCACGCCGCCGGTCGCGAGGAGCTCGCGCGTGAAGGCGACGGGGTCGTGCGTGCTGTGCACGTGCCGGGCCCCGCCGGCGCTCCAGCGCACCTCGGACGGTCCGGCGACCTCCCGCGCGACCGCGGCCGGGCTGCCCGCGGCGACGATGCGGCCGCCGGCGAGCAGCAGGATGCGGTCGGCGACCGTCTCGGCCTCCGCCAGGTCGTGCGTGGTGAGCAGGGCGACGGTGCCGTCACGGTCCACGACCTCGTGGACGAGCTCGTGGAACTCGCGGCGCGCGGCGGGGTCGAGACCGGCGGTGGGCTCGTCGAGGATCAGGAGGTCGGGTCGGCCGACGAGCCCGACGGCGACGTCGAGGCGGCGGCGCTGACCACCGGAGAGGGTCGACATGCGCTGGTCGGCCGCGTCGGTGAGCCCGACGCGCGCGAGCAGGTCGTCGACGTCGCGCGGCCGGGCGGCCCCGTCGGTCGCGTAGGGCCGGTAGCTGTCGGCGAGGTGGCCGAGCAGCTCGCGGACCCGCCACCGCCGGTGGTCGCGCCACGACTGCAGGACGACGCCGATGCGTGCGCGCCAGGCGTCGTCACCGTCCTCGGGGTCGGTGCCGAGCACGGTGACGTCACCGGCGTCGCGCCGGCGGAACCCCTCGACGATCTCGACGGTGGTGGTCTTGCCGGCGCCGTTGGGCCCCAGGAGCGCGACGACCTCGCCCGGTGCGACGTCGAAGTCGACGCCGTCGAGGACGGTGCGCTCGCCGTACGCCATGCGCAGCCCTGCGACGTGCACGGCGGCACTCTCGACGGTGTCCATGTAGTAGGTCTACTACATGGCATCGTAGGTGCGCTATAGCAGTCGGGCGGTTTCCTCCGGGTTCACCCGAGGTGAGCCGCTCACCCCCGGCCCGGCCCGGCGACGTTGACCATCCAGCCGACACCGAACCGGTCGGTGCACATCCCGAACTCGTCGCCCCACGGCGCGACCTCCATCGGCACCCCGGGGGTTCCGCCCTCCGAGAGGCGCGCGAACACCGCGCGCAGCGCCTCGGCGTCCTGCGGCCCGCCGAACAGCGCGACCGATGCCGAGGTCTCGTCCGGGACCGGCATCCCCGCGGGTGCGTCCGACGCCATGAGGAGGCCACCGCCCGCGGGCAGCTCGAGCTGGGAGTGCATGATCTTGCCCGCGTCCGCGGGGTCCTGCGCCATGCCGTACTCGTCGAACGTGCTGAACGTCGGCTCGGCGCCGAAGACCTCGCCGTAGAACTCCATCGCGGCGCGGGCCTCGGTGCGGAAGTTCAGGTAGGGGCTGATGCGGGCGGTCATGTGGTCCTCCGGTTGCTCGTGCCGACGTGAGGTACCGACCACGTCGGCGGCCGTGACTCACCGGGTGCACCCCGCGCCGCTGCGGCGCGGTTAGGGTGATCGTGACCCCCCGGAGGACCCCCATGTGCTACCCCACCCCCTGCCCGACGTGCGGCCTGACCACCTGGGCCGGCTGCGGCGAGCACGTCGACTCCGTGCGCGCCCAGGTGCCCGACGCGCAGTGGTGCACCTGCGACGCCGAGGCGGTGACGCCGACACCCGTCGGCTGAGGGTGATAGGACGGGGGCATGACGACACCCCCCGACGGCGACCTCCCGGCCGCCACGCCCTTCCACGACCTCGACGCGTACGTCGCGCTGCCGCGCCTGTCCGGCCTCGTGCTCTCGCCCGACGGCACACGCCTCGTCACGGGCGTCCAGACCCTCGACCGCAAGCGCACCGGGTACGTCACGGCGCTGTGGGAGGTCGACCCCGCCGGTGAGCGCCCTGCGCGACGCCTGACGCGCTCGGCCAAGAGCGAGTCGTCCGCGGCGTTCACCCCCGCCGGCGACCTGCTCTTCACCAGTGCGCGCCCGGACCCCGACGCGCAGGACCCCGACGCCGAGCCCACGGCCGCGCTGTGGCTGCTGCCCGCCGACGGCGCCGAGGCCCGCGTGGTCGCCGACCGTCGCGCCGGCGTCGGCGGCGTGCAGGTCGCGACGGACGCGCCCACGGTCCTCGTCGTGTCCGACGTGCTGCCGTCGGCGAGCGACCCGGCCGACGACGACCGCCGTCACCAGGAGCGCAAGGAGGCCAAGGTGGCCGCGATCCTGCACACGGGCTACCCGGTGCGCTACTGGGACCACGACCTCGGCCCCGGCTCGCCGCACGCGCTGGTCGCGACGGTCGGCAGCGACGTCGCCGCGCCGCGCGCCGGCGAGAGCGACCCCCGGCTCGACCTGCGGGACGTCACCCCGGACGCGCGCATCGAGCTGCTGGAGCAGTCGCCCGCGCTCAGCCCCGACGGTCGCACGGTCGTCACACCGTGGAACCGCGGGGGAGCGCGCGGCGAGCTGCGCACCCACCTGGTGGCCGTCGACGTCGCGACGCGCGAGCGTCGCGTGCTCGTCGAGGACGAGGCCGGGGACATCGGGCACCCCGTCGTGTCGCCCGACGGGCAGTGGGTCGCCTACGCCCGCGAGACGCTCTCGACGCCCCACCGCGCACCGGCCGTCGAGCTGTGGGTCGTGCCGTTCGCGGGCGGTGAGCCCCGCCGCCTCGCCGCCGGCTGGGACCGCTGGCCGTCGAGCCCGGTCTGGCTGCCCTCGTCCGACGCGCTCCTGGTGGTCGCCGACGACGACGGCCGTGCGCCGGTGTTCCACGTGGAACTGAGCTCCGACACCGTGACGCGCGTGACCAGCGACGACGCGGCGTTCTCCGACGTGCGCGTGAGCCCCGACGGCCGGACCGCCTACGCGCTGCGCACGTCCTACGAGGCGCCCGCGCACCCCGTGCGGATCGACCTCGCGGCCGCGCTCGCGGGCGCGCCCGTCGCGGCGGAGGCGCTGCTGTCGCCCGCCGCCGACGTCCCGCTCCCGGGACGCCTGGAGGAGGTCGTGACGACGGCCGCCGACGGCACGCGGGTGCGCTCCTGGCTCGCCCTGCCCGACGGCGCCGGCCCCGACGCGAAGGCGCCGCTGCTGCTGTGGATCCACGGCGGACCGCTCGGCTCGTGGAACGCGTGGTCGTGGCGGTGGAACCCGTGGCTGATGGTCGCGCGCGGCTACGCCGTGCTGCTGCCGGACCCCGCGCTGTCGACCGGCTACGGCCAGGACTTCGTGCAGCGCGGCTGGGGATCCTGGGGTGCGGCGCCGTACACGGACCTGCTCGCCGCGACCGACGCCGCGCTCGAGCGCGACGACCTCGACCCCGAGCGCACGGCCGCGATGGGCGGGTCGTTCGGCGGGTACATGGCCAACTGGGTCGCGGGGCACACCGACCGCTTCCGCGCGATCGTCACGCACGCGAGCCTGTGGGCCCTCGACCAGTTCGGCCCCACGACGGACGCGGCGTACTACTGGCAGCGCGAGATGACGCCCGAGATGGCGATGGAGAACTCGCCGCACCGGTTCGTCGGCGACATCGTCACGCCGATGCTGGTCGTCCACGGCGACAAGGACTACCGCGTGCCCATCGGCGAGGGCCTGCGCCTGTGGTACGAGCTGCTGTCGTCCTCCGGCCTGCCCGCCGACGAGCACGGCCGCAGCCCGCACCGGTTCCTCTACTACCCGGACGAGAACCACTGGATCCTGCAGCCGCAGCACGCCAAGGTCTGGTACGGCACGGTCGAGGCCTTCCTCGCCGAGCACGTCCTGGGCCGCACGGGCGACGACGCGGTCCGCTACCCGGACCTGCTGGGCTGACACCCGCGGCGCCGGCACCGGGAAGTGGTCGCCCAGGTGACCACTTCCCGGTGCCCGCCGCGCAGATGCGACCACTCACGCGGGGCGAGGGCCGCAGGGCCCGCCGGCACCGGGGTCAGAGGTCGGACGGGTCCACCAGGAAGTCGGCCTCGTCGGCGACCTCGCCGCCCGTCACCGCCTGCAGCGCCCTGGTCACCGTCGCGATGAGCGGTGCCGAGCGGCTGCGCGCGACGCGGTGCTCGAACGACGGCTTCTCGCGCTCGATCTGCTCGATCTCGAACGGCTCCCACCGCACGCGGTAGGCCACCACGCCGTCCTTGGTCCAGGGCAGGTTCTCCATGAGCGGCGGCAGCTGCTCGCACGCGGCGACCTCGACCGCGAGCATGCCGTCGACGCCGAGGTCGACGAGGACGCCGAACGCCTCGGCCGGAGGCGGGTCGGCGAGCATCAGCTGGTCGTACGCATCGGCCTCGGCCATGAGCCGGCGGCGGTCGTCGGCGTCCGCGATGCCGTGCTCCTCGAGCGCCGCCCGCAGGCCCGAGCCGCCGGACTCCGGCGCCCCGCCCACCTGTCCCTGCGACCCGCGTCCGGCCAGGACCGTCGGCCCGGACCACGAGCCGGGCGTCGCGACCGACAGGTACGCGCGCGGCTGCACGCCCTGCACAACCGCGAGCACGTGCTCCGGCTCGAGCCAGCGGTCGGTGAGCACGGTCAGGTCCGTGGCCGCGTCCGGGTCCGGCGTCAGTACGACGCCCGTCTGCGTGCGCACCGACCCGCCGAGGCGTCGCGCGGCGGCGACGAGCCACTGCAGCACGCGCTCCTCCTCGCGGATCGGCAGGCCGTCGGGGAACGCGCGCTTGAAGCCGTCCCGGTCGCCGCCGGGCCAGGGGCGCTCACCCCGCTCGCGCGGCGCGTCGAGCACCCACACCATGACGGTCGTCGCGGGCAGGCCGAGGCCGATCGCGTCGTGCGCGCCGATCGCGTAGGGCCCGGTGAGCGACGACAGGCGCGCGAGCCGCAGGACGCGGGACGGCCGCGCGCTCTGGCGGGCGACCGAGCGCATGCCGAACGCCGCGGTCACGGCCGGCAGCACGCCCGTGCGGGCCGGTGCCTCCGCGGGGCGCGCGTCCTCCCAGCGGGCGTTGCGGAACCTGCTGGCGGCGAGGACCTCGATCTCCTCGGGCTCGACGCCGGCGGGCAGCGCGAGCAGGTGACGCTCGGCCAGGGTCGGGTCGGTCACGACGAGCGGCGGGTACGCGGTCATCAGACCTCCGTCCGGTGGAACCCCTGCCAGGACCGGGAGGCCGTCGGTCCGCGCTGCCCCTGGTAGCGCGAGCCGTAGGCCGCCGACCCGTACGGGTTCTCCGTGGGCGACGTCAGCCGGAAGAAGCAGAGCTGACCGATCTTCATGCCGGGCCACAGCAGGATCGGCAGGGTCGCGACGTTCGAGAGCTCGAGCGTGACGTGCCCGGTGAAGCCGGGGTCGATGAACCCCGCGGTCGAGTGGGTCAGGAGCCCCAGACGCCCGAGGGACGACTTGCCCTCGAGGCGCGCGGCGACGTCGTCGGGCAGCGTGACCTGCTCGTACGTCGAGCCGAGGACGAACTCGCCGGGGTGCAGGACGAACGGCTCGCTGCCGTCGACCTCGACGAGACGCGTGAGGTCGGGCTGCTCGGCAGCCGGGTCGATGAACGGGTACTTGTGGTTGTCGAACAGCCGGAAGTACCGGTCGAGGCGCACGTCGACGCTCGACGGCTGGACCATCGCGGGCTCGTAGGGGTCGAGCGCGACCCTGCCCGTCTCGAGCTCGGCACGGATGTCGCGGTCGGAGAGCAGCACGGTGACACCGTAGTGCCGAACCGGTCCGAACCGACCCGCACGGGCGCGTCGGGTGCGCGCGGCTCACACGGACGGCGGGTACCGGGCTCCCTGGACGGCCGGGGACGTACCGGTGGATCGGTGCGGTGAAAGGTCACGGGCCGTTCCGGCCGGATCGGCCTTCGGGTTATGCTGTGCCCGCTTCACGTGTGGGAGCGCTCTCGCCCGTGCGGCGAGGCGCTTCGACGTCGAGCGCGCGCGGGGCTGCCCGCGATGTAGTTCCGTAGGACGACCAGGTACCTGAGCAGGGTCGCTGACACCTGGCGTGCACCTCCCGGTGGCGCCGCGGTCCTCGGCCGTGCGACGAGGCACGAGAGGCATGCCATGCGGTTCGGCCACTTCGACGACGAGGCGCGCGAGTACGTCGTCACGACGCCCCACACCCCCTACCCGTGGATCAACTACCTCGGGTCGGAGCGGTTCTTCTCGCTGCTCTCGCACCAGGCCGGTGGGTACTCGTTCTACCGCGACGCCAAGATGCGGCGCCTGACGCGGTACCGCTACAACAACATCCCCGCCGACACCGGCGGCCGCTACCTGTACGTGAACGACGGCGGCGACGTGTGGACCCCGTCGTGGCTGCCGGTCAAGGCGGACCTCGACCACTTCGAGGCGCGGCACGGGCTCGGCTACTCCCGCATCACGGGGGAGCGCGGCGGCCTGCGGGTCGCGACGACGTTCTTCGTGCCGCTGGGCGAGGACGCCGAGGTGCAGCGCGTCGCCGTCACCAACACCTCCGACGCCGAGAAGACGGTCACCCTCTTCTCGTTCGTCGAGTTCTGCCTCTGGAACGCGCAGGACGACCAGACGAACTACCAGCGCAACCTCTCGATCGGCGAGGTCGAGGTCGAGCAGGACGGCCCGCACGGGTCGGCGATCTTCCACAAGACCGAGTACCGCGAGCGCCGTGACCACTACGCGGTGTTCGGTGTGAACACCCGCGCGGACGGCTTCGACACCGACCGCGACACGTTCGTCGGCGCGTACAACTCCCTGGGCGAGGCGGCCGTGCCGCGCGCCGGGGTGTCGAGCGACTCGGTCGCGTCGGGCTGGTACCCGATCGGCTCCCACTCGGTGCGCGTGACCCTCGCCCCGGGCGAGACGCGCGACCTCGTGTACGTCCTGGGCTACCTGGAGAACGCGCAGGACGAGAAGTGGGCCGACGACGCCCACCAGCTCGTCAACAAGGAGAAGGCGCACGCGCTGCTGGGCCGCTTCGCGACGGCCGAGCAGGCCGACGCCGCGGTCGAGGCGCTGCAGACGTACTGGACCGAGCTGCTCTCGACGTACTCGGTGCGCTCGGGCGACGAGAAGCTCGACCGGATGGTCAACATCTGGAACCAGTACCAGTGCATGGTCACGTTCAACATGTCGCGCTCGGCGTCGTACTTCGAGACCGGCATCGGCCGCGGCATGGGCTTCCGCGACTCGAACCAGGACCTGCTGGGCTTCGTGCACCTGGTCCCCGAGCGCGCGCGCGAGCGGATCATCGACATCGCGTCCACGCAGTTCGAGGACGGGTCGGCGTACCACCAGTACCAGCCGCTGACGAAGCGCGGGAACAACGACATCGGGTCCGGCTTCAACGACGACCCGCTGTGGCTCATCGCCGGTGTCGCCGGCTACGTCAAGGAGACCGGCGACTTCTCGATCCTCGACGAGCCCGTGCCGTTCGACAACGCGGCCGGCACCGAGGTCCCGCTGTTCGAGCACCTGACGCGCTCGTTCGACTTCACGGTCAACAACCGCGGCCCGCACGGCCTGCCGCTCATCGGCCGCGCCGACTGGAACGACTGCCTCAACCTCAACTGCTTCTCCACCGAGCCGGGCGAGTCGTTCCAGACCACCGAGAACAAGGCCGGCGGCCACGCCGAGTCCGTGTTCATCGCCGCGCAGTTCGTCCTCTACGGCGAGCAGTACGCCGAGCTCGCGGAGCGTCGTGGCCTCACCGAGGTCGCGTCGCAGGCCCGCAAGGTCGTCGACGAGGTCCGCGAGGCCGTGCTCGAGCACGCGTGGGACGGCCGCTGGTTCCTGCGCGCGTACGACTTCTACGGCAACCCCGTCGGCACCGACGCCAAGCCCGAGGGCAAGATCTGGATCGAGCCCCAGGGCTTCGCGGTCATGGCCGGCATCGGCGTGGGCGACGGTCCCGACGACGTCGAGGCGCCCGCGATCCAGGCGCTCGACGCGGTCGACGAGATGCTCGGCACGCCGCACGGCCTGGTGCTGCAGTACCCGGCGTACACGACGTACCAGATCGAGCTCGGCGAGGTCTCGACGTACCCCCCGGGGTACAAGGAGAACGGTGGCATCTTCTGCCACAACAACCCGTGGGTGATCATCGCCGAGACGGTCGTCGGCCGCGGCGACAAGGCGTTCGACTACTACAAGCGGATCACCCCGGCGTACCGCGAGGAGATCAGCGACGTCCACAAGCTCGAGCCGTACGTGTACGCGCAGATGATCGCCGGCAAGCAGGCGTCGCGCGCCGGCGAGGCCAAGAACTCGTGGCTCACCGGTACCGCGGCGTGGAACTTCGTGGCGGTCTCGCAGTACCTGCTGGGTGTCCGGCCCGACTACGACGGCCTCGTCGTCGACCCGCAGATCGGCCCGGACGTCCCGTCGTTCACGGTCACGCGCGTCGCCCGCGGTGCGACGTACGAGATCACGGTGACCAACTCCGGTGCCCGCGGCTCGCGCGGCACGCTGGTCGTCGACGGCTCGCCGGTCGAGGGCAACCACGTCCCGTACGCCCCCGCGGGCAGCACCGTCCGCGTCGAGGTCACGCTCTGACCGGGGCCGCTGGGCGCCCGGCGCCGACAGCAGGGGGCTGCCGCCGATGACGATCACCGCACAGATCACCGAGCCCGCGCCCGCCCCGGTCACCACGGCCGTGGCGGCGCCTCCGGGTGCCGTCACGCTGCGCAACGACCGCTGGGAGGTCGACGTGCTGCCCGGCACGGGGGCCGCGCTCGGCGCGGGGCGCATCCGCACGGCGGACGGGGTGTGGCGCGACCTGCTGC
This sequence comes from Cellulomonas avistercoris, assembly GCF_014836445.1. GTDB lineage: Bacteria > Actinomycetota > Actinomycetes > Actinomycetales > Cellulomonadaceae > Cellulomonas > Cellulomonas avistercoris. The sequence goes on from NZ_JACSQV010000009.1 coordinate 95,261, forward strand.
GCCCGACCCGTCGGGCGTCGTCGGGGGACCCCGAGAAGTGCGCGAGCTTCCCGATGGTGCCGTGGTCCAACCGCATCCGCGGCGGTGTGCTGCCGTTCGCCGGGCGGCGGTGGCAGCTGCAGCGCAACGCCGCCGACGGCACCGCGATCCACGGTGCCGTGCGCTACGCGCACTGGGAGGTCGTCGAGCGCAGCGGCACGGCGGTGACGCTCGCCGTCGACACGGTCGAGCAGATCGGCATCAACTTCCCGTGGCAGTTCGGGGCCACGGTCCGCTACGCGCTCGACGGCGACGGCCTGGTCGTCACGACGTCGGTGCGCAACACCGACGTCGAGCCGTTCCCCGCCGGCTTCGGCCACCACCCGTACCTCAGCCGCGCGCTGCTGCCGGTCGGCGCGCCGGTCCGCGAGTACCCGCCGACCGCCGGGCCGCTGCTGCACGTGCCCGCCGAGGCCGGGTACCGGCTCTCGGGCGCCATCCCCGACGGCCCCGCCGGCCCCGTGCCGCCGCGCGCCGACTTCCGGTCCCGTCGCCCGCTGGGCTCGGGCTTCGTCGACGACGTGCTCACGGCGCTCGACCCGACGGAGCCGGTGCGCGTCGAGTACGCCGACGAGGGCGTCACCGTCGACCTCACCGTCGACCCGGTCTACCGGCACCTCGTCCTGTACGCGCCGCGTCGCCGCTGCTACTTCGCGCTCGAGCCCGCCACCAACGTCAACGACGGGTTCACGCTGCACGACCAGGGCGTGCCCGGCACGGGCGTGTTCGTGCTCGAGCCCGGCGAGGAGCGCTCGGGCAGCTTCCGGCTCTCCGTCACGGCCTGACACCCGCACCTGCCCGAGCCGTCCGCCCACCGCCCCCCGGGCGCGAGAGTGCGATCCGGTCGTGCTCAGTGGGCGTGGCCGCCGCGCGAGCGGTGCGGCGGCATGCCGACGGCCGCGACCGCCGCGACCACCGTCGTCAGGGGGATCGCCAGGACCAGGCCCGTCGCCCCCGCGAGCGTCCGGACGATCTCCTCGGCGAACGCCCCGCTCGTCAGCGTGATGAGCAGCGGCTGCTGGTAGAGCTCGAGCAGCAGGAGCAGCGGCAGCGACGCCCCCGCGTACGCGAACGCGATCGTGTACACCGTCGAGGCGATGTGGTCGCGGCCGATGCGCATGCCGCGCGCGGTCAGGGTCTGCCAGGACGCCGACGGGTCCGCCGCGCGGAGCTCCCACACGGCCGACGCCTGCGTGATGGTCACGTCGTTGAGCACACCGATGCCCGCGAGGACGACCCCGCACAGGAACACGCCGCGCAGCACGCCGACGCCGTCGGCGCCCAGCGCCCGTGCGAGCGCGAACGTGTCCTCCGACGTCACGGGCTGCAGCCGCGCGGCGTGCGCCCCGAGCAGTCCGAGCCCGGTCACCATGGCCAGGCCCAGCAGGGTCCCGACGAGGGCCGTCGTGGTCCGCAACGAGACCCCGTGCGCCAGGTACAGGACGACCACGACGATCGCGGTCGACCCGGCCAGCGCGACCGCGAGCCCGTCCTGCCCGGCGACGAGCGCAGGCAGGACGTAGGCGCCGAGGACGAGGAACGCCAGCGCCAGCCCGACGAGCGCGCGCAGGCCGCGCAGCCCCGCGACGAGGGTCGTGACCAGCGCGAACGCGAGCGCGAAGGTGCCGAGCGGCAGGGTCCGGTCGACGTCGTGCCACGCCCACACCTCGGGGTCGCCGGTCGCGGCGGGGTAGTGCTCGAGCAGCACGCGGGCGCCGGGCGGGACGTCGGACGCCGTGGTGCCGCCGGTCGCGTAGACCGCGACCTCGCGGCCGCCCGACGTGCGCGCGGTGACCTGGAGGCAGTCGACGCTCTGCGGCACGGTCCCGTCCTGCAGGACGTCCTCGATCGTGCCGTCGCACGACTGCATCCGGGAGTCGACCACCTGCGCGCCGACGTACGTGACGCCCGCGTCCACCAGGCCGGTCACCGGACCGCCGGCACCCGGCCACGTCAGGACCATGCCGAGCGCGGCGGCCACGGCGGCCAGGCCGACGACGGCCACGAGCGCCACCCGCGTCGCCCGACCCGACCGCACGGCGACGTGGCCGTGCGGCGCGTCGGGGTCGACGGGCGCGGCGTCGACGGGCGCTGACGGCGTGGCGGCAGAGGGGGCGGCGGCGGAGGGTGCTGCGGGCTCGGTCGGGCTCACGCGCAGATCCTGCCCTGCCGCACGCACCTCGCGCCGCCGGCGCACGAGCACGACCCGGACCGGATCGCTCTCTCACGCTCCGGGGTGGACTGGATTGCTCTCTCACGCCCCTTCGGGGGGCCTCGGGGTGGACTGGATTGCTCTCTCACGCCCCTTGGGCTGGGGTGGGCTGGATCGCTCTCTCACGCCCTTGGGGGCGGGCCTGGAGGGGCTGGATTGCTCCCCCCCCCCGGTGAGAGAGCAATCCAGCCCGGCTGGTGGGCCTGTCGGGTCAGTGGGCGTGGGCGGCCTCGGCTGCCTCGCCCGTCGCGACGGCCAGCTCGTCGGGGACGACGTCGAGGGTCGCGGTGCGGAAGACCTCGCCGGTGGCGACGTCGACGGCGTGGATGCTGCGCGTGGCGGGGTCGGTCACGTACGCGGTGCCGGCGTGGACCTCGACCGCCGGGCGAGGGGTCTGCCACGCGTCGGGCTCCTGCCACCCACCGATGACGGGCATCGAGCGGACGAGCGCGCCGGTCTCAGGGTCGACGACGTGCAGCGCGCCGTCGGTCCCCAGCACGAGCGCCTCGCCGTCGTCGCCGCGGGCCAGCGAGCGGAATGTGTACGACGCGGGCAGGTCGACGAGCCGCAGGGTCGCGGTGCGGGTGTCGACGAGCGAGACGCGCGTGGGGCGCTCGAGGTCGGCGTCCGGGTCGCTCTTGTAGTCGCCGAGCACGACCGCGGACGCCTCGCTGCCCGCCTGGTTGCCGATGCGGCCGTACGCGTCGGGGCTCTGGACCTTGGTGAACGCGCCGTCGCGGTAGAGCACGACACCGTCCTCACAGCCGATCGCGACGACGTCGTCGGCGGCGACGGACTCGCCGTGGACGCCCGGGCAGGCGTCGGTGGTGGCGATCTCGGCGTTATCGGCGTCGAGCGCCCGGACGCCGGTGCGCGCGTCCTCGGTCCCCTCGGACACCACGAGCGAGCCGTCGTGCAGCTCGACCGCGACGCCGTGGTGCGCCGACGGGGTCGTGTAGGTGCGCGCCGCGTCCGTCGGGCCGTCCGCCACGTGCGGGGCGTCGACGACCGTCACGTCGCCGGTGCCGTCGTCGAAGAAGGCCGTGCGGCCGTCGTGCACGACGACGTGCCCCGGCTTGGCGGCCGGGTAGGTGACGTCGGTGAGCAGCGGGTCGACCGTGAAGTGGTGCGCGTGGTCGCCGTGGGCCTCGCCCCACGTGCCGGCGTCGAGCAGGCGGAAGCCGCCCGCGGTGGTGACGGCGACGTGGCGGCCGTCGCCGACCGGGTTCAGGCGCAGGTAGCCCTCGGCCGGCAGGTCGGCGACGACCTCGAGGGTGTCGGCGTCGAGGACCTGGATGCCGCCGTCGTAGGTGACGGCGAGGCGGGTGACGGCCGTGGCGCGCTCCTGCGCGGCGGGAGTGCCGGCCTCCGGGGTCGGTGGCGGGGCGGCGTCACCGGCGCCGGGGGTGCCGGCGCAGGCGGTCAGCAGCGCCGTCGCCAGGACGAGCGCGAGGGCGGGGATCGAGCGGTGGCGGAGGGTGTGGCTCGCAGTGGTCATGGTGGGGAGGGCGCGGGCGCGCCCGGTCCTCTCGGGTCGTCCGGGATGGGCGACGCGAACCTAACAGGTACTGAGAGGCGATATCAATAAGCGGAGAGGTCCGCGTCTCACCGCAGGTCGAGCACCATCCGGTACCCCGCGTCGTACGTCTCGTCGCGGACGAAGCCGATGTGCTCGTAGAACGCGACAGCCCGTGCGTTGCGCGGGTCGACGTCCAGGTGCACGCCCGGCACGCCCCGGTCCCGCAGCGCGTCCGCCAGCGTCGCGACGAGCCGACGGCCCCAGCCGTGGCTCTGAGCCCGCGGCAGCAGGTCGATGTGCAGGTGTGCCGGTGCCGACGCCGGCACCGACGGCGTGCCCGGCTCGTGCACGTGGGCGCGCAGCACGTGGTCCTCGGTGCCGTCGCGCGGGTCGGCGAGCAGCGGGTAGCGGGCGCGCAGCACCGGCCACCACGCGCGCTCGCACCAGGCGGCGAACGCCACGGTGTCGGCCGTGGCCACGACGTACCCGGCGATGCCCCGCCCGTCGACGACCACGAACGACAGGCCCGGGTCCGCGGTCGGGTACGGCCCGCAGTAGACGTGCCCCAGCAGCTCCGGATCGCGGTAGAGGGCCGTCGCGTCCTCGCCCGCGGCACCCGTCAGGAGGCACACGCGGTACATGCCGGGCAGGTCGGAGGCGTGGAACGGGCGCATCGACGCGGTCACCTGTCCGACCCTGCCACCCGCCGGGCGCCGGGACCAGGCGCGACCCGATCGCGACGCGGCCCGGGTTGAAGGACCACACCGGGTACCGGGTAGGATCGTTGCCGCAGCGTCCGTAAGGGCGCCGCGCGGGTGTAGTTCAGTGGCAGAACTTCAGCTTCCCAAGCTGATAGCGCGAGTTCGATTCTCGTCACCCGCTCCCATCGTCCCGGTGCTCGTCCCGGGTCTTCGTCCCGGGCCCTGTGCCCAGCCGCCGTAGCCGAGCGCGGCGCCCGCGTCACCACGAGCCGCCCCCCGACCCGCGCGGCCGCATCTCGATCCGCACAAGGTGAGGTCACGGTCCGGCCACGCGGCGGGGGTCGCGGACACGGAAGCCCATCGTTCGGGTCACGAGCCCGCAACTCCCGTCCGGGGCAGCCCGCCCCCGCCCTAGCGTCTGGCCCCACGCCACGACCACGGAGACGGGGACAGCGATGAGGACGAACCACGGCAGGCTCGCACGACTGGCCGGAGCCGCCCTCGTGGCGGCCGTCGCGCTGCTCGGCTGCTCGGCGGGCGACGGCTACTCGGACGCGACGGGGGCCGTCGAGCCCGGCCCGGAGGGCTGGGAGCTGCCCGGGCCGGACCCCGTCCCGACGGGCTCGGCCGCCACGTCGGCGATGACGGACCCTGCTCACGACGCCCTGTCCACGTTCGCGCTCGACATCGACACCGGCTCCTACACGCGGTTCCGGGACGCCGTCGCCCAGGGGACGGCGATCGACCCGCGGGAGGTCCGCACCGAGGAGTTCGTCAACTACTTCGAGCAGGACTACACCGCCCCGCGGGACGGGCTCGGGGTGAGCATCGACGCCGTCGGGCTGCCCTTCCGGCCCGGCCACCGGCTCGTCCGCGTGGGCATCGCCGGCGCGCCCGCGTCGAGCGTGTCCCGCGACGACGCCGACCTCGTGCTCGTCGTCGACTGCTCGGGGTCGATGGACGAGGCCGGCAAGATGGTGACGACGCAGGCCGCGCTGCGCACGCTGGTCTCGGCGCTGCGGCCGAGCGACCGGGTGGCCATGGTCTGCTACTCCGACGAGGCCGAGGTGGTGCTCGACCCGACGCCGGTGTCCGAGCGCCGGGGGATCCTGGCGGCGATCGACGCGCTCGCGCCGCAGGCGTCGACCAACGCCGCGGCCGGTCTCGCGCTCGGCTACGACGTGGCCATGGACATGCGCACCGAGGGCCGGATGACGCGGGTCGTCCTCATCAGCGACGGCGTCGCGAACGTCGGCGAGACCGACCCCGACGGGATCCTGTCGCGCATCAGCACCGAGGCGAAGGCCGGGATCAACCTCGTCTCGGTCGGCGTCGGCATCACGACCTACGACGACCACCTGCTCGAGCAGCTCGCCGACCAGGGCGACGGCTGGCACGTCTACATCGACACCGCGGCCGAGGTCGAGCGCGTGTTCGGCACCGGGCTCACCGGGTCGCTCGTCGTCGCCGCGCGGGACGCGAAGGCGCAGGTGGAGTTCGACCCGGCCCAGGTCGCCGGCTACCGGCTGCTGGGCTACGAGAACCGGGCGGTCGCCGACGGCGACTTCCGCAACGACGCCGTCGACGGCGGCGAGGTCTTCGCCGGTCACGCCACCACGGCGCTCTACGAGGTCGCGCTGCGCGAGGGAACGTCCTTCGAGCCGTTCGTGACGGCGACGGTGCGCTACCTCGACGACGTGGGGGAGCCCGTCGAACGCTCCGGGAGCCTCGACGGGTCAGCCACCGCGACGTCACCGCGCGACGCCGCCCCGCGCCTGCGCCAGGACCTCGTCGTCGCGCTGCTGACCGACCGCCTCGTCGGCGGTCCGTGGTCCGCGGTCGTCGGCGCGGCCGACCTCCGTGCCGAGGCGGCGGCCCTGCCGGCGGTCCTCGACGGGGACCGCGACGTGGCGCAGCTCGTGGACCTCGTCGAGGTGGCGACGGGCTGACCGGCTGACCCCGGGCACGGCCCCCCGCCGGGCACTGCGCCACGGCGTTGCGCGGCGGGCAGCGCAATGCGCCCGTCATGCGCGCCGCGCGGGCACGAAATACGCCCCCTGCACGCTCGTCGGACAGCGCGGACGTCCCGGAGCCGCGCCCTCGCCGATGGGGTGTCGTGGTCGAGACCGTCACTGCCGCAGCACGCGACCGGCGCCCGCGCGTCCGCGCCGCCGGACCGCCAGGAGGCGTCGGTCCCGTGAGAGCGCTGCTCGTGCTGGGCCTGGTGACATGGCTCGGGCCGCTGTCCCTCGACGCCTACGGACCCGCGCTGCCGGCCATCGCCGTCGACCTCGACGCGGGGCCTACGGCGGTCCAGCTGACGCTGTCCGCGCTGGTCGTGGGGCTCGCCGTCGGGCACCTGTTCGCGGGGTCGCTGAGCGACCGGTTCGGCCGCCGGCCGGTCCTGCTGACGGGGCTGGCGGCCTTCGTCGTCACCACGACGATGTGTGCGCTGGCACCCGGCATCGGGACGCTGGTGGTGGCGCGTCTGCTGCAAGGGCTGGCCGCCGCCACGGCGCTCGTCATCACCAAGGCCGCGGCGCGGGACCTGTACGACGGCGTCACGCTCGCGAGGTTCCTGTCGCACCTCGCGGCGATCATGCCGGTCGCCCCCGCGCTCGGGCCCCTCCTGGCGGCCGTGCTGCTCGAGGCGTTCTCGTGGCGGGCCATCTTTGTGCTGGTGGCCGCCGTGGGCGCGGCCGCGCTCGTCGTGGTGCACCGCAGCTGGCCGGAGACCTCGCCCGCGCACGTCCGGGCAGCGCCGGCAGGAGGACGCACGCTCGGGCCACCCGGTCGGCAGGTCGTCGTGGAGCTGCTGAGGGACCGCGGCTTCCTGACGTGCGTCATCACGTTCGCGCTGGGCAGCGCGGTCGGCCTGGTCCTCGTCGCCGGTGCCCCGTTCGTGCTGCAGGAGGGCTACGGCCTGAGTCCGCAGGCCTACAGCCTGCTGTTCGTGGCGAACGCGGTCGTGCTGGTCGGTGCGGCCCAGCTGAACGCGCGCCTGCTGCGGCGGCTGCGGCCCGGGCGGGTCGTGGCGCTCAGCCTGACGTGCCAGCTCGCCGTCGCCGGTGCGCTCACGGTGGCCCTGTCCACGTCGGTGCCGGTCGGGCCGATCCTGGTCGGTCTGGTCGTGATCGTGTTCTTCCACGGCTTCCTCATGCCCAACCTCGTGGCGATCGGCATGCACGGGGTGCCGCAGCAGCGCGCGGGCACGGCAGCGGCGCTCATCGGAGCCGGGCAGTTCCTCGTCGGCGGGCTCGCGGCGCCGGTGGTCGGGCTGCTCGGGGCACGGCCGGCAGCGCTGGGCGCCACCATGGTGGCGCTCGCGACGGCGGCCCTGGTCGTGCACCTGGGCGGGGAGCGCCGGCGTCGCGCACGGGGGGCGCTGTGAGGCCCCGGCCGGGTGAGGTGACCACGAGGGCGCTGCTGCCGGCGCTTGCGGTCTGCGTGCTGCCGTTCTCGATCATGCAGTCGGCGGTGTCACCGCTGCTCGGCACCTTCGGCGAGCGCCTGGGCGTCGACCAGGCGGGCACGATGTGGATCTTCACCGCGTTCCTGCTCAGCGCCACGGTGACGACCCCCGTCCTCGGACGGCTCGGTGACCTGCACGGCAAGCGGCGGTGGATGCTGATCGTCGTCGTCGTCCAGGTCGTCGGCACGGTGGCGTGCGCCGTGGCGGGCGACCTCGCCACGATGCTCCTGGGACGTGCGCTGCAGGGCACCGGTGGCGCCCTCTTCCCGCTCGCCTACGGACTGCTCCGCGACCACCTCCCACCGTCCCGGGTGGCGCTGGGCATCGGCGTGCTGAGCTCGGTGCTGGGTGCCGGCGGCTCCATCGGCGTGGTCACGGCCGGGCCGGTCGAGCGCCTGCTGGGACCGGCGTGGGTGTTCGGGCTGCCCGGTGTGCTGATGGCGGGTTCCCTGCTGCTCATCGTCGGCCTCGTCCCCGAGAGCCCGCAGCGCGGCGTCGGGGGTCTGTCGTGGCCCTCCGCGGTCCTCCTGGGCGCGGGCCTGCTGGCGTCGATGCTCGTGCTCAGCACCCTCGGGGTCTGGCCGGTCGCGGTGGTCGGGACGATCGCCGTCCTCGGGGTGGTGACGATGCTGGCGTGGGCGAGGGTCGAGGCCCGTGCGACGTGGCCCCTGGTCGACGTCCGGCTGCTCCGGGCGCGCGGCATGTGGACGACGAACCTCTGCTCGATGTTGGTCGGGTTCGCGCTGATCCAGAGCTTCCTGGTCGTCCCGCAGCTGCTGCTGCTGCCCGCCGACAGCGGCTTCGGCTTCGGCGTCGACGTCATGCACGTCGGCCTCTACGTGCTGCCGTCCAGCCTGGCCATGCTGGCGTTCAGCCCCGTCTCGGGCTGGCTCGGCGGACGCGCCGGCGCCCGCGCCCCGCTCATCGTGGGGGCCCTGCTGTGCGCGACCGCTTACGCGGCCCTCGCCTTCGGCCACCGTGAGATCTGGGCCGTGGTCGGCGCGAACGCTCTCAACGGGATCGGCGCCGCCCTGGCCTTCTCCGCGCTGCCCAACCTCACCGTGCGGGCGGCACCCGTGGACCGCACCGGGGTCGCCACCGCGATCACCACGGTCGCGCGCACGGCGGGCGGCGCGCTGGGGACCCAGGTCGCGGCGGTCGTGCTCGCGACCGCGACGCCCGTCGGGGCGAGCCGCCCCGACGAGATCGGGTTCACCGCGGTCTTCGCCGTCATGGTCGTCGCGATGGTCGGGTGCCTGGCCGTCGCGATGGCCGTTCCGCGGAACCCCCGCCCCCCCTGCCCTCCTCGTCCGCCCCTCGTCGTCACCCAGAGAAGGAGCACCACATGCACATGGCCTGGTTCCTCAGCTATGCCGTCCAGGCGTGGGGTCAGCCCTGGGCCGGCCGCCCCGGCACCGAATGGGTGACACCCGACCTGTACGTCGACGCCGCGCGGTCCCTGGAGCGCGCCGGGTTCGACTACCTGATGTTCGAGGACGGCTCGTTCGTCCCGGACGCCTACGGCTCCAGCATGGAGTGGTCGCTCGCCCACGCCGCCGCGGCCCCGAAGCACGACCCGCTGCCGCTGGTCTCGTTGATTGCGCAGGAGACCGAGCGCATCGGCCTGATCGCCACGATCACCACGTCGTTCTACCCGCCGTACCTCGCGGCGCGGCTGCTGGCCACGCTGGACCACCTGAGCAGAGGACGGATCGGCCTGAACGTCGTGACCTCGCACAACGACCGCACGGCCCAGAACTATGGGCAGCCCGCGCAGCTCGACCACGACCTGCGCTACGAGATCGCCGCCGACTGGCTGGAGGCGGTCCGGGCGCTGTGGGACACCTGGGAGCCGGGCGCGCTGACGCTCGACGAGACGACCGGCACGTTCGCGGACCCGCAGAAGGTGCACTACGCGGACTACGTCGGCACCCACCACCGCACCCGCGGACCGCTCAACACGCCACCCGGGCCCCAGCACCACCCGGTGGTCTGCCAGGCCGGCGGCTCCCCGGCCGGGCGCGACCTGGCTGCGCGGTACGCCGACACGGTGGTCGCGCAGGCACGGGACGTCGCGGAGATGACCGAGTACAAGGCCGACCTCGCGGCACGTGCGGCGGCAGCCGGGCGCGACCCGGACGACGTCAAGGTCCTGTTCCTGGCCGGTTTCACGTTCGGGGACACCGACGACGAGGCGCGCACCGCACTGCGGCGCAAGCAGGCGTACGCCGCCGCCCACCCGGAGGTCGCGCTGGCGTCGTTGTCCTTCGCGAGCGGGATCGACTTCGCGCGGTTCGACCTGGACGCGCCGCTGCCGCCCGTCGAGACGAACGCCGCGCAGAGCGTCGTCGGGCTGCACCTCAGGGACACCGAGGGGATGACGCTCCGCGAGATCGCCGCACGTCGCAGCACCGGTGCCGTCGAGTTCACCGGGACTCCCGCGAGCATCGCCGACGCCATGGCCGAGGCGGCGGCGGCGTCCGGCGCAGACGGGTTCATGGTGCAGGCGCCCATCACGCGTCGCAACGTCACGATGATCGCCGACGGCCTGGCCCCTGAGCTGCGCCGTCGCGGCCTGATCCGCGACGGGTACGACTACCCGACGCTGCGCGAGAACCTGCTCGCCGGGTGAGCGCGCGACAGGCCCCCCGCCGCACCCGCGCAATACCGGTGGAACGTCGCCGTCGCGGCGATGTCACGTCCGCAGGGTGCACTTGGCCACGACCCCACGACAGGAGGCACTGATGTTCCACCTCGGTTGGTTCCTCGGCACCGGCTTCGGTGTGTACGGCTGGAACACCCCGTGGGCGGGGAACGTCGCCCAGGACGTCGGCAACCCGGGGCTCTTCGCGGACATGGCCGCCGCGCTCGAGCGAGCGGGCTTCGACTACATGATGCTCGAGGACTCCTCGGTGCTCCCCGACATCTACGAGGGCAGCTTCCGGCACTCGCTGAAGGTCGCCACCGTACGGTTCGACCCGCTGCCGCTGGTGCCGCACCTGACCCGCCGGACGCGGCACATCGGCATCATCGCCACGGCCGCGACGACGTTCTACCCACCCTTCCTGGCTGCGCGGCTCTACCAGTCGCTCGACCACCTGACCGGTGGTCGGGTCGGGCTGAACCTCGTCACCGCCAGTCCTCACGCGGCCGCGCAGAACTACGGCCTCGAGCAGCACGTCGAGCACGACCTGCGGTACGAGATGGCGGACGAGTGGACGCGCACGGTCACGGCGCTGTGGGAGTCGTGGGAGCCCGACGCCGTCGTGCTCGACGAGAGCACGGGCGTCTTCGCCGACCACACGAAGGTGCACGCGGTCCACCAGCAGGGACGCTGGCACTCCTCCCGGGGGCCGCTCAACACGATCCCGGGGCCGCAGCGGCGCCCGGTCCTGTGCCAGGCCGGCGGGTCCCCGGCGGGGCGGGACCTTGCGGCCGCGCACGCCGACACCATCGTCTCGGCCGTCGTCGGGGTGGAGGCGATGAGGGAGTTTCGGGAGGACATCTCCCGCCGTCTCGTCGCGCACGGCCGCCGGCCGGAGGACGCCAAGGTGCTGTTCCTGGTGGACCCGGTGCTCGGCGACACCGACCGGGCGGCGCAGGACCGCGCGGAGCGCAAGACCGCGGCCATGGCCGCGAGCCTGGAGAACGCCCTGGCCGGCCTGTCGTACGTCAGTGGCATCGACTTCTCCCGCTTCGACCCGGACGAGCCGTTCCCCGACGTCGCGTCGAGGACCAACGGCCATCAGAGCACCGTGGCCGACTACCAGAAGGCCGGCGCCGGCAAGACGTTGCGCGAGGTGGCCCTGACGCGGCGGGTGGCCGAGTCGATCCCGCTGGTGGGCAGCCCGGACACCGTCGCCGACCAGATGGCCGAGGCCATGGACCACGCCGGCGGGGACGGCTTCTTGATCGCCTCACCCGTGACGCGGCGCGGCATCTCCGAGGTCGCGGACGGACTCGCGCCCGTCCTGCGCCGGCGCGGGCTGATCCGTGACGGCTACGAGCACGCCACGTTCCGCGAGAACCTCCTCGCCTTCTGACGCCCTGGTGGCGCCCCCGTGACGCCCCGCCCCCACCTCCAAGGAGATCGCAGACATGTTCCACATGGGTTGGTTTCTCACCACCGGTTTCGGCGTGTACGGCTGGAACCAGCCGTGGTCGGGCAACGTCCGGTCGGACGTCGGTCGACCCGACCTGTTCGTCGACACCGCGACCTCGCTCGAGCGGGCCGGATTCGACTACCTGATGTTCGAGGACTCCTCGGTGCTGCCCGACGTCTTCCGGGGCTCGTTCGAGAGCTCGGTGCGGGGCGGGCAGGCCGTGCGGTTCGACCCCATGCCGCTGATGCCCCTGGTCGCGCAGGCCACGTCACGTATCGGCATCGTCGCCACGGCCGCGACCACCTTCTACCCGCCGTTCCTCGCGGCGCGGCTCTACCAGACCCTCGACCACCTGACGGACGGGCGCATCGGCATCAACCTGGTCACGGCCAGCCCGCACGCCGCCGCGCAGAACTACGGCCTCGAGAAGCACGTGGAGCACGACCTGCGGTACGAGATGGCCGACGAGTGGATGCAGGCGGTCGACGCGCTGTGGGGCAGCTGGGAGACCGGTGCGCTGCAGATGGACGAGTCGACCGGCGTGTTCGCCGATCACACGAAGATCCACCACGTCGACTTCGAGGGGCGCTTCTACCGGACGCGCGGCCCCCTCAACACTCCGCCCGGCCCCCAGGGGCGTCCCGTGATCTGCCAGGCAGGCGGGTCACCCGCGGGCCGCAACCTCGGGGCCACGCACGCCGACACCATCATCTCGGCCGTGGTCGGGGTGGACGCGATGAAGGCCTACCGGGACGACATCAGCGAGCGCCTGCTGGCCGTGGGTCGCAAGCCGTCGGACGTCAAGGTGCTGTTCCTCGTCGCGCCCATCCTGGCCGACACCGACGCGGAGGCGCAGGAGAAGCGCGACCGGATGCGCGCGGCGCAGGCGGCGAACATCGAGGGCAACCTTGCCGCGATGTCGTACTTCACCAGCATGGACTTCTCGAAGTTCGACCTTGACGCACCCCTGCCGGACCTGAGCGAGAACAACGGCCACCAGTCCACGATGGCGGACTTCGCGAGGTCCGGGAAGACACTGCGGGAGATCGCGGCCAACCACCGGACCATCGAGTCGATCGAGCTGTGCGGCACCACTGAGACGGTGGCCGGCCAGATGGCCGAGGCGATGGAGCACGCCGGTGGTGACGGCTTCCTCATCGCGTCCCCCGTCACCAGGAAGAACGTGGCCGAGATCGCGGACGGCCTCGCGCCGGTCCTGCGGCGCAAGGGCCTGATCCGCTCGGGGTACGACTACGCGCACTTCCGGGACAACCTCCTGGCCTTCTGAGGCCGGGTGTGCGGGAGCGGGTGGGACCCGCTCCGGGACCGTCGCGTCGATGGGGATGCACCTCGCTCGGGGACCGGGCGAACCTGCACCGACGCATCCTGGGAGGTCGCCGTGCCACCACGCAGCTTCGAAGAGCTCGAGCGCGAACGTCTCGTCCACAGCCGCGCACGACGACGGACGGTCGCCGACCGGCACACGTCGCCGCGCCGCGCCTACGAGCAGCTCCGGTCCGCCATCAGGTCGGGGCGGCTGATCGACGGGCGGGCGTTCGACGAGCAGCGGCTGGTGGACGAGCTGGGCGCGAGCCGCAACTCGGTCCGCTCGGCGCTGCAGCACCTGACCCGTGAGGGTCTGCTGGAGCGGCGCACCAAGACGGGGACGCAGGTCCGCCACCCGTTCATGCGGATCCCGATCGGTGAGCTGCTGCCGAGCGACGTCACCGTGCCGGGCCGTTACCCGCAGGTCGTGGTGCACGACCTCGGCAGCCGCGTCTCCACCCCGGACCCCGAGGTGGAGACCGAGCTGGAGACGGGGCGCGACGTCCTCGTCATGGAGCACGTCGGGCTGTTCGGGGGCACGCCCGCGTACCACCGCATCGCCTACCTGCCGCTGCACGACCCGCCCGAGGTGGTGCTCGCGCGCGTGGCCGCGCTGCACGAGCAGCTGTTGTGCTTCGCCGCGTCGTTCCGGAGCATCTTCGGCTGCCCCGCGGGGGAGTGGAAGGCGTCGGTCGAGGCTGTCGCGGCCGACGCCGTCCTGGCGGCGCACCTCACGGTGCCGGAGCGCTCACCGGTGCTGCTCCGGGAGCTGGTGCTGCACGACTCCGCGGGACGGGTGCGCGACCTGAGCTTCACCCACTTCCGGGGCGACATGGTCGCGATCGGCTCGACCTCGCACGCCCGCCCGGTGGCCCGTCGGCGCAATCTGGACGTCACAAGCAGAGCCACCGGTTCGTAACACGGTTCGCGCAGTGTTGCGCCACGACAGGACGAAGCCCCGCACCCCTGGTGCAGGCCCTGATCAGCACGAGGATCGCCGGCCGACACCGGGATCGCCTCCACCGTCACGACGCCGTGGGCTCCGCTCCGGAGTCGCGCGCGCCGCCCCCGTTCCAGACCCGATCTCGTCCGCGACATCCATGAGGTGGTGCCATGTTCAGCACGACGCTTCGCGATCGAAGCCCGGCCGGCTCCCCGGCGCAACGACCCCGGCTGCGTGCGGAGGAGCCCGCACCGGGCGCGGACCTCCTGCGGGTGCAGGACCTGACCGTGCGGTACGGCGGACCCAGCGGTGCGACCGCGGTGCGCGACGTCTCCTTCGACATCGGGCGGGGCGAGCGCATCGCCCTGGTCGGCGAGTCCGGGTCCGGCAAGACGACCCTGGCGATGGCCGTCGCCGGCTTCCTGCCCCCCGAGGCGCACGTCACCACGACCGCCATGGAGTTCGCCGGCCGCTCCATCTCCGACCGTCGACCGGGCCGCCTCCCGCGGCGCACGCCCGGCATGGCGATGGTCTTCCAGGACGCGATGACGTCGCTCGACCCGGTGTGGTCGGTGGGCAGCCAGCTGCTCGCCGTCCTGCGGGCGGACGGGCGGACGTCCCGCTCGGACGACGACGCGCGCGCTCGTGGCTGGCTGCGACGTGTGGGTCTGACGGACACGGATCGCGTGATGCGGGCCCGGCCGTACGAGCTGTCCGGGGGCATGCGCCAGCGCGTCATGATGGCGCTCGCGCTGTGCGGGCAGCCCCGGCTGCTGATCGCCGACGAGCCGACGAGCGCGCTGGACGCGTCGTTGGCGCGCGCCACCATGGACCTGCTGCTGGAGCTCACCAGCACCACCCAGACGTCGCTGCTCATCGTCAGCCACGACATCCACCTCTGCCTGGACTACTCCGACCGGACCTTCGTCATGTACCAGGGAGACCTGGTGGAGCAGGCGGCGTCGGCGGACCTCGCATCACGGGCACGCCACCCCTACACGCGGGGCCTGCTGCGGTGCATCCCGACGCTCGCCGACGTGGGACGCGACTACCTCCCGACCCTGGACGCGGTGATGGCCGAGAGCCGGCTCGCCGTGGCCGCGGGGGGCGAGCTCGACGACGGCGCGGAGCTCGCTCGGGGTGCGGCATGAGAGCGTCCGTGACCCTGACGGCCGACAAGGTCACCAAGTTCTTCGGCTCCCGCGCCCACCGGCACGCGGCCGTCAGCGAGGTCGACCTGACCGTGACCGACGTCAGCCGGATCGGTCTGGTCGGTGAGTCCGGGTCCGGCAAGTCCACGCTGGGCAGGATGCTCGTCGGGCTGGAAGTGCCGAGCGAGGGGGCGGTGTACCTCGACGGTCAGCGCCTCGACGTCCTCCTGCGGTTCCGCGGGCAGCGCGCCGAGGTCCGCCGAACCGTCCAGTACATCGCGCAGGACACCACGTCGTCCTTCGACCCGCGGCGCACCCTGCTGGACTCGGTGATGCAGCCCTTGCTGCACCTGTTCGGACTGCCGCGGACCACCGCGCGCGCACGGGCCCTCGAGACGATCGAGTCGCTCGGCCTGCCGCCGGCGATGGCCGAGCGCTACCCCCGGTACGTCTCCGGAGGTCAGCGCCAGCGGTTCGCGATCGCCCGTGCCCTGGTCGTCGAGCCGAAGATCCTCGTCTGCGACGAGGTCGTCTCCGCGCTCGACGTCTCCGTCCAGGGCGCGATCCTCAACCTGCTCAAGCGGGCGTGCCTCGAGCGCGGGGCAGGGCTCGTGTTCGTGTCGCACGGCCTGCCGGCGACGGGGTTCGTCTGCGACGAGCTCGCGGTGATGCACCGCGGGCAGATCGTCGAGCGGGGCGGCTCCGCGGACGTGCTGACGGACCCCCGGCACGAGTACACGCGGGGCCTGGTCCGGGCCCACGAGACCCGCCGCCCCGTCGGGGCCGGCACCGCGGTGCTGCCGTGAGGGCCTGGGTGGTCCGTCAGCGCTGGTGGGCCACGCGCGTGGCGATGCTGCCCGCGCACCTGCTGGTCTTCGTGGTCCTCACGTTCATCCTGGTGCGTGCCATGCCGGGGGACCCGGTGCTGGTGCTGCTGGGTCAGAACTACACGCCCCAGGCGTACGCGGCCCTGCAGGCGGACCTCGGTCTGGCCGGGAGCCTGCCGGAGCAGCTGGTGGGCTACGTGGTGAACCTCGTGCAGCTGGACCTGGGGCAGTCGCTCATGACGGGACGTGAGGTGGTCGCGGAGTTCGCGCAGCGCCTGCCCGGCACCCTCGAGCTGGCGATGTGCGCCCTGGCGATCTCGGCGCTCGTCAGCTGCCTCGTCGCCTACGTCGTGGTGCTCCACCCGCGCAACCCGGTGTCCGCGACGGTCCGTGCCTACGCCCGGGCCGCCGGGGCGATCCCGGAGTACGTCCTGGCGGTCGCCGGGCTGATCGTCTTCTACGCGGCCCTCGGGTGGGCTCCGGCGCCCGTCGGACGCCTCGACATCCAGATCCTGCCGCCGCCGCGCGTGACCGGGTTCCCGCTGCTGGACGCCGTGCTGGCCGGCAACGTCGAGGCGGCAGGGTCGATCGTGTCCCACCTCGTGCTCCCCGTCGGCGTGATGGTCCTCGCGCAGTCAGCGCTGCTCATCAAGCTGTGGGTGGCCGGGCTCGAGGACGCGATCGACGACCCCGTGACCCGGTTCCGAGTCGCCTCCGGGGCGTCCCGCGCCGCGGTGGTGCTCAGCGTGTACCGCCGTGCGGCACCGCCGGTGATCACGATGACCGGCACGCTGTTCGGCTACCTGGTTGGCGGCGCCGTGGTGATGGAGGGCCTCTTCGGGTTCAACGGCATGGGCCAGTACGCGGTGGACGCCGTGAACTCGGGCGACTTCATCGCCTTGCAGGGGTTCCTGCTGGTCGTCGCCGCGATGTCCCTGGTCGTCTTCCTCGTCGTCGACATCGTCAACATGCTGGTGGACCCCCGGCGGCGTCCCGGAGTCCGGGTGGAGGAGTCATGAGCGCGTCGACCGTCACCGTTCCCGCCGTCGGGGCCCCCGCGCGCGACCGCACCGACCGGACGGGCTGGTGGAAGGTCGTGCCGTTCGTCGTGATCGCGCTGGTCGCGGTCGTCGGGCCGTTCCTGCTGCCCTACGACCCGACGCGTGTGGTCGCGTCGGCATCGGTCCCCCCGGGTGGCGACCACTGGTTCGGCACGGACTCCGCCGGCCTGGACGTGTTCTCCCGCGTCGTGGCCGCCACGCGCCTGAACCTCCTGATCGCGGGACTCGTCACCGTGCTCGCCACGTTGATCGGGGCGCTGGTCGGCATCCTGATCGGCATGAACGAGTCCCGTCGGGGGCCACTCGGGCTGGCGGCGCGTGGTCTGAGCCGCCTCGTCGACCTGGCCGACGCCGTCCCGGCCATCGTCCTGGGCCTCGTGGTCATCAGCTTCTTCGGGGCCACCGCACCCACCATCGTGGTCTGCCTGGCGGTGATCCTCTCGCCGATCCAGATTCGCCTGATCCGCACCGAGGTGCTGCGCGTGCGAGCCGAGGCGTACCTCGACGCCGCCCGGATCGCGGGCGTCGGTGAGGCGCGGCTGACGTTCCGGCACGTCATGCCGAACTCGGTGAGCGCCGCGTGGGAGAACACGTCCGTCGTGTTCGCGGTCTCCATCATCGTCACGGCTGCCCTCGGCTTCGTCGGCGTGGGGATGCCGCCACCGACGCCGGAGTGGGGAGCGATGCTGAGCCGCGGCGCGCCCGACGCCGTCGCCGGCCGGTGGTGGTCCGCGACCTTCCCGGCCGCAGCCCTGGCCCTCGCGGTCGGCGCGTTCGCCCTGGCCGCGAGCGAGGTCCTGCGCCGCAGGCGCCGCTGACCCTCCCCCGGCCGACGCCTCGTGCTCGGCCACCCCGACGCCCCCGCCTCCCGCGGTGGCCGATACCCGCTCCGACCCCGAGGAGTCCCCCATGCCCCTGCCCTCCCGACCTGATCGCAGACCACCCTCCGGACCGGCCGCGTACCGCAGCGGGACGGTCGTCCTGCTGGGCGTCCTGCCCCTGCTCCTGGTCGCGTGCGCCGGCTCCGACGGGTCCGGCGGCAGCGCCGGCAGCCCGTCGTCCACCGGGGACGTCCTGGTCGAGGCCGTCGCGGCCGTGCCCGGCGGCCTCGCGTTCGACAGCAAGCCCGGCGGGTACGAGGCGTTCGAGTACACGCTGCTCACGGGGGCGACGCTGATCCGCAACCCCTATGTCCAGGCGGAGGACGACCCGAACGCCCTGACCCAGGACCTGTACGACTTCGAGGGCGTGCTCGCGGAGTCCTACGACGTCAGCGAGGACGGGCTGACCTACACCTTCCACCTGCGGGAGGGTGTCCTGAGCCAGGCCGGCAACCCGTTCGACGCCGACGACGTCCTGTACAGCTATGAGCGCAAGTGGAACTCGACGAGCATCGCGCCGGCGATCTCGCTGCCGGCGATCACCGACCCGGCGACCCAGCTGCGCAAGATCGACGACCACACGGTGTCGTGGACGGTGGCGGAGGCCGGTCACGGCTTCCCCCTGCTGGCGGTCATCTCGAAGATCTCCGGTGAGATATACGACAAGGAGCTGCTCGAGGAGCACGCCACGGCGGCGGACCCGTACGCGGTCGAGTGGTCGAACACGAACGGCAACTTCGGCTTCGGGCCCTACGTCATGACCGACTACCAGGACGGTCAGCAGATCTCGTTCGAGGCGAACCCGGAGTACCCGCTGGGGGAGCCGGCCATCAAGCGCATCATCCAGCGTGTGGTGCCCGACGCGGCGAACCGTGCGCAGCTGCTGCGGGCCGGGGACGTCGACGTGGCGGTCCAGCTGCGCGCCGCGGACGTGGCCGCGATGACCGGGACCGAGGGCCTGCAGACGTTCTCGGTCGACACGAACAACTTCGCCTGGGCCTTCATGCAGACCCGGACGCCGCCCTTCGACGACCCGCTGGTGCGCCAGGCCGTCTTCTACGCCATCCCGTACGAGCAGATCATCGAGCAGGTCTACGGGGGCCGGGCGAACCCGGTGGTGGGCCTGCTGAACCCCGAGGCGCCCCACCACGTGGCGGACGGTCTGCTCGAGCAGGAGTACGACCCGCAGCGCTCGCTCGGGTTGCTCGAGCAGGCCGGGGTCCCGACCCCGGTGCCGTACACGATCACCGTCAGCAACGCCGTCCCCGACATGGAGGCCATCGCGGTGCAGATCCAGTCGTTCGCGGGCGACGCGGGGTTCGACGTCGACATCGAGGTGCTGCCGCCGGCCGCGTTCCAGGAGCAGGCCCTCACCAAGACATTCCAGATGCGGCTCTACCGCGACATGTCGGTGTCCTACGAGTCCCCGCCCTACAGCTTGCTGCTCGCCTTCCCCGAGGACAACGAGGAGCGCAACTCCACCAGCTGGGAGGACCCGCGGTTCTACGAGGCCGTCGCGGCCGGTGTCGCCGCCGGGGACGCGCTGTCGCCCGAAGCGGCGGTGCACTGGAACCGGGCGGAGCTGGTGTGGCAGGAGGGTCGCGCGCAGATCCAGATGGCGAAGGTGCAGCCGCTCATGGTCTTCCGTGAGGGACTGAAGGGGTTCGCCCACCGCACCGACAACGTCATCGACTTCAGCATCGTCGAGCCGGGCTCCTGACGTCCTGCGCCCCCACGGCACCCGGCTGCCGCCCCGCTCACGAGCAGGGCGGCAGCCGTGTGCCGGCCACCCGTTCCTACCTCGGAGGACCGATGCGCCCCTTGCCCCGACCCACCACCGGAGCCGACACGTGATCCCCCGCCGGCACGACCACCGCCCCACCGGTGTCGAGCTCATCCAGTGCCTGCCCAGTGAGCTGCGGGGTGCCCCCTCCGGCGCCGTGACGATCCACGAGCTGGAGCACCGGGTGGTCGCGTCCACGGCGTACGTCCGAGAGCGGCTGCGACGCGACGACGAGACCGTGATCCTCATCGAGCAGGAGGTGCGAGCCGCCGGGAGGCCGCTGTACGTGCGCGTCGGCTACCACCCGGTGGAGCTCGGGCTGGAGCGCCTGAGCGCGGCGGTCCGGGACGTCGACACCCGTGCCTCGATCCCCGACGCCCGGGCCGCGTTCCGCCTCCTGTTCGGGCGTGAGCTCGGCTCCAGCGACACCGTGCTCGAGGCCGCCGCGGCGGACGTCGCGACGGCGCGTGTGCTGGGACTGGAGCCAGGGGACCCGGTGCTGCTCCGCGAGCAGCTGCTGTGCGACGTCGACGGGGTGCCGTGGTCGCTGAGCTGGGTGCACTACCGGTCCGACGTGGTCATGGCGACCACCGCACGCGGGAGCCTCACGGCGCTGTCGTCGTCCTGACGCATCGGCGCAATGGTCGGGTAACAGCGGCAGGCCGCGGCGGAAACAGGCTGCGCCCACGATGGACGACGTCAGCCCGTCCGACGCCCGCTCAGGAGGACCCGTGACCGTCGCGATCGTCGTCGGCAACCCGAAGCCGGCCTCCCGGACCGCCGGCGCCGCCCACGCCCTCGTGCGGCGGCTGACCGGCTCCCCGTCGGACGTCGTCGTCGACGTCGTCGACCTGGGGCCGGGGGTCCTCGGCTGGGGCGACGCGGGCGTCGAGGCCGCCGTCAAGGCGGTCGCCGGTGCCGACCTCGTGGTGGTCGCCAGCCCCACGTACAAGGCCAGCTACACCGGTCTGCTCAAGTGCTTCCTCGACCAGTTCGCCACAGGGGACGGCCTGCGCGGCGTCACCGCCGTGCCGCTCATGCTGGGCGCCGGACCGGCCCACGCGATGGCCCCCGACCTGCTGCTCAAGCCGGTTCTCGTCGAACTCGGTGCCACCTGCCCGGCGCCCGGTCTGTACGCCCGCGACGCGACCGCCGCCGAGCTGCCCGAGGCTGAGGCCTGGGTGCAGGTCTGGGGTCACGTCCTGCTCACCACCGCACACCTTCGCAAGGAGCCGTCATGACCGTGCCCACGACCACAGCCGACGTCTCGGTGCCGCCGCCGGCGCAGCCCGGCGAACCCGTCGATCCGGCGGTGCTGCGCAGGACGTTCGGCAGCTTCCCCAGCGGCGTCGTGGCGGTGTGCGCCACGATCGACGGTGCGCCCGTCGGGATGGCCGCGAGCAGCTTCGTCACCGTCTCGCTCGACCCGCCCCTCGTCGCGTTCTGCGTGCAGTGGACGTCGACCACGTGGCCCCGCCTCCAGGGGGCGGCGCGGCTGGGCATCTCCGTGCTGGGCGCCGGGCACAACGGTGCGGCCCGCCAGCTCGCGTCGAGGTCCCGCGACCGCTTCGCGGGGCTGGAGACGACCACGACGCCGGACGGCGCCCTGTTCGTCCACGAGGCCTCGGCCTGGTTCGACTGCTCGCTGCGCGAGGTGGTGCCGGCAGGTGACCACGGCATCGTCCTGCTCGACGTGCGGCACAGCACCGTCTCGCCCGACGTCGAGCCGCTGGTCTACCACGCGAGCACCTTCCGCGCGCTGCAGCGGCACGTCGCATGAGCGCGACGACCGTGCGCGTGCCGCGCGGTGTCGCCCCGGCGGCGTGGCCGTCCCCGCCGGTGGTGCGAGGCGTCGTCGCGCGGGGGGACCAGCGCGGCCGTCTGCTGGGTTTCCCCACGGCGAACCTTGCCGTCCCCGGCCTGGACGTCCCCGACAGCGTGTGGTCGGGGACGGTGCGGGTCGTCCGCGAGGGGGTGAGCGGCCGGTATGTGGCCGCCGTCTCGATCGGGCGCCGCCCGACGTACTACGGCCGGCACGGCGTGCGCCTCCTGGAGGCGCACCTGCTCGACTTCTCCGGGGACCTGTACGGAGAGGTGATCGAGGTACGCCTCCTGCACCTCCTGCGCCTGCAGCGGCGGTTCCCCACGTCGGAGGCGCTGCAGGAGCAGCTGCACCTCGACGTCCATGGCGTCCGTGAGCACGCCGCGGATCGCGCGCGGCAGGCGGGCTGAGCGACCCGTGCACTGGAGACAGCGGCGCACCGGTGGCAGGCCGGCGACCCGGTCGGCGCAGGAGCGGGTCGAGGAGCGTCGGCGGCGTCGTGCGCTCGCGGTCAGCGCGACGGTCGGGGAGCTGTTGGTGACCGGCGTCCACGTCACCCACGAGCGCGTGTCAGGGCGCACAGGGCTGCCCGTGGGCTACCTGCGCTGGGCGTACCCCATGCGGACGGACCTGCTCGCGGCCGCAGGTGGGGGGCCGCCGCCCTGGACGGGGGCCGGCCAGTCGTCCCACCATGCGGAAGATCGCGAGAACATCCTGTGACGACGACCACACCGGCCGTCACCCGCGCGGCCCACCGACGAGGGTTCCTGGGGGTGGTGCATACGTGTCGACGCAGGTCAGGGGCGTGCTGGCGGTGAGCCGAAGGGCCCACGGCGCACGCGGCGCCGATGCTACGTTGGCCGCGGCCCAGGGGGAGAACGACGTGAGTTCGTGTCGTGCCCCCCGCACCGCCGCGCCGGGTCGTGGTCGCGTCACGCATCGCGTGGCGTCCGTGCGCGGGTTCGCGTGTCGGTGCCGGCTGCGTCCGGTGCGCCGACCCGAGGAGCACCCGTGACCCGCTCGACCGCCACCCGCCGCCGCACGATCGTCGTGTCCGCGGCCGCCGCCGCCCTGCTCGTCGCCGCGGGCTGCACGTCCACCGCCAGCGCGGGAGGCTCCGCGACGCCCGCCGAGATCGCGACCTACGCGGGCACGCAGACCGCGTTCGGCCAGTCCTTCACGTACGCCAACGGCCTGGTCGTCGAGGTCAAGAAGCCGGCGGTGTTCGCACCGTCGGCGTACGCCGATGGCGTCGAGGGCGAGGGCGAGCCCGTGCGGGTGCGCGTCAACATCATCAACGGGACGAGCGGCGAGTTCGTCCCCGACACCGTCGGCGTGAGCGTCGTGTCCGGCGGTGAGGAGGCCATGCAGATCCTCGACCCCGGGACGGGCGTCGACCTCACCGGTCCCGCTCAGCCGCTGGACCGCTCGGGCGTCGTGGCCTTCGACCTCGCGTTCGTCGTGCTGGACCCGCAGGACGTCACGCTGACGCTCACGCCGTCGCTGGTCGGCTACGACCCGCTGGTGTTCACGACCGCCTGAGGCACCGCGACGCGCGTGGCCCCGCCGGCCGCGACGGCCGCCCGCGCCCGCTGCGCCCGCCGTTCCCGCCCGACTCTCGGGCGGGGCAGCGGGCGCGGCAGCAGGGGGAGGACCGCGGCCGCGACGACGAGCAGGACGCCGGCCGCGGCGGGTGCCGAGACCGTCTCGCCGAAGACGGCGGCGCCCACGAGGACCGCGACGACGACCTCGAGGTACGACAGCGACGAGAGCTCGACGGCGCGCAGGTGCTTGCCCGCGACCACCAGCAGACTGAGCGCGAGCACGCCGCACACGACGAAGAACGCCGCGGCCCACGCCCAGTGCGTCGCGGTCATGCCGGACACGTCGGGGCGGGTGACGGCGACCATGGCGCCCGTGCCGACGGCCCCGAACACGAAGTTCCAGAAGCTGCGCACGTCCGACGGCATGTCCGTGCGGTAGCGGTAGCACAGCAGCGCGCCGCCGTAGAGGACGCCCGACGCGATGCCCAGCCCGACGCCCAGCGCGTGCCCGTCGGACACCGGCCGCGACGGACCGCCGACCAGGCCCGCGGCGAGCAGCATGCCGGCGAACGCCGCGACGAGCGACACGACGTCGGTGGCACCGACCCGCTCCTTGAGCACGGCCGCCGCGAGGACCGTCGCGACCACGGGCCCGAGGTAGTGCAGCACGACGGCGAGCGTGAGGTCGATGAGCACGGTCGACGACAGGTAGGTCGCCAGGGACAGGCCCAGCAGGACGCCGCCGAGCACGACCGACGGCGTGATGCGCGTGCGGCGCAGCCGCCCCAGGTGCCGGGTGGCGGCCAGCACGACGAGCATCCCGAGCGCGCCGACGAGCATGCGGCCCAGCGTCAGCGCCTCACCGACGACCGCGCCGGCGGGTGCCGCCATGCGGCCGAAGAGGCCGGCGGTGCCCATCGCGGCCGCGGACACGACGATCGCGACCAGGCCGAGGCGGCGGCGCGGCCGGGCCGGCGTGGCGCGCGGCTCCGGGACGGCCGGCAAGGGGACGTCGCGCACGACGGGCGCGGGCGGGCGTGAGGCGGTGACGACGGCCACGGGCAGGCTCCTGGAGGACAGCGCGAAGGGTCGCGCGAGCGGGCGGTGTTCCCCGCTCTGTCATGGGACCTGAGAGCTTTCGCGGGACGCGCCCGCTTGCACCGTCGGTGGACCCCGTCGGGGGCCGCTTTCCAGAGTTGCCTCGCTGCGGCGGTTCGGATGCCTGAGAGATTCCCGGGGAGGTTGCTCCTTCGGCGCCCGCTCCGGCGGGCTCTCCCGCCGCAGATCGGTGGCGTCTTCAGTTGTCCCGACGACTATAGCCGTCGGCTGCGGGCACCGGTTCCCGGCCGCCGGCCGCCGGGACCACGGCGCTGAGCCGCACGAACGTCGCGGCCAGCGCGGTCGTCACCGGGATCGCGAGCACCAGGCCGATCGACCCGACGAGCGTGCGCGCGACCTCCTCCGCGATCTCGCCGCTGGTCAGCAGGCCCAGCAGGTCCCGGTCGGAGAGGCTCACGAGCAGCACGAGGGGCAGGGCCGCCCCGACGTACGCGAAGACGATCGTGTAGACGGTGGAGGCGATGTGGTCGCGGCCGATCCGCATGCCCTGGGAGTACAGCGAGCGCCAGGACCGGCCCGGGCGGGCGGCGTGCAGCTCCCACACGGCGGACGCCTGCGTGATCGTCACGTCGTTGAGCACGCCGAGGCCGGCCAGCACCATGCCGCACACCAGCACGGACCGCAGCCGCACGTCGGGGGCCACCGACATGAGGTCCAGCGCGTACTCGCCCGACAGGCCCGTCAGGTGCGCGGCGCCGCCCGCCCAGGCGGCGATCCCCGCGGTCGCGACGAGCCCGACGAGCGTGCCGGCGAGCGCCGTCGACGTGCGCACGGACACCCCGTGCGCGAGGTACAGGACGGCGAACATGACGGCCACGGCCGTGACGAGGGCGACCGGCACCGCGGGCCGGCCCTGCAGCAGCGCGGGCAGCGTGAACACCGCGACGACCCCGAGGCCGACGGCCATGCCGACGAGCGCGGCCAGCCCCCGCCACCGTGCGACGAGGACCACGAGCAGGACGAACGACGCCCCGAGCAGCGCGAGCGGCGGTCCGCGGACGAAGTCGACGAAGACGTGCTGGGTCGTCATGAGGTCGGGGTCGGCGGTCGGGTCGAACGCGATCGCGGCGACCTCCATGCGGGCGGCGCGCACGGTGACGCCCGGGGCCAGCTCGGGCACGTACTCACCCGGCACCTGCAGCCCGACCTCCTCGCCGCCCGCCAGCCGGACGGTGGCCTGGTCCGCGTCGGTCGGGCCGGGGTGGACGTCGACGACCTCGGCCCGGACGTAGGACACCCCGGGGCCGTCGGTCGCGAACTGCGGTGGGCGCGCGGCGTCGTCCGGCCACAGCCACCACGCGCCCAGGGCGGTGAGGAGGGCGGTCGGTACGAGCACGGCCGCGAGGAGGGCGCGGGCGCGCCGTGCGGACGACGGCGGGAGGTCGGTGTGCGCGTGGGTGTGCGCGTGCGCAGGTCCCTCGCCGTCGGTCGCAGTCGTGTCCAGCACCGCCCTACCTTGACCGACGGGCCGACGGACCGGGGCCTGCGCCACGCCGCGCAAGCCGTCCTTGCGGCGGTGGCGAACGCTTGTCACGGTCGCGCGTCACACGGTGAGAGCCTGATGTGAATCCGCCCGAACGAACCGTTTAAGCGCAAGGTATCGGACAAAACGGACGCTACTTTCGGTCCGCCGACGACGCACGCGGAAGCGTCCCGGCCCCCTCCGTCCGGTGATCGCGCAGCCATGCCCGCGCCCACCCCGGCAGGGGTCCGTCATGGCGGGCGCCGGGGGACCGGTGCGTGCCGGCCGCCGATCCCAGGGAGACCACGCGTGACCACCGAACGCCCCGATGCCCGACGAGGGACCTCACCCGCCCTGCGCTCCGTGCCCACCCCACGGTCCGGCGTCCCGACGGCCGGCTTCGGCGTCTCGGGGATCTCGTCACGCGAGCTGGTCGACGACACGCCCGTCGTCGAGCCCGAGCGGCGCAGCCGTGCCGTGACGCTCGCCGGCGCGCTGCTCGCCGTCGTCGCCGTCGTCGCGGCGGTCGTCGCCTTCCGCATCATGGTCCCGACCGTCCCCTCCGCCGAGGCCGGTGCGCAGACCTCGACCCGGTCGAGCGAGGGCACCCGCGAGCAGCCGGGCAGCATCGTCGGGTTCGGCAACCCGCACACCTACGGCGACGGGCTCGAGGTCGCCGTGAACCCCCCGCAGCGCTACGAGCCCAGCGCCAACGCGACGGGCGTGGACGAGGGGATCGCCGTCAAGATGCAGGTCGTCGTGACGAACCGCACGGACCAGCCGTTCCGGCCCAACACGCTCCAGATCCGGGCGACCTCGGCCGGCCAGCCGGGCGTGGCCGTGTGGGACCCCGACCAGGGCATCGCGCTGACGGGACCCGACGTCAGCATCCCGTCGGGCTCGACGTTCACGTTCTACCTCGCGTTCGCCGTGGCCGACCCGGGCGACCTGGTGCTCGAGGTCACCCCCGCGCTGTACGGCTACGGCGCCAGGGTGGTGCTGGGCGGACGCGCGCCGGCGGGTGCCGGGCCCCGGGCCCGGCTCCCGCCGTCTCTTCGACGCTCAGGCCGTCGCGCGGCGACGCCACACGACGAGCGCGGCGCCGAGCAGGAGCCACAGCCCGGCCAGGGCACCGACGGCGAGGGGGCCGTCCGCGCCCGTCACGGCGCGCGCCGTGGCCGCGGGCGCGGCGGCCGGTGCGGCAGCCGCGGCGGGCACCCGCGTGAGCACGCTGTCGCCGATCCGCACGAGCACGCCGTCCGCGGCGATCGTGAAGCGGACCTCGGCCGCGACGGCGACGCCGTCGAGACCGACGGCGTCCACCACGAGGCGGTGCTCACCGGCGTCCAGGTCGGCCGGCAGGACGCCGGTGACCAGGGCGGTGCCGTCGGCCCCGACGGCCGTGCGAGCGAGCTCGCGCGGCGTCGAGTGGACCGTCACCACCACGTCGGAGCCGGGCAGCACGCCCGACGCGCGCACCGTGAACGGTGCGCCGGCCGCGAGATCGCCGAGCTCGGCGTCGAGCCGCACGGTGGCGGAGGTGCCGGTGCCCACCACGCGGATCGTGGTGGTGGCGTCGGCGGGCAGGGTGTGCGCGTCACCGGCCTGCGTCGCGGTGATCGTGCAGTCGCCCGACGCGACCGTGCGCAGCTCGTCGCCGACGACGACGCACGCACCCGTGGCCGTGAGCGTCACGGGCAGGCCGAGCGACGACGACGCGACGACCCGCACCGGCTCGACCGCGAAGAGCAGGTCACCGATCGGGTCGATCGTGACGGTCTGCGCGCGGCGCTCGACGTCGACCTCGACGCTCACGGGCGGCGCGGGCTGGACGTCGGCGTTGCCGTCCTGCGTCGCGGTGACGGTGCAGGTGCCGACGTCGGTCGCCGTGACCTGGCCGTCGGTGACGGTGCAGGCGCCCGCGGCCGTGAGGGTCACGGGCAGGCCCGCGGAGGACGACGCGACGACGTCCGCCGTCTGGCCGTGGACCAGGCCGGGGACGGCGAGCGTCAGCGTCTGGCCGAGCTGCCCCACCGTGACGGTGGTCGAGGCCACGGCCGGCAGGTGCTCGGTCGTCCCGGCCTGCGAGGCCGTGACCGCGCAGTCGCCCGCGGCGTCGACCTGCAGCGTCGCGCCCACCACGGTGCACGCACCGGTCGCGTCGAACGTCACCGGGCCGCCGGAGGTGGCCGTCGCGGTGAGCGTGACGGGCGCGTCGCCGTACGTCAGGGGGCCGACGGCGTCGAGCGTGACCGTCTGCGTGGCCCTGCCGACGGCGACCTCCGTCGTGGCCGACCCGCCGGTCTGGTCGGCCGTGGCCGCGTACGTCACCGTGACAGGGACCGTCCCGGCGAGCGAGACGACGTCCGTGAGGGTCGCCTCGCCGTCCACCAGCGCGACCGAGGAGGTGGCGCCGCCGACGTCGAACGTCACGTCGCCCGTCGCGGGCGCGCTGTCGGACCGCTCCACGGACGCCACGACCGCGTACGGCGCCCCGCTGACGACGACCGCGGGGACGATCGTGACCATGACCGTGGTCGTGGCCCGCGGGGTCACGGGCGACGCCTCGACCGGTGCGCTGGTGCCGTTCGAGTTGTGCGCCGTGAGCTCGACCGTGACCGGCTCGCCGTTGACGAGCCCGGTGAGCGTCGCGGAGGTCGCCGACCCCGACGGCGTGCCGCATGTCCAGGTGACGTCGCCGCTCGAGCACGTGAGCGTGTAGGACACGACGACCGAGGCGGGAGCCGACCAGGTCACCGACGCCGACCGGTCACCCGGGGTCACCGTGATGCTGCCCGGGGCCACGGGGAGCGCCGTCGGCCTGATCGTGACGGTCCCGGGACCCGGGCCCGCCCCGGTGTGGAGGCTCGCGTACGCGAAGCGGTACGTCGTGCCCGCCACGACGTTCACGACGACGCGGGCGTTGGGGTAGCCGGCGCCGTCGTCGTCCGCCGCGATCCGGACGCCGGCCGCCGTCCACATCTCGAGCGCGTTGTCGAACGCCGCGTTCAGGGTGATCGAGATCTGCGCGTCCGCCGTCGCGGTGAACTCGTACCAGGTGGCGCGCGCGTAGAGCTGCGCCACCGAGGACGACGCGTACTCGGGCCGGCCGACGTTGGTGGTCGTGAACTGGCCGTCGAGCGACGTCAGGGGAAGCGCGAGAGGGCTGTCGAACGAGCTGCCGTCGCCGTCGGCGGCGGCATGCGCGGGCGTCAGCCCCACGAGCAGCAGGACCGCCGCGAGCAGCACGCCGAGGAGGCGTGGGGCGGGCGAGGCTGCCGGGGCGGACCGGCGGGTGCGATGAGGAGACGGGCGCACGAGGGCTCCAGTGCTGGGGTGCGGTCGACGGACTGCCCCCGGCCCCTACGTCGGTCCCACCGGCAGGGGACTGAAGTCCCTGGCGGTGATGACGTGCGCTGCACACCCGGACGTCCGGGCGCGTCGGGCTCGCCGGGCCCCCGACACCCCGGGCACGTGCGCCGCACCTGCGCGCCGTGCGTCAGACTGCCGGGATGACCGACCTGCTCTCGTCACCGCGCCCGCTGGGCGACGGGACGATCGCGCACCGGCCGGACTGGA
The DNA here is from genome assembly GCF_014836445.1 of Cellulomonas avistercoris. Classification (GTDB taxonomy): domain Bacteria; phylum Actinomycetota; class Actinomycetes; order Actinomycetales; family Cellulomonadaceae; genus Cellulomonas; species Cellulomonas avistercoris. The sequence goes on from NZ_JACSQV010000009.1 coordinate 124,805, forward strand.
CCTGGCTGCCGCCGGGCGCCGCCCCCACCGACGCGGACCTGACCCGCGCCGCGCGCCAGGCCGAGCAGCTGCTCGCCGGGCACGGCGTCACGTACGGCGCCGAGGCGGTCGACGGCGACCGGCACTGGCGTCTCGACCCGCTGCCCGTGGTGGTCGACGAGCCCGAGTGGGCGCGGCTCGAGGCCGCGCTCGTGCAGCGCGCCGAGCTGCTCGACGCGGTCCTGCACGACCTGTACGGGCCGCGGCGCCTGCTCGACGACCGCATCCTGCCGCCGTCGACCGTGCTCGCCCACCCCGGGTTCCTGCGGGCCGTCGACGGGCTGCGCCTCCCGGGAGGGCGCGAGCTCGTCCTCACCGCGACGGACCTGGTCCGCGACGCGTCGGGCGGCTGGTGCGTCGTCGCGGACCGTACGCAGGCGCCGTCCGGTGCGGGCTACGCGATGGAGGACCGGCGCGTGACCGCGCAGGTCCTGGCGCCGGTGTACCGCCAGGCGTCCATCGCGCGGCTCGGGCCGTTCTTCCACGCGCTGCGCAAGGCGCTGCGCGAGGTCGCGCCGCCCACCGCGGGCGACGAACCGCGCGCCGTCCTGCTGTCGCCGGGACCGGCGAGCGAGACCGCGTTCGACCAGGCCTACCTCGCGTCGATGCTGGGGCTGCCGCTGGTCGAGGGCAGCGACCTCGTGGTGCGCGCCGGGCGCCTGTACCTGCAGGGCATCGACGGGCTCGAGCCCGTCGACGTCGTCCTGCGGCGCGTCGACGGCGAGTGGTGCGACCCGCTCGACCTGCGCGCCGGCTCGCGGCTCGGGGTTCCCGGGCTCGTGCACGCCGTCCGCCAGGGCACCGTGAGCGTCGTCAACCCCCTGGGGACGTCCGTGCTGGAGAACCCGGCGCTGCTCGGCTACCTGCCGCGCCTGGCGCGGGCGGTCCTCGACCAGGACCTCACCCTCCCGTCGGCGCCCACGTGGTGGTGCGGCGAGGAGCGCGCGCTGCGGCACGTCCTGGCGCGGCTGGACCGGCTCGTGGTCAAGCCGGTCGTGCACGGGCCGAGCACCACCACGGTGCTCGGGTGGCGGCTGACGACGGCCGAGCGCGAGCAGCTCGCGGCGCGGATCACGGCCGAGCCGTGGCGGTGGGTCGGGCAGGAGCTCGTGGGCCCGGACGTCGAGCCCGCGGACGCCGGACCGCGCGCGGCCGTCATGCGCGCGTTCGCGGTCGCGCACGCCGGCTCGTACACGGTGATGTCCGGTGGTCTGGCGCGCGTCGCCGACGACCACGTCGTGTCGTCGTCGGCCGTCGGCGCGCTCGCCAAGGACGTGTGGGTGCTCGCGTCCCAGCCGACCGCGCCCGTGGGTGCGCTGCGCGAGGACGCCGACGCGGGCGTCGGTCGCGCGGGCGCCTACGGCATCTCGCCGCGCGCCGCCGAGAACCTCTACTGGATGGGCCGGTACGCCGAGCGCGCCGAGGACGGGGTCCGGGTGCTGCGGGCCGTCGCCGACCGCTGGGACGACTACCACCGCACGCCGGACAGCGCGGGCGGGCAGGCGCTCGCGGTGCTGCTCGAGGCGCTGACCCCCGCGGCGCTGCCCGACGGCGGTGAGCCCGTCTCGGTCCACCCGGACACCGAGCACATCGGCCCGCGGGTGCCCGCGCTGCGCGACCTGCTGCTCGACCAGCGCACGCCGGGGTCGGTCGCCCGGGCCGTGCGACGGCTCGCCGCGGCGGCCGCGACCGTGCGGGACCAGCTCTCGACCGACACGTTCGGCCCGCTCGCGCGCATCGAGCGGACCCTGCGCGACGAGCGCGCGCGGGTCCGCGTCCGTCAGCAGGCCGGCGACGTGCTCGACGTCGGGCCCGTGCCGCCGGGCTCGGTGACCGCGGGCCTGCGGCCCACGCTGGACCGCGTGCTGGAGAGCCTGCTCGCGATCTCCGGCATCGCGGCCGAGGGCCTCACGCGTGACGTGGGCTGGCACCTGCTCGACGCGGGCCGTCGGCTCGAGCGCGCGCAGCGCCTGGTGGCCGTGCTCCGGGCCGCGCTGGTCGAGCACCGGCCCGCCGACGTCGAGGAGCTGCTGCTGGAGTCCGTCCTGCTGGCCAGCGAGTCGGCGATCACCTACCGCCGTCGCCACCAGTCCCGCACCGACGTCGCACGCGTGCTCGACCTGCTGGTGCACGACCGCACCAACCCGCGCTCGCTCGCGTTCACGCTGGACCGCCTGCACGCGGACCTGGAGTCGGTGCCCGCGCCGCGGTCCGCCGCGCAGCGCGACCACCTGCTGCAGGGCGTCGCCGAGCTCGTCGCCGAGCTCGACACGGTCGTCGTCGGCAACGAGGTGTCCGACGACGGGCGACGCGTGCGGCTCGCCGACGCGCTCGAGTCGATCCTGTGGCGGCTGCGTGAGGCGTCGGACGAGATCGAGCGCGTGCACTTCGTGCGGCCCACGCCGAGCCGGGCCCTGGACGACCTGTGGGGCTCGACCTACGGCGAGCCGAGCGAGGGGGGCGCGCTGTGAGCGGCCGGGCCTACGACCTGGTGCACCGCACCACCTACGAGTACGCGCAGCCGGTCACCGACTCCTACGGCCGCACGACGCTGACCCCGCGGGACCTGCCCGACCAGCGCCTGCTGGCGACGTCCCTGACGATCGACCCGGAGCCCGCCGACACGGGCCGGCACGTCGACTGGTTCGGCAACACGACGACGTACTTCGGTGTCACGCGCCCGCACACGCGGCTCGTCGTGACGGCGCGCTCGACGCTCGAGGTCAGCCGTGCGGCCCCCGCGCGCGCGGACCTGCCGGACACGGGCTGGCGGGCCGTCGCGCGCGGCGTCACGGGGGCGGACCTCGGGGTCCTGCACACCGACGCCGCCGGTGTCGTCGCGCTGCGGGAGGCCGTGCTGCCCTCCGCGCACGTCACGTTCGTCGACGAGGTCCGCGACTGGGCCGCGCCGTCGTTCGCCGACGAGCGCCCGCTCGCCGACGTCGTCACCGACCTGCTGCACCGCATCCGCACCGAGCTGACGTACCGGTCGGGGTCCACCACGGTGTCCACGACGCAGGCGCAGCTGCTCGCGCAGGGCGCGGGCGTCTGCCAGGACTTCGCGCACCTCATGATCGCGGCGCTGCGCGTGCACGGCGTGCCCGCGCGCTACGCGTCGGGGTACATCGAGACCCGGCCGCGCCCCGGTCGCCCCAAGCTGCGCGGCGCCGACGCGTCGCACGCCTGGGTGTCGGTGTGGCTGCCCGGGCACGGGTGGCTCGAGGCGGACCCCACCAACGACCAGCTCGTCGACGACCGGTACGTCGTGCTCGGCTGGGGCCGGGACTACCACGACGTGCCGCCGCTGCGCGGGGTCATCTTCACGGAGGGCGGCGGTGCGACCCCGCGCGTCGAGGTCGACCTGGTGCCGGCGGGGTCCGAGCCGTTCGCCTGACGGGGGCGCAGAGGTCTCAGCGCGCCCGCGCCCGCGCGTCGATCTCCTCGTGCGGCACGACGAACCCGCCGGCGTCGACGACCGTCCCGCCGACCGTCCGCCACAGCGTCGCCACGACGCGCGCGATGCTCGGCGTGACGCGCTGACGTGCGATGACGTGCAGCTGGGAGGGGTGCGGCACGTCGAGCTCGAGCGGGTCCGGCGGGCGCCACGTCACCTGGTAGCCCCAGGGCCCGTGCTCGCGCCAGTCCAGCGTCGAGAGCACGACCGGCACCTCGCGCGAGCGGGAGCAGCGGACCTCGACCTCGCCGTCGTACTCGTACCTGGCGACGAGCGTGAACCCCTCGGGTGCGCCGCCGGCGGGCGACGGGGGTGGCGCGAGCCGGCTGCCGGACAGCGCGGGACGCACGAGCGGGAGGGCGTCGACGGGGCTCAGCGGCACGGCCGACCAGAGCGTGAGGTCGACGGCCGCCGCAGGGTCGGGGACGATCGCGCGGTCCCGTGCGGCGGGCAGGATCCCGCCGCCGGTGCGCCGCGCGACGGCGGTCGCCCACCCGGTGACGAGGTCGGGCGCCAGCGTCGCCCCGGCGACGGGCGCGGCGGGCAGGCCGTAGAGGTCGCTGTCCTGCGGTGGCAGCGCGAGCGAGCGGGCGCCGGCCGCGTCGACGGGGTACGGCCCCGCGACCTCCACGGCCCCGTCGAGGCTGAGCACGCCCGCCGGGTCCGGGGGAGCGACGGCGATGCCGCGGAACCGGGCACCGGTCATGGGCCGCGCGGCCGCCGCCTGCGCAGCCGTCGCCGGCTCGCGCGACCAGTCGGCCGCAGGGAACCAGGCGCGTGCCAGCGGGAGCAGGGGGGTACCGCGCGGAACGGCGAGCACGTGGCTGCCGTCGAGGACGGCGGGGGCCGCCGACGGTCCGGTCATGGCGGGAACGTACACAGTCATTGCTGCGGTTGTGTTTCGCAACCGGACATCGCGGCGGCCCGGCGCGGCGCGTCGCCCCCGGCGCGCCGGGGAGCGTCCGCGGGCTGGACGTGGCGGCGCCGGCGGGAGGTCAGGCGCGCACGTCGTGCAGGTGGTGGACGACGTCGTGCAGGAAGTACTGCCCGAGCGTGCGGACCGTGAACAGCGAGCCGTTGCTGCGCCGTCCCGTGCGCTCCCACGCGTCCGGGGCGACGGCGTCGAAGCGGTCGGCCGTGAGGTCGGCCGCGCGGACGAGCTCGTCGGCGACGACAGCGGGGTCCTGCAGGTCGTACCGCTCCGCGACGGCCGTGGCGTCCTGGTCCCAGTTGGCGAACAGGGGGTCGTCCTGCTCGACCATGAGCCGGACGCGCTCGTCGAACACGCGCATGACGTCGCGCACGTGGGCGCCGTACTCCAGCGGCGACCACACGTGGGGCTCGGGGCGCTCGCGCGCGTCGGCGCGGTGCAGCACCGCGACCCACCGCGGGACGAGGTCGCGCACCGTGCCACCGATGCCGTGGGGGTCGACGTCCGACGCGGCGAAACCGCACTGCGGGCAGCGGGCCTCGACGACCCAGGTCCAGTCCTTGCCGTCCGGCTCGATCACGGGCGGGCGTGCGGCGGCGGTGGGCTCGGGCTGCTCGTCGGTGTCCACGGCGCCACGCTAGCGGCCACGTCCGGGCCCGGGAACCGGGCCGCGTGGGTGCCGTGCACAGGTGATGGCCGGGCGACGCGCCCCCTCCCGCGCGCCGCCCGACCGGGCACCAGGGCGACGGACTCCCACGAGAGGCGTCGCCGTCGATGCCACCGGCACTCACGGTAGTGCGCGGACCGTTGCACGACCGTTGCACGACGGGATCCGTCACGGCCGGGTCCTCCGAAGGGTCGCGCGGTGCCCCCGCGCCGGTCAGCGCCGCTTCCCGGGCGCGCGCGCCGACGTCCGCGCCAACCGCTTCGACGACGCCGCGAGCGGCCCGCCACGCCCGGGGCGCGACGAAATCCGTCGCCGCGGCGTGCGGGGGTCAGCGCAGCGCGCGGTCGAGCTGCGCGAGCCGGGTGTGGGCGCGCAGGTGGGCGGCCGACCCGATGGGGGCGACGCGCGCGAGGGTCTGCCACGCCTGCCAGTCGTCGGCCCCCTGCTCGCTCGCCGTCCAGCGCGCGACGAGGTCGGGGTCGCCGGACGCGAGCGCCGCGGCCCGCACCTCGTCCTGCACCGTCTCGCGCAGGCGGGCGACGCCGGGTGCGGCGGAGCGCGGCAGCACCGAGCCGGCGTAGGCGCTCAGCGCACCCGCGACGTCCCCGACCGCGAGCGACCCGCGCACGACGTCGACGTCGGTCTCCAGCGGGGCGGTCAGCCGGTACGGGCGGGACTCGGACAGCAGCGGGCCGACCAGCCGGCGCAGGCGGGAGATCTCCGCGCGCACGGTGACCTCCGACAGCTCGGACTCGGACAGCAGCACCGCGAGCTCGTCGCCGCGCAGTCCGGCCGGGTGCTCGGCGAGCAGCAGCAGGATCTCGGCGTGGCGGCACGTCAGGCGCCGCCGGCCCGTCGGCAGGTGGAGCGTGCCGCCGTGCGCGCCGAGCACCGCGAGCCGCGCGCCGGGTGCGGTGGCGGAGGTGGACGTGAGGGTCGCCTCGATCGCGGCGACGGTGGCGCGGACCAGGGCGAGTGCCATCCAGGACGCGGCGTCGTCACGGCCCGTGACGTCGAGGACGCCGAGCATGCGCCCCTGCGGGTCGTGGACGGGGACGGCGGCGCAGTTCCACGGGTGCACGACCCGGGCCCAGTGCTCGGCGCCCATCACCTGGAGCGGGCGGCGCGTGGCGAGGGCCGTGCCGAGCGCGTTGGTGCCCACGGCGTCCTCGCGCCACGCGGCGCCCTCGACGAAGCCGACGTCGTCGAGAGGGCGTCGCAGGTCGTGGTCGCCGTCGACCCACAGCAGCCGGCCGGCCTCGTCGCTGAGCGCCGCGACCCAGCCCGCCTGGGGCTCGACGAGCAGGCGCCGCACGATCGGCACGGCGCCGGACAGCGGGTGCGAGCTGCGCAGCTCCGCCAGGTCGGAGCCGCCGATGTCGACCGGAGGAGTGGGCAGCTCGGGGTCCACGCCGACGCGCCGGCTGCGGCGCCAGGAGTCGGCCACGATCGGCCGGACCTGGCGGTCGGGGTCGCCCCCGGACGTGACGAAGCGCTCGTGGGCCGCGCGCACGAGCGCCGTGGGCCGGTCGCTCGGCTCCGTCGCGTGCCAGTCACCGGGGCGCGCGGCGGGGATGGGCGCGGGCACGGTGCCGACGCGCGCGGGGCCCTGGAGGCCCCCCGCGTGCGCGGGGTGGGCGTGTCGGCTCATGCGTTCGGTGCTTCCGTCTGAGGGCGTGCAAGGTGACGTTGAAGGCATTGTAGGCGAAAGCGACGAACCGCCGTGATGAATGTCACATTTCTCATGACGGGGTCATGGGGGGCCGCGAGTTTCCTGACATTGCGTGCGATGATGTCAGCATGCCGAAGATCATCGGGGCGTCGCTGCACGAGCACCGCGAGCAGACACGTCGTCGTCTGTTCGACGCCCTGTCCACGCTGATGAACGAGCGGGGCTTCGACGTCATCACGCTCGCGGACATCGCCGCCGCCGCGGGCGTCGGGCGCACCGCCGTCTACAACCACTTCCCGGACAAGGAGTCGCTGCTCCTCGGGTTCATCACCCACGAGACCGAGCAGTACGCCGCCGGGCTGCAGGCCTCGCTCGACGACATCGACGACCCGGTCGAGCAGCTGCGCGCCTACGTCCGCGCCCAGGCCTCGCTGACGCGGGTCTACCACGTCGCCCCCGGCCCGGAGCTGCGGTCGGTGCTCTCGCGCGGCGCCCAGCAGCGCGTCCGCGAGCACGTCGGCGTGGTCGAGCAGATCCTGCGCCGCATCCTCGACGCCGGCATCGCCTCGGGTGCGTTCCCGGACCAGGACCTCGCCACGACCGTCCCGCTGGTCAACGCCTGCCTCACGGGGCGCGGCCTGCCCGAGGGCGGGGAGGAGCGCGAGCACGCGATCGCGCAGACCGAGGCGTTCGTGCTGCGCGCCGTCGGCGCACGCGTGCCGGTGGCGGCCTGACCACGCGGCGCGGCGGGCGCCCCGGTCCCACCCGCGGTGGTGACCGGCCCGCCGCCGCGAGCCGCGCGTGGCGCGACCGGCAGACCGACCGCCGCACCTCCGGACCCCGCACCGCCGGCCGCCCGGCAGCGCCCCGGCCGCCCGCCTCGACGCCGGTCGAGCTGACGTACCTGCCCGGGCTGCGCGACGTCCTCGCCGACGAGGTCGCCGACGTGCTGCCCGGCGTCCGGGGCGTGCGCGACGTCCCCGGCCGCGACGACGCCCTCGCGCTGACGCTGCCGGGCCCGCTCGCCGCCGTCACCGGGCTGCGGACGGCCGTGGCCGCGTGGGTCGTGGTGCACCTCGACGTCCCGCGGCCCAAGTCGTTCACCAGCCCCGAGCACATGGGCCGGATCGTCGACGCGGTGTACGCGTCGCTGCGCGTCGCGGGCTCCTCGACGTTCCGTTTCGAGGCCGCCGGTGCCGACTCCGCGGTGTTCACCCGGCTCGCGGGCATGCTGCACGAGGCGACGGGCCTGCAGCACGACCCGGACGAGGGCGACCTGGTCGTCCGCGTGCGGCGCGGTGCGCGGCCCGCCGCCGGACGAGCGGGAACGGCGGGACGCCCGGGCGGGCGCACGGCCGAGGTCGACCCCGGCTGGGACGTGCTCGTGCGCGTCGGCCCGCGGCCCCTGTCCGCGCGCACGTGGCGCGTCGCCGACTTCCCCGGTGCGGCCAACGCGACGATCGCCGCGGCCGTCGCACGCCTGGCGGGCGTGCGCGCCGAGGACCGGGTGCTCAACCTCATGGCCGGGTCCGGCACGCTGCTCGTCGAGCGGCTGCTCGCGGGGCCGGCCGCCGGGGCCGTGGGCGTCGACCTGGACGCCACCGCGCTCGACGCCGCCCGCGCCAACCTCGAGGCCGCCCGGCTGCTCGCGCGCCCGCCCCGACCGGTCCTGCTGCGCGCCGACGCCACCGACGCGGACGCGCTGGCCGCGGCCGTCCTCGGCCCGCTGGGCGGACCCGCCGACGTGGTGCTCGCCGACCCGCCGTGGGGCACGCTGCACGGCTCGCACGCCGACGCGCCGCGGCTGCACGCCGGCCTGCTGCGCGCGGCGCACGCCGTGAGCGCACCGGGAGCCCGGCTCGTCGTGCTGACGCACGAGGTCAAGGTCATGGAGCGCGTCGTGCGTGACGCGTCGGACCTGTGGCTGCCGCGGTCCGCGACGCGGGTGTTCGCCAAGGGGCACCACCCGCGCATCCACGTGCTCGACCGGCGCTGAGCCCGGGACCCAGGTCCTGCTGAAACGGTTAGCACCCTCGCGTCGGGGCAGTGCAGGCCGCACGGTGGTCGAGCCCTCGCGCTCACCGTCGCCGGTCGGTCGCATCGATGCGACCGGCGGGCGTCCGCGGACGGTAGCCGTTCGTCACCGACCCCCAGGAGACATGCATGTCCATCCGCACCAGCAGCCGGCTGGGCCGCCTCGCCAGGCTCGCCCTCGCCATACCGCTTGCGCTCGCGGCCACCGGCCTCGTCGCCACGTCGGCGTCCGCCCACGGGTCCGTCACCGACCCGCCGTCCCGCAACTACGGCTGCTGGGACCGCGAGGGCGGCACGCACATGGACCCTGCGATGGCGCAGCGCGACCCCATGTGCTGGCAGGCCTTCCAGGCCAACCCCAACACGATGTGGAACTGGAACGGCCTGTTCCGTGAGGGTGTCGGCGGCCGCCACGAGGCCGTGATCCCCAACGGTCAGCTCTGCTCCGGCGGCAAGACGCAGAACGGCCTGTACGCGTCGCTCGACACCCCCGGCCCGTGGATCATGAAGACGGTCCCGACCTCGTTCAAGCTGACGCTCACCGACGGCGCCAAGCACGGTGCGGACTACATGCGGATCTACGTCTCGAAGGCCGGCTTCGACCCGACCACCGAGGCGCTCGGGTGGGACGACCTCGACCTCGTCAAGGAGACCGGCCGCTACGGCACGACGGGCCTGTACGAGACCGACCTGAACCTCGCGGGCCGCTCGGGCCGCGCCGTCCTGTTCACCATCTGGCAGGCCAGCCACCTCGACCAGCCGTACTACATCTGCTCGGACATCAACATCGGTGGCACGGCGAGCACTCCCACGCCGGCCCCGACGACGCCCGCGCCCACGACGCCGGCGCCCACGACGCCTGCGCCGACCACCCCCGCACCCACGACGCCGGCGCCCACGACGCCCGCGCCGACCACCCCGGGCCCCCAGCCGGGCAACGGTGCCTGCACCGCGACGGTGAAGGCCTCGAGCTCGTGGGGCAACGGCTGGCAGGGTGAGGTCACCGTGACGGCCGGCTCGTCGGCCATCAGCGGCTGGAAGGTCACCATCGGTGGCGCGACCATCACGCAGGCGTGGAGCGGCTCGTACAGCGGAGGAACGCTGACGAACGCCGCGTGGAACGGGTCGCTCGCGGCCGGTGCCTCCACCACGGCCGGCTTCATCGCCTCGGGCACGCCCGGCACGCTGACGGCCACCTGCGCGACGGCCTGACGCACCCCCTGACCCGTCGGTTCGCACCGACGGCAGCACCACCCCGCGGGGGCACGACCCACGGGTAGCACGGCCCTGACGGCCGGGCACAGCCACCCCTCCGGCTGCGCCCGGCCGTCGCACGTCTGCCCCCCTCGCGTCCGCCGCGGGCACGTCCGCCACGGGAAGTGGTCACATGTGCGACCACGTCCGCGCGGCGGGCCGTGAGATGTGACCACATTCGTGCGGTGCGACGTGGGCACGCGAGCACGTCGGGGAGAATGTCGCGCGTGACGTCGACCTCCGCACCGCGACTGCCCCGTGTCCGCGCGTCCGAGCTGGTGGGACGCGGCTGGCTCAACACCGGCGGCAAGGACGTGACCCTCGCCGACCTGCGCGGCAAGGTCGTCGTCCTGGACTTCTGGACCTTCTGCTGCATCAACTGCCTGCACGTCCTGGACGAGCTGCGGGAGATCGAGGAGCGGCACCGCGACGTCCTGGTCATCGTCGGCGTGCACTCGCCCAAGTTCGTCCACGAGGCGGACCCGGTCGCGCTCGCGGCCGCCGTCGAGCGGTACGAGGTGCACCACCCGGTGCTCGATGACCCGGACCTGGTGACGTGGCAGGCGTTCACCGCGCGCGCCTGGCCGACGCTCGTCGTCATCGACCCCGAGGGGTACGTCGTCGCGCAGATGGCGGGCGAGGGGCACGCGCACGCGGTCGAGACGCTGGTGAACGAGCTCGTCGCCGAGCACGAGGCCAAGGGCACGCTGCACCGTGGCGACGGCCCGTACGTCGCCCCGACGCCGCAGCCGACGACCCTGCGGTTCCCCGCCAAGGCCGTCGAGCTGCCGGGCGGGTCGTTCCTCGTCGCCGACGCCGGTCACCACGCGCTCACCGAGGTCGCGGCCGACGGCGAGACGCTCGTGCGGCGCATCGGGTCGGGCGAGCGCGGGCTGGTCGACGGGGGCCCGGACGTCGCCCGGTTCAGCGAGCCCAACGGCCTGTGCCTCGTGCCGGACGAGCTGCGGGAGCGGCTGGGCTACGACGTGCTCGTGGCCGACACCGTCAACCACGCGCTGCGTGGCGTGCGCCTGGCCGACGGGCACGTCACGACGGTCGCCGGGACCGGTGAGCAGTACATGGTCGGTGCGGTCGACAACGTCACGCCGCTCGACGGCGGCACCGCGCACCCGGTCGAGGGCGGCGTCGGCGACCGGTGGCCGGCGCGGCAGGTCAAGCTGTCCTCGCCCTGGGACGTCGTGTGGTCGCCGCAGCTCGCCGCGTTCGTCGTCGCCATGGCGGGCAACCACACGCTGTGGACGTTCGACGCCGAGCAGGGCTCGGTCACCCACCTCGCGGGGACCATGAACGAGGGCCTCGTGGACGGTGGGCCGGAGCAGTCGTGGTTCGCGCAGCCGTCGGGGCTGTCGGTCGACGCCGCCGGGCAGGTCTGGCTGGCCGACGCCGAGACGTCCGCGCTGCGTCGGCTCGACCCGGCCGACGCGCACGTGCACAGCGTCGCCGGGACCGGGCTGTTCGACTTCGGCCACCGCGACGGCGCCGCGGAGCAGGCCCTGTTCCAGCACCCGCTGGGCGTCGCGGCGCTGCCCGACGGGTCGGTGCTGGTCGCCGACACCTACAACGGCGCGCTGCGGCGCTGGGTCCCGGGGCAGGACGGCGGCACGGTCTCGACGCTCGCGACGGACCTCGCCGAGCCCAGCGGGCTCGTGCTCCCCGCGGGCGACCCGGACCACGTCCTGGTCGTCGAGTCCGCCGCGCACCGGCTCACGCGGATCGCGCTGCCCGCGGGCGCCGGCACCCAGGTCGACGGCGGCGCGCACCGCACGCAGCGGCCCGTCACCGAGATCGGGACCGACGTCGCGCTCGAGGTCGTGTTCCACCCGGCGGCCGGGCAGAAGCTCGACGACCGGTGGGGCCCGTCGACGTCCCTGCAGGTCTCGGCCACCCCGCCGGGGCTGCTGCTCGACGGCGCCGGCGACGACGTCGCGCTCACGCGCACGCTGCGGCTCGACCCGAGCGTGGGCGAGGGCGTCCTGCACGTGACCGCGCGCGCCGCGAGCTGCGACGCCGACCCCGCCATCGAGCACCCGGCCTGCCACCTGGCGGCGCAGGACTGGGGCGTGCCGGTGCGCGTCGTCGAGGGCGCGGACGCGACGCTCGTCCTGCCGCTGCACGGCTGACGCCGGCGCCCAGTGCTCAGGGCGCCCCGACGTCCAGGATCGCGATCGCGACGAGCGCGCGCAGCGCGGTCTGCACCTGGCGTCCCGTCGACGCGGCCGCGGCGACGGCGATCTCGACGACCCACTCGTCCCGGTCGAGCGTGATCAGCCGGGTCTCGGAGGAGTCGGCGGAGCTGCCGCCGCGCGCGACGGTCGTGAACGTGTCCGACCCGGGCATGCGCTCGCGCACCGCCCACGAGTCGCCGCCGAGCGTCTCGGTCGCGGCCGCGGCGAACGCGCACAGCCGCGGCACGACCGCGGGCGCAGCGGCGCCGATGGCCACCGCACCGCTGGCGGTGAGCCGCTCGACGGCCTGCACGGGGTCGGAGATGGGCGGGGTCGTGCGGGCGCGGGCGCGGGCCCGGCGACGCTTGGCCTGGTACTGCGCCTGGTCGGCGCGGCGGAACAGGTGGCGTGCCTCGACGGACCCCATGACGGCGGTCGACGCGATGCCGTAGGAGATGGCGGCGCCGTGCGGCAGCGGGAACTTCGCGACCGTCGTCGCCATGGTCGTCGCGACGACCTCCCGCGGCTGGTCGACCGTCACGAGGCAGAACTCGTCGCCGCCGATGCGTGCCGCCGTCGCCCCCGCGATCGCGTCGGCCGCGCGGCGCAGGACGTCCGCGACGGCACGCAGCAGGTCGTCGCCCGCGTCGTGCCCGAGCTCGTCGTTCACGCGCTTGAGGCCGTCCACGTCGCACATGACGACGCAGGTCTCGCGTCCGGACGCGAGCGCGACCTCCGCGGCCTGGTCGGCGGTGCGCCGGTTCGCCAGCCCGGTGAGCGGGTCGTCGGCGATGATGTGCCGCATCTGCTGCTCGAGGTCCACGCGCGCGATCGCGCCGGCGGCGAGCGCCGCGAGCACCTCGGCGGTCGCAACGTCGTCGGTGTGGAACAGCGGCACGTCGAAGTCGCGCACCACCGAGATCTGGCCCCACACGACGTCGTTGACGACGACGGGCGACGTGAGCGCCGACGCGGCGCCGACCTCGCGCAGCAGCTCCACCTCGACCCGGTCGCCGGCCGACGTGTCGCCCGGGTGCACCGAGCGGCCCTGCGCGTCGAACGCGTGCGCGAGCCAGCTCTCGCGGTTGCGCAGCAGCGCGCGCAGCGCGGGGCGCTCGTCGGCGCGGTACGTGGTGCTGAGGAACTGGTGCCAGCGGGGGTCGTTGCTGGGCGGCTCGAGGTGCACGACCCGGCAGGTCTCCTGGGTGATCCGGGCCACCGCGCAGGCGTCCGCACCGAGGACGTCGACCGCGGCCTGCGCGGCCGCCGCGACGACCTCCTCGACGTCCCGGCAGGCGTCGAAACGGTGTGCGGCGACGGCGAGTCCGCGCACGCCACCGAGGTCCGCAGCCGAGAGACCACCTCGGTGCGCACCCTTGGCGGTCGAGCCCCTGCGCGTCACGCTGCCCATCATCGGGCCTCGACCCCCGATCCGCCGAGTGCCGTTCGTGAGAGGTCGGTGAGATCACTCGTCCGCGTGGTGCCCAGGCACGCCCCGCGGAGGGGGTATCGCACGTGCTGGAAACGTTTCGGAGCCTTGTCCGACCGCACGGCGGTCCGCACGCTGGGCGCGAGACTGCACCAGCAGTGCCCGCCCCCTGCGGCAACGACCGCCGCTCGTGCGAGAGGGAACCCCCCACATGCCCCGACACCGCTCGACCCGTCGCACCCTCGCCGGCCTCGCCGCCACCGCGGTCGTCGCGACCGCTCTCGTCGCCATCCCCACCGCCGCCCAGGCGCACGGCGGGCTCACCAACCCCCCGACGCGCACGTGGGTCTGCTACCAGGACGGGCTCGCGGGCGGCCAGGCCGCGGGCGAGGCCGGCAACATGCGGCCGACCAACGCGGCCTGCAAGAACGCGTTCGCCGACAACAGCTACGGCTTCTACAACTGGTTCGGCGACCTGCTCGGCACCATCAACGGCCGCCACGAGACCATCGCCGACGGCCAGCTCTGCGGCCCGGACTCGAAGTTCGCCGCCTTCAACACGCCGTCGTCCGCCTGGCCGACCACGCGCGTCACCCCGGGTCAGACGATGACCTTCCAGTACGCCGCGGTCGCGCGTCACCCCGGGTACTTCACGACGTGGATCACCAAGGACGGCTGGAACCAGAACGAGGCCATCGGCTGGGACGACCTCGAGGCCGCGCCGTTCGACCGCGTCCTCAACCCGCCGCTGCGCGAGGGCGGCGTCGCCGGGCCCGAGTACTGGTGGAACGTGAAGCTGCCCTCGAACAAGAGCGGCAAGCACGTCCTGTTCAACATCTGGGAGCGCACGGACAGCCCGGAGTCGTTCTACAACTGCGTGGACGTCGACTTCGGTGGTGGTGGCGGTGTGACGCCGACGCCCACGCCGACCCCGACCCGCACCGCGACGCCGACTCCCACGCCGACCCCGACGCGCACCGCGACCCCCACGCCGACCCCGTCGGTCACGCCGACGCCGTCGGTCACCCCGTCGTCCACGCCGTCGCCGACCCCGTCGGTGACCCCCACGCCGGACGTGCCCGACGACTCGGTCTGCGAGCTCGAGGTCGACACGACCAGCTCGTGGCAGGGCGGGTTCCAGGGCAACGTCACCGTGTTCAACGCGACGATGGAGCCCGTGAACGGCTGGGAGGTGAAGTGGAAGTTCGCCAACGGCGAGTCCGTCCAGCAGTCGTGGAGCAGCGTGACGACGCAGTCCGGCTCGACCGTCACCGCGAAGAACGCGGCGTGGAACTCCACGATCGGCCACCACAACGCCGTGACGTTCGGCTTCATCGGCTCGGGGACGCCGAAGCAGGTGACGGACGCGACGCTCAACGGCCAGCCCTGCATCATCCGCTGACGTCCGGCGGCTGACGACGGCGACGCGCTCGCACCCTCCGGGGTGCGGGCGCGTCCGCCGTTCCGGGGCCCGCTGGGGCAGGGTCGCCCCGTCAGACCTGGGCCGTCAGCCCTGGCCTCGTCAGCCCTGCCTCCTCAGCCCTGGGCGGTGATGGGACCAGAACGGCGGACGTGGACGTTCACGCCCCGCACGGTCCTCGGGACGTCCGCGCCCCGCGCGCGTACCGCGTCGTCCTGGACGCGGACGAGCACGCCGTAGCCGTCGGCATCAGGAGCGATCCCGATGGCCGTCACCCCGGGGCGCCCCGCGAGGGCGGTCTTCAGCTCGTCCTTGGCTCTGCGTGCCTCGTCCAGATCGGCCACTGCGCACCTCCCGCGTCTCCCGGGTGCGCGGGGCGGTGCTCGCGTCAGGCGAGCAGCGTCGCGTCGAGCGCCCCGAGGACGGCATCGATGGGGTTGACGTAGGTCAGCCCGCGTCCATTGTCCCCCCCGATCTCCGACCCGGCAAAGAGCAGTCCCAGCGCGACCCCGTCCTCGCGGTAGACGAGCGAGCCGGAGTCGCCGCCGCGGGAGAACGCCGCGGTGCCCGTGCCCTCGATCTCGATCTGGTCGTCGAACCGCAGGTCGCCCAGCTCCTCGCCGTAGCCGACGACGACGTCGTCCAGCTCGATCGCGGTGACGCGCCCGCTCGTCACGGCTGTCGTCCGCCCGATCTTGGCGACGAGCTCACCGCCGAGCGCGCGGGCCGTCGTCGTGATGCGGCCCACCGGGTACGTCGCGTCCACGTCCGCGTCGTCGAGCAGGGCGATCGCCGCGTCGACCGTGGCGGTCGTGCCGGCGGCGAGCGGCACGGCCGCGGCCAGCGTGCCGACCCGGTCCGCGGGTGCGCGCCCGCCGTCGGCCGGGCCCGGCTGCAGGATGAGGTCGCCCGGACGCGCGACGGGCGAGCCCGCGAGGACGTGGTAGTTCGAGAGCGCGTGAACGACGCCCCCCACCTGCACGAACGCACCGAGCGTGCCCGCGGTGACGTCGACGTGCGCGATGGAGACGCCGGGGCGCAGCGGGCGCACGCGGCCCGTCTCGCCCAGTGCCTGGGCCGTGACGACGGGCGGGCGCGGACCGGGGACGGTCGGCCCGTCGGTACCGACGCCCGACCGGTGCCCGGCCCCGGCGAGGGCGCGGATCCGCCCGGTGCGGCGCAGGTCGACGACCTTGCCGACCTCGCCGATCTCGGCGGCGACCTGGTGGGCGAGCGAGCGCACGCCCGGCAGCCCGAGGCGGTAGCGCAGCGCGATCCCGTAGCTGCCGTCCGGGCACGGCGCGAGCCCCACGGCCAGCGGCGCGACGCTGACCTCCGCCGAGGCGGAGTGCACCGCGCCCCCCGCGAGCGTGCGTGCCACCGCCACGGCGTGCGCCTTGGCCTCGCGTGCCTCGTCGTGGTCCATGCGTCCCCCTTCGTCGTCACCCCTGGCACCGCGCGCGGTGCTGCTGCACGCGGGGCGCCCATTGTGTCCGTTGCGTCCGACATGCGCCGCCCGTGCCCGCCGTGCGGACGCGCGCCGGTGGCTGCGGACGCGACGACGCCCCGCCCGGTGGTCCGGTGCGGGGCGTCGGTCGAGCCTCGGGGCGGGGGTCCTCAGACCGTCGGCGGGAGCGGGGGCTCCTCACGGTGCTCGACGACCTGGCGGTGCGTGGTGTTGGTGCGCTGGGAGTTGAGCGCGATCGCCAGGATCAGCGCGAGCACGCCGGCGCCCATGCAGATGTAGCCGATGACCGTCAGGTCGATGCCCTCGAGCCGGTCGGAGATGCCGAACGAGAGGATCGCCCCGATCACCAGGAGTGCGATGCCGGTACCGATGCCCATGTCGCTCCTTCGTCGTGCGTCGGTGCAGGCCACCGTGGCCCACCTGGTTGGCGAGTCTGGTGCCAGGCCGCCGGTCCCGCACGTCGAACGGCTGCGCCGGGGCGCGTCCGGGTGACGCCGTGACCTTCGGGTGTGCGCCGTGGTGCGCCCGGGGAGGGGGGCGTGCAGGGGTAGGTTCGCCGCCATGAGCTGGCGGACCGTGACCTCGCGCGTCGTGTACGAGAACCCCTGGATCACGGTGCGGGAGGACGACGCGGTCGCGCCGGACGGCCGGCCCGCGCTGTACGGCGTCGTCGAGCTGCGGCCGTCCGTGTTCGTCGTCGCCCTCACCGACGACGACGAGGTCGTGCTCGTCACGACCGACCGCTACACGACCGGCCCGGCGTCGGTCGAGGTGCCCGCGGGCGGCACCGACGGTCAGGAGCCGCTGGTCGCGGCGCGGCGCGAGCTCGCGGAGGAGACCGGCCTCGCCGCGCGCGACTGGACGCACGTCGGCACCCTCGACGCCCTCAACGGGGTCGCGCGCGCGGTCGAGCACGTGTTCGTCGCCCGCGGCCTGTCGCCCGTCGCCGACGCGGGTGCGACCGCCCACGAGCAGGCGGCCGAGGGCATCACGGCGGTCCGGGCCGTCCCGCTGCGGGACGCGTTCGCGATGGTCCGCCGGGGCGAGATCCGCGACGGCGAGACGGTGGCCGCGCTCGCGCTCGCGGGCCTCCACCTGGGCCTCCTCGCCTGAGGGCTGCAGGCGGGCCCGGTCAGCGCGCCGGCGCCGCGGTCGAGCAGCGCACGACGAGCGACGTCGCGAGCTCGATGTGGTGGGAGTCGGGCACGCGCCCGTCGGCCATCGCCACGACCGTCCGCAGCGCGACGCGCCCGATGTCGTGCAGCGGCTGGTGGACGCTCGTCAGCGGCGGGTTGGCCCACGCCGCCACGTACGTGTCGTCGTACCCGACGACCGACAGGTCCCGCGGCACGGTGAGGCCGAGCAGGCGCGCGGCCTCGAGGACGCCGAGGGCCTGCGCGTCGCTGCTGGCGATGACCGCGGTCGGCGGGTCGTCGAGCCGGAGCAGGGCGTCGGCGGCCTGCAGCGCGGCGTCGTGGTCGAACGCGACGTGCCGGACGAGCGCGGCGTCGACGGGCACGCCCGCGCGCTGGCACGCCGAGCGGTAGCCGTCGACGCGCGCGACCGCGCTCATCGATGCCTCGGGGCCGCCGATCATCGCGATGCGCGTGTGACCGAGGTCGAGCAGGTGCTCGGTCGCGGTGCGGCCGCCGGTCCAGTTGGTCGCACCGATCGACACCAGCTCGGGCGTCGTGAGGTGCAGCGGGTCGACGACGACCACGGGCAGGCGCGCGCGGGCGATGCTCGCGTACGTCGTGCCGGTGACCTGGCCGGTCACGACGATCGCGCCGGTGCGTCGCGCCGCGACCAGGCGCCGGGTCCACGTGGACGCCGCCTCGGGACGGTCGCCGCCGCCGCGTCGCAGGCGCGAGACGGTGACGTCGACGTCCGCCTCCTCCGCCGCGAGCGTGACGCCGCGCAGCACCTCCATGGCGTACGGGCTGTCGAGCTTGTCGACGAGGAACTCGACGGTGCGGCGCAGCTCGACCTGCCGGACGCCGGGCGGGCGGTAGCCGAGGTCGGCGACGGCCGCCTCGACGCGCTCGCGCGTGGCGGGGGCGACGTCGTGGCGGTTGAGGACCTTCGACGCCGTGGCGATCGACACGCCGGCGCGCTCGGCGACGGCCGTGAGCGTCGGGCGACGCGCGGGAGCAGGCATCGGGGTCCTTTCCGGGTTCGTCGTGAACGTAGCCCCACGTCACCGAAAAACTCAAGGTCCGTGGACGGCGTGGTGCAGGGCGTTCCAGGCCTGTGAACAGGCGTTGACACTCGTGGCGTCGAAAACTAGCGTGATCCGCGCAGCGGCGAGAGCCGAAAAGTTTTCGACGACGAGGACACCCGCATGAGCACGGACGGCACGCGTCCCACGAGCGAGCAGTGGCCGATCGCCGCCGCGATGCTCCCCTTCCCCGCGTCCCAGGACGCCCCGGCGGACACCTGGGTCGACCACCTGGCGGAGGTCGCGTACGAGGGGTTCACCGAGGTCGACCTCACCGACTCGTGGGTGCAGCCGGGTGACCTGTCGCCCGCCCGCGTCGAGGAGCTGCGCGAGGCGCTGGCGACCGTGGGGCTGGACCCGATCGCGCTGTCCGCGATCCGCCGCTCGGTGATCGACCCCGCGACGGGCGACGAGAACCTGGCCTACTCGCACCGGACGATCGACGCGGCCGCCGCGCTGGGCACGAAGATCGTCAGCGTCGGGCTGCACCGCCCGCTGCTGCCCGCGCAGCGCGAGGCGTTCTGGTTCTGGACCGAGGAGGGCCCGGCCGACTCGACCGACGCCGAGACCTGGGCGCTCGCGGTGACGCGGCTGCGCGAGCTGGGGCGGCACGCGGCCGAGGTCGGGGTGCAGCTCTCGCTCGAGATGTACGAGGACACGCTGCTGGGCACGGCGCAGTCCGCGGTCCGCCTGGTGCAGGACATCGGGGACCCGAACGTCGGCCTCAACCCCGACCTCGGCAACCTCATCCGCCTGCACCGGCCGATCGAGGACTTCCAGGCCGCCGTCGAGGCGTGCCTGCCGGTGTCGAACTACTGGCACGTCAAGAACTACTTCCGCGACGAGGACCGCGCGGCCGGCACCTACACGGCGCTCCCGGCCCCCATGGAGATGGGCTCGGTCAGCTACCGCAAGGCCATCCGCACGGCCGTCGACGTCGGGTTCACCGGCCCGTTCTGCGTCGAGCACTACGGCGGCGACGGGCTGTCGGTCTCGGCGCGCAACGCGCGGTACATCCGCCGCATGCTCGCCGTCGCCACGGGCGAGGCGCGCGAGTCCGTGCTGCGTGCCGCGGCAGGTGCGCGATGAGCGCCCGCGTCGCGGTCCTCGGCCTCGGTGCCATGGGCCTGCCCATGGCGACCGCGCTGGCGCGGACCTTCGACGTGGTCGCGTTCGACATCGCCCCCGAGCGTGTCGCGCTCGCCGTGGAGGCGGGCGCCACCGGCGCGGCGACGGTCGCGGAGGCCTGCTCGGGCACCGACGTGGTCGTCGTCGGGGTGCGTGACGGCGCCCAGCTGGACGCGCTGGTGCTCGGCGAGGGCGGCGTCGCGGACTCGCTGCCGGCCGGCGCCGTCGTCGTCGTGACGTCGACGGTGGGGGAGTCCGCGGTCGTCTCGGTCGCCGCGGCGCTCGCCGCGCGCGGCGTCCTCACGGTCGACGCGCCCGTGTCCGGTGGGCCCGTGCGCGCCGGCAACGGCGACCTGCTCATCATGGTCGGCGCGGACGACGCGGCCCTGGCCGCGGCCCGGCCGGTGCTCGACGCGATGTCGTCCTCCCTCACGGTCGTGGGCGGGATCGGCGCAGGTCAGCAGCTCAAGACCGTCAACCAGCTGCTGTGCGGCATCCACACCGCCGCCGCGTCCGAGGCGCTCGCGCTCGCGCACCGCCTGGGCCTCGACCTCGACGCGTGCATCGAGGTCCTGTCGCAGGGTGCGGCCGCGTCGTTCATGTTCGCCGACCGCGGTCCGCGCATCGCGCAGCAGCTGCGCGGCGAGACCCCGCCGCTGCGCTCGCGGCTCGACGTCATCGGCAAGGACATGGGCATCGTCGGCGACCTGACGCGGCAGCTCAAGGTCGCGACGCCCGTCGCGGCGGCCGCCGAGCAGCTGTACCGCGCGGTCTCCGCCGCCGGCCTCGACGCCGCCGACGACTCGGTCGTCGCGACGACCCTCGCGCAGGAGCGGACGTGGTGAGCCCCCTGGCCGACGACCCGGCCCGGTTCGTCGACGACGCGCTCGACGGGTTCGTCGACCTGTACGCCGACCAGGTGCGACGCGTGCCCGGCGGCGTCGTGCGGGCCGTGCCGGCCCCCGCGTCGCAGGTCGCGGTCGTCGTGGGCGGCGGGTCCGGCCACTACCCGGCGTTCTGCGGCCTGGTCGGGCCCGGGTACGCGCACGGCGCGGTCGTCGGCAACGTCTTCACGTCGCCGTCCACCGCGGACGCCGTGTCGGTCGGCGCCGCGGCCGCGGGCGACGCGGGCGTGCTGCTGCTCACCGGCAACTACGCGGGCGACGTCATGAACTTCACGCTCGCGCGCGACGAGCTGCGCGAGCGCGGCATCCCCGCGGAGTTCCTCGTCGTCACCGACGACGTCGCGTCGGCCCCGGCCGACGAGGCGCACCGGCGTCGCGGCATCGCCGGCGACCACGTCGTCTTCAAGGTCGCGGGCGCCGCCGCGGCCGAGGGCCTGTCGTTCGACGACGTCGTCGCCGCGGCACGTCACGCCAACGACCGCACGCGCACGCTGGGCGTCGCGTTCGACGGCTGCACGCTGCCCGGTGCGGACGCGCCGCTGTTCACCGTCCCCGAGGGCACGGTCGGCCTGGGCGTGGGCATCCACGGCGAGCCGGGCATCGGCGAGGTGCCCGCGTGCACCGCGAGCGAGCTCGCGACGCTGCTGGTCGAGCGGCTGCTCGCCGAGCGGCCCGCGGACGCCGGACCGCGCGTCGGCGTCGTGCTCAACGGCCTGGGCCGCACCAAGTACGAGGAGCTGTTCGTGCTCTGGCGCGCCGTGCGCCCGCTGCTCGACGACGCCGGCCTGCAGGCCGTGCAGCCCGACGTCGGCGAGCTCGTCACGAGCCTCGACATGTCGGGGTGCTCGCTGACCCTCGTGTGGCTCGACGACGACCTCGAGCGGTGGTGGTGCGCACCGGCGCACACGCCGGCGTACCGGCGGGGGCAGGTCGGGGCCGTGGCCGACGCACCGCGGTCCCAGGACGCGGGCACGCGCACCGGGGCCTCGACGCCCGGAGCTGCGGGTTCCGAGGTGTCGGGCTCGACGTCGTCCGACGCGTCCGCGGCCGGCGGCGCCGTCCGCGTCGTCGACGCGACCGACACGTCCGAGGCTGCCGGTGTCGTCGCGGCGCTGGGCGCCGTGCGCACGGTCCTGACGGACCTTGAGACCGAGCTGGGCCGGCTCGACGCCGTCGCCGGGGACGGCGACCACGGCCGCGGCATGCTGCGCGGGGCCGGTGCCGCCGCCGACGCGGCCGCCGCCGCCGCGAACGCGGGCCACGGCGCGGTCGCGTGCCTGCGGGAGGCGGGCCGGGCGTGGGCCGCCCGCGCGGGCGGCACGTCCGGCGTGCTGTGGGGTGCCGGCATCGGTGCCGTCGCGCACGCGCTGGCCGCGCGGCCCGTCGCCGACCCGTCGACACGCACGGCCGCGGCCGTGCGTGCGGGCGTCGCCGCCGTCGTCGCGCTGGGCGGCGCGCAGCCGGGGGACAAGACGATGGTCGACGCCGCCGAGCCGTTCGCCGCGGCGCTCGAGCAGGCGGCGGCCGCCGGTGAGCCGCTCGCTGCCGCGTGGGACGCCGCGCTGGAGGCGGCGCGCACGGCGGCGCAGGACACCGCGTCCCTGCGCCCCCGCCTGGGGCGTGCGCGTCCGCTCGCCGAGCGGAGCGTGGGCACCCCGGACCCCGGGGCGGTGTCGTTCGCGGCGATCGTCGCGGCCGTCCGGTCCACCGTCGTACCCGAGGAGAAGGAGACGCCGTGAGCGTGTCGAGGATCGTGGTCGGTGCCGACGAGGCCGGCCTGACGTACAAGGACGCGCTGGCGGACCTGCTGCGCGCCGACCCGAGGGTCGAGGTCGTCGAGGACGTCGGCGTGCACGCCGGTGACGACACCGCCTACCCGCACGTCGCCGTCGCGGCTGCGCGCCGGGTCGCCGCGGGCGGCGCCGACCGCGCGCTGCTCGTGTGCGGCACGGGGCTGGGCATGGCGATCGCCGCCAACAAGGTCCCCGGCGTGCGCGCCGTGACCGCGCACGACACGTTCTCCGTCCAGCGCTCGGTGCTGTCGAACGACGCGCAGGTGCTGTGCCTCGGACAGCGCGTCATCGGGCTCGAGCTCGCCAAGACGCTCGTGCGCGAGTGGCTGGACCAGGAGTTCGACCCCGCGTCGGCGTCGGCCGCGAAGGTCGACGCGATCCGGGGGTACGAGACCGACGACGCGGGCGCCGAGGGCGCCGACGCGTCCGAGGGGGCCGGCGGGGGCTGCTGACCCGCGGCGGGCAGGCCCGGGCGCACGGTGGGAGGGGACTCGTGCGCCCGGGCCTCCCGCCCCGGCCCGGCACGGCGGTGAGACCGCTCACCATCCGCCCCGGGCCCGCGCCCACGTGCGAGCATGGTCGCGGGCCCGACGTCAGCGTGGGCCCCCGGACGAGGGGCGCCGTACCCGGAGAGCGACAAGACGGCAGCCGTCGGAGGTCATCCGTGTCCACCACGTCCGTCGCCTGGCTCGTGCTCGTCGTCTCGGGGCTGTTCGAGGCCGTCTGGGCCACCGCCCTGGGCCGGTCCGAGGGGTTCACCCGGCTCGTCCCGACCGTCGTCTTCGGCCTCGCGCTGCTCGTCTCGATGGGCGGCCTCGCGTACGCGATGCGCGAGCTGCCCACCGGCACGTCCTACGCCGTGTGGGTCGGCATCGGCGCGTCCGTGACCGTCGCCTTCGCGATGGTGACGGGCGCCGAGACCGCGAGCCTCGTCAAGATCCTGCTCATCCTCGGGATCGTCGCCTGCGTCGTGGGCCTCAAGCTCGTCCACTGAGGGTCGACGTCAGTCGTCCTGGTCGAGCAGCCAGTCGCGCAGCGGGCCGATCTCGTAGACCTGCTGGAACGCGGGCCGGGCGTCGACGCCGGCCGTGGCGGTCGGGGTCGGGGTGCCGTCGATCGTCACGAGGTACGCGTCGTCGTCCGACGCGAGCAGCTCCGTCGCGGCCTGGGCCAGGCGGTCCTGCGCCCACGCCGCGTCCCACGACGCCGTCCCGTAGGTGACGTCCTGCTCGTCGAGCACGGACCGGATGTCGTCCTGGGCGCCGGCGTCGTCACCGGTCGCGACGGACACGAACGTCTCGTCGTCGAGCCCGGCGAGGTCCGGCGTGCCGGTCTCGCCGCCGACCAGCAGCTCGGCCGCGAACAGGTCGGGCTGCTGGGCGGCCAGCAGCATGACCGTCGCGGCCCCGAGGCCCTGGCCGGTCGCGTACGTGCGCTCCTTGTCGACCTGGTACGCCTCCTGCACGGACCGGACGAGCCGCGCCGTGAGGTCGACGTAGTCGGTCGTGCCGCGGCCCTCGAGGTCGGCGACGACGAGGTCGGGGTACTGCGGCACGACCACGATCGCCGGGTGGTCGGCCTGCATCTGCGGGCTGGCCCAGATGAGCGCGCCGTACTGCGTCGAGGGCGCGGGCACGGCGTCGCCGACGCGCGTCGAGTCGGACACGAACAGGACCATCGGGTACTGCTGACCGGAGTCGAAGTCCTCCGGCAGGAACAGGTTGTAGCCGACCGGCAGGTCGACCTCCGGCTCGTCGAACGACCGCTCCTCGAACTGCGGCAGCACGTCCTGCTGCAGGGTCTCCAGCGACGGGCTCGCGGCGCCGGCCGTGCCGCTCGCGGTGGCGTTGCTGCCGCTGGGCGGGCTCGTCGACGCCGCGTCCTGCGGTGTGCCCGTGCTGCACGCACCGGCCACCAGCGTCACCGCACCCAGCAGGCACGCAGCGGTGCCCACCCTGATCCTCGTCGCCCCCATCCATCGACGGTACGTCCGGGCCTGACGACGCGCGCGGCGGTCGCGCGCGGGCGTCAGACGGCCGCGGCCGCGGGCGCGAACTGCGTGCGGTACAGGTCCGCGTACAGCCCGCCGCGCGCGAGCAGCTCGGTGTGCGTGCCGGTGTCGGCGACGCGCCCGTCCTCGACGACCACGATGAGGTCCGCCTGGCGCACGGTCGACAGCCGGTGCGCGATGACCAGCGACGTCCGCCCGACGAGCGCCTCGTCGAGCGCGGCCTGCACGGCCGCCTCCGACTCGGAGTCCAGGTGGGCCGTGGCCTCGTCGAGCACGACGACGTCGGGCGCCTTGAGCAGCAGCCGCGCGATCGCGAGGCGCTGGCGCTCGCCGCCGGACAGGCGGTAGCCGCGGTCCCCGACGACGGTGTCGATGCCGTCCGGGAGCGACGCGACCAGGTCCCACACGTGCGCGCCGCGCAGGGCGCGCTCGATGTCGTCGTCGGTCGCGTCGGGGCGCGCGAAGCGCAGGTTGCCCGCGATGGTGTCGTGGAAGAGGTGCGCCTCCTGGCTGACGATGCCCACGGTGTCCCGCAGGGACGACGCGGTCACGTCCCGCAGGTCCTGCCCCGCGATGCGCACGGCGCCGCGCGTCGGGTCGTACATGCGCGTGACGAGCTGGGAGATCGTCGTCTTGCCCGCCCCGGAGGGCCCGACGAGCGCGACCATCGACCCGGCGGGCACGCTGAACGTGACGTCGCGCAGGGTGTCGGCCACGGGGTCGCGGCTCAGGGTCGCCACCGACTCCAGGGACGCCAGCGACACCTCGCCGGCCGACGGGTAGCGGAACCCGACGTGGTCGAGCTCGAGGGTCGCGCCGTTCTTGGCCACGGCCGCGCGCAGGTCCGACGCGTCGGGCTTCTCGGCGACGGTCGGCTCCAGGTCGAGGACCTCGAGGACGCGCTCGAACGACACGAGCGCCGTCATGATGTCGACCTGCACGTTCGACATGGCCGTCAGCGGCCCGTAGAGGCGGCCGAGGTACGCGGCGAGCGCGACGACGACACCGACCGTGAGCTCGCCACGGATCGCGAGCAGGCCGCCGACGCCGTAGACGACGGCCGTGGCGATCGCGGCGACGGTGGTCAGGCCGATGCGGAACCACGTCGAGTACAGGGCGCGCTTGACGCCGATGTCCCGGACGCGCGCGGTCTGCTCGGCGTAGGCGGCGGACTCGCGGGCCGGGTCGCCGAAGACCTTGACGAGGTGCGCGCCGGCGACGTTGAACCGCTCGGTCATGGTCTGCGACGCCTCGGCGCCGAGCTCGTAGGACTCGCGCGTGATGCCGGCGATCCTGCGCCCGAACCACCGGGCGGGCAGCACGAAGACGGGGACCAGGATCAGCGAGAGCAGCGTGAGCTGCCACGACATCGAGAGCATCGCGGCGAGCACGAAGACGATGGTCAGCGAGTTGCTGACGACGTTGGAGAGCGTCGCGGTGAACGCCTGCTGCGCGCCCAGCACGTCGCCGTTGAGGCGCTGGACGAGTGCGCCGGTCTTGGCGCGGCTGAAGAACGCGAGCGGCATGCGCTGCACGTGGTCGAACACGGCGGTGCGCAGGTCGTGGATGAGGCCCTCGCCGATGCGCGCGGACACCCAGCGCTCGGCGACGCCGAGCCCGGCGGAGACGACCGCCAGCGCGGCGACGATGACGGCGATGGTGACGACCGTGCGGGTGTCGCCCGCGGCGATGCCGTCGTCGATGAGCCGCTGGAACAGCCACGGGGTGAGCGCACCGGCGGCGGCGCCGAGCGCGATGAGGACGAGGAACACCGCGAGCTGGGAGCGGTAGGGGTGGGCGAAGGCGAGGATGCGGCGCAGGGTGCCGGGAGCGAGGCGCTGGCGGGCGACGTCGCGGTCCTGGCTGAAGCCGCGCATCCCGCGACCTCCGGGAACGGGTCCGGGGTGGGTCAAGGGGGACCTCCAGGGGGTCGGAGGGCGCGGGTCGAGCCGCGCAATATGCTGAGGTTACCTCACGATGAGCAACATTCACCTCCGAGATATTCCCCGGTAGCCTCGGAGCCGTGCAGACGGACGACGCGACCGACGGGCAGCCGGCGCGCGACGCTGCGCGGACCGACCCCCGGCCCTCCACGGTGCGTCATGACGCCCCGGAGCGCGAGCGGCGCGAACCCGTCCGCAGCCCTCAGCCCCCGGAGGAGCTGCTCGAGCTCCTGCACGACGTGCTGCGCGCCGTCCGCCGCGACGCCGCCGAGCGGCTCGGCCACGACATCACACCGGGTCAGCTGCGGCTGCTGCGGACGCTCGACCGGCTCGGCCGCCCGCAGCGGCTGGGGGAGCTCGCCGGGGCCCTCGACGTCGCGCCCCGGTCCGTGACGTCCAAGGTCGACCACGCCGAGGCCGACGGGTGGATCCGGCGCGTCCCCGACCCGCGCGACCGCCGCGCGACCCTCGTCGAGCTCACCGAGGAGGGCCACGACCTGCTGGACCGGCTCTCGGTGCAGCGCCACGAGGGCGTGCGCGCGCGGCTCGAGGTGCTCGACGCCGACGAGCAGCGGGTGCTGCTGGGGCTGCTGCGGCGGGTGGCGGGGGCCGGCTGACGCGAGCGGCGGGGCCGGGGGAGGGCGCTGTGCCGGATCGCTCTCTCGCGGGGAGGGTGGGGGTGTGGGACGGTCCGGGGATGGGACACGTCGAACGGCCGCGGCTGGCGGCCACCTCGGTGACCGTCGGCTCGCCGACCCCCCGCGAGGCCGCGAGGTTCTGGGCGCGGCTGCTGGGCTACCGCGTCACGGCGGACGACCCGCCCGGACCCGACGAGCCCGCCGAGGGCGGGTGGGCGCAGGTGGCGCCGGAGGGTGACGGGCCGGGGCTGCGGATCAACCTCGAGCACGAGCGCGCGTACCGGCCGCCCGTGTGGCCGGCGTCTCCCGGTGAGCAGGTCGCCACGCAGCACATCGACGTGCACGTCCCCGACGGCGACCTCGACGCGGCGGTCGCGTGGGCACTGGACTGCGGCGCCCGCCTCGCCGACCACCAGCCCCAGGCCGACGTCCGGGTCCTCTTCACCCCCGACGGCCACCCGTTCTGCCTCTTCCTCTAGGGACGGGCCGCCGAACGCGCGGTTGTGCCGCTTCTCGCGGCTGATCAACGGCAGAAGCGCGCGTTCGGCGGGCGCGTCAGCCGGGCAGGGCGACCGTGGCGACCACCGTTGCCGTGGCCACCAGGGCGGTCGCCGTGTCCCACAGTTGCTCCATGACGCGGTCCGGGTCGTGGCCCAGGGCGGTCAGGGAGCCGACGACGAGGGCGGCGCCCGTCCCGTACGCCGCGTAGGCGGTCAGCGGGACGACCAGCAGCCGCTCGCGCCACGACCCCGTGGTCCCCAGCAGGGGGACCGCGAAGTTGCCGCCGCTGCTCCACAGGTCGTTCAGCACCGGCGTCCGGCGCCACCAGCGCGGGGGCCGCGGCTCCCACGGCCACAGCAGCGGCACGCCGCCGCCCGTCAGCATGTCCCCTGCGACGTGCACGGCCGCGCCCAGCCCGACGGCCACGGGCAGCCAGTCCCACTCCGTGGGGGCGGCGACGGTGATGAACCCGGCCAGCGCGAGCGCCAGGGCCCACGCGTCGAGCCGCCGCCGCGCGAGGCGCAGGGCGCGCGCGGCGAACGCCACGAGCAGCAGCGACATGACCCCGGCCCCGACCGCCAGGTCCCCGAGCGCGTCCGTGGCCACGGTCACCTGCCCGGCCGCCCACGCCGTGGCGGTGAGCACCGCGATGCCGAGCAGCGAGTGCGTGCCGTTGCGGTGCCCGCCCGCGAGGCGCCCGACGAGGTCGCAGACCCACTGCGAGACCGGCGGCAGGGAGTGCGCGATGGTCGCGTCGTGGTGGTCGGCGTCCGGCGCCAGCGCCGCGCCCGCGCACACCACGGCGCCCGTGACGATCCCGAGCGACGACACCGGGTACCAGCCGAGCGTGTACGGGGCCGTGGACGCCACCGCCACCCACGCCGCCGCCCCGCACAGGGCGTGGTGCGCGCCCTTCACCGGGCGTCCCGGACGGTCGCGCGCGCCTGACCGGGGACGGGGTGGTGACACTCGGACGGGGGCACGATGGGAACTCCTGTGCAGGTCAGCGGGGCGGGGCGGCGTCCACCTCAGCCGTTCGGGTGACGCGCGTCAAGCGACCGGTGTGTCCGGTCCGGGCGTGTCGAGCGGTGGATGACAGGCTGCGTCGAGGGGGCCCTGCCGCAGCCGACCCGGGGTCATCCTCCGGCGCCCCCGGGGAGACGAGGAGCAGCCATGGCCTGGAGCACGAGCGAGCTCGCCGACCTGGCGGGGACGACCGTCAACACCGTCCGGCACTACCACCGGCTCGGGCTGCTCGACGAGCCCGACCGCCGCTACAACGGCTACAAGAAGTACGGCGTGCCGCACCTGGTGCGCCTGCTGCGGATCCGGCGCCTCGCCGAGCTGGGCGTGCCGCTCTCCGAGGTCGACCGCGTGGCCGACAGCGCCGGCACGGCGGACCGGCTGCGGGAGGTGGACGCCGACCTCGCCGCGCGCATCGCGCAGCTGCAGCAGGCGCGCGCCGAGATCGCCGCGATCCTGAGCAACCACGCCCCGCCCGACGTGCCCGCGGGGTTCGCGTCCGTCGCGGAGCACCTCACGGAGGTCGACCGGTCGATCATCCACATCTACTCCAAGCTCTACGACGAGAGCGCGATGGCCGACCTGCGGGACATGGTCCAGGAGGACGCCGATGCCGGCGACGACGGCAAGGAGCTCGACGCGCTGCCCCCCGACGCGGACGAGGCGACGCGCCAGCGCCTCGCCCAGCAGATCGCGCAGGGCATCGCGCGCAACCTCGTCGACTACCCGTGGCTCAGCGACCCTGCGGGACACCTGGCGACGAGCGGGCGCGTCGCGCAGGAGACGTTCGTCGAGGCCGTGACGGCGCTGTACAACCCGGCGCAGCGTGACGTGCTGACGCGCGCCGCGCTCCTCGGGCACCGGATCGCGCAGGAGCTCCTGGCGGCGCGCGACGACGCCGACGGGACGGGGTCGCCAGACGCCCCTTGACCCTGTTCCGGGAACACGGTGTCCCCTCGGGTCGTGATCGAGAACCGCTCGATCCACGACTCGCAAGGAGACGACATCATGACCCCGTTGCAGGAGCTCATCGTCAGGTTCCAGGAGCTCGTGGCCCAGGTGCCCGAGATCTTCCAGCCCTTCATCGTCGTGCTCGCCGGCGCCGTCCCGTTCGTCGAGGGCGAGCTCGCCGCGATGGTCGGGCTCGTCGGCGGCCTGCACCCCGCCGTCGCTGGCGTCGCCGCAGCCACCGGCAACTTCCTGTCCGTGGCCCTCGTGGTGGCGTTCACCGCACGGGCCCGCACGGCCGTCGTCCACCGGTCGCGCGTGAAGGCGACCGTCGGCGGCCCGGCCACCCCGGACATCCAGGCGGCCGACGGGTTCGGGGAACCGGAGCCCGCCCAGCCGCTGTCGAAGGGGCGCCGGCGCGTCCTCACGTGGCTCAACCGCTTCGGCGTCCCCGGGGCGAGCATCCTCGGTCCGCTCGCGATCCCGACGCAGTTCACCGCGGCGATCCTCGTCGCCGGCGGGAGCCCTCGCCGTTGGGTCCTGCTCTGGCAGGCCGTGGCGATCGTGCTGTGGACGACCGTGACCACGGTGGGGCTCTGGCTCGCGCTCACCCACGTCGTGGGGGTCTGACGCCATGCGACCCCGGATCGAGACCTCGCAGCGATGTCGCCGCGCGGCCCTCGTGGCCGCGGCGGCACCCGCACACCCGAACCGGAGGACGACGAGGAGGACCCATGTCACGCAGAACTGGCACCGTGCAGCCCGGCGACGGGCACGCGCTGACGCCCTACCGCCCCTGGCAGCTGCTCACCCGCTCCCTGTTCCACCTGCACCTGACGGACGAGGGCGGCGCACCGCGCACCTGGTCCGTCGACCTCCGGCACGGCGGCGACGACGACGGCGAGGTGCGAGCCGAGCTCTACGTCGACGGCCTGCACCACGCCACCTCCACGCTCCCTGCGGTGTTCCCGGTGCCGGACGGCACGATCGAGGTCGCGGCCAGCGGGTACGGGCTGCGACGCATCGACCACGTCGGCCCCGACGGGTCGGCCCGGCAGCTCGTGCCCGACCCCGCCTCGGCCGAGGGGTGGCGCGCCCGCCTGGACCGGAAGCACCCGGCGCTGAGCCGCTCGCTGGCGCTCGCGTCGGCGAGCGTGCTGCTCGTCGCACTCGCGCTCGGCGTCCCGCAGATCGTCGAGCAGCTCACCGCGATCCCGCCCGTGGCGCAGGTCGTCGGCGGCCCGTGGGCCGGCCCCGTCCGCCTGCCGGAGACGGTGAACATCGCGCTCGTGGTCGCCACCATCGCCGCGAGCACCGAGCGCGCGCTGCGGCTGCGCTACAGCCGGGTCCTCGACGGCGGCTTCTTCGGCGGCGGCGAGTAGCGACCCGGCAACGTCGGCGTCCGGGGCCCCGAGGCCGCTCGCCGCACTCACGCGCCCTGCGCGGCCCGCCTGACGAGGGCGAGATCGGCACGCGACGGCCGGCGGAACGCCCCGCCCTCGGCGACGTACTCGTCGCCGTGCGTCGCCAGGTGGCGCGCGAAGAGCGGGCAGACGGGCACGACCGTCAGGCCCTCGCGCAGGCTGTCCGCCAGGGCCTCGCGCAGCAGCAGACCGGCGAGGCCGCGGCCCCCGAACCGGGGGTCGACCTCGGTGTGGAAGAAGACGCGCTCGCGGGCGTCGGGGACGTCGAGGAACTCGGCCCTGCCGACGCGTTCCCCGGCCACGCTCACGGTGTAGGCGCTGACCGGTTCGGCGCGCTCGAGCGCGACCGTCACAGGGGCGCCGGTGCTGTCCTGGAGCTCTCGGTCCATCTGTCTGTCCCTTCGAGGGGGCGGTTCAGGGTCGGTCGGGGAGCGCGGCGGGCGCGGGGTCGGCGGTGAGCGTGCAGAGCTCGGCGGCCTCGACGTCGGCGCCGAACGCGGGGGTCCCGGGCTCGAGCCGGGCGCCCGTCGCGAGGTCACCGATCACCACCGGGTCGAACCCGAGGGCGTCGACCAGCTCCGCGACCGCCGCGACGTCGTCCGGCGCGTCACCGGCGACCGCGATCGCCTTGCGGCCGGGACGTCCCGCGGGCCGCGCCTCGTCCTCGAGGTCGTGGTAGCCCATGTGGTTGAGGGCCTTGACGACGCGCGCGCCCGGCAGCGACCGCTGCACCAGCTCGCTCGACGAGAGGCCGGCCGGGACCACCGTGTCGCGCGGTCCGTCGACCTCCCACCAGTGGTTCATGGCGTCCACGACGAGCGTGCCGCGCAGCGCGTCCACCGGGAGCTCGCGCAGCCTGCCGAGAGGGAGGGCGAGGACCACGACGTCCGCGGCCTGCGCGACCTCGGCCGGCCACGCGGCGGTCGCGCCGGGGGTCAGCACCTCGGTGGTCAGCGCGATCCGCGCGGGATCGCCCGAGCCGGCGACGAGCACGCGGTAGCCGGCGGCGACGGCCAGGCGCGCCACGACCGTCCCGAGCTTGCCCGCACCGAGGATCCCGACCGTGGTCGCGGTCACCGGGCCTCACCCACGGCGACGGGCTGCTCGGCGAGCAGCTCACGGACGCGTGGGATCACCTGCGTGCCGTACAGCTCGACCGACCGCAGCCGCGCGGACGCCGAGACCGTGCCGGCGGCGGAGTAGATCATGTCGAACCGGCCGACGTCGAGGACGCGGATCGCGTGGGCGATCTTCGCCGCGACGGTCTCCACCGAGCCGACGTACAGCGAGCCGTGCGCCACCTCGGCGTCGAACTCGCGCTGCTGGAGCGGCGGCCAGCCGCGCAGCGCGCCGATCCGGTCACGCGTCTCCCGGTACCCCGGGTAGAACAGCTCGCGCGCCTCCTCGTCGGTGGCGGCGACGAAGCCGGGGGAGTGCACGCCGACCGGCTCGGGGGTCGTGCCGAGCTGCTGGTGCGCCCGCCGGTACAGGTCCACGTACGGGGCGAACCGGTCGGGTGCGCCGCCGATGACGGCGAGCATGAGCCGGAACCCGTACTGGGCGGTACGCAGCACGGACTGCGGCGTCCCGCCGACGCCCACCCACGTGCTCAGGCGCCCGGACTCGGTCTTGGGGTAGACGTCGGCGTCGTGCAGGGCGGCGCGCGTGGTGCCCTGCCACGTCACCGGGGTCTCGTCGAGGAGCCGGTGGAACAGGTCGATCTTCTCCTCGAAGAGCACCTCGTAGTCCTTCAGGTCGTACCCGAACAGCGGGAACGACTCGGTGAACGACCCCCGGCCGAGGATCACCTCGGCCCGGCCGTTCGACAGCGCGTCGACCGTGGCGAAGCGCTGGAAGACGCGCACCGGGTCGTCCGAGGACAGCACCGTGACGCCCGACGCGAGCCGGATGCGCTCGGTCGCGGTGGCGATGCCCGCGAGCACGGTCTCGGGGGTGGAGATCGCGTACTCCGGGCGGTGGTGCTCCCCGAGGGCCACCACGTCGATGCCGACCTGGTCGGCGAGGACCGCCTCGGCCACGGTCGCGCGGATCGCCTGCGCGTGCGAGACGACCTCCCCGCGGTCGTCGCGGGGACGGTCCCCGAAGCTGTCGATGCCGAACTCGATCCGGTCTGCGTCCATGGTGCTCGGCTCCTTCGAGAGTCCTCGTCCTGCCGGCGTCGCGCGGGTACCGGGCGCGACCTGCCGCGCCCGGCGCTGTCCGCGACAACTGTTGACGGCTCAACTGCGCAGGGTCCCTATCTCTTCCAGCGGCCCCCTACGACCACCCCCCACCCGTCGAGCGCGGTACTCCGCCAGCGAGCGCGGGGGATACGAGTACCGCGCTCGGCGGTGGAGTACTGCGCCCGACGGGTGGGCGGGGGGTGGGTGGTGCGGGGGGTGGGGGGCGGGGGCTAGGTTGCGGGCGTGCCCAGCAGACCGGTCGACGACGTCGCCGTCACTCCCACGCCTGCCGTGCTCCTGCCCGAGGGAGGGGCGCGGGTCGCCGCCGCGGTGCCCACGGCCCTCGGTGTCCTCGGCGTGGTCGGGCTCGTGCTCGTGGCGCTGCAGGGGTTCGCCGGCACACAAGAGCCCGCCGGTGCCGCGTACCCCGCGTGGCTCGTGCTGGCGGCGGCCGTCGCGCTGGCCGCCGGGCTCGTCGTCGCCCGGGTGCGGCGCGCGCCCTGGTCCCGGGGCTGGTCGCTGGTCGAGCTGCTCGAGGAGCCGGACGGTCTCGTGCTGTTCGCCGGCCGGCTGGGCGCGAGCCACGAGGGCCTGCTGGTCCGGCGTGGCGAGAGCGTCGAGATCGCCGCGACCCACGTCCGGCGCGGTCGACACCGGTACGTCGTGACGGCGCCCTCCGGCCGGATGACGTTCGCCGCCGACGGCCTCGCGCACTGGCTCACGATGCAGCCGCTGGAGGAGGCGGCGGCACGGCACGGCATCACCGTCGTCACCGTGGGCGAGGCCGCCCGGATCACCCGCACGCTCGGCGTCTGACGCACCTTGCCGGTCGGCGGTAACGCCCTCGCCCCTGCCGGACACGTGGGTGGTGACAGAGCCCTTGCCCACGGAGGGAGGCCCGTGAGCCCGCCACACCCGACGGACGCCGCCGCCGCCGCACGCCGCGCGCGGTTCACCGACCTGTTCGACCGCACGCACGGCGCGCTGCTGGCGTACGCGGTGCGCCGCGTCGCCGACCCGTCCGATGCCGCCGACGTCGTCGCGGAGACGTTCGTCGTCGCGTGGCGCCGGCTCGACGACGTGCCGCCCGACGACGCCGCACGTCCGTGGCTGTTCGGCGTCGCGCGTCGCGTCCTGGCGAACCACTACCGCGGCGAGCGTCGACGGCTCGCGCTCGCGGACCGGCTGCGTGAGCAGGTCGTCGAGGTCGTCCCGCCGCACGAGCCCGCCGACCCGACGCTGCTGCGCGCGATGGACGCCCTGCCGCCCGACGACCGCGAGCTGCTGCGCCTGGTCGCCTGGGAGGAGCTCGCGCGCGACGAGATCGCGCTCGTGCTGGGCGTCCCGCGTGCCACCGTCCGCGTGCGGTTGCACCGGGCCCGCCGTCGCCTGCTGGCGCAGCTCGCGGCCCTCGAGGACCACGCACCGCCGCCCGTCGTGCAACGCGACGGCGGACCCGGACACGTCAGGAGTGGATGGGCCGACGCCCGTCCCGGACCCCAGGAGGCGAGATGAACGACGACCTGATGCGACGCCTGCGGGCGGCGGACCCGGCCGCGCGCGGCTCGGCGCTCCCGGCGTCCGACGACGCGATGCGGGAGGCGATCATGACGACGGACACCACGACGACGGACCGGTCCGGAGCACGGAGCAGAAGGGCCCGGCGCGGCATCCTGGCCGGTGTGCTGGCGACGGCGCTCGTCGGCGGAGGGGCCGCCTACGCGGGGTTCCGCGAGCTCTGGTACACCGGCGGCGGTGGGCACGAGGGCGTGACCTGCATGGCGCGGTGGGGCGCGCCGGAGGCGGAGACCTCGGGCGGGCCGTGGATCACCGGTGACGCGCTCGCGGACTGCGCGCGCTACCAGGAGCTCAGCGGGCTGCCCGCCATCGACGACCCGGTGGCGTTCCGCATCGAGGGCGACCCGACCCTGCTGTACGTCGCACCCCGCGGCGAGATGCCGCAGGGCGCGACGGTCGTCGACACGGACCCCCGGGCGCTCGCGCTGCGCGAGCTCGACTCGAGCATGCAGGACTGGGTCGACGGAGCCCGTGCGACGTGCCTCGACGAGGCGGGCGCGCTCGCCTGGGCGTCGGCGGAGCTGGACCGGCTGGGTCTCGACGACTGGACGGTGCGGACCGACGAGCGTCTGGAGGGCCAGCAGGAGGAGGCCTGCGCGAGCGTCGCCCTGGCCTACGACGAGGCCGCCGCACCCGAGCCGGGCGCCGGCGACCCGGCGGCCGTCGAGCCGACCCCGGAGTCGACGGCCGGGTCGTACGTCGCGGTGCCGCGGACGCTCGCCGTCACGCCGCACTCGGCCGTGGACATCGACAGCGTAGACATGGACGCGTGGGTGTTCGAGCTGCGTGACACGCTGCGCTCGCAGATCGCGGACGCCTGCGTCGACCTGGGCACGGCGGAGCGCATCGCCGCCGAGGCCGTCGGGGAGCAGCACCAGTGGCCCCCCGTCGTCATCGAGGACCCGATGGCCGACTGCACGCGCGTCGACCTGACCGGCGGCGGCTCGATCCAGATCTCGCTGCGCGGCCCCCGCGCCTGACCCCGCCGCTGACCCCCCACCGTCGAGCGCGGTACTCGGCCGCCGAACGCGGCGGAAACGAGTACCGCGCTCGGCGGTGGAGTGCCGCGCTCGCGGGGTGGGGGCTCGCGGGGTGGGGGAGTGCGGGGTGGGGCCCCGGGGAGGCGATCGGGCTACCGTCGGGGGGACGGACCCCCGCGGAAGGACCACCGGCGATGGCGCTGCTGACCTGTCACTTCTTCTCCGAGGCGCTCGGCGTGAGCACGGCCGTGACCGTGCTGCTGCCCGAGTCGGCCCGGGGCCAGATCGGCATGGGCGGGGTGGAGACCGCCGGCCCGCCGCCCGTGCTCTACCTGCTGCACGGGCTGAGCGACGACGAGACGATCTGGCTGCGGCGCACGTCGATCGAGCGGTACGTCGCCGAGCGGGGCATCGCGGTGGTGATGCCGCGCGCGGGCCGGTCGTTCTACGCGGACGAGGCGCACGGCAGCGCGTACTGGACCTTCCTGTCCGAGGAGCTGCCGCGGGCGGTGCAGCACTTCTTCCGCGTGTCCGACCGGCGCGAGGACACGTTCGTCGCGGGCCTGTCGATGGGCGGCTACGGGGCGTTCAAGTGGGCGCTGCGCCAGCCGTGGCGGTTCGCGGCGGCGGCCAGCCTGTCCGGGGCGCTGGTCGTCGGCGGGGACCGTGCCCGGTACCTGCGGGACGAGCTGACGCCCCACGTGTGGGACGGCGCGGACCCGGCGGGCACGGACGACGACCTGCTGGCGCTGCTGGACCGGGCCGACCCGGCGGCGCTGCCCGCGTTGTACGCGACGTGCGGCGCGCAGGACGAGCTGGTCGACGCGCAGCACGCGTTCGTCGAGCGGGCGGCGTCCCGGGGTGTCGCGGTGGACGCGCACGTGCACCCGGGCGGGCACGACTGGGCGTACTGGGACGAGCACGTCCAGCGCGTCCTCGACTGGCTGCCGGTGGGGCGCTGAGCCGCGCCGGCGCCGTGACGAGAAGAACCACCCTGGGTCGTCCGGCCGCGTCGGCGATGTGACCCGCGCGACGGTCTGGTTCGTCACATCGCCGTCCGGGCGGAGCAGGTGCTGCCGCGGGCGGTGTTGAAATGAAGATCCCCCCTCGGCGAAGGAGACCCCGTGCCCGCCACGATCGCCCAGACCATCGTCGCCACCTTGCGCGCCAACGGCGTGAAGCGCGTCTACGGAGTGCCCGGCGACTCCCTCAACGGCTTCACCGACGCGCTGCGACGTGACGGCAGCATCGAGTGGGTCCTGACCCGCCACGAGGAGGCCGCCGCCCTGGCCGCCGCCGCGGACGCCGAGCTGACGGGGGAGCTCGCCGTGTGCGTGGGCAGCGGGGGCCCGGGCAACCTGCACCTGATCAACGGCCTGTACGACGCCGCGCGCAGCCGGGTGCCCATGCTGGCGATCGCCGCGCACATCCCGAGCAGCGAGATCGGCAGCGGCTACTTCCAGGAGACGCACCCGCAGGAGCTGTTCCGCGAGTGCAGCGTCTACCGCGAGCTCGTGTCCGACCCCGCCCAGATGCCCCGCATGCTGGAGATCGCGATGCGCAGCGCGATCGAGCAGCGCGGCGTCGCCGTGCTGGTCCTGCCCGGCGACATCGCCCTGCAGCGCGCGGCGAGC
This sequence comes from Cellulomonas avistercoris, assembly GCF_014836445.1. GTDB lineage: Bacteria > Actinomycetota > Actinomycetes > Actinomycetales > Cellulomonadaceae > Cellulomonas > Cellulomonas avistercoris. The sequence continues at coordinate 162,266 of NZ_JACSQV010000009.1, forward strand.
GAGCGCGTGGTGGTCGTCCCGCAGACCCGCCCCCGGGTCGTGCCGTCCGACAACGAGCTGCGCGCGGCCGCCGACCTCCTCAACGCGGGACGGCGCATCACCATCCTGGCGGGCGCCGGCGTGGGCGACGCGCACGACGACGTCGTCGCGCTCGCGGACCGGCTCGCCGCGCCGATCGTCCACACGATGCGCGGCAAGGACCGCATCGAGTACGACAACCCCTTCGACGTCGGCATGACGGGCCTGCTGGGGTTCGCCTCGGGATACCGGGCGATGGACGGTGCGGACACCCTGCTCATGCTCGGCACCGACTTCCCGTACCAGCAGTTCTACCCGAAGGACGCGCGGGTGCTGCAGGTGGACCTGCGGGGCGAGCAGCTGGGCCGGCGCACGCCGCTCGACCTCGGTCTGGTGGGCGACGTGGGGGAGACGGTGCGCGCGCTGCTGCCGCTGCTCGACGGCGACCGCGACCGCGGGCACCTGGACGACGCACGCGACCACTACGCGCGCACCCGGGCGAAGCTGGACGACCTGGCGACCGAGTCGCGCGGCGACCGCCCGATCCACCCGCAGTACGTGGCGCGGCTCGTCGACGAGCTCGCGTCCGACGACGCGGTGCTCATCCCGGACGTCGGCTCGCCGGTGATCTACGCGGCGCGGTACCTGCACACCGGTGGCGGTCGGCGCCTCATCGGCTCGTTCACGCACGGCACGATGGCGAACGCGCTGTCGCACGCGATCGGCGCGCAGACCGCGTTCCCGGACCGGCAGGTGATCGCGCTCGCGGGCGACGGCGGCCTCGCGATGCTGCTCGGTGAGCTCCTGACCGTGGCGCAGCACCGGCTCCCGGTGAAGATCGTCGTGTTCAACAACGCGTCGCTGAACTTCATCGAGCTGGAGATGAAGGCCGCGGGGTTCGTCAACTACGGCACCGGTCTGCAGAACCCCAGCTTCGCCGCCGTGGCCGAGGCGATGGGCGTGCGGGGCCTGCGCGTGGAGCGGTCGGCCGACCTGCGCGGAGCGCTCGAGGAGGCGTTCGCGCACGACGGGCCGGTGCTCGTCGACGTCGTGACCGAGCGGGACGAGCTGTCGATCCCGCCCAAGGTCACCGCCGAGCAGGTCAAGGGGTTCACGCTCTACGCGATCCGCACCGTGCTGTCCGGGCGGGGCGACGAGCTGCTCGACCTCGCGAACGCGAACTACCGCCAGCTGCTCTAGGGGCCTCGGTCCGCGCGGGTGGACCGCTCGCCGCTGAAGTGGTCATATCTCCACCCTCGGGGTCGTGCAGTGGTCACATGTGTGACCACTGCACGACGGGCTCCACCAGGGCGGAGGTCCGGGGCGGGGGCGTCACTCGCGGAGGTGCCGTGTGCCTTCGGCGCCCAGCACCTTCGCGAGCTCGGCCGGTCGGCTCACCATCGGCCAGTGCCACGTCGGCAGCTCGACGTACGTCCAGTCGCCGTCGACCATGTCCGCGAAGAGCGGGACCTGCTGCGCCATCTGCCGCAGCTGCTCGACGCCGAAGGTGCACAGCACCGCCGTGCGGGGCAGGTGCCGCCAGGCGCCGGTGAGCGCGACCGGCTCGGTCGCGGTGCGCCAGGGCTGCGGCCGCGAGGCGGCGACCAGTGCGGCGACCGCCGCGTCGTCGACCTCGGGCACGTCGGCGGCGAGCGCGGCCCACGGCGGCGGCGGGAGCCTCCAGCCGTCACCCTGCGTCTCGACCAGGCGCTCGTTGGCCGCGCGGTCGTCGGGTCCGCCGAAGTCGGCCTGCGACGTGCCGTCCGGCAGCGGGCCGGAGTCCACGTACACCAGCCGCGCGACGCGCTCGGGCACGCGGTCGGCCGCGCCGGTCGTCACGAGCGCGCCGTAGCTGTGGCCGACGAGCACGACGTCGCGCAGGTCGTGCTCCTCGAGCAGGCGGACGACGTCGTCGACGTGGGTGGTCAGGTCGGTCTGCGGGGTGGCGAGGTCGGCGCGCTCGCCCATGCCGGTGAGGTCGACGGCGTGGACGACGTGGCCCTGCGCGCGCAGGGCGTCGGCGACGGGCTGCCAGGCCGCGGCGCCGAGCCAGAAGCCGGGGACGAGGACGTAGGTGGTGGTCATGGCGCCGACGCTAGGCTGGATTGTGGACAGAATCCGCCCGGTATCGAGAACGCATCACCTGCTCGCGGGGCGACCGTGAGCCGCCCGACCGCCCGCGTGCTCGCGCTGCTGGAGCTCCTCCAGACCGGCCGCCGGCGCACGGTCGGTGACCTCGCGGACCGGCTGGGCGTCGACGAGCGCACCGTCCGGCGCTACGCCGAGCACCTGGCCGACCTCGGCATCCCCGTCGAGGCGCAGCGCGGCAGGTACGGCGGGTACCGCATCGCGCCCGGCCACAAGCTGCCGCCGCTGATGCTCACGGACGACGAGGCCGTCGCCGTCGTGCTGGGCCTGACCCTCGCCGAGCGTGCCGGACTCGCGAGCACCGGCCACGTGGCGACCGCCAGTGCGCTGGCGAAGGTGTCGCGCGTCCTGCCACGGCCGTTGAGCCGCCGGATCGACACCCTGCTGGCGACCGCGCAGTTCACCACCCCGGCGCGCCCCGCCGCCCCGACCGGCGCCGACACGCTCCTCGCGCTCGCGGCCGCCGCGCAGGAGCGACGCACCGTCGTCATCACCTACACGGCGTGGGACGGGCGGGAGTCGCGGCGTGAGCTCGACGTGTACGGCGTCGTCCTGCACTCCGGCCGCTGGTACGTCACGGGCCACGACCACGGCCGCGACGACGTGCGGACGTTCCGCCTGGACCGCGTCGGCGCGGTCGAGCAGGGCGACGGCTCGTACGAGGTGCCGGCCGACTTCGACGCCGGCGCGCAGGTGGTCGCCGGTATCGGGGCGGTGCGGTGGTCGCACGAGGTCACGGTGGTGCTGCGGACCACCCTCGCGCAGGCGCGCGAGCGGCTGCCCGCCAGCGTGGGTCGCCTGAGCGAGCACGCCGACGGGGTCCTGCTGGAGACGCGGGCCGAGCGCCTCGACGGCATGGCCGCCCTGCTCGCAGGGCTCGGCTGGGACTTCGAGGTGGTGGGCCCGGACGCCCTGCGGGACGAGCTTGTCGTCCTGGCCGACCGCCTGCGTGCCGGTGCGGCCCCCGGCGCCGGCGCTGCACACCCTGCGGACCCACCCTTGACGAATCCTCCCGTTCGCGTAGGTTAGGCGCGCCTCACTTAGGTGAGCCTCACCACGCGTCCCGCACGAGCGGGACGTGTCCGTCAGGGGGAGAACCACGCGTGCACGAGCTGCTGTCCGCCGCGAGCGCCGACGCCTACGTCGACGCCATGCGCGGCACCGTCGACCGGGTCGCCGCCCGGTTCCGCACCACCACCCAGCCGTTCTCGGGCGCGAGCCGCGCGCAGCTGCAGGCGCTCGTCGACGCGGTCGACCTCGACGGCCCCGGCCGCGGGACGGCCGCGGCGCTGCGCGAGGTCGACGACCTGTTCGCCCAGCACGCCGTCTGGTTCCACGACCCGGCCTACACCGCGCACCTCAACTGCCCGGTCGCCGTGCCGGCCGTCGCGGCCGAGGCCGTGCTCGCCGCGATCAACCCGAGCATCGACACGTACGACCAGTCGACCGTGGGCACCCTCATGGAGCGGCGGGTCGTCGCGTGGACCGCCGCCCGCATCGGCTACCTCGCGGGCGGCGGCGTGTTCACGTCGGGCGGCACGCAGTCGAACCTGCAGGCGCTGCTGCTGGCGCGCGAGCACGCGCTGGCCACCGCGCCGGGCGTCGGGCTCCGCGACCTCGTCGTGCTGGCCACCGCGTCGAGCCACTTCTCCGTGCAGCGGTCCGCGTACCTGCTGGGCCTGGCGCCCGACGCGGTCCGCCTCGTCCCCGTCGACGAGCGCGGCCGCATGCGCCCCGACGCCCTGGCGATCGCAATGCGGCACGTCGCGGACGACGGCCGGCACGCCGCGGCCGTCGTCGCCACCGCCGGGACGACCGACCGGGGGTGCGTCGACCCGCTCGCCGCCGTCGCCGACGTGTGCGACGCCGCCGACGTGTGGCTGCACGTCGACGCCGCGTACGGCTGCGGCCTGCTCGTCAGCCGCACCCGCCGGCACCTGCTCGACGGCATCGAGCGGGCCCGGTCGGTGACTGTCGACTTCCACAAGGCGTTCTTCCAGCCCGTGTCGTCCTCGGCGCTGGTCGTGCGGCACGCGGCCGACCTGCGGCTCGTCGCGCACCACCACGACTACCTCAACCCCGCGGGCGAGGACGAGCCCAACCAGGTCGACGTCTCCCTGCAGACCACGCGCCGGTTCGACGCGCTCAAGCTCTGGACGACCCTGCGCGCGCTGGGGGCCGACCGCATCGGGGAGATGGTCGACGCGACCGTCGACCTCGCGGCGGCCGTCCACACGCTCGTCGACGCCGACCCGGACCTGCGCCTGCTCGCCCCGACCGACCTGTCGACCGTCCTGTTCCGCTACCAGCCGGACGGCCTCGACGACGCCCGCGCCGACGCGCTCGTCGGCCAGGTGCGCCGCGTGCTGTTCGGCTCGGGCCGCGCACTCGTCGCCCGCACGACGCTCGACGGCCGCCCGTGCCTCAAGCTCACGCTCCTCAACCCGGACACGACGGTCGCCGACGTGCGGCACGTGCTCGAGCTGGTCCGGCGGGCGGCGGGCTCGCTGCTCGAGGGCGACGACCTGCTGCGTCCCGACGTGGCGGTGGCCCGGTGACCGCGGTACGCGCCGACGCGCACGTCCACGACGTCGTCGGGGTCGGCATCGGGCCCTTCAACCTGGGCCTGGCCGCGCTCGCGGCACCGCTCGACCTCGACACGGTCTTCCTCGACCGCGCCGCCGAGTTCCGCTGGCACCCGGGCATGATGCTCGACGGCGCGACCATCCAGGTGCCGTTCCTGGCCGACCTCGTCACCATGGCCGACCCGACGAGCCCGTACTCGTTCCTCAGCTGGCTCAAGCACACCGGCCGGCTCTACCCCTTCTACATCCGCGAGAGCTTCTACCCCCTGCGCGCCGAGTACGACGCGTACTGCCGGTGGGTCGCGCAGCAGCTCGCGTCGCTGCGCTGGGGTCGCACGGTCACGGCCGTCGAGGTCGACCCGCACGACGACGACCTGTACGTCGTGCACGCCCGCACCGCCGACGGCGTCGAGTCCTACCGGACGCGGCACGTCGTGCTCGGCGTCGGCACGCAGCCCGTCGTCCCGGCGGCCCTGCGGGGGCTCGACGGCCCGGTCGTGCACTCGTCGCAGTACCTGCCGCACCGCGACCGGCTGCGCGCGGCCGGGTCCGTGACGGTGGTCGGCTCGGGGCAGTCCGCGGCGGAGGTCTACCGCGACCTGCTCGACGCGACGGGCCCCGGCGGCCCCCGGCTGGACTGGGTGACGCGCTCACCGCGGTTCTTCCCGATGGAGTACACCAAGCTCACGCTCGAGATGACGTCGCCGGAGTACACCGACCACTTCCACAGCCTGCCCACGGCGCTGCGCGACCGGTTGTCCCGAGAGCAGCGCACCCTCTACAAGGGCATCAGCGCTTCCCTCGTCGACGACATCTACGACACCCTCTACCGCATGAGTGCCGCCGGGCCCGTGCCGACGACCCTGCTCACCGACACCGAGGTGCGCGGGGCGGTGTGGGACGGCGAGCGGTACACGCTGCGGCTGCGGCACGCGCAGCTGGGCGTCGAGCACGAGCGCACCACCGAGGCCCTCGTGCTGGCGACGGGCTACGCGGCGCAGGTGCCGGACGTCGTCGCGGGTATCGCCGACCGCCTCGACCACGACGAGCACGGGCGCCTGGCCGTCGCGCGCGACTACTCGGTCGACGGCGGGCGGCGCAGGGTGTTCGTCCAGAACGGCGAGGAGCACACGCACGGCGTCACCGCCCCGGACCTCGGCTTCGGTGCGTGGCGCTCGTCGACGATCCTGGCCGCGGTGTGCGGGCGCGAGGTGTACCCGCGCGAGCAGCGGATCGCGTTCCAGGACTTCGGCGTGCCCGCCGGGACGCCGCCGCCGTCCGGCACCGTGGGCGCGGGTGCTGCCGTGGCCGCCGCGCTCGCGGGCGGGGCCGCCCGGTGACCGACTGGCGCGCGATGCGGACCGAGCCGCTGTCGGCGCAGACGGTCCGCGACGAGGCGTGGAAGCGCATCGGCCCGGTCCGCCTGGACCGCGTCGTCCCGGAGCGCGACGCGCAGGTGCTGCACCACTGGCTGACGCACCCCGCCTCCGCGTTCTGGCAGATGACGGACCTGGGCCTCGACGAGGTCCTGGCCTACGAGCAGCGGCTCGCGCGGTCCACCGACGAGCACGCGTGGATCGGCCGGGTCGACGGACGCCCCACGTTCATGGTCGAGACGTACGACCCGTCGCGCGTCCTGCTCAAAGGCGTCTACCGGGCACGCACCGGGGACGTCGGGATGCACCTGCTCGTCGCGCCGCCGCAGCGGGCGCCGCTGCACGGACTGACCGATGCGGTCATGGCCGCGACCCTGCGCTTCTGCTTCGGCACCCTGCGCGCGCAGCGCGTCGTCGTCGAGCCGGACGTGCGCAACACGGCCATCGCCGCCAAGAACGCCGCCGCCGGGTTCCGTGTGGTCCGCGAGATCGAGCTGCCCGGCAAGCGCGCCGCGCTGTCCGTGTGCACGCGCGAGAGCTTCGCGGCCAGCCGGCTCGGCGCCACCACGACCCACGAGGACACCCGATGACGCTCACCGACCTGCCCGTCGCCCCACCCGCGACGCACCCTCCCACCCCGGACCGGCCCGCCGCGGCCCACCGCCCGCCGCACCCCGCCGACCACCTCACGCCCGAGCACCTCGAGGCGGCGCAGCGCCACCTCGTCACCAAGGCGATCGCCGAGCTCGCGCACGAGCGGCTGCTGGCACCGGCCGTCGACCGGACCGCGGTGACGTCCCCGGCCGACCCGCGCCGCGCCTACGTGCTGACGCTCGAGACGGCCGACGGCGTCGCCGTCGTCTACCGGTTCCGCGCCCGGCGCCTCGCGCTCGAGCACTGGGCGGTCGACGCCACCACGCTCACGCGGGAGGTCGACGGGCGGCCCGCGCCCCTCGACGTGCTCGACCTGGTGCTCGAGCTGCAGCCGCTGCTGCGGGTGCCCGACGACCTGCTCGCGCTCTACCTCGAGGAGCTGTCCTCGACCCTCGCGAGCGCCGCGTACCGCCGCGCGCACGGCGGCCCGACGAGCGCCGAGCTGCTGCACGCCGACCTGGCGACCGTCGAGCAGGCGATGACCGAGGGGCACCCGTCGTTCATCGCCAACAACGGCCGCATCGGCTACGGCGTCGGCGAGCACGACGCGTACGCCCCCGAGGCGGGGCGTCCCGTGCGGCTCGTGTGGCTCGCGGCCCGGCGCGCCGTCAGCCACGTCGCCACGGGCGCGGGCCTCACCGAGGACGCGCTGTACCGCCACGAGCTCGACGAGTCGACGCGCGAGCGCTTCGCGGACGACCTGCGCGGCCTGGGCCTCGACCCGGCCGACTACCGCTACCTGCCCGTGCACCCGTGGCAGTGGGAGCACCGCGTCGCGGTGACCTTCGCGCCCGACGTCGCCCGCCGCGACCTCGTCCTGCTCGGCGAGTCCGACGACACCTACCGCGCGCAGCAGTCGATCCGCACGTTCCTCAACGTCGACCGCCCCGACCGGCACTACGTGAAGACGGCCGTCGCGATCCAGAACATGGGCTTCCTGCGGGGCCTGTCGCCGGCGTACATGCGGGCGACCCCCGCCATCAACGACTGGGTCGCCGACCTCGTCGACGGCGACCCCGAGCTCGTGGCCTGCGGCGTGCGCGTGCTGCGCGAGCGCGCGTCGATCGGCTACACGGGCGACGTCTACCACCGCACGCCGCGCCCCAGCGCGCACCGCAAGATGCTCGCGGCGCTGTGGCGCGAGCAGCCGTACGCGTTCCTCGCCCCCGGGCAGCGCGCGACGACCATGGCCGCGCTGCTGCACCGCGACGCCGCGGGCGACGCGTTCGCCACGGCCGCCGTGCGGGCCTCCGGGCTCGACCCGACCGACTGGCTGCGCGCCTACCTGCGGGTCTACCTGCGCCCGCTCGTGCACTGCCTGCGCGCGCACGACCTGGCGTTCATGCCGCACGGCGAGAACGTGCTGCTCGTGTGGCAGGACCACGTGCCCGTCGGTGCGCTGCTCAAGGACATCGGCGAGGAGGTCGCCGTCCTGTCGGACCGTCCGCTGCCGGCCGCGGTCGAGCGCATCCGCGCGGTCGTCGACGACGACGAGAAGGCGCTGGCGATCTTCACCGACGTGCTCGACGGCGTCCTGCGGCACCTCGCGGCGATCCTCGTCACCGACGGCGTGCTCACCGAGGAGCGGTTCTGGGGCGTCGTCGCCGACACGATCGACGCGCACCACGCCGACCACCCGGACCTGCCGTCGGGGGTCGACCTGCGCGCTCCGCGGTTCGCGCACTCGTGCCTCAACCGCCTGCAGCTGCGCAACACGCTGCAGATGGTCGACCTGGCCGACCAGTCGTCGTCGTTGATCTACGCGGGGACGCTGGCCAACCCGGTCGCGCGCGAGGAGATCGCCTGACATGCGGTTCGAGCTCTTCCGCGACGCGTGGGGCGTGCCGCACGTGCGCGCGTCCGACGAGCTCGCGCTGGCGTACGGGCAGGGCTGGGTGACCGCGCGCGACCGGACGTGGCAGGTGCAGACCGACCGGTGGCGCGCCGAGGGCCGGCTCGCCGAGCACATCGGCGACGGCGGGGTCGCGTGGGACGTCGTCGCGCACCGCCTGCTGCTGCCGGACACCGCGCAGCGCGCGTACGCCGCGCTCGGGGACGACGACCGCGCGTGGGTCGACGCGTACACCGCCGGTGTCAACGCCGGGCTCGCGTCGGCGCCCCGGCCGGTGGAGGTCGACGAGCTCGACCGCGTGCTGGGCAGCACCACGCCCGACGACCCGTGGCCCGCGTGGGCGCCGCTCGGGGTGTTCCTCGTGCAGCACGCGCTGTTCTCGACGTTCCCGCGCGTGCTGTGGCACGACCACCTGGTCCGCAGCGCGCGGTACTCCGGGCACCCGGGGCTCGCGGCCGTCGAACCGCTCGACCTCGTGCGCCTCTTCGACCCCGCCGCCGACGGCCCGACCAGCGGGTCCAACGCGTGGGCGCTGCACGGGTCCCGGACGACGTCGGGCGCGCCGCTGCTCGCGGGCGACCCGCACCGCGTCCTGGAGCTGCCCGGCCCCTACCAGCAGATCCGCCTCGCGTGCCCGGAGTACGACGTGCTCGGGCTCGCGTTCCCCGGCGTGCCGGGGCTGCCGCACTTCGGCCACACCGGCGGTGCCGCGTGGGGCATCACCAACGCGGTCGCGCACGCCGCCGAGGTGTACCGCGAGCTGCTGAGCCGCGTGGGCGACGAGTGGCAGTCGCTCGGGCCGGACGGGTTCGAGCGCGTCACGCGCACGTCGGCGCAGGTGCTCGTCCGCGGTGGTGAGCCGCTGGCGCTGGACCTGCTGGAGACCGCGCGCGGGCCCGTGGTCGTGCGCGGCATGGCGACCGGCCGGCCCGTCGACCAGGACGACGTCACGACCGGCGCGCTGCCGCAGGTCACGCTCGAGGAGGCCCGGTCGGTGCGCCTGCAGCCGCGCGTCGACGCCGATCTCGGCTTCGCGTGCCTGCGGCCGCTGCTGCGTGCCCGCACCGCCGGCGACGTCGCAGCCGCGCTCACCGGGTGGGTCGACCCCGTCAACCGCGTCGTCGCCGCCGACACCGCGGGCGTCGTGCTCACGTTCGACGCCGGCCGGGTCGCCGACCGCGCACCGGACGACCGCGTCCTGCCGCTGCGCGCCTGGGCCGCCGCGCACACCCCGCGCCGCTGGCGCGTCCTGACGGCACCGCGCGAGGTCACCGACGCCGTGGTCGACGCGAACGAGTGGCCCGCCACCGCCGACCGCCACCACGGCAGCGTCTACACGCCCGACCGCGCCGCGCGCCTGCGGACGCTGCTCGCGCAGCGCCCGACGTGGGACGTCGACGACCTGCCTGACCTGCACGGCGACACGCACTGGGCCGGTGCCGGGCGGCTGCTGCGCCACGTAGCCGGGCTCGCCGGGCTCAGCGCGCCCGCCGCCGCCGTGCGCGACGGCCTGCTGGCGTGGGACCTGCACATGGACGCCGGGTCCCCGCAGGCCGCGCTGCTCGCGGACCTGCGTGCGGCGCTCGTCCTGCGGATCGTCGAGGAGCCGACGCTGGTGGCGCTCGCCGCGCCGCACCGCGCCGGCCCCGCGTTCGACGCGTGGTTCAGCCTGCGCGGGCGCGTCGGCGCGGCGCTCACGGCGTTGCTCGACCGCACCGACCTGGGCATCGACGGGCCAGCGCACGTGCGCGCCGCGCTGGAGGACGTCGCGGCCCGCGCCGACGGCGGCACGTGGGGGGCCCGGCACACGGTGCTGCCCGCGCACGTGCTGGCCGACGTCCCGGGCGCCGACGTCCCGACGGTCCCCGCGCTGCCGCTGGGTGGCGACCAGGACACCGTGCGCTGCACCGGGACCGTCCCGGGCGTGACCGACCGCGCGTTCCGCGGGTCGGTGGCCCGCTGGGTGTGGGACCTCGCGGACAGGTCGCGCAGCCGGTGGGGCGTGCCGTTCGGCACGAGCGGCGATCCGCGCAGCCCGCACTTCGCGGACCAGCACGCGACGTGGGCGGACGCGGGGACGGTCGAGGTCGTGACCGATTGGGCGCTGCTGACGCCCGAGCCGGTGGGAGTGGGGGAGTGAGCGTCGTGACGGGCGCGGTGGGCCTGACCGCGGCGTGGGCCGGGCTCCCCGGCGGGTCCGTGCTCGACGAGCGGTCCGTCGACGGCCTCGGCGTGCTGACCACCGCGGTGCTCGACCTCGACGCCGACCTGCCGACGCTGCACGCCTGGTGCACGGCGCGCGGCACGGCGTTCTGGGGGCTGGGCGGCCTGGGCGTCGACGAGCTGCGGGAGACCTACGCGGTGGTCGACGCCATGACGCACCACCACGCGCTGATCGTGCGCATCGACGGCACGCCGGTCGCCCTCGTGCAGGCGTACGAGCCCGCGCTCGACCCCGTGGGGGAGGTGTACGACGTCCAGCCCGGCGACCTCGGCGCGCACGTGCTCATCGGTGCCCGGCCCCCGCGGCCCGTCGCGGGCTACGCGCCGCGCTTCGTGCGGGAGATGGCGCAGGTGCTCGCGGACCGCACGGGCGCGACGCGGATCGTCGGCGAGCCCGACGCCCGCAACGCGGCCGTGCTGCGCGTCCTGGAGCGGGCGGGTTTCACCCTCGGCCAGGAGGTCGACCTCCCCACCAAGCGCGCCCGCCTGACGTCCTACGACGTCACACCGTCCCCCTGACCCGCCCACCCCACGCCACCCCCGCCACCCACCACCGCCACCCCACCCCCGCCGAGCGCGGTACTCGACCGTCGAGCGCGGTACGAACGAGTGCCGCGCTCGGCGGTCGAGTACCGCGCTCGCGGCGGGCGCGGCCGCTAGCCGACGACCGCCTGCGCGAGCTCGACCACCTCGTCGGCGAGGCGCGGACCGAACCAGACCGCGTCGTTGTGGCCCGCTCCGGGCACGACCACCTCGCCCTGCAGATTGCCCACGCGCGCCGCGAGCTCCGCCGAGAGCCGCGACGGCACGACGTCGTCGTCGGTGCCGTGCAGCACGCGCACCGGGACGTCGCTGCCGTCCAGGTGCTCGGCGCTGGCGAAGCGGTCGCGCAGGATCAGCCCCACGGGCAGGAGCGGGTAGTGAGCGCGCCCGACGTCGACGAGCGACGTGAACGGGGAGCGCAGCAGGAGACCGGCGGGCGGGTCCGTCGTGGCCAGCCGCGCGGCCACGCCGGTGCCGATCGACTCGGCGACGTACAGCGTCCTGGCCCGGTCGAACCCCTCGTCGCGCAGCGCCGCGGCCGCCGCCCGCGCGTCACGGGCCAGGCCTCGCTCGCTGGGCCGGCCGGGGTTCCCGCCGTACCCGCGGTACTCCAGCAGCAGCACCGTGAAGCCCCGCGCGGCGATCTCCCGCACGACGTCGAGCCTGCCCAGCCGGTTGCCTCCATTGCCCGGCAGGTAGAGGACCGCGACCTCCCGGTCCTCGCCCGCCGGCGGCACGAGCCACGCCGCCAGCTCCAGACCGTCGTCCGTCCGCAGCACGAGGTCACGTGCGCCGGGCACACGGCCCGCGACCGTGCCGACGTCGGTCCGGTCCGGGAAGTAGACGAGGGCGCGCTGGAGCACGGTGACCAGTGTGACGACGAGCGCGACGACGGCGAGCACCGCGAGGAGCGCGCAGCCCGGGCGCCGGCCCGCCTCGGCCGACCTCCGGCGTCGACCCACGCGGCTCACGACGGCCTCCCTCGATCGGCGGCGACGGTTCGACGCTAGCGCGCGGGAGGCGGGTCTCCGGGAACAAGGAGGTAAGGCACCACCTGCTTGGCGTTGCCCGTGCCGGTGAGGCGAACTGGGCGACTACTCGCCGATGGGGCGGCTCATCACGATGGTGGCCAGCTCGGTCGGGTCGCGGTGCTGGTCGTATCGGCGTAGCGACTCGATGTACTGCCGCTTGTCGACGTCCCAGTCGTAGGTCGCCGGCGGCTCGTCGGCGCCCTGCGCAGCGAGCAGAGTGAGATCGGCGAGCAGGCGCGTGGAGCGGCCGTTGCCGTCAGCGAACGGATGGATCCGGACGGTCTCAGCGTGAAGGGCGATCCCCAGCTGGTGGGCAGTCCAGTCCGACGTGTGCTGCCACCGGTACACCCTCGAGGACAGCGCCGACGAGGTCCTCGGTGACAGCCGTCTGGACCGCTTGCTCGAGGTCATAGACGTCGGCCTTCGTCGGCGGGTCGGACAGGACCTCGCGGGCGTGCGGAAGGAGGGTGGCCAGCTCGTCCCCGTCGAGGGGTGTCTCGCCGTACCCGGGGTCGAGCGGCGTCACGAAGCGCGGCGGGTGCGCGCGGCGACGAACTTCTCGACCTTGGGTGAGCGCACGAACTCACGCGGGACGACCCGGCCTTCGAGCTTGGCGGACACTCGCGTGGAGCGCTCAGCGGAACGCTTGACCGCGCTCTTGTCGACGACTCGACGGTTCATGGTCGTCTCCTCCGTCTGCCAGGGAAGTCCATGCTAACGCTGGCCTTCCGGTTGCGGTCGGCCGGTGCTCACCAGGCTTCGGTCAGGCGTGCGAGGCGTTCGCGGATGCTCTCGACGTCGTCCACCCGGCCGGCGGCGACGTCCATGATGAGGTCGTAGGCGTCGTCGTTCGTCGCTACCAGGCGCGTGCCGTTGACGCCCAGGAACACGATGGTGCCCGCGAGTGCGAGTCGCTCGTCCCCGTCCAGCAGGGCGTGGTTGCGAGTCAGCGAGTGGAGCAGTGCGGCCGCCTTGGTGAGGAGGTCGGGGTACGCGTCGGCTCCGGCGATCTGCGTGCGCGGTCGGGCGGCGGCGGACTCCACGAGGCCGATGTCACGCACCACCAGGTTGCCCACGACGCGTCGTGCGACGACCAGCAGCTCCTCGGCAGTGAGGTAGATCATCTACCGAGACGCTCGAGTGCCTCGGCGTAGCGCGGCAGCTCGCTGTCCATGACGGCGTTGATGAGGTCCTCCCGTGACGTGCGCTCGATGTAGTCCCGCACGGCTTGCCGCGCCACGTCCTGCATGGATCGGTGCTCGACCTCCGCGCGGCGCCTCAGGGCCTCGGTCTCGGCCGTGTCGAGTCGAAGTGTCATCGCCATGCAGTGATGGTATCAGCAGCGGTATCACCGCGCCCCGCCGGTGTTCTCGACGTCTCCCACGCGGCCGCGGCGAGGATCTCCGACGTGCCGACGGCGCGCTCGTGCGGGAGTCTGGGGCGCTGTCGGGCGCCCCGGCGCCACACCCCGCTCGGACCGCGGAGAGTTCAGGGAGCCTCATGGAGACATCGCGTTCACCCAGGACGGCCGCGTGGGTCGTGGGGGCCGCCTGCGTCGGGGCGCTCCTGGCGTACGGGGTGATGCGCGCCTTCCCGGACCTCTCGCTGTTCGGCGCCGGGTCGCAGGACCGGGACGCCGAGATCGTCAGCTCGATCACCCGGGAGGAGCAGGTCGTGCTCCTGAGCCTGGGGATCGAGGGCATCGCCGAGCAGTCCGCGACGGGGTCGTTCCTGGGGGTGGACGTCCCCGGCACCGGGCGGTCGTCGTTCGTGAAGTACGGCTTCAACGCCAAGCTGGGGATCGAGGGCGGCGACGTGCGGATCGCCCGGGCCGGCGAGGACGAGCTCGTCATCTCCGTGCCCGAGTTCATCTTCATCGGGCACGACGACGAGAGCTTCAGGACGGTGGTCGAGGACAACGGCGTCCTGAGCTGGGTGACTCCGCAGATCGACACCGTCGAGATGATCGACGACATCCTCGACGAGGGTGCTCAAGGTCAGTACATCGACGAGAACGAGGAGATCCTCCAGGACCAGGCCAGGGCCTTCTACTCCGCCATCGTCACGAGCATCGACCCGACGGTCGCTCTCACGTTCGAGTTCCGCTGACCTCGCCGTCCCACCAGGCCAGGACGCGCGCGGCGTGGAACGTCAGCCACCGGGACGGCTCGCCCGGCGGCACGTCGACCTCGAACCACGCGCGCCCCGGCAGCCGGTGCTGCTGCAGCCACGTGCCGTCGGGCTGCTTGGCGGCGCGCACGGTCTCGACCGCGTCGGCGAGACGCGGGTCGGGTGCGGTGCCGTCGTGCAGCGCCGCCGCGCGGAAGTGGTCGAGCGCGTTCAGCGTGCTGAACCGCCAGCGGAACGGGTAGGAGAACACGGTGACCCAGGGGCCGAGCGGTTCGCCCGTGGTCACACGCCGCAGCAGCCGGCGCTCGAGCAGATACTCCTCACCGGCGTGCCGGGCGGCACGCAGCGCGTCCGAGCCGGTCGTGGCCCCGTACGACAGCAGGCCCTTGACGGTGTTGAGCGTCGAGTGCACCGACGAGCGCGTGGAGCCCTCGACCCACTCGCAGTTCCAGCCGCCGTCGGGCAGCCGGTGCTCCGGGAACCAGGCCGCGAGCGCGGTGACGTCCGCGCCGAGCCACGCGCCGTTCGCGAGCGTGAAGGCGTTGATGCAGCAGTCGACCTCGCCGGCCCAGTAGGGCTCGTCGTTGTACTCCCAGCGGCTGTGGGCCTGGAGCTTGTCGGCCGTCCCCGCGAGCACGGCTGCGTCGAGCCCCCAGCCGCGCAGCGTGTTGAGGGTCCACGTCGTCGCCGTCCACGGCTGCCCCGCGCCGGGCTGCGCCTCGGGCCCCTCGAAGTCGAAGCCGCGCGGGAAGTACGCGCCGCCCGCCCACTGGCCGTCGTCGTCCTGCAGCGCGAGCAGCCGCGCACCGAACCCCTCGGTGGCGACACGCGCCCGGGTCGCCTGCCAGACCTCCTCGGGCGCACCGACGAGGTCACGCTCGACCTGCCACCGCAGCGCGGGGTCGGAGTCGAGCAGCCAGTCGACCAGAGCGCGCCCCAGAGCCATGCCCCACGGTAGCGACGGCGTCCTCCCGCCCGGAAGTGGTCACATCTGCCGGGTGAGGGGCCGGAAGTGGTCGGATGTGCGACCACTTCCGGGACGGGGGCGGGGGCGGGGGCGGGGGATCAGTCCTGGTGGGCCAGGCGGTCGCGGAGGAGGACGGCGATGTCCGCCACCTCCGGGACGCCCACCTGCGGGCGGGGGCCCGCGGGGGTGGGCTCGTGGCGGGTGGGCTCGTGGGGGGCGGCGGGTTCGTGCGTGCCGGTCGCGGCGGCACCGGGTGTCGGGTGCGTGCCGGCGTCGTCCGGCGTCGTCCCGTCCGCCGCGCCGCTCGCGTCCGTCGCCTGGGCCGCGTCCGCCGACGCCCGCGCGTGCGCCGCGACCCCGTCGCTGAGCATCACCGTGCAGAACGGGCACGCGGTGGCGATGGCGCTCGCACCGGTCGCGACGGCCTCGGCCGCGCGGACCGTGCCGATGCGCTCGCCGATCGTCTCCTCCATCCACACCCGCGCGCCGCCGGCGCCGCAGCAGAACGACGTCTCGCGGTTGCGGGGCATCTCGGCGAGCGTGACGCCGGCCGCGGCCAGCAGCTCGCGCGGGGGCTCGTAGACCTGGTTGTGGCGGCCCAGGTAGCAGGGGTCGTGGTAGGTGACGGTGGCCCCGTCGGCGTCCTCGCCCACCCCCGGCGCGAACCGCAGCCGCCCCTCGCCGACGAGCGTGTCGAGCAGCTGCGTGTGGTGGACCACCTCGTACCGGCCGCCCATCGCGGGGTACTCGCGCGAGATCGTGTTGAAGCAGTGGGCGCAGGTGACGACGATCCGCTGCGCGCCGACCTCGTTGAGGGTCTCGACGTTCTGCGCGGCGAGCATCTGGTACAGCGCCTCGTTGCCCGCGCGCCGGGCCGGGTCGCCCGTGCAGGTCTCGCCGTCGCCGAGCACCGCGAACGTGACGCCCGCGGCGTGCAGCAGCTCGGCCACCGCGCGCGTCGTCTTCTTGGCGCGGTCCTCGAACGCCCCCGCGCAGCCGACCCAGAACAGCCAGTCGACCTCGGTCGCGGACTCGACGTCGACGCCGACGACCGGCACGTCGAACTCCAGGCCCTTGGCCCAGTCGAGGCGCTGGCGCGCGGGCAGGCCCCACGGGTTGCCGCGCCGCTCCATCTTGGTGAACGTGCCGCCCAGCTCGGCGGGGAACGCCGACTCCATGAGGGTCTGGTAGCGGCGGATGTCGACGATCGTGTCGACGTGCTCGATGTCGACCGGGCACTGCTGCACGCACGCGCCGCACATCGTGCACGCCCACAGGACGTCGGGGTCGATTACGCCGGACGCGACCAGGTCGACGCCCAGGTGGGGGTCCGCCTGCGCCTCGGCCGACGCCCCCGCGGCGCGTGCCGCCTGCACGTACGGGGCCGTCGCGGCCGCGTGGTCGCGCAGCGCGAGCGTCAGCAGCTTGGGGCTCAGCGGCTTGCCGGTCGCCCACGCGGGGCACTGGTCCTGGCAGCGCCCGCACTCGGTGCACGTCGCGACGTCGAGCAGCCCCTTCCAGGGCAGGTCCTCGATCGCGCCGACGCCCAGGCGCAGGTCCTCGGGCAGGTCGTCGACGGCCGTGAGGTCGAGCGGCTCGCCCGTTGCGTCCCGCAGCGGCACGAGGGAGCCCAGCGCGGGCGCGCCGTCCGGCTCGCGGCGCGCGTACACGTTGACGACCGCGAGGAACCGGTGCCACGCGACGCCCATCGTCGGCAGCAGCCCGACGACCACGAACCACGCCATCGACACCAGGATCTTCACCAGCGCGACGACGACCACGGCCGTCGCGAGCGTCCCGGGGTCCACGGCCGTCCACGACGCCCCGAACCACGCGCTGAGCGGGAAGTGCAGCGCGGTGGCCCACGCCTCGCCGTCCTGCACCCCCAGCGCGTACTCCAGGCCCCGCAGCACCAGCACCGCGACGACCACCAGCAGGACCGTCGCCTCGACGACGTACGCCCACACCTGGTTCGACCCGAAGAACCGCGACCGCCGCTGCGTGGCCTCCGGCTCGCTCGCGCGCGGCCGCACACGCTGCCGCAGCACGATCAGGTAGGCGATGCCGAGCAGGCCGAGCCACGCGAACGCCTCGACCGCCCACTCCAGCGGCACCCAGTGGCCGACGAGCGGCAGCCCGTACCGCGGGTCGACGAGCTGCCCGTACCCGGTCAGCAGCGTGACGACCAGCACGGGGAACGAGACCATCACCACCCAGTGCGCCGCGCGCACGGCCGGGCGCTGCTGGAAGCGCCCGTGGCCCAGCACCTCGCGCACGAGCGTGGCGAGCCGCGGCCCGACGGGCGTCCACCGCCCCGGCAGGGGCCGTCCGGTGCGCACCGTCCGCACGATGACGACGACGCCGCGCACGAACACGGCCACGCCGACGACCGTCGCCACCGCCGCCAGCACGACCGCGCCCACCTGGAGTCCGCTCACGGCGCCAACCTAGCCGCCACGTCGTCCCCGTTGTCGCGCACGCCGCGTCGCGCGAGGACGCAGACGGGGGAGCACGGTCAACCGTTGGTAATATCGACGTGTTCCCCGCACCCACCACGACGTTCCCGACCAGCACGGAACCGCCGTCCACCGGCCAGGGTCCATCTGCTGGGTCGACGGGCGCCGTGCGTGGTCGCACCTTCCCATCATCGGGCTGCGGTCCTGACCTCGCGTGAGCGAGCCGGAGCCGTGCCCGCGGACCGTCCCCGACGGTCCGGACACACCGACCGACCGACCACCCGCCCCCGACACGGACGGAGCCGGACGTGCTGCTGCTGCTGACGATCCACCTCGCAGCAGCCCTCGTCGCGCCCGTCCTCTTCCGCTGGTGGGGTCGCCGCGCGTTCTGGGCGCTGGCGGCGGCGCCCGCGTCGGCGGCCGTGTGGGCGCTGACCTGGACCGGTGAGGTGCAGGCCGGGCGAGGCCCGACCGAGGTCGTCGAGTGGGTACCGGCGCTCGGGCTGGAGCTGAGCTTCCGGCTCGACACCCTGTCGTGGCTCATGACGGTCGTGGTCGGCGGTGTCGGCGCGCTCGTGCTCGTCTACTGCGCCGCGTACTTCTCGCCGACGGCGTCCGGGCTGGGCCGGTTCGGCGGCGTGTTCACCGCGTTCGCGGGGTCCATGCTCGGCCTCGTCACGGCCGACGACATGCTCCTGATGTTCGTGTTCTGGGAGCTCACGACGGTCACGTCGTACCTGCTCATCGGGCACTACGCGGACCGCAAGGCGAGCCGCCGCGCCGCCATGCAGGCGATCATCGTGACGACCGCGGGCGGGCTGGCGATGCTCGTCGGCGTCGTCATCCTGGGGCACGCCGCGGGCACGTACTCGATGTCCGCGCTCATGGCGGACCCGCCGGCCGCGTCGGCCGCGGTCGTCGCCGCCGTCGTGTGCCTGCTCGCGGGCGCGGCGACGAAGTCCGCGCTCATCCCCTTCCACTTCTGGCTGCCCGCGGCCATGGCGGCCCCGACGCCCGTCAGCGCGTACCTGCACGCCGCGGCCATGGTGAAGGCCGGCGTCTACCTGGTCGCGCGCTTCGCGCCCGCCTACTCCGAGCTGCCCGTGTGGCGCTGGACGATCGTGGTCCTGGGCTGCGGGACGCTGCTGCTCGGCGGCTACCGGGCCCTGCGCCAGCACGACCTCAAGCTCGTCCTCGCGTTCGGCACCGTCAGCCAGCTCGGCCTCATCATCCTGCTCGTGGGCCTCGGCACGCAGGCCACGGCGCTGGCCGGCCTCGCGATGCTGGGCGCGCACGCGATGTTCAAGGCGGCTCTGTTCCTCGTCGTCGGCACGGTCGACGTCGCGTGCGGCACGCGCGACCTGCGGCGCCTGTCCGGCGTGGGCAGGGCGCTGCCGTGGACCGCGCTCGCGGGCGGGCTCGCGACCGCGTCGATGATCGGGCTGCCGCCCTTCGCGGGGTACGTCGCCAAGGAGGCGGGGCTCGAGGGCGTCGCCCACCTCGAGGACGGCACGATCGGCTGGATCGTCCTCGCGGCGGTCGTCGTCGGGTCGGCGCTCACCGTCGCGTACGGGCTGCGGTTCTGGTGGGGCGCGTTCGCGACCAAGGACGCGCTCGTGCCGCAGTCCAAGACGCAGGACTCCGAGGGCGTCGCGACGACGACGTCGCTGGCCGCGGGCGGCGACGAGTCGGTCGAGCCGGCCCCCGTCATGCGCCCGTCGTTCCTGCTGACCGCGCCCGCGCTGATCCTGTCGTTCCTCGGTCTGGCGGTCGCGCTGCTGCCGCACCTCGGCGAGCACCTGCTCGCGCCGTACGCCGGGACGTACCCGGTGGGGGAGCCCGGGCACCTGCTGCTGTGGGGCGGGTTCGGACTCGTGCTGTGGCTGACGGTCGGCATCCTGAGCGCCGGCGGCCTGCTGTTCCTCGTGCGCGACAAGGTCGAGCGGTGGCAGGCGCGCGTGCCGCACCTCATCGAGGCCGACCACACCTACCGCCGCTCGATGCGCAAGCTCGACGACCTCGCGGCCGACGTCACGGCCGTCACGCAGCGTGGTTCGCTGCCCCTGTACCTCGGCGTCATCCTCTTCACCTGGGTCGTGGCGGTCGGGACGGCGCTGGTCACCGGCACGTCGCTGCCCACCGAGACCCGGCCGTGGGACTACGCGGCCCAGACCGTCTTCGCGGGCGCGGCGATCGTCGCGGCGATCCTCGTGGCGCGGGCCCGCCGGCGTCTCAAGGCCGTCATCCTCGCCGGCATCTGCGGCTACTCGATCGCCGGCATGTTCCTGCTCTACGGCGCGCCGGACCTCGCGGTCACGCAGGTGCTCGTCGAGACCATCACGCTCGTCGTCTTCGTGCTCGTGCTGCGCCGCCTCCCCCCGTACTTCTCCGACCGGCCGCTCGCCGGGTCGCGCTGGCTGCGGCTCGGGCTGGGGCTCGCCGTCGGGCTCGTCGTGGCGGGTGTCGCGCTGGTCGCACCGTCGGCGCGCGTGCACCCGCCGGTCTCGGCCGACTTCGCGACCGAGGCCTACGAGTTCGGGGGCGGCAAGAACATCGTCAACGTGACCCTCGTCGACATCCGCGCGTGGGACACGATGGGCGAGATCTCGGTGCTGCTCGTGGCTGCCACGGGCGTCGCGTCGCTCGTGTTCCTCTCGGCGCGCGGCGGCCGGATCTTCCGTGAGCGCGAGGCGCCCGCCGACCGCGCGGTGTGGGGCGGCACGCCGGACCCCATGGCGACGCTGCGGCGCCCGAGCACGGCACCCGGCGGGGCCGAGCCGGACGTCGAGGCGCCCCCGACGCCGTCGGCGGGCACGCCGCGCGCCGTCGGGTCGCGTGCGCGCGAGTGGCTGCGCGCCGGGCGCACGGTCGCGCCGCAGCGCCGGTCGGTGGTGTTCGAGGTCGTCGTGCGCCTGCTCTTCCACACGATGATCGTGTACTCCGCGTTCCTGCTGTTCAGCGGGCACAACCAGCCCGGCGGCGGGTTCGCCGCGGGCCTCGTGACGGGCATCGCGCTCGCGGTGCGGTACCTCGCCGGCGGCCGCTACGAGCTGGGTGAGGCTGCGCCCGTGCAGCCGGGCGTGCTCCTGGGCACCGGGCTGTTCCTGTCGGCGGGTGTCGGGCTCGTGGCGCTGTTCGTCGGCGGCAACGTCCTGGAGTCCTGGATCTTCGAGTTCCACCTCCCGATCTGGGGGGACGTCAAGCTCGTGACCAGCCTGTTCTTCGACGTGGGGGTGTACCTCGTCGTCGTCGGGCTCGTCCTGGACATCCTGCGCAGCGTGGGGGCCGAGATCGACCGTCGTGCCGAGACCGGTGAGGACGACGTCGCCGAGCACGCCGTCAGCGGGTACGACCACGTCGTGGTCGCGCGCACGCGGTCGGGTGCCGTGGACCCGGCGGCAGTGCCGCCGGACCTGGGCGGCTCCGGTCGGGGGGTGACCCCGTGACGGACGTCGTGATGAGCCCCAACCTCGTGTTCGTCGTGACCATCGGCGTGCTGTTCACCGTCGGGGTCTACCTGGTCCTCGAGCGCAGCCTGACGCGCATCCTGCTGGGCATCGTGCTGCTCAGCAACGGCACCAACCTGCTGATCCTCGTCGCCGGCGGCGCGGCCGGTGCGCCGCCGCTGATCGGGGTCGCGTCCGACCGCCCGATGAGCGACCCGCTGCCGCAGGCGCTCATCCTCACGGCCATCGTCATCACGCTCGGGCTGACGGCGTTCCTGCTGGCCATGGCCTACCGCTCGTGGCAGCTGCACCGCCACGACGAGGTGCAGGACGACGTCGAGGACCGCCGCATCGTGCGCCTCGCGGCCCGCGACGAGCGCGCGTTCGAGGACGCCGACACCGAGTCCGACGGCGAGACGCTCGACGAGGAGGCCGCCAGCGCGCGCGACGAGACCGACGAGGGCGAGGCGTTCGACGGGGCGCCGTCCGAACGCCCGCCGCCGCGCACCGACCACACCACCCGGGAGGAGGGACGATGACCGACTGGGGCTGGCTCGTCCCCCTGCCCGTGGTGCTGCCGCTGTCGGCCGCCGGCCTGGCGCTCGCGCTGTACCGCCGCCCGCGCCTGCAGCGCATCGTCTCGCTCGCGACCCTGACGATCGTGGCCGTCGTGTCGGCCGCGCTGCTCGTCATCGCGGACTCCGGACCCGTGGTCGTCGAGGTCGGCGACTGGGCGGCGCCCGTCGGCATCAGCCTGGTGGCGGACCGCCTGTCGGCCCTCATGCTCACGGTGTCGTCGGTCGTGATCCTGTGCGTCCTGATCTACTCGCTGGCGCAGGGCCGCGAGGACGGTGAGCGGTTCGCGCCCATCTCGATCTTCCACCCCACGTACCTCGTGCTGTCGGCGGGCGTCGCCAACGCGTTCCTCTCGGGCGACCTGTTCAACATCTACGTGGGCTTCGAGATCCTGCTCGCAGCGTCGTACGTGCTCATCACGCTGTCGGGGACGCGCGAGCGGATCCGAGCCGGGACGATCTACGTCGTCGTCGCGATCCTGTCCTCGGTGCTGTTCCTCGTCGCGATCGCCGCGATCTACGCGGCCGTGGGCACCGTCAACCTCGCGCAGCTCGCGATCCGGCTGCCGGAGGTGGACCCCGGGGTCCGGCTGGTGCTGCAGTGCATGCTGCTGCTCGCGTTCGGCATCAAGGCGGCCGTGTTCCCGCTGTCGTCGTGGCTGCCGGACTCCTACCCGACGGCGCCCGCGCCCGTCACGGCGGTGTTCGCGGGCCTGCTCACCAAGGTCGGCGTCTACGCGATCATCCGGACGCAGTCGCTGCTGTTCCCGGGCGGGCGGCTCGACGACGTCCTCATGTGGGTCGCGCTGGCGACCATGGTCGTGGGCATCCTCGGCGCGGTCGCGCAGGACGACGTCAAGCGTCTGCTGTCGTTCACGCTCGTCAGCCACATCGGCTACATGATGTTCGGCATCGCGCTGGGCAGCGTGCACGGCTGGAGCGCCGCGATCTACTACGTCGCGCACCACATCACGGTGCAGACCGCGCTGTTCCTCGTCGTCGGCCTCGTCGAACGCTTCGGGGGCACGACGTCCCTGGACCGCCTCGGCGGGCTGGCGAAGATGACGCCCGTGCTGGCGGTCCTGTTCTTCGTGCCCGCGATGAACCTCGGCGGCATCCCGCCGTTCTCCGGGTTCCTCGGCAAGGTCGGGCTGCTGGAGGCGGGCGTCCAGCTGGGCACGCCGACCGGGTACGCGCTGGTCGTCGGGTCCGTCGTGACGTCGCTGCTGACGCTGTACGCGCTGATCAAGGCGTGGAACAAGGCGTTCTGGCAGAGCCCGCCGGAGGAGCTGCCCGCCAACCGGGTGCCGATGGGGATGGTCGCGCCCACCGCCGCGCTCGTCGTCGTGAGCCTCGCGCTCACCGTCTTCGCCGGCCCGCTGTACGCCTACACGGGACGCGCCGCGCAGACGCTGCAGGAGCGCTGGCCGTACATCGAGGCCGTGCTGCCCGACGGCATGCGCGGCGAGGGCGAGTCGCAGCGTGCGGCCGACGACGCGGAGGTGGGGGGATGAGCCTGCACCCGCGCCGCACCGGCTGGCGCTTCCAGTGGGCGACGATCGCCTGGCTCACCGTCGTGTGGGTGCTGCTGTGGGGCGACGTCACGTGGGGCAACATCGTCAACGGCGCCCTGCTGGGCATGCTCGTGACGGTCGGCCTGCGCATGACGCCCGTCGACTTCCACGGCCGCGTCCACCCGGTGGGCCTGCTCGTGCTGCTCGGGCGGTTCGCGGTCGACCTCGTGCGCGCGTCGTTCGAGGTCAGCCTGGTGGCGCTGCGGCCCCGGTACACGCCGCGGGGCGCGGTGATCTGCGTGCAGCTGCGCAGCCACTCCGACCTGTACCTGACGATGACGGCCGAGCTCGTGTCCCTCGTGCCCGGGTCGATCATCGTCGAGGCGCACCGGCTCACCGGACGCCTGTACGTGCACGTCCTGGACGTCGAGACCAGCGGCGGCGTCGAGAAGGCGCGCCAGAGCGTGCTCGACCAGGAGGCGCGGATCCTGCGGGCGCTCGCGTCCGACGAGGAGCTGGCGGACGCGGGCCTGCCCCGCAGCCGCCGTGACCGGGAGGTGGCGTCGCGATGAGCCCGTTCGACGTCGTCGTCGTGGTCGGCGGGGTGCTGCTGACCCTCGGTGCGGCCTTCGCGATCGTGCGGGCCGAGAAGGGCCCGTCGATCCTCGACCGGACCGTCGCGCTCGACATCGTCGTCACGACGATGATCGCCGCGGTCGCCCTGTACGCGGCGTACTTCCGGCGTGCCGACGTCGTGCCCCTGCTCGTCGTGCTGTCGCTCGTCGGCTTCGTGGGGTCGGTGACGGTCGCGCGGTTCGCGGCCGTCGAGCCCGAGGGCGAGGGGCGCGTCCGCACGCGTGAGGAGGTCGCCGCCGAGGAGGCCGAGAAGCGTCGCCTCGAGCAGGAGGAGGAGGAGACGCGCCGCCGTCGTCGCCGCGTGGTCGAGGCCGAGGAGCAGGCCGTCGCCGACGCGGAGCGCGACGTCCCGTCGAGCTCGCGCGACACCGTCGAGGACGAGCCGGACGACGAGCACCACGGCGGCCCCGCCGACGAGGAGGCACGATGACCGCCACGATGTGGGAGACGGCCGCGGACGCCGTGTCGATCATCTGCCTGCTGGGCGGTGCGTTCTTCGCGTTCGCCGCGGGCGTCGGCGCCCTGCGCTTCCCCGACCTGCTGGCCCGCATGCACGCCGGCACCAAGCCGCAGGTGCTGGGCCTGATCCTCGTGCTGGTCGGGCTCGCGCTGCGCCTGCGCGAGGGCGGTGCGGTGTGGGCGCTCGTGCTCGTGGCGATCTTCCAGATGCTCACGGCACCGGTGGCCGCGCACATGGTCGGGCGCGCGGGCTTCCGCACCGGCAAGGTCCGCAACGACCTGCTGGTGGTCGACGAGCTGACGCGCGACCTCGACGACACCCAGACGGACGGGACCGGCGACGACGTCTGAGGCGTCGCGGGCCAGTCAGGCGGCGAACACCGACCGGACGCGGATCCCGAACTCGCGGCGCAGCGCGCGGCTCGCGGCGAACCACCCGCCGAGCCCGTGCACGCCGGGCCCCGGCGGCGTCGCGGCCGAGCACAGGTACACGCCGTCGACGCCGGCGGCGTACGGGTCGAGCGTCGGCGTGGGCCGCGCGAACATCTGCGGCAGGTCCACGGCGCCGGCGGAGATGTCGCCCCCGACGTAGTTGGCGTTGTGGTGCGACATCTGCGACGCGGGCACGCACCGGGACGCCACGACGACGTCCCGGAACCCCGGGGCGTACCGCTCGATGTGCCGCGTGACGGCCTCGGTCGTGTCGACGTCCGAGCCCGCCGGGACGTGGGCGTAGGACCACAGGGGACGCAGGTCACCGCTGCGGCGGCCGTCGTCGACGACCGACGGGTCGCTGACCAGGCACATCGGCAGCTCGGCGTGCCGGCCCGCGTGGACGTCCGCCTCGGCGCGCGCCATCTCGGCGCGCGTCCCGCCCACGTGCACGGTGCCGGCGCGTGCGACGTCGGGGTGCTCCCACGGCACGGGCGCCGACAGGACGAAGTCGACCTTCGACGCGGCGTCGCCGTGCCGGTACCGCTCGAGCGCCGCGCGCCGGCGGGCGGGCAGCTCGTCGCCCAGCACGTCCACGAGGCCGCGGGGCGTGGTGTCGAACAGGTAGCACCGCGCGGCCGGGAGGTCGGCGCGCGAGCGCACGGGGTGGTCGGTGACGACCGTCCCGCCGTGCGCGCGCAGGTCCGCGACCAGGGCCGCGACGATCGCACCCGAGCCGCCGCGGGGGATCGGCCAGCCCTGGCCCGCGTGCGCCAGCGACGCCAGGAGCAGGGCCGTGCCCGCCCCGGCGAGGCTCGGCAGGCGCGAGATGGCGTGCGCCGCGACCCCGGTCAGCAGCGCGGGGGCCACGTCGCCGCGGAACCGCGCGCCCCACGCGGGCGTGCCCTGCTCGGCGACGCCCAGGCCGAACCGGGCCGCCCCGACGAGGCCGCCGGGCAGCAGGCCCGCCGGGATGCTGCGCTTGTCGCCGAGGGCCACGCGCACGACGTCGTCGGTGTGCCGCGACAGCGCACCGACGAGCGAGCGCCACGCGGGCCCGTCCTCGTCGAGCCCCTCGACCGTCCGGTCCAGGTCGTGCCACGCGATCCCGGCGCGGCCGTCCGGCAGCGGCTGGGCGAACGAGACCTCGGGGACCAGCAGCTCGACGCGGCGCTCGAGCCCGAACGCCTGGAAGAACGGCGAGGCCCACGCCATCGGGTGGACCGCCGAGCAGACGTCGTGCACCACGCCGTCGGCCAGGCCGAGGTCCAGCGTGCGTGCGCCGCCGCCGACGGTGGGCTGCGCCTCCAGCACGGTGACGGACAGCCCGGCGCGCGCCATCGTGACCGCAGCAGCGAGACCGTTGGGGCCGGAACCGACGACGACGACGTCCATGGGCGTCATTCTCGCGTCGCGCGGGTCCAGGACGCGAACCCGCCCCCGGGCGCGGTGCCCGCCCGTAACCTGACGACCTGGACATCCGGGGCGCGAGAAGGTCGAGGGACGTGTGGTCGACGACGGTGGTCAGGCGGGCCTGCGGTCGACGGGGGAACCCGCGGACGACGAGACGCGCGAGCGCCGCCGGGCGCGGCGCGTGACCTGGTCCGCCGTCGGCCTCCTGCTGCTCGTCGCGGCCGTCCAGCTCGAGCTGTGGCCGCTGACCGCGTACCGGCTGTTCAGCGACGTGCGCACGGGTACCGCGGCGTCGGTCGAGCTGGTCGCGGTCGCACCCGACGGCACACGGACGCCCGTGCGCCTGGACCCGCGCAACCCGGTGGTCGTCACGACCGGGCGGCAGTACCCGCGCGTGCGCGACGCCGCACCGGGCGAGCAGCGGGCGATGGTCCGGGCCTGGCTGCAGGCCGCGGGCATCGACCCCGGAGGCGTCGCGGACGCGCGGTTCGAGCGGGTCGTGCTCGAGCTGGACCCGGACACCGGTGAACGACGCGAGACGTCCCGCACGCTGCTCGTCGAGGTGGACCCGTGAGCGCGGCGGCGCCCGCGGTCACGCGCCGTCGGGGGCTGCTCGCGCGCGTCGACGACCGGCTGGTCGCCCCGGGCCCGGCGTTCCGCCTCCTGGAGGTGCACACCCTCGTCGCGCTCGTCATCGGGCTGCGGCTCGCGACCCGCGACTGGACGCTCGTGGCCGAACGGCCCGAGGTCCTGACGTTCCGTGCCAGCCTGGTCGGCTGGTTCCCCGCGCCGGTGCCGCCGTGGCTGCTCGTGGCGCTGCAGGTCGCGGGCCTGGCCGGCGTGACGCTCGTCGTGGCCCGTCGCAGCCCGCGCGCCGGCTTCGCGCTCGCGTGGGTGGCCTACACGGTCCTGGCGGGGCTGTGGGGCAGCTCGGGCAAGGTCATGCACAACGACGTCCTGACAGTCACGGTGGGCGCCGTCCTGCTGCTCGCCCGGGTGCCCGGCAGGGACGTGGACGCGCGGGACGAGCGGGTCGCGTGGGGCTGGCCGCCGCGCGCCGCCCTGGCCGTCGTCGCCACCGTGTACTTCCTCACCGGCGCGCAGAAGATGCGGCACAGCGGCATCGACTGGGTCCTCGGCGACAACATGGCGTGGGTGCTGCGCTGGGGCACGTCCCCGTTCGGCGACGGGTTCACCCACCTGGTCGCCGACCAGCCGTTGCTGCCGCAGCTGCTCGCCGGCGGGGCCATCTGCCTCGAGCTCGGCGCGCCCGTGCTGCTCGCGCTGCGCGTCACCCGGATCCCGTTCGCGCTCGCCGTGCTGGCGATGCACGGGAGCATCTGGGCGTTCCTCGGCCTGGACTACTGGGCGTGGGTGCTCACCGTCGCGGCCGTGGCCGTCCCGCTGGGGCTGCCGCGCGACGTGCCGCTGCGCGCGGCCCCCGCGGCGCTCGCGCGCGCGGTGGCCGGGCGGCGCGGGGGGGGGCGCCGCGAGGACGGCGGCCCCCGCGGCCGCGAGCACGGCCGGGCCCCGGCCGCCCACGGGGACGTGCCGGACGTGGTCGTCGTCGGCTCGGGCAACCTCGGTC